>CAVVUH010000007.1:0-225395 GCA_963751315.1 uncultured Actinomycetota bacterium | reverse complement strand
GGTCACCGGAAGGTCCACAAGGTTTGGATCGGTGTTGGCACGACAAAGTTCGAAAACGTCGGCCGCCGCGATGGCCCAAGAACCGGCGGCAAGGCCCTGATCATCACCACACCCGGCCGATGGGGTCGCCAGGTAACGCGCAGGGGCTGGGACCCGTCGCGGGCGGCGGCCAGGGCGCTCAGGTCGATGTCGGTCATGGAGTGAGCCTCAGAGCAGTCCGAGCAGTCGCAGGTCGCTGACGTACTTGGCGATGATCTGCGGCGTGATGTGCGGCAAGTCTTTATCCGGGCCCATTTTCGCGCCCTGGACTGCTGCAGGAAACCGATCGGTCGGTGCCGTCGACCCATTGATCGGCTTCTCGGGCTTCTGGTACTTGTGCAGCAGCGGCAGTAGCGAGCTGTTGCGCTGCTTTTCGGGCAGGGCTCGCAGGGTGGTCTCGAACCGCCGCAACCAGTCGCCGTAGTCACCGATGCGCTGGATGGAGCACCCGGCGTCGATGAGCCAGTCGACGAACTCGTCGAACCCGATGCCGTCGTCGTAGGGGTTCATCACGTGGTAGGTCTGGAAACTTGCCACCCTCTGGGCCCCCAACGTTGAGATGGCCTCGGCGATGAACTCGACGGGCAGACCGTCGACATGCGCACGCTGCCGGTTGCCATCGGCGTCGAGTTCGTAGAACGAACCCGGTGCGATACCGGTGGCCACCAGGCTCAGGATCATCCGGGTGAAGATGTCCGGCACATTGAGCTGACCCGAATACGTGGTGTCCGCCAGGATCATGTCGCAGCGGAATACCGCGACCGGCAACCCGCACAGGTCGTTGGCCTCGCGCAGCAGCACCTCGCCGGCCCACTTGCTGTTGCCGTAGCCGTTGGCATAGCTGTCGTTGATCTTGCGGGTCGGGCTGACGACCCGGATGTCGGCGTCCTCGGTGAATTTCGCAGGCTTGATCTGATCGCCCACGCCGATCGTCGACACATACGTGTACGGCTTTTGCTTACTGGTCAACGCGATCCGGATCAACTCGGCGGTGCCCAGCGCGTTAGGTCCGAACAGCTCGCTGTACGGCAGCACATGGTTGACCATGGCCGCAGGGTCGACGATCAGGTCGACGGTGTCGGCCAGCCGCTGCCAGGCCTGCGGGTCTAGGCCGAGGTTGGCCTCACCCTTGTCACCGGCGATGACCTCCAGGTGTTCGGCAGCCAGTTCCCGGTAGTGCGCCAACAGCTTTGGATCCCCGCTGTCGAAGGTCTTGTCCAGCCGGGCACGCGCATCCTCGTCGGACTTGGCCCGCACCAGGGCAATCACCTTGCCGTCGACCAGATCCATCCGCTCCAGCCATTCCAGGGCCAGGTATCGGCCCAGAAAGCCGGTCGCGCCGGTCAACAGGACGGCGCGCACCTCGGCGCTGGGCCGCCGCAGCGTTGGCGCGGCAGCCAGCGTCGGCGCATCGATGAATTTGTCCAGCGTGAGGTCACTCGCATGCACCTCGGCCGCGTCGCGACCATGGACCGAGGCGAAGCTGGGCCGCTTGCTGCCCTGCCGCTCGCCCTCGATGTAGTCGGCGATGGCCTGCAGGTCGTTGGCCGGGCTCACGATGACGCCCACCGGCACATCGATGTCGAAGATCTCGTGCAGTAGGTTGCCGAATGTCAACGCGGACAACGAGTCTCCGCCCAGATCGGTGAAGTGGGCATCCGGCGACAGGTCGGTGGTCGCCGTGCCCAGCAGGGCGGCCGCGGCCCGGCTCACCGTTTGCAGAACCGGCGCGTCGGCGCCGCCTTGACGAAGCGCGTGCAGTTCATTTGCCTGGCCTTCGGCCAAGTCGGCGTAGAGCTGTTCCAGCCGCTGGCCGTAGTGCTGCTTCAACTTCGGCCACGCCAGCTTCCCGATGCCGGTCAGCAGACCGTTCTCCAGCGTGAAAGGGGTTGTCTCGATGATGAAGTCGCGCGGCACCTCGTAGGACTGCAGGCCGGCCTCTTTCGCGACGTTCTGCAACGAATCGGCAATCAGCGGCTTGAGCGTCGCTAACCCATCTGCGTCGTAGGTGACCAACGCCTCGTCGGTGGGGACCACGACCGCCAACAGGTAGGGGTGTGCGCTGTTGCCGTAGACGTAGATCTGCCGGACCATCGGGCTGTTGCCGAAGACCGCCTCCAGCTTTGCCAGCGTGACGAACTCGCCCTGCGCGAGCTTCAACACGTTGTTGCGGCGGTCAACATAGACCAGCCGGTCGGGACCGACCTCGGCGACGACGTCGCCGGTCCGGTAGTACCCGTCGGCGTCGAACACGTCGGCGGTCACCTCGGGCCGCTTGTAGTAGCCGGGGAACATGTTCTCGGTCTTGAGCAGCAACTCGCCTCGCGGATACGGCCGGTCGGTGGCGAAGTAGCCCAGATCAGGAACGTCGACCAACTTGTAGTCGATGACCGGCGGACTTTGCACTTCGCCGTCGAACAACACCATCCCGGCTTCGGTGGAGCCGTAGCCGTCCGTCAGATGCATCTCGAGCAGGGATTCAACCCAGGCCTTCAGCTCCGGGGAGATGGGCGCCGAGCCCGTCATCGCGACGATGCATCGCCCGCCCAGCAGGTACTGCCGCTGCTCGACCAGGACCTCAAGATTCGACGGCCGTGCGGGCGGCAGGGTCGGTGGGGTCGGATAGCCGCGTTGAATTGCCCGGCTCCTCCTCGGACTCGTCCCTCGTCCGCATCGTCGCCAGGCGTCGATCGACTTCGCGCTGGAATTCACTGAACAGCGTCTCCCAGATTCGCGGCACGAAGTTCAACTCGGTGGGCCGCACCAGCCTGAGGTCCTCCAGCAGCGTCGAGAGGTCACTCTTGGCGGCGAAATAAGCCGTGCCGCCATTGCCGAGCGTTCCGTAGAGGATGACGCGTCCCATGCCGTGGCTCATCGGCGTGAAGTTGAGAGTGATCGACGCGGCGCTCTCCCCGAACCAGCTTGTCCTGGACCTGCGCCATAACTTGCTGACATTGCTCTGCGGATACATCGCACCTTTGGGTGCGCCGGTGCTGCCCGATGTGTAGACCAGCAGGGCCAGTGGGTCCCCAGAGTCGGCAAAGTCATCGGGCACGGCGAGCGGCGCGGGCGGCAGTGCCTTCCCGCGGTCGAGGACGTCGGCCAGGGTCTCGACAATCACCGGGGTGTCAGCCAACCGCGCGCGGGCGGTTTCCACTGCCTCGCGCTGGTCGTCGACCTCGGGGTAGTAGTCGAACACCACCAGCTTGGCGGGCATATGGCCGGTCAGGATCAACTCGACGGCGTCGTGCAGCTGGTTCACACTCGCCGCGATCACGCTGGGCTCGGTCTCGGACACGATCGGCTGCAGCTGGGTGATCGACGCACTCGTTTGTAGCGGAACCGCCACCGCGCCGATCTGGCCTAGCGCCAGGTCGATGGTGGTGAAGTCGACGCTGGTGAAGCCCAGCTCGCAAACCCGCTCACCGGCTTGCATCGACTCGTTGGTCAAGGCGCGCGCCAGCGCGCCGACGCGGTCGCTCAGCTCACGGTAGGTGATGGTCTCGAAGTAGGGGAGCACCTCCAAAGAGGTGCGTCCGGTCTTTGGGTCCTTGACGAACTCCACGGCGCGCTGCCCGAGTGCCGGGCGGTCTGCGTAACCCTCTAACGCAGTCTGAACGATCTGCGCCAGCCGCAACCCAGGCAGCTCAAGGGCGGCGGCGACCGTTGGGCTCGGCTTGGCTGCGGCGAACTGTGGGTCGTTGGCCGATAGGTCCTCGACGCGGCGGGCGACAGGGTTGATGCCGTCGTCGACCACGGGAATGTCGGCGGCCGTGGTGAAACTGCTTAGGTCCGAGGCCAGGAAGAGCGCCGCGTTCGCGACCTCCTCGGCCGTGGCGTAGCGGGCCAGCGGAACAATGCTGCGCTGGTAGTTCTCGAACTCCTCGGCGGCGTTGGGGCCAGGGTTCAGCCCGTCAGCGAGTGCATTGATGCCGGGCGTCTCGGTGGCGCCAGGGCCGATCACGCTGGCGCGAATCTTGCGGTCCCGCAACTCACTTGCCCAGGTGCTGGCGACTGATCGCAGCGCCGCCGTGATCGCTGCGTACACGCCGATGCCGTCGTCGTCCTCGGCATTCGGGTTCGACGAGTTCAGGATGATTGATCCGCCGTCGTTGAATAACGGCAGCGCCTTCTGCAGGTGCTCTTGTGTGACTTGGCCGATCCTTGCGACGTTGATGACCGCGGCGTTGGCGAACACGACGTCCAGGCGCCGTCCACTGTTGGCCACCGCGGCGTAGAGACGGTCGCGATCCCCTGGCTTACTGCCATCACCTTGCACGCCGGTGACGTTCCCGCCGATTTCCTTGACCGCCGCATCGAGTTCGGCCTGAGTCCGTCCGTTGATGAAGACGTACGCTCCTTCCTCGACGAACCGCTTGGCGGTGGCCAACCCGATGCCTGTCGAACCGCCGGTGATCAATGCAGTCTTGCCCGTGAGAAGTGCCATCATCATGTCTTCCGTTAGTTGTGGATTGCCCGGGCGTGAACTGGTGTTCCCGGGCAACGTTTTTCACCGTTGATGAAGATGGTCACGCGCGGGGCCTTTCTCGGGGAGATCTGCTGAATGGACCCGCAAGCCCATGTACTGGCCGTCCGAACACTCACCACTGGTATTTGTGGTGTCGTTTTTGACGCTACGACGATGCGACCGTTCCCGGCGCTGGGATCAACCGACCGTGCGGCCCCTACACAGTGTTGTGCAGACGATGAGCACTACTGATTGATGGCCTCGCCAGCGCGACACAAAGGTGACGTTAGAGCCTGCTCAGCTTGCTAATCGTTTGAATTTCGGTGTCCCGGTAGGGCCGTCCATCGGGTTGGACCAGGTCTTGAAACCAGGGCTTCGGAACTGTCGTGTATGGGTGATCCCAGGAATCCCATGGATAGTAGGTCTGGGTCTTCCCAGCGACCAAACCCCAATTAATCGCACCAACGTTGTGCCGCTTCGCAACTGGCAGGACCCCGTCAACAGTACTTCCGAGCGTCCGAGCGAGGTACTCGGTGCATAGGGTCGGCCGCCCTAATGGGGACAGTTCCGCGATCCGGGCCTCAAAGGCCGCTGGTTCGTCATAGCAGTGGAAGGTGACCACATCGGAGTTGTCCAGTTGAATGTTAGTGATTTCGCTGCGGCGCTGGGGATCTCCCCACTCGCCGTCCCACACGCCACTCGTTAATGGCTGAGATGGATCAACCGAACGCGCCCACCCGAAGGCCAGGGAGAGCAGGTCGGCGACACGCTCCAGCTTGTCTTTCCTCTCGACCTTGCGATACGCGCGCGCGGGATTGTCGGGCTCATTCCACAGGTCCCAACCCAAAACGCGGTCATCAGTGCGGAATTGGTTCAACACTCCCGCGACATAGTTGCGCAGAGTGCGGCGGTAGTCGAGGTCATCGAGGTGTTCAGCGCCTGGGCTTTGCACCCAACCGGAGTTGTGGACGCCAGGCTTCGGTGCGCGTTGCCGCCCCGGTTTGGGGAACGGATCCCAACATGAGTCGAAGAAGACGAAGAGTGGTTTGATGCGGTGGCGCGCCGCGATGGTGACGAATTGCGCGAGACGTCGTTGGAACCCTCGATAGTCTTGGGCCCACAGCTGATCGTGGAGGAAGACACGCACCGTGTTGAGCCCGTGCAACCGCGCCCAGCCGAGCTCGGTATCGATGCGCCGGGGGTCGAAGGTGTCGGCCTGAAACATCTCGAGCTGGTTGATGGCGTTTGAGGTGACGTAGTTGGCGCCGACGAGCCAACCTTGCGCTTGATACCAACGGTTGGCTCGGTCAGGCGACCATCGGCTCGGCTCTGCGGCGGCGCGGGGTAGCTGGGTCAGCGTAGGGCCTGCCGCCAGCAGCACTGGTAGCTTCAGCACCGTTCGACGCCTCACGGAGTGACGATATTCCCCGGGTGACGAAGGAGGCTAGAAACTTCAGCCAGACGTGTTTTCAGTCCGTTCCGCTGATGAGACCCACCACTTCTTGGATGCCGGATATGCCAGCAGAATCTCCCGGAGAGCGCCGAGGCGTCCCGTACCGCGGCAGCCCGCATGCGTAAGCGTTCTGGCTGAGGAATCCGCGCGGCTTCGTTGCCAGTGCGGCATCAGGCTAGATCGCCCGCGTTCGGGTTGGATATCCAGCCCGCGTGGCGCCGCTGCGGCCCGCCCACGGGTGAAGTTCGTGGCGATCGACGACCTGTTCAGCGCGTTGATCCCCTGGGCGTGGCGGGTGGTCCGTGTGGATCACCCTCCACTGCCGGGCTGGTTACAGAACCTGGGGCCGGGGGCGCTCGGCCTCGCACGCGATGGCGTCCATGGCCGCCTGGGACGCCGTGTCCGCGGCACGGCAGATGATGACCCGCTGATCCGGATCTTGCACGACTGCACCATGCTTTCTTGTTGCTGATCGCGATCTTCTGGGTATCACTCTCGTCCCACTCCTGCCCAGAAGTCGTTGATGGTCGCGGCGCCCCGTTGCGGGTCTTGCGTGAACCACCAGTGGCCCAGTCCGTCGAGCTCTGCGATCGCAGCGCCAGCGCGCGCGCTTGCGCGGCGCCGCTGCTCGTCGGTGCCGACTAGGTGGTCCTCGGTGGCGATGATCGACAGGCCTGGCCGCGCGGCGGCTCGCTCGAGATTGCGGCCTAGCTCGGCCATGGCCGGCTGGGCGGCGTCGCGGTACAGGCGAAGGATGCACTCGCCCATGGCGGCGTTCTGCCCCTCCGCGACGGGTAAGGCAACGTCTTGGTGCATTCCCTTCTTCACCAGTGCCGCAGCACGTTCGGTGACCGCCGGGTCGATCATCGCCGCTATCGCGTCCTCGCCGGCTCCCGGGGCGGCCCACACCTGCGCCCGATCGTGCCACCGGTAGTCCTGGTCGAAGAGGCCGATCACGTCGCACACCCAACTGCGCAGCAGTTCGGGCCGTGTCATCGCGACGTTCACCACGTGGGCACCGCCCCAGTCGTGGCCCACCAGGTGGACCGGCTGCTCGAAGCGCTCTAACTCGGTGACCAGCCAACGGCGGTACTCCTCCACCGTGGCTGTGAACCGCGGGGGCACCGGGGCGCCGAAACCCGGCGGGGACAGGCGTACGACGGGTCCGCGATCGAGGAGCGGAGCCAAACTGTTCCAGACGGCAGCGGTCTCGGGGTTACCGTGGACGAGGCACACAGTTACGGGCTTCTCCTTTTCATTGGCTTCAAACTCGAACATCGCTGGCGGCCGACAGCATCGGCATTAGCCCTGGCGGGCTGCTCGTCTGGTTGATTCATCCGATGAAAACGCAGACTTATTCCGGTAAAGCGTTCCCCGACCCGTCGTGGTGCGTGCCGGGCATCATCCCCGAGGGTTGCTGCATCCTGCCCGGCCATCCCAAAATCGGCAAGTCGTTCCTGGTGCTCGCCATCGAACCCGAATAAGTGGCTCCACACGTCTGTGTCAAGAACGGCGAGGTCGCTCGGCGTTCCCAATTCAGCGCCAGGTTGAGTGTTTTGGCCCCGGTATCGCTTCACCGCCGCAACTCTCGTTGCTTGTACATCGACGCTACGTCCGGACGTCCCGCTGCCAGCAGTGGCAGGGCTGAGCAACCTTCATCGGGGCGGGTGCTCCGCGATGCGGTACAGTCTTGACACACCGGATATGGAACTTAAGTTCCGTCGAGGATGCGGTTCAGCACGTCGGCCTTGATCAACACGTGTGCCCGCAACTCAATCGGTGTCGCGCGGCGCTCGGCGGTGGCCGGTAGCGGAGGAGATGGCGGGTGTTTCGACTTTTCAAGAAGGTGTGGATCCCGCTGCTTCTCGTCGTCGTTATCGCGCTCGGCTCATATGTCGTGCTCCGGGTCCGTGCCAGTTTCGGTGCCACCGCAAACGCCTCTAGCCACGACGCAAACGCCGACAATACGAAACCCTTCAACCCAAAACACATCACCTACGAGATCACGGCGCCATCGGGGGGCCGCGTCAGCGTCAACTACCTCGATCAAGATGGGCAACCCCACCTCGTCGAAAATGCCCCGCTGCCATGGTCGTACACCATCGTGACGACCCTGCCGTCGATGTCGGCCAACATCGTTGCCCAAGGTGACACCGGCATCCGCAACATCCGATGCCGAGTCATCGTCGACGGCCAAGTCCGCGACGACCGCACCATCAACGAATACGAACCCTTCATCTACTGCTTGGTGAAATCTGTATGAGTAACGAGCCTGCGCCTCGCTCGCTCAGCGCCCGCCTGCTGCGCAAGCTGGCGTTGCCGATCGTCCTGCTTTGGCTACTCGTCGCGCTCGGCACCACACTGCTCACACCGGAGCTTGGCGAGGTGGCGGGGAAGCACTCGGTGCCCATGACTCCACGGGACGCGCCGGCGTTCAAGGACATGATGAACATCGGCCACAAGTTCGAGGAGTTCGACACGGACTCCACGGCGATGGTCGTGCTGGAAGGCGACGACAAGCTGGGCGACAGTGCCCACGAGTTCTACAACAAGATCGTCGCCAAGCTCAAGGCCGACAAGCATGTCCAGCACATTCAGGATTTCTGGAGTGACCCGCTGACAGCCGCCGGCTCCCAAAGCCCGGACGGTAAAGCCGCCTACGTGCAGGTCTTCCTCGACGGTGCTCAGGGCACCACTCCCGCCCACAAGTCGGTCGCCGAGGTCCGCAAGATCGTCAAAAGCGTGCCGGCGCCGCCGGGCGTCAAGGCCTACGTGGCCGGCAACACCGTGCTCAATACCGACACACTTATCGCCGCGCACAACAGCATGGACTTGATGACGGCGGTCACGATCGGCGTCATCTTCGTGATGCTGCTTATCATCTACCGCTCGCTAAAGAACGCGATCCTTGCGTTGATACTGGTCCGCTTCGAGCTGTATGCCGCAGAGGGCATCGTGGCGACCGCCGGCAATCTGAACATCGTCGGCCTGACCCCGTACGCGGTCAGCATGGTCACGATGCTGACCATCGCCACGGGAACCGACTATTTCATTTTCCTGTTGGGCCGCTACCACGAAGCCCGATCCCGTGGCGAAGATCGAGAACAGGCGTACTACAGCGCCTACAACGGCGTGGTGCACGTCATCCTGGGGTCGGGTCTGACGATCGTGGGCGCCTGCCTGTGCCTGACCGCAACCAAGCTTCCGTACTTCCAGACCATGGGGATTCCGTGCGCCATCGCCTTGGTGGTGACCATGCTGGCAGGTCTGACGCTGGCTCCGGCCCTACTCGCGATCGCGTCCAAGTTTGGATTCTTCGATCCGAAACGTCAAGTGTCGGAACGGGGTTGGCGCAAAATTGGTACCGCCGTGACGAGGTGGCCGAAACCGATTATTGTGGTGACTTCTTTTATCGCGGTGATCGGTTTCGTCAGTCTGCTGACCTATATACCGAATTACAACGATAAGAAGTTCACCCCGCCGGACATCGCGGCTAACGTAGCTCAGACGGCGGCCGAGCGGCATTTCTCCCAAGCGCGCATGAATCCGGAATTGCTAATGGTCGAAGCCGACCATGATCTGCGCGATCCGGCGGACATGCTGATCATCGACAGAATTGCCAAGAGCGTCTTCCATGAGCGCGGCATCGGCCGGGTGCAAACGATCACCCGCCCGCTTGGGGCGCCGATCGAGCACAGTTCGCTGCCATTCGTGGTGGCCATGAATAGTTCCAGCACCCTGCAGACGGCGAAATTCATGAACGACAGTATGGCGTCAATGCTCCAGCAGGCAGACGAGTTGGGCAGAACGCTCAGCGTCATGGAGCACATGTATGGCGTCATGAAGGACCTCACTGACACGACTCACAGTATGGTCGGCAAAACGCACGAACTGTTGGACACCACCAACCAGCTGCGGGACCGCATCGCAGACTTCGACGATTTCTGGAGACCCATTCGCAGCTATTTCTACTGGGAGAAGCACTGTTTCGATATTCCGATGTGCTGGTCGTTGCGATCCATCTTTGATGCGCTGGACGGCATCGACGAGATCTCCGAGAAATTTACCGGCCTCACAACCGATTTCGACCACCTCGATCGTTTGATGCCTCAGTTGCTGGCCGATTTTCCGCGGATCATCGATTCGATGAAGACGATGCGTGACTCCATAATGTCGACTCACAGCTCCATGGCGGGCATTCAGCGCCATATGCAAGAAGCCGCCGAAGGCTCAACGATGATGGGAAACTACTTCGACCAAGCCAAAAACGACGACAGCTTCTACCTCCCGCCGGAAGTGTTCCAAAACCCCGACTTCAAGCGCGGACTGAAAATGTTCGTGTCGCCGGACGGTAAGGCGGTCCGGTTCATCATCACCCACCAGGGCGACCCCGCTTCGGTCGAGGGAATCCGGCACGTCCAGGGCATCAAGCAGGCGGTCGCTGATGCGATCAAGGGAACTCCGCTGGAATCCGCGAAGGTGTCGCTGGCCGGTACCGCTTCGATGTACAGCGACATGCAGGACGGGGTCGTCATCGACCTGACGATCGCCGGCATCGCGACGCTGATCCTGATCTTTTCGATCATGCTGCTGATCACCCGTAGCTTGGTGGCATCGCTGGTGATCGTCGGTACCGTGCTGGCATCGTTGGGCACCGCATGCGGTCTTTCCGTGCTGCTCTGGCAGGACATCCTCGGGCTGGGCTTGCAGTGGATCGTGCTACCGCTGACGGTCATCATCCTGCTGGCCGTCGGGTCCGACTACAACCTGCTGCTGGTTTCCCGGCTGAAAGAAGAAATCCCGGCCGGCCTCAACACCGGCATCATCCGGGGCATGGGCGCCTCCGGCCGGGTGGTCACCGCGGCCGGCCTCATATTCGCGGCGACCATGGCGTCGATGATCGTCAGCGACCTGGTGGTGATCGGGCAGTTCGGCACCGCGATCGGATTGGGTCTACTCGTCGACACGTTTATCGTGCGGGCCTTCATGACGCCGGCGATCGCCGCCGCGCTGGGCCGCTGGTTCTGGTGGCCGCTGGACACCTTCAGCATGAGGAAAAAGGAGGCCCCGGAGCCAGAGAGCGATACCGCGCCCATCCCAGAACTGACGAGGGTGTAACGCTCTCAGCTCGCATCGGCATCTGGCACGCTCTTGGTTTGGAAACGGTGACATTCATCGGATCGGAGTTCAGGCAGGCATCGGGCATATGAGTGAGATGGAATCCAAGCTTCGCCAACGCACAGTTGGCCGGCTGGACCGATCCCGTGATCCCGCGATCCTCAACGCCGCTCTTGCCGCACTGACCGAGAACGGGTACGACGCCACAAACATGGACGACATCGCTGCGCGCGCTGGCGTCGGCAAGGCCGCAATTTATCGGCGGTGGTCATCGAAAGCGGCGTTGATCACCGATGTTCTCGTCTACTGGCGGCCCGATCTACGCACCGACGACGCCCCCGACACTGGCAGTTTGACCGGCGACATCGAAGCCCTCATCGAACGCGCGGTGGCCTACGACAACGGGTTGATCACCAACGATCTAGTGCTCCGCGTCGCACTGGAAGCCACTCGCGACCCGCAGCTCGCGACGGCTCTCGACGATCTGATGCTACTAAGGGGCGGACGTCAAATCTCTACTATTCTGGCCCGCGCCGTAGCCCGCGGTGAAATCGCCGCCAACCGCGACTGGTCCCTTGTCGCGGACGTACTCACCGCAATGAGCCTGCTACGAGTACTCAACGGACGAACTGTTGACGCGAATTTCCTGCGACAAGTCACCGACGCGCTCGTTCTCCCGGCACTGTCCAGCTAGAGCTGTTTGACCTAAGCGCAGCCGAACGCCTGACGACCCCGTGGCGAGGAGTACGTGACAACGGAACCCCGCCTGATACGCGTTGGGCCACCCGGCGCCCGCCGTCGCCCCCGGTGTCGGCATAGGCATCTACAACGCCGACGGCAAGCCCACGGATACCTGCACCGCCGGATGGCTGGTCCACGACAGCAGCGGCCAGCAGAGCCTGCTCACCGCCGGACACTGTGACGATGGCGGCGGCGTCAACTACTTCAACAAGACCAGAGGTTTCCAAGCTGTTGGGTGGTTCACCCACCAGGCTTATGAAGGCGACGACAGCGAGGACGACGATATCGCCCTGCTCGGGATCGCCAACTCCCCGAACGGGCCGCCGCAGGTGGCAACGGACACCCGCATCATCGGAATCCGGCCGGTCACCGCGCCCGCCGACGATGCACATCTGGCTAAAGGCCAGCAGCTGTGCCACTACGGGTTGATCACCGGCCCACAGCACGGCGGACAGAATGCGGCCCCATCACGGATGTGGGACCCGCAAAAGTGAAGTTTCTGGCCCCCGTCGAAAAGGGCGACTCCGGCGGGCCTGTCTATTACCGCAATGCCAACGGCACCGCCACCCCGGTCGGCATCACCATTCGCGCAGCAGACGAAGACGGTGGCACCGTTGCCGAACTGATCGGCCCATGGCTGGAGCACTGGAACCTGAGCGTCGATAGTTCCTAGCCGCCAGCGTGTCAGGCGCTGACACAAGGGAAGCCGGTCTCTGACCCGCTCTACGCGTTCGGCGACTTCGTCCCGGCGATGGTCGAACTGCCCAGGCTTACCGATTGTGCGCTAGCGGGCTGGATCGTAGCGTTGATGCAGGCCGCACTAATAAGAGACTGCGGGAAAGGACAACGCGGTGAAGAAGGTTCTCGTCACCGGATCGGGTACCGGCTTCGGACACGAAGTGGCAATGCGTCTCGCCGAGAAAGGATTCGACGTGATTGCCGCAGTTGAGATTTGGGCCCAGGTCCAAACCTTGAAGCGCCAGGCGACTGAGCGGGGGGTCAGCCTCCAAGTCGAGAAGCTGGACGTCACTGACCCCGGAGACCGCAAGAAAGCGCTGACGTGGGACGTCGAAATCCTGGTGAACAACGCCGGCGTGGGCGAGGGTGGCTCGACCCTCGACATTCCGGCAGCGAATATCCGGCGACAGTTCGAGGTGAACGTCATCGGCCCACTGCTATTGACCCAACAGATCGCCAAGCAGATGGTCAAGCGGGGTGAGGGTCGCATCGTATGGGTGTCATCCCGGGAGGGACTGAACGTCAATCCTTTCACCGGGATCTACGCCGCTTCCAAGCACGCTGTCGAAGCCATCGCCGAGACCATGGCCAACGAGCTGCAGGAATTCAACATCGAGGTGGCGACCGTTAACCCGGGGCCGTTCCTGACCGGTTTCAATGACCGGATGTTCCAGACCTGGCAGAGCTGGGAGGACGATGGTTCGGATCGACTCTTCGACTACTCGAAACTCGCTTTCCCCAGAGCACAATTCGACCCCGAGCCGGTGTACGCCACGATGACAGCGGTCGCCGCGGGCGAGGTCGACTCTTACCGCAATTTGGAGCCCAAATCAATGCTCGAGGAGACGAAACGGCTCATCGAGGCTCCCTGGAACCGGAAGACGAAGGATGACCTCGGTAAGCGGCCGGACAACCTGCAGGCGTCATTCGACATGGAACCGGAGACCCCCGTCTCGACTAGATCTGGCGCTTGAAAATCACGGAAGCAATCGTGCCGCGGTGACCGTGAAAACCGAAGGACCACAGAGCCACAAGAACCAGAAGGGATAAGTATGTCGCGCCATCGCGTCGTCATCATCGGAAGCGGATTCGGCGGCCTGACCGCTGCCAAGGCACTCAAACGGGCCGATGTCGATATCACCCTTATCTCGAAAACAACGACCCACCTTTTCCAGCCGCTGCTGTATCAGGTGGCCACCGGGATCTTGTCCGAAGGCGATATCGCCCCGACCACCAGACTGGTCCTGCGTAAGCAGAAGAACGTGCGGGTGTTGCTGGGTGAGGTCAACGCGATCGACCTGGATGCGAAGACGGTCACGTCGAAGTTGATGGACATGCAGACGGTGACGCCCTACGACAGTCTCATCGTGGCCGCCGGTGCGCAGCAGTCGTACTTCGGTAACGATGAATTCGCCACCTTCGCGCCCGGCATGAAGACCATCGACGATGCCCTGGAGCTGCGCGGCCGCATCCTCGGCGCGTTCGAGGCCGCCGAGGTGAGCACCGACCATGCCGAGCGGGAACGCCGGCTGACCTTCGTCGTGGTCGGTGCCGGGCCGACCGGCGTCGAGGTGGCCGGCCAGATCGTCGAGGTCGCCGAGCGCACCCTGGCCGGGGCATTTCGGACCATTACGCCCAGCGAGTGTCGGGTGATCCTGCTCGATGCCGCGCCCGCGGTGTTGCCGCCGATGGGCCCGAAGTTGGGCCTCAAGGCGCAACGGCGGCTGGAAAAGATGGGTGTCGAGGTCCAGCTCAACGCGATGGTAACGGCCGTCGACTACAAAGGCATCACCATCAAGGAGAAGGACGGCGCCGAACGCCGCATCGAATGCGCGTGCAAGGTGTGGGCGGCCGGCGTGCAGGCCAGCCCGCTGGGCAAGATGGTCGCCGAACAGTCCGATGGAACCGAAGCCGACCGCGCCGGGCGGGTGGTCGTCGAGCCCGACCTCACCGTCAAAGGGCACCCGCACGTCTTCGTCGTCGGTGATCTGATGTCTATGCCCGGCGTACCCGGGATGGCGCAGGGCGCGATCCAGGGGGCGCGCTACGCCACCACGGTGATCAAGCACGCGGTCAAGGGCCACGACGACCCGGCCAACCGCAAGCCGTTCAAGTACTTCGACAAGGGCAGCATGGCGACGATCTCCAGGTACAGCGCCGTCGCGCAGGTGGGCAAGCTGGAGTTCGCCGGCTTTTTCGCGTGGTTGGCCTGGCTGGTGCTGCACCTGTACTACCTGGTCGGCCACCGGAACCGCATCGCCGCCATGTTCGCCTGGGGGATCTCCTTCCTGGGCCGCACTCGCGGGCAGATGGCCATCACCAGCCAGATGATCTACGCCAGGGTGGTCACGAACTTGATGGAGGCGCAAACGCAAGGAGCTCTGGCGGCGGCCGAACGCGCGGAAGAGGCCGAGCGAAAAGCCGCTGGCTAGCGTGTGATGATCCGCGGAAAATCTGTCGTTGTAACGGGTTCCACGTCCGGTATTGGTCTTGCCGTCGCGCGCGCTTTTGGCGCCGAGGGCGCAAACGTGACCCTCAACGGTTTTGGTGACCCTGACGTTGTTGAGCAACAGCGTCGCGACATCGAGGAGATGTTCGGGGTAGCGGTGGCTTATTCGGACGCCGATGTGACCCAGCCGGTCGAGATCGCCGAGATGATCAGTAACGCCGAAAAGACCTTCGGCGTCGTCGATATCCTTGTCAACAATGCGGGCATCCAGTTCGTGGCGAAGCTGGAGGATTTCCCGGTCGAGAAGTGGGACGCGGTGATCGCCACGAATTTGTCGGCCGCTTTCCACACGTGTAGATGTGCACTGCCCGGGATGAAACGCCGAGGCTGGGGCCGAATAATCAACATCGCGTCTGCGCACGGCCTCGTTGCAAGCGCCAACAAGGCGCCATACGTCGCGGCCAAACACGGCGTTGTTGGCCTGACCAAGGTGGTGGCAATCGAAACCGCCGACCATGGCATCACGTGCAACGCGATCTGCCCCGGTTGGGTGATGACGCCTCTGATAGCGCAGCAAATCGAAGCGCACGCCAACGCAACGGGACAGTCCGTTGAAGAGGCCAAGCAGGAATTCGTTGCCGAAAAGCAGCCGATGGCCCGCTACACCCGCCCGGAGGACATCGGCGCGCTGGCGGTCTTCCTGGCCGGCGATGCGGCCGCCACCATCACCGGTGCCTCTTACTCGATCGACGGCGGCTGGACCGCTCAATGAGGCGACTTCGCTTTGGCAGGCAGCTGCTGGTGGTCGGCAGTAGGACTATCGGTGTGGTCCGGTCGGTCCAGGCAGACCGCGGCTACGGTGGTGTGGGCGCGGTGCAGCAGCTCGGTGGCGCTGCCTAGCCCGGCCAGGTCGCCATCCTAGCCAGGCCCGACGCCGGTCTCGAATCCTGACACGCCCTTCGGCAGACGGCTCCGCCCGTGAACGCCGAGGTCTGCTTGATATTTCTAGCCTGCGTATTAAGCCTGTGGAGCGCCGCGCCGCGCCGCGCCATACTTGAGCTATCTCCGTTGTCAGCAACCGAAATTCGCTCCTCCGAGCAGAACTAAGGGAGGGCCATGAAGTCTTCAGACGTCCCCGAACTCTCCGCTTCACGACCGGTTCTGGACTTAGTCGGGATCGCCGAGAATTTCACGTTCCAGGTCGATCCGGCCGCGCTGTTGCGTGAGCTACTAATCACTGCAGGGCTGACCCTGAGGAACCCCGCCGGCATCATCGCGGCTAATGCCCGTCTGCTCTGGGGCTCGGCAGCGGCGTTTTGGGCGACGAGCGAACGCGCGCTCGGCTATGACAGCGCGGGCCCCATCCCGATTGCCCGTGGCGACAAACGGTTCTCCGACCCGACCTACCAGGAGAATCCCGCATACTTCCTGCTGGCGCAGCAGTATCTGCTGTTTAGCCGACTTGTTGACGACCTCCTCGACACAGCTGATGTCAGCGGATTGCGAGAAGCCAAGGCCCGGTTTGCCGCCAACTTTCTGGTGGACGCGCTGGCCCCCACGAATACTCTGGTCGGCAACCCCGCTGCGATCCGCAGGGCTTTCGATACGGGCGGCATGAGCATCGTTAAGGGCATGAGGAACATGGCCGACGATCTTCTGCACAATGGCGGATGGCCGACGCAGGTGGACAAGTCGGGATTCGAGGTCGGCGTCAACATGGCCGCCACGCCGGGCAGCGTGGTCTATCGCAGCAATCTGATTGAATTGATTCAATATTCGCCGCAAACGGTGGATACGTACTCGCGTCCGTTGCTTTTTTGCCCGCCGTGGATCAACAAGTACTACATCATGGACCTGGCACCGGGTAAAAGCCTCATCGAGTGGGCCGTCCAGCGCGGACATAGGTGCTTTGCGATCAGTTACCGCAATCCCGATAAGTCGATGAGCGACTACGGATTCCGTGACTACCTGTTCGAAGGACCGCTGGATGCGGTGCGTGTCGTTCGTGAGATCACGGGTGCACCGTCGGTCAACACGTTGTCGGTGTGTCTGGGCGGAACGCTCACCGCGCTGGGGTTGGCTTACAACGCGGCGCGAGGTGACGAATCGATCAATTCTGCAACGTTACTCAACACCCATACCGACTTTACACAGCCAGGATTGCTGGGCGTGTTCACCGATGAGGCAACGGTCGCGCAGCTTGAAAAGCAGATGAAAGAGAAGGGTTTCCTAGACTCATCCACCATGGCGCGTACCTTCAGCGCCTTACGGCCCAATGACCTGATCTTCCAGTACGTCGGGAACAATTGGCTGTGCGGCAACAAGCCGCCCTCGTTCGATCTGCTTGCGTGGAACGAAGATTCGACTCGGATGCCGGCCAAGATGCATTCGGAGTATCTGCGCTCGTGCTATCTGCGCAACGAGTTCGCGCGGGGAGAGTTCGAAATCGACAGCATTCGACTCGATCCCGGCCTCGTTGATGTCGACACGTATGTGCTGGCGGCCGTGGACGACCATATCGTTCCCTGGACTTCGGGCTACAAGACAACGCAGCTGCTGGGTGGCAAGAGCAGATTTGTGCTCAGTTCGTCTGGTCACATCGCAGGTATTGTCAATCCTCCCCATCCGAAGGCAAAGCATTGGGTGAACGATAGTCTTCCCACCGAGCCGCAGGTATGGAAAGCGAATGCGCAGTTGGTGAATGCCACCTGGTGGCAGGACTGGACTGCGTGGATCGCCGAGCATGGCGGGCCAAAGGTTTCGGCGTCGGATCAGCTGGGCAACAAGGATTATCCACCTATCGAGAAAGCCCCGGGCAGTTATGTCCGGGCCACCGCGTGACTCGACTGCCAGAGACCGTCGACCCCACCACGGTGCTTCTCGAGTCATCGTCCCTGCCCGACATGATCTACAAAAGCCGGGCCCGGCAGCCATTGTGGCTCGACAGGTGGAGCAGTTTCTCAATTCCCGAGTCGCTGATAAACGACTAGCCGCTGCCGCACTCATCTGAAGGCAACGGCGACATCGCTCTCGGCGGCCCTTGTGAGTGATTGCACAGCCATGATTGGTTCGCCGGTTGATACCACTACTTCGTCGGGCGGATGAGCTCTACAGACTGGCGGGCGTTGTCTCAGGGCCAAAGTCGATGCTGTCTAGCGAGACTTCCTCTGGTCGAATTGCTTTGCTGCACGCGGATCGAATAGAGCTCGGACGGACGCGACCGGCGCCCACCGTGGCGAGAGGGGCTCCAGCATTCGCTTCATCATTTCAGGGCTTCGCGGGCCGCCTTGATGTAGAAGCCGGTGAGGTCCTGGACGAACTTCGCATGAGTGTTCGCCAGGCCGGTGACCCAGTCGAGTTGGCTGCGGCTGCCCACAGACTTTTCGAAGTCCACGAGGCTCTGCAATGCCTTCTCGTAGGTATCAAGGGAGCTCTGACCGGATTCCTTGGCTAGCTGGATCAGCTTCTCGTTTAGCTCACGGATCCGGTTTGCGGTCTCTTCGAAGGCACTCGTGCCGGCTGCGCTGTTTTTGGTTGCCACATCAACTCCTTCATTCTGACGGTTGCGGGGAACATACTGCGTTGACCTGACAGGTCAGACGAATTCCCAAGCGGCGCGGCCTATCGCGAGTTCTTCGTTGGTTGGCACCACGAGAACCTTGGTCGGCGAGTCGTCGGTAGATATTACCCGCGCTCCGCGAACGCTGGAACGGTTGCGATCGGGATCGACAGCGATGCCGTGTTCTTGCAGACCCGACAGCGCGTCCGCACGTACGTTGGCCGCGTTCTCGCCGACCCCGGCGGTGAAGGCGATAGCATCGACGCGGCCGAGCACAAAGACGTATGCACCGATGTATTTGCGGAGCCGGTGGACGTAGATATCGTAAGCCAGCTTCGCCGCCTCCGAACCGGCGTCCAGCTGAGCGCACAACTCACGGAAATCGTTGACACCACAGACGCCTTTGAGGCCGGAATCTTGGTTGAGCAACGTGTCGATCTGCTCAATGCTCATTCCGGCACTGCGATGAAGGTGCATCAGGACTCCAGGGTCCATGTCGCCGCAGCGGGTGCCCATCACCAGGCCCTCGAGGGGGGTGAGCCCCATCGAAGTCTCGACCGCCACCCCGCCGCGCACGGCCGACGCCGAGGCTCCATTGCCAAGATGCAAGACGATCGTGTTCAGCTTGGACAGGTCGGTCCGCAGGATTGTCGCCACTTCACGGGAAACGTATTCGTGTGAGGTTCCGTGGAACCCGTAACGGCGAATGCTGTGCATGTCCGCGATATCTCGGTGGATTGCAAACGTCGCAGCGGCGTCGGGCAGTGAATGGAAGAATCCGGTGTCAAACACTGCGACGTGAGGTATGTCCGGGAAGTCCTTGCGTGCGACTTTGATGCCCATCGCGTTCGCCGGATTGTGTAGCGGCGCCAGCTCGGACAGGCGCTCAATCTCTGACACCGTCGCATCGTTGAGCAGCGTCGGCTCGTGGAACAGCTTGCCCCCGTGCACGACCCGATGGCCGACCGCTTTGATTCCCGCCGCGCCGAGGTCGGGACCGTAGCGGGTGAACATCTCATACGCCAGGCGCAGCCCATCTGCGTGGTCGACGATGGGGCCGCGATGGTCGAATCGCTTGTCGCCCCAGTTGTATACGACGCGCCCGTCGGGCTCGCCGATCTGCTCCACCAGCCCGGAGGCCACAGCGGTGCCGGCCACTGGATCGACCAGCTGGTATTTGATCGACGACGATCCGGAGTTGAGAACGAGGACTAGGCCGCTCATGGCACCTCCCTGGGTTCGGTCCCCGGTGCTGTGTCGCCTTGGGCCTGGATCGCGGTGATCGCCACGGTGTTGACAATGTCGTGCACCAGCGCCCCTCGCGACAGATCGTTGATCGGCCTAGCCAAGCCCTGCAGAACCGGCCCGATCGCGACCGCCCCGGCGGTGCGCTGGACCGCCTTATAGGTGTTGTTGCCCGCGTTGAGATCCGGGAATACCAGCACCGTGGCACCGCCGGCCACTGGCGATTCGGGCATCTTGGCGGCGGCAACTGTCGGCTCGACCGCGGCATCGAACTGAATCGGACCCTCGACCAATAGGTCGGGCCGGCGGTCACTCACCAATTGCGTTGCGGCGCGTACCTTGTCGACGTTTGCACCCGCGCCGGACTCGCCGGTCGAATACGACAGCATCGCGATCTTGGGGTCGATGCCGAACTTGGCGGCGGTCCCAGCCGAAGAGATCGCAATGTCGGCCAATTGCTCGACCGTGGGGTCCGGCACGACGGCGCAGTCGCCGAACGCGAGCACGCGATCAGACAGGCACATCAGGAACACGCTCGACACCGTCGAAACACTTGGGGCGGTCTTGATGATTTCAAACGACGGTCGGATGGTATGTGCGGTGGTGTGCGCAGCGCCGGAGACCATCCCGTCTGCGAGCGCCCTGTGCACCATCATAGTGCCGAAATACGAGACGTCGCACATGATTTCACGCGCGCGATCCTCAGTCATCCCCTTGTGCGCGCGCAGGCGAGCGTATTCGGCCCCGAACTCGTCGCGCAGCCCGCTGCTCTCGGGATCGAGCACCCGGGCGTCGGACAGGTCGACACCGAGTTCTGCGCCACGGCGCCGAACGACGGCCTCTGTGCCCAGGATGGTCAAATCGACAATGCCGCGGGCGAGCAGGCGCCCGGCGGCGAGCAGGATGCGATCATCGTTGCCCTCCGGGAGCACGATGTGGCGACGGTCGGCGCGCGCGCGGTTCAGCAGCCGGTACTCGAACATCTGCGGGGTGACCACCGACGGGGCCCGGACTTGCATCCGCCGTAGCAGCGCGGCGCCGTCGATGTGGTGCTCCGCGATCTCGAGCGCGGTGTCGATCTTGCGCAGCGCGCCAACCCGCATCCGCGCGCGGGTGTGCGACGCCAGCTCAGCGGTCTTGTAGGTGCCGTGCCGGGTTGCGATGAGCGGCAGCGTTGGCTGGATGCCCTTGAGAAGCTTGTCGATCGTCGGGTGGGGCAACAAGCCGCCATTGAGGATGATCCCGGCCAGCGACGGAAAGCCTTGTGCCTGATGGGCAGTCACCAATGCCAGAAGCACTTCCGAGCGGTCGGCGGGCACGATGACAACCTGGCCCTCGGTGAGCCGCTCAAGGATGTGTTCGGCGTTCATGCCGCCGACCATCACGCTGAGCGCCTCGCGGCGTAGCAACTCCGGGTCTCCGCTGTAGATGGTGCCGTCCAAGGCCTCGCACAGCTCAGCCATCGTGGGCGCGGCCAGCAGCGGCACCTCCGGCAAGGTGAAACCGGGCACACCGGTGGTGTCCAGCGCCGCGCATATCGTGCCCAGATGTTCAGGATCGCACCGGTTGGCGACGATGACTGCGCAGCGCGCGTGTGCGGCACCCAGTTCGGTAAGGCACCGCTGGGCAATCTGGGTGATGGTCTCGGCGCTGCGGTCATGGCCATTGAGGGCCAACAACACCGGTGCTCCCAGATTTGCTGCGATGCGTGCGTTGAACGTCAGTGCTGTTGGATTGAAGACACCGGTGTAGTCGCTGCCGATGACAACGACCACGTCGCATTGACCGGCGAGCTCGTGATAGCGCGCAACGATCTCGCTCAGCGCAGCGTCGGGATCCTCGTCTACTCGCTCGTGGGTCACACCGCGGACCTGGCCATGGTCGTCGAACGTGGCGGTGGCGTGCTCGAGCAGCAGGTCCAGGAGGTCATCGGGCTCATCGGTCGACCGGACGATGGGCTTGAACACCCCGACTCGCGCCGCCGATGCGGCCAGCAGATGCAACAAGCCCAGTGCGATGGTGGACTTCCCGGTGCCGCCCTCAGCAGAGGCGATATAGATACTCGACACACCGCGGGGTGCGGAATCGGGCATCGTGGGAAGCGCGGCGGTACTGGAACGAGTCTCGACCATGGTCACTCACTTGGGGATCGTCGGCATTGCTCAGTGCCGTGGTGGTATGTCGGACGCGGCCGTGTACAGATGCGTATTGAGACGTCGCCAGCCGCTGGGAGCAGTCGGCGTCGGGGCATGGCATGGGCAATCGTCGCGGAGCTGTGGGGGCATTAGTTTCAAGCAACATCACCTCCGGCGTGCCGCACGTGCAGGGCCGCTAATGCTTTGGTACCCGCAACACCAGCGCATCGCCTTGACCGCCGCCGCCGCAAAGTGAGGCCGCGCCTACTCCGCCACCGCGGCGCTTGAGTTCGAGCGCTAGGTGAAGGACCAGCCGGGCACCAGACATGCCCAGTGGGTGTCCCATCGCGATGGCGCCGCCGTCGACGTTGACCTTGTCCTCGTCGATCTTGAGGTCCCGCATCGACTGGACCGCCACGGCGGCGAATGCTTCGTTGATCTCGGCCAGATCGAGGTCGCCGACCTGCAGCCCCTCCCGACGCAATGCCTGCAGGGTGGCGTTGGCGGGCTGAGACTGCAGTGTGGAATCCGGCCCGGCGACGACCCCGTGCGCACCGATCTCGGCAAGCCACTCAAGGCCCAGCTCCTCAGCCTTTGTCCGGCTGGTGACGACAACCGCGCACCCGCCGTCGGAGATCTGCGAGGCTGAACCGGCGGTAACGCTGCCGTCTGCGGCGAAGGCGGGTCGCAGTTTGCCCAGCGATTCCACGGTCGTCTCGGGGCGCACGCCCTCATCGCTGTCGATCAGCAGCGGGTCGCCCCGGCGCTGCGGAATACGCACCGGCACAATCTCATCGGCGAATCGGCCGTCCTTCTGCGCGGCCGCGGCACGCTGGTGCGACCGCGCGGCGAATGCGTCTTGCTCTTCGCGGCTGATCCCTAGTGCTGCGTTCTGTTTGTCGGTCAGGGCACCCATCGCGTCATTGGTGAAGGCGTCCCACAGCCCGTCGTAGGCCATCGAGTCCACAAGTTTGGTGTCACCGTATTTGAAGCCCTCACGCGACTTCGGGAGCAGGTGTGGTGCGTTGGTCATCGATTCCATGCCGCCGGCAACCACGACATCGAACTCGCCGGCGCGGATGAGCTGACCGGCCAATGCGATGGCATCAATGCCGGAAAGACAGACCTTGTTGATCGTCAACGCGGGCACCGTCATCGGTATCCCCGCCTTGACGGCGGCCTGCCGGGCAGTGATCTGCCCCTCGCCGGCCTGCAGCACCTGGCCCATGATTACGTATTGCACCCGGTCGGGAGGTACCCCGCAGCGCGCAAGTGCCGCCTCGATGGCGATGCCACCGAGTTCGACGCCAGAAAAATCTTTCAATGCACCGAGTAATCGGCCGATCGGGGTGCGGGCCCCGCCGACGATGACCGAAGCGGATGGAGATGTCATCTGATGTTCCTTAACTGGTGTTTGTTTGTCCCTGCGGTCAGAACGACGGTGTGTCACGCGGATAGGCCGACGTGGTTGTGATAGCGGCACCGACGATCATGGTGTTGGCTTCACGGCTGTCTGCTTCGAATCGATGGCCTCGGCGTCGGTGTCAACCACCCGGCGTTGTCCTTGGGTCGGTCGGCCAGCAGCCGCGGTCTCACATGTCGAGGCCGCCGTTGACTCCCCAAATCTGGCCGGTGATGTATGAGGAGGCGTCGGCGGCGAGGAAGTGCACCACCCGGGCAACTTCTTCAGGCTGACCCAGACGACCAATGGGAATCTGGCTAGTGATCTTCGCGAGCACCTTTTCGGGCATCGCCGCGACCATCTCGGTGCCGATGAAGCCAGGGGTAACGGTATTGACGGTAAGCCCAATCCCTTCCGCACAGCTCTTGCCGGCCTTGGCGCACTGGAACGTGGCCTCCTTTGCCAGGGTCTTGGTCAACCCGAACAGCCCCGACTTCGATGCTGAATAGTTGGCTTGGCCGATGTTGCCGGTCTCGCCGATGACGGAGGAGACGTTGATGATGCGGCCGCTGCCCCGCTCGACCATGTGCGCCAGGGCGGCCTGCGACATGAAGAACGCGCCGGACAGATTCACCGCAAGCACGGTGTACCAGTCTTCATCGGTCATCTTGGCGACGGTTTTGTCCACGGTGATGCCGGCATTGTTGACCAGGATGTCGAGCCGTCCATGCTGGTCGATGACCTCGCCGATGGTGCGTCGGCAGTCTTCCGCGGACGCGACATTGCCGTGGTACAGGCTCGGCCGGACGCCGAGCAACTTCTCGTAGTCGTCGGCGAATGTCTTGGCGCGCTCAACGTTGTGACCATAACCCGCGGCTACTGTCGCGTGTTGGTTCCCGAGGCTTTTGCAGATCGCCGCGCCAATGCCACGCGTACCTCCCGTCACGAAAGCTACTCGGCCTCGGAGCTTCTCGCCGCCGCCGCGCCATGGGGCGTCCTGTTCTTCGGTGTCCAAGCTGGTCATGAGACATCACCTCCTGCTAGTCGTCGTCGGGCGCCACGATGCACTGCACACGATCACGTGGCACGCATTGGCCAGACCGCCGAACCCATGACATCTGTGGACATGGCTTGCGTGTCCCTGGAGGTGGCTTGGGCGCTCGACGAGCACAGTTTACGTCTGGCGCCTACGATTCGCGATAGAGAAATTGCGGTAATTATGTCGAGCATTAGATAAATTATTTGAACATTAGATATTTGGAGAAGTGTGTCGTGCGTTAGATATTGGAGATCGCGATCAAGGCCATTTTCGGACTGCAAATCCGCCCTCTTACGGGTACGTTCGCATGCTGAGCCTGGCGGCGACGCGCAGGCATTTGCTTGGGTGCAGTTGCCGCGGCACCTTATGCGCGATGTGGAGCCCCTCGCGCATCCGTGAACATCTGGCACGCCTGCGAGTGCCCGCCGGCAGCGGCCAGCGGGAGCGTTCTACCGGCATTTGCGGGCGCCGCGGCAACCCGATCAACGTTGGAGTCGAACTTGACGTGGGCGTGCGTCGTCAGGTCGTCGGACCAACCAAACAGCAACAACGGTCGGACACCGTGGCCGCCAATGGCGACGTCGGACAGTTGGCCGGACGTCGTCGGATCGCGGACGCCTTGATGTCGGGCAGTGGCCGAAGCATCGTTTCGCCTACAGCGGCGAGCAGTTACCCGGAGGTTTGTTTGTGCGCGTTGAGGTAGCTTCGGTAGACCGTCAGCAGGGCGTCTTTCTCGGCTGTGGTCAGGTTGGGGTCGGCCCGGACAGCTGCGCCCACCGACGGCACGTTCGTCGAGGAGTCAGAGTCGGCCGCGAAGCCATCGGTAGCGGCGGCCGCGTCGAGGATCTCAGACATCGATATCTGCAACGCCTCACCGATCTGCGAGAGTATCCGCAGCGTCGGATCGTGCAGCCCTCGTTCAACCTGGCTCAGATAAGCGTTCGATACCCGAGTGAGCCGGGAGAGCTCACGAAGCGACAAATTGGATAACTCACGCTGGGTCCGAATGAACGTCCCCAGCGCTTCCCGTTGTGCCCGCCAAGGGTCGTTCAGCGCATCGTCCATCATCATTCACATTTCCCGCAGCCATGGGGCAACCCCGTGACGGGGTTGCCCCATGGGTCGCGATCAGGCGTCAGATTTCTTGGCTGCCGACGTCGTTTGCTTGGCGCCCGCGGGCTCGGCGGCGTCAAGCAACTGGTGCACGAACTGCTTGTTCAAGGTCAGCAGCTGGCCAGCGAAATCGTAGACGCTGTCCACTATTGCGCTCGGATCCCCGACCGCGGCTGCAAAGAACGGGGGCACCTCGCGGACGGACTGCGGCGTCGGAGCCATCTTCGCCACGGCGTGGCTCCACGCCTGGATCGCCTCGGCGGCGGCTTCCTGGCCGGTCTTGATGGCATTGAGTGCCTGGGCCTGCAGATCGGTGAGTGCATCCTGTGCGATGGCCATTGATCTTCTCCTTAATAGGTGGGGTGCACTGATGAATGGGTGACGTGCACTAATGCTGCGTACTATATCTAACACACGATCTATATGTCAACCGCGGGATTGAGGCCGAGGACCGTGAAACCCTGCTCGGCATGTTGCATGCCGTTCCGGACTGGCTTCGCCATCTGCTGGTCCTCGGGTCGCGCTCCGGCTTCCCAAATCTGTTCCCAATCCTGCGGTCAGGGCCCGCTTGGTAGCCGGTTGATCCGGGAACCTCCGACCGCATGCAGAGGGGGGCTCACGCCCGGTTCCGGATCTGACCAAGGTGGTGGCAATCGAAACCGCCGACCATGGCATCACGTGCAACGCGATCTGCCCCGGTTGGGTGATGACGCCTCTGATAGCGCAGCAAATCGAAGCGCACGCCAACGCAACGGGACAGTCCGTTGAAGAGGCCAAGCAGGAATTCGTTGCCGAAAAGCAGCCGATGGCCCGCTACACCCGCCCGGAGGACATCGGCGCGCTGGCGGTCTTCCTGGCCGGCGATGCGGCCGCCACCATCACCGGTGCCTGTTACTCGATCGACGGCGGCTGGACCGCTCAATGAGGCGACTTCGCTTGGCACGCAGCTGTTGATGGTCGGCGGTGGGATTGTCGACGCTGCCGACCTGACGACGTAATCGACCGGCTACCGATCCCCGCCCATCCCCGCGTCTCCCAGCGCACGATACCGAGCAGCCCAGCGAGCCGCCGTGATCACCGAGACCTGGAACCGCTCAGCGGCACTGCGCAGCGACCAACCTTGATCGACGACACATCGAGCCAGCCTCAGACGACCGCTTTCTGACAGCAGGGCATTACGGTGGACCATGAAGACCTCCAACGGTGAGTGCGTTTCCTAGACAGCTCGCACTTCACTCGGAGGTCTTCGTCATGTCACCACGCCACGCCGTCACCAACGTCCGTGGTCATTACAGCTGATATGTAGGCATTGTTTGTCAAGAGGCAGGTGAAAGCCGCCCCGGTTTGGTGCCGGGGCGGCTTTCGGTTGATCGGTGTCAGTCGGTGCCGCGGCGGTCGTTGGTCAACGACGGTGGTGTCAGACTGATATGCGCGGGTTGGGTACCGCAAGACGATGGTTCGGCGCGAACGGTGGCTGCTCTCTAGGGACGGGCGTCACACCAGTACTCCAGGAATCCTGTTGTGGCTCATAGCTGTAACGCAGATCCGGTTCGCCTACCTCGCCGTCGACCGGTTGGCTCCGATCAAGTCCGGTGATGGCCCGCTTAGTCCAGTGTGGCCAGTGACCAGCACCAGCCGGCCAGTTCGCGGGCGATCGCGACGTTGGCCACCACGTGCGGCTTCTTGCGTTCGTTGAACCGGCACCACTGCTGGTGCAGGCGCCGGTTGCCGGCGTGACCGCGGGCCTTGAGGGCCGGATCCACCTTGGCCCAGCGGGCCCGCATCGTGGGTCCGGGATTGCGGTAGGGCGCCCGGTGGTGCCAGGCCGCCTCGATCAACAGCCGCCGCACGTGAGCGTTGCCGGCCTTGGTGATCGAACCCTGCACCCGAGATGCCCCCGAGGAGTACTCGCACGGCACCAGCCCGACGTAGGCGCCGATCGAGGAACCGGTGAACCGGGTCCAATCACCGATCTCCACCGACAACGCCAACCCGGTCAGCGCCGAGATTCCCCGTAGACAGCCCAACCGGTTGACCGGGTCAGCCCAGCGCGGCGAGGCCGCTACCGCCACGATCTGCTCATCGAGGCGATCACGCGCAGCCGTCGCGCTCAGCACCGCATCGAAGTGGTGATCGAAGGCCGCCCTGGTATGGGAATCGTCGAAACGTTGCCGACGCAGCCAGATCTGGTGCACGCCATTCCAGGCCTGCCCGCCCGAGTACACCCGGCCCTGGCGCAGCAGCAGTTTCGACAGCCGGTGCCGGACCCGCATCAGATCGGCGCGGGCGTCCTCGCGAGCCCGCACCAGATCCCGCACCGCCTCCACGTCAGCTTCGGGAACGGTGACCGCGGTGATCTCGCCCAACCTCAACAAGCGGGTCAAATGCGCGGCGTCGCGGGCGTCGGTCTTGACTCGATCTCCAGCCGGGCGGATCAGCTTCGAGGGTGCCGCGACCACACAGTCGATCTGGGCAGCTGCCAACGCCCGGGCCAGCCCGAACCCCGTCGGCCCGGCCTCATAGGCCACCCGCACCGGGCCGCGCAGCCGGTGCAACCAATCCAGGATCTCGCCGTGATCAGGACACAACCGTGCCCGCTCGACCCGACCCGTTTCTTCATCGAGTGCGTGCGCAACTACCGAAAGCGCATGCACGTCCAACCCGACACTCGTACCGTTGAAACTCACCGGAGGCCTCCTGATCTGCAACTGTGGCTCTACCCCGGCGAGTGTTCACCCGCCACCGGCAACCCACGTCCGATTGCAGCCCGAGGCCTTCGGCCTCAAGTCAGCCTCCATAGCTACCGAAATACACCACATCCGCGCGGAAACTTTCGTGTTCATCCCCGCCGGACTGGCGCACCGCAACTGGAATCAGGGTCCTGGGGACGAGACCCATCTCGAGATGATGATTCCTGCCCCAGCGCCGATGGCCCCGCTCACCATCATGGTCGATACACCCGACGATGTACCCGCTGCCGATCGCACCGACCGGGAGGGTTACACGCGTCGGGTCGATCGGGCACACCTGAGCGAACCCCTGCGCGGGCTGCGAGTACAGCCGCTGAGCGGCCCCGGCTCCGGCTCGCTGCATGCCGTCGTCAACTACGCAGAAATCAACGTCGGCCGCGCGGGCCCCGACACCCACATTCACGAATTCGACCAGTACTTCCTAGTACTGGATGGTGAACTCACCGTCGAGGTCGCATTGGAAAAGCATGTTGTGTCGCCCCGGGAGTTGGTGGTCGTGCCTGCCGGCGTCCCGCATCGCCAGTACAACACCGGTGCCGTGACCGAGAAGCACCTGTCAGTGTCGGCGCCGGCTCCAGAGGCCGGCAAACCATGGGACCGTGGCGTCGACTTCACCGCGAACGGTGATGACACCACCGGGTCACAGTCCGTATTCAAGCCAGCCTGATCACGAGGGTAGCTACCTGGGAATCGGATTCACTAAACGTCTTCGGAATCCGACCCTCAAGGGAAACTATGGACGTATGGGTACTGCGACGCGCGCGAGACCGTGGGTTCGGCTGTGCACAAGCGTGCTGGCGGGTGGTGGACCGGCTATATTCGCTTTCGGATTGGCCGGCGGCATGGCCCAGGCGGCGCCGGCTCCTGCGCCCAACTATCACTGGTGCCCGGGTGATCAATGGGACCCGGGCTGGGGCAAGGCTTACGACTGGGACTGGAATCACTGCCATGACTGGCAAGGTCCGGCAGGCCAAATTGGTCCGACGAGCTGGGGGCCCTGGGGAGTCCCGCCGCTGTGGGCGCCGCCGCAGCCACCTCCACCGCCGTGGGCGCCTGGGGCCCAGCTGATGTGGAACCAGACTGCCAATGGTTGGGGATTCTGGAACAACGGAATATGGACTTCGATCTAAGGGAGACGCGATGACCGAGCCGTTGCGGGATATTAGAGACTTCAGCGGCGACGCGGACGCGTACCGCGACGAGCTTTTCCGACGCTGGACGGGGCTGCTCAGCTACCGGTATATCGGTCGCAACCATTCGTCGATGAACGTTGGCGAGACCGACGATACCGTCACCATCCGCCGCGATATGCGCAACGAGGCGGGCGGAATCATGGTGGCGCCGTTGGCCATAGCCTCGCCCGAGGGCTGTCAGGCTGACCTGGTCGCGGTACCCAACCCGGTAATCGCCTCGGTCCAGATCGTCGATCCCGGCTACGACGTGAAGAAGGTCGAAGTCGTCGAGTCCGGCAACGTGCATCAGGGCCGGATGATGGGCTACGGCCGCTGCAAGATCGTCGACGCCGACAACCCGGACCGGGTCATCGCCTTCAACGAGGGGCAGGGCGCGATCATCGGTGTTCCGCCGGAAGGCCTTGACAGAATGGATGTTTCGGGCACCGAACTAGTGATCGAGGACTCACCCGATCTGCCACCCCTGTGGAAAGCGTTCGGCGCATCCAAACGCCGCGACGGGCATTGGGTGCTGCCTGCGCTGAGCGCTGAGCTCGCCTCACCCGACGCGGCGCTGCATATCGGGCCGCAGCACGTCGTGCTCGAAACCGCCGCGATCGACCTGGCCGCCGACACGGTCGGCACCAGGAAGCTTCAGGTGGTGAGCTGGCATGTGATGTTTATGTCGCGAGGCAAGATCGGGCCGTTCCGGGTCGACGGCACCGGGCATACGGGCGGATCCGGCAAGGTCGGCGTGCGCATGTTGCTCCATGACGAGGGCAATGGCAACAAGGCCGTGACATCCGCCGCGGCGATCTTCGAGATCGTCGATTAGGTCGAGCAGCAGGTGCCCGATGGATGCCCTGGCGGCACTATCCGGGCGGAAGAGGGCGCTTTAGCGCGCAGACGATGGTCCATTCAAAAAGTAGGTCCCCGCCTTTGTCGTAGTCCCTGAAGTGGTGGGAGACCTGAGTTCGCTCCGCCGAGGAGCTCATCACCTCCCAGCCCTCTTCTCCCAAGGCCTTCGTCTGACGGCTGATTTCGTCTATCACAGTTTGCAGCGATTCGTTCGTGTGGTAGATGAAGGTGCTCTCCCACCGCTGCGGATGCCATTTGCCGTCTGATGCGAGCCATCCAGCAGGCGCGGGCGAAGGATTAGTCATGCCGCGGGACCTTACGCGGCGGAGTCCTCAGCAAGATGAACGAAACTCAACTGGCGGTTTACAGGTTGTCACATCTCGCTTTGGCTGGGTTGTCCCTTGGTCGGCTATTCCGCCGCGTGGTCTCGTCGCCTCCGCGTGCTCACCGCCACGACCGGGGGCGCGCCATCAGACGTTGACGACCGCGTAACAAAATTGCCATCGATGAACCATAAAGTCCCGATCATTCGACGGTCGGATGCGATGCATCTGTAGCGATAGGGACTCTATTGAGCGGCAACACAGCGCGCCTTCAGGCAATGAACAACGTCGAGGCGTATGTGCCTCCTGCCATCAGCTTCGACCCCGGCGAGGCGCCGGGCGAGGTGTTCGGCTCCAACGTCTTCACCAAGTCTGAGATGCAGGCGCGGATGCCCAAGTCGGCGTACAAGTCCGTGGTGGCGACGATCGACAAAGGTGCCAAGCTCGACCCCGCCGTCGCCGACGCGGTCGCGGCGGCCATGAAGGACTGGGCGCTGGAGAAGGGTGCTACTCACTACGCGCACGTCTTCTATCCGATGACCGGCCTGACCGCGGAAAAGCATGACAGTTTCCTGGAGCCCGTCTCCGACGGCCAGACCCTCGCCGAGTTCGCCGGTAAGACCCTGATCCAGGGCGAGCCTGACGCGTCCAGCTTCCCCTCCGGCGGCCTGCGAAGCACCTTCGAGGCACGCGGCTACACCGGCTGGGATGTCACCAGCCCGGCCTACATCCTGGAGAACCCGAACGGCAACACGCTGTGCATCCCAACAATTTTCGTGTCGATGACCGGCGAGGCGCTGGACTTCAAGACGCCATTGCTGCGCAGCCAGCAGGCCATGGGCACGCAGGCCGAACGCATCTTGAAGCTGTTCGGGCACAAGGACTTCAATCACGTCGTCTCATTCTGTGGCCCGGAGCAGGAGTACTTCCTGATCGACCGGCACTTCTTCCTCGCACGCCCGGACCTGGTTAACGCCGGTCGCACCTTGTTCGGCGCCAAGCCGCCCAAAGGCCAGGAGTTCGACGACCACTACTTCGGCGCGATCCCGGAGCGGGTCTTGGGCTTCATGATGGACACCGAGCGGGAGCTGTTCAAGCTGGGCATCCCCGCTAAGACGCGGCACAACGAAGTCGCCCCCGGACAGTTCGAGATCGCGCCGATGTTCGAGCGGGCCAACATCGCCTCCGACCACCAGCAGCTGCTGATGACGGTCTTCAAGACGATTGCGAAGAAGCACGGCATGGAATGCCTGTTCCACGAGAAGCCATTCGCCGGCGTCAACGGATCGGGTAAGCACGTCAACTTCTCAGTCGGCAACGCCGAGCTGGGTTCGCTGCTGATCCCGGGTGATACGCCGCATGAGAACGCCCAGTTTTTGGTGTTCTGCGCCGCGGTCATTCGGGCCGTACACAAGTTCGCCGGGTTGCTCCGCGTTTCGGTTGCCTCGGCCACCAACGACCACCGGCTGGGCGCCAACGAGGCACCGCCGGCGATCATCTCGATCTTCCTCGGCGAACAACTGGCCGACGTGTTCGAACAGATCGCCAAGGGCGCGGCCACATCTTCCAAGGGCAAAGGCACCATGATTATCGGTGTCGACACGCTGCCCCCGCTGCCGACCGACCCGGGCGACCGCAACCGAACGAGCCCGTTCGCCTTTACCGGCAACAGGTTCGAGTTCCGTGCGCCTGGTTCCGGGCAGACGGTCGCCGTGCCGATGATCATCCTCAACACGATCATGGCTGACTCGTTCGACTACTTGGCCACGGTCCTGGAGACGGCCGTCGCCGACGGCGAGAACTTCGACCAGGCAGTGCAGAAGCTGCTCACCGAGATCATCACCGAACACGGCGACGTGGTGTACAACGGCGACGGATACTCGGAGAAATGGCAGATCGAAGCGGCCGAGCGAGGCTTGCCGAACCTCAAGACCAGCCTGGATGCCATTCCGGAGCTGGTCAAACCCGAGACGGTCGAACTCTTCGAGAAGTACGGCGTTTTCAACGAACGCGAGCTGCACAGCCGCTACGAGGTCCGCTTGGAGCAGTACGTGCTGACCATCGCGGTCGAGGCGAAGCTGACGCTGGAAATGGGGACGACGGTCGTTCTGCCCGCCGCGATCCGCTACCAGACCGAGCTTGCGCAAAACGTCGCGGCGTTGAAGGCCGCCGGTGTGGAACCGAGCCTGACTGCGCTGGAAGCGGTTTCGGCCCCAACAGCGGATCTCGAGGCGGCGCTGGCCACATTGAAGACGGCGCTGTCCGATCACTCGGCGGAGTCGGCGCTCGACGAGGCCTCCCACGCCCAGAAGGCGCTGCTGCCGGGGATGGAAGCGGTGCGCACCGCTGCCGACAAGCTGGAAGCCATCGTCGCCGACGACCTGTGGCCGCTACCGACGTACCAGGAGATGCTCTACGTCCTCTGACGCGCGAGCGCCGGTTAGCGGTTAGCTGCTGGCGAACGCGTTGACGCGCATCACCACCAGCGTCACGTTATGGCTTCTATAGGACTCGCCCGACTTCGGAACGAGTTCCGTTGTACCCCTGTATGTTTTGCCATGGCACCAGCTCAGCCTGCATCGTGGCCAACATCACCCGATGGATCCACATAGCCATTGTTGTGAGAACGCTACGCGAAAGAACGACTTTCATGTAGGCCCTCCAACCGGTACTAGTGCTCGAGTACCGCATATAAGGTTTTCCTCCGACTGGTTACGAGTAGTTGTCGTCCGGGCGAACACGTCGAAGCTGTTCCTACTGGCGGGATTTTCGCGCCGTGAGCAATTCTGACAGCCTCGCAACCCTTGCAGCAGTTGCCCAATCGGCGTGTCGGGTTGAGCCGCTCACCTCGCTGCACTGAACCGTGACTACCAGATCAGAGCGGGACAAAAACTGTTCACGGTTTCCGCGGATTGCCACGGATCACCGCGGCAAGCGACATAATTCTCGTTTCGGTGGCTGAACCGTAAGGAGTGGCGGTGATGGACTGCGGTGCACACGGTCTAGTTCCGAAGCCGTCCTCTGTCGCCATCCGGGTGTTTGTTCCGGCGCTGTCTGCGATGTTGACATTTCTGCTGCTGGGCGTTGCTGGTGTTGCCCCGGCGACTGCAGCGCCGGCTGGGCCGGTCGTCGCGGGGCTTGGCGAAAGGACGGTGGGTTGGGACACCTATCGCCGATTGGATCGGTTGCCGTATCTGCGCGCCGACACTCAGAGTCTGGAGTTGTCCAGCTTCGATCGAAGCGGCGGCGATTTCGACATCTCCACCGGCAATAAAAACGGCAGCGGTGGCTGCCTGGCGTCCGGTGGTGCGGGCTGTGTCGTCGCGGAGGCGCGCGGCGCCGGCGAGATTGATTCGATCTGGTTCACCCGCGATGGCGGCAAACTGACCGCGATGGGAACGATTCGTATCGAGCTTGATGGACACACGGTGATCGACACGCCGTTGCAATCGTTGGTCGATGGCGGCCTGGGCGCGCCATTCGTGTGGCCGCTGGTGGCCAACGCTGAGCAGTCGCCGGGGGGCGATTACATCAAAGTACCCATGCCGTATCGGCAGTCGATGCGGATCAGCGTCGCATCGAATTTGGAGTACTACCACGTCGACTATCGCCATTTTTCGACCGCCGATGGCGTGACCACCTTCTCACCCTCCGACCCTGCACTCGACGTGCTCGCCACCCTCCGCGCCGCCGGGACCGTCGACCCCAAACCGTCGGCACGTACAGCAACACATCACCACCGCGTCGTCGACCTTCCCGCCGACATTGGTGTGACCATCGCGGAATCGACTGGCTCGGGCAGCATCTCGGGTCTGCGCCTGCAGCTGCCACGGCCCGCGGATCAACTCCTGGCCGGGTTGCGGCTGCAGATCGAGTTCGACGGCCGAATATTGGTCGACTCGCCGCTGGGGGAGTTCTTCGGCGCCGGGCTGGGCACCGATAATGTGCAATCGCTGATGTTCGCCAGCGCCCCGCAACCGGATGGGTCGTTGTCGCTGTCGGCATGGTGGCCAATGCCTTTCGCCCGCACCGCCCGCATCACCCTCGTCAACATCACCGGCAATCCCAGATTCGGGATCGACAGCGATGTGGTGACCACGCCCGCCCCCCAGTGGGCGCCCGCGCTGGCCAGCGGCCGCGCGGGGTACTTCACCGCACGCTCGCACGCCGGACCAACGACGCTCGGTCAGGACTGGGTGTTCGCCGACGAACAAGGCCACGGCAAATTCGTCGGCGTCAGCCACACCATCCGCGGGTCTCGGATCAAGACGTCCTTTGGTGACGACTCCCCGTACTTTCTCGAAGGGGCCGAACGGGTCTACACAGACGGTTCCGCGTCGCCGCAGTGGTACGGCACCGGCACCGAGGACCTCTACGAGGGCGGCTGGTACTTCCACAACGGCACGACCTATAGCGACCCGCTAACCGGTCAGCCCGATCAACGAACCGCCACAGGCGGATGTGCAGACTACTGCGTCGCCGTCTATCGACTCATGCTCGCCGACGCCATCGACTATCACTCCGCAATCCGATTCGGCATCGAGCACGGCAAACGCAACATGGTCCAACCCGACTACAGCTCAACCGCATTCCTCTACACACAACCGAACGACACCAGCACACCCAGCGACGAACTCAGCCCCACCGATCCCGTCGGCCGACTCCTGCACGGCTACAGCGATGGGGCCGCCACTGATCAGCCGCTGGTCAGCGAATACGAGGGCACCGACGACACCCGCCGCATCGCGGGGTTGGTGCACGCCACCAACGCCGCGATCACCTTCCACGTGCTCGTCAGCCCGGACAACCACGGCATCCTATTGCGCCGCACGTCGGACCAAGCGGTCGGCTTTCAATCGGCTGACGTTGCCATCGACGGCATACCGGCCGGGACCTGGCTAGAGCCACGCAGCAACAACTCGCATCGTTGGCTGGACGACACCTTCCTCGTGCCCGACCGTCTCACCGCAGGCAAAAACCTCGTCACGGTCACGCTCACACCCACCCCCGACACCGTGCCCTGGACTGCCAGCCGCTACCACGTCGACGCCGTTACCGACGGGGGTGTTGCATTACCGGGGGATTGAGCCAGGGGTGTTTGGGGTGCGATGGGGTCGGTAAGGCGCAGCACACTGGCAAACTCCTCCTGCCGACCGATCAGCCCAGATGTCTCGTCCATCGCGATTACCGGCGCCCACGTCGTCTGGCTGCGCCGCCCGTTCCTCGATTCGGCCTGTCGTATTAATCCTCCTATGATGCGTCCTCGACAGGCGCTGGCCAGACACCCGCCGGTCAACACAGCGCATCGATGTGGCTGAAGGATTGGCATCAGCCTCTGGTGGCCTGGCCCGGGCAATCGGGAAAGTGGTTTCGTTAAGGCTTGCGATCCGCGGTAGTGGGTAACCCTCGGTCGACCCAGAACGGAGCAGCATGAGTGCAAGCGTGCAGACCGGAACGATCACGACGCATGTGCCGGCGCGGCTGGACCGACTGCCGTGGTCGCGGTTTCACTGGCGCGTCGTTGTCGGTCTCGGCGGTGTGTGGATCCTCGACGGGCTCGAGGTCACCATGGTCGGCAACGTGTCGTCGCGACTCACCGAGAAGGGCAGCGGGATCGAACTCAACCCTGCACAGATCGGCGTGGCCGCGGCGATCTACATCGCCGGGGCCTGCTTAGGGGCATTGTTCTTCGGTCACCTGACCGACCGCTTCGGGCGGCGCAATCTGTTCATTCTGACCTTGGCGGTGTATTTGATCGCCACCGTCGCGACGGCATTCGCGTTCGCGCCTTGGTATTTCTTCATCGCGCGCTTCTTCACCGGCTCCGGGATCGGCGGCGAATACGCCGCCATCAACTCGGCGATTGACGAGTTGATCCCTGCGCGGGTGCGTGGTCGCGTCGACCTGGTGATCAACGGGACGTACTGGCTGGGTTCGGCCGCGGGTGCGGCCGGCGCATTGGTCGTCCTGAACACGTCGAATTTCCCGGCCAACATCGGATGGCGGCTCGCCTTCGGCATCGGAGCCATCTTCGGCATTTTCGTCCTTCTTGTCCGGCGCAACGTTCCCGAGAGTCCACGCTGGTTGTTCATTCACGGGCGCGACCAGGAAGCCGAGCGGGTGGTCACCTCGATAGAAGACGAAATTCGTCAGGAGACCGGCCAGCCGCTGCCCGAGCCGCAAGGACGCGCACTCAAAGTTCGTCAACGCAAGACGATTTCGTTCCGGGAGATCGCCCGGGTGGCATTCAAGCTTTATCCGCGGCGCGCCGTCCTTGGATTGGCGCTGTTCATCGGGCAGGCGTTCCTCTACAACGGCGTGACCTTCAATCTCGGCACGCTGTTGAGCGGGTTCTATGGAGTCGCGTCCGGAAAGGTGCCCCTGTTCTACATCCTCTGGGCGCTAAGTAATTTTGTCGGGCCCCTGGTACTCGGGCCGTTGTTCGACACCGTCGGCCGCAAACCGATGATCACCTTGTCCTATGTCGGTTCGGCAGTCGTGGCCGTCGTCCTCGCGGTGCTGTTCGTGACCGAGACTGGCGGCGTCTGGGCCTTCATCATCGTGCTTTCGGTCACGTTCTTCTTGGCCTCGGCGGGTGCCAGTGCCGCCTATTTGACGGTCAGCGAGATCTTCCCAATGGAGACCCGGGCGCTGGCGATCGCGTTCTTCTACGCCGTCGGTACGGCGATTGGCGGTATCAGCGGGCCGCTGCTGTTCGGTCAATTGATCAATTCGGGAGAGCGCGGTCTGGTGGTCTGGTCCTTCTTGATCGGAGCGGGCGTGATGGCAGTATCAGGCCTCGTCGAATTGTGGCTCGGTGTCGCAGCCGAGCAGCGCCCGCTGGAAGAACTGGCGTTGCCCTTGACGGTCGCCGACGCCGAGCGCCAGGAACAATCAGAGGACACCGCGGGATGAGACGGCGAGTCAGCGTGTCGTCCGCCAGGTCATCGTTAACGCCAGCTGAACAATTGTGGTATGTCGTCTAGGCGTTGGATGCGGGATGCGCCCTGGACGCGACTTTGGAACACTCGGGAACTATGAGACGTCTAGTGATGCTGACAAGCGTCGCCGCCGTGGTCGCGCCGGCATACGCCGACCCTGCCTCCGACAATGACGCCCGACTTCCTAGCCCAACTCAGAGCCGCGGGGCTTACCTATCAGGATCCGGCCGCCGCGATCTCGGCTGCCAAGGATGTATGTGATTTGGTCGACAAGGGAACGCCGGACACGGACATCGTCAACAACCTGCAGCTGCGCAATCCGGGATTCAGCGGCAACGGCGCCGCCGAGTTCACGACCCTAGCGGCCGGCGAGTACTGCCCGAAATATTTGACCGGCGAGGGTCGACCCCCGAAACCGCCAGGCGCTCAAGGAAACTAGGGCCAGCGGGCTAAGTGCCGCTGCGGACCACATCGTCGGCGGTAGCCCGCATCCGCTCCGACAATCGAAGCAGGTCGTGCTCGCCAATCCCGTGCTGCAGCGTGTAGGCAAGTTGCCGTAACTCGACAGCGCAGTTGCGCAATTCTTCAAGGAGCCGCGTCTCAACGGTGAGCATGACCTTCTTCCTCAAGTAGGTCGGACCAAAAGCCCGACAAACCGACTTAAAAAATGTACCCAGTCCAATCGCTTGTCGGCGAGAGACCTCGGCGGGTTTTTACGCGACTTTGACATGCCGTTTACGCACCCGGGCGTCCCGCTCCGTTTGAGGACTGGGCCGGTCGAAGCAGACGGCATGTGTCACCCAACTCGGGCCTGTATGTCACGGCACCGCAATGACATCGCCACGTCAGGTGGCATCCGCATGCGCAAGCGGTGCTGCCGACCAGCATCCGCTCCGGCCGCATCAGATGACCACGGGGGCAGCGAATGGGGGGCGGAAGCACCGATCGATTCGACGGGAACCGGACCAGCTCGCCGACCGCAACCATGGGCCGACGGTAGGCGTCTTCCCTGCGTGCGACATTAAGAATTCGGGTGAGCTTGCTGAGAAAGAACGATTGTGGCCTGCCGCCCACGCGGATTATGGGGTTTGTTCAATTCGGCGTAATTCCGTATTCGCCAGGCTTGACGTTCGAACGGGGCCTAGCCTGATCCCGTGCAAATCGGCGTACTGGGTGCAGCGCGTATCGCGCCGACGGCGCTCATCAAACCAGCCAAGACAAATGCCGACGTCGTAGTCGCCGCCGTGGCTGCGCGCGATGTTTCGCGTGCGCGGGCATTTGCCGTCAAACACGGCATCGCCCGGGTGCACGACAGCTATGAGGCGCTTATCGCCGACCCGGACCTCGACGCCGTCTACAACCCGCTGCCGAATGGCTTGCACGGCAGGTGGACCCGGGCAGCACTGGCCGCCGGTAAGCACGTGCTGTGCGAAAAGCCGTTCACCGCCAACGCCGCCGAAGCCCGCGAGATCGCCGAGCTGGCCGCAAAGTCGGATCGAGTTGTGATGGAGGCATTCCACTACCGTTACCATCCGCTGGCTTTGCGAATCGAGGAGATCATCGCCTCGGGCGAACTGGGCAAGCTGCAGCGGGTAGAGGCGGCCCTGTGCTTCCCGTTGCCGAATTCCTCCGACATCCGCTACAACTACTCGCTTGCCGGAGGCGCGACCATGGACGCTGGGTGCTATGCCGTCCACATGGTCCGCACGTTCGGGGGTTCAACGCCGGAAGTTGTTTCAGCGCAACCGAAATTGCGCGATCCACGAGTCGACCGGGCCATGACGGCCGAGGTGCGGTTTGCCGAAGGGCACACCGGCCGGATCCGTTGCTCGATGTGGTCGCCGCGTCTGCTGGAAATCAGCGCCCACGTGGTTGGTGACCAGGGCGAGCTGCATGCGCTCAATCCGGTGCTGCCGCAGCTTTACCACCGGCTCTCGGTCCGGTCATCGACCGGCAAACGTGTGGAGCGTTTTCCACGCCGCGCCTCCTACGCGTATCAGCTCGACGCCTTCGCCGCGGCAGTGCTGCGCGGCGAACCGGTGAAGACGACGCCTGAAGACGCGATCGAGAACATGACCGTCGTCGATGCGATTTATCGCACTGCCGGCTTGCCGCTCCGCGAGCCCAGCTGAGCCTGCGGCAGCCCTGCCCCAGTCACGGCTCGATGGGGCGGTTCGTCCATTCCCGGTCGGTTCGGCGTGACGAGCGAAACCATCCGCCCGCCGCGCCGGTGCCGCCGTCGGTCGGGATGGTGTGGCCGGTGACGAAGGCCGACAGTCCGGAGGCCAAGAACAGAATCACCCGGGCCTGGTCCTCGGGCAGCCCCATCCGTCCGACCGGAACCCATTGCGGCCACTGCAGGTGCTCTTCGGCGGACAGCCACTGCGAGTAGGGCACCTGAAGTGATTCGGTGACGTCGGGGCCGATCGCGTTCACCCGTATGCCGTCGCGGCCTACCTGCACCGCCAGGCTCCGGGTGAAGTGGATGACGGCGGCTTTGAAGGCGGCGTAGACCGGGTCCTCCGGGTAGCCGCGCAACCCTTCGACGGACGAGACGTTGACGATCGCGCCGGCGTGTTGGTCGATCATCGCCGGCAGAAAGGCGTGCGTGACGAGGAAGACGTGGTGCAGGTTGATTCGATAAAGGTCGTCCCACAGTTGCCGGTCGGTGTCGACGAAGTCGCCCGGGTGGCGCAGCCAGTGGCCCACGTTGTTTACCAGGACATCTATCCGGCCGTAGCGCTCGAGTACCGACCGCGCCAAGTCGGCAACCTGGTCGGCGTCGCGGACATCGGTGACCAAAGCGAAAGCTGACCCGCCGGACTTGCTGATTGCGTCGGCAGTCTGCTCAGCGCGTTCAGTGTCGACATCAGCGATGACCACTTGGGCGCCATGGTGTGCGAACAGCCGCGCGGTCGCCGCGCCGATACCGCCAGCGCCGCCGGTTATCACCGCAATCCGGTCGGCCAGCAATGGGGCGGCAACCGTTGCGTCATCGATGCTCATATCTTCGGCCCCTTTGCAACACACGCCTGGCGAGTCCACTCAATTCCTCGGTGGTATCTATCACCGATTGTTGAAAGCGCAAGCCCGATGGCTAATTTCACGGCCAACCCTTAGCTGATCGATACCCAGGGCGGCCGGGTAAGTTTTCGGCTATGTGGAGCTCGCTGGTGCTGCTGGCGCTTCCAATAGCATTCGACCCGGTCCGCCTGGGCTTCAACGTTCTCCTCATTTCCAGGCCACGGCCCGCGCAAAACCTGCTCGTCTACTGGATCGGTTGCGCGCTGGCCGGCGTTGTCTTACTGCTGGTCCCGATTTTGGCGTTGCATTTCACGCCGATGCTCTCGTCTTTTGTGCACGACTTGGCCAACCCGGCCACGTCCGCCAGTTCCACCGTCCGGCATGTTGAAATCGCGGCGGGTGTCCTCGTCCTATTGGTCGCCGCCCTGTTGGCGGTGCGCTTTCTGGCGCGTCAGCGGGCGCAGACACCGGCACGGGACGCCAACACATCGGCCCTGGTGGCGGACTCCGATGCACCGCACCCGATCGAGCGGCCCCTGAGCCGCGGGAACGATGACCAGGGTGCGGCGGCCGAGGGCGGATCCGGAACTGCGATCCGGCGGCTGCTTGGGCGCGCCAACCACGCGTGGGAAAGCGAATCCTTATGGATCGCGTTGGTGATCGGTTTGTGGGCGGCGCCCAACCCGGCTTTGGTTGTATTCGGACTCGCCACCATCCCGACGTCGGGAGCGGCGATCGGCACGCAGATCGGCGCCGCCATCGTGTTCGTCATCGAGACGCTTGCGATTGTCGAGATCGTTCTGCTCAGCGATCTGTTCGCGCCAACTAAGACCGAAGCGTTACTGCGACGGCTACACGACTGGGCGCGCTCCTATCGCCGGCAGATTCTGGTCGTCATGTTGACATTCGTTGGGCTCGCACTGGTGGCCCAGGGCATGGGCATCATCTGAGCGCCTCTAGCTTCGTGCTAGCCGATCGCCTGGTCGTGGGGTTCGGGCAACGTTTCGCGAGCCGATCGAGGCGTGGGTCGCGGACGCCGCGGTTCCCGGACTCCCGCATCGCCGTCACCTCGCAGCCACAGTCGGACTACCGATCCGGGGCTGACCTGTGCGCCGGACTCGGGGCTTTGGTCGGTCACAACCCAGCCGCGGCTTCCAGGGTCGGAAGGGTTGTCTGGTTGGGCATTGATCGCCACCAGACCCTTGCCGGCCAGCAGGTCGCGCGCTTCGATCCACTCGAGCCCGACCACGTTGGGCACTAGCGTTTTCGCGGCCCGACGCTGCTCTCGGGCGCGGATCTGGATCAGGTCCGAGGCCGCGTCATCCAGAACTGTCGATTCAGCACTGCGGCCGGACTCGCCACCACGGGGGGAGTCGTCGAGATCACGCCAGCGTTCCCAGGCGGATTGCCGCGTGACGCCTAAATGAGTGGCGATCTCAGCCCAGGACTTGCCGCTGCGCCGGGCAGTTCGAACGGCCGCTAATTCCGCTTGGTCCAACATGCGGCGGACAACACCGATGTCGGACAGGGAAGCCAGCCCATCGTCATCGCCACGTGGGCGTTCGCTGTTCGCGGCAAGCCGGCGCCATGCCTGTCGGGCCTGCTCCCACGCGTCTGCAACGCTCATAGCTGTCAGGATAGCCTGACGGTCCCGCGACGGACAGAGCACGATCCCGGTCAGTCGTCGAGATGGCGCTGATAGTCCCAACGCTCGAGCCGGGGCTGCAGGTCGTAGATTCCCGCCGCCGTCATCACCAGAAATACAGCGGTGCCGACGAGGGTCACAGCGTTCACAGCCTGTCCATTTCGCGTCCCATGAGGGCCTGTTCGAGGAACTCGTAACGCTTCGGGACGTCCCGTCGAGGTGGACCCGATGCGTGCGCCGAAACCGCGAACATCCGCCGCATCAGTGCGCCGAACGGGCGGCTAATGTGCTGGCGGCGGGCGGGCAACGCGGCCGCGGTGGCGAAAAGCACCTCTTGTTCGGTGATCAGCACCTCGGCCGATGCCGCCTCATCGGCGGGCGCAACCGAGGGTGCTCGAAGAATGGGCTCGTATGAGGCATCTGCGGTGTCGGCGGATGCCGTTCTCGAATAGAACATTTCGTTCGTCTCCCTTGCGGTGTGCCCTTGACCGGCTAAACCGGCCATCGCTACACAGCAAGGTATGGCGGGCACGCACCCGCGGACACGAGTAGTGCACTACCTGTTTCTGCACCTCACGCCGCGAACTGGGTGCGAGTCGGTAATGCTGCTGGCAAGTAGAGTCCTTCGCCATATCATCGGGTGATGAGCGCCGGTGGGCTGGATACCGTGGGCTCGCCGGCATTCACCGACGAGGACTCAGCCCGGTATCGCGCCGCCGGCTGGTGGTCCGACTCGACGTTGTCCGACGCGGTGCGTCGCAACGCCGAACACTCACCGGACCGTTGCGCGTACGCCGACGATCCCGGCACAGCCCTCGCTTGGCGTGAATTCGACGATTCGGCAGACGCTCTGGCTGAGCAGCTCGCCGGTGTCGGCGTGGGACGGGACGATCGGGTCGCGGTGTGGCGCGGCGACTCCGCCGGCATCCACGTGTTGTTTGTCGCGATCGAGCGTTGCGGCGCCGTCGTCGTCGGCATCGGCGCACGCGCCGGCACCCGTGAGGTCGCTGCGATACTGCGCAGTTCGCGACCGAAGCTGCTGATCAGCGATGAGCGGCGCGGCGACGCCGCGACGCGCGTGGCCGCTGAATTCCCGGTCCCGTGGCTGGTCTTGACCCATGATGCGGACTTTCCGCGGCTCAACATCGACGCGACGCCCAGGGCAGTGAGGGTCGGGTCCCAACTCGGTCCCGACGACGTCTTTCTGATCAACTCCACGTCCGGGACCACGGGCCTGCCCAAGTGCGTCGTGCACACCCAGAACCGTTGGTACTACTTTCACCAGAAGGCGGTTGCCAATGGGCAGCTGACGTCGGATGACATCTTCTTGCCCGTCATTCCCACACCATTCGGCTTCGGACTATGGACCAGCCACAGCACCCCGATCTACCTGGGTGCCACCGCGGTGATCCTGGAGCGTTTCACGCCGAAGGCAACGTGTGAGGCGATCTCGCGACATAAGATCAGCGTAATGTGCTGTGTCAGTACACAATTGACGATGCTGATGGCCGACCGGGCTCGCCGCGATTACGACCTGAGCTCGTTGCGTGTCGTTTTCACCGGCGGGGAGGCAGTGCCGTACCGACCGGCTGCCGAGTTCGAGGAGTTCACCGGCGCAAAGATTCTGCAGTTCTACGGTTCCAATGAAACCGGCCTGCTCAGCGGTACCACCCTGGACGACTCGCGGCGACGCAGACTTCGCACGGGCGGCCGAATCGTGCCGGAGATGTCGGTCCGGCTCTTCGACGGCGATCAGGATGTCACCGCGACCGGCCGCGGCCAGCCCGGGTGCCGAGGACCGGCAACCAGCCTCGGCTATCTCGACGGGGCCGACCACGACCAGTTGTTCACCCGTGACGGCTGGATGCGCATGGGCGACATCTGCGAGATCGACGCGGAAGGCTATCTGAGCGTCACCGGCCGAATCTCGGATTTCATCGTGCGAGGCGGCAAGAACATCAGCGCGGCGCAGGTCGAGGATGCGGCCATGACACACCCTGCGATCGCGCTGGCGGCGGCGGTCGCCATGCCCGACCCGGTGTTCGGTGAAAAGATTTGCCTCTACGCCGAACTCACAGAATCGCAGACCATCGATCTGCCCGAACTCGTCGAATACCTATTGGGCCTTGGTGTTTCCAAGGAGCTGCTGCCCGAACGACTCATTGTGGTCGATGAACTACCCCGGTCGTCCGGTGCAAAGATTGCCAAAGGCCAGCTTCGAGAAGATATTCGAGCCAGGATGGAGGCCAACCATGAATGCTCGTGATGCACGACGAGGCGGTCTGGAGGTGTGGGCGCCCTCGGTAGTACCACCGATCGGAGTCGAACTATCCGACGAGCAGGCGCTCGCCGTGGCCTTTCGGCACCTTGCCAACATCGGTTTCGCCGAAAACATGGCCGGACACATCACCTGGCAGCCGGACGGACATACCGACATGTTCGTTAACCCGTGGGGATTGTGGTGGCAAGAACTGACCGCATCCGATATCTGCGTGGTGGATACCGACGCGCGGGTGGTCCGCGGCCGTTGGGATGTCACGCCAGCGATCTACATCCACACCGAACTGCATCGCGCGCGCGAAGACGCGCGGGTGGTCATTCACAATCATCCGTATTACGTATGCGTGCTTGCCGCACTGGGCAGGCTGCCCGAGCTGGTTCACCAGACCGGTTCGTTGTTCCTGGACGACCTGTGCTTGGTCGATACCTACGATGGTGAAATCGACAGCCCTTCCCGCGCAGCCGATCTCGCGGCCCGCATTGGAGGCGCCAACCTGACGATTCTGGCCAACCACGGGGTGATCGCAACCGGTCGCAACCTGCCCGACGCCGTCTACCGCGCGGCATCGATCGAGCGGGTATGCAAGCTGGCCTACGACGTCATGCTCACCGGAAAGGAGCCGGCGAAGATGAACTGGTCGGACATGGCGGGCATGCAGGCGTCGCTGATCGAGCGAGCCGCCGACGTTTACTGGGCCGGCGCCGCACGAATGACGATCAAAGCCGATCCCGCCGTGCTGAGCTGAGCGGACTGCCGAGAAATGAAATCGATCGACGAGCTGGCCGCCAACCGGAACTTCACCACCGCCAAGACCGGGCAAGATCGCTCCGTCACGTTTCTGCCGGACCCGCCAAGGGCGCAACGCCGCTACACCGTGATCTCGGTCGACGATCACATCGTCGAACCCCCGGACACGTTCACTGGACGTCTGCCGCGGAGATTCGCCGACCGCGCACCCAAAGTCGTCGAGACCGACAGCGGGGGACAGACGTGGGTCTACGACTGCCAGGAACTGCCCAATGTCGGGTTCAATGCGGTGGTTGGACGGCCGGTGTCGGAGTACGGCTTCGAGCCGGTTCGATTCGATGAAATGCGCCGCGGCGCATGGGATATCCACGACCGCGTCAAGGACATGGACCTGAATGGCATCTATGCCTCGCTCAACTTTCCGTCGTTTCTACCGGGGTTCGCCGGCCAGCGGCTGCAGCAGGTGACCAACGATCGCGATCTGGCGTTAGCTTCGGTGCGCGCATGGAACGACTGGCACCACGAGGTTTGGGCGGGTTCATATCCCGGCCGGATCATTCCGTGCCAGTTGCCCTGGCTGCTGGACCCCGAGCTCGGAGCAAAGATGATCCACGAGAACGCCGAGCGCGGCTTTCACGCCGTCACGTTCAGCGAGAACCCGGCGATGCTCGGATTGCCGAGTATTCACTCCGGACACTGGGATCCGATGATGGCGGCATGCGCCGACACCGACACCGTCGTGAACCTTCACATCGGATCATCGGGCTCGTCGCCGTCCACCACCGAAGACGCGCCGCCTGATGTGCAGGGCGTGCTGTTCTTTGCCTATGCCATTTCGGCTGCGGTCGACTGGTTGTACTCCGGGCTGCCCAGCAGGTTCCCCGATCTGAAGATCTGTTTGTCCGAAGGCGGAATCGGCTGGGTCGCGGGGTTGCTGGATCGCCTCGACCACATGCTCAGCTACCACGCAATGTATGGAACCTGGGCGTCATTAGGCGAGAGTTTGACTCCTGCAGAGGTTTTCACGCGCAATTTCTGGTTCTGCGCCGTGGAAGACAAGTCGTCGTTCGTACAGCACGAGCGCATTGGCGTGGACAACATCATGTTGGAAGCCGACTACCCGCACTGCGACTCCACCTGGCCACACACCCAAGAAACGATCCACGAACAAATCGGTGATCTTCCACAGGATCTGATCCGCAAGATCACCTGGGAGAACGCTTCGCGCCTGTATGGCCATCCGGTGCCGCCCGAGGTACAGCGGGATCCAGAGGCTTTTTGAGGTGGCAATTCGATGGCGCACGTTGCTGTGGGGATTGCAGTCGTAGCCTTCTTGATCGGCGTCTGCGGAGCGCTCTTTTCGCGGGTTCTGGGGCGTCAGCCAGGATTGTCAGGCCTGGGTCACTAGCCACGGCTATCAGCTCGTGCAGACGACTGGTGGGCCAAGTCCCGCGGCTGCGCAGCCCGAACGCCCAGCGGGGACGAGATCCTGCACAGCGAAGGCCTCGGAAGCAAAGCGACGGGCTGGGCATGGCAGTTTGCCATCTTTGCCGTCGGCGCCTTGCCCGCAGCGGGCATGATTGTCCTGGTCAGCAGGCGTTCCGGCGGAACAGGCGCGTAGAGCTACCCGCCGCCCGAGCTGCGCAGCGCGGGCATCACCGCCTCGTCGACGTAGCGCAGGTACTTCCAGGCGATGTCGGGCGGGATGCCACCGCACAACGGCGAAAGGGTGAGCATGCCACCACCGCGAACATGCGCGATCGCTTCGTCAGCGGTGAAGATGCGGTGCGTCCGCGACATCGCCCGCAGCTCATCGACATCGCTGGCCTCCGCGATACCCGCCGATGTCTGATTGCCCGGGTTCCACTCGGCATACGCGCGCGCGTCGTGCAGCAGGTGCGGTCCGATCTCCCGCCAGGCCAGGTCTTCGTCGGGGGCGACGAAACACACGCTCGGCGTATCGCGATCAGGCAGCAGCGTCATACCGGGCTGATGGCCATGCGCACGACAGGCGGCTTCGTACGCCTCCTGCGAGCCGGGGACGTCACCCTGCGCGAGATAGCCGAGGCCGTAGCGTCCGGCGCGTCGTGCCGCAGCCAAACTTCCTCCTCCCCACATCATTAGCGGCCCCTGCGGCGAGGACGGCGAGGGCGTCACTTTGATCAGGCGGCCCTCGTGCTGCACCACATCGCCGGCAAGCAGACGGCGCAGCAGGTCAAGCTTTTCGTCGGCCATTCGTCCGCAGGCCCGCAGATCGAGCCCGAAATGCTGGTACTCCTCAGGCCGATAACCCAACCCGAACACGTAGCTTGCGCGCCCCTTGCTGAGGATGTCCAGGACGGCGATCTCTTCGGCAAGCCGAACGGGATCGTAGAACGGGAGGATGACGATGAGCGTCATCATCAACTGCTTCGTGCGTGCGGCGATGGCACTGCCGAGGATCATTGGTGTTGGCAGATAGCCGTCCGGCGAACCGTGGTGTTCGCAGATCACTGCGGCGAGGCAGCCTCGTGTTTCGGCCCATGCGCACATGTCGACGGCGGCCTCGTAGAGCTCGGTCGGCGCCGCCCCGAAATCGGGGGCGCGCATGTCGAACCGCATCGAATACATCGGCCGTTACCTGACATTGGCTTTCTGGGGGCGGATAGACTCCGCGGCCATGACCGTACCTCATTCGTCGTTGACGGGTCGGCGCATTCTGATCACCGGCGGCGCCACCGGTATCGGCGCCGCCGCGGTGCGGGTGCTGCACGACGCAGGGGCGCGCGTGGTCGCGACATACCACCGAACCGCTCCTGCCGCCGACGTCGCCCCGGTGACCTGGCTGCAGTGCGATGTCCGGGACGCCGAGGCAGTGGAGGCTACGTTTCGCGGCGCGGTAGCGGAACTCGGCGGCCTAGATGTACTGGTGAACGCGGCCGGCTTGTGGCAGCCGGGGATCCCCGGGCACATCAGCAGCGAGGAAATCGACTTCCTACTGGCAACCAACATCAAAGGAACGATTCTCACCAATCAAGCGGCGCACGCTGTGATGCGGGGGAGCGGCGGTCGGATCATCAATTTCGGGTCGTCCGAGGCGGTTATGGGCAGCCCGATCTCCGCGGTGTACTCCGCCACCAAGGGCGCCGTTCAAGCCTGGACCCGGTCGGCGGCCAAAGCTTGGGGCGCCGACCGGATCACCGTCAATGCGCTGGCGCCGGCAGTGCAAACCCCGGGCGCCGATCGGCTGCGGGAATTCCTGGGTCCGGATGCTGCGGCATTCATCGATCAGCAGATGAGGTTGTCAATTCCGCTCGGCGGCAAGCTCGGTGACCCGGCCAGTGACCTGGGGCCGGTGTTGGTATTCCTTGCCGGTGACGGAGCCGGGTTCATCACCGGGCAGTTGATCCCCGTTGATGGCGGCCTCGCCATGGTCGGCGGCTGAGCGGAACGGCTGCGATGGATCGCCTCGGCATTGAGATGCTCTGCGTATTCGGCATGCCGCCGATCGACTACGTCCAGCTTGTCGCCGATCTGGGATGCCGCTACATCACCACCGGGTTAGACGGCTTTGTGCTCAAACAACTCGGTTACCAACCATTTTCGCTGCGCGACGATCCCGGATTGCGCCGCGAGCTGCTGGCGGCCATGGACGACCGCGGCATATCGATCTCACTGGGGGAGGGCCTGCTCATCGCGCCGGGTGTCGACGTTCGTTCGTATGCTGGCGATCTGGACATCATGGCCGAACTGCGGATCCCGCGGATCAACACGGTCAGCTTGGAGGCGGACCGGGCGCGCACGTTCGATCAACTTGCCGTGCTCACCGACTTGGCCGCCGAACGAGGCATTTTGACGAGCGTCGAACCCGTTCCCGGCCTCGCCATCGCGGACCTGTCGACCGCCATGGCCGCCGTCGAGCACGTAGGCCGGGAGGAGATCAGCCTGCTGATCGACACCATGCATGTGGCCCGCTCCGGCGCCGGCCCGGACGATCTTCGATCGCTGCCCGCAGAGCGGATCGGTCACGTCCAGCTCTGTGATGTCCCACTGCGGTCCACTCGGGAATACAACTATGCCGAGGAGGCCATGTATCACCGAATGGCACCAGGTGAAGGCGAGTTGCCGCTGGCCGACATGTTGGCAGCCCTGCCAGGTGATCGCGTCGTCGGGTTGGAGGTGCCGATGCTCTCCCGCGCCGAAGCCGGCGTCAGCGCCTACGACCGCTTACTGCCCTGCGTAGAAAGCGCGCGGGCGCTGCTGGCTCAAGCCCACGAAACCCTTTGAGTCAGCTGTGGCGCGCCGCTTCTTGGACAAGCTGGACGCGCGAGCTCAGGCCGAGTTTGGTGTAGACGTGGGTGAGGTGGGTTTGCACTGTGCGGGGTGAGACGAAAAGCCTTGCGGCGATGTCGTTGTTGGCAAGTCCTTCGCTGACCAGTCGCACGACCTCGCGCTCGGTGGGGGTCAGTGAGGCCCAGCCGCTAGCGGGTCGTTTGCGTTGGCCGCGGCCGCGCTGGGCGTAGGCGATCGCCTCCTCGGTGGACATGGCCGCGCCCTCGGCCCATGCCTCGTCAAAGTCCGCCTCGCCCATCGCATTTCGCAGCGCTGCCACCGAAGCTTCGTAGCCGGCGTCCCAGACCTTGAGCCGCACCACGCCCATGCGCTGCCGGATGGCCGCTGCCGCGCCGAAAAGCCGGGCGGCTTCGCGGTGACTGCCAGCATCCCCGGCTAGCGTGGCGAGGCACTCGAGGGTTTCGGAAAAGCCCAGATAAGGGAAACATTCGGGGACGGTCGCCAGTGCGTCGTGGGCGTCGCGTTCAGCCTGCTCAAACTTACCCTGTGCGATCGCCACGCGGGCACGTGTGGTCAGCGCCCGTATCAGCACGGCCCAGCCCGTCGCTGTCGTGACCGCGTCGTCGGCCCAGCGCCGGGCCGCGATTAGATCCCCGGCCGCCAGCGTGGCCAGCGCAATGACGGGGCGCAGGTGCGCCGCAAAGCCCGGCGCGAAACTCCCGTGCTCCCAGGCCGCCGCGGTCGCGTCCAGGGCCGTCTCGACATCGCCGGCGGCCAGGGCCGTGTTTCCCAATGCGAAATAGCCAACGCTCGCGGCGAGCCCGCCGAACTCGGATGCGAACTCCAGGCTCGCGTCGGCTGCGGCGCGGGCCGCAGCCGTGTCACCCTGCCACGCCAGCGCGGTGCCCTGGTGCCCGAGGCTCACCGCCTCAGAGATCCCATCGTGAGCGGTCTTGGCCTCGGCGGCCACCGCGCGGAATTGTGCGACGGCTCCGGCTAGTTCGCCCCGCCACATCTGCGCCACACCCACGCATACGCGGCAGTGGCGCGAGTTGAACCCGTCCCCGATCGTGTCGGCGAGGTCGCGTCCTTCTTCGGCGACCATGCGCGCCGCGATCGGGTCACCGGCGGCGATCGCTGCGTCGGCCTGCCAGGCCAGGATCTGGCTGAGCCTCCACCGATCGTCCAAGGCTCGGGCGAGTTCGATCGCCTCGGCGAAGTACGCCGCTGCCAGTTCGGCGTTGTAGGCGGCGGTCAAGCCGCAGGCGGTCAGCGCCCTGGCCAGCACAGCCGGGTCATCGATGTCGCGCGCGAGCGCCAAGGCTTGCTGCGCCCGATCCACGCTGTCGGCAGCGCCCAACACTAAGTCGATCACCGCTTTGTCGGCTAGCGCCCGGGCGCGTACCGCGGCCGCCACCCCGGCGTCCTGCGCGACCTCACGGGTGAGGACGGCATCGAACCAGGCCCGCCCTTCCCGGGGCCGGCCCCGCGCTTGCCACAGCGGCTGCAGCGACGATGCCAGCGTCAAAGCGAGCGCGGTGTCCGAGTTTTCCCGGCTCCACGAAAATGCGGCCCGCAGATTGTCGATCTCAGTTTCGGCCTGCTCGAGACGCTGCTCATACTCACTGCCTGCCGGTGCGTCGATCGCAGCCGCGAGCGACGTGTAGTAATCACGGTGACGGGTGCGCACGGCGTCGGCTTCGCCGGACTCTCCGAGCTTTTCCTGCGCGTATTGGCGGACGGTCTCCAGCAGCCGATACCGGGTCCTGCCCCCGCTGTCGTCGGCGACCACCAGCGACTTATCGACGAGCAGGGTGAGCTGATCGAGCACTTGGTAGCGCTGTACGTCGCCGCCGCCGGCGACTGTTTGGGCGGCGTCGAGGTCGAAGCCGCCCAGGAAGGCGGCCAGCCGGCGAAACAGCACTCGTTCGGGTTCGGTCAAAAGCGCGTGTGACCAGTCCACCGAGGCGCGCAGCGTCTGCTGGCGCCGCACCGCGGTGCGCGCACCGCCGGTCAACAACCGGAACCGGTCATGCAGGCTGTCGAGAATCTCGGCCAGCGACAGGGCACGCACCCGTGCTGCGGCCAGCTCGATCGCCAGCGGCAAACCGTCCAGGCGACGGCAGATTTCGCCCACCGTTGCGGCGCTGTCGTCGCTGACAGCGAAATCGGGCCGGACGCGCCTGGCCCGGTCGGTAAACAGTTCAATGGCTTCGTCGGCCAGCGATAGCGACGGCACCCGCCAACTCACCTCACCGGCCACCCCGATAGGCTCACGACTAGTCGTCAACAGGGTCAACCCTGCCGCCGCTGCGAGCAGCGCATTGACCAACGCCGCACTCGCATCCAGTAGATGTTCGCAGTTGTCTAGCACGATCAGCATTTGATGGTCTGCGACAAATCGGGTCAGCGTGTCCATGGTGGAGCGGCCGGGTTGGTCGGGCAGCCCCAGCGCGCGGGCCACCGTGATTGGCACAACCTCGGGGTCGGTGATTGGTGCCAGATCCACATACCAAACCCCGTCGCTGAATTCGCCGGTCAGTTGTGCCGCAAGCTGTATCGCCAGCCGGGTCTTACCTGCTCCACCGGCACCGGTCAGGGTCAGCAGTCGGCTCTGGGTGAGCAGCTCGCGGACCTGAGCCAGCTCGGCGTCACGACCGACGAAACTCGTCAACTGTACCGGAAGGCGCTGGGAAGCAGAGGATTTCGAGATGCGTAGCGGTGGGAAGTCATTGACTAAATCGGGATGGCACAGCTGCGCCACTCGCTCGGGGCGGGGGAGATCCCGCAGCGGATGGGTGCCCAGATCGGACAGCCACGCGTCGGAAGGGAGCGCGTCGAGCACCATCGCTTCCGTCGCACCCGAGAGCAGGGTTTGGCCGCCATGGCCGAGATCGCGCAGCCGCGCGGTGCGGTTGATGGTTGGGCCGGCGTAATTGCCTTCATCGCGCAGCTGGATTTCACCGGTATGCACCCCTATCCGCAACCGGATCGGTGCAAACGGCGCGCGCTGCAACTCCAGCGCCGCCGCCACCGCATCCGAAGCGCGGGCGAACGCGGCCACGAAGCTGTCGCCCTCACCCTGTTCGACCGGGCGCACCCCGTCATGCTCGGCGATGGTCTCCGACACCTTCTGATTGAAACGCGCAATCGCGGCCGTCATCTCCTCGGGCTGGGTTTCCCATAGCCGCGTGGAGCCCTCGACGTCGGCCAACAGCAACGTCACGGTGCCCGTCGGCAACAGCCCGCTCACGTCCAGCTCGCTCCAGTCCACCAACGGCGCATCCACACGTGGATCGATCTCGCTCATGCTAGCCAGCATGAAGCCAGCACGAACCGCAAAACATCAGCACAAACGCGTAGATTGCGGCCCGCGGCTGCGCAATCTACGACCCCGCTCGCCGAAATCTACGAGTTACGGCGGATGGTCTGAGACTCGCGCTGGGCGATCGTCGGATCATGACAACCAGCATCTGCCCGGCTGTTTGCGAAGCGGGCCTGCCATCGATTGCCTATGACCACCTCACCGACCCCGACGAGGCGCATCGCGTCATCGGGCAGGCACGCCGGCGTGGGCCGATCGCAATCGGACCACATGGGCCGGAGGTCTTGAGCTACGAACTGGTCCGCGTGGTGACGCGCGACCCCCGCTTCGCCCCTGCGGTGAAGCCGGTGATGGCCGCACAGGGCATCACGTCAGGCCCGGTATGGGACAGAGCGAACCAGAGCATCCTGGGACTTGAGGGCGAGACGCACCACCGGCTGCGCCGACTTGTGTCGAAGGCATTCACCCCACGCGGCGCCGAGCGGCTGCGGACGCTCATCGTCGACGTCATGACTGAACTCATCGACCCGCTCGCCGCCGCCGGACACTGCGACGTGGTCGCCGATATCGCCCGCCGATACCCCACCCCGATCATCTGCGCGCTGCTCGGCGTACCGCGTCAGGACTGGCAGCTGTTCTCCGCATGGGCCGATGACATCAAGAAAGTATTCGAATGGAACGTCGCCAACGACGAGCCCGCCATCACGGCGGCGTGGGCCGAGCTTGACGCCTATCTCGAAGATATGCTCACCCAACGCCGGGACAACCTCACCGACGACCTGATCTCGGACCTGATCCGCGCCGAGGAGGACGGTGACCGCCTCAGCCGCCGCGAACTCGTCACGCTCGCCTCCACTCTCCTTATCGCCGGTACTGACACCACCCGCAACCAACTGGCAGCAGCGGTTTACTTCTTGCGTGACCACCCCGACCAGTGGGCATTGTTGGGCGCGCATCCCGAGCTGGCCGGCAACGCGGTCCACGAGCTGATGCGTTATTCCCCAATCATTTTCGCCCTCGTCCGAATGGCGGGCGAAGACGTCCAACTGGGTGATGTGATCATTCCCGCTGGCTCTCTTGTGGTCGCCAACATCGCTGCGGCCCACCGTGACCCAGCCGTCTACGACGACCCTGACCGCCTAGACATCAGCCGCGAGCTGCCGGCGCCGATCCTGTCGTTCGGCAGCGGCGCGCACTACTGCCTGGGCTCGCACCTCGCTCGACTCGAACTCGTCGAAGCTCTGCGCATCATCACCAGCCGCATGCCCAATCCGCGCTCCGGCGGACTTGCCCACTGGAGCCAACTCACCGGTATCACCGGCCCGACCGCACTACCTCTCGAATTCGACCCTGGACACTGAAAACACCGGATAGCACTAGCCGCCAAGTGCTTTTTTGATGGCGGCGTCTTGTTTGTCGCCAACGTCGTGGATGAATTCCGGGGGTGCCAGCGCGTAGGAGGGGCCGTCGAACTCCAGGCTGACGAACGCCTTGCCCTCCGTGAACAGCAACACCGTCACACCCTTGGACCGGTCCGGCGACGTTCCAGTGATCGTCGTGCCGTCGACCCCGACGTCAACCGACATGGGTTTTGCCTGGAGCGTTTCATGCTGCATTGCCCTCGCCGAATCCAGCGCGTTCGCAGCACCGGCAGGGTCCGGCAGGACCTGGATAGTGTCGATTATCGTGTGGGAATGGTCTTGGTCGCTGAACGTGGTTGTTGCGCCCTGCTGGCCGTTCGGGTTCTTGACCGCTGGGCTGGCCGTGAACGGTTCCGGGGCATTGATATCGCTGGCCTTGATCAAAAGCGTGGTGTAGTCGCTCAGCTGGGCGTGCGTGGTGGTGGTGGCTGATCCCGACGTCGGCGTCGATGACTTCGAGTGGCTGCTGCAGCCGGCGACCGACACTCCCGTCAGCGTTGACACCGCGATTACTCCGGCCATCACCGTGTGAGAAATCCTCATGGGGCCGTACTCCCTTTCGCCGAGCTAATCGGGAAACGGTAACCCAGGGCGGATTTATCTGCTCGGAGGTTGGCTTTCTCGGCGATGTCAGCACACGCAGAGCAGTTTCGGGTTCGCATGCTTGACCGCCGCCGCAGCACGTAATGCCGTGCACTTGGCGTAAATCGTCAAATCTTCGAAATACCGTGCTTACGAATGAGTTTCAGCTAGGCACTTGAATCGCGTACCGCTTCGGAGACGATGTCTACCACAGTGTGCGGTCGGGTGATGAGCGGAGCATGGTCGGCATCGTGAATGCGAACATTGGCGTGCATGCGTTCGGCCATGAACTTCTGGGTGATCGGGTTGATCATCCGGTCTTGCTCGGCGATGAGGTACCAGGACGGGCGGTCTTTCCACCCGGGTTTCGGCACAGGTTGCTGGATACACTGCACGGCGATGGGTCGCTGCACCGCCGCCAGCACCGCGTGCTCTTCGGGATTTCCCTGCTGGGCGAATGCGTTGCCAAAGGCGTTGACCGGCAGCCAGATCCAGCCGTGATCGTCGGGCTTGAGCTCTGGCGCGTCGGGGTGCGGGGGATCGCGGTAGAAGACATCGGCCACGGTTTCGCCCTCGTCGGGCGCCAACGCGGCCACGTAGACCAGCGCGCGCACGCGTGGATGCTTGGTGGCCCCGATGACACCGCCGGCGTAGGCGTGTCCGGCCACGACGACCGGCCCCTCGGTCCTGTCGATGGTGCGGTCCAGCGCGTCGACGTCGTCGGCGAGAGAGGTGAGCGGGATAGGGGCGGCTATGACCGCGATCCCGGCCTGCTGCAGCCCGGTGATGACTCGACTCCAGCTGGATCCGTCGGCCCAGGCTCCGTGGACGAGTACCACCGTGGGCGAGGACGTCTCAGGGCTCATACAGGACAGCCTTTCGGTTGACGGTGTGCTGGACGATCATTTAGATCGCTGCGATTTCCTCCCGTGCGTAGAGCCCCTTCCCGGTGATCAGCGGCAAATCGAGCGTCGTCCTGATTCCCGGCGGCGCCGCGACCAGCGCCGGGATGGCGTTGACGATCCGGCCCGCGGCGCCGGCGATCGCGGCGTGGTTGTGGTCGCCCTTAAGGCTGGTCGGGACGATGTCCATGGCGTAGGAAGGCTCCCCGACGATCTCGACGCGATACGATCCGCCGCCGGATGCGGGCTGGGGCCAGTCCGGCCGCAGATCCGGGCGCAGCCGGGTGATGTGCTCGATGACGATCGCGGGGTGGCCGTCGACCATGCCGCGGATCTCGAACTGCAACGCGGCCAGGGTTCCCTTGGCCACCCGTCCCACCGCGATGTCGAAGTCTTCCGGCGCGGGCTCGCGCCGGTATGACTCGGTGATCTCGTCGACCTCGATGCCGAGCCCAGCGGCCAACTGACGGATCGCCGTGCCCCACGCGATGCTGAGGATGCCCGGTTGCAGCAGCATCGGTATGTCATCCAAGGGCTGGCCGAACCCCATGTAGTGCATCACCTCTGCGCCGTCGTACGTCGCGTAATCGGCGATCTCCATGCAGCGCACCTGCTCGACGCGCTGGCAGGTGCCGGCGAGCGCGAACGGGATGAGGTCGTTGATAAATCCCGGGTCGACGCCGTTGATAAAGATACTCGAGTTGCCTTGCCGCGCAGCATCTTCAATGCGGGCAATGTACTTATCGGGCATCACACCCCACGGATATTGCAGCAGCCCCGGCGACGACCCGACCACGTTGATACCGGCGGCCAGGATGCGCATGACGTCGCCCATCGCCTCGGGCAGGCGGGTGTCACCCATCGCGCAGTAGACGACGCACTCAGGCGCCGTGGCGAGCACAGCGTCGAGGTCGTCGACTGCCGTGATGCCGGTCGCGACGTCAACCCCGGCGAGTGTTCCGGCGTCCTTGCCGACCTTCTCCGGCGACGAGACGCACAGCCCGGTCAGTTCGAATTGAGGATTGCTGACCAGCTCGGTCAACGCCAGACGACCGACATTCCCGGTGCCGACGTGGGCAACGCGGATCGCCATGAGTGTCCTCCGTCCCTGGATGCCAGCGCACAGACGTTTCTAGACGCTAGTCCAGGGCACGGAACCCGACCACGGTGGCGGGCTTCAGTCTCCGAAGCCGTGCCGTGGAGAGGTAGCCGGCACTGGAGTGCCGGGAGTCGCCTGCAGGCGGCTCGCGGCGAAGTCCACCCCCTGGGCAATGACGCTGCCATCGGCTACGTAGGAATCATGCGCGGCGAAATTCATGCCGTCCGAGCAGACCGGGTCCTCGACGGCGCACACCTGAATGGTCTTCGCCTGATACAGCGGGCCGATGACAACCTGCGGCTGGCCGAGGACGTTCATCGCCCGCACGTTGGGCGCTCCGAACAGCACGACCGCAGCGACGTGGCTTGCTACGGCTGGGTCCAGAGGTTTAGGGAGGGTTACCGGATCGACGTCGGGTGGTATCGAATCCGGGACGGCAGGTGAAGTGACGAAGCCCATCACGGCTGCGCCTTGTGAGTAACCGCCGAGCACCATCTGGGTGTTCGGGCAGGCTGCCGCTTCGGACACGACATGGGTGCCGGCGTCTCGAATCCCGTCGATTCCGGTCGACCACTGGTCGCTGGCGGGGTAGTTGACCGGATATACGTCCATGGACTTTCCGCCCAGGCGCCCGCGCAGGGAGTCAACGAACGCTTGTCCGGTCGGGCCGACACCCGGGTCCTCGCCGGTACCGCGGGCGAACACCACCTCGGTGTCGGGGCATCCCTGGGCGGACGCGGAAGGAACGGCGGCGGTGGGGAGGACAGTGGCAAGCAGCCCAGATGTGGTGGCTACCGCAGCACCAAACAGGCGAGTCAAGTGACGGTCAATCATGACGCAGAAGATTCCCTCGAGATTGGCTACATAAACTAAGAATCTCCACATTACATACAGGTTGCGGACGCGATGTCGAGGAGCCGTTAACGCCGGGTTAAGCAGTTCGATTCAGTGCGGTGTTTCATCAACGCTTGTCGGCGCCTCGGAGAGCTTCACCAGCCGCACTTCCGGCCGCGCCGGGACCTCGTCGGCAAGAAACCACCGGAAGGCGAGGTTGCCACGCGGGTAGTCAAGCGTGGTCAGGGAATTCGGGTGCGCCGTCATGCCACGGGAGATGACGATCGTCACCGAGCCGTCTGCGTTAGGCACCGCGCTATTGCCGTTGACTGAACTACGCGCATCGGTGACGCCGTGGGTGGCCATGAACTGGTTCCACACGACCAGGTTCCAGAACCTGCACCGCGGCGGCCGGTGGGTAATGACAAGCGCTTCGTCCTCTTCCAGGACGTAACTGCCGTAGGAGTAGCAAGCGTCCCGGGCCGACCAGCCGAAGTTGGCGTCCGGAACTTGATAGGGGTCGGCGAACTGATTGGCCGCGTGGGCGATCTCGTGACCTAATGCATGCGTCTCGTCGACCCGCGCTCCCACGGCCAGCGGGAGGATCGCGAACATCGTGCGCAGCCAGGCGGCACTGGCCCGTAGCCGCGCAGCGGTCTCGGCATCCCCGTGCCGAATCGGTTCCGGTTCGTCGAGCGCCTCGATATTCCAGCTGATCGGGCGGCCCGTCAGTGGGTTGGCTTGGTAGTCGCGGGTCATCAGAACCGCCGCGTCGGGTGTGGGTCCGAGTTCGAATGAGAAGTTGCCGGCGGCGTCGATCTCGAGGTCGTCGTCTCGGACGATCGCCACGATTCGGTCCGACCAGGCGCCCGGCGACGGTTCGTTGTAGGCGGTCAGCGAGAAGTAGACGCTGTCGCCGCGGTTGCCGCTGATGCGGTAGCGGCGGTTGGGATCGACCGGGCACATGTAGTAGTAGGCGTCGGTGTTGTCGCCGCCCCATCGACGATCGCGGCGGAACGGCGTATTGACTGCGACGAACACCGGTCGATCGGGCTCGGCGAAGAGATAGGTGTCGAAGGCGACGCCCAGCGTGGTCGCGATCATGCGGTAGCCGTCGGCGATGTGCCGGTCGTCGGTGACGGCGCGGTCGCCGTCAAGGAAGGAGCGGTCGAGGCCCGCCAGGGTCTCGAGTAGCTCATGCCATGCGGCGGTGGACTCGTGCGTCGTCTTGGCGGTCAAGCGCGGATTCCTCTCGTGATAAAAGCGGCAGTGCGGTCTACCCACGACTCGTCGAGTGCGTCCCCACGGGTGAGCAGCGCCAGGAACGTGGTGCCGGCGACGACCTCGACGAGTTCGGCCGTGGTGACGTCGGGTCTTACCTCGCCGCGCGCGGCGGCCTCCGCCAGGCGATCCGACAGGCCGCGCGAGAGGATGTCGCCGAAGCGCTCCAGCAGGGCGGAGTGCAGCGTCAGATCGGCGGCCATCTCACCGACCAGGCCGGGCAGCGCGGCCCGCGCAGCGGGGGTGGTCAACACCTCCGCGGTGCGGCGAACCATCTCGCGCATGTCACCGGCCAGCGATCCCGTTTCGGGTATCGCGGTCGCCTCGCTGATCGGGAAAACCGCCTCGTGGACAAGGTGCGCCTTACCGGGCCAACGTCGGTAGATCGCCGGTTTGCTGGTGCCCGCCCGCCGGGCGATGGCATCGACCCAGAGGTCGGCGTAACCCGTCTCGGCGAGCAACTCGACCGTCGCGCGGAGCACCGCGCTGTCGATGCGCTTATCGCGGGGTCGGCCAAGCTCTGTCGTCATTACGAAACTCAGAGTAACATAAGTCGCCGTGACCGATACCGCTCCAGCCCTCGTGCAGCTCGACGACCTTGCTGAGCCCCGTTTCAGCCCGCAGATCGACCAAATCCGCGACCTGATGGCGGCGATGGCGCCGGAGTGCCCGCTGGAGGCCGAAGCGCTGCACGCCAAAGCAACCGCCGATACCGGGCTGAGCGACTTCGGGTCGGACGATTACCGGGAGCGCCTCGACGTCTATATCGCGGCGCTCCGAGAAATCGGCGGCCTGCACGGGCCGGGAATCGTCAACTTCCACGCGCAGCTGGTGCAGTGGCTGAAGAACCGGCTGCTGCTCAATGATCTGCTGGCGCGACACCCTGAGATCTACGACATCGAGTTGCTACCGCCGGTCGTCATCGCGGGCCTGCCGCGCACCGGGACCACGCATCTGCACAATCTGCTCGCGGCGGCCCCGACGTTTCGCACCATTCCTTACTGGGAAAGCGCCGAGCCGTTTCCGCTGCCCGCCGAGATCGGCGTGGAGCCTGATCCGCGTAAAACACGGATGGACGCCGCCGTCGAGTTCATGAACGCTGCGATGCCGCTCTTTCCGCTCATGCATGAGATGACCACCGAGCACGTGCACGAGGAGATCCAGCTGCTGGCCAACGACTTCTCCACGATGCTGTTCGAGACTCTCGCGTACGTCCCGCGGTGGCGCGACTACTACCTGGGGCACGACCAGACATCGTCGTACCAGCACCTGGCCGTCCAGTTGAAAGCGCTGCAGTTTCTGCGCGGCGGCCGCCGCTGGCTGCTGAAGTCGCCTCAGCACCTCGAACAGCTGCCGGTGCTGGACGCCGTCTTCCCCGGCGCGATCGTGGTGTGTACCCACCGTGACCCTGTGCCGGTAGCACTGTCGATGATTGCGATGCTCACCTACACCGCGCGGATGCATTGCGCTCCAGTGCCGGTGCAGGAGATCGGGGCATCGTGGATCGGCCGCTTGCAGACGATGCTGGACGCCCTCGTCCACGATCGCTATGTCATCCCGCCGGAGCGCTCGACCGACGTCCGCTTCGATGACTTCATGGCCGACGAGCTCGGCATCGCCGAACGGGTGTACGACCTCGCCGGCGAGCCGCTGACAAACGCGGCACGCACGGCGATGTCCGATTACCTGCAGGACCACCAGCGTGGCCGGTTGGGCCAGATTGCGACGTCGGCCGAGATGTTCGGACTCGACGAGCACGACCTGCCCGCCCGATTCACCCGCTATACGGATCGCTTTCTGGCGTGACGGACGGCTGGCCTACGTGTGTGACCTAGGTAGCCTCGGCCGGCTGATCAGGGGCCGGCGCGGGATCCGGTGGCGGCGGCAGTTCGTTCTGCACGGGCTCGACGGGATCAGGGCCGGGCGCGGGTGGCGGAGGTGGCTCGGGAGCCGGAGCCACCGCGTTCACCAGAACCGGGCCGAATGGCGGCGGTGGGGCATCTTCTGATGCACCGGGATCCACTGGGAGATACATGTGATGGGTGAACTGGGGCTGGTATGCCCCGCCGCCACCAATGCGCACGCCGCCGCCTTCACCGCTGGCCACCGGTGTTCCATCCGGCAGCGTCACCGCGGTGTGACCGCCATTCCAGCCGATCACCAAAGCGCCCGGGGCGGTTCCGTACTGGAAGCCGCGTGCCAACAAGGCCGATTCTTCATTCCCGGTGTTGAACCTATTGTCGAAAGCCGGCCTGTCGGTAGCAACATTCGATACCAGCGAGGCCAGACCCGAACAGTCCGTTCCGGCAGGGGAATAGCCATGGCTATACGGCGTGCCTGACATCTGCTGAATCAGGCCCATCAGCGTTGTTAAAACAAACATGGGCCGGGACGTTAACAACAAGATCAGAAACGCACCAAAATTTGTGGGTGCCATCACTTTTCACGTTGAGAATGACTTGCGCTACAAATCAGTGCTAAAAGTGCTGGTAGATAAGGCTTGTGAACCACAATTCAACACGTGTGGAAAATTAAGCAGTTCTTTACTTTTCGCCGAGTTTCGTCTCGGGTCTGCAACTTTACGACAGAAGCGGTTTCGGCGAAAGAGTTATTTTCGGTGGTGAGCGATATTGCGTCGCAATGCCTTCGTGCAGCGCATTACGGCCAAAGATCACAATAGAGTGTCACCCAACGACTACTCCCCAGGGGGCAACTGCCGTGGGCCGTCGGCTGCACGCACCGCGTGTGGTCGGTCGCGGTCGGTCAGACTGTGTTGTGGCTCACGCAAACTCGGCCCTAACGGGAGGCCGTCCGCGCGCTCAGCGGATGGCCGCTGTGACGACAGCGGCTGTGCCGCATCATGGTGCGCCGCGAGGTCGCGGTCGTCCGCGGAGTCGATAACGGCCGATGCCGGTGCAGACCCCTGGCCGACACTCTCCTCGGTATTGACGACGATCTTGCGAGTGCGCTTGAGCGCGAACGTGATCTCCTCGACCTCCTCGAATACCTGACGCGCGGTTCGCAACGGGTGAGTCGAGGTGTCGATCGCGCGGGCAACAAACCCCGGAACCAGCGGACGAATCCAGCGAGCGGCGGCTTTGGTGACATCCGGAATGGTCGGAATCGCCGGAGTGGCGGGCACGTCGGGTGGTTCAACCGTCGCGGGCAGGTTCGGTGTCTCGGCCGCATCGGCTTTCGGCGCGGCGTCGGGCAATTCGGTCGCGGCAAGACTCGCGGCCTCCGCCTCGGCGGCGATCGGCAGGTATACGTCTTCCACTAGCGGTTCCGGTTCCGCCACCGGCTCAGCGATCGGTCTCGGGCCCTCGAGCGCGGCGTCCACTCGTTGGCGAAGCTGTGCGCGGTCGATCTCGGTCTGTGCCTCGACGGCCAGTCGGGCTTGGACGAGTTGTTGCTCGGCCCACATGGTCTCGGCGGCCGCACGCACCTCGGCGCGTTTGACTGCGATCGCCGTCTCCGCCTCCAGCTCGGCGCGTTCGCGTTCGGCACGGGCTCTTGCGTGGCGATCATGGGTCGTTTCTCCCCGCCACAGTCGAAGGATTAAAGGCAGCAGGCTCAGCAATGTGAAGAACGCAATCGTGAGCAGCCGCAGCATTAGTGCGCCGGCACTGGCCAATGTCAGGTCCTGCATAGCGAGCCACCGCGCCCCCAAGCCATGATCGACCTCCGCGGCCGCGGATTGATGCGCTTTGGACAGGGCCCGCTCGCCGTCGCCGATTTTCAGGTCCAACTCAGCAGCTTGGCGATCGCGAGCGGCGACGGCGGTGTCCAGCTCCCGCTGAGAATCTGCGAGAAGCTGGTTGGCCGTTCGGGTTTCGGGCCCGGAACCGGGGACCCCGGTGATGCGGGTCTGGGGGCAGTCCGGGGTGGGATGGTATTCGCAGCGCGCGACCTCCAGTGCCTCGTCGCGGTGGATGCGTGCGGTGTCAACGGCCTTGTTGAGCGCGACCCGTGTGTCGTGCAGTTGCGCCAGGCTCGTCGATGCCTGCACGACCGCCGGCGCCGAATCGGCATTGCGTGCCGCCTGCAGCTCAAGCTGACGGTCGATCGACCCGGAGAACACCGCCAGGGCGGCGAACTCGCCCACAACCATACCGACGGCAACCGCCACCAGTGCACGTCCCACGATTCCGCGTACCCCGCGCAGCGGCCCGCTGGCAATCCCGCGGGTGATCGCGCCCACCAGCAGGCCGAACACCAGGGTGAACGGCATCACCGCCAGCACTGGCCAGCGTGCCGGTTCCAAGATGTCGAGCGTCGTCACCAGCCAGGCCAGCGCGGCATTGAGGATCACCACCACGCCGGCGATCGCGTGTGCAGAGCGCTCGTGATGCTCGTCGAGTTGGGGTCGCTCTCCGCCACCGACCCAGGTGAGCAAGGCCTCGATTTGAGAGCCGCGGGATCGCGGTTCGGTCACTTTATGGGCGCACATCGGACTGAAAACACCTCCAGGTTCTGCCAGCCTGACAGGCCGGGCCGGGGATACCGAATCGGCGGGATGGATGTGTGGCGCGATTAACAACGCGACCGGGATCGCCCAGCCTGGTTCGCGGCGGTGCGACAGCTGAATTCTCGCATAACCGCCGCCGCGCAGGCTCGCAGCGTCGTACGTTTCGTGTCGAGGCCGATGTTTAGCTTCCTGGCGACTGGCAACGGGCAAAGGAGCGCGGTGTGACATTGCGGCGGTTTGTTCTGGTGGTGGGGGCATTGGTGCTGGTCGTCGGCATCATCGGGTTGTTGGTGCCGGTTTCGGTTTCGGACGGAAGCGGCGGCAGCCTCGGGTGTGGGAACGCTGCGATCTCGGACCTGTCCAGCGCGCGCGAAGCGAATAACAAGTCGGTGGCGAACATTCCGATTCTCAACCAGATCATCCGCACACCGATTTTGTGGCCCAATGCCAATCGGCGCTCTCCGGTCGGCGGTCGTGGACGATTCCGGTGACCGCGATCGGCGCGATCGCTGTGGCCGCAGCGTTTTTCGTGCGCGGTGGCCGATCAGCCGCATCAGGCGGTTTCTGACGCTCGTCGTGGCGCGTATTGCGTTCGACCATAGCCACTTTCGAAACTCATCGGTCAACTGTGCGCGACGCGTCTGATCATCCTCGCGGTAGCCCGTTCGATTGTTTCGCGCCGCGCCTCCGGCGTTCGCTGGCGTCGGACCCCGCGCAATGCCGGGGCGATGGTGATGCCCTCTTCGTAGGCCGTGATGACGCGCGGATCCACGTAGGAGCGCCGCGCCACCGCCGGCGTGTTGCCCAATTCTTCAGCCACTGCGCGCATCACGGCCGCTTCCTCGCGACGGCGAGCCGTCTTTGACGTCGGTTCACGCGCGATGGCGAACGCCTCGGCGGCCAGCACCGTGCCGTGCCATGTCCGCAGATCCTTGACGCTGAAGTCCTCACCCACGACCTCCCGGAACCGGGTGTTGAGGTCGTCAGCGTGCACCTCGCACCAGCCTTCCGACGTGCGGTAGGCGAGTAGCCGGGGCGTCTTCGTTTCGGAACGCAACAACGATCGCATCGCCTTGATCACAAGGGGGTCTTCCAACGAAACCGTCCGGCGCACCCCGCTTTTGGCGGGATAATCGAATTCCACGCTGTCCCGGTGTATGTGCACATGCTCACGGAGCAGGGTGGCCAATCCGAAGCTGCCATTCTCCTCGGCGTACTCCTCACCACCGGCACGGAAATAGCCCTGATCGATCAGATGCTGAGCCAGCGCCAGTACGCGATCGCGTCCCAGTCCGCGGCCACGCAGGTCGGCGAGCAGTTGGACGCGCCAGGCGGGCAGGTGTTTGGCCAGGCTCAGTGCCCGGTCGTACTTCTCCTCGGACCGCTCGGCCTGCCAACGTTCGTGGTAGAGATACTGACGGCGGCCGGCGGCGTCGGTGCCGATTGCCTGGATGTGGCCGTTGGGATACGGACAGATCCACACGTTCTTCCACGCCGGTGGAATCACCAGCGCCTCGATCCGCTCAAGCGATTCGGAATCGACCGAGGCGCGACGAGCTGCCGAAGTTGAGACGTAGGAGAAGCCACGGCCGTGACGAATACGACGAAACCCGGGGCCGTCAACAACGCTTCTGCGCAACCTCACCTGAGTCCCTCGCTACGGTCGGAAAGCAGACGTGACATCGCTGGATTACCCACAGCGTTATTTGCCTAACACCTCTGGAGGAAGGCGGTTACGGCCGACACGATCGGATCAGCCGCAGTGTTGGAAGACGACGTGAGACGGTATTCACTTATGCAGGGCTACGACTATGTCAGCTACGAGGATTTTGGACGGCGATTCTTCGAAGTGGCCGTGACGGAGGAACGGGTCGGCGCCGCGTTCGCCGCGATCGCCGGCAACGAGTTCGACATGGAGCCAATGGCGCAGGGGCCAGGCAAGATCGCCAAAGTCAGCGCCAAGGTGACGATCAAGCAGCCCCAGGTCAGCCGTAACGTCGCCGACAGCATCACTTTTGATATCCACATCCCGCTTGTGATCGATCTGCTCCTCGACCTACGCCTGGACAAGCAGCGGTTTAACGTCGACGGCGACATCAAACTGAACGCGACTGCACGCGCGGCCGAACCGCTGCTGCTGATCGTCGATGTCGCCAAGCCTCGGCCGTCGGATATCACCGTCCACGTGTCGTCGAAAACCATCCGCGGCGAGGTGTTGCGCATCATCGCCGGGGTCGACGGGGAGATCCGGCGCTTTATCGCCCACTACGTCAGCGAGGAAATCGATTCGCCGCAATCGCAAAAGGCACAAGTCATCGATGTGGCAGAACAACTCGATCAGACCTGGACCGGCATCTGACCGCCGGCCGATAGGTGCCGAGGCACGGTTTATCGCGCGACCGCGCCCGGGTATGTAAGCCCGGTGGCGCGAGTAGATGTTTCGACGTCGTCCGATCTATCGCCGGACTCCGCGTGGAAACTGGCGTGCGACCTGAACCGGTTCGGTGACTGGATGACGATTTTCGCGGGCTGGCGCGGTCCGGTTCCTTCTAACGTCGAGAAGGGCACACGGGTGTCGTCGTGCATCAAGGTGAAGGGCTTTCGCAACGTCATTCATTGGACGGTTACGCGGTATGACGAGCCGAATGCGATCGAGTTGTCCGGCCGCGGCCGTGGCGGGATCCGGATTGCGGTAGCGATGACAGTCACGGATAACCATCCCGGGTCAACCTTTAATATGACCGCCGACTTGACCGGCGGTGTCCTCAACGGGCCAATCGGGCGACTCGTCGCGAGGATCGTCAGGTCCGATGTTCACAAGTCGGTGTGCAACCTGGCCGCCTTGCAATGACTCTCGCGAACCGGAGGCGCGTCCGCTCATTCTGTCCCGCCGTCGTGGGCGTTTTTCCATTCCCGTTGGACTTGGAGGATCCGTCTCGATTCCATGCCCAGCCAGGCGAAGCCCGCGCCAGTCGCGAGCAAAGCGACGGCGACCGCGCCGACTCCGATCGCGACCTGTTTCTGGGCGAAGCTGGCCAGGCAAACCACGAATGCCAGCGCGCCGGCGGCCAACAGAACATACCCGGGCGTCTTCACGCCGTTCTTCATCGATTCGCCGGCGCGTGGCTCTGTGGTCCGGTGATGGTCAATCGGGTCGCGCGAGGTGTCTCCCATGCCGATCTACTACCCGCATCCTGGAGCGAAAAAACGGCTTTGCAACTAGCCGGCGGCGGGGGCGACGAAACCGGCCAACAGGGTGCGCATGGACTGCGCGACCGCATGCCTGGTCTCGACGGGATCGCCAGAGTTGGCGATCAGCATCGCACCGCGGGTCAGCGCACCCAGCAGCAATCGGGTGACGGTCTCCGGATCATCGACGCGCAGGGCGCCGGCTTCGGTTGCCGCCCGAAGCGCCGCAACGATGACTGCGAATGCGTAGCGCTCATCCAGTTCGGTGAAGCGTGCCGGGCCCAGCACCGCGGGGCCGTCCAGAATGAGGATGCGCTGTAAGTCTGAGTCCAATACGGCGTCGAGGAACGCCTCGAAGCCGCGTGCCAGCAGGTCGAGGTCATCCGTTGCATCCTGCGCGGCTGCCATCGACGCGGCCATCAGTTCGGTGTGGGCATGCTCGAAAACCGCCTCGAAAAGTGCGGTCTTGGTGGGGAAGTGGTGATAGAGCGCGCCGGTCGTGACTCGGGCGGCGCGCGCCAAATCCTCCACCGAAGTCTGTCGAAATCCCTTCTGGCCGAACAACTCCCGGCCTGCGCGGACCAGCGACTCCCGGGTCTGCGCAACCTGCTGGGCACGCAGCGACGACGACTGCGGTGTCGACTCGGACATGCCTCTCACTTCCGTGCGCACGGATCTCCCTAGCCTATTGACATAGTAATACTATGTGGCATAGTGATATTATCTCACCACAGGCACACGGAAGGTTGCCCACATGAAAACTGTCCCCGCCGCGTCGGCCGGGCCCGTCGACGATGTCCGGCGTGCCGACGCTCAGGCCAGGGCCGCATTGGCCGATGCAGTCGCCCGCAGCGCCCAACTCTGGCGCAGCATTAGCGACCCGGCAGCGCCGGTGCCCGGGCTCACGTGGACAGCCGGCCAGACGGCGGCGCACGTGGTCGGTGACATGCGTGAATACACCGAGGCGCTGACCAGACATGTGAACGGTGACCATGCCGCGATCGACATTCCGGACGGATCGCCGGCACGGGTCAGGACTGGGGTCAATGACCAGCACTTGAGCGACGTCGCCGAGCGTGACCTGCGCCGACTCGCCGACATGCTGGAGGAGACCGGCGCGAGCTACTTGGCTGTCGCGTCTGCCGTCGACACATCCCAACACGTCGCGATCCTCACAGCCGACGGCTTGGTCCTCGAACCGGCCGCGATGACCTGCTTGCTCTTGGGCGAGCAGCTGGTTCACGGTCTGGACATCGCGCGCGCCGCGCATCGGTCGTGGAGCATCGGCCGCGAGGACGCTCTGCTGGTCATACCCGCCGTGCTTGCGCTCGCTCCGAAATACCTGCGGCCCTCGCGGACAAAGGATCTGGACATCAGCTTCGAGTTGCGCATGCGCGGCGCGCGCCGCTACCGGATGGCGATCACCGACGGCACCGGGGTCGTCACGCTGGCAGGGGAGAAGGCCGATTGCGTGATCACCGCAGACCCGGTCACGTTCCTGCTCATCGGCTTCGGTCGAGTGTCGCAGTTACCCCAAATTCTCCGCGGCAAGCTGCGGGCGGGCGGGCGAAAGCCGTGGTTGGCGGCCAAGTTCGGCACCCTGCTGGCCAGCCCGTAGCGGCGCTGCGCGGACCGGTTCTGCTCGCCGTCCGCCGCTACAGATCGAGGGCGAGCCGCTGTCCTTTCGCAGCGCGCGAAATGCACACCAGCATCATTCCGTCGGCACGCTCGGGCTCGGTGAGCAGGGTGTCGCGGTGGTCGACACAGCCGTCGAGCACCCGGGTACGGCAGGTTCCGCAGAAGCCCTGTCGGCACGAGTACGGCGGCCAGACATCGGCCCGCTGCAACGCCGACAGCAGTGTCTCCTCGGCGCCGACCTGCACCGTGGTGCCCGTCGAGGCGACGCAGACGCTGAACGCTTCGCCGTCGATCACCGGAGGCGCGGCGAAACGCTCGAAATGTAACTCGACGCCGTCGCGGCCCGCGAGCTGAGCGCGAATCGCGGTCAACATCGGCGCGGGCCCACAGGCATACACCGCCGTGCCGTCGGCGCAGTCACCCAGCAGCTGGGCAGCTGTGGGCACCCCGCTGGAAGGACTGTCATCGTCGGTACGGATTTCGATGCGGTCGCCGAACTCCGCCACTTCATCGAGAAACGGCAGACTGTCACGGCTGCGGCCGGCATAGATCATCGACCACTCGGCGCCGAGGCTTTCGACGTGGCGCATCATCGGCAGGATCGGCGTGATGCCGATGCCGGCGGCGACGAACCGTAAACGCTGCGTCGGCGATCCGTAGCCGGGCACGGTCAACGGAAAGGCGTTGCGCGGCCCGTGCGTGGTGACCTGACTGCCAACGCCGAGGATTTCGTGCACTTCGGCCGAGCCGCCACCACCGTCGGGAATGCGCCGCACCGCGATCCGATAGCCGTCCGGGCGCGCTGGGTCGCCGCACAGCGAGTATTGCCGTACCCGCCCACTGGGCAGGTGGATGTCGAGGTGTGCGCCGGGACGCCAGGGTGGCAGCGGCGCACCGTCGGCGTCGGCGAACGTCAGCGTCACCACGTCCTGATCGTGGGCGACCACCCTGCGGCCCACCACCGTCAGCTTGATGCTGCGGTCGCGATGGGCCGGCGCCGTGACACGCCTGCTCGATCCCGACAACGCCCACAGTCCGGTGACCGCGGCGTCGGCGAGGCCGAGTAGCACATCGTGCGACGAGCGACCCGAGGCGCTCGGTGGCGCCTGCCGGAACCCGTCAAAGACACCCATCAAAGATGAGCTGCGCGCGCCGCTGGGGAACTTGCCAGATATGCCACAGCCTGCGCCGTCGAACCCATCTCCTCCGGTGAGAAGCCGGGCCGAAAGTACATCAAAGTGTTGGAGCCGAACAGTTTACGGAATGTTGGAAGCAGCCCATGTTTGGAATCCAGCGCCCGTAGCCACTGCATTTTCCGCCAGCTGATGTCGATGTCCGGGTCGGCTTTCGTCAGGTACCAGGTGCCGCGCTGGAAAAAGACGAACACCATCGTCACCGCCATCAGCATCGACCGAACCCGGTCGGGATAGCTGTTGTGGAAGTAGGCGGCGACGTCATGGGCGACATTGCGGTGTTCGACTTCCTCGCTGCCGTGCCAGCGAAACAAGTCGGCAATGGTGGGATCGGCGCCGTAATCCTCCCAGCGGCAGTTGAGGACGAAGTCACCGAGCACCGCGGTGTAGTGCTCGATCGCGGCGATGAGCCACAGCCGGTCGCACAGGTGACTGAGCCGACGTTTCGGGTCGGGAGAGGTGCTGGGCGCCAGCGTGCGGGAAAAGATGAAATCCACCTGGTCAAGCAGCGGCTTAGGGTTCACGCCGCGAGCCACCATCAGGTCGTGGAGCACCTGCTGGTGGACGTCGGCGTGCGTTGCCTCCTGACCGATGAATCCGCGCATGTCCTCGGCCAGTTTGGGATCTTTGACCAGTGGCAGCGCCTCGTTGAAAACCGCGACGAACCAGCGCTCGATCGGGGGCAGCACGATATTGAGCAAGCTGGCGAAATTGGAGGCTAGCGGATGCCCGGGAATCCAGTGCAGCGGGACGTCGGAGACGTCGAAGTGGACCTTGCGGGCCTGGATCTGCACCGGACCCGGATCGTATTCGTCCTCGAACCGGCGTGGTCGCACCATGAGACCTCCTCCCCGGTTTGGGCTCAATTCTGATCACCACGAGCGCAAAGGTCAAAGGAGGACCGGCGGCAGTCGAGCGGTACCGTTCCTGCTTGGACGTGTGGGCAGCACCGTGAGTTAGGTTCCGTCGATGAGATTTGTGGTGGCAGGATATGGAAGTCGGGGTGATGTCGAGCCCTGCGTCGCCGTCGGTCGGGAGCTGCTGCGGCGAGGTCACGACGTGCGCATGGCGGTCCCGCCGAACATGCTTGGCTTGGTCGAGTCGGCGGGGCTTGCTGCGGTCGCCTACGGGCCGGACTCGCGCGTGGGGATGAACCCGACCTCGGATTTGTTCGGCAACTTATTGGCGAAGATGAAGAATCCGCTCACCGTAGTACCCGAAGTTATCGAGCATGTTACCCAGGTCAAGGTGGACAAGGGCGCGACGCTGACGGCGGTGGCAAATGGCGCCGACCTGATATTGGCGGGCTTCAACGAGCAGGGGCTGGCAGCCAATGTCGCGGAGTATTACGACATTCCGGTGGTTGCGCTGCACCTCTTCCCGGAGCGGATTTGGTCATCGGGGCAGCTGTTTTCGCTTATGACGCAGGTCGCGGAAGACGCTCAACGCCGGGCACTGGGGTTGGCGGAGGGAACCGGATCATCGCCGCGATCGCTGGATATCCAGGCCTACGACGAGCTCTGCTTGCCCGCGCTAGCAGCCGAATGGGCGGAGCAGCGCGGCCGACGGCCCTTCGTCGGGGCCCTCACGCTGGGGTTGCCGACCGATACCGATGAGGAGGTCTTGTCGTGGGCTGCCGCTGGACCGCCGCCGGTCTACTTCGGCTTCGGCAGCACACCGCTCGCCGCTCCCGCTGACACGGTCGCGGCGATCGGCGCGGCCTGCGCGCATTTAGGTGAGCGGGCGCTGATCTGCTCTGGGCCCAATGACGTCACCGGCAACCAGCATCCCGACCATGTCAAGGTTGTGGATGCGGTGAACCACTCGGCCGTCTTTCCCGCATGCCGCGCGGTCGTCCACCATGGGGGGGCCGGCACCACGGCCGCCGGCCTGCGCGCCGGAATCCCTACCTTGATCCTCTGGACCGGGCTCGATCAGCCGCTCTGGGCGGCCGCGGTCCAGCAGCTGGAAGTCGGCTTCGGACGACGCTTTTCAGAGTCGACCGCGGAATCGCTGGTCGCTGACCTCGGCTTAATCCTCACTCCGCAATACGCCTCTCGAGCCCGTGAGGTCGCCACTCACATGACCAAACCCGCGAAAAGCCTCGCCAGCACCGCCGATCTCCTAGAAGACACCGCCCGCCGGGGCCGCGAAGGCTGATTGGCGCCGTCCACGTCGTCTCAGCCCGATGGCCCTGCGGGCCGCACCTGGCGTGCCGGCCGGGTTTCGATGGCGTCGATCGTCAAGGCCCGGCCGCAGATCCGCCATTCTGCATCGATGCGTTGGTACTGGTCGTCGTAGCGCAGATGCCAAACCACGTCGCGGATCTGGTCCTCTTGCTGAATCCAGTGATGGGCGACGCAGGCGATGCGCCCGCGGGCAGTACCGAGTCGCGGGCCGGCGTCATACACCTCGCCGGCGATCGCGTGCTGAGTGCGGATGGTGGCGGCGACGGCGGCGATCGCAGCGGTGATGGCAGCATGACCGCGGTGCTGGTGGACCGGCTCCAGAGTCGTCGGGGGGTCGGGGAGCCTCAGCTCGGCACCCTTCGTGAAAAGTCTTGCGACAGAATCAAATTTCCTGTCGTCGATACCGGCGGCGTAGCGGTGCACCAAGTCGCTGAGAGCAGCCCGGTCGGTTGCGCCGAGCATCACGTCGGCAAGGCAAGGCGTTGGGCGCAGGCTGACAATTCGTCCTTGGCCTGCTCGAGATCGGTGATCGGCGGCATGGCCAGCACCAGCCGGTCGGCACCCTGGGCGGCGAGCCGCTCTGCGCGTTCGAAGTCAACCTTGGTAACCGAATGGCCCAGCGACACTTCGATGCTGGCCGGATCACGTCCGAGGGCGGCCGCCTCGTCGCGCATCAGCGACAGCAGGGCGTTCAACTGCGCACCGGTCACGCCCAATGGCTGGAAGCCGTCACCGAAGCGCCCGGCCCGCCGCGCGGCTGCCTTGCTGTGACCTCCGATGTGTACCGGAAGATGCTTTCCGGCAATGGGTTTCGGGCTACAGACGACGTTCTCGAAGTGAAAGAACTCGCCATGGTGAGAAACGTCCGGTGGCCCGTCGTCCCAGAGCGCCCGCAACACCGCCAACTGCTCGTCCGCGCGCCGCCCCCGGCTTTGGAATTCGGTGCCGCACGCTTCGATCTCTTCGCGCAGCCAGCCCACGCCGACACATAGTCGAAGCCTCCCACCCGACAGCGCATCAACGGTCGCCGCTCGTTTGGCCAGCACCACGGGATGATGGCTGGGCAGCACCAGTACCCCGGTGGCCAACCCGAGCCGATCGGTGTGGCCGGCCAAAAACGACAGCAGGTCAAGCGGATCAGGGACCGGGCAGTCGGCCGCCAATTCGACCCGCCCCGAGCGGTCATAGGGGTAGATGCTGTCGTACCGGGTGGCTAAAACGGTGTGCTCGACGACGACGATCGATTCGAAGCCACACGCCTCGAGATGACGCGCGAAAGCCGTCATCCAACGCGGATCTGCGGTGACCCCGGCGGCGACCGGGGCGACGACGCCGAACTTCAAGACGTTCATGGCAGAGAAAAACTAACAGCTGGTCTCGGTGGCGGTGACGGCCGTCTCGGCGCGCATTGCTTCGGCCAGGGCGATCGCCCTGGGATCGTTGAACACGTCCTCGAGCATCACCGGCTGACCGTCGGGGCCGCTCAACGGAACCCGCCAATTCGGATACTCGTCGGTAGTACCCGGCTGGTTCTGGGTGCGCCGATCTCCGACCGCGTCGGTCAACGAAACTCCCAGGAGCCGCGACGGCGTCCGGCCCAAGTACTGGTAGAGGGCGAGCACGGTCTGCTCGACGCCGGCATGCTTCGACAGCAGGCCGACGCGGCGCAACTCGGCGATCCAGGCCGCCCGCTCGGTTTCCGCAGCTGCCAGCTCCTCCTCGACGGGTCGCGTCAACAGGCCCAGCGACTCCCGCAGGCGCACATGCTCGCCGGCCAGGTAACCGGCCGTCGGCGGCAGGTCGTGGGTGGTCACCGACGACAGGCAGTATTCTCGCCAGAGCTCGGCCGGCAGCGGGCCGCCATCACCGTCACGGTCGAGCTCGAACCACAGAATCGACGTGCCCAGTACACCGCGGGCCCGCAGGTAGTCGCGTACCCACGGCTCGACGGTGCCGAGATCCTCGCCGACGACCACGGCCGCCGCGCGCTGTGCCTCCAGCGCGACGATGCCGATCATCGCTTCGTGGTCATAGCGGATATAGGTGCCTTGGGTGGGCGCTTCGCCCTGGGGAATCCACCACAGCCGGAACAACCCGATGATGTGGTCGATGCGCACCCCGCCGGCGTGCCGCAGCACGGTGCGGATCAGTGCACGGAACGGTTCGTACTCCTGCTCTTCGAGCCGGTCCGGGCGCCAGGGTGGCTGCGACCAGTCCTGACCTAATTGGTTGAACTCATCCGGCGGCGCACCGGCGTTGACCCCGAGCGCCAACACATCCTGCAACGCCCAGGAGTCAGCACCGTTGGGGTGCACGCCGACGGCGAGGTCGTGCATGATGCCCAGCGACATCCCCGCTGCGACCGCTTGCCATTGCGCGGCGGTGAGTTGCTCGTCGAGTTGCCATTGCAACCAGCGGTGGAAATCCACGGCCTCCGATTGCTCGGCGACGAACTCGGCGACACCGTCGGCGCCGGGATGCTGCAACGATTCGGGCCACTGATGCCAGTCGCTGCCGTACTTCTCGGCCAGTGCACACCAGGTGGCGAAATCGTCGAGGGCAGCACCCTCACGGGCGCAGAACGCGACATATGCCAGTTCGCGACCCGCCGTACGTGGGACCCGATTGACCAGTTCCAAGGCCGCCCGCTTGGCTGCCCATGCGCTGTCGCGGTCGATGGCGTCGAGCGAGTCTGCGTGCCGCTGCACGTCGTCGCGTAGCCGCCACACCCGGCGACGCTTACGCAGGTAAGCGAATTCCGGGATAGCCTCGACGCGCAGATAAAGCGGGTTGACGAAGCGCCGCGATGTCGGCAGGTACGGCGACGGCTCCATCGGCTTGGTCGGCGCCGCCGCGTGCAGCGGATTGACCAGCACATAACCGGCGCCGTGCGCCGAGGCCGACCAGACCGCAAGGTCGGTGAGATCGGTGAGGTCGCCGACGCCCCAGGACTGTCGGGAGCGGACACTATATAACTGGGTGGCCAGCCCCCAGGCCCGACGACCGCCCAGCCGCTCCGGCACGCGCAGCCAGCCAGGTGTCACGATCAGTGCCGCGCTGGCCTGCGTATCCCCGGAATGCAGATGCACCCGGTGGTAACCGGGTGGCAGATCGTCGGGCAGCACGAAGCTGGCCTCACCGACCGCACGCCCGTCGAGGTCAAACGGCGCGGTGAAGTTGTCAACCTGGCGTATCCCGGTGCGGACCGTCCCGTCCTCGAGCTGCAACCGCACCTGGGCGGGATGACCGTGGGTCACATGCACCCAGAACGACGTCGGGGCACCGGCACGGCCGACGATGGTGGCCGGCAGCGGACGCGACCAATATGCACGATCGTGACCGGTCAGCGCGGTGCTGCGCTCGGGCTCGGTGGCGGCGGCCACACCGAGCGCGGCCAGGACGGCCACCAGCGTGCTTTCCGGGACACTGACCCGGCGACCGGTCCAGTCCTCGTAGTCGGTGGCGATCCCGAACCGCCCGGCGAGTTCGACCAATGACGGCGCCAGCTCAGGCATACGCGCCGCTCCTCCTCATCGCTTCGTCCCCATCGCCGCTGCGTGGCTGGGGGTGCCCCCACTGCATCGTCGCCGACGGGTCATGCCGCCATCTTGCTTAATCAGATGACCGAAATGCGACCCGAGTGTTCACCTCACGGCAATTTTTTCGGGCGGCTGAGTTTGCTCTAAGTCGTACGATGCGCAAAGTCGTACGATGCGCGGTGAAGTTCTCATCGATCCCCCACTACTGAAGGCAGGTGACAACACTGTGGCGCAGACCACTCCCGGCGGGGCCGCTGACGAGCCCGACGCCTTTGCGCTCGCGTGGCGAGGTGGCCCAGGGTGCCCTACGGTTATCCTGTGAATCGTGGAACTACGCAGTATTCAGGCTTTCCGTCGGCTCGGAGCGTGATCGACCATGGCTAATTCGGACAGCGGGAAAGGCGGCGGTTCGGGCTACGGCCTCGGACTCTCCACCCGAACTCAGGTAACCGGTTACCAGTTCCTGGCGCGGCGCACCGCCATGGCGTTGACGCGCTGGCGGGTGCGGATGGAAATCGAACCCGGCCGGCGTCAAACACTGGCCGTGGTGGCGTCGGTGTCGGCGGCGGCGGTGATTTGCCTGGGCGCGCTGCTCTGGTCGTTCATCAACCCGTCGGGGCAGCTGAACGACACACCGATCATCGCCGACCGCGATTCGGGCGCGCTCTATGTTCGGGTCGGGGACAAGTTGTACCCGGCACTGAATCTGGCGTCGGCCAGGCTGATCGCAGGGCGGCCGGATAACCCGCACAAGGTGCGGTCGAGTCAGATCGCCGAGCAGCCGCACGGACCGCTGGTGGGTATCCCCGGAGCGCCGTCGGAATTCGCCCCGACCAACCCCGCATCGTCGTCGTGGCTGGTGTGCGATTCGGTAACGCCCACGGCGGGGGTGGGAGCGCCGTCACCGGTGACCGTCACCGTGATCAACGGGACGCCCGACCTGTCGGGTCGCCGGCACGTGTTGAGCGGGTCGGACGCGGTGGTGCTGCGCTACGGAAACGACACCTGGGTGATCCGGCAAAGCCGCCGGTCGCGCATCGATGCGTCGAACCGAGCGGTGTTGTTGCCGTTGGGTTTGACGCCCGAGAACGTCAACCAGGCGCGACCGATGAGCCGGGCACTGTTCGACTCCTTGCCGGTGGGCCCCGAGCTGTCGGTGCCTAAGGTGCCGGACGCCGGGAAGCCAGCAGCATTTCCCGGTGCACCTGGACCGGTGGGAACCGTGATCGTGACACCGCAAATCAGTGGCCCGCAACAGTATTCGGTGGTGCTGGTCGATGGTGTACAGACCGTGACCTCGGTCGTCGCCCAGATCCTGCAGAACGCCGGTACGCCGGCGGGCAACGCGCCCGTGGTGGTGGCTCCGGCGTCGTTGGCGAAAATGCCGGTGGTCAACGGGTTGGATTTGTCGGCGTATCCCGATGGGCCGCTGAACGCGGTGGACATCCGAGACAATCCCGCGACGTGCTGGTGGTGGGAGAAAACCGGCGGTGAAGAGCGTGCCCGTGTTCAGGTCATCTCCGGGCCGACGATTCCGGTGCAGGCCAGCAACTCTGAAAAAGTGGTATCGCTGGTGAAGGCCGACAATTCGGGCCGCGAAGCCGACAAGGTCTTTTTCGGCCCCGGCTATGGCAACTGGGTCGAGGTCACCGGCAACGACCCGGGGTCGGCCACATCAGAATCGCTGTGGTGGCTCTCGAGTTCCGGTGTGCGTTTCGGCGTGGACAACTCGCGTGACGCCCGTTCGGCCTTGGGGTTGACTTCGCAGCCGAGCCCAGCGCCCTGGGTGGCGTTGCGGCTGCTGGCACCAGGCCCCATGCTCTCGCGCACCGATGCGCTGGTGCGCCATGACACCCTTCCGACCGATATGAGCCCTGCAGAGTTGGTGGTACCAAAGTGAAACAAGGATTCGCACGCCCGACGCCCGAGCGCGCACCCGCGGTTAGGCCGGAGAACATTGTCTTACCGACACCACTGAGTGTTCCGCCGCCCGAAGGCAAGCCGTGGTGGCTGATTGTGGTCGGCGTCCTGGTGGTCGGCTTGCTAGTCGGCATGGTCGGTATGACCGTCGCCAACGGCTCGCGGATGTTCCTGGGCGCCGGCTCGATCTTCCCGATCTTCATGATCGGCGGCGTCGCGATGATGATGTTCGGCGGCCGCTTCGGTGGCCAGCAGCAGATGAGCCGGCCGAAGCTGGACGCGATGCGCGCCCAGTTCATGTTGATGCTCGACATGCTGCGCGAAACCGCGAACGAGTCGGCCGACAGCATGGACGCCAACTACCGGTGGTTCCACCCGGAGCCGACGACGCTGGCCGCGGCGGTCGGATCGTCGCGGATGTGGGAACGCAAGCCGGACGGCAAGGACCTCAACTTCGGAGTGGCCAGGGTCGGAGTGGGCATGACCCGGCCGGAGGTGACCTGGGGTGAGCCACAGAACATGCCGACCGATATCGAACTGGAGCCGGTGACCGGTAAGGCACTGCAGGAGTTCGGGCGTTACCAGAGCGTGGTTTACAACCTGCCCAAGATGGTGTCGCTACTTGTCGAGCCCTGGTACGCGCTGGACGGCAACCGCGAGCAGGTGCTGGGGCTGATGCGCGCGATCGTCTGCCAGCTGGCGTACTCGCATGGGCCAGACCACATTCAGATGATCGTTGTCAGTTCCGATATGTCGAAATGGGATTGGGTCAAGTGGCTACCGCACTTCGGGGATCCGCGCCGTCGCGACGCTGCCGGCAATGCCCGGATGGTCTACGGGTCGGTGCGTGAGTTCGCCGCCGACCAGACCGAATTGTTCGCCGGGCGTGGGTCTTTCACTCCGCGGCACGCCAGCTCGTCCGCTGAGACACCGACACCGCACCACGTGATCATCGCCGATGTCGACGACCCGCAATGGGAATACGTGATCAGCGTCGACGGCGTCGACGGTGTCACGTTCTTCGACTTGACCGGCTCTGCGTTGTGGACAGGTAACCCGGAGCGAGTCCTGCGGTTCACCAACGACGTCGGGGTCATCGAAGCGCTGCCTCGTGACCGCGACACCTGGATGGTGATCGACGACAACAGGTGGTTCTTTGCTCTTGCTGATGCGGTGACCGAGCCGGAGGCCGAGCAGTTCGCGCAGCGCATGGCGCACTGGCGGTTGGCCGAGGCCTACGAGGAAATCGGCCAGCGGGTTACTCATATCGGTGCCCGAGACATCCTGTCCTACTACGGGATTGAAGACCCCGCCGAGATCGACTTCGAATCGTTGTGGGGCAACCGGCGCGACGGGCTCAGCAGCCGGTCTCGTTTGCGGATACCGTTCGCCAACCGTTCCGACAACGGCGAGCTGCTGTTCTTGGACATGAAATCCCTCGACGAAGGCGGCGACGGCCCGCACGGGGTCATGTCGGGGACAACCGGTTCCGGTAAGTCGACGCTGGTGCGTACCGTGCTCGAGTCGCTGATGCTGGCGCATCCGCCGGACGAGCTGCAGTTCGTGTTGGCCGACCTCAAGGGTGGATCGGCGGTCAAGCCGTTCGCCGGCGTGCCGCACGTGTCGCGGATCATCACCGACCTGGAAGAAGACCAGGCGCTGATGGAGCGCTTCCTGGACTCGCTGTGGGGTGAAATCGCGCGGCGCAAGGCAGTCTGCGACAACGCCGGTGTCGACGACGCCAAGGAGTACAACGAGATGCGCGGCAGGATGCGGGCACGCGGTCAGGACATGCCGCCGCTGCCGATGCTGGTGGTGGTCATCGACGAGTTCTACGAGTGGTTCCGGATCATGCCGACCGCAGTCGACGTTCTGGACTCGATCGGTCGTCAGGGTCGCGCCTACTGGATCCACTTGATGATGGCCTCGCAGACCATTGAGAGCCGGGCCGAAAAGCTCATGGAGAACATGGGTTACCGGTTGGTGCTGAAAGCGCGTACCGCCGGTGCGGCGCAGGCGGCCGGGGTGCCGAACGCGGTGAACCTGCCTGCTCAGGCTGGGTTGGGCTACTTCCGCAAGAGCCTTGAGGAGATCATCCGTTTCCAGGCGGAGTTCCTGTGGCGCGATTACCGCCGCGGCGTTTCGCTCGAGGACGATGGCCCGGCCGCGTTCATGCATGCGGTGGATTACATTCGGCCACAACTGTTTACGACGGGGTTCACGCCCATCGAGGTCAGTATCAGTGGACCGGATGACTTCAACACACTGCGCAACGGCGAGGTTCTCGGCGGGAACGGCGACGCGTCGTACGGGGACGGAGCCGCCGACCGCGACGACGAGGACGAAGAAGAAGAAGAGGCGATCAGAACGCCAAAAGTCGGCACGGTGATCATCGATCAGCTGCGCCGGATCGACTTCGAGCCGTACCGGTTGTGGCAGCAGCCGCTGGACGTGCCGGTGTCGATCGAAGCCTTGGTGGACCGGTTCCTCGACCGGCCGTGGCAGGAGGAATACGGCACAGCCAGGAACCTGGTGTTCCCGATCGGCATCATCGACCGCCCGTTCAAGCACGACCAGCCACCATGGACGGTGGACACCTCCGGGCCGGGTTCCAACGTGCTGATCCTCGGCGCCGGCGGCGCGGGCAAAACCACCGCGCTGCAGACGCTGATTTGCTCGGCCGCGCTGACCCACACACCCGAGCAGGTCCAGTTCTACGTTCTGGCCTACAGCAGCACCGCGCTGACGACGGTGGCGGGGCTGCCGCACGTCGGCGAGGTCGTCGGACCAACCGACCCCTACGGTGTTCGCCGCACGGTGGCTGAGCTGCTGGCGCTGCTTCGCGAGCGCAAGCATACGTTCCTCGAGTACGACGTGCCCTCGATGGACGTGTTCCGGCGGCGCAGATTCGGCGGGGAGGCCGGCAGCGTGCCCAACGACGGCTTCGGCGATGTCTACCTGGTGATCGACAACTACCGGGCACTGGCCGAAGAGAACGAGGTGCTGATCGAGCAGGTGAACCAGATCATCAACCAGGGCCCGTCGTTCGGGGTGCATGTCGTGGTCACGGCTGACCGCGAGTCCGAGCTGCGGCCGCCGGTGCGCAGCGGTTTCGGATCCCGGATCGAGTTGCGGTTGGCTGCGGTCGAGGATGCGAAGCTGGTGCGCTCCCGGTTCGCCAAGGAGGTTCCGGTCAAGCCGGGCCGCGGCATGCTCGCGGTGAACTATGTGCGGCTGGACGGTGATCCGCAATCGGGTCTGCACACGCTGGTGGCCAGGCCCGCGTTGGCGAGCATGGCGGACACGGTTTTCGAGTCCGACAATGTCGCAGCGGCGGTCAGCCGGGTGGCGCCCGGTCACGCGCCGCCGGTGCGCAGGCTGCCGGCCCGGTTCGGGCTGGAGCAGGTGCGTGCGCTGGCGGCGGCCGATCGGCGCCAGAAGGTCGGTGCTGGCGGAATCGCTTGGGCCATCAATGAATTGGACTTGCGGCCGGTGTATCTCAACTTCGCCGAGAACGCGCACCTGATGGTGACGGGTCGGCGGGAGTGTGGCCGCACCACGACGCTGGCCACGATCATGTCCGAGATCGGTCGGGTGTACGAGCCGGGAGCCAGCATTGCGCGACCGACGTCGAGGCCTTCGGCGCAGGTGTGGCTGGTCGACCCGCGGCGTCAGCTGCTGACCACGCTGGGCACCGATTACGTCGAGAAGTTCGCCTACAACCTGGACGGCGTCGCGGCGATGATGGACGAGTTGGCCGCCACGTTGGCCCGGCGCGAGCCACCGCCGGGTCTGTCGGCCGAAGAGCTGTTGTCTCGGTCCTGGTGGAGCGGGCCGGAGATCTTCCTGATCATCGACGATGTGCAGCAGCTGCCGGCTGGCTTCGATTCGCCGCTGCACAAGGCCGCGCCGTGGGTGACCAGGGCAGCCGATGTCGGCTTACATGTGATCGTCACCCGCACGTTCGGCGGTTGGTCGTCGGCGGGTAGCGACCCGATGCTGCGGGCACTGGCACAGGCGAACGCCCCGTTGCTGGTGATGGACGCCGATCCCGACGAGGGCTTCATCCGCGGCAAGATGAAGGGCGGCCCGCTGCCACGCGGTCGTGGTCTGCTGATGGCCGAGGACACCGGCGTGTTCGTGCAGGTCGCGGCGACCGACCTGCGCCGGTCGCCGGTCCAGGTAGCGCCGTCGTTCGCGTAGTGCAGTCATGGTGGTGGGGTAGCGGCGGGATTTGCTGGTGATGTGCCCGCGGTAGCCAGGGTGTGTAGCCGTCGTCCGATACCGCCGAGTCCATTGTCTGCTAGTTCGGCGATAGCGGTCAGGATGGCGCGTACGTCGTCAGACACATCGAAGTCGGGTATCGCTTCTGCCGAGATACGGCGAGCGCTGATCCCGACGTCGGCGAGGGATTTGGCGACGTGATTGGCCAGATATCGCGCTACCGGCCGCGGCATGGTGCGTGCACGCGGCGACCCGACAAACCCTTGCTTTGGCCGTCCCACGGCTATCCGCCGAGGACAGGCCGCGGCATTCGGTAGCGGCGGTCTCTCATGCGGAACACCGCGTTGCCGCCGCGACGGCCTGCGCCGTTCGTGGTCTGCCCGATGGTCGGCATGCCGGCCGAGGTGTTTGTCGGGGTGTTTGTCGGGTTTGCCCACGGTGGCAGAGCCCGGAAACCCGTTTCCGCCGATGCCACCGGTTCAGTGGTCGGGCCGGCCGCCGGAGTCGCCGCAGTCCAGTTTTGCGGCACGGATAAACCGCTGACCGGTGCCGCCCGGCCCACGCTGGCAAGCACCGACTCGGGAAGGTCTGCCGGCGCCCATGTTTGAGCTGTTGCAGCGGCGCCTGCAGCGGGCCCTGGCATCGCTGGCAAAGCGGGCGCCTGGGCACCAGATTGGGAAAGCGCGGTAACGAAGCTTCCTCCCTGAAACACCGTTTTTGGCACTGCGAAGGTCAGGGTCGTCGACCCGAGTAACTCAAAGAGGTCAGTGGAGGCGGTGAGTATCGGTGTTGACGTCGGCGTCGTTGACGTCAACGTCGACGTCACGGAAGCCTCCGCCGCGGAAGAACTGGGGAACGGGCCTGATGCGAGGGTCTGCAGCCGTTGCGGCACCACGGACATCAGCTGCGGAAGTGTCGTCTGAGAATGTCCGATGGAGGTCTCGAGGGCTTGGGAGACAGCGCCGCCTTGGCTGGACTGCCCGGCGGGGTTCGTGGTCTGCGGCGGCTGGCCGAACGACGAGAGCGTGGCCGCCGCCGACGCGGACACAGCGTAGCCGCACATCGCCGCGGCATCCTGCGCCCACATTTCGGCGTAGACGGCCTCGGTGGCCGCGATCGCCGGCGTGTTCTGCCCGAAGAAATTGGTCGCGACCAGCGTCGCCAACAGGGTGCGGTTGGCCATCACCACCGCCGGGGGCACGGTTGCGGCGATCGCCGCCTCGTAAGCGGCCGCCGCCGCCCGCGCCTGGCTGGCCGCCTGCCCGGCTTGCCCCGCCGTCGTCGTCACCCACACCACATAGGGCGCGGCCGCAGCGGCCATTGCGGTCGATGCCCCGCCGGACCAGCTCTCGCCTTGCAGCGCCGAGATCGCCCCGGAATATCCGGCGCCGAACGTTTCGAGTTGTGCGGCCAGCGCATCCCAGGCCGCGGCGGACGCCAGCAGCGGACCCGAGCCCGGGCCGGCATACATTCGCGCCGAGTTGATCTCGGGCGGCAGCGCCCCGAAATCAGACATCAGCATTCCTCCCGCAACGGTCGTGAAGACACCATCAGGGCCAAGCAGGACGAGACGAAAACAGCTACCCGCCGAGGGCAGGACGCGGCATCGTGAAGCGGCGCGGCGCCACACGCAACACGTTGCTGACCGAGGGACGCGCATACGGACCCGCCCCTGGGCTCATGCCCACCATCGGACCAGCGCCCGCAGTGCTCGCCACCGTGGTGTCCGCCGATGCCGGAACTGCTCCGAGATCCATTTCCGACATCCACTGCGGCTCTTCGACAGCGCTGGCCACCGGAGTTGCCGATGCCCAGGTCTGCGGGACCGACAATCCGCCGATCGGTGCCGCCCGCCCCACATCGGCGAGCACGGCACCCCGAACACCTTGCGGCACAAGCGATTGAGCCTTGGCAGCGGCGCCCCCAGCGTCCCCCGGTGCGATCTTCGGCAGAGCTGCGCCCTGGACGGCAGCCCGGGCGGACGCGAGCTGGAAGCTTCCGCCGCTGAAGAATGTGCGGGCTATGGCCGCACCGTAAATTCCCGGGTCGACAAGATGATCGAAGTCAGTGACGTCGGTGATAAACGATGACCAAAGCGACGACAAAGACCCCGTCGACAAAGACGACGTCGATGTCGAAGACCCCGCCGTGGCGAGGCCCTGTAGCTGTTGTGGCAATGCCGCCAGCAACTGTGACAAGGTCGACTGCGAATTCGATGACGTAGAGGTGCCGACAGCTTGGGCCACCGCAGCGGCCTGTGCGGGCTGAGCGGCGGCAGTTGTGGTCTGCGGCGGCTCGCTGAACGGAGTCAGCGTGGTCGCCGCTGATGAGGACGCAGCGTAGTTGTACATCGCTGGCGCATCCTGTGCCCACATCTCGGCGTAGTCAGCCTCGGTGGCCGCGATCTGGGTGGTGTTCTGCCCGAAGATATTTACCGCGACCAGCGCCGCGTAGTAAGAGCGGTTGGCCGTGACCAGCGCCGGCGGCACCGTTGCCGCGTACGCACTCTCGTAGGCGGCCCCCGCGGCGCGGGCCTGGCCGGCCGTCTGCTCGGCCTCTGCCGCCGCCGTCGCGATCCACTCGACATATGGTTGCGCGGCGTCGGCCATCGCGGTCGAGGCACTGCCTGACCACGTTTCGCCTTGCAGCCCCAAAATCACCGCGGTGTAGCCACGCGCGACCGAGTCCAGTTGGCTGGCTATCGCCTGCCAGGCCGATGCGGCGGCCATGATCGAACCCGAGCCCGGACCCGCATACATCCTGCTCGAGTTGACCTCGGGCGGTAGGGCTCCGTAATCAAGCATCAGCGTTCCCCTTCCTCAACCAACCGCAGCAGACGAGGCACCGTTGTAATCTGCTGACCAACCAACGCCACGCAGGAGTCCGGCACCGCAGCCCGGGTCGGCCTCCAACCGGCTGCGAGAATAGATAAAAGAAGTCAGCAGCTGCTAGCAAGCACATCGCTATTCTAGCCAGCCCCGGCTGGCATGCCCGGAATGCCGACTGTATTCGGCACCAAAGCTTTAGATTTATGAGCCCCGCAATTTCGTGCCGCCAACCTTTTTCTCAGGCAATTAGCAGTTTACTCCAAGCTGATGCACGACATTTCACCATCAGCAAACCGCTTGAGTCATTTGCTGGGCGAAACAGCGATCGAAGTACGAGGAAGAAAAAGATTTTCCCCGGGTGAACTTAAGATGGCTGGTCCCTGAGTGACACCGGTCGGGGCTGCAAAGTCTTTTGATCGTTATGGCCACGAACTGGCCATTTGCTGAAAGGCCTTAGCCGCAGTTGTCGACGCAGGGCCCAGCGCGTATCCCACCGTCATGACCGACAACGCGGTTCTCGTGATCAATATGCCGACAGCTAAGAGCGTCGCGATAACTGGCAATTAGCTCCGAATGTCCTGGGAATATCCAATCGTTGCCGGTCTAAGTCGTCACCGAGTAGTCCATTTTCTACACCGCGATGGACGCTTATGTGCGCCACATCCCGGTCGTCATCCCGAAAGACGCCGACGCTCACATCGACGCCGACCTGGGCGAGGCGGTGCTGACGATGATGAAGCAGAACATTTTCGCCGAATTGACGTCAGCGGCGGACGGACACGCAAGGTGGCACTGGCCGTGATCATCTCACCGACCGTCAGCTGTGCAATCCGGTGTGCGGGACGCCCGCTCAGCCATCGCTCGCGAACCCCTTGCAGGCATTAGCAATTCGCTGACCTTGGCGCTGCGCCGAAGTTTGAGCGACGACCGGAAACAGGCACCGCCGGCGCTAGAGCTGCCGACAGCGGCGGCTGTGCGCTCCGCGTGCTCGCCGGCGCGGGACCCGCGGCCATGAGCCGACTCGCGGTGGCCCACGACTTGGCCGTGGATCGCCTGCGTGCGATCACCTTCTCCCACTTGGACTTACGGTGCGAGCTTCGAGCAATCTGGGTGGGCGGGCGCGGCCCGCCCCCGGCGCGGTAAGACGTTTCCGGAGCCACTTCAGCGCCCACCGCCGATCCAGTCAGGCGACGAACCCTTAGTCCGTTTAACGGGCGGTGTCGGATATATACGCCGTCGATAGAGAAGCCCATCGCGGAGTTACTGGCTGACGACGTCAAACGCCTCGGCGAAAAGCACCCGATCGTGACCGGGTGGAACGTGGAGTCCACCAAGATGCGAGGAACCTCGACGAGCGTTCGCCCGCTCTGAGCCGGATCGGCTCAGAGGTGACCCGGTCAGCCCCAGCGCAACGGTAGGGACTTGAGCGCGAAATACGTCGATGGAAATTTGACCTCGGGGGTGTAGCCGGGTGGAAGTTCGAAGTCGGGGATCTGCTTGAGCCACTCGTTGACAACGATGGTCAGTTCTATTCGTGCCAGGTGCGAACCTATGCAGCGGTGTGGTCCGCCGCCGAATCCCCAGTGCCGGTGCATCTTTCCGTCCATGACTACGTCGTCAGTGGAGGTCGCGTCGCTGCCGTCGCGGTTGATCGCGGCCGTGCACAACCGCACCGGGGAGCCTGGGGGAAGCGTCATGCCACCCACGTTGACGAAGTCGGTGGTAACGCGGGCAGCCATCGGCGCCGCAGGCTCAAGCCGCACGATCTCTTCGACGAAGACACGGGTCTGCTCTGGTTCATCGCGGAGGTCTCTGCGCAGCTGCGGCCGGCGCGCCAATTCGAAGAGTGAGAAACCGATCGCGGCGGCCACCGTGTCCAGGCCGGACAGGACCATTAGATGGCTCATGCCGAGCAGCTCGAGGTCGGTGAGATCGCCCGGACCGGTCATCACTTGCGACAACATGTCGCAGCCCGGACTCTCGCCACGTTGCTCGATGACGTCGGTGAAATAGGCCAATAGTTCGTTCCCTTCCGGCTTGCCCTCCACGGCGGCGTCCTTCCAGGCGATCACGCTGTCTCGGTCCTCCAGCGGTAGCCCGTAGAGGTCCATGAACACCTGATACGGGTAGAGGCGCCCGAACTCCGCCATCACCTCGCACTCGCCACGGCCGGCGAGGTCAGCGATCATCTCGACGGCATGGCGCGTCATCAAGGGCCGAAAGTTATTTAAGGCCTGGGGACCGAAATGTGGTTGCAGGATTTTGCGGTAGCGGGTGTGCTCGGGAGGGTCGAAGGCAGAAGGCAGCACGGGCACCGGGCTGCCGGGAGGCTGAAGCGCCAAATGTGCTGAAAACAGGTTGGGCTGGCACAGCGCTGCCAGCACGTCCTCGCGGCGGGTCAGGTAATAGGCGCCGTTCATGAACACGACGGGGCCGGCGTCGCGCAAGGTCTTCCATCCGACACCTCGATCGGCCGCCATCGGTAACGCAGAAGCCTCCAGCCGCGGTAGGTGAAACGTGCTCTGCCGGCTTTCGCCTAGCGTGGTGCTCCCGTGAGATCGTTTGACAATCGATTCTTCCGCACCGAATTTCATGAGGCGTCCTCCGAGACATTTGAGGCAGGAAAAATAGACTAACTCTGTGGGGGGTCACCAAGTCCTATTGGGCTTGACCCCGTTTGGTGGACACAGGGTCGGGCGGCCTGCTGCTGTCTGAGTAGTAGACGAGGCCGAGCATACCCTTTCGGAGGAGCATGTCACTCTTGTCAGCGGCGGTCGAAAATTGACCCCTTCCCGACGGTTGAAAATTGACCCGCTTGGCGTTCATTCCTCGGTGGACGAGTCGGTCGATCATGGCGGCGACGACGTCGTCGCCGAACACTTCGCCCCAGCGGCCGAGCATTGCGATTTCCAGCTCGCTCGCCGGGGGTAGCACGTTCGCGGGTCCCTGGCCTGCGGAATGGCGGAAAACCCAACAGCGGATGAATATTAGTTGATTTCGGATGAACACTGATTGCCCCGGAATGAATAGTCGGCGTCGCCGTCGGCGACGACCCTCATCGCCATCTACTCTCGCTGACGAGCGGTTGTTTCAGTGACGAGGATCCGGCCCTCAAAGATGTTGACGCTGAAGGTTACCGAGGAAAGAAAGCGCATTCCGTCTGTGTCCAGATATACGGCATCGCACGTCCACATCGGTCGGGCGGTCAACGACCAGCGCGTCTCGATTGCCGACCAGTTCACGACAACGCCACGGTTCGATATCGGTTCCTTTCCAGCCGAACCGGCCGCGCGATCCGGGCCAGCTGACGGAGGGGTTTGGTGCTAGATTTCGGGCTGTTGCCGCCGGAGATCAACTCCGGTCGGATGTATGCGGGACCCGGACCCGGGCCACTGTTGGCCGCTGCGGAGGCGTGGGACGGTTTGGCCGCAGAGTTGGGCTTTGCATCGGCCGGCTACGGTTCCACGATCACCGAGCTGACGAGCGGCCCGTGGATAGGTTCAACCTCGTCGACGATGCAGGCCGCGGCCACGCCGTATGTGAGCTGGCTCAGCGCGACCGCCGCTCAGGCAGAGGAGACCGCCAACCAGGCCCGCGCGGCCGTCGCCGCCTATGAGGCGGCGTTCGCGATGACGGTGCCCCCAACGGTGGTTGCCGCTAACCGTGCGCTGTTAATGGCCTTGATCGCGACGAACTTCTTCGGGCAGAACACCGCGGCGATCATGGCCACCGAAGCCCTCTACGGGGAGATGTGGGCCCAAGACGCCGCTGCCATGTACGGCTATGCCGCCGCCTCGGCGGCCGCCTCGGTGGTGACCCCGTTTGCGGCCCCGCCGCAGACCACCAACCAGGACGGGTCGGACGGGCAAGCCGCCGCAGTCGCCCAGGCCAACGGAACGGCGGCCGGCAACTCCGCGCAGACCACGGCGTCCACGACCTCGCAGGCGGTCTCTTCCGCCACGGTCCCCCAAGCGCTGCCGCAACTTTTATCGACGGCAGTGTCGAGCTCGGACACGTCGGCGACCAGTAGCTTACCGTTTCCGTTCTCGTTGCTGCCTACCCCCACTACCCCCTGGTGGGGTCTTGTCCCAGCGGACTACACCACAATTCTCCGTAACACCCTCCAGATCTATAACTGGTTCGGGCTTCCGTATTTCGGGTATGGCATCCAACAGCAATTGACATACGGCGTCAGCTCAACGGCCGGCGCGGCCGGAGCCCCTTATGCGACACCGCAATTCGCCAGCCTAGGCGTCGGCCCTGTTGGCGGACCTGTTGGCGTTGGCGGACCTGTTGCCGGACCGGTGTCGGCAGGTGTGGGTCAGGCCAGCGCGATCGGGGGGCTGTCGGTGCCCTCGGGTTGGTCCGGGGCGGTGCCGTCGGGTTTGCCCGGGGCGGTGCCGTCGGGTTTGCCCGGGGCGGCGGCTGCGGAGCTGGAATCCGAGGGCCCGGCGTTGGTCGGCACCGTCCGCGGCGCCCAGCCAGGTTCGAACGGTCTGCTCAGCGGCGTACCAATGGGCGGGAACGGTGTGGGGGGGCGCAGCGGCGGCTACGTTGTCCGATACGGGTTCCGTCACGCCGTGATACCCCGCCCGCCATCCGCCGGATAGGCCGGTTGCGTCACTTGGTCATCCTGAGTCGGGAGTGCAGTGTCACGGCGATGCGCGCGGCTTGATTGCCGCGACCGAGTCAAACCCGCCCGGATTCAAGGCAATTAAAAGCCGCCTGGCAGGGCATCAAAGCCTTGATCAAGCAGTCGCCGAGCAGCGGGTCGAGATCGCAGTCCCAAACCTCGCCGTCGAAGCCGACCACGCCCCCTACGGTATGGTGCTCCGATTACCAGGACTAACGAGGAGCTCGGCAATCCCAATTAGTGCAGGTCAGGCTACCATTCTCCACGAATGGCGCACGGCGCCAACCGAATAACCGTGAAACCCTCAGTCAGCCGGCTGCGGCGGCGTTGGCGGCTTCGGTAGCCGCGTACGACCCGGCGCTGGTCCCCAATGTGCTCACGAACTGCTCGTGGATCGCCGCAGCCTGCGCAGCCACCGTCTGATACAACTGCGCGTGAGCGGCGAACTGCGCCGCGGTCAACGCCGACACCTCGTCGGCGGCCGCGGGAACCACCCCGGTGGTTGGGGCAGCGGCGGCCGCGTTTTGGGCGCTGAAAGACGAGCCGATCGCACCCAGGGCAGTGGCCGCCGAGCTCAGCGCTTCAGGCTGCGTGGTGACGAATGACATGTGCGTCCTCCTCAGGTGGTGGCAATGCCAAACGGCCCTGGCAATTGCGTGCGGATTGACTGACAGTTGGGTGTGGATGCTTGTGGGGGAACTCTAACCAGTCGGCCGACGAGAAACGGGGGTCGACGCCACGGGTTCGTCGCGTCGTCCGCACGAATCCGGCTGCAGTGTGGTCGCGGGGTAATCGGGCGAAATACCCAGCGTGACTTGCCAAAACGCCGAAGCCCGGGTGCCGGTGCCGGCCGTCTTGTCCGCGTGGTCACCGCGATCGCCGAGTAAGAATCTCCTCGCATATAAAACGCCGGACGCGGCGGCGCCCAAACGTTCGCCAAGGATCGCTCGCACGGGACAATCGTCCGGAGTTGGTTTCTACGCGCTGCAACGGTTCTGCAAGAACAAAGTCGGACCCGCGACTTCAAGCACGAGCACAACCACCGACACCGTCACGCAGCCCTGGGCTACCGCACTCAGGCCGAGTATGCTGCCCGACGCGGGCACAGCCACACCCTGATGGCCTGCGAGGTCAACTGAATCCGGAACACATAAACCCGGCTCTAAAATCGGGTGGATTCAGTAGCGGGGACTCGCCATGGTCTGTATCGATGTCAACTTTGGCTCTAGCTCAACGTGTCTTCTTCTATCGCTTCCGTTACCCCGCCCGCAAGCACCAATGCGGCACGTGCTTTCAGATTACCGCTTGCAGCGTCGAAATAGAAAGGTCAAACTGCGTCGCCGATTAGCGAATCCAGGTGCGAATGTGAACCCGTCGGTTCGGTGAAAGAGGTGTCCTTCAAATAAGACTGCCCGGTTCGCGCGATGGGGGATGATGTTCGATTCAGCGTTTTGCTGCCGGAGGAACTGTCTGACCCGATCTCCTCCCGAGTTATAGTCGTCGAAGCTCCAGTCACTCGGCGCCGTGGTGTCCCAAACGACAAGGCCGCCCGTACTCGGGTCAAGATTTGAGCAATCAGGGGTGATCCATAAGTTCAAAGAAAAGTCAGCATCATCACCGTGAATATCAGTTCCTGGCAGCTTAGAGTCGTACGCGAATCCCCACCATTGCGCCAATTGATATCCATTAAATGCTTCACCGAGTGCTGTCAAGAGCTCTTCCGCTATTGCGAACAGCGAGATACTTGCGAATCCATCTTGAGGAAAGGCGCCTACATAGCCAAACTTATATGGGTGACGCCAGACTGTAGACTCCAGGCAGAATTTTCGCACTTGATCTAAAGCGCCTGCGGTTAGAAAATCATCGATTACCTGTACCTTCTGCCGGCCGGTCACGACGGCTTGTTGTATTGGCCTGTAATCGACACAGGTGTTCAAGTATCTTGGCAGCCTCTCCTCCGAAGCCCTCACGTAGGGCGGGTCGGCCAGAATCCGACTATTTCTCCCCTGAATGGACACCCAAGGTGCTTCACCATTCGCCCCGTCGATAACGTCTGTGAGTGGGCGGCGTAGGCCGTCAAGTTCTTCAGTGCAAACGCCGGCGAACGCTTGCTCATCGTAATTCCCGATGGTCAGAATGTGATCAAGTTGCTCAATATTATGCAAGGCAAAGTGTGCTGGAATCGAATATCTATCGGGCGGTATCGGATGCTGTTCGCGACAAAGGACGGCAAGAGCGCCGTAGTCTGACAACGCGGAAGCGTAGTGCCCCAAAGCCAAATTCACCTTCGCAAGTAGATCTCTGGCCGGCGCAGAGGAGGGTTCCCTTTCCACCGCGACCGAGGCGTGGTGAAGTGCTCCGTCATATTCTCCGAGTTCTAGATACGAAGAAGCAAGCATGCAAATTGCTTCAATAGTAGGTCCCCGCTCGACGAGGTTCTCGAGGATCTCTACTGCTAACTCAAAACTTCCCCCCCGCATCGAGCGTTCGGCTTCGCGCAGGGCGGCCATTGCGTGCGATAGAGGTTCCGACACTTATCTTCCTCTCTGTTCCTTTTAGTGCACCACGTCTCGCGCTCGCCGACCTGCCGCAAGCACGACGGATCCTGTTCACCCCGATGGTCGCGAGCCGCTCGCCCGCGGGCTCGGTCCTCCGCACGCACCCCTCGCGTAGCCGCTTCACCAGCATCGGACCTGTCGAGTAATCGAATCTACATTCGTATGCCATCGGCGGGGTCTGACGAATAGCTGTCGCTAGTTAGCCGGCGGCAGCAGCGTTGGCGGCTTCGGTAGCCGCGTATCAGCCGGCACTGGTTGTCAGGGCCGACGCGGCGGCGTTTTGAGCGCGGAACGACGAGCCAATCCCGCCCAGCGCGGTTGCCGCTGAACTCAGTGCTCCCGGCTGCGTCGGCAGCCATATCGCTGCCCGGACTTTTGGATGCCCAGATTTTTATTCTCAGGCACTTGTCGTTCATCGACCGCGTCCGGTCTCGAGGGCGTACCCCGCGGAGGGGGTTTTGCCAGGTGACCGCCCGTTTTGGTGCCGAATTCATGGCGTCCTCGAAGCCCCATCGCGATCCGTCCAGACCGGCGTCGTCGTGGTATCGAGCAGCGCTGGCCAAAGCTTGTTTCGCCAAGCCTAGCTAATCTACGAGCTGCGAATAGATCCAGGTAGCTGCTTTAGCCACTCAGTACCCAATTATCAACAGCTGACCGACGTTTCGCGAAACTTACTGCCGCTCAGCGTTGGAGGGGCGCGGAGCACTGGGGACCACACCACACGGCCGGAGCGAAGGAAACGGATGTTGGATTTCGGAGCGCTACCGCCGGAGATCAATTCCGGCAGAATCTACTCGGGGCCGGGGTCGGCGCCATTGCTGGCCGCAGCGACCGCATGGGACGCGCTAGCGAGTGAATTGCAGACCACGGCGGCGTCTTACGCCTCCACGATTACAGAGCTGACAAGCTCAGGCTGGCAGGGCCCCTCTTCGGCGGCTGCGGCAGATGCGGCGGCGCCGTACACAGCGTGGCTGAGTAGCACCGCCGCGCAGGCCGAGCAGACCGCATCCCAGGCTCAGGCGGCTGCGGGCGCCTACGAGGCCGCCTTCGCCGCCAGTATCCCGCCGCCGGTGATCGCGGCCAATCGGGCAGCGCTGGCGTTGCTCGTCGCAACCAACCTGCTGGGCCAGAACACGCCGGCGATCGCCGCCAACGAGGCGACCTACGCGGAGTTCTGGGCCCAGGACGCGGTCGCGATGTACGGCTACGCCGGCTCGTCGGCCGCCGCGAGTCAGCTGACCCCGTTCAGCGCGGCCCCGGCGACCACCAACGAGAGCGGGCAAGCCACCCAGTCCGCGGCGGCCGCGAATTCGGGCACCAGCAGTCTCGAAGCATGGCTGACACAGCTGAACACCGAACTGACTCAGTTCGGCACCCAGCTCACGAGTCTCAACAGCGAATTCACGTCCCTCTTCCCGCCCGCGGCGGGACTAACGGGCCTGCCAACCTCGGTCACGAACGGCATCACGGTTCTCGAGAAAGCAATCACCACCTTCACCAGCACCATCAGCACCTTCGGCTCTGGACCGTATAGCCCGTTTGGGGTCGCGGCCTTGTTCAAGAATTGGTGGCAGGTCAGTGCCAGTATTCCGAGCTTGGGTACCGGCATCCAAGGTATCGGCCCGTTGCTGAACCCCAAACCCATCGTCGGGGCGTTGTCGCCGCTGTTGCACAGCGGCCTGCTGAGCGGTTCGTTCGAGCCGGCCGGTGCGGGGTCGGTGTCGGCGTCGTTGGCCCGCGCCGGCACGATCGGAGCGCTATCGGTGCCGAACAACTGGGCGTCGGCCGTCCCTGCGATCCGCACGGTTGCGGCCGAGATGGACGCCACTGCGGTTGACGCCGCTCCCGAGATGGCCTCGATCGCTCAGAACGGCATGTTCGGCGAGACGGCGCTGGCGAGTCTGGCCGGACGCGCCATCGGCGGGACCGCCACCCGTGCCGTCGCCGGGCAGGGCTACCGCGTGCCCGGTGCTGTGGCGACCGACGAGATCGCCACCACCGCCACCATCATCGTGATACCGCCGAGCTCGGCATAACTCGGAGTAAGGAAGGTTGGCAATGGTTTTCGATTTCGCAGTGCAACCTCCGGAGGTCATCTCGGCCAAGATCTACTCCGGTCCGGGCACGTCGTCATTGCAGGCCGCTGCGACGGCCTGGGAGGGTCTGGCCGGCGAGTTACAGTCAACCGCCTCCAACTTCCAATCGGTGATTTCCGGGCTAACCACTGGGTCGTGGGAAGGTCCGTCGTCGGCGGCCGCCGCGTCGGCGGCCGCACCGTTCGTGTCGTGGTTATCGACCACGGCGGCCCACGCCGAGCAGACCGCTGCCCAGGCCCGGGCCGCGGCCAGCGCGTACGAGACCGCGTTGGCGGCCACCGTGCCGCCGGCGGAGGTCGCCGCAAACCGCATCCAGCTGGCATCGTTGTTGCAGACCAACATCTTTGGGCAGAACACGTCCGCGGTCGCGGCCACCGAAGCCGAGTACGGCCAGATGTGGGCCCAAGACGTCGCCGCCTTGTTCGGCTATGCCGGCTCGTCATCGGCGGCCACCAGTGGGCTGGGCTCGTTCACCGAACCGCCGCAGACGACCAACGACACCGGGCAGGCGACCCAGTCGGCCGCGGTCGCGGCCGCAGGTACGACGTCCGGGTCCTCCGATCTCGAAACGGTCATCGAACAAGTCGAGACCGACTTCAGCACATTTCTGACCGACGTCGGCCAGTTCAACACCGACTACACCAGCTTCTTCACCGACGCAATCAACTCGCTCCCGGGCGGTTCTTACCTGACCTCGACGTGGCCGAACCTGTCCTCGATGATTTCGGGCGTCGGCAGCCAGGCGACCTGGACCAACGTTGGCAATAGCACTACGGGCCTTGGTATTTCGCAGTGGAAGAACTTCTCTGTTTATGTGCCGTGGAGCCACGGGGTACCGCTGGGGTCGCTGAACGGTGGCCTGTCGTCACCCGGGCACGTCGCCCCACATCTCGGTGCGGGCTTAGGGGCCAGAGCGACATCGGCAGTGCTGGGCAGCGCGCAGACGGTGGGCAAGTTGTCGGTGCCGCCAAGCTGGGCCAGCGCCACTCCTGCCATCAGGCTCGCCTCGACGGCGTTGCCGGACACCAGTTTCGCCGCAGCTCCTGCTGCGACTGATATCCCGATGGGCCTATTCAACCAGGGAACGCTGGGCAGTTTGACGGGAGGCGCGCTGGGCAGCCCGGCCGCCCGCGTCGTCAGCTCAACGGGCGTTCGAGCCAAGGTGACTCCTGCCGGCGAACGCAGCAAAGGGCCGGTCAAGCTCGACAAAGTCATCGCACAACTGCAGGACGCACCGGAGGCTGTGCAGCACTGGACGGTCGACCAGGCCGGGCTCGACGAGCTTGTCGCCAGGCTGTCGACGAAACCCGGCATCCACGCGGTGCATCTCACCGCCGACGACAAGGCCGCGGCGACCGCCACAACGCCCGAATCCCGAATGGCTTAGCGCGGCAAGCAATGCGCGCTGAGGAAGAAACATCGTGATGCGACAGATCGAAGGAGGATCGATGAAACCGCTGTTGGCACTTCTCGGCGTAACGATGGGGATTGTCATCGCGGTGCCGGCGCACGCCGAGCCCGGTATCGACGAGTCACCCACCAATGAAAACAATGAGACCTTCCTTGCTGACCTACATAAAGTGGGCATTGGCTACGGCGACCCGAGCCAGGCCATCAGCGCCGGCCAAGCGGTATGCGCGCATATCCACAACGGCATGTCCGGTCTCCACCTGATTAAGCACCTCCAAGAAAACAACCCTGCACTCACCGAAAACGGCGCTGCTCAGTTCGCGACGATCTCGGCGAAGGCCTACTGCCCGCGACAACTCGACGAGACTGAGGAACCTGGTGGCAGCAAAGGTGGCCCGGGCGGTGGCGGTTAAGCCGCCAAATAGCTGGACGCAGCAGAGGCATACAACATGCCGGGGCGAAAGCCCAAACGCTGCGTGAAGGCGCTCTAAGGGTCTCAGACAAATCCAGCCGAGCGCGCGACATCCCACGGGCTTTGGTCGCGACAACATTTTCATCCGCCTCAGCAAAGGCTCACACCGCCGATCGACGCTGCGCCGGTGACGGTGGGCGGTTCGGTGTGTTCATGCAGATGGCGCCACCGAAGTTGATGCGCAACCGAACTCGCGATGAACGGCTGATACCCACGGATGAACAGTGGTCAACCCGGTATGAACAGTTAGGTCGGCGGGGGCGTTATCCAAGAGTGACCATCTAACCTTTTATTCGAACGACCTTGCTCAAGGTCGTAGACGCTCACGGTTATTGAGGAGGAGACCGGATGTCGTTCGTGACCACACAGCCGGAAGCACTGTCCGCCGCGGCCACCAACCTGCAGGGGATCGGCTCGGGGGTAAACGCCCAGAATGCCGCAGCAGCGGCCCCGACCACGGGAGTGGTTCCCGCTGCCGCCGACGAGGTTTCGGCGCTGACGGCGGCCCAGTTCGTCGCCCACGCCCAGATGTACCAGGCGGTCAGCGCCCAGGCCGCGGCAATCCACGAAATGTTCGTGAACACGCTGGGCACCAGCGCCGGTTCGTACGAGGCCACCGAAGCCGCCAACGCAGTCGCGGCCGGCTAGGGAGGCTTCTAGAGATGCTGGATTTCGGGGCGTTACCGCCTGAGATCAACTCGGCCCGCATGTATTCCGGTCCGGGCTCGTCGTCGCTGCAGGCTGCCGCATCGGCTTGGAACGGGCTTGCCGCCGAGCTGCAATCAGCCGCCAGCGGCTACGACACGGTGATCACGCAGCTGGCCAGTGACGAGTGGATGGGGCCGGCGTCGGCGTCGATGGCCAGCGCCGCGCAGCCGTACGTGTCGTGGATGAGCACTACAGCCGCGCAGGCCGAGCAGGCCGCCACCCAGGCCAGGGCGGCGGCAGCAGCCCATGAGCAGGCGTTCGCCGCGACGGTGCCACCGCCGCTCATCGCGGCCAACCGCGCCGAGACGGCCGCGTATACGCAGGCCAATGTTTTCGGTCAATACACGCCAACGATCGCGCAACTCGAGGCGCAATACAGCGAAATGTGGGCCCAGGACGCCGCCGCGATGTACGGCTACGCCGGCCAGTCGGCGACGGCCGCCAATGTGACGCCATTCGCCGCGCCCGCAGCGACCACCAACCCCGCCGGCCAGGCCCTTCAATCCACCGCGGTTACCCAAGCCGCCGGTACCGCAACCGGCACGAGCTCGCAGTCGCTCTTGTCAGAGCTGCAGTCGCAGCTGACGAGCTCGTTGCAAAGTCTCACGACGCCCGCAGCGACGACGTCGGCGACGACGCCCAACTCAATTTTGACCGAACTGTGGTTCCTCTTCAGTGGTCAGACCGTGCTGCCCAGTAACCTCAACGCCCTGATCAGCGGCTACAGCCCCTTCTCTTCGGTGTATTACAACACCGAGGGTCTACCGTACTTCAGCATCGGTATGGGGAACTTCGGCGTTCAGATCGCGAAGTCAACGGGGATGCTCGGCGGTGCTGCCCCGGCTGCTGGCGCTATAGGCGGCGAAGCAGCTAAGGGCGCCGCGGCTGCCGGAGGCCTGGGCGGTCTGGGCGTCGGCGCGGGTGCCGCTAAAGCGTCGGTGTCCGCTGGTTTGGGCAATGCAGGCGCGGTCGGGAGATTAGCGGTGCCAGCCTCCTGGATCGGAGGAACCCCGTTGGCGGCGCCACACGCTGCGGTGCCGGTCAGCAGCATCAGCGCCGCCCCGGAACAAGGTGGTGGCGGAAACCTGATGGGCGGGATGCCACTGGCAGGTGCCGGGACCGGACACGTCGGCGGCGCCGCGGGTCCCCGATATGGGTTCAAGCCCACGGTCATGTCACGCCCACCATTTGCCGGCTAAATGCCAGGGGAACCATCGGCGAACGGCGCATCGAGGTCTTCGGCCCTCGGTATTTCCCGCGACTGAGCGGGGGTGTCACTGACGCGCTCTCCGGTCACCGGAGCGGAACCGTGGGCCACGGATACGCCTCGGCAGACGACCGGATTCCATCAGCCTCAGCAGGGGCGGCCGGGAAAAACAACGAGCAGCCAGCAACCGCTGGGACTCGGCCAAGGCAGCAGCCGTGGTGGTTATCGGTTCGCCTCGATGATGTCGTGCCCGTGGCCCAAATATGAACAACTGGGAAAGTTCTCCCAGTTCGATGTGGGTCGGGGACGAACGAGAGTAGGTTACCGCGTGGTGAACAACCGGTGCTCGGGTTAGGAGTGTGGCATGGCGCATCCCGTGAAGTCGTCTGAATCCTTGGCCTTAACGAACCGACCCACCAGTGATCGAGTGCGCCGATTTGCCACGGTTGAACACCGCGACGGGCGACTGTCGCTGACAGCCACCAACGTGCGTGAGCGTTCGGTGACGCCTGCTGAGGTTGCCCAGGCGCGGCTGTTCGAGGGGATTCTGCAAGCCGAGGTCGCCGAACTAGAACAAGTCGCGTATCGGTTGGCAGGCTCGCTGGATCGGCAACCCGAACTCGACAGCCATGAGCTGACTAGGGATCTTCTGCGGATCCAGGAACGCATCGATGAAGTTCACCGTCTCCTCCAGGCGTTGCACGGTCGGTTTCCGGGTCCCCGGTGGGACGGTGCGCCGAAAGCGGAGTAAACATTTGGCGAGCCCAGCGGATCCCCGAGATGATCAGAACCGTGTGACCTCAGTCCTCGTCGAGGATGAGCGCCATTTCCGGGCAGGCAGCCACACCGTCGCGGGTTAACTGCTCGTCTTCGGGTTTCACCTCGTGCTCCTCGAGGATGGAGTAGCCGGAATCGTCGATGGGGAACAGATCTGAGTCGACGGCATAGCACTGCGCATGCCCAACGCATTTCGACTGTTCGAGACGAACTTTCATCTGGTTTCCTCCCTCGGCCGCGCTGACTATACGAGCGCGGCGCACGACACGACACGACATTGATTCTAAAAGACACTTCGCCGACCAACCCGCCGGCCAAACAGGTCTGGTGTGGCGTACGGGTGAAGGTTGCGAAGTCCGGAGTTAGGTTGCGAGTCGTTGCAGGGATGGTGGCGTGTGATCGCGAAGAATGTTGGCTGTGACGGTGGTGTTGGCCGGCGCGGCCGACTTTGCGGCGAAGTCGGGCTCGGCCGAGGGTGTGCCGGAGCGGCAGCTACTGGATGGGGCTGCGGCGGTTGGGTTCGAGGATGGGCTGCCGGTGCGCTGGTTCGCCGTCCGCAAGGGTCAGCGTCATCAGAGTGGTCGGTGGTGGTGTGCGACCACTAACGGGCATGTTGGCTGAGTCGTGGTTGGAACGCGATCACGTGATGTTGCTGGATTTCGATCCGGCGGTGGTGGGGATCGCGGCGCAGCCGTTCTGGTTGAGCTGGCCCGGGTGCTAGCGGATCAATGGTGCGGCATGCGCCGGACTATTTCGCGCGGCGCGCTGATGGGTCCGCGGTGGTAGTGGACTGTCGACCGGTCCAGCGGCGCGGCCCTGGCGATCTGGCGAAGTTCGAGGCGACCGAACTGGCAGCGGCGGCGACCAACTTGAACAGTCGCTCGCCCCGTCGCACCTTGCGCGGATGAGTCGCTGTCAGCGCAGGCTTTGTCCCGGCCGGAGTGGTTAGCGGTCCTCGGGTCATGCCATCGCAGATTACCCGATGGCGTTGACCGCAGCCGACAACCTCGACTTAAATGCGTCCGGAATGGGGATATATCCGTTGTCCGCCAAGCCATTCTGGCCTGCGCCGATGGTGCTTTGCAGGAAAGCCTTCACGGCCATACCGACCTGGGGATCCGAATACTTCGAGCAGACAATCTCATAGGTAGCCAGCACGATCGGGTAGGCCTTGGGCCGGTTCGGCCGGTAGAACGAGATCGTGTCGAGAACGAGGTCGTCACCCAGATTGATGATCCCGGCAGAGGCAATCGTCTTCTTCACCGAGTCCGCGCTGAGCACTACCGGGTCCGGCCCGGCCGACGTGATGATCTTGGCCATGCTCAGGTGTTGCGCCTGGGCGAACGACCATTCGTTGTAGGTGATCGCCCCTTCGGTCCTCTTGACGGCCGCGGAGGTGCCGTCGTTGCCCATGGCGCCCTCGCCGACACCGCCTTTGAACGTCTTTCCGGCACCCTTACCCCACGCATTGTTGGAAGCGGTATCGAGATATTTCTGGAAGTTATCCGAGGTCCCGGACTGGTCGCTGCGGAAAATGACACGAATCGCCTCAGCGGGCAGGGTGACACCCGCGTTCAGCGCCTGGATCGCAGCATCGTTCCACATGGTGATGCCGCCGTTGAAGATCCTGGCCAACGTTGGACCGTCGAGATTCAACGAGGTCACACCGTTGACGTTGTAGGTGATCGCGATGGGGCCGAACACCACCGGCAGATCCCACGCAGGTGAGCCGCACCGCTGTTGGGCAGTGGCGTACTCCTGCGGGGACAGCGGTGAGTCCGAACCACCGAAATCTGTTTGGTTGCCGGTAAATTCGCTAATCCCAGCGCCCGACCCATTGGCGGTGTAGTTCAGCGTCTGACCCTGACAGGCCTGCTCGAACGCTTTCACGAACCGGGCCATCGCATTGGCTTGGGCCGTCGACCCGCTGGCCTTGAGCGTATTCTTCCCGCCGCAACTCACGTTTGCTGGCGGCGCCCCCCTCGATCCACTTGGCGCACTTGCTTTATTGTCACTGCCACACCCCGACAGCACCAGTGCAATGGTAGTCAGGACGCACGGCACGGCACTAAATCGGTTGAGTTTCAATTTATTCCTTTGATTGAAAGCTGAACCATGTTCACCGCCTCCCGTAGCCGCGTAACTTCGACGAGTCAGTCATGCGGCCGTCGTCGGGCGAGACGGTCTCTTCGAGATCGCCGTTGGCAGATTCAGACATTACAGTACTTGCCGTCGATCAGCACTGAGCCGATGCTGTCAGGTTCCTGCAACTTCGGCCACAGGACATAAACGGTGCGTTACATCGCGGCGACCTCATGGCAAACTAGACTCGCCGCGGCATAGCTGCTAGCAGAGGCCCAACGTATGTCAGCGCGCGAAATGGGACCGGACATCGTGGTGTGCTTTTGCGCTCGGACGTGACCGGCGGCCAAACAAACCATGTACAACTACCCCCCAACCTAGAACTGCGGTTCAGTACCCGCAAAGATTGGACCGCAGGAAGCCGAACCCTCAACATTCGCGGCTCGACATGGCGTCAGCAAGTCATCTCACTTCAGGGAGTATCTGAATGGTTATCCGCCTTCTAGTAGCTGCGGCGGTCGCGGTGCTTGGCCTGCCGGCAGCAGTCTCGACCGCTCACGCCGACGCTACCGACGACCAATTCCTGGCAGCGCTGAGGTCCGCGGGCATCCACGACGCGTCTGTCGCACACGTGATCGATGCCGGTCATTTCGTCTGTGTGAAACTTGACAACGGCTCGACCGTGGCCGACGTGGAGTCCGACGTGGAGAAAAGCAGTAACATGCCCGCATATCATTCCGGCTTCTTCGTCGGCGCGAGCATCAACGCATATTGCCCGCGGCACCGGGCTGAATTGGGTTAGCAACACCGGCCAGCGCTGACCCTAACCCGTTCGGTGGCCTCAGCTGTAGCTGCGAGACGCCAGGCGCGGTCACCAATACGGTTGTCGGGGACCAGATAGATCAGGGGATTCAGGAGGGTGTCGCTGGCTGACCTGCCAGCCCGCTCAGCCCGCCGCGCCCTGCCTGCCGAGATCGGCGGCGGCACCATCATCGGCATCATGGACGAGGCGGATTCCCCGAAAGGAAGCGGGGAGACCGCCGACGCAAGTTGCACTGGCGATCTCGAAGCGGCAACAGCCCCACCACGGCAGGCGGCATGGTCCGCTTGCCCACCGAAACTCCAATACCCAGACGCCGCCGTAGGTGCGTGTGCCCGTCCAGCCGCGCTGAACGCGCTGGCCAATTGTTCGTCCGTCGCGTAATTCCCCAGGGGTGGCCGTCACGTAATTCCTCACGTGCCGATCAGCGCGTCGACCTACAACGAGCGGATTAACAAGACGCCGACGCGTCGACAGCTGCGTGACGCCGAGCTGGTGAAGATCATCACCGCCCAGCGTGAGGACAAGAAGACCGTCAAGTTCGTGCAGACACTGGGGTCGCGCAAGATGTGTGGATCCGGCTACGCGGCCAGGTCCGCGAGGTAGCCCGCTGCACCGTGGAGCGCATCATGCGCGCCCAGGGCTGGGAAGGCGCCCGCTATGGGTCCAAGCACAAGACCACAATCGGCAACGGCAGCCATCCGCGGTGCCCGGATCTAGTTGACCGTAACTTCTGTGCCCCGGCGCCAAATCGCTTGTGGGCGGCCGACTTCGCATATGTGTCGGCCTGGACGGGGTTCGTCTACATCGCGTTCGTCATCGATGCGTTCAGCCGCCGGATTGTCGGGTGGCGGGCGGCCAAGTCAATGACCACTGCACTGGTCCTCGACGCCCTTGAGCATGCCTTATTCACCAGAGCCCAGGAAGGCCGCCGCGACCTGTGCGGGCTGATTGCCCCCAACGATGCCGGCGCCCAAGCTGGATTCAATCGGTGGTCGCAACGCCGGCTTGCCGTGGCAATTGTAGGTGTTCGCTGAAGGCTTCGGCGGGTGTCTTCCATGCGAGGGTCTTGCGTGGTCTGGTGTTGAGGGGGTGAGCGATGGCTGCGATTTCCTGAGCGTTCCAGCGTGATAGGTCTGTTCCCTTCGGAAAATATTGGCGCAACAGGTCGTTGGTGTTGTCATTCGTGCCGCGCTGCCAAGGGCTCTTCGGATCGGCGAAGTACACCTTGACACCGGAAGCGATCGAGAACTGGGCGTGAGCCGACAGTTCCTTACCCCGATCCCGGGTCAGCGACCAGCGCAATTCCTCGGGGAGGGTAGTGATTGTTTGCGAGAGAGCGTTGGCCATGGTGAGCGCGGATACCATAGTGACCGTCGTGCGACCACGAAACACAAGAACGGACAGCGGGAAAAAGCGTATATGAGCAGCCTCGACCAAGGCCTGGCCGGTGGCTTCCACCTACCGCGGCTTGAATACTCCAACTTGCCGATGGCCGCCGACCGTGGTGTTGGGTGGAAGGTCCTACGAGATGCCGGGCCGGTGGTGTTCATGAACGGCTTCTATTACCTGACGCGCCGCGAAGACGTGCTCGCAGCGCTGCGTAATCCCCAGTCTGGGCATGCCGTTGAACAGCGGCGCGACCTTTGCAGGCTATAGCGTCCTGCGACGATTGGGTTCCGGTGAGATGGGTGACGTTTACCTCGCCCAGCATCCGCGGTTGCCGCACTGGAACGCCTTGAAGGTGCTGTCTCCGACGCCGACTGAAGACCGCGAGTTTCGCGATAGGTTCATGCGGGAAACTCCCATCGCCACAACGCACCCAGTACCGCCTGGGTAACGGCGGGCGGTAACCCGACCGTGCGCGCAGCCCGCAGATCGGCTAAAAGCCTTGCTGGACGTCGGTATAACAAGCGTGGCGTTGACCTTATCCGCGGCTAGATTTTTATGCCTTGCACGTCTCGGCATCGTCCCACGTCAGGTGACCGGCCGCCGCGTCGCCGTCGGACTCGAAACCGTTGCCGAGCTGAGACCATTGAATTTACGCAGGTCATAGGCTCCTTGGGGATGCGGAGAGGCCTTCTCGGAGCGTTCCTTGTTACTCAGCTGTTACAGCAAGTGAACAGTTGTTGCCGAAGGGTGAACACTTGCAAACAGCCAGCTGTAGTAGCAGCAGCGAACGGTGCGTGAGTCTATTCTCATGCACGGACAGGTTGCTGAAACCACCGAGGAGGAAGCGGAATGTCGTTTGTAACCACACAGCCGGAGGCGTTGTCGGCAGCGGCCGGCAGCTTGCAGGGAATCGGCTCAGGGGTGAGCGCCCAGAACGCCGCCGCGGCGGCTCCGACGACGGGCGTAGTTCCGGCAGCAGCCGATGAGGTGTCGGCTCTGACGGCGGCACAGTTTGTCGCGCACGCTCAGCTGTACCAGGCGGTCAGCGCGCAGGCCGCGGCGATTCACGAGATGTTCGTGAACACGCTGGGCACCAGCGCCGGGTCGTATGCGGCCACCGAGGCCGCCAACGCAGCCGCGGCAGGTTGAGCGCGGTCGATGATGTCCGTCCCACGCTGGTGCTACGCACGATGCCAGCCGGGTAAGGGGAAAGGGGGGATCAGCCGTGTGTCTCAGGTCGGCGGTTACCTCGGGTAACCGGTCCGACTTTCACATCCACTGCAGTCAATCACTACTCGATCAAGGAGAAAAGTAAGTGCCTACGCGTTTTATGACTGACCCGCACGAGATGCGGTCGATGGCGGGCCGTTTCGATATGCACGCCCAGACGGTGGAAGACGAGGCCCGCAAGATGTGGGCATCAAGCCAAAACATCGCCGGTGCCGGCTGGAGCGGTACCGCCCAGATGACGTCCTACGACACCATGGGCCAGATGAACCAGGCCTTCCGCAACATCGTCAACATGCTCCACGGGGTGCGCGACGGACTGATCCGCGACGCCAACAACTACGAGCAGCAAGAGCAGGCCTCTCAGCACATTTTGAGCAGCTAACCGGCCGCAAAGCGTAAGCTTTCACACACCAGGAGGACAGATAAATGTCGATTAGTTACCAGTTCGGCGACGTGGATGCCCACGGCGCCATGATCCGAGCCCAGGCCGCGTCCCTGGAGCAGGAGCACCAGTCCATCGTGCGCGATGTGCTGGCCGCCGGCGACTTCTGGGGCGGCTCGGGTTCGGTGGCCTGCCAGGAGTTCATCACCCAATTGGGTCGCAACTTCCAGGTCATCTACCAGCAGGCCAACCAGCACGGCTCCAGCGTGCAAAACGCCGGGAACAACATGAGCTCCACCGACAGCGCCGTCGGCTCCAGCTGGGCCTAAAATTCAGCACCCGGCGCGGCAGCACACCGATCCGGGTGTGCTGCCGCGTCGTGCGGTAACCGAGCACGCCGAGATACGAGAGTAGTGATGGATCAAACCACCCGGACCGACATCACCGTCAACGTCGAAGGCTTCTGGATGTTGCAGGCGCTGTTGGACATTCGCCACGTCGCGCCCGAATTACGTTGCCGGCCATTCGTTTCCACTGATTCGATGGACTGGCTGAACGAGCATCCCGGCATGGCGGTCATGCGCGAACAGGGCATCGTGACGGGCGAGACGGTCAACGAGTCGGTGGCCGCCCGCATGCGGGTGTTGGCCGCGCCCGATCTCGAGGTCATCGCGTTGCTGTCTCGGGGCAAGCTGCTCTACGGCGTCAAGGAAAAAGAAGAAGGCGGCGGCGGCGACGAGCCGGTGGGATCTCGCGAGATCCCCGACAACGAGTTCCGGGTGCTACTGGCCCGCCGTGATCAGCACTGGGTCTCGGCGGTACGGGTCGGCGACGAGATCACCGTCGACGACGTCTCGATCGCGGATACCACGTCGATCGCATCGCTGGTCTTCGACGCGCTGGAGTCCATCCACCACGCCGATCCCGCGGCGATCAACGCGGTCAACGTGCCGCTGGAGGAAATGCTCGAGATCACGAAAGCTTGGCAGAGCTCCGGGTTTAACGTCTTCTCCGGTGGCGATCTGCGGCGGCTCGGCATCAGTGCGGCGACGGTGGCCGCGCTCGGGCAGGCGCTGTCAGATCCGTCGGCTGAAGCCGCGGTCTACGCCAGGCAATACCGGGACGACGCCAAGGCGCCCAGCGCCTCGGTGCTGTCGCTGAAGGACGGGTCCGGCGGGCGTATCGCGATGTACCAGCAAGCGCGTACCGCTGGGTCGAACGAGGCCTGGCTAGCCATCTGCCCGGCCACCCCGCAGTTGGTCCAGGTCGGGGTAAAGACTGTTTTGGAGACCCTTCCGTACGGCGAGTGGAAAACGCATAGCAGAGTTTAACTAATCTTTACGGAAATACCCCGCGTGCCAAGGTTTTCCGGTGCAGCATTCACTCATGGTGCGGATGCCGCGAAATATTCTAGAATCTGCTGAACAATTGGGACGCGACGTCACAATTACAAATAGCGAGGCAAGACACATGGACCCAGAATTCGTCGAGAGAGGGCTGGCACAATGACCGCAGTAGCTGAGCAGCCACAGCCTGGCTCAGAGGCAGTCTCATCGGCTCAGTCAGTCGTGGTTGGCATCATCGCCGGCGAGGGCGCGCAAATCGGCGTGCTGCTGGACGCCAACGCCCCGGTCTCGGTGATGGTCGACCCGTTGCTCAAGGTCATCAACATCCGACTGCGGGAGCTGGGTCTGCCGGCACTGGAAGCCAAGCAGCGCGGCAGGTGGGCGCTGTGTCTGGTTGACGGCACACCGCTGCGGGCCGCCCAGTCGCTGACCGAGCAAGACATCTTCGACGGGGACCGGCTGTGGCTGCGGTATGTCGAGGACACCGAACGCCGATCCCAGGTCATCGAGCACATCTCGACGGCCGTGTCGGTGAACCTGAGCAAGCGGTTCAGCGCAATCAACCCGACGGTTGCCATCCAGGTCGGTGCGACAATGGTCGCGGCCGGGGTGCTGTTGGGTTCGGGGCTGCTGGGCTGGTTCCGCTACCAACACGACTCGTGGGTCCCGGCGCCCTACGCCGCGGTCATCGCGGTGATGGTGATCTCGGCGGCGCTGATGATCCTGGGACGCGCCAAGACCGTCCAGGACCGCCGTGCGGGCGACGTCTTGATGTGGAGCGGGCTGGCGCCACTTGGGGTGGCGGCGGCTGCGGCACCCCCCGGCCCAGTCGGCGCGCCGCACGCGGTGATGGGTTTCGCGGTCGTCGGTGTGGCCGCCATGCTGGCGTTGCGGTTCACCGGCCGTCGGTTGGGTACCGGCACTGCGATCGTCACCATCACCGTGGCGGCGACGCTCGCGAGCCTGGCGCGGATGGCATTTGGTACCGGCGCGGTGACACTGTTGACCACCATCCTGCTGGCCTGCGTGTTCGGCTATCACGGCGCGCCGGCGCTGGCCCGCTGGTTGTCCGGTATCCGGCTGCCGGTGTTCCCGTCCGCCACCAGCCGCTGGGTATTTGAGGCCCGGCCTGATCTGCCGACCACCGTGGTCGTCAACGGCGGCGGCCGTCCCACCCTGGAAGGCCCCGCGTCCATCCAAGATGTCGTGCTGCGGGCCGAGCGGGCCCGGTCGTTCTTGACCGGATTGCTGGTTGGTCTCGGTGTACTGACGATTGTGTCGCTGGCGGGTGTATCCGATCCGCGCACCAGCGACCGGTGGCTGCCGCTACTGCTGGCCGCTTGCACCGCCGGCTTCCTGATGCTGCGTGGTCGCTCCTATGTCGACCGTTTCCAGGCGATCATCCTGGCCGTGACGTCGGTCCTGATCGTCGCGTCGATTGTGGTGCGGTATTCGCTAGTGTTGTCCTCGGCGGCAGCGGTCTCGGCGGGAGTGGCCATCGTGGTGCTGCTGCCCGCGGCCGGAATGATCGCTGCGGCGGTGGTACCCAACACCATCTACAGCCCGCTGTTCCGCAAGCTGGTGGAATGGGTTGAATACCTCTGCCTGATGCCGATCTTCCCGCTGGCATTGTGGTTGATGAATGTCTATGCAGCGATCCGCTACCGGTAGCCGTAAGCTGCGGCCGCTCCGCGCGGCGGCAGTGGCTGCCACGACGCTGATCGTCGCCTCGGTAGCGCTTTCCGGGTCGCCCGCGTACGCGATCAACCCTCCGGGGATCGATCCGGCCGCGGTGCCACCGGACAGCCCGCCCGGACCTTCGGCGCCCATGAAGCAGAGTTCCTACTGCACCGAGGTTGGGGTGTTGCCGGGCACCGACTTTCGGGTGCAGCCGAAGTACTTGGACATGCTCAACCTGCCCGAGGCGTGGCGCTTCGGGCGTGGTGGTGGGGTGAGGATCGCGGTCATCGACACCGGGGTGACCCCGCACCCGAGGTTGCCGCATCTGGTTCCGGGCGGCGACTACGTGATGGGTGGCGGCGACGGTCTGTCCGACTGCGACGCGCACGGCACGCTCGTGGCGTCGATGATCGGCGGCGCACCGGCGCCCTCTGAGGGCCCCGCGGCGCCGGGGCCGCGGCGACCGCCGCCAGTTCCGACCCGGGAGCCACCGCCACCGGCGCCGCCTCCGCAGACGATCAGCATGGCGCCGCCGCCTCCGCAGCCTCCGCAGACGATCACGCTGGTCCCGGCTCCGCCACCGTCGCAGCAGGATCAGGGTCCGCCACCGCCGTTTGGCGCTCCGCCACCGCCGGGGGGCGCTCCACCGCCGCCGTTCGGCGCGCCGCCAGGGCCGCCAGCGGCGCCAGCGGCGCCAGGGCCGCCAGCGGCGCCAGCGCCCAAGTTGCCGGGAGCGGCCAACCGGGGTCACGGCAAGATAGTGCTCCCCGGCTATTCCCGTGGTGGGCAGATTGTCTCGGTCGATTACCCGCGACCCGCGGCGCCACCGCCGCTTGACCCGCCGCCGACAGGGCCGACTGACGCGTTCACCGGGATTGCCCCCGACGCCGAGTTGATCTCGATCCGCCAGTCCAGCCAGGCGTTCACCCTCAAGGACGCATACACCGGCGACGAGGATCCGCAAACGCGGCAGAAGTCGGACGAAATCCGGACCATGGCTAGGGCGATCGTGCACGCGGCCAACATGGGCGCGCGGGTGATCAACATCTCCCACGTGTTGTGCATGAGCGCGCGCAGCCTGATCGACCAGCCCGACCTGGGGGCCGCGGTCCGTTACGCGGCCGTCGACAAAGACGCCGTCATCGTCGCCGCCGCGGGCGACACCAGTCAACGCGACTGCAAAGAGAATCCACTCAGCGACCCGTTGCACCCGAGTGATTCCCGCGACTGGAATGGTGTGACCACGGTGGTGACGCCGTCATGGTTCAGCGACTACGTCTTGACCGTCGGCGCAGTGGATCCCTCGGGTACGCCGATGGACAAGTTGAGTGTGGCCGGGCCCTGGGTGTCGATCGCTGCACCCGGTACCGATGTCGTCGGTCTCTCGCCGCGAGATGACAGTCTTGTCAACGCGATTGACGGTCCGGACAACTCGCTGCTGGTGCCAGCCGGCACCAGCTTCTCCACCGCGATCGTCTCCGGTGTGGCTGCTCTGGTGCGGGCGAAGTATCCCCAGCTGTCGGCGCATCAGATCATCAACCGGTTGATTCGCACCGCCAGGGCACCCGGTCGCGGAGTGGACAACCAGATCGGCTACGGGGTCGTCGACCCGGTCGCGGCGCTGACGTGGGATGTACCCGACGGGTCTGTCCCGCCGAAAGAATCGGGTTCACCGCTGAAAGTGCCCCCGGCACCTACCCCGCGCAACATGACGCCGGTGTGGGTAGCCGCCGGTGGATTGGGTGGCGCGTTACTAATAGCCGGCTTGGTGTTCGGCGCAGCGATGCTGATGCGAAAGACAGGGAGACAGGAATGAAGGCACAACGCGAATACGGGCTAGCCCTGTCGTGGCCGCGGGTCACCGTGGTGTTCCTCATTGATGTTGCGTTACTGGTCATTGCGAGTCATCTCCCCGATGCTTGGCAGAAGGATCACGTGGCGTTTTGGGTGGGCGTCGGTCTCGCGGTGCTGGTGACGATCGTTGCCCTGGTCACCAATGGGGGAGTTCCCATTGCGTCGGCGCCGATTGCGCGGGTGCGCAATTGGTATGCCGATCCCGAGGCACTGACCGTCGGCTGCACCCCTGCCATCGACCACCGTCGTCGCTTCAGCCGCGAAACGGTCGGCGTGCGCGAGTACGACGGCCAGCTGATCGCGGTGATCGCGGTCGAGGGGGTGGCTGACGCATCGTCGGGACGGCATCGCCATCGGGATGCGGTAGCGCCGTCTATGCCCCTGGAAGCGGTCATCGAGGCGCTGCGCCAGTTCGATGTCCGGCTGGACAGCGTCGACATCGTCTCGGTGGGAACACGCCCGGGTGGCGGCAAAGGCGTCAAATCGGCGGTGCGAGATGATTTCGGCGCCACCGGCGGTCGACGCCCGATCGAGGAGCGCAACACCTGGGTGATACTGCGGATGGATCCGCTGCGCAACGCCCTGGCCGTGGCCGCCCGCGATTCCGTCGCCTGCACACTGGCCGCGGCTGCCGAGCGGCTGGCTAATGATGTCGACGGGCGAAGCTGCGCCGCGCGGCCGCTGACCGCAGACGAGATTCTCGAGGTCGATGACGCCGTGTTGGCCGGGCTCCAACCTGCTCACATTCGGCCGTTCTGGCGCTACCTCAAGACACCGGACGGGTACGTCACCAGCTTCTGGGTCTCACCGTCCGACATCAGCACCGAGACGCTCGAGGAGCTGTGGCTCACCGATGCCGACGTCACCGTGATGACGATCCGGCTGATCGCGGACGGTCGTGAAGCTGATGTGGCGGTGTGGGTGCGCTACCACAGTCACCAGCGGCTGCGCAAAGAGACGTTCAGCGGACTGAACCGGCTCACCGGCCGCCAATTGGGCGCGGTAGCCGCGAGCATTCCGGCGCCGACTTCGCGTCGGCCGCTGCCCATGCCGAGTCGCATACTCGACGAAGGCGAGGGCATCCTAGTTCCGGTCGGCGCGGTTGCCCTACAACAGAGTAGTCACGCCGAAGCGTTGCGATGACCCGGCCGCAGCCCGGCGCGGCAGATGCCCGCAACGCGATGGTTGCGGGCCTGCTGGCGTCCGGCATTTCGGTCAACGGGCTACAGCCCAGCCACAATCCGCAGGTGGCCTTGCAGATGTTCACGACGGCCACCCGGCTCGATCCCGACATGTGCGACGCCTGGCTGGCCCGGGTGCTGGCCGGGGATCAGAGCATTGAGGTGCTCAGCGGCGCGTGGCACGCCATCAAGACATTCGGCTGGGAGATGCGCCGGCTGAGCCTGTCCGAGTTGGAGTTTCGCCCCGAGGTCTCCGACGGGATGTTCCTGAAGCTGGCGGTCACCAGTGTGGAATCGTTTTCCGCCGCCTACGCGGCCGCCCTCACCGAAGCGAAACGGTTCGAGGAAGCGGCGGAACTGCTGGATTCGACGGAGCCACGGCATCCGTTCGACGAGGAGCTGCTCAAGTATGTGCGAGGGCTGCTGTATTTCCGCACCGGCCGGTGGCCGGACGTGCTCACCCAATTCCCGCCGGGAACGACGTGGCGTCAACCCGAGTTGAAGGCCGCCGGATCGGCGATGGCCACCACCGCACTGGCTTCGCTGGGGGTGTTCGAAGAAGCCTGCCGGCGCGCGCAGGAGGCCATCGAAATCGACCGGGTGCCCAGCGCGGCCAATGTCGCCTTGTACACCAAGGGAATGTGTTTGCGGCATCTAGGCCGTGAAGAAGAGGCCACCGAGTGTCTACGCCAGGTGTATTCACGCGATGCCAAGTTCACCCCGGCGCGCGATGCATTAGACAATCCGAGCTACCGGCTGGTGCTGACCGACCCGGAAACCATTGAGGCCAGGACGGATCCGTGGGATCCGGGCAGCGCACCCACCCGCGAGCAGACCGAGGCCGCCCGGCACGCCGAGATGGCCAAGAAGTACTTGGACGAAGGCGATGCCGAGCTCAACGCGATGCTCGGGATGGAACAGGCCAAGCGGGAAATCAAGCTGATCAAGTCGACGACCAAGGTGAACCTGGCCCGCGCCAAAATGGGCCTGCCGGTGCCAGTGACGTCGCGGCACACCTTGTTGTTGGGACCTCCCGGCACCGGGAAGACATCGGTGGCGCGTGCGTTCAGCAAGCAACTATGCGGTTTGACCGTGCTGCGCAAGCCGTTGGTGGTGGAGACCAGCCGCTCGAAGTTGCTGGGCCGCTACATGGCCGACGCGGAGAAGAACACCGAGGAGATGCTCGAGGAGGCGCGAGGCGGGGCCGTCTTCTTCGATGAGATGCACAACCTGCACGAGAGCGGCTACTCCACGGGCGACGCCTACGGCAACGCGATCATCAACACCTTGCTGCTCTACATGGAGAATCACCGCGATGAGCTGGTGGTGTTCGGGGCGGGCTATGCCAAGGCGATGGACAAGATGCTGGAGGTCAATCAGGGTCTGCGGCGGCGGTTTTCGACGGTGATCGAGTTCTACAGCTATAACCCGAAGGAACTGATCGCGCTGACGCAGTTGATGGGCCGCGAGAACGAGGACGTGATCACCGATGAGGCGGTCGACGTGTTGCTGCCGGCCTACACCAGGTTCTACGACGACGAGAACATCTCGCAGGACGGCGATCTGATCCGCGGCATCGACGTGCTGGGAAATGCCGGCTTTGTCCGCAACGTGGTGGAAAAGGCCCGCGATCACCGCAGCTTCCGTCTCGACGATGAGGACCTCGACGCGGTGTTGTCCAGTGAGATCGACGAGTTCAGCGAGGATCAGCTGCGCCGCTTCAAGGAACTGACGCGCGACGACCTCGCCGAGGGCCTCAGTGCGGCAGTGGCGGAGAAGAAAACCGACTAGCCGTTCGCGGGCCGCCGGCGCGGCCCCTGACGGCTCTGTCAGTTAACGCCTGCGGCCCAGGAACGGCGTGGCCCGCCGCATCTGTAACGATCTCCAGCAATTTACCGATAATCCGCCGCGCGTTGCATTGACGGGCGTCGGTGCTGCTGCCACGATGAAGTTACAAACAGGTTACATGCACCTCGCTAGGTGAGGCGTCTGCACGGATATAGGCCACTGACCTCGAACGTCGAAAGACGCCCAGGGTCAGGACAGCTCTTCCCGGGTTAAGGGTTGAGCCCAAGTGGCTTCCGGCTCAGCCGGATACGCCGTGTGGTGCCAAAGCTCCGGCGAGAGGGGTGCCACCCGACGGTTTCCGTCGGGCGTCTTACCTCTCTCGGCGGCACGGCGGGGTCCTGACCGTCAGGAGGTGGGGCCGAGACCGAATTCCACCGATAGTTCTTCGCCGAACTATCCGAGATCGATGACCGTTTCTTTCCGATCCGGTCACGGCGACTCCGCCAACTGAATCGGTTTGCGCTCAACCCTTACAGCGGCCGGGGCCCGTTCCGGGTCGGACTTTTCCGAAGGGGAAGTCCATGTCATTCGTCACTACACAGCCGGAAGCGCTGTCCGCAGCAGCCGGCAACCTACAGGGGATTGGCGCGAACGTGGCCGCCCACAACGCGGCCGCAGCCAGCCCCACGACGGCGCTGGTTCCCGCGGCGGCCGACGAGGTGTCGGCGCTGACCGCGGCCCAGTTCACCGCCCACGCTCAGGTCTATCAAGCGGTCAGTGCTCAAGCCGCGGCGATTCACGAGATGTTCGTGTCCACCCTGAGCACCGGTGCCGGGTGCTATGCGGCCACCGAAGCCGCCAACGCGGTCGCTGCGGGCTAAGGGGGTTGTTGCAATGGATTTCGGGGCATTACCACCAGAGATCAACTCCGCTCGCATGTATGCCGGTCCCGGTTCGGGGCCGATGCTGGCAGCCGCGTCAGCGTGGGACGCACTGGCCGCCGAGTTAGGTTCGGCGGGGTCCACCTATTCCTCCGTGGTCTCCAGCCTGGCCGAACAATCCTGGCTGGGGCCGGCGTCGGCATCGATGGCGACCGCGGCCGCGCCGTACGTGGAATGGATGGGCGCGACCGCCACCGAGGCTGAGCAAACGGGCTACCAGGCCAAGGCTGCGGCAGCCGCGTACGAGGCTGCGTTCACCATGACGGTGCCGCCCGCGGAAGTCGCGGCCAACCGCACTCAGCTGGCGGCGCTGGTCGCCACGAATGTCCTGGGTCAGAACACTGCGGCGATCGCGGCCACTGAAGCCCTCTACGGCGAAATGTGGGCTCAAGACGCCGCGGCGATGTACGGCTACGCCGGCTCCTCGGCTGCCGCCGCGACGGTGACACCGTTCAGTTCGCCGCCGCAAACCACCAACGCGGGCGGAGCGGCCAGCCAAGCCGGCGCGGTTGCCCAGGCCACCGGCACGTCGTCGAGCGCCGGCGTGCAGTCGACGCTGTCGCAGGTGGTGTCTTCACTTCCGAACGCACTCCAGAGCATGGCAGCACCGGTGGCCGGGACGAATCCGTTTGCACCCGGGTCGAATACGGCCACCACGGGGATCTCCGGATTGCTGAACCTCCTTAGCGGGCAGAGTGGATCGGCTTTCGGGAGCTTCTTGAACTCCACGATGGCTAACGGGTTCCTCTCGGGTAACTGGGTGAACCCGGCCAGCATCATGCCGGCTGTGACAAGCTCGTTCGGTGATATCGGGTTCCTGGCGGTAGCCGGTCAGAGCATTGGCGGCATGAATCCGGCCCTGTTTACGGGGGCGGCTGCTGCCCCGTCCGCGATGAGCACAGTGGGCCACGTCGGTTCGGCGATGGGTGCGCTCGGCTCACCCGGCCTGGGTGGATCGGCGGTGTCGGCCGGTATGGGCCGCGCGACGTTGGTCGGGACGATGTCGGTGCCGCACAGTTGGGCCCCAGCCGCGCCCGCGGCGAGTCCCACGGCCACGGCGTCGCCGGCAGAGGGCTGGTATATGCCGCCGGGGGTGGAGGAGGCGTCCGCGACGCCAGGAATGCCGGGTATGCCTGGAATGCCGATGGCGGGCGGCACCGCACGCGGGTGGGGCTTTGCCGCTCCTCGGTATGGGTTCAAGCCCACCGTCGTGGCGCATCCGCCGGCTGCCGGATAGCAGAAGGGAGTCACGCCGTGAGCGTCAAGCCCACGACGACAGGCATGAGGCGCCGAAGTTGGCGCAGAACCCAGCGTGGACGTCCACCTTGTCCTGGACCGAGTCCGCGCAGACTCGGGGGACGCCGATATATACGCGTGCAACCGGCAAGCGTACCGACCCCCTACGTGTATGTGAACTGCGAACAGCCACAACAGATCTTGACCGCCGGTGTGACTCCGACGTGCAAATGTGGTGAGCCTGCGCCATGGCCGTTGTCGACCACCACGCCGCGCGTTGGGTTGACTCCTGCCACTCTTGATGGAACTATTGCGGATGCAAGCACCTCGCTAGGTGAGGCGTCTGTATGGATATAGGCCACTGACCTCGAACGTCGAAAGACGCCCAGGGTCAGGACAGCTCTTCCCGGGTTAAGGGTTGAGCCCAAGTGGCTTCCGGCTCAGCCGGATACGCCGTGCAGTGCCAAAGCTCTGACGAGAGGGGTGCGAGTCGGTTGATGTACCGGCTCCCAGACATCCCGCTGTGCAACGTGTTGGCACCCCTGTGTGCCCTGGCCGTGAGGAGGTGAGGCGAAGTGAGTCCAAGTGACAGTCCATATCCGAGACCGGTGACCATTTCGTTCGGATCCGGCCCCGGCGCTTTCTCCACTATCTGAATCGGCTTGGGCCGCTTCACTTAACGCACGCACGCTTCGTTTTCTTACGCGCGCGCGATCCTGTTGCGCTCTGGCGCGACCACCGCCGTGGATGAACCCTGCTTTGCCAAAGGAGAAGTCCGATGTCTTTCGTAACCACACAGCCAGAAATGCTGACGGCAGCAGCCAACCAGCTGCAAGGTATCGGCACCACTATTGTCGCCCAGAACGAGGCCGTCGCAGCCCCGACGACCGGGGTGATTCCCGCCGCTGCCGATGAGGTTTCGGCGCTGACCGCGGCGCAGTTCGCCAGCCACGCTCAGATGTACCAGACGGTGAGCGCGCAAGCCGCGGCGATGCACGAGATGTTCGTGCGCGTCTTGAGCGCAAGTGCCGGTTCATATGCGACCACCGAGGCAGCCAACGCGGTCGCAGCCCTCTGACTGACGACGCAGCCCACCGAGAGACCAGGGGAGGTGTACCATGCTGGACTTCGCGGCACTGCCGCCGGAAATCAATTCGGCCAGAATGTATTCGGGCGCCGGCTCGGCGCCGATGCTGGCCGCTGGTGCGGCTTGGAGCCAGCTGGCAGATGAGATGCGTTCGGCGGCAGCCTCTTACAGCTCTGTCATCTCGAGTCTGACCGGTGGCAGCTGGCAGGGCCCGGCGTCGCAGTCGATGGCGGCCGCGGCCGCTCCCTATGCGACGTGGATGAACACCACCGCCGCGCAAGCCGAGCAGACAGCTGTGCAGGCGCAAGCGGCGGTGACCAACTACGAGTCGGCGTTCTCGATGACCGTGCCGCCCGCGGAGATCGCGGCCAATCGGGCTCAGCTCGCGTCTCTGGTGGCGACCAACATCCTCGGGCAAAACACTCCGGCGATCGCGGCCACCGAAGCCCTCTACGGAGAAATGTGGGCGCAGGATGCCGCGGCGATGTATGGCTACGCGGGGTCCTCGGTGGCGGCTTCGCAGCTGACCCCGTTCAGCCAGCCGGCCCAGACCACCAACGCGGGCGGACTGGCCGGCCAAGCCGCCGCCGTGGCCCAAGCCTCCGGTACCTCGACGGGCACCTCCGCCACTAACGCCACCAGCGCCTCGACCACCACCGGGTTGTCGTCGTTGCTGGGGAACCTCACGTCATCCACGGGGTCTTCGTCATCGTCATCATTGGTGACGGAGCTGACGGATTTGTTCAGTAACTCGAACAATTCGGCCCTGGGCACCTTCTTGAGCGGCAACTTCTTCAGCACGGCGGTAACCAACGGAGCACTCGCGGGTGGGCCGTTCAACCCGCAATTCCTGCTGCAATCGTTGGCGGGTTTCAGCTATCTGGGCGCGAAGGGCGCTGCGGCGGGATCGGGGTTGTTGAACCTGTTCAATCCGGGTGCGTTGGGGTCGACAGGTGGGTCAGGTCTGGGCGGCCTGGGCTCAGGCGTCTCGGCCGCGATGGGCGAGGCGGGTCGCGTTGGGGCGCTGTCAGCTCCGCCTAGCTGGTCTGGGGTAGCCCCGACAAGCCCGATCGCCTCGGCGCTGGGCCGCACCCCGCTCACCGCTCCAGAGACCGCTACGGGCGGGCCCGGAGGTATTGCCTCGCCGATGTCGAACATGACCGGGCGGCTGCGCCGTCCGATTCCGAAATACGGAATGCGCCTGCCGCCATTCATGGCGCGGCCGCCCGCTGCCGGATAACAGACCAAGGGGAACTGTCATGATCGACTACGCGGTGCTACCACCGGAAATCAATTCGGCCAGAATGTATTCGGGCGCCGGCTCGGCGCCGATGCTGGCCGCCGGCGCTGCCTGGAGCCAGCTGGCAACTGAAATGCGGTCGGCGGCAGCCTCTTACAGCTCGGTGGTCACGAATCTGACCAGTGGCAGCTGGCAGGGGCCGGCATCGGCCTCGATGGCGGCCGCGGCCGCACCCTATGCGGCGTGGATGAACACCACTGCCGCGCAAGCCGAGCAGACGGCCGCCCAGGCGCAAGCGGCGGTGTCCGCCTACGAGTCTGCGTTCTCGATGACCGTGCCGCCCGCGGAGATCGCGGCCAACCGCACGCAGCTGGCATCGCTGGTGGCGGACAACGTTTTGGGACAGAACGCTCCGGCGATTGCGGCCACCGAGGCGCAATACGGAGATATGTGGGCTCAGGACGCCGCGGCGATGTACGGCTACGCCGGCTCCTCCGCGGCGGCCACCCAGCTGACCCCGTTCAGTCAACCGGCCCAGACCACCGATGCGACCGGCGTGGTCGCGCAAGCCGCGGCGACAGCGCAAGCCTCGGGCACCTCGGCGGGCACGGCCGGCACCACCGCGTCCAGCGCGTCGTCGACCAGCGGGCTGTCCTCGTTGCTGGGAGGGATCCTCGCGCCCAACTCGGACACCTCCACCACGGGGCTCGCAGGGATACTCAACGACCTCGACGGAGCCGACGGGTCGCTGCTGGGAAGCTTCCTCAATAACGGCACCGTCGCCAACCTCAGCAATGCCTTCACCACCAGCGGGCTACTCAACCCGACGGCGTTCATCGATACCGTGACGTGCTTCAGCTCCCTGTTCCCTTCCATGGCGGGCGGCGGGTTGGCTTCCGATGTATCGGGTCTGGCCGCCGGGTTCGGTTCGGGGACTGCGGGACTGGGGGCAGCGGGCCTGCGCGGCCTGGGCGGCCTGGGCGCGGCAGTGTCTGCGGGCGTCGGGCAGGCCTCACCGCTGGGCGCCTTGTCGGTGCCGGGAGCCTGGGCCTCGGCCGCGCCGGGACTCAGCAGGATCGCCACCGAGTTGCCGGGCGCCAGCGCCCTCAGCCCTGCCCTGGGCGCCACCCCGCTGGTGTCACCTAGTGGGCCGGTGGGCATGCCCGGTATGCCGCTGGGCGGGATAGCCGGGATGCTCGACCACGAGATGGAGGAACCGATGTACGGATTCCGCCCCATCGTGATGGCACGCCCGCCCGCCGCCGGTTAGCGACCGGGAATCGCGTTGCACTACAGCACAATCCGTTACAACTGATGTTTTCAAGAGATGAGGAGACAGAATTATGCCTACGCGTTTTATGACTGATCCGCATGAGATGCGGTCGATGGCGGGCCGTTTCGATATGCACGCCCAGACGGTGGAGGACGAGGCCCGCAAGATGTGGGCATCAAGCCAAAACATCGCCGGTGCCGGCTGGAGCGGTACCGCCCAGATGACGTCCTACGACACCATGGGCCAGATGAATCAGGCCTTCCGCAACATCGTCAACATGCTGCACGGCGTGCGCGACGGACTGATCCGCGACGCCAACAACTACGAGCAGCAAGAGCAGGCCTCTCAGCAGATCCTGTCCAGCTAGCCCAGCACCGAAAACTTGTAGGAGGAAAGCAATGTCGATTAGCTACCAGTTCGGCGACGTGGATGCCCACGGCGCATTGATCCGCTCCCAGGCCGCCTCGTTGGAGGCCGAGCACCAGTCCATCGTGCGCGATGTGCTGGCCGCCGGCGACTTCTGGGGCGGCTCGGGTTCGGTGGCCTGCCAGGAGTTCATCACCCAATTGGGTCGCAACTTCCAGGTCATCTACCAACAAGCCAACCAGCACGGCTCCAGCGTGCAAAACGCCGGCAACAACATGAGCTCCACCGACAGCGCCGTCGGCTCCAGCTGGGCCTAACCAGACAGTTTGCGCTGCAGCCATATTGCCGCGCGAGCGCGATCCTCACCACCCCAACCACTGACGCGCAATACGTATTGAGAAGGAATAGCCATGAGCCAGCCAGCCACCAGGCCCCACGACGTCGGTACCGGCCCGCCGTTGATTCATCTGTCTCAGCTGTTGCGCGCCCCCGTGGTGAAGCCGTCCAGCTTCCCAGTAGGTCGCGTTGACGACATCATTGTGCGACTACGCAGTGCGGAGACCTACCCACTGGTGACTGGCATTGTGGCCGCGATCGGCGGCCGGCGCGTGTTCGTCGGCGCCGGATCCATTCGCCGATTGGAGCCCGATCGGGTAACCCTGGTGCACAACTATGAAGTTGACCCGCGCCGGTTCGAGCGCCGCCATGGTGAGGTGCTGTTGCGGTCTGATGTGCTCGGGTATCGGCTGATCGACGTGACTGCGGGCGAGTTGGTGCGCGCCTACGACGTCGAACTCGAAAACAGCGGAGACGGCTGGGTGCTGGCGCGGCTGGACACTCGGCGTCCGCGCCGCCTGTTCGGACTGCTGAAAACGTCCGGCGGCCAGGCTTCCCGCGACTGGAAAGCGTTTGAGCCGTTGATCGGCCATGGTCAGTCGATTGCCGTGCGTCGCGTTTTCGGGCGAGTGACGGCGCTCAAGCCCGCGCAAATCGCCGATCTGCTCGAAGAGGCCAACGAGACCGAGGGCGGCGAAATCCTGGACCGCGTGCGCAGCTTCCCGGACCTGGAAGCAGACGTTTTCGAGGAGCTCGAACCGGACAAGGCCAGCCGGCTGCTCGACGACATGCCGGACGGCGAGGTCGCAGCCCTGCTCAGCCGGATGCGCGCCGACGATGCCGCGGACGCGATCATGGACCTTCGTCAGTCCCGCCGCCGCCGAGTTCTGGATTCCATGCCTGCGCCGCAGCGCACCAAGGTGTTGACCCTGTTGAAGTTCAACCCGGACAGCGCAGGCGGATTGATGAATGTCGACATCGTCTGCTGCGGTACACGGGCTACAGCGGGAGAGGCGCTCGCCCTCATTGGTGTCGACCAGGCCGTACAGCCCGAGGCGCTCCTGCAGATGCACGTGCTCAACGAGAACGGGCAGCTCGCGGGCGTGGTGTCGGTGATCGCGTTGTTGCAGGCACATCCAGCGGATGTGGTTGCAACACTGATGGATTCGGATCCGGTCCGGGTAACCCCCGATGCCGAGCTTGCCGACATCGCGGTGCTGATGGCCGACTACAACCTGCACACGATCCCGGTCGTCGACGACGGGGATCAGATGCTGGGCGTCGTCACCGTGGACGACGTGCTCAAGGCCACCATTCCCGATGACTGGCGTCGACGAGAACCCGGGCCACGCCCTGTGCGGGAACCGATTTCGGTGAGCGACGACTTCACTAGCAGCGACGGAGGTAACCGGCTATGACCACTTTGGACCGCGACAGCATCGACACCATACGCGCGGTGTCGCGCACCGCAGTGCTGGACAACGCCCACGTCGGTGACATCGAGGGCGCGCTGGGCCGAATCAGCCTCAGCGACACCGACCGTCCGCGCACCCTGAAGGTCCGCCTGGCGACCATGCTGGCGATCATCGGGCCCGGCCTGATCGTGATGGTCGGCGACAACGACGCCGGCGGTGTCGCGACCTACGTGCAGGCCGGACAAAACTACGGCTACAGCCTGCTGTGGGTGCTGCTGCTGTTGATCCCGGTGCTCATTGTCAACCAGGAAATGGTGGTCCGGCTCGGTGCCGTCACCGGGGTCGGGCACGCACGATTGATCAACGAACGGTTCGGCCGCGGCTGGGGCTGGTTCTCGGTCGGTGATCTGTTCCTGCTGAATTTCCTTACTCTCGTTACCGAATTCATCGGCATCACGCTGGCCGCCGACTACATCGGCATTCCCAGGTATGTGGTCGTCCCGTTCGCCGCGATCGCGCTGATCGCCATCATGGCCACCGGCAGCTTCCGGCGGTGGGAACGGGCGATGTTCGTTTTCATTGCGATCACGCTGCTGCAAATTCCGATGCTGTTGATGTCACATCCGCACTGGGGACACGCTGCGAAATCCTTCTTCGTGCCAGGTGTAACCGGGGGAGTCACCTCCGACGCGGTGCTGTTGATCATCGCCATCGTGGGCACCACGGTGGCACCGTGGCAGTTGTTCTTCCAGCAATCCAACGTCGTCGACAAGCGCATTACACCGCGCTTCATCGGCTACGAACGAGCCGACACCACACTAGGTGCCTTCGTCGTGGTGATCGGCGCGGTGGCGTTGATGATGACTGGCGACTGGGCCGCGCGCGCCACCCACAGCCGGGGGAATTTCGTCGACGCCGGCGTGCTCGCTCACCTGCTGGGCCAATACAGCAGTGCGCTCGGGTCGGTGTTCGCGATCGTATTGCTCGACGCCTCGATTATCGGCGCGGCGGCAGTAACGCTGGCCAGCAGCTACGCGTTTGGAGATGTGTTCGGGCTCAAGCATTCACTGCACCGTGGAATGGCTGACGCGAAACCGTTCTACCTGTCCTACACAGGGATGGTCGTGGTCGCGGCAGCGATTGTGCTTATCCCCGGCGCACCCTTGGGTTTGATCACCACCGGTGTGCAAGCGCTGGCCGGATTGCTCTTGCCCAGCGCGACGGTATTCCTGCTGCTGCTGTGCAATGACCGGGAAGTGTTAGGCCCCTGGGTGAATCGGCCGTGGCTCAACGTGGTGGCCGGGTTCATCGTCAGCGTGCTGTTGCTGCTGTCCGGGATATTGATGGCGACAACGGTGTTCCCCGACCTCAACATCGTCTCGATCGCCACTGGCCTTAGCGTCAGCTTCGTCCTATTCGCGGTAACCACTTTCGGCGTGCTGTGGTGGACTGGCCGATGGCGGCCCAAAGCGCCAGTGCTCGAACAGCTCTCCCGCGAATTGGCCAGAGCCGACCGGGACACCTGGCGGATGCCACCGTTGGCCTTGCTGGAGCCTGTTAAATGGTCGGTCGGCACTCGGGTGGGCATGCTGGCGTTGCGCGGATACCTCGTTATGGGTGCGATCCTGTTGGCGGTCAAAGCAATTCAGCTGGCCTAGCGCCTGACCTCGGTCGGGCCGCTGGGTCGACCAGATGCAATGAGAGAGGAAACCATCATGTTCGTAATCCGCCTCATCAACGGACGCGAAGTCCACGAAACCAAGGGAGACCGGCTCTCGATTAACCACGACACCGGCGTGATTACCGTTTCCCGGGTCGAGGGATTCGAGGAAGTCACCACGCACTACTCGCCGGCGGCTTGGGAAATGGTCACGCACCGAGTTACGGCTAGCCATGGCCGCACTGCTCTACCTGATCTTCGCCGCCGGCCTCATCCCGATCTTGTTCTGATTAGCCAACCCACCACGGTCAAAAACGGCGGCGAACTCGCCGAACTCCTACTCATCCAGATTGGAGACAGCAAATGACTTCCCTATTCACTGAGGCGCCCGCCGCGGTCGCCACCCCCCAAGTGCGTTCGCCCAGCCCTCTGCGATCACTATTGGCCGGCCTTGTCCTGGCGGTCGCGCTGATTGGGCTTGTGGCGGCCGCAGGCCCGACCGCGCATGCCGACGCGGTCGACAGCAGCAATTTCCTGGGCGCGCTCTCCTCCAGGGGCATCACCTTCGCGTCCGGGCAAAGCGCGATCGTCGCCGGTCGTGAGGTCTGCGATGAACTTGATCAAGGTAGGCAGGCGAGCGACATCGCGAACGACGTGATGACACAGACTAATTTGGACGGCTATCACGCCGGGTTTTTCGTCGGAGTCAGCATCGCCGCCTTCTGCCCAAGGCATATCCAGTAGAACCACCGTACAATCGAGTATCAACTCTCAAATAAGGACCATTGTTGATCACGAAAGTCGTGTTCAGTGCCGCCATCGCGCTCGGCGCTGCTATGGCGGTAGCAACACCGGCCAGCGCTGACCCCAGCTCATTCGGAACGCTCAGCTGCAGCTGCACGCCGCCAGTCGATGTCCCGCATGACAAGCCTGCGGTCAAGGACCAGTTGAATCAGGGAATCCAGAGCGGCCTTGGTTCCCTGCACGGCGGCCCGCCGAGCCCTGGCGGCTTCTAACTTGCCGCGCGGGATCGGTTAGCCCGCCGATGGGGGCGGGTGCATCACCTTCCCCTTGAGCTCTGGGGCAGGTGTGCTGGCTCGACGGCCAGCCACAGATCAGGCTGGCTGCTCATTGCGACCACTGCGGTGACAGAGCCGAGCACGTTGACCAGGATGCCGCGTGTTGTTTCCTGAGGGCAAGCCCCCGGGACAGCCGACTGCGCACCAAGACATCGAGAAGCGCTACTACGGCCAGCTAACGATGAGAGTTCGTGTTCAGGGCCATCGCAACATAATCGATACGCCACAGCGACTGAAATAGTTTGCGGCCGAAATCCTCGAGGTCACCCGCGTCGGTGCCGGGCGACTCGCCCTGCTGCGCGACACACTCAGCGATCTCTCGGATCGTGCGACGGCCGTCGACGTGGCGCACAAAGGACAACTGAGCCGGCCTGAGACCGAAGCGCGAGCCCGGCCAGAAGATTTCAGACCCGGAGCTCCCGCAACGTGTGCGCAGCACCGGGACGTAGTCGAGGGCACCCGCACCCGCATCGACAGCCGCGAACTGGTCACCGCCGGAGTCGGGGCGGCAAGCCTCGATCCCCCCACCCGCGAGCGCGACGACGACGGTGGCGCGATCTTGGCCGATCGCGCCCACACGGCGCGCCTGGTCAAAGACCAGCGGTGGTTTATGGCGGTTTTCGTGGTCAAAGTAGCTCTCGGCTTGGTGGCCTTCGCGATCAAGCCGTGGCTGGGTCTGCTGTTCTTCGCCGCCTACGGCGTCTACTTCTGGCGCGAAATCCGCGGCGGCACCAGCGGCGACCACGACGAACACGAGTTGGCGCCGCTCAAGCTGCAACCCCGCGCGGCGCGACCGGCTACCACGGTGGTCCTGGTGCAGACAATGGGCGCATTGGCCGTCATCTTCGTGTCCTCGCAAATATTCGTCCACCAACTCGACGCCATCGGCCCCATGCTCGGATTGTCCAGCGCTGTCACCGCCCTACTGCTGTCCCCAATCGCCACCGAACTACCCGAAACCATGAACGCGATCATCTGGGTCCGACAAGGCAAAATCCAACTCGCCCTAGCCAACATCTCCGGCGCGATGATGATCCAAGCCACCGTGCCCAGCGGGCTGGGCCTGCTGTTCACCGATTGGCGACTCGACCACGCCCTGCTGTGGTCGGGCGCCATCACCATGGCAGCCATCACCTACCTGCTCGTGACGATGCGCGCCAACAAACTCACCCCCACAGAGACGTCAGGCCGTCCGTGCTTTCGATGGCGCGGTAGGCGCCATCGAAACGGCGCCGATCTCGCCCAGACTGGTCCAAACTGGTAGTCAGCTCTGCTCAGAGGAAGGAGAGCCGCGTCATGCAGACGCTGAGCATCGCCGAGTTCCTGCTGCGTCTGGGCGTCGGGGTCGGCTGCGGCGCCCTCATCGGGATTGAGCGGCAGTGGCAGGCACGGCGGGCCGGACTGCGCACCAATGCGCTAGTGGCCACCGGCGCGACGTTGTTCGTGCTCTATGCGGTCGTCACCAACGACAGCAGCCCCACCAGGGTCGCGTCCTACGTGGTGTCCGGGGTCGGCTTCCTCGGCGGTGGGGTGATCCTGCGCGAGGGGTTCAACGTACACGGACTCAACACGGCCGCAACCCTGTGGTGCTCAGCAGCGGTCGGTGTGCTCGCGGCCGGCGGGCATCCGCTGTTCGCCCTGATCGCCACCGGCACCATCGTCGGGATTCACCTGCTGGGGCGACCACTGGGCCGCCTGATCGACCGCGGCGGCAACGTGGTGGAAGAGGACGAGGATGACCAGCCGTACCAACTGCAGGTGATCTGTCGACCCAAACAAGAAAAATACGTGCGCGCCCAGATTGTCCAGCACACCAGCGGCGGCGACTTCGTGCTGCGCGGCATCCACACCGGGCGTGCGGGCGACGACAGCATCGCGTTGACGGCGTACCTGCTCAGCGGCGGGCACGCGCCGGCCCGCCTGGAGCAGCTCGTCGCGGATCTGTCTTTGCAGCCAGGCGTTCAGGCGGTGCACTGGTATGCCGGCGACCAGGACGAACCGATGCCCCGCGCGCCGCACACGGACTAGCCCGTCCGGCGACGATGCGGGCCGGAACGGCCCGATGAGAAGCCGGACAGTCAGTTCCGGTCAGCCGCCAAGCACGGGTCGCTGACGTCGTAGTGTATGGGATGTGAGTGCGATCGCGGATTTCTTATCGGTGTTGCCCGAGCAGATGCGGGATCCGGTGTTGTTCGCGATTCCGTTTTTCCTCGTGCTGTTGATTCTGGAATGGACGGCCGCCCGCAAACTGGAACTCATTGAGCGAGAAGCCAACGCGGAAGCCCGCCCGGGGTCGGGCGCCTACTTGACCGCCGATTCCTGGGCGAGCATCTGGATGGGGCTGATTTCGGTGGCCACTACTGCGGGCTGGAAATTCATTGCCCTGCTCGGCTATGCCGCGATCTATGCGTACCTGGCTCCATGGCACTTACCGGCAACGCACTGGTACACCTGGGTGATCGCGATTCTCGGCGTAGATCTGCTGTATTACTGCTATCACCGGATCGCGCACCGGGTTCGGCTGATTTGGGCCACCCACCAGGCCCACCACTCCAGCCAATACTTCAATTTCGCCACTGCGCTGCGCCAGAAATGGAACAACAGCGGCGAGATTTTGATGTGGATTCCGTTGCCGCTGTTGGGTATTGCGCCCTGGATGGTTTTCGTAAGTTTTTCGGTCAACCTGATCTACCAGTTCTGGGTGCACACCGAGCGGATCGGCAGAATGTGGGCGCCGTTCGAGTTCGTCTTCAACACGCCGTCACACCACCGGGTGCACCACGGCATGGATCCCGAGTATCTCGACAAGAACTACGGCGGGATTTTCATCGTCTGGGACCGGCTGTTCGGCACCTTCCGGCAGGAGACGTTCCGCCCGCATTACGGGCTGACCAAGCAGGTCGATACGTTCAATGTCTGGAAGCTGCAGACTCACGAATATCTTTCTATTGCCCGCGATTTGCGCTCAGCGAAACGACTACGCGACCGGCTGGGCTACATTTTCGGCCCCCCAGGCTGGCAGCCTCGCGCGGCCGTCCGGCCGGAGGCCTCCGCCCCGCTGGCGCCATCCCGGTAGCCCACCACCGAGGCGTCGGTGCTCGCCAGATCGGCAGTGAGCCATCGTTCATCAATCGTTTTTATTACGGCGAGCCGAAAGCCCCCATCGCAAAGACAAGATCAGTAAGCTCCGCCTCGTCGTGCTTTTGTACGACGCCCGGCCGGTATTCGCCCGGGCGCGATGACGAGGAGGGAATGCAGTGGGAGACACGCTCACCGAAGGACAAAAACTTGTCAAGGGTGACTCGCTTACCTCAAGCAACGGGGCCTACACCCTGACGTTGCAAGACGACGGGAACCTTGTGCTGGCATCGCGCGGCCACGCGATCTGGGCGTCCGGGACCGACGGCCAGGACGTGGTCCGCGCCGAGGTACAGCACGACGGCAATTTCGTCGTCTACACCGCCGACAAGCCGGTGTGGCACACCGACACCAAGGGCAAAAAGAATGTCAGGCTCGTCCTGCAGGACGACCGCAATCTGGTGCTGTACGCCGGCGACGGAACGGCATGGTCGACGAAGACCGAGACCGATGCTCCGCCGCCGCCGGAGCCAGCAGCCGCCGCACCGGCAGCCGAAGCCGAGCACGTCGAGGAGGAGGCCGCCCCGACACCCGAGCCCGAACCGGCACCCGCTGCGCGGACCTACACCGTCGAGTCCGGCGACACACTGTGGGCCATCTCCGAGCGGTTCTACGGCGACGGCAGCAAGTATCAGGTCATCGCCGATGCCAGTGGCATCGCCAACCCCGATCTGATCCAGCCTGGACAGGTGCTGACAATTCCCTGATCGCGATCGGGAGCGCGGCGGCCCGGAGCCGAATCCGGTCCGGGCCGGCGCGCTCCCAACCGATCGGCTGTCCGGCTTTAACGCAACACGTGCCGGGTCGGTAATCTGATAGCCGGCCGGCGCCGCGCCGGCCCCCGACGGATCGGAGTCGAGGGTGGGCCGTCCGGCAGTTCGCGCGTTCGCCGCGACCCTTACCGCCGGGATACTGGCTGCCTGTTTTCCCGTGGTGGCCACCGCCGACCCCGTGCTCGTCTTCCCCGGGATGGAAATCCACCAGGGCGAGCATCTGTGCACCTTGGGCTACGTCGACCCGGGGCTGCGGGTGGCGTTCGCCGCAGGACATTGCCACGCTGACGGACCCGTCACCGACAAGGACAACAACGTCATTGGCAGATTGGCGACGTTCCGGGCCAACACCGCTGACGGCGCGGTCGTGGCCACCGACCAGGCGATCGCCGATTACGAGTCGATTGTGCTGACCGACGGCGTCGCGGCGAACAACATCCTGCCCGGCGGCCGCGTGCTGCAATCGGACCCGGGCCTTGTCGTCACGCAGGGTGAAAACGTCTGTCACTTCGGCGTCGTCACCGGCGAAACCTGCGGAACGGTCCAGGCGGTCAACAACGGCTGGTTCACGATGGGGAATGGCGCCATTAGCCAGAAAGGCGATTCCGGCGGACCGGTGTACATCACCAGCCCCACCGGACAGACGCTGATCGTCGGAATATTGAACAGCGTCTGGGGCGGCACCCCGGCGGCGGTGTCATGGCAGGCCACCTCGCAGCAAGTCCGCGAGGATGTGGGAGTGTCCGGCCGTCCGTCCACGTAGCAAGTCAGCTGGGATTTGCCAGCGTGAAAACGGGGATCGACGGCGCCGCAGCCAGTAACTCGTCATCGCCGCAGCTGGGAGTGAGCCCCGCGATGTGGCCTTTGACCTCCCAATACCACTTGTCCAGGTATCGCCTCAGCAGGTCTGGCTTCGCCGCGTCAGCCACCTCCGTGGTGCGCCGTCGGCGGCGATGCCAGCGCGGCCCGACCTCGACGGCTCCGGCGGCTCGGACATTGCGGACCCACTGAGTGGTGCCGCGCGGGGATACCAGATAGTCGACGCCGTCCACGGTCAGTACGTTGACCACCACGCCGCGGAATTTGCCCGTTTTGCGGCCGCGCACGCGAAGCGCCCTGGTACCCGCGATGCTGATGCCCAACTCGGCCAGCCCGCGGATCAGCGCGTTGGCGGCCCGGGCCGCTCCATTGGGTTCGTCGTATCGCACCGACATGACTTATCCTTCCTCGTCTCAGGCCCAGAGAGCGGTGCTCTCGATAGGTATGACCGTGCCACACCGACAGCGGAAATGCAAGAGCACCGATCTCTTATGTGCCAAAATGGGTCGATGGGCAAGCGGCGCGACTCACGCGAGCGCATCGAAGCGCAGATTGTCGAGCTCGGCCGGCGCCACCTGGTAAAACACGGTGCGGCCGGACTGTCGCTGCGTGCCATCGCCCGCGACCTCGGGATGGTGTCGTCTGCGGTGTATCGATACGTGTCCAGCCGCGACGAGTTGCTGACGTTGTTGCTCGTCGACGCGTACTCCGATCTCGCGGACGCGGTGGATCGCGCCCGGGACGCAGTGCCCGAGGATGTGTGGAGCGACGACGTCATCGCGATCGCGCATGCCGCCCGCGGCTGGGCCATCGCGCACCCGGCCAGCTGGGCGCTGCTGTACGGCAGCCCGGTGCCCGGCTACCACGCCCCCGCCGAGCGGACGGTCGGACCCGGAACGCGGGTGGTCAGCGCCTTGTTCGACGCCGTCGCCGCCGGTATCGCGACCGGCGATATCATGCTGACCAATTCGCCTGCGCCACAACCGATGTCGTCAGATTTTGAACGGCTCCGCCAAGAGTTCGGTTTCCCCGGCGACGATCCCGTCGTTGCGAAATGTTTCGCCGTCTGGGCCGGTGTGGTGGGAGCGATCAGCCTGGAGGTGTTCGGGCAATACGGCACCGACACACTCAGCGACCCCGGTGCGGTGTTCGACACCCAGGTTCGGGTGCTCGTCGGTGTGCTGACCCAGCACGACGTCGACGCGATGCCATACCGGGCGTCGTCGCCGAACTAGAACGTGTTCAACTGCTGCCTGCGGTGGCTGACACGACGGGTGATGGCAACGCCTTTCTGCCGGGGGAGACGCTGGGCTATCCTGCGAGGCGATGAGCCTCTCCGTCGGGTCGCCGGTACAGATCGCCTGGGTGACTCACAACTTGGACGCCACGGAAACGGCCCTCACCGGCCTGTTAGGCGTCAAAAAGTGGGTGAGGTTGCCCGACGTGCACTTTGCGCCGGACACCTGCAGCTACCTCGGCAGACCGGCCGACTTCGTCGCGAGCATTTCATTGAGCTACCTCGGCGACATGCAGCTGGAGCTGATCGCACCGGTCCGCGGCCCTAATATCTATAGTGACTTTCTGCGCGACAGCGGGCCGGGTCTGCACCACATCTGCGTGGAGGCCGACAGCCTCGAGCAGTTCGCGGACACCTTGTCCGCCGCCGCCGAGCACGGTGCGTCGGTGGTTCAGCAGGGCCTGATGCCCGGCGGTCTGCGGTTCGCCTATCTGTCTGCCCCGCAGGCCGGAGTGCCGTTCGTGGAGGTCGCGCATTTCTCTGCCGAGATGCGGCAGTTCTTCGACTACATCAAGCAGGAGCAGCGGCGAGGGGGACGTAGCGAAGAGGAGGAGCGGCGCCAATGAGCACCGGGATGTCAGCGATACCAGCAACTTTCAGCGCTGACAACGTGTCGTCGTGGTCGGACGATGTCGACGTCGTCGTGATCGGTTTCGGCATCGGCGGTGGCTGCGCAGCGGTCAGCGCGGCCGCCGGCGGCGCACGGGTCCTGGTGCTGGAGCGCGCAGCTGCGGCCGGTGGCACCACCGCGCTCGCCGGCGGGCACTTCTACCTCGGCGGCGGCACCGCGGTCCAGCAGGCGACCGGGCATCCCGACTCGCCAGAGGAGATGTACAAGTATCTGGTCTCGGTGTCGCGCCAACCCGACCACGCGAAGATTCGCGCCTATTGCGACGGCAGCGTCGAGCACTTCAACTGGCTGGAGGACTTGGGTTTTCAGTTCGAACGCAGCTACTTCCCGGGAAAGGCGGTGATCCAGCCCAACACCGAGGGGCTGATGTACACCGGCAACGAGAAGGTCTGGCCGTTCCTCGAGCAGGCGGTACCGGCCCCGCGTGGGCACAAGGTGCCGGTGCCGGGCGACACCGGCGGCGCCAGCATGGTCGTCGAGCTGCTGCTCAAGCGCGCGACCAGCCTCGGCGTGCAGATCCGCTACGAGACCGGCGCCACCGCGTTGATCACCGACGAGTCGGGCGCTGTCACCGGCGTGATGTGGAAGCAGTTCTCCGACACCGGCGCGATACGCGCGAAATCGGTGATCATCGCTGCCGGCGGGTTCGTGATGAATCCGGAGATGGTGGCCGCCTACACCCCGAAGCTGGCCGAGAAGCCGTTCGTGCTGGGCAACAGCTACGACGACGGCTTGGGCATCCGGATGGGCGTCTCGGCCGGCGGCGCCACCCAACACATGGATCAGATCTTCATCACGGCGCCGGCGTATCCGCCGTCGATCCTGCTGACTGGCATCATCGTCAACAAGCTCGGTCAGCGTTTCGTCGCCGAGGACTCCTACCACTCGCGCACATCGGGTTTCGTCATGGAACAGCCCGACAGTGCCGCGTTTTTGATCGTCGACGAGGCACACCTGAAGCCGCCGGAGGTACCGCTGATCCCGCTGATCGACGGCTGGGAGACGGTTGCCGAGATGGAGGCCGCGCTGGGCATCCCGCAGGGCAATCTCGTTGCGACGCTGGACCGTTACAACGCCCACGCCGCCCGCGGCGAGGATCCGGATTTCCATAAGCAACCGAATTTCCTTGCGCCGCAAGATAAAGGACCGTGGGGCGCATACGATCTGACGCTGGGTAAGGCGATGTATGCCGGGTTCACCGTCGGCGGGCTGGCCACCTCGGCCGACGGCGAGGTGCTGCGCGAAGACGGCACCACCATCGCCGGCCTGTATGCGGTGGGTGCGTGCGCATCCAACATCGCCCAGGACGGCAAGGGATACGCCAGCGGCACCCAGCTCGGCGAGGGATCGTTTTTCGGCCGCCGCGCCGGAGCGCACGCGGCCCGCAGGGCCGGGGGCGGGTAGGCGCCGGATTAGACGCCGGCAGGCTCCTTCGCGATGCGGCCGAGCTCCCATTGACCATTCCCGAACAGTCGGAGGCGTTGTTGGTGATGCTGCTCCACAGTGCTGCGGTGACTGACGCTGACCAGGATGGTGTCCGGTAACTCGTTGCGCAGCAACTGATACATCGTCAACTCCAGCCCTTCGTCCATCGCCGATGTGGCCTCGTCGGCGAAGACCGCTTTGGGTTTGGTCAACAGCACGCGGGCGAATGCCACCCGCTGCTGCTCTCCGGGCGAAAGCACTTTGACCCAATCCCGTTCCTCGTCGAGCTGATCAACCAGATGCGGCAGCATCACTTTGACCAACACCTCACGGAGAGTGGTGTCGGGGATGTCACCTTCCGCCGACGGATAGCACACCACCGCCCGCAGATCGCCAAGCGGCACATAGGGCAACTGGGACAGGAACATGGTCTCGTTCGGTCCATCGGGGCACCGCAACGTCCCCGATCCGTACGGCCACAACTGGGCGAGGCTGCGCAGCAGCGTCGTCTTGCCGCTGCCGGACGGACCGGTGATCACCATCGCGTCACCTTCGGAAAGGTGCAGGTCGAGTGCGTCGATGAGCTGGTCGCCGTCCGGAGTGCGGACCTCGACGCCCTCGATCGCGACAGCACCGTCGGCGCTCGGCCTGACCAGCAGCTCGGGCAGCTCGCGGGCCTTCTCGTCGGCGACCACCAGGCCGTGCAACCGGATGATCGCGGCGCGATAGCTGGCGAATTGGTCGTAGGAGTTTCGGAAGAAGGACAGGCCGTCGAAGATACTGCTGAACGCTCTTTCGGTCTGCGTGACGGCACCGAACTTGATTTGACCGGCGAATAGCCGTGGCGCCTGGAGCACCCAGGGCAACGGGACAATCACCTGAGTCATCGAGATGTTGAACCCGAACCAGCCCACGGTCCGGTTCACGTACCGCAGATAGTTGTCGATGATTGGACGGAACCGCCTGCTCAGCTGGACACGTTCGGCACGCTCGCCCCGATAGAAGCCCACTGCCTCGGCGGCATCACGCACCCGCACCAGCGCATAGCGGAAGGCGGCGTTGGTGAGCTCGTTGCGGAAGCTGAGTCCGATCAACGGCCGTCCGAGCCAAAAGCCGACGATCGTCGCCACCAGCACATAGACGAGCAAAATCCAGAACATTGCCTTGGGGATGCCGACTCCGAACAGCGTCAGAGTGCCCGACAGATTCCACAGAATGGCCGTGAACGAAACCACCGACAGCACCGATTGCACAGCACCGAATAGCAGCACACTGCCGGTGCCGTTGGACGGCAGGTTGGGCGTGGAACCCACCCCGGCGGTCAAGACGTCGATGTCCTGCTGGATACGCTGGTCAGGGTTGTCAATGGTGCTGTCGATGAATCGGCCGCGATAGTAAGCCCGGCCTTCGAGCCAGTCGCCGGTGAGTCGGTCGGTGAGCCATACCCGCCAGGACACAATGAAGCGCTGGGTCAGGTAGATGTCCAGCATGTAGCGGGCGATGAACAGCGCCGCCATGATGCTGAAGATCACGATCGACATCCAAAAGCCATGTACACCAGACTGTTTCACGGCTTGATTGCCGGTGGCCAGGCCCTGCACGGCGGTCTGGACGGCCGAGCTCAGGTCGTTGGCTTGGAAGCTGAACAGCACAGTGAGGCGCACCGTGATGACGACGGACAACAGCAGCACCCCGAGCATCAGCCAGACCCTGACGCTGTGCGGACCGGTGAAGTAGCCGCCGGTGATCCGCCAGAACTGGCGGCCCCACGGGGTGAGCAATCTCAGCAACGCGAGCACGCCGACCATGCACACGGCGCTGATCACCCACGTTAGGGCTATCCAGGACAGGGAATCGGCCAGCGCGTGACCCCAGTTGATGGACGGTTCGAACAACTCCACGATGGGCCTACCTCCTTGGTCCCACTAACGTCGCTCGAACGCCCGCCTGACGTGAGACGCCGCAGTGATGCGTGTCTGCGCGCCGACAAACCCACCGAAAGACGGCAGCGCGCAAAAGTTAGAGTGGCCGTCCGGCTAGCGCAGATCTCGGCGCCGCTTGGATGGTCACGCCAGCAACCTGTGCAAGATTAAACCCTGGCCGGCTCCCGCTCGATCCGGCGCAGTTCCCACCTGCCTTGGCCGAGCAGCTCGAGCAAATGATCATGGTGCTGTTCGACGGTGGGCCGATGACTGACGCTGACCACGACACAATCCGGCAATTCGGCGCGCAGCACCTGGTAGAGCGCAAATTCCAGCCCCTCGTCGAGCGCCGAAGTGGCCTCATCGAGGAAGACCGCCTGCGGCTTGGTGAGCAGCACGCGGGCAAAAGCGATGCGCTGCTGCTCACCAGGGGACAGCACTTTGGCCCAATCGCGATCATCATCGAGCCGGCCGGAAAGCGGGGCGAGCGCCACCTTGGTCAACGCGTCGCGCATCTCGTGATCGGAAATTGCGGCCGGCGAACTCGGGTAGCAGACCACGCCACGCAGGTCACCGAGCGGCACATACGGCAACTGCGACAAGAACATCGTGGCGTTCTCGCCTTCCGGCCGGCGCAGGGTGCCGGACGCGTACGGCCATAGTTGCGCCAGACTGCGCAGCAGAGTGGTCTTGCCAGCCCCCGATCGCCCGGTCACTACCAGCGCGTCGCCGCGGCCGAGCCGCACCTCGAGCGGGTCGATCAACTGCTCGCCGCTCGGCGCGCGCACCTCGACGGCAGCGATTTCAACCGATCCGCTGTCGCTCGGCTCCACCGTCACCTCAGGTAGTTCCCGGCCGCGGGCATTGGCGTCGACCAAGCCGTGTAACCGGATTATCGATGCGCGAAAAGCGGCAAATTGGTTGTAGTTGTTGCGGAAAAAGGAGAGCGAGTCCTGGATGGTGCCGAATGCGGTCGCCGTTTGTACGACGCTGCCTAAGCCGATCTTCCCGGCGAACAGTCGCGGCGCCTGAATGATCCACGGCAGCGGCACCATCGTCTGGGTCACCGACACGTTCCAGCCGGTGTAACCGATGGTCCGGCTGACATAGCGGCGGTAGTTGTCGATGATCGGCGTGAAGCGCTGCCGCAATCGCGATTCTTCGGCTGCCTCACCGTGGTAGAACCCGACTGCTTCTGCGGCGTCACGCAAGCGCACCAACGCATATCGAAAGGCAGCGTTGAGCTTCTCGTTGGCAAAGCTCAGCTTGATCAGGGGATGTCCGATCCAGAAAGTGACCATCGTCGCCATCAGCACGAAGACGATGACGATCCAGAACATTGCGCGCGGAATTTCAACATGGAGCATCGGGACGGTCAGCCCGCCGGATAGGTGCCACAAGATTGCGCCGAACGAGATCACCGAGGCCACCGCATGCACAGCGCCGAACAGCAGGGTTTGGCTGGTGCCAATGGTCGGCACATTCGGGGTGGAGCCCGCACCGGCGGTGAACACGTCAATGTCCTGCTGGATGCGCTGGTCAGGGTTGTCGATTGTCTCGTCGATGAACCGGGCCCGGTAGTAGGCATGTCCGGTCAGCCAGTCAGCGGTGAGGTGCTCGGTGAGCCAAACCCGCCACGCGATGATGAAGCGCTGCATCAGGTAGAGGTCGAGCATGGCCACGGCGATGAAGATGGCGGCGAGAATGCAGAAGATCCAAAGCGATGCCCAAAAGCCGTGCACGCCTGACTGTTTGACAATGTCGTTCTGCGCACCGGAGCCCGTAAACGCCGTTTCCAGCGCGTTGTACAGGTCCTTGCTGAAATAGCTGAACAAGACGGTCAGCCGCACGACCGTTACGACCGACAGCAGCAGCACACCCAGCATCAGCCACACCCCGACTGACCGCCGACCAGTGAAGTAGTCGCCGGTGATCCGCCAGTATTGGCGCCCCCACGTGGTGGTGAACCTCAGCACCACCAAGACAACGACGACGCAAACGGCGCTGATCACCCATGCTCTGGCGATCCACCACAACGAGTCGGGCACCGCGTGCCCCCAATCGATGGATGGTGTGAACGGCTGCAGAACAGTCACGAAGTCTCCTCGCGGTCTGAGGCATCCCGCATGACGCCCTATCGGAAAGCTTGCCGGGGAAGCTACCGGAGGCTTGCCGATAGGCTGCCGGGATGAGCACCAACGGCGCGGCCGGCGACACCTTCCACGCCGGCCGCCTGGTCGCGCGTCGACTGAAGGCCAGCGGAATCGACACCGTCTTCACGCTGTCCGGCGGCCATTTGTTCTCCATCTACGACGGGTGCCGCAGCGAAGGCATCCGGTTGATCGACACCCGCCACGAGCAGACCGCCGCCTTCGCGGCCGAAGGCTGGTCGAAGGTGACGCGGCAACCGGGCGTCGCCGCGCTGACCGCCGGTCCGGGGGTGACCAACGGGATGAGCGCGATGGCCGCCGCGCAGCAGAACTCCTCACCACTGCTGGTTCTCGGTGGTCGGGCGCCGGCGCTGCGCTGGGGGATGGGATCGCTCCAGGAGATCGACCATGTTCCATTCGTGGCGCCGCTGACCCGATTCGCTGCCACCGCGCCGTCGGCCGAGGCCGTCGGCGGGCTCGTCGACGAGGCGCTGCGGGCCACGGTCGGCGCGCCGTCGGGAGTTGCGTTCATCGACTTCCCCATGGACCATGTCTTTTCCGTCGCCGCCGACGTCGGAAGCCCCGGCGCGCTGACCGACTTGCCGGCACCAGCCCTGGCCGACGGCGACGCACTGGAGCGGGCGGCCGGTCTGCTGGCCGCCGCGCGGCGTCCGGTGATCATGGCGGGCACCAACGTGTGGTGGGGTCACGCAGAAGCGGCGCTGCTGCGGCTGGCCGAGCAGCAACGCATACCGGTACTGATGAACGGCATGGCCCGCGGCACCGTGCCCGCAGACCACCCGCTGGCTTTCTCACGAGCACGCTCAAAAGCGTTGGCGGAGGCCGACGTTGCGATCGTCGTAGGCGTGCCGATGGATTTCCGGTTGGGTTTCGGCGGGGTGTTCGGACCAGAAACCCAGCTGATCGTGGCCGATCGCGCCCAACCCGACCGTGACCATCCACGGCCGATCGCCGCCGGTCTCTACGGTGACCTGCCGGCGACCCTGGCCGCGCTGGGCGAAACGACCCACGCCGGCGGAGTCGGCCAGGACGACTGGGTCGCCGATTTGCGGGCGGCCGAGACGAAGGCGCGAGACGGCGAACACGCCGACATGGCCGACGACCGCAGCCCGCTGCATCCGATGCGGGTCTACGCCGAACTGGCGCCGCTGCTGGATCGCGACGCGATCATCGTCGTCGACGCCGGTGATTTCGGCTCCTATGCGGGCCGGGTCATCGACAGCTACGTGCCGGGCGCGTGGCTCGACAGCGGCCCATTCGGTTGCCTGGGTTCGGGTCCCGGCTATGCGCTGGCCGCCAAACTGGCCCGGCCCGACCGTCAGGTCGTCTTGCTGCAAGGCGACGGCGCCTTCGGATTCAGCGGCATGGAATGGGACACGCTGGTCCGGCACAACGTGCCGGTGGTGTCGGTGATCGGCAACAACGGGATCTGGGCCCTGGAGAAACACCCCATGGAAGCCTTGTACGGCTATTCGGTGGTGGCCGAACTGCGCCCGGAGACCCGTTACGACGAGGTGGTGCGTGCCCTCGGTGGGCACGGCGAGCTGGTGTCGACACCCGGTGAGCTTCGGCCAGCGTTGACACGCGCCCTCGGCAGCGGCCTGCCCGCCGTCGTCAATGTGCTCACCGACCCCGCCGTCGCCTATCCACGCCGCTCCAATCTGGCGTGATGTGCCTGACGCGCCGAACCGGAGTCGTCTGAGTCGACCGTCGTCGACCGACGCGTACGGTTGACCTGTGCCGAAGACCACCAACGCTCCGTCGGGCCGCCTGAGTAGCCGATTCTGGCGGCTGCTCGGCGCCACCGCGGAGAAGAATCAAAGCCGTTCACTGGCCCAGGCCAGCGCTTCTGGAGATTACGACGAGAAAGCCGCCGACCTCGACGACGAGCAATTACGCAAAGCCGCCGGCCTGCTCGACCTCAGCGACCTCGCCGAATCCGACGACATCCCCCAGTTCCTTGCCATCGCGCGGGAGGCGGCCGAACGCTCCACCGGGCTACGGCCGTTCGATGTGCAGCTGCTCGGCGCGCTGCGGATGCTGGCCGGCGACGTGATCGAAATGGCAACCGGCGAGGGCAAAACCCTGGCCGGAGCGATCGCCGCCGCCGGGTACGCGTTGGGCGGCCGGCACGTTCACGTCGTCACCATCAACGACTACCTGGCCCGCCGTGACGCCGAGTGGATGGGTCCGCTGCTGGAGGCGCTGGGCCTGACCGTCGGCTGGGTCACCGCCGAGTCGACGGCCGACGAACGTCGTGAGGCCTACAAATCCAACGTCACCTACGGCTCGGTCAACGAGATCGGCTTCGACGTGCTGCGCGATCAGCTGGTCACCGATGTCGCCGACCTGGTGTCCCCGAACCCGGACGTGGCCCTGATCGACGAGGCCGACTCGGTGCTGGTCGACGAGGCGTTGGTCCCGCTGGTGCTGGCCGGAACCACCCACCGGGAGACGCCGCGGTTGGAGATCATTCGGCTGGTCGGTGAGCTGCATGCCAGCGAGGATTACGAGACCGACTCCGACAACCGCAACGTCCACCTGACCGAGGTCGGGGCGCACAAAGTCGAAAAGCAGCTCGGCGGAATCGATTTGTACTCCGAAGAGCATGTCGGCACCACGCTCACCGAGGTCAACGTCGCACTGCACGCGCACGTCCTGCTGCACCGCGACGTGCACTACATCGTGCGCGACGACGCGGTGCGTCTGATCAACGCCTCCCGCGGCCGCATCGCCCAGCTGCAACGCTGGCCGGACGGTCTGCAGGCAGCCGTCGAGGCCAAGGAAGGCATCGAGACCACCGAAACCGGCGAGGTGCTGGACACCATCACGGTGCAGGCGCTGATCAACCGGTATCCGACGGTCTGCGGCATGACCGGCACCGCGCTGGCCGCCGGCGAGCAGCTGCGGCAGTTCTACAAGCTGGGTGTCTCGCAGATACCGCCGAACACACCGAACATTCGCGAGGACGAGACCGACCGGGTCTACATCACCGCTGCGGCGAAAAACGACGCGATCATCGCCCACATCATCGAGATGCACGAAACCGGACAGCCGGTGCTGGTCGGCACCCACGACGTGGCCGAATCCGAAGAGCTGCACGAGCGGCTGCAGCGTCGCGGTGTTCCCGCCGTGGTGCTCAACGCCAAGAACGACGCCGAAGAGGCCGGGGTGATCGCCGAGGCCGGGAAGCTCGGGGCGGTCACGGTGTCGACCCAGATGGCCGGCCGCGGCACCGACATCCGGCTCGGCGGCTCCGACGAGGCCGATCACGAGAAGGTGGTCGAGCTGGGCGGGTTGCACGTGGTCGGCACCGGCCGGCACCACACCGAGCGACTGGACAACCAGCTGCGCGGACGCGCTGGCCGACAAGGCGATCCGGGTTCGTCGGTGTTCTTTTCCAGCTGGGAAGACGATGTTGCCGCGGCCAACCTCGAGCCCAACAAGCTGCCGACGCAGACCGACGAGGACGGCCGCATAGTCAGTGCGAAGGTGGCCGGACTGCTGGAGCACGCCCAGCGCGTCGCCGAGGGCCGGCTGCTCGACGTGCATGCGAACACCTGGCGCTACAACCACTTGATTGCGCAGCAGCGCGCGATCATCGTCGAGCGGCGCAATGCGCTTCTCAGCACCGCCGCCGCCCGTGAGGAGCTGGCCGAGCTGGCGCCGGAGCGTTACGAGGAGCTCTCCGTAAACCTTTCGGAAGACCGCCTGGAAACGATCTGCCGGCTGATCATGCTGTATCACCTCGACCGCGGCTGGGCCGACCACCTGGCGTACCTGGCCGACATCCGGGAAAGCATCCACCTGCGCGCCCTCGGTCGGCAGAACCCGCTGGACGAATTTCACCGGATGGCCGTGGACGCGTTCGCGTCCCTGGCCGCCGACGCGATCGAAGCGGCCCAGCAGACGTTCGAGACCTCTCCGGCGATCGAAGACGAACCCGGTGTCGACCTGTCCAAGCTGGCCCGCCCGACGTCGACCTGGACGTACATGGTGCACGACAACCCGCTGGCCGACGACTCGCTTTCCGCGCTGAGCCTGCCCGGCATCTTCCGCTGAGGCTGCCGGGCACCTTCCGATAAGGTCACGCGTCATGAGCCAGGGGCCCGCGGACAACCGGCTCCTCACGGTGCCCAATGTGCTGAGCGGAATCCGTCTGGTGCTGATCCCGGTCTTCGTCTACCTGCTGCTGGTCTCGCATGCCGACGCCTGGGCAGCGGCCATCTTGATGTTCAGCGGCGCATCGGACTGGGCCGACGGGAAGATCGCCCGGCTGCTGAACCAGTCGTCGAGGCTGGGGGAGTTGCTGGATCCGGCGGTCGACCGGCTTTACATGGTGACCGTTCTGATCGCGTTCGGGCTGCGTGGCCTGGTGCCGTGGTGGATCATCGCCATCCTGCTGGCACGCGATGTGCTGCTGGCCGCGGAGTTGCCGCTGCTGCGCACCCGCGGGTTCACCGCATTGCCGGTGCTTTACATCGGCAAAGCCGCGACTTTCGCCCTTATGTCGGCCTTTCCGCTGATTTTGCTGGGCCAGTGGGACACGTTGTGGAGTCGGGTCGTCCTGGCCTGCGGCTGGGCTTTTCTGATCTGGGGCACCTACTTCTACCTGTGGTCGTTCGTGTTGTACACGGTGCAGGTGGTGTTGGTGATGCGCCGTCTGCCCCAGGTGCGGGCCGGCCGCGGAAAGCCGCTGGCGAGTAGGGCAGATGCCGATGGCTGAACAGGCGCTCGGCGGCTACGACCCGTACGCGGGCCTCAGCGCCCACGAAGCGGGGCGACCACAGTTCATCCCGGTGCCGTCGTTGCTGCGTGCGCTGCTCTCCGAGCACCTGGATCCCGGTTACGCCGCCGCGGCAGCCAAACGCGACCACTCCGCCGAGCCGCCGACCGGTCGGGCCCGTGTTGGGAACTGGGTCTGGCAAGCATTGGCGGCGTTGCTGGTGGCCACGGTGTTCGCCGCCGCCGTTGCCCAGGCTCGGCTGGTCGCGCCGGGCGTCAGCGCGGCCCAACGAGTCCTGGCGAGCAGCGTGCGTTCAGAGGAGGCGGCCACCAGCGACTTAACTGCACGCCGGAATGCGCTGACGGCGCAACGTGATGACGTTCAGCGGCGGGCGTTGGCCCAGAACGCCGAGGGCCAGCGGCTGCTGGCCAACCTCGACCGGCTCAGCCTGGCCGCCGCGAGCACCCCGGTCACCGGCCCGGGTCTGAGCGTGACGGTGACCGACCCCGGCCTGGCCCCGAATCTTTCTGACGTGTCCAAGCAGCGGGTAGCTGGCAGTCGGCAGATCATCCTCGACCGGGACCTGCAGCTGGTGGTCAATTCGTTGTGGGCCAGCGGCGCTGAAGCGATCTCTGTCGGCGGTGTGCGGATCGGCCCGAACGTGACCATCCGGCAGGCGGGCGGCGCGATCTTGGTTGACAATAATCCGATCAGCAGCCCTTACACGGTCCTTGCCGTCGGGCCCCCGCATTCCATGCAGGATGTTTTCGACAGCAGCCCCGGCCTGCGCCGGCTGCGGCTCTTGGAGGCGTCTTACGGCGTCGGCGTCGGCGTCAGCGCCCGCGACGGCCTCACCCTGCCCGCCGGGGCGGTCCGAGATGTCAAGTTCGCCAAAAAGGTTGGGTCCTAGTGGTGAAATTTCCAATGGCACGACGGGCAGCGTCGAAAGTGCCGGTGAGGAGAGCAGAGCACCGATGATCGGTATTGCGGCGCTGGTCGTCGGGATCGTGCTGGGCTTGGTGTTTCATCCCAGCGTGCCGGAGGTCATCCAGCCGTACTTACCGATCGCGGTAGTTGCCGCGCTCGACGCGGTGTTCGGCGGGCTGCGAGCCTATCTGGAGCGGATTTTCGACCCGAAGGTTTTCGTGGTGTCGTTCGTGTTCAATGTCTTGGTCGCCGCGCTGATCGTCTATGTCGGCGACCAGTTGGGCGTCGGCACCCAATTGTCGACAGCGATCATCGTCGTGCTCGGCATCCGCATCTTCGGTAACGCCGCGGCGCTGCGGCGCCGACTGTTCGGGGCTTAACGGGCATGAGGCCGACATGAGCGACCCCAATTCTGAAGGCGCGCCGCAGGACAACGAGTCCGAGTCCAAAGCCGACGAGACCGCGGTACAGCCGGAGCAGCAGGAACATGGCCCCGACGACCCCGCCCAGCACGGCCGACATGAACTGCCGCCGCACCAGCCAGACCCCGAGATAGGTGAGCTGCGCCCACGTGGATTTCTCGGCATGCTGCGGCGCGGCCTGACAGTCTTCGGCACGCTGGCGGTCTTGCTGTGCCTGCTGCTGGGGGCCGCCATCGCCACCCAGGTCCACCAGAACAGTTCCGGTGACTCGTTGGATACCGCCCGTCCGGCGGACCTGCTGGTGCTGTTGGACTCTCTGCGTCAACGGGAGGCGACCCTGAGCACCGAAGTCGCCGAGTTGCAGCGCACGTTGTCCACGCTGCAGGCATCAGGCAGCAGCGACCAGGCCGCCATCCAGAATGCCCAGGCTCGGCTCGCCGCGCTGTCGATCCTGATCGGCACCGTCGGGGCCACCGGCCCGGGCGTCACCGTGCGGATCGAGGACCCCGGACCAGGTGTGGCACCCGAGGCAATGCTCGACGTGATCGACGAGTTGCGGGCGGCCGGGGCCGAGGCGATCCAGATCGGTGACGACCACCAGGCGGTGCGAGCCGGTGTCGACACCTGGATCGTCGGAGCTCCCGGCGCCCTGACCGTCGACAGCAAAACCCTCATGCCACCGTATTCGGTTCTGGCCATTGGTGATCCACCGACGCTCGCGGCGGCGATGAACATTCCGGGCGGCGCGGTGGACAGCGTCAAACGTGTCGGTGGCACCATGTCGGTCCAACAGGGCGACAAAGTGGACATCACCGCCTTGCGACAACCAAAACCGCGCCAATACGCTCAGCCAGGAAAGTGATTTACCCCTGATTGGTCGAGTAGAACAGGAACACCGTGAGCGAAATTCCGCCTGATTTGCATTACACCGCCGAACACGAGTGGATTCGCCGTACCGGAGACAACGCCGTTCGGGTAGGGATCACGGACTTCGCGCAGTCGGCGCTTGGCGACGTGGTGTTTGTCCAGCTGCCCGACGTGGGTACCGAGGTGACCGCGGGGGAGTCCTTCGGCGAGGTGGAGTCGACCAAGTCGGTGTCGGATTTGTTCGCACCCGTTTCGGCGAAAGTCGTTGCCGTCAATGGCGATCTGGATGGCAACTCGCAGCTGGTCAATTCCGATCCCTACGGCGCCGGCTGGCTGATCGACCTCGAAGTCGACGGTGGGTCCTTCGAGCAGGACTTCGCGGCGCTGCTGGACGCCGAGGCCTACCGCGCCACCCTGGCCGAATGACCCTTGTTATCGTTCCCTGCGCCGCCGACGCGCCGCGCCGCGGGAGATGCACGCGCCGATCCGGCGGGGGACGGCACATTGGGGTCCCGTGCGCGGTACGGTCGACACATCGACGGTCAAGGCGGGTGGGAAACCGGTCGAGCGGGCCCAACCAGACAACGCAGCAGCGGCCAGTGAGGAGCAGCGGGTGACGGAGAAGGACAACGACCAGACCTCTGACGAAGTCACCGTGGAGACGACATCGGTCTTCCGCGCCGACTTCCTCAACGAACTGGATGCTCCCGCACAAGCGGGTACGGAGACCGCGGTCTCAGGCGTCGAGGGACTTCCGGTCGGTTCGGCGTTGCTGGTCGTCAAACGGGGACCGAACGCGGGCTCTCGCTTCCTGCTCGACCAGCCGACCACCTCGGCCGGCCGGCATCCCGACAGCGATATCTTCCTCGACGACGTCACGGTCAGCCGGCGGCACGCGGAATTCCGGTTGGAAACCGACGAGTTCCAAGTCGTGGACGTCGGCAGCCTCAACGGCACCTACGTCAACCGGGAGCCCGTCGATTCCGCTGTCCTGGCAAACGGCGACGAGGTTCAGATCGGAAAATTTCGCCTGGTGTTCTTGACCGGTCCCAAGGCCGGTGACGACAACGGAGGGCCCGGAAGCTAGTGACCGCGCCGGAGACCCCCGCGCTGGCCGGGATGTCGATCGGAGCGGTCCTCGACCTGCTACGGCCAGACTTTCCGGACGTGACGATCTCCAAGATTCGGTTCTTGGAGGCCGAGGGTCTCGTCACGCCGCAGCGGGCGGCATCGGGCTATCGCCGATTCACCGCCTATGACTGCGCACGACTGCGCTTCATCCTGACGGCTCAGCGGGACCAGTACCTGCCGCTGAAAGTGATCAAAGCGCAGCTAGACGCCCAGCCCGATGGCGAGTTGCCGCTCGCCGGATCGCCTTATGGGGTACCGCGATTGGTGTCCGTCGGGAGTGCGGAGCCAGGTCAATCGGGGTCGGATCCGGCGGCGGTGGCGCCCACCCGCATCCGGCTGAGCCGCGAAGATCTGATCGAGCGCTCGGGGGTGGATCCCGAGCTGTTGACGGCGCTGCTCAAGGCGGGGGTGATCACCACCGGACCGGGGAGTTTCTTCGACGAGCATGCGGTGGTGATCCTGCAGTGCGCCCGGGCGCTCGCCGAGTATGGGGTCGAACCACGTCACCTGAGGGCATTCCGCTCGGCGGCTGATCGGCAGTCCGACCTGATCGCGCAAATCGCCGGTCCGCTTGTCAAGGCGGGCACGACCGGCGCCCGTGACCGCGCCGATGACCTGGCACGGGAAGTCGCCGCGCTGGCAATCACGTTGCACACGTCGTTGATCAAGTCGGCAGTGCGCGACGTTCTGCACCGTTGAAGGACTAGACTTCGGACGACAGCTTGTGTTCGGCGGCTTGGTCTTCCACCGCGACGTCGACCCAGGTCTGGCATGAACACGGCAGCAGGTGCGGAGGGCAGACACAGATGGGTGAAGTTCGCGTCGTCGGCATTCGCGTCGAGCAGCCCCAGAACCAGCCGGTCCTGTTGCTGCGCGAAGCCAACGGTGACCGTTACCTGCCGATCTGGATCGGCCAATCCGAGGCTGCGGCGATCGCCCTTGAACAACAAGGAGTCGAGCCGCCACGTCCACTCACGCATGACCTCATCCGGGATCTCATTGCCGCGCTTGGTCATTCGCTGAAAGAAGTGCGGATCGTCGACTTGCAAGAAGGGACGTTTTACGCCGATCTGATCTTCGACCGCAACATCACCGTATCGGCGCGGCCATCGGATTCGGTGGCCATTGCTTTGCGGGTCGGCGTGCCGATCTACGTCGAGGAAGCGGTCCTCGCGGAGGCGGGCCTGTTGATTCCCGACGAGAGCGACGACGAGCCCTCCACCGCGGTCCGAGAGGACGAGGTGGAGAAGTTCAAAGAGTTTTTGGACAGCGTTTCGCCCGACGACTTCAAAGCCACCTGACGCGGTGACGATGCGCGCCGCGACGGCGCGTGACGAGGCGGGTAATTCAGCACGTCAGCAACCTGGTCGATGCGTGTTGTGTCGCACCGGCGCCGGGGGCGGCAACATCACGGATGCGTCTCATCTGCGGGTTCGACCTCGACACGCCCGTCGGATCGCCGCGAGTCACCGTGAAGGCGGCCATACTTTGATCTCGATGTGATTAGTACTTGATTGGTTCTAGAAACACCACAGCGTGTCGAAAAGCGTATGCTCACAAGCACTCGGCTGAGCAATCGCGGCTACCGGCAGCCCGTAACGAGCGTGATCGGCGAGAGGAAGCACCGTGGGAGACCAACCACGTCACGACCAATTGGACCTCGAGTCCGTCACCGCGATCGACGACACCGCAGCAACCCGCCCCGATCAGGCCGTCCACGCGCCGAGCGAACCCGTTCAAGCGGGCTTGTTCCCTGACGACTCGGTGCCCGACGAATTGGTCGGCTATCGGGGCCCAAGTGCGTGCCAAATCGCCGGCATCACTTACCGCCAGTTGGACTATTGGGCGCGCACGTCGCTGGTAGTGCCGTCGATTCGCAGCGCCGCGGGGTCAGGCAGCCAACGGCTGTATTCGTTCAAGGACATCCTCGTTCTCAAAATCGTGAAGCGGTTGCTGGATACCGGCATTTCGTTGCACAACATCCGCGTCGCCGTCGACCATCTGCGCCAGCGCGGTGTGCAGGACCTGGCCAACATCACGCTGTTCTCCGACGGCACCACGGTCTATGAGTGCACCTCGGCCGAAGAGGTCGTCGACCTGCTGCAGGGCGGGCAGGGTGTCTTCGGCATCGCCGTCTCCGGAGCGATGCGCGAGTTGACCGGCGCTATTGCGGACTTCCCCGGCGAACGCGCCGACGACGGCGAGTCGATTGCCGCCCCGGAAGACGAGCTGGCCTCCCGCCGGAAGCACCGCGACCGCAAGATCGGCTGACCCGGGCCGTTCACCTCGCTCGTCGCCGAGCGCTGTGCGCGCGGCGACGAATAGGTAAAATCGGCAATGCATCGCCCTTGCGCGGGAGAGTTCCGTGGCTGCCAGCCACGGACGCCGAAGGAGCAACACCTCTCCGTCAACCTCTCAGGCACCCGGACCGCGCCAGACCCCGATGCCTCTGGAAAGCGGTGGCCCGGCATTCGGGTCGCCCGCCCATGGGGAAAGACATCACGTCGCCGCGGATGTCGAATCTCTCAGGCGCCCGGTTCGGGTAGACGACAGAGGGAGAGGAACGCACCACAAAGCAACAGGTGCGGTTCCGCCTCACGTCAGGAGTCCTGAGGGTGTCCGACTACACCAACCCCCTTTTCGCCGACCGGCACATCGGCCCGGACAGCGATGCCGTCGCGGCCATGCTCGAGGTCATCGGTGTCGACTCGCTGGAAGAATTGGCGCGTCGCGCGGTACCCGCCGGGATTCTCGACAAGGTCATCGACACCGGCGCCGCGCCCGGCCTTGATCAGCTGCCCCCGCCGGCCAGTGAGGCCCAGGCACTGGCCGAGCTGCGGGCACTGGCCGACGCCAACACGGTCGCGGTGTCGATGATCGGGCAGGGTTACTACGACACGCTCACGCCGCCGGTGTTGCTGCGCAACATCATGGAGAACCCGGCCTGGTACACCGCCTACACGCCATACCAGCCGGAGATCAGCCAGGGCCGGCTGGAAGCGCTGCTGAACTTCCAGACCATGGTGGCCGACCTGACCGGTCTGGAAGTGGCCAACGCGTCGATGCTCGACGAGGGCACCGCGGCCGCCGAGGCGATGACGCTGATGCACCGCGCAGTCAAGGGCGGCGCCACCCGGCTGGCCGTCGACGTCGACGTGTTCGCTCAGACCGCCGCGGTGCTGGCCACCCGCGCCGAGCCGCTGGGCATCGAGATCGTCACGGCCGACCTTCGCTGTGGTCTTCCGGATCTGCCGGACGGAGGCGAGTTCTTCGGCGTCATCGCGCAGCTGCCCGGCGCCAGCGGCCGGATCACCGACTGGTCCGCGCTGGTGTCGGAGGCGCACGACCGCGGTGCGTTGGTGGCCATCGGCGCGGACCTGTTGGCGCTGACGTTGCTCACCCCGCCGGGGGAGATCGGCGCCGACGTGGCGTTCGGCAACACCCAACGCTTCGGTGTGCCAATGGGATTCGGCGGTCCACACGCCGGATACCTGGTGGTGCACACCAAGCACGCCCGTCAACTGCCCGGCCGACTCGTCGGTGTTTCCGTCGACGCGGATGGGTCGCCGGCCTACCGGTTGGCGTTGCAGACCCGCGAACAGCACATCCGTCGCGACAAGGCGACCAGCAACATCTGCACCGCCCAAGTGCTGTTGGCGGTGATGGCCGCGATGTACGCCAGCTATCACGGCGCCGACGGGCTGGCTGGCATCGCTCGCCGGGTACACGCCCATGCCGCGACCATCGCCGCCGCACTCGGCGACGCGTTGGTGCACGACAAGTACTTCGACACCGTGCTGGCTCGGGTGCCCGGCCGCGCCGACGCGGTGATCGCCGCGGCCAAAGCCAACAACATCAACGTGTGGCGCGTCGACGACGACCACGTGTCAGTGGCCTGCGACGAAGCCACCACCGATGACCACGTGGCGGCGGTCTTGGACGCCTTCGCCGTGTCGGCGATCGAGCCGGCCTCCACCGATATCGCGACGCGGACGTCGGAGTTCCTGACCCATCCGGCGTTCACCCGGTACCGCACCGAGACGTCGATGATGCGGTATCTGCGCGCGCTGGCCGACAAGGATCTTGCCTTGGACCGCAGCATGATTCCGCTCGGCTCGTGCACGATGAAGCTCAATGCCGCCGCCGAGATGGCGGCCATCACCTGGCCGGAGTTCGCGCGCCAGCATCCCTTCGCTCCGGCATCCGACACCCCGGGTCTGCTGCGCCTGATCGGCGATCTGGAGACCTGGCTGGTGCAGATGACCGGTTACGACGCCGTCTCGCTGCAACCCAACGCCGGATCGCAGGGCGAGTACGCCGGCCTGCTGGCGATTCACGCCTACCACGCCAGCCGAGGCGAACCGCAGCGCGACGTCTGCTTGATCCCGTCCAGCGCGCACGGCACCAACGCCGCGTCCGCCGCATTGGCCGGCATGAAGGTGGTCGTGGTGGCCTGCCGCGACAACGGCGATGTCGATCTCGATGATCTGCGCGCCAAGGTCAGCGAACATGCCGAGAGGCTGTCGACGCTGATGATCACCTATCCGTCCACCCACGGCGTGTACGAGCACGACATCGCCGAGATCTGCGCCGCCGTCCACGATGCGGGCGGGCAGGTGTACGTCGACGGAGCCAACCTCAACGCGCTGGTCGGGCTGGCCCGGCCGGGGCAGTTCGGCGGCGACGTCAGCCACTTGAACCTGCACAAGACGTTCTGCATCCCACACGGCGGCGGAGGCCCGGGTGTGGGGCCGGTGGTGGCGCGCTCGCATCTGGCCCCCTTCCTTCCGGGCCACCCGCTGGCGCACGAGTTGCCGGCGGGTCCGCCGGTGTCGTCGGCGCCCTACGGGTCGGCATCGATCCTGCCGATCACCTGGGCCTACATCAGGATGATGGGCGCGGACGGCTTGCGGGCCGCGTCGTTGACGGCGATCGCGTCGGCCAACTACATCGCCCGCCGGCTCGATGAGCACTACCCGGTGCTCTACACCGGCGAGAACGGCATGGTCGCCCACGAGTGCATCCTCGATTTGCGGGCGATCACCAAGTCGACCGGGGTGACCGTCGATGATGTCGCAAAACGCTTGGCGGACTACGGCTTCCACGCCCCGACCATGAGCTTCCCGGTAGCCGGCACGCTGATGGTGGAGCCCACCGAGAGTGAAAGCCTGGCCGAGATCGACGCGTTCTGCGAGGCCATGATCGCCATCCGCGCCGAGATCGATCGGGTCGGAGCGGGGGAGTGGCCGGTGGATGACAACCCGCTGCGGGGCGCGCCGCATACCGCCGAGTGCCTGGTGGTGGACAAGTGGGAGCACCCGTACACCCGCGAAGTCGCCGCTTACCCGCTCGGCAAGGCGTTCCGGCCCAAGGTGTGGCCGCCGGTGCGCCGCATCGACGGCGCCTACGGCGACCGCAACCTGGTGTGCTCGTGCCCGCCGGTGGAGGCCTATGTGTGACCCAGCCTGGGACCTACAGCGCGGCGAGGATCTGGCTCGGCACGATGTCGACCAGCTCGGTGATCAGGCCGGCGAACGGGTCCACGCTGATGCTGGCCAGATCGCCCACGCCCAGATCGCCGAGCAGGTCGCTCAATGTGAGGTTCGTACGGTCGCCAGGCTTGCCAGGTTCAATGAGTCGCCGGAGATGCCCAGGTCGATGAGCAGCTGACCCAAGTTCGGGGCGTCGTTGTTCAACAAGGTGGTGATGCCGGTGGTGTCATCGCCCAGCAGGGTGCCTAGGGAGATATTGTTCAACGCGGTTTCGGGGTAAGGAGGGGCACAACATTGCCGAGGTCGGTAACGAGCCCGCTGAGCAGGCCAGCGTGTTCAACGCAGTCCCCAGTCCTTCGGTGAGGCCGCTGAGGCCGAGGAGGTTCGACAAACCGCCCAGCGTGGTTATGCCGCCGTCGGCCAGGATGCTGCCTAGGCCGGTTCCGCTCAGCCCCAGTTCGTTGACCAAGTCGCCGACGGTCACGTCATTCAGCCCGATTTGACCCAGCAAGTCGCTCAGCTCCAGGTTGCTCAGGTTGAGGCTGCCCAGCCCAGGGCATTCACCAGGTCGCTCAGGTTGATGTCCACGGTCATCGACTGCTCGGGTGCGAGGATGCCGTTGAAGGCCGGGATAGTGATGCCGTCCAGCAGGCTGACATTGTCCCCGCCGTTGAGGAGGCCGTTCAGGATGGTGGGTGGCGCTTCGAAGAGCGTGCTGAGTGCGTTCGACGGGTCGCTCTCCAACTGTCCGACGACGTCGTTGATCGCTGTCAGCGTGGCGCCCTCCGCCCCGAGTTGTGCGAGTGCGAGCTCGAGGGCCGGCGTTAACTCCACCCCGACCGTTATGGGAAGCCCGGAGGTGGTGGTGACGGTGGGGTCGAGCGCGCTGATGACGCCCAGCGGGTTGGTGAAAAGCGCACTAAAGACTTGCGAGATGTCCGACAAGTTGGCATTGCTAGCGATGTTTCGCAGGTTGGCAGCTGTGTCCGTGAAAGGGTCCGGCCACGCATCGACCAGTTGAACCGGTCGCACCTGCACACCGGGCGTCGGCGCCGCCATTGGCGTGACAGCGATCATGCTGGCGCCGACGAGGGCAAGGCCAGCGGTGGCATAGGGGCGCAGGGTTTGTTGCATGACCATCATTTCCTCGCGACCGGATGTGATGCATCTCACAGCTTGCCGGGGACTCCACCTGAGATTCAGATAAAAAACAGCCAAAAATTGCCCATGCGCACAATAAAATCGCTCTTATCCGGATTTCCGGCTGCCTAGTACGAGTTGCTTCAGGGGGCTCGGTGCCGAGTCAAAACGGGTCGGGGTGGCCCATGGTGGGCCGCAGTGACGAGGTCCGTCAAGCGCTGACGGCACTCGGCGGCGATGCGGCGTTCCGGGGCGTCGTGTTAATGGGCGACAGCGGGGTCGGCAAATCGACATTGGCTCGCGCACTTGCCGATATCCTCGAGTCACGCGAGCTCAATGTGCGGTTTGTGCTATGCACCGAGACCGGCCGTGCGGTGCCGTTCGGCGCATTTTATTGGTTGACCACCCTTGTTACAGCACGTGAGCCCGCCGCCATGCTGGCAGCCGCGCAAAGAGCCTTGGAACAGGAAGAGAACCTCATCGTTGCCGTAGACGACGCACATCTGCTCGATCCGTTGTCGGCATCGTTGGTTTACCATCTTGCGGCCCGTGGCGGTGCACGATTGATCGTGACGATCACCTCAGGCCACGCCGTGCCAGACCCAGTGGTAGCACTGTGGAAAGAGCGGCTGCTACTTGCCCTGCACGTTGAGGCATTCACCCGACAGCAGACCGAGTTACTCGCTCACACCGTGCTCGGCGGCGACGTGGCAACCGAGCTCATCGACGAGTTACAAGATCGGACTGCAGGAAACCCGCTGCTCTTGCGCGGATTGTTGATCCCAGGTCGAGAAAATGGCGTCTTGGTGCACACCGACGCGGGCTGGCAACTTCACGGCACATTGCGCGGCGACCGGCAACTCTACGATTTCCTTGAGTCCCGCCTGCGATCCTTTGGGCCGGAAGAATTGGAGGCAGTAGAGGTTTTAGGCGCTGCGGAGGTGCTGGACTGGGAGGTTATGCGCGGACTTTGCGACGCCGACGCGGTGGGACGCCTCGAGCGCCAGGGAATTATCCAGTTGGTTGTCGACCGCTCGCACACTGTGGCGCGGTTGTTTCACGCCGTCCTGGGGGAAGCGGCCATCCAACGCGCTGGGATAGTGCGCACGCGACAACTTAACGGCCTGCTGGCACAGCATCTGCAGAAGAAAATACAAGCAGCAGAGCGGTACTCGAGGCGAGTCGACGTGCGTACCCAGGTCCAACTGGCCCAGTTCATGATGCGAAGCGACCTGACGCCAGACCTCGACTTGATGATTGACGCAGCGGCGAGCGCGCTGAGGATGGGGAACATCGATTGCGGCGCAGAGCTGGCGCGATTTGCGCTCGATCGCGGCGGTGGCCTGCGCGCCGCGATCATGCTTGCTGAGGCGATGTTTTGGCAGGGACGAACCGCCGCGGTTGACACGGTGCTTGCTGACGTCGACCCGAAGGGTGCCATTGAGTTGGTGACTGCGCATGGCTGTCTGCGGGCCACGAACATGTTCTTCCGCGGGCAAGTTGAGCAAGCACGGCAGGAACTCGTCAACCTGCGGGATCGCGTCGAGTCTGGTGCGAGGGTCGAACTCATCACGGCCATGGAGGTATTGTTCGCCTACTTATCCGGTGATCTTTCGACGGCGGTCGAGACGGGGCTAGCGCTCTGTGCACAAGACGTGCCACCGCTGGTGAAGGCGTGGGCGGCTGCGCCACTGTGCTGGGCGTTGGCATACATCGGGCGGACAGGCGACTTTCACCGCACGGCAGATGCGGGTTTGCGCGCGGCTGAACTCGGCCAGTCGAGCCCGCTCCAGTTAATTATCGGGGTGGCTGAGGCCCTGGTAGCGACGGAAGCCGGGGATTACTCGGCGGCCGAGCGGGTTCGGCAACGCTATGCCGCAATGCCGGTCAGCGCTCATGCCGGACACCCTGCCGTGATCGTCATGCTTGGACTTGTGAACCTTGGCCGGGGTGCCCTGGCTTCCGCTTGCTCAGCATTTCACCGCTCGTTATCGGCGATGTCGGGCAGTACTCCATTCACCTGGTCGATGGTGGTGGCGGCCTGGACGGCGCAAGCGGAGGGCGCGCGGGGCAACCATGAGGCTGCCACCGCCGCGTTGCGGCACTCGGAAGAAGCCTACGGACCGCAGACAGCCGTGTACTTATCGGAACTGGAGCTCGCCCGCGCCTGGGAGCGAGCGTCGGTCGACGAAACGGCCGCCGCCCGGAGGCATTCGCTACGCGCCGCACACACCGCCCGAAAATCCGGGATGTGCGCCGTCGAGTTGCGCGCGCTGCACACCGCTGTTCGGTTCGGCGATCAGAAGTGCGCAGCACGGGTGGAGAAACTCGCCAGGATCCTGAACACTCCGTTGGCGGAGGCGGTCGCTGTCCACGCTCGCGGCCTGGCCAATCACGACGGCGACCTGCTCGATGTCGCGGCAAGGCTGTTCGCCGATATGGGAGCGATGGCATTCGCTGCAGACGCCGCGGCCCAGGCGGCCGCCGAGCACGCAGGCAAAGGCCATCGGGGCAAGAAAGTGGAGTCGTCCACCCGCGCATACGGGCTCGCACGTCAATGCGGACTGCGTACGCCGGCAGTCGCCGCCACGGCCCGCCCGCTGCCGATCACCAGCCGCGAAATCGAGATTGCGGAGCTCGTCACGGCCGGTCTGTCCAACCGCCAGATCGCCGATCGGTTGTATATCTCGGTGCGCACCACGGAGGGACACCTCTACCGAATCTTCGCCAAACTAGGCATCAATAGCCGCGACCAGCTCATTCATTTACTCGCTCTGAATCGGTTCGGGAGTCCAGACGACGTCGGGAGTCCAGACGACGTCGGGAGTCCAGACGACGTCAGGAGTCCAGACGGCGTCAGAACGTAGTCGCGGCGTTCGATCGCTGCCGACAACCTGTCACGCGCGATGTGGCCGGCGTCCGGCACGCTGACCTCCACGACCCGGCCTGAACACTCTAGTTCGACATTTAGCAAAGACCCGTAGCCGGCCGGCCGGCCTCGGCGGAGCGACATCGATGCCAGCCGAACCGGACGGACGGCGTGATCGGCAGAGAGTCGAATCACCGACCTCAGCGTCGAAGACGCCCCACTGTCGATACTTCAGTTTTTTCGGGTATCAAGAAACCAACCTTTAGCATGGTTGTCGCGCAAGCTCCTACATCTGAGTTCGTGCCCTACTTAACGATTTCTGCGTCCTACCTGAACGATTTCTGAGTCCTACCCCCCATACGCCTGGCTTCTACTCTAGGTGTCTCTGAGCACTACCTAAGTCCTGGCAAAGATACCGAGACCAGCAGAAAGCCTCATACGCTCGTCCCGATGGCATGCCGCTCTGAGCCTTTGCCCTGCCGGCCAAGATAGCGCCCCCAGGAAACAGGTAGTGCACTACTCAAGCGCGATGCCACACCGCGAGCGGAATCTGTAACCCCAGGTAGTTGGAGGTGATCCACCCATCATGGCCGAACCCTCTCTCACGACGCGGCCGCAACAACGCGCGAACCGGCAGCCCGGCGGCACCGCCCATACCTTCATCGACCACGACGTCGAACCGGCAGCAGTTGCCCAAAGCCTGACGTGGGCGCAACTCCACCGTCGAGCGCAAGTCGTTGCTCAAGAGCTAAGAGTTTGCGGCTTGAGTGGCGACCGGGCCGCGATACTGGCGCCGCAAGGACTCGATTACATCGCTGCCTTCTTTGGTGCAATGCAGGCGGGGTTCGTAGCGGTTCCGTTGTCGGTGCCGCACTCGGACACGGGCTCACCGACTAGCCGATGAGAAACATCGGTTGCGATCGTGACGAGATCGACTTGGACACACGGCTAGCCAAGCCAGGGGTGGGGCTTCGTCATTTGCTTGTGCTCCCTGATGTCGCTACGAGGATGAGGTGAGCAGATGCCGATGAAGCAGCGTGTGGTCGACCACATCGTCGGGCATCTCGCGGCAATCGGAGTCGACCACATCTTCGGCGTCGACGGCGCCAACATCGAAGACCTTTACGACGCCGCATTTTTCCAGTCGGACATCACCGCCGTGTTGGCCAAGCACGAGTTCTCTGCCGCTACGATGGCCGACGGGTACAGTCGCAGCGGCGGCGGCTTGGGTGTGGTGGCGGCGAACTCCGGCGTGAGCGCGCTGAATCTTGTTGCCGGCTTGGGGGAATCGTTTACCAGCCGCGTGCCGGTATTGGCGTTGGTGGGCCAACCGGAGACCACGATGGATGGTCGCGGCAGCTTACAGGACACCAGCGGTCGCAACGGTTCCCTGAATGCCGAGGCGCTGTTTTCTGAGGTGTCGGTGTTCTGCCGACGCGTGCAGACCCCCGCCGACATCGCCTCGGCTTTGCCAGCCGCCGTGGCGGCGGCGCGAACAGGCGGGCCTGCGGTGTTGTTGCTACCCAAGGACGTTCAGCAGTCTGACGTGCGGGTCAACGGTTGCATCGGTGAGCACGGCGTCGAGCGGCCAGGAAATATTGGTGACCCGCGTCCGATCGTGCGAGCGCTGCGCCGGGTGACCGGACCGGTGACGATTATCGCCGGTGAGCAGGTGGCCCGCGATGATGCACGAGCCGAATTGGCATCAGTGCGGGCGGTGCTTCGGGCGCGGGTGGCGTGTGTGCCCCACGCCAAGGATGCTGCCGGCACACCGGGTTTCGGGTCATCGTCGGCGCTTGGAGTCACCGGTGTCATGGGCCACCCGAGTGTGGTGGAAGCGGTGGCCGGCAGCGCCCTGTGCCTGGTGGTGGGTACCCGGCTGCCGGTGACTGCGCGCGCTGGCCTCGACGATGCGCTGGCCGCGGTGCGCACGATCTCGATCGGGTCCGCACCGCCGTATGTTGCGTGCACCCACGTCCACACCGACGATCTGCGGGCGTCGTTGCGAATGCTGACGAGCGCGCTGACCGGGCGTGAGCGGCCAACCGGGGTTCGGGTGCCTGATGTGGTGTCGAGCACCGCGTTGAATCCACCGGCATTCGACGGTCCAGGGGTGCGCTATCGCGACGCTATGAGCGTGCTCGATCGCGTGTTACCCGACGGGGTCGACATTGTCGTTGATGTCGGCAGCACCGGCGCGGCGGCCGTCCATTATCTGCCGGTAAGGCGCGGGGGCCGGTTCGCGGTCGCACTCGGCATGGGCTACAGCTTTGGTGCAGGCATCGGGATGGCGTTCGGCCGTGCGAAGGCCCGGACGCCGGGCGGGCGCGTCGTGGTGATCGCGGGAGACGGTGCGTTCTTCATGCACGGCATGGAGGTGCACACCGCTGTGCACTACCGACTTCCGGTGACGTTCGTATTGTTTAACAACAACGCCCACGCCATGGGCGTGATCCGGGAGCAGCTGTTCTACGGCGACCGGCACAGCTACAACCGGTTCGCCCCGAGTCGGCTCGGGGCCGGTCTGGCGGCGATGCTCCCAGGGCTACCATCCGTCGACGTCAACGACGCCGATGGATTTAGCGCGGCGATGCGCACGGCGCTCGACGTCGATGGCCCGTCAGTCGTCAGCATCGAATGTGCAGCCGACGAAATCCCGCCCTTCGCGACGTTTCTTGAGCCGTCAGTAGCCAAAAACCTTGTTTGTCAAGATATTACACAGGAGAACAGAACCGATGTCGCTCTCAGCGTTTGACGATATTGTCGCCGATACCCCCATCACAGGGCCGATCGAGAACGTGGTCCGTATCGAGGCCTTACCACTAGAGAAGACCGCTCTCGACCTTCATGGCGAAGATGCGGTCGGTGTACCCGCACGGCGAAGCCTTGGGCGCACCAATCCGTTCGACGACGATGGCCGCTTTTTCGTCTTGGTCAACGACGAGGAGCAACACAGCCTGTGGCCGGTCTTCGCCGACGTTCCAGCAGGCTGGCGAGTGGTTTACGGCGAAGCGGACCGCGCCGCGTGTCTGCACCACATCGAACAGAACTGGACCGACATACGGCCGAAGAGTCTGCGCGAGAGGCCCGCAGAGGGCCGTGGTTTTGACACGTTACGTCTTGGATCGGAGAAGTAGGATGGTACTAGATCACCGGGCACTTCCGCTCACGCGCGCACAGCTGACGGAACTTGATGGCCAGGCACTTCCGCTCACGCGGGGACAGCTGGCTATATGGCTTGCGCAGGAAACGGATCGCTTCGGTGCGAGGTGGCAACTGGGCTGTCTTGTGCGAATCGAGGGCACGCTCAATCCTGGTTTGTTTGAGCGCGCGATCCGTCAAGTGGTGCGCGAGGCCGAACCACTTAGAGCCACCTTTTTCCAGGTGGACGGCGAGGTTTTCCAAAACACGGTTGATTACCCGGATGTTGAGGTTGCTCGCTATGACCTCATAGGTTCGCAGGATCCTGTCCAGGAAGCCTATCGGCTAACATCCTCGATTCAGCGCACGGTGATGCCGCTTACTGGCCCGCTGTTCAAATTTGCGTTGTTGCAGACGCGGGTAGATGAATTTTATTTTTTCGTGTGCTGCCATCATATAGTGACTGACGGAATCGGCCTTGCTCTTGTTTGTCACCGGATCGCAGTTATCTATAGTGCCCTGGCTTCGGGCACCCCGATTCCCGCTGCTTTCTTTGGGTCGCTGAGTGATCTGATTGCTTGCGAGTTAGAATACGAAGCGTCCACCGATTATCTCAATGATCAGACCTATTGGGCCAAGAACCTGCCGCTGGAAAGCGAACCGCGTTATCGGTTGGTGGCCGCCGCGGACAGGCATGATCAATATGAGCCTTCTGCACCGGTTGAATTGGACCCTGTCGTTGTCGCGGGGATCAAAACGTTGTCGCAGGCGTTGGGGGTGCGTCGCTCGTCGGTGATTACTGCGGCGTGCGCGCTGCTGCTGCATGGGTGCGACGTCGAGAGTTCGGAGGTGGTGCTCGATTTTCCGGTAAGCAGGCGTGTGCGTCCGGAGATACAGACGGTGCCCGGAATGATCACCGGGTTTGTCCCGCTGGTGTTGAAAGCTTCGCCCGCGTCTACGGTTGCTAGTTTTTATGAACATGTCGACACGCGACTGCGGGAAGCGCTGCAGCATCAGCGGTTCCCGGTGCACGAACTTGAGAACAAGGCACGTCTCCGCAACGCCGCGCAGATGTCGAATCGCGCAATTATTAATTTCATTCCGACTACACCTCTGGCGGATCTTGCTGGTGCTACGGCAACGGGGACCCTGACCCATACAAACCTCGTCGATCAGTTTGGACTGGACTTTTTCAGGGACGACGATCGGCTTTTTCTGAGCACGCAGCCGGGCGCGACGACGAGTGGGACCGCGGGTGCTGGGCAATGGCTTTCGGATTGTGATGTCCCCGATTTAGTAAAGCGGTTGGAGCGGGTGTTGGTGGCGATGACCGCCGACCTGACCCGGTCGTTGTCGTCGGTGGATCTGCTCGATGAGCCTGAGCATGCCTGGTTGGATGAGGTCGGTAATCGGGCGGTGTTGAGCAAGCCGGCGATCACACCGGTGTCGATTCCGGTGTTGTTCGCCGCGCGGGTGGCCCAGACACCGGATGCGGTGGCGGTGACCTTCGAAGGCCGCTCAATGACTTATCGCGAGGTTGAGGAGGCGGCTAACCGGTTCGCGCACCTGTTGGCCGATAAGGGGGCGGGCCCGGGTGAGTGTGTGGCGCTGCGGTTTTCCCGGTCGGCTGAGGCGATCGTGGCGATTTTGGCGGTACTCAAGACTGGGGCGGCCTATCTGCCTATCGACCCGGCGCATCCACGGGAGCGGATCGGGTTCATGCTCGCTGACGCCGCGCCGATCGCGGTGATCACCACCACGGGCCTGCGCCCGCGGCTGGACGGGTTTGACGTGGTGGTCATCGATGTCAACGATCCCGCTGTTGACACCCAACCCAGCACGGCCCTACCGGCGCCGGCCCCCGATGACATCGCTTACCTCATCTACACCTCGGGCACCACCGGGGTCCCCAAGGGGGTGGCGATCACCCACCGCAACGTGACCCAGCTGGCGGAGTCGTTGGATGCGGGCCTGCCGGCGGCGGGGGTGTGGAGCCAGTGCCATTCGTATGCCTTCGACGTCTCGGTGTGGGAGATCTTCGGTGCGCTGTTGCGCGGCGGGCGGCTGGTGGTGGTGCCCGAGTCGGTGGTGGGCTCCCCGGACGACTTGCACGGCGTGCTGGTTGCTGAACAGGTCAGCGTGTTGACCCAGACCCCGTCTGCGGTGGGGGTGCTCCCGGTTGAGGGGTTGGAGTCGGTGGCGTTGGTGACGGTCGGCGAGGCCTGCCCGGCCGAGGTGGTGGATCGGTGGGCGCCTGGGCGGGTGATGGTCAACGCCTACGGCCCGACCGAGACCACGATGTGTGTGGCGGTCAGCGCGCCGCTGGCGGCGGGGTCGGGGGTGCCGCCGATCGGTGCGCCGGTGGCAGGCGCGGCGTTGTTTGTGCTCGATGGCTGGTTGCGCCCGGTGCCGGCCGGTGTGGTCGGGGAGTTGTATGTGGCCGGTCGCGGCGTGGCGGTTGGCTATCTAGGCCGGGCCGGGTTGACCGGGTCGCGGTTTGTGGCCTGCCCGTTCGCCGGCGCCGGGGCGCGGATGTATCGTACCGGGGATCTGGTGCGGTGGGGCGCCGATGGGCAGTTGCAGTATCTGGGCCGCGCCGATGAGCAGGTCAAGATCCGCGGCTATCGCATCGAGTGCGGTGAAATCCGGGCCGTCCTGGCCGGGCTAGACGGGGTGGAGCAGGCGGCGGTGATCGCCCGCGAGGACCGCCCCGGCGATAAGCGTCTGGTGGGCTATGTCACCGGCACAGCAGACCCGGCAGGGGTGCGTGCCGCGCTGGCCGAGCGGCTACCGGAGTATATGGTTCCGGCCGCGGTGGTGGGGTTGGCGGCGCTGCCGTTGACGGTCAACGGCAAACTCGACACCCGCGCCCTGCCGGCACCCGAATACACCGAGGGCGACGGCTACCGCGCCCCCACTACCCCGGTCGAGGAGATCCTGGCCGGCATCTACGCCGAGGTGCTGGGTGTGGAGCGCGTCGGGGTCGATAACTCATTCTTCGACCTGGGCGGGGATTCGCTGCTGGCGACGCGCCTGGTCGCCGCGATCGAGACCAGCCTGGACGCCGGCCTTTCAGTGCGCACCGTGTTCGAGGCGCCCACGGTTGCCCAGTTGGCGCCCCGTATCGGTGCGGAGGCGGGTCGGCTTGAGCCGTTGGTGGCGGGTGAGCGGCCCGCGGTGATTCCGTTGTCGTTCGCCCAGCAGCGGTTGTGGTTTATCGACCAGTTGCAGGGGCCTTCACCGGTTTACAACATACCGGCGGCGTTGCGGCTGCGCGGTGCGCTTGATGCCGACGCGCTGGGTGCGGCGCTGGCCGATGTGGTGGGCCGCCATGAAAGCCTGCGCACCCTGTTTGTGGCGATCGAGGGGGTGCCCCAACAGCTGGTGGTGCCCGCCGAGCGAGCCGATTTCGGCTGGGACGTCGTTGATGCCACCGGCTGGCCGGAAAGCCGGCTGGGTGAGGCCGTTAACGCAGCGGCGTGCTACACGTTCGATCTGGCAACCGAGATCCCGTTGCGGGCACGGCTTTTCCGGGTCGCCGACGACGAACACGTGCTGGTGGCCGTGGTGCACCATGTCGCCGCGGATGGCTGGGCGATCGCCGCGCTGGTGCGTGATCTGGGGGTGGCTTATGCCAGCCAGTGCGCGGGGCGGGCCCCCGGCTGGGCGCCATTGCCGGTGCAGTATGTCGATTACACGCTGTGGCAGCGCGCGCAGTTCGGTGATCTCGACGACAGCGACAGCCGCATCGCCGCGCAGTTGGCCTATTGGGAGCGGGCGCTGGCCGGGTTGCCTGAGCGGCTGCAGCTGCCCACCGATCGGCCCTACCCGCCGGTTGCCGATTACCGCGGCGCCAGGGTGGCGGTGGATTGGCCGGCGGAGTTGCAGCAGCGGGTGCGCGAGGTGGCTCGCGAGTACAACGCGACCAGTTTCATGGTGGTGCAGGCCGCGCTGGCGGTGCTGCTGTCGAAGCTCGGCGCCAGTCCCGATGTGGCGTTGGGGTTCGTGATCGCCGGGCGCGGCGACCGGGCGCTCGATGAGCTGGTGGGGTTTTTCGTCAATACCCTGGTGTTGCGGGTCGATCTGGCCGGTGATCCCACCGTGGCCGAGCTGCTGGCTCAGGTGCGAGCGCGCGGCCTGGCCGCCTACGAGCACCAAGATGTGCCCTTTGAGGTGCTGGTCGAGCGGCTCAACCCCACTCGAAGCCTGGCCCATTCCCCGCTGGTCCAAGTGGTATTGGCCTGGCAGAACTTCCCCGGGCACACCAGCGACCCCGCCGCCGGGTTGGCCCTGGGTGATCTGCAGGTCACCCAGATGCCGGCGGACACCCAGTGGGCACGCATGGATCTGACATTTACCCTGGCGGAACGCTTCACCGATGCCGGTGCGCCCGCCGGGATTTACGGGGACGTGGAATTTCGCACCGACGTGTTCGATGCCGACAGCATCGAGGCGCTGATCGAGCGGTTGGAGCGGGTGTTGGTGGCGATGACCGCCGACCTTACCCGGTCGTTGTCGTCGGTGGATGTGCTCGATGCCGGTGAGCACGCCCGCCTGGATGGGTGGGGTAATCGCGCGGTGTTGGCGCAGCCGGCGGCCGGGGTATCGATTCCGGTGTTATTCGCTGCGCAGGTGGCGCGTACCCCGGAAGCGGTGGCGATCAGCTGCGGGGGCCGCTCCATGACTTATCGCGAGCTTGAGGAGACCGCTAACCGGTTGGCGCACCTGCTGGCCGGCACAGGTGTGGGCCCGGGTGGGTGTGTGGCGCTGCTGTTTCCCCGTTCTGCCGACGCGATCGTGGCGGTCCTGGCAGTGCTCAAAACCGGGGCGGCCTATCTGCCGATCGACCCGGGACTGCCGGCGGCGCGGATCGGGTTCATGCTCGACGACGCCGCCCCGATCGCCGCGATCACCACCAAGGACCTGTGGCCGCGGCTCGACGGGCACGATTTGCTGGTCATCGACGTCGAAGACCCTCGCATCCAGACCTATCCTTGCACGGGTTTGCCCGCGCCGGCCCCCGATAACATCGCCTACGTCATCTACACCTCAGGCACCACCGGCACCCCCAAAGGCGTAGCAATTACCCATAGCGGCATTGCCGACCTCGTGGCGACGCACGTCGAGCGTCTCGCCATCACGCCTAACAGCCGGATTCTGCAGTTCGCTCCGATATCTTTCGATACTTCGGTTGGGAACTTGTGGTACGCACTGCTGTCCGGAGCAGCCGCGGTGGTTCCCGTCAATGACCAAGCGCTCCCGGGCAAGGAATTAGTCGACTTAATAACTGAGCAAAACGTCTCCCACGCGGCATTCACGCCCACAGCGCTAGCCGCCCTCCCAGTCGACCGACTGCAAGGCATGACGCTGATTGTGGCCGGCGAGGCGTGCACAGAAGAAATTGTGGACCGTTACGCTCCTATCGCCACATTGATAAACGAGTACGGCCCGACCGAAACGACGGTGGATGTCACGATGACAGGCCGCCTTGAGAGTGGTTCGGGGGCGCCGCCGATCGGGCGGCCGGTGTCCGGGGCGGCATTGTTTGTGCTTGATCAGTGGTTGCGGGCGGTGCCGGCCGGTGTGGTCGGTGAGTTGTATGTGGCCGGCGCCGGGGTCGGGTGCGGGTATGTGCGGCGGCCGGGTTTGACCGCGTCGCGGTTTGTGGCCTGCCCGTTCGCCGGTGCCGGGGCGCGGATGTATCGCACCGGGGATCTGGTGCGGTGGGGCGCCGATGGGCAGTTGCAGTATCTGGGCCGCGCCGATGAGCAGGTCAAGATCCGCGGCTATCGCATCGAGTGCGGTGAGGTGCAGGCGGTGTTGGCCGGGCTAGACGGGGTGGAGCAGGCGGCGGTGATCGCCCGCGAGGACCGCCCCGGCGATAAGCGTCTGGTGGGCTATGTCACCGGCACAGCAGACCCGGCAGGGGTGCGTGCCGCGCTGGCCGAGCGGCTACCGGAGTATATGGTTCCGGCCGCGGTGGTGGGGTTGGCGGCGCTGCCGTTGACGGTCAACGGCAAACTCGACACCCGCGCCCTGCCGGCACCCGAATACACCGAGGGCGACGGCTACCGCGCCCCCACTACCCCGGTCGAGGAGATCCTGGCCGGCATCTACGCCCAGGTACTCGGGCTGAAGCGGGTCGGGGTCGATGACTCGTTTTTCGATTTGGGTGGGGATTCGCTGTCGGCGATGCGGGTGATCGCCGCGGTCAACACCGCCCCGAATGCCGATCTTTCGGTGCGTGCGGTGTTCGAGGCGCCCACGGTTGCCCAGTTGGCGCTCCGTGTCGGTAAGGGAGGGGGCCTGGAGCCGCTGATGCCGGGTGAGCGGCCGGCGGTGGTTCCGTTGTCGTTTGCCCAGAGCCGGTTGTGGTTTATCGACCAGTTGCAGGGGCCTTCACCGCTTTACAACGTGGCGGTGGCGTTGCGGTTGTGCGGGCGGCTTGATGCGGACGCGTTGGGTGCGGCGCTGGCCGATGTGGTGGGCCGCCATGAAAGCCTGCGCACCCTGTTCCCTGCGATCGAGGGGGTGCCCCAACAGCTGGTGGTGCCCGCCGAGCGAGCCGATTTCGGCTGGGACGTCGTTGATGCCACCGGGTGGCCGGCAGGCCGGTTTGGTGAAGCCATCGGCGCCGCGGTGCGCTACTCGTTTGATTTGGCAACCGAGATCCCGTTGCGGGCACGGCTTTTCCGGGTCGCCGACGACGAACACGTGCTGGTGGCCGTGGTGCACGAGGTCGCCGCCGATGGCTGGTCGGCGATCCGGCTGCTGCGTGACCTAGGTGTGGCCTATGCCAGCCGATGCGCGGGGCGGGCCCCCGGCTGGGCGCCATTGCCGGTGCAGTACGTCGATTACACGCTCTGGCAGCGCGCGCAGTTCGGTGATCTCGACGACAGTCACAGCCGCATCGGCGCGCAGCTGGCCTACTGGGAGCAGGCGCTGGCCGGGATGCCCGAGCGGCTGCAGCTGCCCACCGATCGGCCCTACCCGCCGGTGGCTGATCAGCGCGGCGCCAGGGTGGCGCTGGACTGGCCGGCGCAGCTGCAGCAGCAGGTTGCTCGGGTGGGTCGCGAGCACAACGCGACCAGTTTCATGGTGGTGCAGGCCGCGCTGGCGGTGCTGCTGTCGAAGCTCAGCGCCAGCAGCGATGTGGCGGTGGGGTTCCCGATCGCCGGGCGCGGTGATCCCGCGCTGGATGATCTGGTGGGGTTTTTCGTCAACACCCTGGTGTTGCGGGTCGATCTGGCCGGGGATCCCACCGTGGCCGAGCTGCTGGCCCAGGTGCGAGCGCGCGGCCTGGCCGCCTACGAGCACCAAGACGTGCCCTTTGAGGTGTTGGTGGAGCGGCTCAACCCCACCCGAAGCCGGGCCCATTCCCCGCTGGTGCAGGTGGTGTTGGCCTGGAACAACCAGCCCCTTAGCGGCGTCATTGACTTGCCCGGGGAAACCGGCGACCCCGCCGACGGGTTGGCCCTGGGTGATCTGCAGGTCACCCCGCTGCTCGCGGATACCCAGACCGCGAAAATGGATCTGACGTTCTTCCTGAAAGAACGTTGGAGCGAGGCCGGTGAGCCCGCCGGGATCGACGGGACGGTGGAGTTCCGCACCGACCTGTTCGACGCGGACAGCATCGAGGCGCTCATCGAGCGGTTGGAGCGGGTGTTGGTGGCGATGACCGCCGATCCGACACGGTCGTTGTCGTCGGTGGATGTGCTCGATGCCGGTGAGCATGCCCGGTTGGATGAGATCGGCAACCGGGCGGTGTTGACCCAGCCGGTGACCGGGGTGTCGGTTCCGGAGTTGTTCGCCGCGCAGGTGGCCCGCACCCCGGATGCGGTGGCGGTGACCTTCGAAGGCCGCTCAATAACTTACCGCGAGGTTGAGGAGGCCGCGAACCGGTTGGCGCACCTGTTGGCCGGCCATGGTGTTGGCCCGGGTGAGCGTGTGGCGCTGCTGTTGGAGCGTTCGGCTCAGGCCGTCATAGCGATCCTGGCGGTTTTGAAGACCGGGGCGGCCTATCTGCCGATCGACCCGGGGCTGCCGGCGGCGCGGATTGGGTTCATGCTCGACGATGCCGCCCCGGCGGCTGCGATCACCACTACCGGGCTAGCCGAGGGCCTGGACGGGTGTGACGTGGCGGTCATCGACGTCAACGACCCCCGCATCCAGGCCTACCCGTGCACCGCACTGCCGACGCCCGACCCCAATGACATCGCCTACCTCATCTACACCTCGGGCACCACCGGGGCGCCCAAGGGCGTGGCGACTACCCACCACAACGTCACCCAGTTGCTGGAGGCACTAGACGCATATCTGCCCGCGGCGGGGGTGTGGACGCAGTGGTCTTCCTATGCCTTCGACATGTCGGTGTGGGAGATCTGGGGTCCGCTTTTGCACGGTGGGCGGCTGGTGGTGGTGCCCGAGTCGGTCGCCCGCTCACCGGAAGACTTCCACGCCTTGCTGGTGGCCGAACACGTCAACGTGCTCACCCAAACCCCTTCTGCGGCGGGGGCGTTGTCGCCTGAGGGTTTGGAGTCGGCGGCGTTGGTGGTGGCGGCTGAGCCCTGCCCGGCCGAGCTGGTGGATCGCTGGGCGCCCGGGCGGGTGATGATCAACGCCTACGGCCCGACCGAGACCACGATTGTTGTGATGCTGAGTGTGCCGCTGGTAGCGGGGTCGGGGGCGCCGCCGATCGGTTCGCCGGTGCCGGGGGCGGCGTTGTTTGTGCTGGATGGGGGGTTGCGGGCGGTGCCGGCCGGTGTGGTCGGGGAGTTGTATGTGGCCGGTGCCGGGGTGAGCTGCGGGTATTGGCGTCGGGCCGGGTTGACCGCCTCGCGGTTTGTGGCCTGCCCGTTCGGGGAGCCCGGGGCGCGGATGTATCGCACCGGGGACCTGGTGAGTTGGGGCGCTGATGGGCAGCTGCGGTATCTGGGGCGCGCCGATGAGCAGGTCAAGATCCGCGGATATCGCATCGAGCTCGGTGAAGTGCGCGCGGCGCTGGCCGGGCTGGACGGGGTGGAGCAGGCGGTAGTGATCGCCCGCGAGGACCGCCCCGGCGACAAGCGCCTGGTGGGCTATGTCACCGGGACGGCGGACCCGGCCGGGGTGCGCGTCGCGCTGGCCGGGCGGCTCCCGGGCTACATGGTGCCGGCCGCGGTGGTGGTGTTGGCAACGCTGCCGTTGACGGTCAACGGCAAACTGGACACCCGCGCCCTGCCCGCACCGGAGTACACCGCTGATGAGTATCGGGCCCCGGGCACCCCCACCGAGGAGATCCTGGCCGGCATCTACGCCGAGGTGCTGGGTGTGGAGCGGGTCGGGGTGGATGACTCATTCTTCGATTTGGGTGGGGATTCGCTGTTGGCGATGCGCCTGGTCGCCGCGATCGAGACCGGCCTGGATACCTGCCTTTCGGTACCCACCGTGTTCGAGGCGCCGTCCGTTAGAAGCTTGAGCCAGCAGTTGGGCAGACGGGCCACGGGGCCCAGCTTCGCGTCCGTGCACGGCCGCGACAGCACCGAGGTGCACGCCGGCGACCTCACGCTGGACAAGTTCATCGACCCCGCGACGCTGACCGCCGCCCCGACGCTACTAGGCCCGAGCGCCGAAGTGCGGACGGTCCTGCTGACCGGGGCGACCGGTTTCCTGGGGCGTTACCTGGCCCTGGAATGGCTGCAGCGGATGGAGCTGGTCGACGGCACGCTGATCTGCCTGGTGCGGGCCAAGTCCAACGAGGATGCGCGGCAACGCTTGGACAAGACCTTCGACAGCGGCGACCCCAAGCTGCTGCGGCACTTCCAGGAACTGGCCGCCGATCATCTGGAGGTCATCGCCGGCGACAAGGGCGAAGCCAACCTGGGCCTGGACCAGCAGACCTGGCAGCGGCTGGCCGAGACCGTGGATCTGATCGTCGATCCCGCGGCCCTGGTCAGCGGTGTCCTGCCCTACAGCGAGCTATTCGGGCCCAACGTCGTGGGCACCGCAGAGCTGATCCGCCTCGCGCTCACCACGAAGCTCAAGCCCTACACCTACGTGTCGACTGCCACCGTGGGCGATCAGATCGAGCCGTCGGCGTTCACCGAGGACGCCGACATCCGGGGCATCAATCCCACCCGCACAATCGATGACAGCAACGGCTACGGCACCAGCAAGTGGGCCGGCGAGGTGCTGCTGCGCGAGGCAAATGATCTGTGTGGGCTGCCGGTCACGGTGTTCCGCTGCGACATGATCCTGGCCGACACCACCTATGCGGGCCAGCTCAACGTGTCGGACTGGTTCACCCAGATGGTGCTGAGCCTGCTGGCCACCGGCATCGCGCCCGGCTCGTTCTACCAGCTCGACGCCGACGGCAACCGGCAACGCGCGCACTTCGACGCGCTGCCCGTCGAATTCATCGCCGAAGCGATCGCCACGTTGGGTGCCGAGGTGGTCGACGGGTTCCAGACCTATCACGTGATGAACCCGCACGACGACGGGATCGGGATCGACGAGTACGTCGACTGGGTGATTGAGGCCGGCTACGCGATCCAGCGCATCGGTGACTTTGGCGAGTGGTTGCAGCGGTTTGAGACCGGCCTGCGTGCCTTGCCGGATCGACAGCGCCCAGGCACCGTGCTGGAGTTGCTGTCGGATTTACAGCCCGCAGAGCCGATGCGCGGGTCCTTCGCGCCGACCGACCGATTCCGTGCCGCGGTGCAAGACGCGAAAATCGGCCCCGATCGCGACATCCCGCACGTCTCGGCGCCGATCATCATCAAATACGTCACCGACCTGCAACTGCTCGGGGTTTGGAACGGTTCCACTCATGTGGATCAGCAGTCGGGCAGACATGCCAACTCGGTGCAAGTAGTTCCCGCCGTGAACCCGGCCAGCGATCTTCAAGACCACACCGACCACATCCTGGCCGAGTGAAACGGGGCCAAGCGGCGGCTGCGCTACGCGGATTACCTGCGCCTCGACGAGCTGCTCGGCGCCGTCCACCCTTTGTTTGCGGACGGCGACCGTTCCGCTTGGTGCGACGAGAGGTACTTCCTGCGCAGGTAGACGATCGCCTTCCAGACGTCGCCGCTTCATAGAGGTCTCCTGACCCAGAGGAGGTCCCGCCCAGCGATGCTCCGCACGAAAGTCGGCCTACGATGTTGCGGGGCAGGCGATCGAGGCGTGTGCGGGGTTGCAGTCGTGCAGGACAATGCCGCCGTCGTCCCGCAGGTGGCGCAGGGTGTTTTCGACGTCGCGCACGACCTGTCGATAGGTGTGGAGTCCGTCGATTAGGCCGACGTCGATGCCGTGCTGCTCGAGGAAGGCCGTCTCGTTCGCGAAGAAGGCGTCGCTGGTGCACTTTAGTCGTGGCGCGCATCAGAACCTGTTGGCGCACTACCAGATCCGACACCTACCCGCTGGCGCGGTGGCTGCCGATCTGCGCCGACGGCGGCGGCTCCAGCGGCTATCGGACCCGGTTATGGAAAACCCAGCTCGCCCACCTCGCCGACGAGACCGGGCTGGCCATCACCGTCTGCCACCTGCCGCCCGGAACATCCAAATGGAAGAAGATCGAGCACCGGCTGTTCTCGCACATCTGGATGAACTGGCGCGGTTGGCCACTCAAGAGCCATGAGGTCATCGTCAACACCATCGCCGCGACCACCACCCGCACCGGGGTGACCGTGCACGCCGAACTGGACACCCGCAGCCACCCCAACAGCATCAAGATCACCGACCAGCAGATGGAAGGCCTCGAACAACGCGCGTTGCGTCGCCACGACTTCCACGGCGAATGGAACTACACGCTCGTTCCACAACCACCCACGACGCATCGTAACCAGCGTGTTATTGATTAACAGCCACTTAGTGAATTGGGATGCACTGTCGGCAATGTCGGGCACCATCGTTTTGCTGATGGCGGTTGAGCGCATCGAGCTTTTCGCCGAGGCCTGCTAAAAGGCGGCCGGGCTGCGGATACGCCAGTACTTGTGGTTCAACACGGAACGACGGCCGCGCAGCGCACGTTTACTGTAGCGTAGCCCGCTGCGGCGACTCTCAACGATGAAGAGCGTTCACGACCTCACTGGACGACACAACGGGCGGAGCCAGCAGCCCCCACGCCCATCGAACAAACCGCGGTAACCGGCTCGAACCGATCTGTCCCGAATTGGCTGCCGCCTCGCCGGTTCATCGGCGCGATTATCGCGATCGGCGGCATGCAGCTGCTGGCGGCGATGGACGGCACCGTCGCGATCGTCGCGCTTCCTAAGATTCAGAACGAGCTGGGCCTGTCTGACGCTGGGCGGAGCTTGGTGATCACCGCCTACCTGCTGACCTTTGGCGGGCTGATGCTGCTGGGCGGCCGCCTGGGTGACACCATTGGCCGCAAGCGCACCTTCATCATCGGGGCCGTGCTGTTCACCGTCGCCTCGGCCATGTGCGGCATCGCCTGGGACGAGGGCGCCCTCGTTCTGGCCCGGCTGCTGTGGGGCGTGGCCGCCGCGATCGCCGCACCGACCGCTTTTGCGCTGGTGGCGACCACGTTCCCGAAGGGGCCGGCACGCAACGCTGCGACGGCGGTGTTCGGCGCGATGGCCGGTGTCGGCTCGGTGATGGGCCTGGTGGTGGGCGGGGCGCTCACCGAGGTGTCGTGGCGGCTGGCGTTTTTGGTGAACGTGCCGATCGGGCTGCTGGTGATCTACCTGGCCCGCACCGCGCTGCGGGAAACCCAGAGGGAGCGGATGAAGCTCGACGCCACCGGGGCTGTGCTGGCCACGTTGATCTGTACCGCCGTGGTTTTCGGCTTCTTGATGGGGCCGGAGAAGGGCTGGCTATCGGCCACCACGATCGCTTTGGGTGTGGTGGCTCTGGGCGCTTTCGTGGCGTTCGCCGTGGTGGAGCGCACGGCCGAGAACCCCATCGTGCCGTTCAACCTGTTCTTCGACCGCAACCGGCTGGCCACGTTCGTGGCCATGTTCCTTGCCGGCGGGGTGATGTTCACCATGACCGTGCTGGTCGCCCTGTATGTGCAGAACATCATGGGCTACAGTGCGCTGCGCGCGGGCGTCGGCTTCATCCCGTTTGCCATTGCGATTGCCATCGGGGCGGGCGCATCGTCGCGGCTGGTGTCGTGGTTCTCGCCGCGGGTGGTGGTGATCGCCGGCGCCATCTTGATGCTGGGCGCGCTGCTGTACGGCTCGACGCTCAACCGCGGCGTCCCGTACTTCCCGAATCTGGTGCTGCCGATCGTCGTCGGCGCTATCGGTTTCGGCGTGGTCAGCGTCCCGCTTGGACTATCGCTGATCGCCAGCGTCGACTCCGACCGCATCGGGCCCACATCCGCGATCGCGCTCATGCTGCAGAGCCTCGCCGGGCCGGTGGTGATGGCCGGCATCCAGGCCGTCATCACGTCGCGCACGCTGCAGCTGGGCGCCACCAGCGGGCCGGTGAAGTTCATGAACGCCGCCCAATTGCATGCGCTGGATCACGGCTACACCTACGGCCTGCTGTGGCTGGCCGGGGTGGTCATACTGCTCGGCGGGGTGGCGCTGCTGATCGGCTACTCCGCCCAGCAGGTAGCGCGCGCGCAGGAAGTCAACGACGCCAGCGAACTTTAGGTCGTCGCTAAAGTCCCCGGCAGCAAACCGGCTGCGCCGCACTGGTGATCGCCACTGTGCTCCTCAGGGCGAGATGGGACGTGGCAAGGTCCACACCTTCAGCAGGCGTGCTCCGACGGCGCCCCCATTCCACCGCTGTCCGGGTCGGCGACGATCAAACTGACTCACTCTTTTGTCTGCACGGCGCTGAAGGATAGGCGGCTACTTAACTTTTCTTTTCGAAGGCGGCGTCAGCGTTGCGGAGCTCGTTCTGGTGTCGCCTTGCGCGACTGGCAGGGACACGACGGGTTCGGGCCACCGAGCGGGTGGTGCACCACGCGGCTGCGGCCGGTGTGCGCGAGCTAACCGTAGGCGTGGATACCGATAGTCATTTGCCCCTGCAGGCGAAGGGAGACTTGCGTTTTGCTACGGGCGGTGACAGCAGCCCGTTACCCTCTCAGCCGTGAAGCGGATCGTCTTTGTGGCCGGTGTAGTCGCCGCATTGAGCATCTCCGGCGTACCGGCCGGCCACGCCGATGTGTGCAACAACGGTGCGGTGAAACCCGGCGGTTCAGGTGACTGGTACCAATGTCAGGGCGGTGCGCGGCAGTACTATCCGCCGCCGACCTTCGACCCAAACAGTGCCGACGGCATCGGCGGTAATCAGCCCATGCCACCGTTGTGTATCAGGTTCCCAAACCAGCCCTGTCCGCAGTGACATGAGGACTTGCCACCTTCACGGGGTTGCTCAGCGTCGAGTTATCGGCACGCTGGTTATGGCGTTTGGCATTTTCGCGATCGTGGCCGGGATAATTCCCTGCGCCGGCCCCCATGCGACGGGCGATGCCGGCGAGCTAGACGGCGCCTCTCTGTGTCAAGAGACCTGTGTTTTCGTCGGTTGTATGGTGGCTGCTGGCGGGTCCGGGAAGTGACTTGTCCGAAGAGTCAGCGTGCGGGGTTTCAGCTGGCCGCGCTGGACGACAGAGCCGCCCCCGAGTGTCCTCCCGGGCCTGCCTCCATGTTGTTTGAGTCGTGGCGGAATTGTCGGTAGACGACGTCGGAGAGCCGCCGCTTGAGGCATCGCATCGCTTCTTTGTGGCTCTTGCCCTGGGATCGCTTGCGTAGGTAATAGGCCCTGCCGGGGGTGTCTTGGCGAATCTGGGTAAGGGCCATGACGTGGAGGCAGAGGTTGAGTTGACGATCGCCTGCGCGCGAAAGCCTATGGCGGACGACATCTCCGGAAGACACGTCGATCGGGGCTGTGCCGGTGTAGGTGGCGAACGCGGCGGCGGAACGGAAACGATCGATCGTGCCGACCCGGCCGAGGATCTTGCCGGCAGTCAACGCGCCGATACCGCACAGGTCGGTCAGAGTGGTGCCGGATTCGGTGACTGCGGCCTGTATGTCAGCGGCGGCTTTGGCGATGCGCCGGTCCAGCTGGCGTATCTCAGCGACGAGATCGGCGGCCAGGCTCCGCAGGGTCTTGCCGGCTGCATCGCGGGGACGGATCCCGCGCAGGAGTTCGGCGGCCCGCTCGGCGGTGAGTTCACGGTTGGCTCCCGCCGAGGTGAGGTTGGTGAGCACAACGTGGAGGCGGTTGACGGTTTGGGTGCGGGTTTTGACCAGGTCGTCGCGGTGTTCGACGATGGCGCGTAGGGCAGTCACAGCCCCGTCGACCGCGGCGGAATTCAACCTAGGTGCGCTGCGCGCGGCGATCGCCACGCTCACAGCGTCGGCATCGTCGTTCTTGCGGCCGTGGCCGGTCGACAGCATCCGTACTCGGGCGGCGAGTTTCGCGGGTACGTCGACGACGTCGATCCCGTCGGTGCGTAGCCGCGCTGTCAGCGGCGCACCCAGGCCCGATGCGCCTTCGATTGCCCAGGTCGGGTCGGGCCACCGATTGGCGAAGCGACGCAATGCACGGTAGCCGTCGCGGCTCACTGGGACTCGAATCGTTGCCACGGGCTGCAGCGACGCATCGACCACTGCGGCGGTCCAGGACGCTTTGTGCGGATCGATCGCTATCACCATGCGCTCCGGGGTCGTCGATGTCGTTGACACCTATTTGCCTCCTCGCCTCGAATTTTCGGATGGAAAGCGAGGAGGGCACACCAACTTTCGGCTTTGCAGGCCTCTCTTCAGCCACTCCACGCCGGGCGCACCGACCCGAGGCGCAAGCCGTCTAGGAGTCAACCCACACGGTCATGGGCGACAGGTATGGGGCGAGCGATCTCGGATCGGTGCTAGCTGTAGTGCCCAGGGAGGTTGGTTGAGGAAGTGCGACGACACGCTGTAGCGGTCGTTGGTGGGTGAAGGTCTCCTGTCGTGGAGTGGAGCTGCTACCACTGCACCCACAACGAACAGGAGACCTTCGTGGTCCACGCTAATGCTGTTTTGACTCCTCGCGGGCGGTTGTTGCTTGCGCGCCGTGTCGTTGATGAGGGCTGGCCGATTGTGCGGGCGGCCGAGCACTTTCATGTGTCGTGGCCGACCGCCCAACGCTGGGCGTCTCGGTATGCGGCAATGGGCCAGGCCGGGATGGCCGATCGGTCCAGCCGGCCGCATTACAGTCCCAGCCGCACCCCTGAGCCGGTGGTGCGGCGAATCGTTCTGTTGCGGTGGCGGCATCGACTTTCGCCGTTGGCCATTGCGTCGCGGCTGTCGATGCCGGCATCGACGGTACATGCGGTGTTAGTGCGGTGCAGGCTGAACCGGTTGTCGCACATTGACATCCGAACCGGCGAACCGATCCGCCGCTATGAGCATGACCGGCCCGGGGCGTTGCTGCATGTGGACGTCAAAAAGTTGGGCAACATCCCCGTCGGAGGTGGTTGGCGATTCGTGGGCCGCGCCCAAGGCCGTAAGAACCGGGTGGTCACACCCGGCATCACACACCGCCGTCGCCAACCCCATCTTGGGCACGCATTTGTCCATACCGTCATTGACGACCATTCGCGGGTTGCCTATGCCGAGATCCACGACAACGAAACCGCCGACATCGCCATCGGGGTACTGCGACGTGCCGTGAGCTGGTTTAGCGCACGAGGCGTCACCGTCGAACGCGTGCTATCGGACAACGGTGGCTGCTACAAATCCCGAGCCTGGCGCGACGCATGTGCCCAACTGCAGATCAAGCACAAGCGGACCCGGCCCTACCGCCCCCAGACCAACGGCAAAATCGAGCGATTCCACAGAACAATGGCCGCCGAATGGGCCTTCGCCCGCCACTACCCCAACGAACTCACTCGCCGATCGGCCCTACCCGCATGGCTGCACACCTACAATCACCATCGGCAACACTCAGCGATTGGCAAGGTCCCGCCCATCACGCGGTTGACCAACCTCCCTGGGCACTACAGCTGATATGTAGGCATTGTTTGTCAAGAGGCAGGTGAAAGCCGCCCCGGTTTGGTGCCGGGGCGGCTTTCGGTTGATCGGTGTCAGTCGGTGCCGCGGCGGTCGTTGGTCAACGACGGTGGTGTCAGACTGATATGCGCGGGTTGGGTACCGCAAGACGATGGTTCGGCGCGAACGGTGGCTGCTCTCTAGTGTCGTGAGTCATTAATTCGCCATCGGTTGTTAGGATGGCGTATGGCGGCTCGAGGTTCGGCAGCAACGGAGATCGTGTTGAGCGACGATGAGCGTGCTGAGCTGCAACGATGGGTGAGACGGCCGACGAGTGCGGCCGGTTTGGCGCTGCGGGCCAAGATCGTGTTGGCTGCAGCCGAGGGTGGATCCAATACTGAGCTTGCCGTTCGTCTTGGTGTGAATCGAGGCACGGTTACCAAGTGGCGCAATAGGTTTGGCGAAATGCGTTGCGACGGCCTGCTTGATGAGCCGCGGCCGGGCCGGCCCCGGTTGGTTGATGACGACGCCGTGGAAGCCTTAATCGTCGCGACGTTGGAAACCGCGCCCACTGACGCCACGCAGTGGTCGTCGCGGTCAATGGCCAGGCATCTGGGCATGTCGCAGTCAACGGTGTCGCGGGTATGGCGGGCGTTTGGGCTGGCGCCGCACAAACAGGATTCCTGGAAGCTGTCCAGCGACCCGTTGTTTGTCGAGAAGGTCCGCGATGTGGTCGGGCTCTATCTGAACCCGCCCGAGCGGGCGATGGTGCTATGTGTCGACGAAAAGACCCAGATCCAGGCGCTCAACCGGACCCAGCCGGTGTTCCCGATGCTGCCCGGCACTCCCAAGCGGGCCAGCCACGACTACGTCCGCCACGGCACCTCGAGCTTGTATGCCGCGCTCGACCTGACCACCGGCAAGGTCATCGGCTCACTCCACGCACGCCATCGCGCGCAGGAATTTCTCGCCTTCCTGAAGAAGATCGACACCAACGTCCCCGCCGACCTCGACATTCATCTGGTCCTCGACAACGCCTCCACACACAAAACTCCGGCGGTAAAACGTTGGCTCACAGCCCATCCCCGCGTCATCATGCATTTCACACCGACCAGCGCATCGTGGCTGAATCTAGTCGAACGTTGGTTCGCAGAACTGACCACCAAGAAACTACGCCGTGGCACCCATACCTCGGTGCGCCAACTCAACACCGACATCCGTGCCTGGATCGACACCTGGAATGCCGACCCGCGACCCTACGTTTGGGCAAAGACCGCCGACCAAATCCTGACCAGCATCGGCAACTACTGCCGACGAATTAATGACTCAGGACACTAGGGACGGGCGTCACACCAGTACTCCAGGAATCCTGTTATGGCTCATAGCTGTAACGCAGATCCGGTTCGCCTACCTCGCCGTCGACCGGTTGGCTCCGATCAAGTCCGGTGATGGCCCGCTTAGTCCAGTGTGGCCAGTGACCAGCACCAGCCGGCCAGTTCGCGGGCGATCGCGACGTTGGCCACCACGTGCGGCTTCTTGCGTTCGTTGAACCGGCACCACTGCTGGTGCAGCCGCCGGTTGCCGGCGTGACCGCGGGCCTTGAGGGCCGGATCCACCTTGGCCCAGCGGGCCCGCATCGTGGGTCCGGGATTGCGGTAGGGCGCCCGGTGGTGCCAGGCCGCCTCGATCAACAGCCGCCGCACGTGAGCGTTGCCGGCCTTGGTGATCGAACCCTGCACCCGAGATGCCCCCGAGGAGTACTCGCACGGCCACCAGCCCGACGTAGGCGCCGATCGAGGAACCGGTGAACCGGGTCCAATCACCGATCTCCACCGACAACGCCAACCCGGTCAGCGCCGAGATCCCGCGCAGACAGCCCAACCGGTCGACCTGATCGATCCAGCGCGGCGAGGCCGCTACCGCCACGATCTGCTCATCGAGGCGATCACGAGCAGCCGTCGCGCTCAGCACCGCATCGAAGTGGTGATCGAAGGCCGCCCTGGTATGAGAATCGTCGAAACGTTGCCGACGCAGCCAGGTCTCGTGCACGCCATTCCAGGCCTGCCCGCCCGAGTACACCCGGCCCTGGCGCAGCAGCAGTTTCGACAGCCGGTGCCGGACCCGCATCAGATCGGCGCGGGCGTCCTCGCGAGCCCGCACCAGATCCCGCACCGCCTCCACGTCGGCCTCGGGCACCGTGACCGCGGTGATCTCACCCAACCGCAGCAGCCGGGTCAAATGCGCGGCGTCACGGGCATCGGTCTTGACTCGATCCCCAGCCGGGCGGATCAGCTTCGAGGGTGCGGCGACCACGCAGTCGATCTGGGCAGCTGCCAACGCCCGGGCCAGCCCGAACCCCGTCGGCCCGGCCTCATAGGCCACCCGCACCGGGCCGCGCAGCCGGTGCAACCAATCCAGGATCTCGCCGTGATCAGGACATAACCGTGCCCGCTCGACCCGACCCGTTTCTTCATCGAGTGCGTGCGCAACTACCGAAAGCGCATGCACGTCCAACCCGACACTCGTACCGTTGAAACTCACCGGAGGCCTCCTGATCTGCAACTGTGGCTCTACCCCGGCGAGTGTTCACCCGCCACCGGCAACCCACGTCCGATTGCAGCCCGAGGCCTTCGGCCTCAAGTCAGCCTCCATACCATCTAGCGCGACGTCAAGATCGCCTACAACGAGCCGAGGCCGCCTTCGACCCGCTGCCGTTTGATGGCGACTCTGCCAGAGCCTACGGACGCATCTACGCCGCGGTCATCGCGACCGGGCGCAAGGCTCACGGCGCCCGGGCGGTCGATCTGTTAATCGCCGCCACCGCCCTAGCCGCCAACCTCCCCCTTTACACGCGAAACGTCGACGACTTCCGAGGCATCGAACACCTCCTGACCATCGTTGGCGTCTGACCTCACGGGTTCGCATGTTCGGTGATCGGTATTGACCGAACAGCGAACAGTACATAATGGCCACATGCTGACGGCAACATATGGAAGCGATGCGCTCGCGCAACTGCCCGTCACGGGCGAATCGATCCGTGTCGTCGGAGGCTGATCAGTGCCAGTCCGGATACGCCCTGCACGTGCATCCCTTGACAGCCGCGCATCCAACGGTGATGCGCGGCCGGACAATCGGCTTGCGTTCGCGGACCACGCCTTGTTTGTGGGGGACCGCGCCACCGGCCAGAAGGAAGTCATCCAGTGCGTGTGGGTTTATGAGCACGCCATCGACTTCGATGGGCTGAGGCGTTTTCACCACAATCTCGGTTACGGGTTGTTGGGACGGCGCATCGAGCGTTCGCCGCTGCCGTTCGCCCGGCATCGGTGGGTCTCCGATCGGGGGCCGTCGGACATCGATATCGCTGAGTGCGCCCGTCCACGCGCTGAACTCAGCGACTGGGCTGACGAACGCTTACAACTGCCTACTGATCCGGAAAGGGGGCCCGGCTGGCATCTCGGCGTCCTTCCACTTACCGACGGCTCGACCGCGGTCAGCCTGGTGATTTCCCACCACCTGATCGACGGTCTTGGGCTCGTCCTCACGGTAGCTGATGCGGTCCTGGGCAACACGCGCGATCTTGGCTATCCACCGCCGCGTTCACGCACTCGACTGCGCGCGGTGGTTCAGGATGCCCGACAAACAGCGCAGGACGCGCCTGAGGTTGCCCGGGCGCTTGTCGTGGCGGTAAAACTGGCCCGTCGTCGCCGGCACGATATTGCCCGATCACGAGCATCGCGACCCGTCGCCCTCCGTGGAGGCGACGGCGATGACGCTATCGTCATCCCAACTATCACGATTCGCATCGACCTGGATGATTGGGATGCTCGTGCGACGGCTCTTGGCGGAACGAGTAACACGCTGGCCGCAGGGTTGGCTGCGAAACTCGGGGAGCGCATGGGGCGCCGACGTGCCGGTGACGGCGCCGTCACCGTACAACTCCCTATAAGCGAACGCACTGAGGGTGATACGCGTGCGAACGCATTGTCGTTTGCGCGCGTCATCGTCGACCCGACGCGGGTAACGACGGATCTGCGTGACGTCCGCGCCGCCATTTTCAAGCAGGTGCTGAGGAGTGTGCGGGAGACGCCAGATGAGTCGTTGCAGCTCCTTTGGCTGATCCCGTTCACGCCGAAGCGGGCGTTGAAACGGCTGGCCGATGGGATAGTCGCCGACCCCGATCTCCCGGTGTTTTGTTCTAATCTCGGCGACCTCGGCTCGGTGTTGTGCCGCCTCGATGGCACCGACGCCGAGTACGCCACCGCACGAGAGACTAGGCAACACGTAACGCGACAGTGGCTTGAGCGAACAGGCGGCCACATGATGCTGCAGTCTGGGCGCATCGGCGGCAAGGTTGGCATCACCGTCGTCGCCTACCAACCGGGCGCCAAGAACACAAAACCAGCTTTGCGTGAGCTGGCTGCGCGCACGCTGGCTGAGTTCGACCTGACTGGCGAGATCGACTAACGAATCGTCGCCGTGCGACCTCGACGCGCGACAACGCCCGCGACCGTCCGGCCGTAGGGCCTGGTCGAGTGTCGGCAGTGCCGCACGAGGCTAGACGAGTGTGGAACCCGTGTACGGGACTGTCATCCACAGTTTCGCGCGGTTGACGTGGCGATTACAGGGCTGCGGTTCACGGCCGTCGGGGTCGTCGACACTGCTGGGGTCTGAGCTACATGCTGGGCCGAGCTGGAGCACCGGATCGGCTACTCTCAGTGACGAGGTGTACGCTTCGCAGGGCGTCACGGGCGAATCGATCCGTGTCGTCGGAGGTTGATCAGTGCCAGTCCGGATACGCCCTGCACGTGCATCCCTTGACAGCCGCGCATCCAACGGTGATGCGCGGCCGGACAATCGGCTCGCGTTGGTGGACCAAGCCTTGTTTGCGGGGTAGCAGGCCCTCGGCCCGAAGGAAGTCATCCAGTCCGCGTGGGTTTATGAGCACGCTATCGACTTCGATGGGCTCTTGGCCACCGTCGCCAGCGAGCAGCGTCGGTAATTGTTGTCCGACATGGGCATTGAGTATGTTTACGACTCGCGAAGCCTAGGACGCCGCTGATTTAGTGGGCCCGGTTTCGGCGTGCCTGAGCGGGTTTGGCGCGGTTCGCCAGCAGGATCGGTATGTGGCTTTGGGACGTGAGAATCGGCAGGGCCGATTCGATGACGTGATGCTTTTGGTGGGCGATCAGCTGCCTGAGGGCAGTATTTATCGGCTGCTGGCTGAGCACGGCGCCGCGTTGTTCGGCGAAGTACTTCGCGGACTTGTTCAAGCGCTCGAGTTTGGGCCGCCCGCCGGTGCCGGCGCGGGTGATCACCACCGTGATGCTGCTGCAGGCCTACGAGGGGCTCTCGGATCGGGAGGCTTTCGACCGGTTGGCCTTTGATCTGCGCGGGAAGGCCGCCGCGGGTATTGCGGTGGGGGCCGAGGTGTTTCATCCCACGGTGCTGGTCGGAATGCGCGACCGGCTACGGAAGTCTGATCGGCCGCGGCGGCTGTTCGACGATGTCAACACGACCGCACGGGCGGCCGGGTTGTTGCGGGGACGGCGCCGGGTGCTTGATTCCACCCCGTTGTTTGATGCGGTGGCCACCCAAGACACGGTGATTCAGGTGTGGGCCGCGATCCGCAAAGTGCTCAAGGAGGCGGATCGGGCCGACCCGGAGTTGGCCACCGCGGTGCGCGCGGCACTCACGCGCGACGATGACTACGCCACGCTGGCCAAGCCGCCGTGCGACTGGGACGACGCGAAAGCCCGTGAGGCGCTGGTGGACGCGCTGGTCAAGGATGCCCAGGCCGCGCTGACGGCGCTGGATGGCCGCGGACTTGAGAAAGGTCGCGCCGCCGGCGTGTCAGCCACCTATAAGCTCGGCGTAGCCGTCGTAATCGGGCTTCATTGCCGCGGCCACCAACTCCCAGAGCACCTCGTCGGTGCCACCGCCCACCCGCGCCAGCTTCATGTCTCGCCACCACCGGCCAATCGGTGTCTCGTCGACAAGGTAGCCGGCACCGCCGAAGATGTGCATGCATTCCGACAGCACCTCCTCGCCGAGGCGGGCCGCCGTGACCTTGACAGCCGCAGCTGCGCGAAGGTCGAGCCGACCGGTGGCCGCAATTCCGTTGAGCCCGTAACGAAGCAGATCAACTCGTGCCTGCAGGTCGGCCATCCGCATTCGCAGCGCTTGGTGCTCGAACAAGGTGGCCCCGAACTGCCGGCGGCTCATCATCCGGGCGTGCGTGATGCCGAGTACCCGCTGGCACGACGACGCCACCTGCCCGGCGATCGACATCCGTTCGTGCGCGAGCCCCCAGGAGATCGCCGCCAGGCCCGTTCCCGCCCGGGCGATCAGTGCCTCCTCGGGCACCCAGGTGTCAATTCGCACCGCGGCGGTGTCCAGCGGACCCGCGCCGACTTTGCGGTAGGGCGCTTGAACGTCGACTTGTGCGGTCGGCACCGCTATCAGCAAGACATTGCCGTGCCGACTGTTCTCGTCGTGGTCCACGCCGCGGGCGACCACCATGATGTGGTCGGCGATGGGGGACAGCGATACGAACTTCTTGACACCACGGATGTCGAATCCGCCTCGCGCCGAACGAACCTCAGTCTGCACAGCTTGCAGGTCTGAGCCGCCAAGCTCTTCGGAGGCGCCGATGCACAGCACCGCTTCGCCGCGGATGGCTTGCTCGCAGATAGTTTTGAGATAATCGGACTTGCTGAACCTGCGCAGGATTGCGATAGCCGAGTCGTGCAGGCTCACCCCGACCCCGATACCCGCCGAACCCAGCCAACCCAGCGCGAATGCCAGGGCGTTGAGCTTGGCGATATCTGGGTGTTGGCCGCAGGTCCACTTCTGGGCGAACACGCCTGCCTTGCCCAGGTATTCGATCAACTCGCGCGGGAAGCGTTCGCTGGCCTCGGCTTCCGCGGTCCACGCGACCACTTTGTCACCGAACACCTCGTCGAGAAGTGAGCGATAGTTGTCGATGCCGGGGTCGGCCGAATCGCTCATTAGCTCATTACCCCTAGACTGCGCTTGACGTCCAGGCGGCGCAGCTTCCCCGACGACGTACGCGGTAATGAACCGGGCGCCAGAAAAACCACGCTCGACGGAACGACACCACATTTGGAGGCGACCCGCGCCACCAGCTCGCTGCGGGCGCCGGACTCATCAGGACCGCGGAATTCGGCGGCGATCACCAGGCCGGGTCGGTCGGCGTCGTTGGCCTCGACCGCCACCACCGCTCCTTCGCGAACGCCACGAACTTCGGCGGCGACCTGTTCGACCTCGGTGGGGAAGACGTTGCGGCCGGCGACCGAGATGACCTCCTTGGCGCGGCCGCAGACCACTAGCCCGCCGTCAGCGAAGTAGCCTAGATCACCGGTCTTGAACCAGCTGTCGGGTTCGAGCGGAGATTCGCCGAGATATCCCGACATCATTGAACTGCCGCGGATCTCGATCTCGCCGACGTCGCGACCGGGTGCCTCGACGCGCTGATTCTCGACCGGGCTGATCCGCACTTGCATTCCGGGGATCGCCTCGCCAAGCTTGGCGTGTCGGCGCAATGGTTCTTCGGAACCGGTTGTCGTGCAGCGGATTTCGTCGTACCGCAGACCGGTGCCAGGACGCGGCGCCGTCACCGCACAGGTGGCTTCAGCTAATCCGTAGGACGGGGCGGCGGCACGCGGATCGAAACCGAACTTGCTCAGCGCCGTCGCGAACCGCTCCAGCCCCGCGCAATCGACGGGTTCGCCGCCGTTGATCGCCACCCGCAGTCGGCCCAGGTCGACGTCGGGTACCCGGCGGGCGTATTTGCCGATCACGCTATAAGCGAAGTTCGGCGCAGCGGTCATGGTGGCCGCGCTGTCGTTGAGCCACGTCAGCCACCGAAAAGGTGAGGTCGCGAACGCCGCAGTGGGAGCCAGCCACATCGGCGCCCCGGTAACCGCGCCGCTGAGCAGAAAGGTCAGTCCCATGTCGTGGTAGAGCGGAAGCCACGAGCAACCACAATCGGCGGACACGTCGACGCGCATCTGTTGGAGCAGGCCAGTGACGTTGCTCAGCACCGCGGCCGGTGAGAGCTGCGCGGTGCGTGGGGTGCCGGTGGACCCGGCGGTGGCCTGCAGCACCGCGGGCGTGTCCGGCGTGGCGGCTACCGGCGTCAAGGTGGTCGACCGCTGCCCGCGCGCCGCATCGGCGACATCGTGCACGGCTAGCGGCGCGTCGGCGCCTCGCAGCAGCTGCAGCGCAGGGCCGTTGCTAAAGATCGTGGTCACACCGGCGGCGATAAATCGGTTCAGCGTCGACTGCGCCCATTGCTGCGGGTCGGCGCCGCGCACCGGCCCGGGCAGGATTGACACGCTTCGCCCGGCAAGCCAGACACCCTGAATCGCGGCGACCAGGTCGACCGTCGACTCACCGACAAGGCCGACCGCACCACCGCTGTCCTCGGCGAGAATCCGGGCGGCAACGAGCTCGGCGCGCGCGTGCACTTCCTGCCATGGGTAGCGGTTCCAGGTGCCGCTGTCCTGGTCGAGAACGACGAGGTCATCGGATGATGCGGTCATCGCCCGGGACAGAGCGGACGCCAGTACGCTCACTGGACAATCGCGGCCTTGGCCCGGATGGCCGCCTCCAGGTCGCCGACGGTGACACAGCTGAGCAGATCCTCTTCGGAGAGCGCAACCCCCAGCTTGTCTTCGATTGCCACCATTCCTACCGCGAACGCTATCGAGTCCAGCCCGACGTCCTCGATCAGCCGGGACTCTGAGGTTACGCGCTTGACGTCGATCGTGTAGATCGTCGCTAAGAATCTCCTGGAGGGCGGCGCTGACCATGTCCGGGGCTGACTGCTCCATGAGGTGGCAGGCTACACGGACATCTAAAGTAAGGCTAGCCGTTTAAGGATCGACTTCCGACAATTTGTTGGTGATGTGGGATGGCTGGCTTGTGCCGAATCCTCAAGCGGCTAGCGGCGTGTCGATGGCGAGATCGTTGAAGAGCGTCTGCATATCGATGCGGATTCGTTCGTAGTCACGGTCGACGCGGGTCCAGTGCGCGGATTTGCGTCCCATGCGGGGGCTGCGCACCGCGGCGAGGATAGGGGCGATGACCTGGTCGCGCAGGGTGAGCAGGCCGGCGATGGTGCGCGCAGCCACGGGCGGGACGTGGTAGCCCAAAAATCCTGGGAATTGCCCGGAAACCTCGTTTCAGCAGGTACGCCACCCAAATAAGTTGCGCCGCAATGCATTTCGTCTGGTTAATCTTGGTGTTTCGCAACGTATTTCGCGATCCTGTGCGCAACACCCCGGTAACTGGGAACACTAGGGACACGAAGTTGGGAATGGCAGTTGAGGAGACGCGCGCCTCCTAACGCGTATCAGCTTGACACTTTCGCCGGGGCGGTGCTGCGCGGCGAGAACCGGTGCAGACGACGCCGGAAGACGCGATCGAGAGCATGACCGTCATCGATGCGATCTATCGCGCTGGCAGCCGCCCGCTCCGCGAGCTGGCCTGAACGCTAATCCGTTCGCCCAGTTGGTACTTCGGACAACAAGCGGCGTGCCGCGTCGACACATGGGCGGAGGCGATCGAGCGGACTAACGCCGGCACAGCGCCAATGATCTTCTGAGTACTTCGAGTTCGATCACGATGTCGGGGGAAGCATGGAGAGGATGTCGCCTAGCGGTAGTTCCCCCGTGCCGGGAAGCGTGCTGCTCATTCAACAGGTTGTCAGGTGGCAAAATGCACTTGGTTCACGTGCGCGGCCACCCGCAGGGCGTTGGCCGCGATCGTCAAACTGGGATTCAAACCGGCGCTGGAAGGGAAGAACGAGCCGTCCACCACGTACAGGTTGTCCACTTCGTGCGCCCGGTTTTGTGGGTCCAGCACACTGGATTTGGGATCGGTACCGAAGCGGCACGTGCCGCAGACGTGGGCCACGGCCTTATTGTCTTCCGCGCCCCGCAGGGTGATTTTGCGAAACGGTTCCAACATCTCTTTCAACTGCCGCAAAAACACTGCGTGGCGCTCGATCTCATTGGCGTGAAGACGATACTGAACTCGCAGCCGCTGAAACGTGGTGGCGGTCGCGGTAGCGGGCCGCCGCCAGTGGGTTGACCGCGAACACCTGATAGCCGGCTGTGGTCACGGCATCCACCCACAGGCCCCGGTCGGTTTCAATACCGACCACCACCAGGGCGGGATCCTGGGCATGCTCGGCGATCAACTCGTGCAACCGCCCGATCCCGGCCAGCCCTTCGGGCAGCCGCCGCGACGCCAGCCTGATGCCGGCCTCGTTCATCAGATACACGTCGTGATGGTTTTCTGCCCAGTCGTCGCCGACGAACAGCATCGATTGACCTCCCTTGGTTCAGTGCGGATGGAACCTGTTCGAGCCCAAGGAGATCCGGCGGCGACCTAATGGATCAGTGTTCAACCGGCACGACACCCCATGAGCGCAACAGATGACCTCACCAACCAGCCGGGGCACGATCACTGTTACAGCCTGGAGTGATGGTCGAGTCCTGGGGCTAGATATTCCCGTTCGGGCGATTGGCCACGCGGATTGGCCAACGGCTCGGACTGGGTGGGGCGCAACTTGATGCGTCATCTGATTGACGTGATCGAGATCTGGACGCAACCCGGCCGCAAGATCACGGCCCAGAACAAGGAGATCGGGCTAAACGATTTTTATTTCTGGGAGGGGCAGAAATACGGCACCGTACAGTCATTCGGCTCGATGCCGCCCATGGAGATGGTGACCAGCCGCCCCGGCTGGCGGGCGAAGGCGCTGCGCCTGATGAGCCCGGCGGTGCGCCGGATCTACGAGCGGTTCTTCACCGGCGGACTGGTGCTGGCCGCGATCATGGAAGACCTGTCCTATCTGGACAACCGCGTCCTGCCCTGCGATCAGCCGAGCTTGGACGGCCGCTAGACAGGAGCCAAATCCGATGCTTCTGACGCCAAACTGCTCGCCGATCTGGTGCGCACCGACCGGCACAACCATCGCCCGATCGCCGGCGACAGCGGCCAGGCCGAGGCGATCAAGGTGCTGGCCCGGGCACCACCAAAGTCTGATCTGGGCGCGCACCCGTCACACCAACGGTTTGCGCTCGGCGCTGCGCGAGTACTACCCAGCGGCGCTGGAGGTATTCGACGATCTGGCCGACCGCGACGCGCTGGCCATCCTGGGCCGCGCCCCGACCCCCGCCGATGCTGGGCGCCTGAGCCTGTCAAAGATCCAGGCTGCGCTCAAAACCGCTGGACGCCAAAGCAACCTCGCCAGCCAGGCACAACGCATCCGGGCAGCGCTACGAACCCCGCAGCTCGCCGCGCCCACCGCAGTCACCGCCGCCTTCGGGGCCAGTACCCGGGCTGCCGTCGGCATCATCGCCGAACTCAACCGCCAGATCAGCGATCTCGAAGCCGAACTCGCGACACATTTTGAGGCACACCCGGACGCCGACGTCTACCGCTCCCTGCCAGGACTTGGTGTCATCCTCGGCGCCCGGGTGCTCGGTGAGTTCGGGGACGACCCGAACCGATACACCACCGCCAAGCCTCGCAAAAACTACGCCGGAACATCACCATTAACGGTCGCCTCAGGCAAGAAATGCGCCGTGCTGGCCCGCCACATCCGCAACCGCCGGCTCTACGACGCCATCGACCAATGGGCCTTCTGTGCAATCAACTCAAGCCCGGGAGCCCGCACCTTCTACGACCAGCACCGCGCCGCCGGCGACCTACACCACCAAGCCCTCCGCGCTCTGGGCAACCGGCTCGTCGGCATCCTGCCCGGCTGCCTCCGCCAACACGCCCACTACGACGAACACATCGCCTGGGCACACCGCCAACCCGCCACGGCGGCTTGACACATTACGACCCTGGGATGTCTAGCCGTCGCCCTTGTGCTGTTCTAGAGGTTGTTCACTTCGTGCGCCCGGTTTTGTGGGTCCAGCACGCTCGTTTTGGGATCGGTACCGAAGCGGCACGTGCCACAGACGTGGCCCAGGTTCGCATTGTCTTTGCCGCTGCCCAGAGGAATTCTGCGAAACGGGCTCAACACCTCTTTCAACTGCGACAAAAACGCCCTGCGACGCTCGATCTCACTGGCGTGCAGACGATACCGAATTCGCAGCCGCTGGCGGCCGTCCAAGCTCGGCCGATCGCAGGGCAGGACGCGGTTGTCCAGATAGGGCAGGTCTTCCATGATCGATGCCAGCACTAGTCCGCCGGTGAAGAAGCGCTCGTAGACCCGGCGCACCGCCGGGCTCATCAGGCGCAGCGCCTTCGCCCGCCAGCCGGGGCGGCTGGTCACCACCTCCATGGGCGGCATCGAGCCGAATGACTGCACGGTGCCGTATTTCTGCCCCTCCCAGAAATAAAAATCGTTTAGCCCGATCTCCTTGTTTGGGCCGTGATCTTGCGGTCGGGTTGTGGCCAGATCTCGATCACGTCAATCAGGTGACGCATCAAGTTGCGCCCCACCCAGTCCGAGCCGTTGGCCAATCCGCGTGGCCAATCGACCGAACGGGAATTGAGCAACAGCACCGGGGTGACCAACGCACCGGCGGCCAGCACCACCACCTTGGCCTTCAGGGCCAGCGTGCCGGAGCGATCCTCGCAGATCACTTGCCGGACCTGGGTGCGGTCCGCGTCCAGGCGCACGGCCCGACATTCCGGCAGCAGTTGGGCGCCGTGCTCGGCAACGGCCGGCAACAGGCAATTGCGGGCGGCGTCGTTTTTGCATGACTGGTGGCAGAGATAGCTCTGGCAGGTGGTACAACCATCGGCGTAATCACAAGCCATCGGCAGGTGGTAGGGATGCAATCCGCGACCTGCCAGATAGTCGACCAGCGGCTGGTTGTCTGCCGAAAACGGCGGCGCCGCAGGCAGACCGACCTCGGCCGCCTCCGGCCGCAGGGGGTCGGGCTGGCCGCGAACCCCCAGCAGCTTCTCGGCCGCTGCGTACCAGGGCCGCATCTGGTTGTAGGTGACCGGCCAAGCATCCGGCACGGTGGAATCGCCGGGGTCGCGGAAGTTCTGCCGGGGAGTGAAATCGCGAACGAAAAATCGCTCGCAGACCATGCCATAGAGGGCCGACGACCCTCCCGTCCCGCTGCCGATGAACGGCACAAACCGCCGCGAGAAGCGCCCGCTGATGTCTTCGATCTCGTCGGTTGAGCGCCCGGCCCGGGCCAAGGCGTCGTAGTATGCCGCTGCCGAACGGCCCGCCTGCGGCTCGGCCACTTCCGGCATCGAAGAGCGAATCGTCCCCGGCACCCCGGGCAGTGTCGAGCGCCCCTTCTCGACGAACAGCACCCTGCGGCCTGACTGGGCCAGCCAGTAGCCCAGCATCCCGCCTCCCATGCCGGTGCCGACGACAATCACGTCCCACACAACGTGTTCCGCCTCGCGCGCATTCAGCTCGCCGTCAGCCAAAATCGAGCTCCTCAGCGGATGATGGCCCAAAGCTATGCCCGGTTTCGGCGGATCACGAACGTACCATCCGCTGCCACGGACAGACAGGTTGAAGTTCCGGCCCCGGGCACGGTGGAAACCTGGGTGTCCGATGCCACCGGGGATCCGTTGCTAGTGGTGATGGCCGAACCGGCGCGGCCGCTTCCCTGGCCCCCGAGCTGCGCCGGCTGATCCCCGAATTGCGCGCCACCGTCGGCGACGACCGGCGGGTTCTGGTCGGGCTCGGCCGCGGCAGGGTTCGACATTCACAGCCACACCGACAAGCACGGCCGCACTTACACCTGGCGGTTCGCCGGTCGCTGGGCGGGCCTGGCGCAGGTAGGCGCTCAACGCCTCCCCGACATCGGCGGGCAGCGGCATCCCGTCGTCGCGGGACGCCTTGCCTCGCAAGACGATCCGCCCGGCGCCCCAGTGAGGTCGTCCAACTGCAGCCGCGCCGTCCTCGATCGATCGCAGGCCCAAGCGTGCGACCAGCATGAGGACAGCGTAGTCGCGGACGCCCGCGGGATCGCTGATGTCGCAGCTGTCGAGCAGCCGCTGCACGTCGATCGCCGTGATCGCCTTCGGGATGCCCATATCGTGACCGTCGGGCGGCGTGACATACCTCGCTCGCGTCCCGGAGCACCGTGCTCCGATACCAGTCGCCGCCGCCTACGAACGCCGCTGCAGTCGGAACCAACGGCGAACGATCAGCCGAAGCCAATGGCGAATGTCCAGCCGACATTCGAAGAACGACGGATAATGACCGATGCCCCCGACGTTGCCTATGCGCACGTCAACTGAAAGGCCGGATCCGGATGAAATTTGCGCTGGCGAGCTATGGAACTCGCGGCGATGTCGAGCCCTGCGCCGCCCTCGGCCGTGAGCTGCTGCGCCGAGGACACGAAGTGCGCATGGCCGTCCCGCCCGACCTGGTGGGCTTCGCCGAGTCGGCTGGGCTTACGGCGGTCGCCTACGGACGGGATTCGCAGGCGATGCTGGATACGGATTTCTTCTCGAACTTCTGGAAGTATTTTTTCCGCAGCGTCTGGAAGATCCAGGATCTGATCAGGTTGTGGCGCGAATCTTGGGAGTTCGTTACCCAGTGCTGGGGGGAGATGAGCACGACGCTGACGTCGCTGGCGGATGGGGCCGACCTGCTATTCACCGGCCTGATTTTCGAGCAGCCCGCTGCCAACGTCGCGGAGTATTACGACATTCCGTTGGCCACGCTGCATTACACCCCGGTGCGGGCCAACGGCCAGCTCCTGCCATTCCTGCCGTCGCCGTTGGGCCGCTCCGCAATGACGGTGAACGAGTGGCTGTCTTGGCGCATGGCGAAGAAGGTTGAGGACGCGCAGCGCCGTGAACTAGGCCTACCAAAAGCAACGGGCCCCTCGCCGCGACGGATCACCGAATGCGGATCACTGGAAATCCAGGCCTACGACGAGGTTTGCTTTCCCGGGCTGGCAGCCGAATGGGCGAAATGGGATGGCCAACGGCCCTTTGTTGGTGCGCTGACGATGGAGTTGCCGACGGATGCCGATGAAGAGGTCGCGTCGTGGATTGCCGCGGGAACACCGCCGATTTACTTCGGCTTTGGCAGCATTCCGGTCGAATCTCCCGCCGACACGGTCGCCATGATCAGCGCGGCCTGCGCGCAGTTAGGCGAGCGGGCGTTGGTTTGCGCCGGCTGGAGCTGACTTCAGCCACGTCCCCCATTTCGACCACGTCAAGGTGGTGGGCACGGTGAATTTCGCGGCCGCCTTTCCGGCCTGCCGCGCGGTCGTGCACCACGGTGGCGCGGGCACCACGGCCGCGGGCCTGCGCGCCGGAGTCCCCACGTTGATCCTCTGGGCGGCGCCCGATCAGCCGATCTGGGGAGCCCGAGTCAAACGACTGAAGGTGGGCACCGCCCGGCGTTTTTCGACCGCTACCGAGAAACGCTGGTCGCGGACCTGCGCACCATCCTTACCCCGCAATACGTCACCCGGGCCCGCGAACTCGCCACCCGGATGACCAAACCCGCCGAAAGCGTTGCGGCCGCCGCTGATCTGGTGGAAGATCTCGCCCGCTTGCGGCATGTTGGCTGATCGGCGAAGGCGGGCCGTCGGGATGATCGGCGCTGGCCAAGTCTGGCCGCGCTCGGGTTCGTCGGACGCCTCCAGCGGGAGGGCCATCGGCGGATCCTCCTGGTAGCCCCAGTTGATGAACACCAGATTATCGCCGCTGAAATAGCGGGTGATGAGGGGATAGTAGTACTTCGCAAAGAATGTCAGGGACGGGGTAACTAACAGGCGGTTAACGAGACTCACGGGCAAAGTATGACAGGATGCGCGAGGCAATACGGCGAATTGGCCACGCAGTTCCCAACCCGCCTGGCGCTAACCCGTTTCAGCGATGGCGCGGTCGTCATACTGGAAGAAGGCGGCGAGGTGAGCGAGGTCAGCATTCACGTGATCGGTAAATATTATTTTTTTCTGTAAGATGACTTGGTAGCCAGCGTTCAGAATGTTGTATTCCCCTTCGTGGTATTTCAAAAACAGCTTGATCGCCCATGCAGAGTTGGCCTGCGCACGCAGGTAGAAAGGTGACAACACGTCGTCAAAAATTAATACCCCTCCCTGCTTTAACAGGCGCCAAGCAATGATCCCATCTGTTAAAACGTCATCGGCAAAGTGCGATCCATCCACATAAATCACATCAAATTTCTGCTGTTCATCGAGCAGTTGTGGCAACACGTGTCGCGATGATCCCTTGCGCTTCGTTAGCCGCGCTACACACGGGGCAAGGTTGCCATCAAAACGGACTTCAAGGTCTCGCAAGTCCGGCGTCGCGTTGTACTGGTATTCGTCACCGCCGGCCCAGGTGTCCACGGCAGTCAAGTGCCCTTGCGTAAAGTAGGTCAGGAGAAACAGGGTTGAACGCCCTTCCCACGACCCGATTTCAAGAATGCGCACGGGGTCCGCACGATTAAAGATTCTCGAAAAGGTAACACACCACGGCACAATATTCATGTCAAACCATAGTTCTTTGAACTGGCCCTGCACCGCATGCGCCTCAAACGCCGCACGAACCTCAGCCACGTGCTTTGCCGCGCCGGATAGAACCCCAAGCTTCACCAGAAGATAACGCAAAGTGTCTGTAAGATAATGCCACAGCACAGAAGGACGACCGCTCCCAATCCACAATAAATATGCATACATTCGGATTGTCCAACGAATTCGGGTTGTCAGTCCGGGGATCATGTTTTCCTTGGTCTTGTTCGGCAAGGTCGATGCGGTCTTGTCTCGCGGCTCGAATTGTGCATTCCAATCCATGTACCGCTTCGGCAAAATCACTGCCTAGGGTTTTGAATCCTAGCAGGGCGGACGCTCAGTAGCGCGAGGTTTCGGGCCGAACGCGCTGCAAATGCTACGCCAGCACAGCCGCGCTAACCCGAAGATCCGGCCGCAGCGAACTGGGTCATGCCCGCGGGCTGGCGCACAACCGCTACCGCGGCGCGGCCGTGCACCAATGGGCCTTTCTACTGCCTCCGCCGCTCCACCTGGGCGCGCGAGTTCTACGACGCCAAGATCGCTGAGGGCAAGTCACACCACAGCGCCCTGCGGGCGTGACCCTGGCGGTGCAATGGCTCGGTTCTCGAGGTGGCCACGAACCGATATTGCACGTCGAACCAGTCGAGTGCGCATGTGGTCTCCGCCGCTCGTGCCAGATCGTTGTGGGTCGCCGCGTCGATTCTGTCGGGTGAGGTTCGATAATCTCGACACGCGTAGGTGTTGTTGCTGATCGCATCCCGTTGGGTTGGCGGCGGCTGACGATAGTCCAGGGCTCTCCTGCAACGATCCGGTGTTGTCGGCCGCTTGCCCAAAACTTCTGGAATTCGGATCGATGGCGCGGGCATCGGGTTAGACTGCCAGGCGGTTGAGCTGGGGGGCGAGGCTGCCGGTTTCATTTCGCAGAACACGCACGGGAAGTGAAAGGCTAGAATCTGCAATGAAATTTGTGCTGGCAAGCTATGGGACTCGCGGCGATATCGAGCCCTCCGCCGCCGTTGGCCGTGAACTGCTGGGCCGAGGGCACGAAGTGTGCATGGCGGTCCCGCCGGACCTGGTTGGCTTCGTCGAGTCGGCTGGGCTTGTGACGGTCACCTACGGACCGGATTTGCAGGCCATTCTGGACGCGCACCGCAACTTCTGGACGCGTTTCTTCCGCAACTTCTGGAGGATCCAGGATCTGATCATGTTGTGGCGCGAAGCTTGGGAGCCCAGGACCCAGTGCTGGGGGGAATTGAGCACGACGCTGACGTCGCTGGCGGACGGGGCCGACCTGCTATTCACCGGCCTGGTTTTTGAGGAGGCCGCTGCCAACGTCGCGGAGTATTACGACATTCCGTTGGCCACGCTGCATTACTTCCCGATCCGGGCCAACGGCCAACTCCTGTCATTCCTGCCGTCGCGGTTGAGCCGCTCCGCAATGACGGTGCACGAATGGCTGTCTTGGCGCGTAATCAAGAAGGTCGAGGACGCGCAGCGCCGTGAGCTAGGCCTACCGAAGGCGGCAGGCCCCCCGGCGCGACGGATCGCGGAGCGCGGATCGCTGGAAATCCAGGCGTACGACGAGGTTTGCTTTCCCGGGCTGGCAGCCGAATGGGCGAAATGGAATGGTCGACGGCCCTTTGTCGGACCGTTGACGATGGAGTTGCCGACGGATGCCGATGACGAGGTGGTGTCGTGGATTGCCGCGGGAACACCGCCGATTTCTTCGGCTTTGGCAGCATGGCGGTCGAATCCGCCGCCGAGATATTCGCGATGATCAGCGCGGCCTGTACGCAGTTAGGCGAGCGGGCGTTGGTTTGCGCCGGCGTGTAGTAACTTCGCCACGTCCCCCATTTTGAGCACGTCAAGGTGGTGGGCGCGGTGAATTTCGCCGCCGCCTTTCCGGCCTGCCACGCGGTAGTGCACCACGGTGGCGCCGGCACCACGGCCATAGCCCTGCGCGCCGGCGTTCCCGAGTTGATCCTTTCGACGGACCTCGATCAGACGCTCTGGGGAGCTCGGATCAAACGACTGAAGGTGGGCACCGCCCGGCGCTTTTCGACCACTACTCGCGAATCGCTGGTCGCGGACCTCCGCACCATCCTCGCCCCGCAATACGTCCGCCGACCCGCGAGCTCGCCACCCGGATGGCCGGACCCGCCGCCAGCGTCGCGGCCGGCGCTCATCTGCTGGAAAATTTCGCCCGCTCGAGGCGTGTTCGTCGTAAGGTCAGGTTGACCGGGTCGTCAGCGCGGGTTACGGCGGTGTTGGCGGACACCTACCGGGGGTCCTCGGATCCATGCCCCTGGGGCGATGTTCGCCGATCTGGTCGCCGCGGTGGCCGATGGCGCGGACGGAGTCGACGGGTCGCTCAGCTGTGGGATCCCGAGCACGTGTTCGGGCCGGTCGCCTCGACGACGACATTGTGGCGACTGGTTGATGAGCCATCGACGCTGGTCACTGCCGGCGATCTGAGCGACGCGGACGCATGCCCAGGCGCCGGCGTGGGCGGCGGTGCGGCCCCGGATCATGATGGGTGGCTGCCTTTCGTATAGATGCCCTTATCACCATCGACCAGTCCGACTAGTTAATTTTCCCTTTCTAAAGGTGCGTTGGTGCTGGCTACGCTAACTTGTCGCAAGTGATAGAACCTTCGATTCCCGCTGTGCTGCGCGAGAGCGCCAGTCTGTGGCCCAATGACACGGCGTCCGCGTTTGTTGATTACGAGCAGGACTTGGATGGCGTTGCCGAAACTCTGACGTGGTCGCAGTCGTATCAGCGAGGGCTGGACCTTGCCGAAGAGCCCAGGCCTTGAGGGTCTACTGGTGATGGGCGGCGTTATCGGTACTCAGGGGGTTGGTTCACATCGCTGCGTTCCTGGGCGCATTGCAGACCGGCAAGGTCAGCTCGCCGGCTGAACGGGTTGGGGATCACCAGACTTGAGCGCGAACCCTAAATCGCTGGCGTCAATAAAATCGTCAACCGCTGGCCAAAGGGGCGACGGAAACTCGGACAGGAATTCGATCCGCGAAAGAATGCACTGAACGCGTGGCGGTTAACGCTGGCGATGGGGGTCATCCTGGGGCACTCCTTCCCACTCACCGGCCGTCACCTGTTGTACGCGCCAGCTCACCAGCTTCTCAGTGAGGCATTTTTGTCGACGGGTTCTTTGCAATATCAGGATTCCTCATCACGTCGAGTTGGCTAAGCAACCCGCGGCTCCGCGACTACTTCTGCGCTCGAGGTCTTCGCATCCTCCCCGGGTTGTGGGTCTGCCTGATTATCACCGCGTTTGTCATCGCCCCGATTGGTGTGGCGATTGAGGGCGGCCCGGCCGCGAATCTGCTGCTGTCTCGCGCGCCGATCGTGTATGTCCTAAAAAACACGCGGTGGTGTGGCTTCAGCCCGGTGTCGGCGGAACACCGCGGGGGATCCGATGGCCGCACGGCTGGGACGGTTCTCTCTGGACCCTCCTATGGGAGGTGTTGTGCTACATCGCTGTTGCTGGTCTCGGCGTTGTCGGACTCCTCAGTCGCCGCTGGCTTATTCCTGCGGTGTTGGCTCTGGCGCTGTCCTGGTCGGTGCTGCTGCCGCCGTTAAGTGTCTTTGAGGAAGAACCACCAGGTAAGCTTGATTCTGCAACTGCGGCGCTGATCTTCGGGCGATCGCCGCGCGTTTCGCTGTCATGTTTCTGGCTGGAGCGCTGCTTTATCAGTTCCGAAACGTGATTCCCGCTCGATGGTCACTCGTCGGGGTGAGCGTGATCATCGTTCTCGCGGCGAGCCTGCTGCCTAATTACCGGCTGGTCGCCGCCATTCCGCTGGCTTACGCCATCATCGTTTCAGGTGCCCTCATCCACGACAAGCGTTTGAGATTGCGGACGGATCTGTCCTATGGCGTGTACATTTACGCGTTTCCGGTTCAGCAGCTGCTGGTCATCTGTGGGCTTGGCATTATGAATCCGATTGTGTTCGCGATCATTGCAGCGATCGCCACCTTGCCGCTGGCCGCGCTGAGCTGGATTCTGGTCGAAAAGCCCGCGATGTCTCTAAAGTCTCGTCTCAAGCGGAGGGGCACTGCCCCCGGCGAGGAGCGTCAGCCCGGGTTGACGGTTTCGGGTTGGCCACCGGCAACTGATTCAGGACCGTCGCGATATCACCGATCGTCGTGGCGATCGAGCGGGCTATCGCGCCGAGGGGTCAACTAAGACGGCGGGCATGCAGGTGGCCATCAAGAAGAGCGCTGCCACGCCGACGATGACGGCGATGATCCGCCGACGGCGAGCCCGCGCCCAGTTATGCCGTCGCAGTATGACCAGTTGGGTTTTGGCCGGCCTGGCCAAGTAGCTGATGAGCACTGGCTGACGACATCACAAGCGATCTGGCCAAATGTGGAGTGTGGCGCGGAGGGGCTTGCATTGATGCGCGCGGTTCTGGCAGTTTATGGCGATGAGACGCGATGCGTGTGGCTAGCCGATTCGTTCGCGGGGGTGGCACCCCCGGACACCACTAATTACAAAGCAGACAAAGGGATTAGGCTGCACCGCTTTCCGCCTATACTGGCGGTGCCGGAAACGGAAGTCAGGGCCGATTTCCAGCGCTACGGGCTGCTTGATTACCGGGTCCGCTTTCTTCTTGGCTGTCCACGGTCACGTAATTCCCCAGGGGTAGCCGTCACGTAATTCCCCAGGTTCGGAGCTGCTGTGGGTGAGGGTAGCCGGGCTTGTTCTTGGTGTCAGGTGGTGGCGGTCCGGGTCGTTTCCGGGGCCGGTAGGACGGGCCGTCCATGAGGACTTGGTGGCTGGTGTTGATGAGTCGATCGAGCAGCGATTCAGCGACGACGGGGTTGGGGAACAGCGGATACCAATCCTTGGGGGCTCGGTTGCTGGTCAGGATGAGCGGTTTGGCGGCGATGGCGCGGTCGGAGACCAGGTCGTAGAGATCATCGCTTTGAGTCGGGGTGTGCTCGCGCATGGCGAAGTCGTCGACGATGAGAACCAGGGGCCGGGTGTATTCGCGCATGCGTTGCCCGATGGTGCGATCAGCGTGCCCGCCAGCGAGGTCGGCGAGCATGCGTGAGCATTTGACGAACCGGATGTCGCCGCCGCGGCGCGCTACTTGATGTCCGAGTGCTTGTGCCACATGGGTTTTCCCGACGCCAACCGGGCCGTAGAGGATGACTGATTCGCCGGCGTCGAGCCACCGCAGCGCGGCCAGGTCGCGCAGCATCGCGGCGGGCAGTTTCGGGCTGACAGTGAAATCGAAGTCCTCGAAGGTGTTGGGTTGTTCGAAACGGGCGCGGCGCACTCGACGAGCCAGGGCGGCGGTGTCGCGGCGGGCGATTTCGTCTTCGCAGAGCACTTGCAGGAATTCCAGGTGGCCGAGTTTCCCGTCGCGGGTTTGGGCCAGGCGGGCATCGAGGGTGTCGAGCATGCCGGTCAGTTTGAGGGTTTTCAGTGCGGCCCGCAGGCTGGGATCATGAATGGTCATGACAAAGTCCTTTATTCGAAGTGGTTGCAGTACAACTAGGTTCGGTTCGGCAGCTCAGGCGGTGCGTTCGGTGTCGAACGCCTCAGGGCCGCGCAGTATCGCCGGCGGCGTCGGGGCGTGCTGTGGTGGGTCGTCGCCGTATTCGGTGCCGGCGACCAAGATGCCTTTGACGGTGCGGTAGTTCGGATCCCCGACCTGGAGTGCTCTCGCGCAAGCCGCATCCAGGCGAGTGTCGCCGTAGGTGTCGCGCAGCCGGATGATCCCTTGGATGGCCCGCAGCCGGTGGATCGCATTGACCTGGGAGAGCTCGGCGACGATCGCCACCACGGCGGGGCCGATCTGCTCAGCCTGGGTGCGACACCACGTCACGCTGCGCAGCGTGTGAGCGATCTTGTGCGGCGGATAGTGTTCGAAGTTCGTGGAGCGACCCGACAGGTGCAACACATGGGTCGCGACCACCGCACCGTTGTGGAAGATCTGCACGACATCACCGGCGGTGCGGACCGTGACTTGTTGGCCCATCAGCCGCCACGGCACCGAGTAGAACGGCTTCCCGGATTTGACGTGGCAGTCCGGGGCGACCCGTCCGATCGTGTAGATCACCGATTCAAAGGGCCTGCCCGGCAACGGGAGTAGCGCATCGGCTTCGATCGCGGCGAACACCGATCCCGGGGTCTGACCATCCAAACCGCGGTGCTTGTGGACTCCGTAGACCTCGGAGGCCCAGCGCAGCGCCTCGGCCTGCATCCGGGCCAGTGAAGCGAACTCCCGGCCGGCGAAGAACGAGTCCCGAATGTAGGGCATCGGCCGTTCGATCCGAGGTTTGTCCTTCGGTTTGCTGGCCCGGGCCGGGTCGATCAGGGTTCCGTAGAAGCTGGCGAGTTCACCGTAGGCCAGGTTGATCTGCGGGTCATACAGATCCGGGCGGACCACCCCGGTTTTGAGGTTGTCGCACACCAGCCGGGCCGGGACGCCGCCGAAGAACTCGAACGCCGCCACATGCGAAGCGTTCCAGGAGGTTTGGTCCATCCTGAGCACCGGTTGCACGAACAGGGCCCGTGAGCACGACAGGATCATCGCGAACACCCAGACCGCGACGCGGCGCCCCGATTCGGGGTCACACCACATGCCGAGCTTGCCGTAGTCGATCTGGGCTTCACTGCCGGGCTTGACCGTACCCCGCGGCACCGTCACCCGGTCTTCGAGACGCGATTCAGTGAAAGTCGTTGCAATGTAACGACGTACCGTCGACTCCGATACCTCAACCCTGTGGTCGTCGCGCAGCCGTTGCGCGATCGTGGCCACCGTGACCGGCACCTTCAGCTGATCGGTGATCCACTGGTGATGGGACGCGATCTGCGGCCACGTCAACGCCCGCGCCGCGGGGTCGACCAGCTCAGGGAACCAGCGCCCGATCCGCGCCCGCCACAACTCCTCATCGAACGGCTCATCCGTGCACGGTGCCAGACCCTCGGCCAGCGCCGGGGCCAAGTATTTGCGGATCGTCTTGCGGTCGATGTTGAGTGCCTGATAGATCTGCACCTGGGATCGGCCGGCGTTCCAATGCCGGAACATCTCCACGAAGTCGGTCACGTTCCACGATCTCCTCGCCACCTCAGGCCCCTTCCAGGACCCCCGGTGGGGCACCTGAACGGAGCGAACCTGAGCAGCACCTCAACCCCCGCCGGACACGCCCCAGGGGTGGGGAATTACGTGACGGAAGGTGGGGAATTACGTGACGGACAACCCCTCAAACCTGAGGAATTACGTGACCGCTGACACTTGGCTGGTTCAAAGACACGCTGCACGATGCCCCGATTGATCGCATCGCTGTATTGAGGCTTGATGGCGACTTGTACCAATCCACGATACAAGCGCTCGACCTCGGGTGATGTCCGATAATTTCGATCACGCGTAGGGTGGCCGCCGATCCATCCCCTTGGGTTGGGAACGGCTGAAGGATAGTCACCGCCCGGCGCATTTCGACCACTACCCGCGAATCGCTGGTCGGCGGACCTGTGCCGGATCCTCGCCCCGCAATACGTCGCCCGGGCTCGCGAAGCCCGCAACCCGGATGACCAAGCCCGCCGAAAGCGTTGCGGCTGCAGCCGATTTTTGTGGAAAATTTTGCCGGCTTCAGGCGTGTTGGCTGATCGGGCAAGGTGGGCCGTACGGTTAACCGCGCCGGCCAAGTCTTGCAGGTTGCCTCGGCGTGGGTTGCTGGGATCGCCGCGGGGCTGTTTATAGAGTGCGACGGATGCACGACATGATCGATCGCCGCGTGCGGGCGTTTCTGCAAGGCTTACCCCGCAGTCAAACCCTCATGCAAGTCGGTAGGCCATTAACGCCATCCGCCACGTTCTACCACGTCACGGCCTGGTACATATGTGCCATCGCTTGGCTCGACAGGCAATTCGGGCTGCTCGTCGACTCCATCCAAGCAGTGCACGCAGACCGTCCTCGAGCGCCCACTTCGGATGCCAATGGAGCGTTTTTTTCGCCGACTCGATGTTGCAGCTCGCCGCGCGTACGTCACCGTCGCGGAATTTCGGTACGACGATCGGTTCGGGGGCGTCGCAGATGGCGGTGATCTTGCGAGCCAGCTCATGGATGGTGGTCGCGATGCCCTCACCCATGTCGAGGGCAGCGCGGCCCAGTCGCAGGCCCTCGCAATGTGCAGCGACCATCGCGTCGACGACATCTTCGATAAAGACGAAATCGCGCACGATCCTGCCGTCTTCGTAGACCTCCAACGGGTGTTGCTGGCGCGCCAACCGTGCGAAGAGAGCGACTATTCCTGTATATGAATTGGTCAGCGACTCGCCCGGCCCGTAGACATTCTGCAACCGCAGCACAGTGAGATTGGCGCCATGCCCCCCCGTCCAGGCAGCCAACATGTGCTCCTGCGCGAGCTCTGGACCGCGGCGTAAATGTTGGTAGGCCGGGGCTCCGTCCGGCCCGCGCAGCTCGGAAGCGGCACCGCAGGTTTGCCCGTGAGCCCCGCGGGATCCCAGATACCAGCGAGGAGCTGTGCGTGAAATGCGAGGCCGCGGATACAAGGTTTGTGTGCCGCATTGCCAAGTGCCCTCGCCGTAGACGGCCCTTGACGACGCCAGGACGAACTGGTCGGGTCCCAGTGCTGAGCGGCTCAGGGCGTCAAGAAGCTGGGCGGTGCCCACCACGTTTGACCTGAACCGCTGGCGCGTCGCCTGGGAGAGCGACTGCGCCGTTCCCGTCTCGGCCGCCAGATGGACGATCTGGGACGGGTGGAACAACCGAAGCACAGCATCCCAGTCGGGCGCGTGAGTGACATCGCCGGTCAGCAGCCGCACGGATGGCGGCAGGTCGACCGCTCGACGTCCCGCGTGCACCTGCGGATGCAGGACGTCCATCACAGCGACGTCATAACCGGATTTCACGAGACGATGTGTGAGCGCGGACCCTATAAATCCTGCCCCGCCAGTGACGAGCACGGATGTTGACAAGAGCCGACGCCTCCGCGGGTCCCTCTGCAGAAGAAGTTAGGTGACCGGCACGCGTTGCCGAGAGTGCGGTCCGGGCTCGATCATATCCGGGACCCCCGGGATCACCACTGCCCGCACCGGCGGGCAAGAAAACCATTGTGCTGCCGCGGCATATCAAGAATCGATGTCCAGTCGCGGTTGGCCTATCTCTCGCGCGGGCCGCGTCGGGCCGTTCCCGGGCGCACGGCGACACTGCGGTGCCCGCCGCGCCGCCGGGGGATGGGACCACGAAGCTCAACCGCACCTGTTCAACAGACTTCTCGGCCAACTCCACCACTGCCTGCACACCGGCAGCTCGACCAATAACTACATGTGTCTCCGATCTCCTCTCCCACACGCGGCTTGACTCTTAGCTTCGTGAGATGTCTTGTCAGACACCCCATGCTCGGGGAGGATCGTCGCGTGCACCGGATCAAGGCCGTGCAGCAGCCGCTTGACGGCGGGTAAAGCGCGTCTACCTCGAGATCGGCGTCGAGTACGGAGGGCGTTCGGGCGTATTAGCGCCGACGAGAAGATCGCCGTCGACCCGGCGTTCAAGCTCTCGGCGCGCTCCCGCAGGCTCGCCGACGCGAAGGCGCGCGCCACCCACTACTTCGAGATGACCAGCGACGCCTTCTTCGCGAACGCGACGGCCTTCCTCGAGCAGCACGGCATCGACGTCGCCCTGATCGATGGGCTCCACAGCTACAGGGCAGGTCCTGCGCAACATCGAGAACACCCTGCGCTACCTGCGGGACGACGGCGTCATTGTCCTGCACGACCGCAACCCCACGCACGCCTCGTGCCTGTCCCGCACCGTCGTTCGCCGCCTTCGGTGCGCAGAACCACTGGTGGGATTTCTTCCAGCACTTACGCCCCGCCGAAGCGGCGCGAGTCCAGCACCTCGATCTCGCCGCGTGCGCGGCCGCGATCAGGGCCATCCGGTTGATGGCAGGGGGCTGCTCACCCCGATGATTGCCAGCGCCGCCATGGCGCACTCGTCTGGTGCTGGGCGACGCCAACAATCCGCAGCATGTCAACCGTAGGCGAGCGCGCGGTCGGCCAGCGCCCCGATTACCGGTGCCAACAGCCGGGAGTATTCGAACGTCAGGTGACTCTCAGTCAAGGTACACCAGAGTGTTGCCGACGATGACCGGGCAGCGGTCGGCGGTGCAGAACAGCTCGGTGATGTCGGCGTATTGTCCGCCGCCGGCTTTGGTGGCGGCGGACTCAGCCGCGATGCCGGATTCGTTCACCGCCGTCGACCTTGGCGGCGAGCAGGCCGTCGCGTCATCGAGGTGGCCGGACAGGCAGATCGGCACCACTGAGTGCGGATCCGGGATCGGCCCGAGCACCAGCACCTCCGCACCAGTGCCGCGCAGCTGCTGCACCAGGCGGGTCAGGCTGTCGATCCACGCCGGGTCGTATGACGTGAAACCTTGCGCCCAACCGTGCCGGCACCGTACCGCCGCCACATGCTCACCACGACCAGCCGCGGGTGCTCGGCGCTGTAACCGGGCGATGATCTGACCGCGCCACTGCTCGCACTCGGTGTACTCCCGGCGACAGGAGGGGGTTGATGATGGGCAAGTTCATCAATGGGCAGGCCGCCTTGCCCAGGATTTCCAGCCGCCAGTGCCGCTGCGCGGCGACCTGCTGGAACGCCGGATTCCACATCGCGGCATGCGAGTCGCCGACCAAGGCCACCGTCGTCGTCGACGCGGTATCGCCCGTCGCGCACTCAGGCTGTCCGACTTCGAAAAAATTGCGCATGCAGCCGTTGAGGAACATGGCCTTGATGTTCGGCTGCCGCGTCGGCAAGTGGCGGGTTCGAGGTTCGACGGTACGGCCTTCAGGTCGGCGGATGCCGCGACCGCGGCCTGCACCTGCGCGAACGCGTGCTGCACCGCCGCGTCGTACGGCGTCGATGTTGTGGCCCGCGGGGGGAGGCGCCGCAGTGACCGTCAGCGCCGCAGCCGCCGGGCCGCGGCCGACCGGGGTAGGCACCACAACCAGCAGTGCCACGCCCACACAGACCGCTACCGCGGTGGCGGCACCGCCAAGCGCGAGACCGGCGGGGGCAGACCGGCGCACGGGAGCGGCGAATCGCAAGGGGTTCTCGATGAGACGCAGCGTGAGCACGGCCAGCCCGCCGGAGACGGCGACCGCTGCCAACCTGCCCGCCAGCCCCAGCGGGTGGCCCAGCAATGGCGGTGCGAGCAGCAGCACCGGCCAGTGCCACAGATACCACGAGTACGACACCCGGCCGACCGCCCGCATCGGCGACAATGCCAGGACGCGGCCGCATCCCTGAGAAGGAGCGGCACAGCCGGCGCCGATCACCAGCGCCGTGCCGAGCACGGGCAACAGCGCGGCGGTACCCGGATAGAGCGTGGTCGTGCTCAATTGGGTGCAGGCCAGCAGGATCAGGGCCAGCCCTGCCCATCCCGCGATCGCGGCAGGCTAGTGCCGGTAGTCGGCGCCACTGGCTGGCCGTGAGGGCCACCAGGCCGCCGACGGCCAACTGCCAGGCCCGCGTGGGCAGCGAAAAGAACGCCACAGAAGGCACCACGTAAGTGACCGCCAGCGACACCGCAAACGACACGGCCCCGACCAGCGCAAGGACCACCAGATACGGGCTTTCCGACGAGGTGGCATTGGCCCTGGTGCGCCGACGCGCACGCCGGATGAGCCAAGCCGTACCGATGATCATGGCCGGCCACACCAGGTAGAACTGCTCCTCGACGCCCAACGACCAGTAGTGCTGGAACGGCGACGGCGGCAGGTCGGCGGCGAGGTAGTCGACGCCTTGTAGAATGAACCGGTAGTTGCCGACATACAGCGCGCTGGCGATGCCGTCACCGATGACGCTCCGGGCCTGCAACGGGGGTAACAGGACAGCCGAGGCGATCGCGATGACGACGCCTACCGTGGCCGACGCCGGCAGCAGTCGGCGGGCCCGCGCCCCGTAGAAGCGGCGCAGCCGCGACGGTGCCGGCGGTGCTCACCTCGCGCCAGAGCAGCCCGGTGATGAGGAAGCCTGAGATGACGAAGAACACGTCCACGCCGACGTACCCGCCACCCACACCAGGCACGTCAGCGTGAAAGAGGACAACGGCCAACACCGCGACGGCGCGCAAGCCCTCGATGTCCGGGCGAAATCCCGTCTGTGCCGAGCGCCGACCCGCAGCCCCTTCGATGGGGCTAACGCTGTCGGCTTGGCGCAAGGTCACCGAACTTGGTAAGAGGACGCGTTCTTCGAATAGCGGCATTATTACATTCGGCAGCATCGAAAGGGGTGGTTTCGGGATCGGATACGTTTTCGAATCCACGCTGGTGACGGTTCCTTGCCAACGGTTCCTTCAATTAGCAGCTTGTCCCTTCGTGATCCCACTGCCTACTCGTGTTCACCAACAACATCTGGGTCGCGCTTGACCCCGTTTGGTGGACACAGGGTCAGGCGGCTTGTGCGGTCTGAGTGAGTCGGTCTCCGAAGTCGACCGGGCTCATCGTAGCGATGGCTGAGTGGCGTCTGCGTCGGTTGTAGACCCGTTTTATCCAGTCACCGACGGCGAGTTTAGCGGCGGCTTTGGTGGCCACAAGTAGCGGTGGTAGAACTCGACTTTCAGCGTGGCCCAAAATGATTCCTGCCAGGCGTTGTCCCACCCGTGGGACCCTCGGATCCCAGATACCAGCGAGGAGCTGTGCGTGGCTGCGAGGCCGCGGATAGAAGGTTTGTGTGCCGCATTGCCAAGCGCCCTCGCCGTAGACGGCCCTTGACGACGCCAGGACGAACTGGTCGGGCACGAGTGCTGAGCGGCTCAGGGCGTCAAGAAGCTGGGCGGTGCCCACCACGTTTACCGAACCGTGGCGCGTCGCCTGGGAGAGCGACTGCGCCGTTCCCGTCTCGGCCGCCAGATGGACGATCTGGGACGGGTGGAACAACCGAAGCACAGCATCCCAGTCGGGCGCGTGAGTGACATCGCCGGTGAACAACCGCACGGATGGCGGCAGGTCGACCGCTCGACGTCCCGCGTGCACCTGCGGATGCAGGACGTCCATCACAGCGACGTCATAACCGGATTTCACGAGACGATGTGTGAGCACGACCCCATGAATCCTGCCCCGCCAGTGACGAGCACGGATGTTGACAAGAGCCGACGCCTCCGGTCCCTCTGCAGAAGAAGTTAGGTGACCGGCACGCGTTGCCGAAGGTGCGGTCCGGGTCGAACATATCCGGGACCCCCGTGATCACCGCGACTCCTGATATAGATCAGTAATTGGTGTGTTGTCCTCGGTGGGATTTCATGCTGTAGCACAGGGTGTGGGGCGGGGGTGGCCGTTCGGTGGTATTGAGGGCTTGCCCGAGTTCGACGATCGCGGCGGTGTGGCGTGGTGCGGCCACCGGTCCGAGCCGGATGTGCAGGGTGATGGTCGGAGATGATGTCACCGGAGCCAGCCAGCGCGGCGCGGACGAGGGAGGGTGTGGGGCTCGGCATCGGCGCGCACTGCGGCACGACGTCCGACGCCGTCCTGGCCGCGTCATCGCCGTTCGATTAGGCGCCTTCGAATCGAAAGCCGACTTTGATTGATCGTTATTCGGAAGTGTGTAATGGGCTCGGTCTCGAGGCAACCAACGAACCGAATGCACTTCGAACCAGTCGAGTCCGCGTGTGGTCTCCGCCGCTTACCCAGATTGGGTTATGCTGCCGGACAGCCGAGCGCAATGCTCACCGAGTAGGGCCTAGTCTGGCCGAGAACCTGGGGTGAACCGGTGGGGATAAGCGATAGTCGGACAGTGGATCGGACGAACCTCCATCGTATATGGAAAGCGGTCCTCATAGTAATCGCGCTTATCCTGGCTACGGCATGTTATTTTAGACCGGTCCTCTTAGTCGCGATGGGCGTACTCCTACTCTTGATCGTATGTGCCCGCTTTGCTTATCAGGATGGCGATCGCTACATTCCAAACTTATATGCTCAGGACATCAGCGTCTACGACGACAATTATCGTGCGTTCATCAGCCGCACGCTTTCGGATCTGCGTCAGTGCAGGATTCGAGGCCACACGCTATTATGGGAAGCATCGCGCCTGGCGGGATCATGCCGCGAGGATTGTGGCGAACTATTGCTCGATCTAGGCGTCTGGATCGGCTGGTCTACAAGGCTAATATCTGACGCGTGCGACCGCACGGTATACGGCTTCGATACGTTTTCGGGCCTTGTTGAAGACTGGCGACAAGAGGACCACGTATTGAAGCGCGGAACCTTCTCAATATCAGAACCAATCGCTCAACGTTGTATGCGAGATACTGGCGTGAGCTTCCATAACGACGTGCCTGTTGCGCTCGGTCGCAAGGTGTACTTCATAAAAGGAAGCACCTATGACACGTTGGCGCCATTCCTGGCCAACCGTCCAGCCGCCTCAATCAGGCTCTTCCACATGGATTTGGATACGTATGAGAGTTGCCTGCACGCGTTAGAGACCTGCAAGGATCACTTCATCGAAGGATCGATCCTTGTCTTTGATGAGTTCCTTGTCACCAATGCCGAAATGCAGGCATTCTACGAGTTTCAGAGTCAGTACGAGCTGGAATGGCGATTTCGGGCTTGGGGCCTGGAGATCATGGAGATGAATGTCGAGATGGTTACTGCGCGTTGGAAACGCGTGTTGTACTACGTTCTCACGATTGCGGGGTATTGGTTGATTGGGCCCGGTTGCTGCACCTGGGCATTCTTCCGCAGGCGGTTTTGGCGATTTTGGTTGGGCGCGCCTGTGGGCGATATGCTTTTCATGCTTGGTGCCGCTGGTTCACGGAAGTCGGTTAGTCTTGAGATTACCAGCCTAGGTAACCTTCACCGGGCACGCTAGCGTGTTCAAGCTGACCGATGACTGGCAGCACCTTGTTTTATGCTGTAAGGTACCCTGGCTCGATCGGTATTCTGGGATCGTTCTGCTTCATAAAGCCGATAGCGGGCAACTGCATTGACATGCCAAAACGGAATAAACTTGTCGCAGCTTTTATGACGCGGTTTTGGGCCAAATTAGTGCGCAGATTACGCCGGGTTGATGTTGGCGAGAGCGTGGTGGAAGTCGTCGCCTAGGGGTCGAGCCGAGCGGCTTACACCGACCGATACTCATCCAGATGATCGAGCGCCATCTTCACCGCACGGTCACGTACTCAACGGGGTGCTTCGACATGACCTGCATTTCCTCGCAGAAAGAAGCGGTATCAGACCCGGAACGGTTCAGATTGAGAACTTGCTCGACGTGGAGGATGTGCGTAGGCGTTGCGCCGCACAAGCCAAGTGGATGGTTCACCATCCTGAGGCCGGCCTGGTTCGCTGCGGGCCGCACCGCAATCTCGTGAACTGTAAGGGGTGCCGGCGGCTGAGCCGAGGGAGCGAGGCTCACGCTTTTATTTCGCAGAGCGTGCACTGGAAGTGAAAGGCTAGGATCTCTGCGATGAAATTTGTGCTGGCCAGCTATGGAACTCGTGGCGATGTCGAGCCCTACGTTGCTGTCGGCCGTGAACTGCTGCGCCGAGGGCACGAAGTGCACATGGCAGTTGCGCCCGACCTGGTTGGCTTCGTTGAGGGGGCTGGGCTTGCGGCGGTCGCCTACGGGCTGGATACGCGGCGGTGGATGGAGGTGCACCGCGACTTCTGGACACGTTTATTCCGCAACTTCTGGAAGATCCAGGAACTGATGAGGCTGTGGCGCGAAGTTTTGGAGCCCGTTGCCCAGTGCTGGGAGGAGATCAGCACGACGCTGACATCGCTGGCGGACGGGGCCGACCTACTATTCACCGGTCTGAGTTTTCAGGAGCCCGCCGCCAACGTCGCGGAGTATCACGAGATTCCGTTGGCCACGCTGCATTACATTCCGGTGCGGCCCAACGGGCAGCTCCTGCCGTTCCTGCCGGCGCCGTTGGGCCGCTCCGCAATGACGGTGTACGAGTGGCTGGGTTGGCGCCTAGGGAAGAAGGCCGAGGACGCGCAGCGCCGTGAACTCGGCCTACCGAAGGCAACAGGCCCCGCGCCGCGACGGATCACCGAACGCGGATCGCTGGAAATCCAGGCGTACGACGGGGTTTGCTTCCCCGGGCTGGCAGCCGAATGGGCGAAATGGAATGGTCGACGGCCCTTTGTTGGCACGCTGACGATGGAGTTGGCGACGGATGCCGATGACGAGGTCGCGTCATGGATTGCCACGGGAACACCGCCGATTTTCTTTGGCTTTGGCAGCATAGCGGTCGAATCTCCGGCCGACACGATCGCGATGATCAGCGCGGCCTCCGCGCAGTTAGGCGAGCGGGCGTTGATTTGCGCCGGCTGGAGTGACTTCAGCGACGTCCCCGATTTCGAGCACGTCAAGGTGGTGGGCGCGGTGAATTACGCGGCCGTCTTTCCGGCCTGCCGCGCGGTCGTGCACCATGGCGGCGCGGGCACCACGGCCGCGGGCCTGCGCGCCGGGGTTCCCACGTTGATCCTTTCGACGGACCTCAATCAGACGCTCTGGGGAGTTCAAGTCAAACGACTGAAGGTGGGCACCGCCCGGCGCTTTTCGACCACCACCCGCGAATCGCTGGTGGCAGACCTGCGCACCATCCTCGCCTCGCAATATGTCACCCGGGCCCGCGAGTTCGCCGCCCGGATGACCAAACCCGCCGAAAGCGTTGCGGCCGCCGCCGATCTCGCGGAACGTTTCGCCCGCCTCAGGCGTGTCGGCTGATCGGCGAAGGCGGCCGTTGCGATGATCGGTGCCGGCCAATTCTGGCAGATCGCCTCGGCGTGGGCGGCGATCACTCGCGCCAGCGACAAGAAAACCGTTGTGCTGCACCGGCGTATCAAAAGTCGGCGTCTCGCCGCGGTCGGCCGTATCTGGGCGCTGGCCGCGTTGTGCCACTTTCCGGGCGCACGCCGACGCTACGATGCCCGCCGTGCCGCCGGAGACTGGAACCACCAAGCCCAACGGCACCTGTTCAACAGAGTTCTCGACCAACTCCACCACTGCCTGCACACCGGCCAGCTCCACGACGAACACGATGCGTTTCCACCTCCTCTCCCACACGTGGCTTGACTCTTACTTTCGTGAGATATCTTGTCAGACGCCCCATGCCGGGGAGCATTATCGCGTGAACCGGATCGAGGCCGTGCAGCACGCGCTCGAGGGGCGGGTGAAGCGCGTCTACCTCGAAATCGGCGTTTCGCGCGGATGGGCGTTCCGGCGTATTACCGCCGACGAGAAGATCGCCGTCGACCCGGCGTTCAAGCTCTCGCCGCGCGCCCGCAGGCTCGCCGACGCGAAGGCGCGCGCCACCCACTACTTCGAGACGACCAGCGACGCCTTCTTCGCGAACGAGACGGCATTCCTCGAGCAGCACGGCATCGACGTCGCCCTAATCGACGGCTCCACACCTATACGCAGGTCCTGCGCGACGTCGAGAACATCCTGCGCTACCTGCGGGACGACGGCGTCATTGTCCTGCACGACTGCAACCCCGCGCACGCCTCGATCGCCTGCCCCGCGACGTCGTACGCCGACTTTCGTGCGCAGATCCACTGGTGGCGGGTCTTCCTCGGGTGGAGCGGCGACGTCTGGAAGGCGATCGTCCACCTGCGCAGCACCCGGCACGACCTGCGAATCGCGGTGCTGGGAGTGCGATTTTGGCGTCGGGATCATACGAAAGGGATTTCCGGAATCGCGATTGTCCTACTCGGCGGCGCAGATCGAGGCGCTCAATTACTCGGATCTCGCCGCCGACCGCGACCGCTTGCTTAACCTGAAGCCGCCCGCGTACCTCGGCGAATTTCTCGCGTTAGAGCGCCGAATCTCCCGAAGTTCTGAATAAACCGCTCGATCGCCCGGAATCACCCCGAATCCCCGCGAAACCCCGCTAGCAGACCTTGCTTGAGCACGGCCACGCAAACCGGACAGCCGCGGGAGGTTCGCGTCCACTGGCACCACCCAGCCCGCTCCTTTGCCGTGGGATCTCGAGAAAGGTAGCCGCGCGAAGTGCGGTCTTGGTGAGTTTCGCGCTAGACGCTAGTTGCGGATCAGGAATCCGTTGGGCGCAAATGTCCAGCCGAATTTGTTCTCCCGCTCCACGTCATGCGTGTAGTCATTCGGGAATTCCTGCTCGTATGCCTCGATGGCTTCATACGGGCCCGGCCCCCATCCAGGAAGGTTGGGGTGTCCGTTGAGCATGGAGTCTTCCACTATGAGGTAGTCGCCGGCGGAGAGTAAAGGCCGCAATAGTTTCATCTCGGCCAGCACATGGTTCATTGCGTGGTCGCTGTCCAGGGTCGCGAAGATCTTGCCGTGGAACTCGCTTTTGAGGCGGCGGATGTGCTCAGCAATAGCAGGGACCGTGGATCGCGATTCGACGAACAAAATGTCGGGATCGCGCCGCGCCGCCGGATTAAGACGTCCGTGGGTGACGTCCACGGAAAGCACCTTGAATGGTTCGCCGATCTGCCTCATGATGCTGGCGAAAAATAAGGCCGAGCCGCCGTGAGCCGTGCCGAACTCGATCACCAAAGAAGGCTTCAACTCAACCAGGATCTCCTGGTAATTCCACATGTCAGCGACGGACTTCCGGCAGTCGACCCCCATCCAAGTAGTCTTCCTCCACACGAAAGTGTTGAAGTACCACTTGTGATACTCTTCGGACTCCGAGCCCGTCGGCTGGTAAAAAAATGGAGCCAGGACCAAACTCGCAAATCTTCTTCCGAGACCTCGCCGGGACTCAAACAGGGCACCGCCAAGTCGTAAGACCGCGTTCCTATCTGTATAGCTGGCTCCTTGCGCCGCCTCTTCGTCGCTCAGTGCCAGCTGTCTCTGCTCATCATGTTCTTGACGCCGCGACCGCATCGCAGCATGGTAGCAACAGATGCTGGCATTTTTGGCGCGGCGGTTGGCGGCCCACTCGAGCGAGAGAGGCCCGTGTCTGCCCGGTAGCGAAACGCCACAAAGCCAAACCATCGCTGCAGGTCACAGCACCGGAAGTCGCCGCCGCCGGAGCCCTGCGCCGCGCACCAATTACTAGGCTGCGTCATCAGCCACACCAGGAACTTTTGGCGAAGCCCCCGTCACGAAAATGCCAGCATGGTAGCAATAGATGCTGGCATTTTCGTGACGGCCCTGTTGGCCTCCAGTATGGTTAGGCCCGTTCGACGACGACAATGACAGCTTTTTCGTCTTGGTCAACGACGAGGAGCGACACAGCCTGTGGCCAACCTTCGCCGATGTTCCAACCGGCTGGCGCGTGGTTTACACCGAAGCGGACCGCGTTGCGTGTCTGCATAACATCTAACAGAACTGGATCGAAATACGACCGAAGAGTGCGCCAGAGGCTGGCAGTCGGCCGGGCTTCGATAAGAAGAACCGGTTTGGGAGTCGGGTGGAACTTTGGGAAATCGGATGGAATTTGATGACCGGGCACTTCCGCTGACGCGGGGACAGCTAGACATCTGGCTGGCGCAGGAAACGGGTAACTTCGGTGCGAAGTGGCAGCTGGGCGAGCTTGTGCGAATCGAGGGCGCGGTAGACCCTGGTTTGCTTGAGCGGGCGATCTTTCACGTAGTGCGCGAGGCCGAGCCACTTAGAGCTGCCTTTTTCGAGGTGGATGGCCAGGTTTTCCAAAAGCCGATTGATTACCCGGACATTGAGCTTGCTCGCTATGATCTCATCGGCTCGCAGGATCCTGTACAGAAAGCCTATCGGCTGGCATCATCGATCCAACGCACGCTGATGCCACTTGGTGGCCCGCTGTTCAAATTTGCGTTGTTGCAGACGCGGGTGGATGAATTTTATTGGTTCGTGTGCTGCCATCATATAGTGGTAGACGGAATCGGCCTTGCTCTTGTTTGTCATCGAATTGCAGCTGTCTATTCTGCAATGGCTTCGGGCGGGTCGATTCCGCCTGCTTTTTTTGGGTCGCTGAGTGATCTGATTGATTGCGAGTTAGAATATGAAGCGTCCACCGATTATCTTGATGATAAGGCCTATTGGGCCAGGAATCTTCCGCCGCAAAGCGAACCGAGTTACCGGTTGGCGCACGCCGCGGACGGGCGTGATCCGTACGAGTCTTCTGTGCTGGTTCAATTGGACCCTTTCGTCGTCGGCGGGATCCACGAGTTGTCGCAGGCGTTGGGGGTGCGTCGATCGTCGGTGATTACTGCGGCGTGCGCGCTGCTGGTGCGTGGGCACGACGTTGAGAGTTCGGAGGTGGTACTCGATTTTCAGGTAAGTAGGCGTGTGCGTCCGGAGGCACAGACGGTACCCGGAATGATTACCGGGGTTGTACCACTGGTGTTGAAAGCTTCGCCGGGGTCTGCAGTTGCTGGGTTTTGTGAACATGTCGACACGCGACTGCGGGAAGCGCTGCAGCATCAGCGGTTTCCGGTGCATGTTCTTGAGAACAAGGCGCGTCTCCGCGGCTCCGGGCAGGCGTCGAATCGGATAGTTGTTAATTACATTCCGACTGCACAGAGAGCGGATTTTGCTGGCTCTGCGGGATCGGGGACCCTGACTCATTCTGGCCTCATCAATCAGTTTGGGCTGTTCTTTTATAGGGACGATGATCAGCTTTTTCTCAGCACGGCGGGTGCTGGGCAACTGTTTTCGGATTGTGATGTCCGCGATTTAGCAGAGCGGTTAGAGCGGGTGTTGGCGGCGATGACCGCCGACCCGGCGCGGTCGTTGTCGTCGGTGGATCTGCTCGACGAGGGTGAGCACGCCCGCCTGGATGGGTGCGCTAACCGGGCGGTGTTGACCCAGCCAGCGACCGCGCCGGTGTCGATTCCGGCGTTGTTCGCCGCGCAGGTCGCGCGTGCCCCGGGGGCGGTGGCGGTGACCTTCGAAGGCCTGTCAATGACGTACCGCGAGCTTGATGAGGCGGCTAACCGGGTGGCGCACCTGTTGGCCGGCCATGGTGTGGGCCCGGGTGCGTGTGTGGCGCTGCTGTTTTCGCGTTGCGCCGAGGCGATCGTGGCGATTTTGGCGGTGCTCAAGACCGGGGCGGCTTATTTGCCGATCGATCCGATGCATCCCGACGCGCGGATCGGGTTCCTGCTCGCCGATGCCGCGCCGATCGCCGCGATCACCACCGCTGATCTGGCCGGCCGGTTGGACGGGTATGGGCTGTTGGTCATCGATGTCAACGACCCCGCTGTTGACACCCAACGCAGCACAGCACCACCGGCGCCGGCCCCCGATGATATCGCCTACCTCATCTACACCTCGGGTACCACCGGTGTGCCCAAGGGGGTGGCCATCACCCACCACAACGTCGCCCAGCTGCTGGAGTCTCTGGATGCCGACGTGGAGCGCGCGGGGGTGTGGTCGCAGTGGCATTCCTTAGCCTTCGACGTCTCGGTGTGCGAGATCTTTGGTGCGCTGCTGGGTGGTGGGCGGCTGGTGGTGGTGCCCGAGTCGGTGACCCGCTCACCGGAAGACTTCCACGCCTTACTGGTCACGGAACAGGTCAACGTCTTAAGCCAAACCCCCTCGGCGTTTTATGCGCTGCAAACCGCCGACGCGCTACAACCCGAGCTGAGACATCAGCTGAAGCTTCAGACTGTGCTGTTCGCCGGCGAAGCGCTTGAACCACAGCGTCTTGGGACGTGGCTGCATAACCACCCAGGATTACCGCGCCTGCTCAACCTGTATGGCACCACCGAGACGACGGTGCATGCTTCGTTGCGGGAGATCGTCGACGGCGACGCCGACAGCAATGTCAGCCCCATCGGGGTGCCGTTGGCGCATTTGGCCTTTTTTGTGCTGGATGGGTGGTTGCGTCCGGTGCCGGCCGGGGTGGTCGGTGAGTTGTATGTGGCCGGCGCCGGGGTGGGGGTTGGGTATTGGCGGCGGGCCGGGTTGACCGGGTCGCGCTTTGTGGCGTGTCCGTTCGGGCGCTCTGGGGCGCGGATGTATCGCACCGGGGATTTGGTGTGTTGGGGTGCTGATGGGCAGCTGCGGTATCTGGGGCGTGCTGATGAGCAGGTCAAGATCCGCGGGTATCGCATCGAGCTGGGTGAAGTCCAGGCCGCACTGGCTGGGCTGGATGGGGTGCAGGCGGCGGTGGTGATCGCCCGCGAGGACCGTCCCGGCGACAAACGCCTGGTGGGTTATGTCACCGGGACGGCGGACCCGGCCGGGATACGCGCCGCGCTGGCCGAGCGACTGCCGGCCTATATGGTCCCGGCGGCGGTGGTCGTGTTCGAGGCGCTGCCGTTGACTCCCAACGGCAAACTGGACACCCGCGCATTGCCGGCACCCGAATACACCGAGAGCGATGGCTACCGCGCCCCGGCCAGCGCGGTCGAGGAGATCCTGGCCGGCATCTACGCCCAAATACTGGGGATAGAGCGGGTCGGGGTCGACGACTCGTTTTTCGACCTGGGTGGGGATTCGCTGTCGGCGATGCGGGTGATCAACGCGATCAACACCGGCCTGGATGCTCGCCTTGAGGTGCGCACTGTGTTTGAGGCGCCCACGGTTGCCCAGTTGGCGCCCTGTATCGGTGGAGAGGCGAGGGGTGGGCGCAAGCCGCTGGTGGCTGGTGAGCGGCCCGCGGTAGTGCCGTTGTCGTTCGCCCAGCAGCGGTTGTGGTTTATCGACCAGTTGCAGGGGCCCTCAGCGGTCTACAACATGGCGGTGGCGTTGCGGCTGGGCGGGCGCCTTGATGCCGAGGCGTTGGGGGCCGCGCTGGCCGATGTGGTGGGCCGCCACGAAAGCCTGCGGACGCTGTTCGCGGCGCCCGACGAGATACCCCAGCAGCTGGTGGTGCCCGGCGAGCGGGCCGAGTTCGGTTGGCAAGTCGTTGATGCCACCGGCTGGTCGGCAAGCCGGCTGGGTGAGGCCATCGGTGCCGCGGCGCGTCGCCCGTTCGACTTGGCCACCGAGATCCCGCTGCGGGCACAGCTTTTCACCGTCGCGGATGACGAACATGTGCTGGTGACCGTGGTGCATCATATCGCCGCTGACGGCTGGTCGATCGCTCCGTTGGTGGCTGATCTGGGGCTGGCCTATGCCAGCCGGTGTGCCGGGCACCCCCCCGACTGGGCGCCGTTGGCGGTGCAGTATGTCGATTACACGCTGTGGCAGCGCGCGCAGCTGGGTGATCTCGACGACAGCCAGAGCCCCATCGCCGCGCAGCTTGCCTATTGGGAGCAGGCGCTGGCCGGGCTGCCCGAGCGTCTGGTGCTGCCCACCGATCGGCCCTATCCGCCGGTGGCTGATTACCGCGGCGCCAGTGTGGTGGTGGACTGGCCGGCGGAGTTGCAGCAGCGGGTTGCTCGGGTGGCCCGCGCGCACAACGCGACCAGCTTCATGGTGATGCAGGCCGCCCTGGCGGTGCTGCTGTCTCAGCTCGGCGCCAGTCCCGAGGTGGCCGTCGGGTTCCCGATCGCCGGGCGCGGCGATCCGGCGCTGGATGAGTCGGTGGGGTTTTTTGTCAACACCTTGGTGCTGCGGGTCGATCTGGCCGGGGATCCCAGTGTCGCCGAGCTGCTGGCCCAGGTGCGACAGCGCGGCTTGGCCGCCTATGAGCACCAAGACGTGCCCTTTGAGGTACTGGTGGAGCGGCTCAACCCCACCCGAAGCCTGACCCATCACCCGCTGGTCCAGGTGATGTTGGCCTGGCAGAACTTCGCCGGGCAGGACAATGACCCCGCGGCCGGGCTGGCCTTGGGTGATGTGCAGGTCACGCCGCTGCCGGCGAACACCGACACGGCCCGCATGGACCTGACATTTTCTTTGGCCGAACGCTTCACGGAGGCTGGTGAGCCCGCAGGGATTGGCGGGTCGGTGGAGTTTCGCACCGATGTGTTCGATGCGGACAGCATCGAGGCGCTGATCGAGCGGTTGGGGCGGGTGTTGGTGGCGATGACCGCCGACCCGACACGGCGGCTCTCGTCGGTGGATCTGCTGGATGGCGGTGAGCACGCCCGGCTGGATGGGTGGGGCAACCGGGCGGTGTTGACCCAGCCGGCGCCCACTTCGATGTCGATTCCGGTGCTGTTCGCGGCGCAGGTGGCCCGCACGCCCGAGGCGGTGGCGGTGACCTTCGACGGCCGCTCCATGACGTACCGCGAGCTTGATGAGGCGGCTAACCGGTTGGCGCACCTGCTGGCCGGCCACGGCGCGGGCCCCGGTGAGTGTGTGGCGCTGCTGTTGTCCCGTTCCGCCGAGGCGATCGTGGCGATCTTGGCGGTGCTCAAGACCGCGGCGGCTTACCTCGCGATCGATCCGATGCATCCCGACGCGCGGATCGGGTTCCTGCTCGCCGATGCCGCGCCGATCGCCGCGATCACCACCGCTGATCTGGCCGGCCGGTTGGACGGGTGTGAGCTGCTGGTCATCGATGTCAACGACCCCGCTGTTGACACCCAACCCAACACAGCACCACCGGCGCCGGCCCCCGATGATATCGCCTACCTCATCTACACCTCGGGCACCACTGGTGCCCCCAAAGGGGTGGCCGTCACCCATCGCAACGTCACCCAGCTGCTGGAGGCCGTGGGCGCCGACCTGGAGCTATCGCCGGAACAGGTGTGGACGCAGTGTCATTCCTTAGCCTTCGACTTCTCGGTGTGGGAGATCTTTGGTGCGCTGCTTGGTGGTGGGCGGCTGGTGGTGGTGCCCGAGTCGGTGGCCCGCTCACCGGAAGACTTCCACGCCTTACTGGTCACGGAACAGGTCAACGTCTTAAGCCAAACCCCCTCGGCGTTTTATGCGCTGCAAACCGCCGACGCGCTACAACCCGAGCTGGGACAACAGCTCAAGCTTGAGACGGTTGTGTTCGGCGGCGAAGCGCTTGAACCACAGCGTCTTGGGACGTGGCTGCATAACCACCCAGGATTACCGCGCCTGCTCAACCTGTATGGCATCACCGAGACGACGGTGCACGCTTCGTTGCGGGAGATCGTCGACGGCGACGTCGACAGCAATGTCAGCCCCATCGGGGTGCCGTTGGCGCATTTGGCCTTTTTTGTGCTGGATGGGTGGTTGCGTCCGGTGCCGGCCGGGGTGGTCGGGGAGTTGTATGTGGCCGGTGCTGGGCCGGCGTATGGGTATGTGGGCCGGGCCGGGTTGACTGGATCGCGGTTTGTGGCGTGCCCGTTCGGCGGCGCAGGAGCGCCGGGGATACGTATGTATCGCACCGGGGATTTGGTGTGCTGGGGCGCTGATGGGCAGCTGCAGTATCTGGGCCGCGCAGATGAGCAGGTCAAGGTCCGCGGGTATCGCATCGAACTCGGTGAGGTGCGCGCGGCGCTGGCCGGGTTAGCTGGGGTGGGGCAGGCGGTGGTGATCGCCCGCGAGGACCGCCCGGGCGATAAGCGGCTGGTGGGCTATGTGACCGGTACGGCGGACCCGGCAGGGGTGCGCGCCGCGCTGGCCGAGCGGCTGCCGGCCTATATGGTGCCGGCGGCGGTGGTCGTGTTGGAGGCGTTGCCGTTGACTCCCAACGGCAAACTGGACACCCGCGCCTTGCCGGCACCCGAATACCAGAGGGCGATGGCTACCGCGCCCCGTCCAGCGCGGTCGAGGAGATCCTGGCCGGCATCTACGCCCAAGTGCTCGAACTTGAGCGGGTCGGGGTCGACGACTCGTTCTTCGATCTGGGCGGGGATTCGCTGTCCGCGATGCGGGTGATCGCGAAGATCAACACCGACCTGGATGGCGGCATTGCGGTGCGCACCGTGTTCGACGCGCCCACGGTTGCAAAATTGGCGCTCCGTATCGGTGTGGGTTCGCGTCGGCTTCAGCCCTTGGTGCCAGTGGAGCGGCCTGCGCTGGTGCCGTTGTCGTATGCCCAGCAGCGGTTGTGGTTTATCGACCAGCTGCAGGGGCCCTCCCCGGTCTACAACCTGGCGGCGGCGTTGCGGTTGAACGGGCTCCTTGATACCGAGGAGTTGCGTACGGCGCTGGCCGATGTGGTGGGCCGTCATGAAAGCCTGCGCACGCTGTTTGCCGCGCCCGAGGGAATCCCCCAGCAGCTGGTAGTGCCGCCCGAGCGGGCCGACTTCGGTTGGGATGTTATTGATGCCACCGGCTGGCCGGCGGCCCGGCTGGATGAGGCCATCGGCGCGGTGGCGCGTCACAGTTTTGATTTGGCCGCCGAGATCCCTTTGCGGGCAACACTTTTCCGCCTCGCCGCCGACGAACATGTGCTGGTGGCCGTGGTGCACCATATCGCCGCCGACGGCTGGTCGATCGCCCCGCTGATCAGGGATCTGGGGGTGGCCTATGCCAGCCGGTATGCCCGGCTGGCGCCCGGCTGGGCGCCGTTGCCGGTGCAGTACGTCGATTACACGCTGTGGCAGCGCGCGCTGCTGGGGGATCTGGCCGACAGCGACAGCCCCATCGCCGCGCAGCTGGCCTATTGGGAGCAGGCGCTGGCCGGGCTGCCCGAGCGCCTGCAGTTGCCCACCGATCGGCCCTACCCAACGGTGGCCGATCAGCGCGGCGCCAGCGTGGTCGTGGATTGGCCGGCCGAGTTGCAGCAGCAGGTAGCGCGGGCGGCGCGTGAGCACCAAGCGACCAGCTTCATGATGGTTCAGGCCGCCGTGGCAGTGCTGCTGTCGAAGGTCAGCGCCAGCCCCGAGGTGGCCGTCGGGTTCCCGATCGCCGGGCGGCGCGACCCCGCACTGAATGAATTGGTGGGCTTTTTCGTCAACACCTTGGTGCTGCGGGTCGATGTGTCGGGGGATCCCACCACCGCCGAACTGTTGGACCAGGTGCGCCAGCGCAGCCTGGCCGCCTACGAGCACCAAGACGTGCCCTTCGAAGTGCTTGTGGAGCGGCTCAACCCGTCTAGGTCGTTGGCTCATCATCCCCTGATTCAGGTGATGGTGGGCTGGCAGTTCGCCGGGAACAGCGATCCCGCGGCGGAGCCGGTGTTGGAGGGCCTGCAGGTCACGTCGCTGCCGGTGGACACCCACACCGCCCGTATGGATTTGGCGTTTTCTTTGGCCGAACGATTCACCGAGGCCGGTGAGCCCGCCGGGATCGGTGGAACGGTGGAGTTTCGCACCGATGTGTTCGACGCGGCCACTATCGCGGCGTTGATCGCGCGGTTGGAGCGGGTGTTGGTGGCGATGACCGCCGACCCGACACGGCGGGTTTCGTCGATCGATGTGCTCGATGAGGCGGAGCATGCGCGGTTGGATGAGGTCGGTAATCGCGCGGTGTTGACTCAACCCGCCATGCCGGTGTCGATTCCGGCGGTGTTCGCCGAGCAGGTGGCCCGCGCCCCGGAGGCGGTGGCGGTGACCTTCGATGGCCGGTCGATGACCTACCTCGAGTTGGAGGAAGCGGCGAATCGGTTGGCGCATCTGTTGGCCGGCCAGGGGGCGGGGCCGGGACAGTGTGTGGCGCTGCTGTTTTCGCGTTCGGCTGAGGCGATCGTGGCGATTTTGGCGGTGCTCAAGACGGGGGCGGCGTATTTGCCGATCGATCCGGCGCTGCCGGCGGCACGGATCGAGTTCATGATCGCCGATGCCGCGCCGATCGCCGCGATCACCACGGCGGGTCTGCGCTCATGGTTGGACGGGTGCGAGCTGGCGGTCATCGATATCAACGACCCCCGCATTGACACCCAACCCAGTACCGCCTTACCGAGTCCGGCCCCTGATGATCTGGCGCACATCATCTACACCTCGGGCACCACCGGTGTGCCCAAGGGGGTGACCGTCACCCACCACAACGTCACTCAGATGTTCGACGCACTGGATATCGGCGTGGAGTTGGCGCCCGACCAGGTGTGGACGCAGTTTCACTCCTACGCCTTCGATTTCTCGGTGTGGGAGATCTGGGGTGCGTTGTTGTTTGGGGGGCGGCTGGTGGTGGTGCCCGACTCGGTGGCGCGCTCACCGGAGGACTTTCACGCGTTGCTGGTCAACGAACATGTCACCGTGTTGACCCAGACCCCGTCGGCGGTGGCGATGCTGCCGGATAAGGGTTTGGAGTCGGCGGCGTTGGTGATCGGTGCTGAGCCCTGCCCGGTCGAGCTGGTGGATCGGTGGGCGCCGGGGCGGGTGATGGTCAATGTCTACGGCCCGACCGAGACGACGATGTGGCTGTCCAAGAGTGCGCCGCTGGCGGCGGGGTCGGGGGCGCCACCGATCGGCTCGCCGATTGCGTGGGCAGCGTTCTTTGTGCTGGATGCGTGGTTGCGGCCGGTGCCGGCCGGGGTGGTCGGCGAGTTGTATCTGGCCGGTCGCGGGGTGGGCGTTGGGTATGTGCGCCGGGGCGGGTTGACCGCGTCGCGGTTTGTGGCCTGTCCATTCGGGGGGCCGGGGGCGCGGATGTATCGCACCGGCGATCTGGTGCGCTGGGGCGATGACGGGCAGCTGCAGTATCTGGGCCGCGCCGATGAGCAGGTCAAGATCCGCGGCTATCGCATCGAGCTCGGCGAGATTCAGGCCGCCCTGACCGGGCTGGACGGGGTGGAGCAGGCGGCGGTGATCGTCCGCGAGGACCGCCCCGGCGACATGCGCCTGGTGGGTTATGTCACCGGCACAGCAGACCCGGCAGGGGTGCGTGCCGCGTTGGCCGAGCGGCTACCGGAGTATATGGTGCCGGCCGCGGTGGTGGTGTTGGCGGCGTTGCCGTTGACGGTCAACGGCAAACTGGATACCCGCGCCCTGCCGGCACCCGAATACACCGAGGGCGACGGCTACCGCGCCCCGGCCAACGCCGTCGAGGAGATCCTGGCCGGCATCTACGCCCAGGTACTGGGGCTCGACCGGGTCGGGGTCGACGACTCATTCTTCGACCTGGGCGGGGATTCACTGTCGGCGATGCGGGTGATCGCCGCGATCAACAGCACCCTGAATAGCCGCCTTGCGGTGCGCACCTTATTCGAGGCGCCCACGGTGGCCCGGTTGGCGCCCCGTATTGGCGGAGATGGGGGTGGGTTTGAGCCGTTGGTGGCCGGTGAGCGGCCCGCGGTGGTGCCGTTGTCGTTTGCCCAGAGCCGGTTGTGGTTTATCGACCAGTTGCAGGGGCCTTCACCGCTTTACAACGTGGCGGCGGCGTTGCGGTTGTGCGGGCGCCTTGATGTCGACGTGTTGGGTGCGGCGCTGGCCGATGTGGTGGGCCGCCAGGAGAGCCTGCGCACGCTGTTTGCCGCGCCCGAGGGGATCCCCCAGCAGCTGGTAGTGGCGCCCGAGCGGGCCGACTTTGGTTGGCACCTCATCGATGCCAGCGGCTGGTCGGCAAGCCGGCTGGAGGAGGCCATCGGTGCCGCGGCACGTCGGCCGTTTGACCTGGCCACCGAGATTCCGTTGCGGGCACGGCTTTTCCGCGTCGCCGAGGACGAGCACGTGCTGGTGGCCGTGGTGCATCATATCGCCGCCGACGGTTGGTCGGTGTGGCCGCTGGTGGCTGATCTGGGCGAGGCGTATCAGGCGCGGCGGCAGGGGCGGGCCCCGGGTTGGGCGCCGTTGGCGGTGCAGTACGTGGATTACACGTTGTGGCAGCGTGCGCAGTTGGGGGATCTGGCCGACAGGGACAGCCGGATCGCTGGGCAGCTGGCCTACTGGCAGAATGTGCTGGCCGGGCTGCCCGAGCGTCTGGTGTTGCCCACCGATCGGCCCTATCCGCCAGCGGCTGATTACCGCGGCGCCAGGGTGGCGGTGGACTGGCCGGCGCAGCTGCAGCAGCAGATTGCCCGGCTGGGCCGCGAGCACGACGCGACCAGTTTCATGGTGGTGCAGGCCGCGCTGGCGGTGCTGCTGTCTCGGCTGAGCGCCAGTTCCGATGTGGCGGTGGGGTTCCCGATCGCCGGGCGCCGCGACCCGGCGCTGGATGAGCTGGTGGGGTTTTTCGTCAACACCTTGGTGCTGCGGGTCGATTTGGCTGGTGATCCCACTGTTGCTGAGCTGCTGGCGCAGGTGCGAGGGCGCGGCCTGGCCGCGTACGAGCACCAGGACGTGCCCTTTGAGGTGCTGGTGGAGCGGCTCAACCCGACCCGAAGCCTGGCTCATCACCCGCTGGTCCAGGTGATGTTGGCCTGGCAGAACTTCGCCGGGCCAGACGATGATCCCGCCGCCGGGTTGGCCTTGGGTGATGTGCAGGTCACGCCGCTGCCGGTGGACACCCAGGCTGCCCGGATGGATCTGGCGTTTTCGTTGGCCGAACGCTTCACGGAGGCCGGTGAGCCCGCCGGGATTTCGGGGGTGGTGGAGTTTCGCACCGATGTGTTCGATGCGGCCAGCGTCGAGGCGCTGATCGAGCGGTTGGGGCGGGTGTTGGTGGCGATCACCGCCGACCCGACACGGCGGCTCTCGTCGGTGGATGTGCTGGATGGCGGTGAGCACGCCGAGCTGGATGGGTGGGGTAACCGGGCGGTGTTGACCGCGCCGGCAAGCGCGCCGGTGTCGATCCCAGTGCTGTTCGCCGCGCAGGTGGCGCGCGCACCGGAGGCGGTCGCGCTGGTATGCGACGGCCAGTCCATGACCTACCGGGAGCTTGATGAGGCCGCGAATCGGTTGGCGCAGCTGTTGGTCGGCCAGGGTGTGGGCCCGGGCCAGTGTGTGGCGTTGCTGTTGTCGCGATCAGCCGAGGCGATTGTGGCGATGTTGGCGGTGCTCAAGACCGGGGCGGCGTATTTGCCGATCGACCCAGTGCTGCCGGCGGCGCGGATGCAGTTCATGGTGGCCGATTCCGCGCCGATCGCCGCGATCACCACTACCGGGCTGGCCGAGCGGCTGGACGGGTGCGAGCTGGCGGTCATCGATATCGCCGATCCCCGCATCGACAGCTACCCGGATACCGGGTTGCCGGCGCCGGATCCGGACAATATCGCCTACCTGATTTACACCTCGGGCACCACCGGGGTGCCCAAGGGGGTGGCGGTCACTCACCGCAACGTGGCCCAGCTGATCGAGTCAGCGGACACGGGCTTGGCAGCGCCGGGGCAGGTCTGGTCGCAGTGGCACTCCTATAGCTTCGACGTCTCGGTGTGGGAGATCTGGGCTGCGCTGTTGCATGGTGGGCGGCTGGTGGTGGTGCCCGAAGCGGTGGCGGCCTCGCCGGAGGACTTCCGCGCCTTGCTGGTAACCGAAAAGGTCAGCGTGTTAAGCCAAACCCCATCGGCGGTGGGGGTGTTATCGCCGCAGGGTTTGGAGTCGGTGACCTTGGTGGTGGCCGGTGAGGCGTGTCCGGCCGAGGTGGTGGAGCGGTGGGCGCCGGGGCGGGTGGTGATCAACGCCTATGGCCCGACCGAGGCCACGGTGTATGCGTCGATGAGTGCGCCGCTGGCGGCGGGGTCGGGGGTGGTGCCGATCGGTGCGCCGGTGCCGGGGGCGGCGTTGTTTGTGCTGGATGGGGGGTTGCGGGCGGTGCCGGCGGGGGTGGTCGGTGAGTTGTATGTGGCCGGTGCCGGGGTGAGCTGCGGGTATTGGCGTCGGGCCGGGTTGACCGCGTCGCGGTTTGTGGCGTGTCCGTTTGGGGGGCCCGGGGCGCGGATGTATCGCACCGGGGATCTGGTGTGTTGGGGTGCTGATGGGCAGCTGGCCTATCTGGGGCGTGCCGATGAGCAGGTCAAGATCCGCGGCTATCGCATCGAACTCGGTGAAGTGCGCGCGGCGCTGGCCGGGCTGGACGGGGTGGATCAGGCGGTGGTGATCGCCCGCGAGGACCGCCCCGGCGACCAACGCCTGCTGGCCTATATGACCGGGACGGCAGAGCCGGCCGAGATACGCGCCCAGCTAGCTGAGCGGCTGCCGGCCTATATGGTGCCGGCTGCGGTGGTGGTGATCGACGCGCTGCCGTTGACGGTCAACGGCAAACTCGACACCCGCGCCCTGCCGGCACCCGAATACCAGGATGTTGATCGTTACCGGGCCCCGGCCAACCCCACCGAGAAGATCCTGGCCGGCATCTACGCGCAGGTCCTCGGAGTGCGCGTCGGGATCGAGGCCTCGTTTTTCCACCTGGGTGGGGATTCGCTGTTGGCGGTGCGGGTGATCGCCAAGATCAACAGAGAATTTGATGCCCACCTTCCGGTGCGCGTCTTATTCGACGCGCCGTCCGTGAGCGGCTTGAGCCAGCAGTTGGGCAGACGGGCCACGGGGCCCAGCTTCGCGTCCGTGCATGGCCGCGACAGCACCGAGGTGCACGCCGGCGACCTCACGCTGGACAAGTTCATCGACCCCGCGACGCTGACCGCCGCCCCGACGCTACTAGGCCCGAGCGCCGAGGTGCGGACGGTCCTGCTGACCGGGGCGACCGGTTTCCTGGGGCGTTACCTGGCCCTGGAATGGCTGCAGCGAATAGAGCTGGTCGACGGCACGCTGATCTGCCTGGTGCGGGCCAAGTCCAACGAGGATGCGCGGCAACGCTTGGACAAGACCTTCGACAGCGGCGACCCCAAGCTGCTGCGGCACTTCCAGGAACTGGCCGCCGATCATCTGGAGGTCATCGCCGGCGACAAGGGCGAAGCCAACCTGGGCCTGGACCAGCAGACCTGGCAGCGGCTGGCCGAGACCGTGGATCTGATCGTCGATCCCGCGGCCCTGGTCAGCGGTGTCCTGCCCTACAGCGAGCTATTCGGGCCCAACGTCGTGGGCACCGCAGAGCTGATCCGCCTCGCGCTCACCACGAAGCTCAAGCCCTACACCTACGTGTCGACTGCCACCGTGGGCGATCAGATCGAGCCGTCGGCGTTCACCGAGGACGCCGACATCCGGGGCATCAATCCCACCCGCACAATCGATGACAGCAACGGCTACGGCACCAGCAAGTGGGCCGGCGAGGTGCTGCTGCGCGAGGCAAATGATCTGTGTGGGCTGCCGGTCACGGTGTTCCGCTGCGACATGATCCTGGCCGACACCACCTATGCGGGCCAGCTCAACGTGTCGGACTGGTTCACCCAGATGGTGCTGAGCCTGCTGGCCACCGGCATCGCGCCCGGCTCGTTCTACCAGCTCGACGCCGACGGCAACCGGCAACGCGCGCACTTCGACGCGCTGCCCGTCGAATTCATCGCCGAAGCGATCGCCACGTTGGGTGCCGAGGTGGTCGACGGGTTCCAGACCTATCACGTGATGAACCCGCACGACGACGGGATCGGGATCGACGAGTACGTCGACTGGGTGATTGAGGCCGGCTACGCGATCCAGCGCATCGGTGACTTTGGCGAGTGGTTGCAGCGGTTTGAGACCGGCCTGCGTGCCCTGCCGGATCGACAGCGCCCAGGCACCGTGCTGGAGTTGCTGTCGGATTTACAGCCCGCAGAGCCGATGCGCGGGTCCTTCGCGCCGACCGACCGATTCCGTGCCGCGGTGCAAGACGCGAAAATCGGCCCCGATCGCGACATCCCGCACGTCTCGGCGCCGATCATCATCAAATACGTCACCGACCTGCAACTGCTCGGGGTTTGGAACGGTTCCACTCATGTGGATCAGCAGTCGGGCAGACATGCCAACTCGGTGCAAGTAGTTCCCGCCGTGAACCCGGCCAGCGATCTTCAAGACCACACCGACCACATCCTGGCCGAGTGAAACGGGGCCAAGCGGCGGCTGCGCTACGCGGATTACCTGCGCCTCGACGAGCTGCTCGGCGCCGTCCACCCTTTGTTTGCGGACGGCGACCGTTCCGCTTGGTGCGAAGAGAGGTACTTCCTGATAATCCACCAAGTCTCTGAACTGTGGGTTTCGCAGATCCTAGTCGACCTCGAGCTCGCCCTGGAGTCGGCCCGTCTGACCGACTTCGACAGGGCGATCGATCGCTTGACGCGTGCCAACGCCATGCTTGAACTGACGGTAACGACACAGAGCGCCCTGCAACATCTTCGCGTGGATGACTTCCAACAGTTCCGGCCTCGATTGCGGCGAGCACACCTCTCCGGTGAGGCGACTTGCCTACCGCGGCTTCTGTTGCGGAACCCAGGTGGGTCTCCGGGCCGCCGACACGTTCCTGCGAGTGGTCGGTGATGTCGTCGCCTGTGATGCCACGTGACAGTAGTGCGCTACGGCAGCCATCCAAGCCAGTACGGCGTACTCAGCCTTCCCGACGGCCCTGGCCCCTGGCCGGTCTCCGTGGTCATCCATGGCGGGTTCTGGCGGACCGCTTACAGTGCCGACCTGGCCTCCGATCTGGCCGAGGATCTAGTGCGGCACGGCTTTGCTGCCTGGAACCTTGAATACCGCAGGGTGGGCGACGACCCGGACCACGGAAACAGTGGTTGGCCGGCCACCTGTCTCGACGTTGCCGCCGCTGTCGACCTGCTGGCCGTAACCGGCCAATCGCTGGCAGCCGGTCGTCTCGACCTATCGCGAGTGGTCGCGATCGGGCACTCGGCAGGAGGTCAGCTGGCCGGCTGGCTGGCCGGTCGAGGGTCGCTGCCCGCCGACGCGCCCGGAGCCTCGCCCGTCGTACCGCTGACCGGCTTTGTCAGTCAGGCGGGAGTCTTGGACCTCGCGCTCGCGCTGCAGAATAACCTGGGTTCCGGAGCCGTCCGGAACTTCCTGGGCGGCTGGGCGGACGACCCCCAGGCCCGCTCGCTGGCTTGTCCCAGCGCCCTGCTTCCGATGAGTGTCCTCTCGATGTGCGTGCACGGCACGGCCGACGACGACGTGCCACTGGACCAGTCGCAGCGCTTCGTCGCCGCCGCCCGACGGGCCGGTGACGACTCCCGGCTGCTGGTGCTCCCCGGCACCGACCACTACTCACTCATCGATGTGACGTCCCCCGCGTGGGCGGCCTGCCGCAGGGCGGTCCTGGACCTGGCGCGCCGAACCTGTGGTCTCGCCACAGCGTGGCGGCAGTGTGGGCGTCGTGACCTGAGCTGAAGCACGTGATCTCTCCACAGGGGTGACCAGTTAGCTTGAGCAGCGGCACGAAGGGCTTCGCCGCGAGTTCGGCTGACTGCTTCGGCACCACGGCCGCGGCGCACTTTCTTGGGTCGAAGTCAAACGCGGATTCGCCGACAACGAACTCAACCGCTACCGCTGCGACGTCACCATGTACAAAACCCCACACCGGTGCGCTCACTAGCCACCGCAGACAGCTGGGCGTGGGCCCAGCGCGCGGGCTTGTGCGGACTGCACGAACAGTTGATATCCCAACGTCCTGGTGCCGTCCGCGTCACCGAGATCCCCGCGCCGGACCGATCGGCGACGTCGCCATCGAGCACGCTCTCGCCGGCGGGCTGCCCCTAGCCGACGCACTGGCCCACGCCGACGTCGCCGATGCCGTTGTCCCAGAAGAATTGCACCGCCTCGGCGAAACTACCGGATACCACGTCGCAGTCACCTGGGGCGCCCAACCCGGCACCTGGATGCCGTCTTCATCACCCCCATCGACCCCCACCGCCGGCACACCCCACCGCTGACCGACCTGAAGTACCCCGAGTTTTGTTCCTAGTCGGTTGCGGGGGCCGGGGTTGGCTGGCTCGCAGGTTTGGAGGTGCCGGTGAGGGCGGCCTCGTACTCGGCTGGTGAGAGGTAGCCGAGGGCTTCGTGCAGGCGTTCCTGGTTGTACCAGGCCGCCCATTGGGCGGTTGCCAGTTCGACGTCGTCGATGCAACGCCAGGGTTTACCGCGATTGATCAACTCGGTCTGTAGGCGGCATTGACGGCCTCGGCGAGGGCGTTGTCGTAACTATCGCCACGCGACCCCACCTAAGGGGCAATCCCGAGCTCGGCCAGGCGGTCGGTATAGGCCAGCGATAGGTACTGGCTGGGATCCGCGGTCGGAATGATGCACCAACTCAGAAAGACTCAATTCCGACTCCACACAGCATGATTCAACGCCGGCAGCGGAAGGTCCTCGGTGCGCATCGTGGCCGAGACCGCCCAGCCGACGATCTTCTTCGTGCAGGCATCGGTGACCAACGCGGTGTAGCAAAACCCCTGCCAGGTGCGCACGAAAGTGATGTCGGCGACCCATAGCCGGTTAGGTGCTTCGGTACGGAATCGGCGGTTAACCAGATCGGCCGGCCGAGCCGCGGCGGGGTCGGTGATGGTGGTGAACAGCGGTTTGCCCCGCTGCACGCCCCGCAGGCCTGCTTTCTTCATCAGCCGGCGGGTCTGCTCGCGGCCCACCTTCCGGCCCTTACGTTTCATGGCCTGATGCATCTTCTTGACCCCGTATACCAAGTAGTTCTCCCGATTCACCGTGACCAGGTCGGCGATCAGCTGCTCGTCGCGGATCTCCCGGTCCGACGGCGGACGGGTTCGGGCGACTCGATACCCGCGTGAAGTGAGGAACCCCGGGATAGCTGCCCGCAGAACACGCACAGATGAGCTCGACCCCGACCTCACCGCGATGAGCATCGATGTAGGTGATCATTTCGTTGCGGAGCGGTCGAGCTCGGCTGCGAAAAACGCAGACGCAAACTTCAGAATCTCATCGGCTCTGCGTAGTTCGTTGACCTCACGCCTGAGCTTGCGGATCTCGGCATGCTCTGAACTCGTCGTGCCGGGCCATTCGCCAGCCTCGATCTGGGCCTTGCGCCGCCACCGACGCACCGATTCCTCCGAGATGTTGAGTTTGCCGGCCACGGACCTGATGGACCCAATGTTCGGATCGATGCCGGTGTCAGCGGCGCGCCATTCTCCTCTTCGACGTTGTCGGCTCGGTCGCGGGCGTCGGTTTCGCGATGGAACGGCTCACTGAACCGGAGTGAACTCGAGGTGCAATTCCTTGAGGCGCCTGAACAGAAAGGAGAGGTCCCATTT
>CAVVUH010000006.1:0-159622 GCA_963751315.1 uncultured Actinomycetota bacterium | reverse complement strand
TCAGGTTAGCTGGTCGTTTAGCCCCAGAAGATGGGGTCAGCTCGGTCGTCGAGGTAGTCAAGCAAGTCCTGGACTTGTGGGCTGGGGTCCAGAGGGGCGTAGCGGTGGTATTTCTCGTTCCGGTCGCGCCAGTACAGCGTCCATAGTCCGGTGGCCTTGGTGTAGTGCAGCCGGGCGATCGGGAATCGGGTCCAGTCGGGACCAAAGTCTTCGCGCCAGGGCGGTCGGCATTCACAAATGGTCAGATGTCTTGGAGCGACGTCGCATTCGACGCGGATCTCGTCGCGAACGTGCTCGGGGACCTGGCCGGCGCACCAGCGTTGCACGCGGGCGACGTCGAGCTCGGGAAGTCCGCCAGCGGCCACCAAGTCATGATCGCAGCCGAGAAACCCCACCGGCTAGGCAGGCGCAAGCAGCATCGGAATCGGCCCGGCAACGCCGAACGCCTCGGCCGGGGTGGCCCAGCCAAGTACTCGACGCGGACGGTGGTTGAGTTTCGCGGCAACGGCGTTCAGCTCGTCCTGAGTGAACGTGGCCAGATCGGCGTTCCTGTGCAGGTATTGGCGCAGCAATCGGTTCGTATTCTCGTTGGTGCCGCGCTGCCATGGGTGGCTGCCATGGGTGGTGCGGGTCGCAGAAGAACACCGGCAGCCCCAGCGCCGCGGTGATGGCCGAATGCTGCGCCATCTCGCCGCCGCGGTCCCAGGTCAACGACCGCCGCACCTGGGTCGGCAGCCGGCCCAGGTGGTCGATCAACGCGCGCGCCACCGCGTCGGCCTTGTTCCCGTCGGGCAGCGCCACGACCATCGCGTAGCGGGTGGCGCGGTCAACGAGGGTGGCGACCGCCGATGGGCGCGCTCCAAACACGAGATCGCCCTCCCAATGGCCGGCCACCTGCCGGGTATCCGCCTCGGTCGGTCGCTCGCGGATGGAGACCATGTGCCGGATCTGGCCGCGACCGTGCGAACGCTTCTTTGCCCGCGGCCGTCGGATCGAACGCTTGCTTCGGAGACGGTGAAACATGCTGGCGTCAAATGCTTTCCGCGACGGCATATACAAGTCACGATAGATCGATTCGTGGGAGATCCGCATCGCCGCGTCAACACCAAACTCCCGCCGCAGCCACTGGGCGATCTGCTGCGGTGACCAATCGTCGTCGAGCTTGGCGGCGACCACACCCCGTAGCCCCGGGTTGGCGGCCAGCTTGCTCGATTTCGGGCGCCGGGCCCGCTCGAACGCGGCCGCGTCGGCGACCAATGCCCGGTACGCATCGCGACCACCATTGCGGGCAATCTCCCGCGATACCGTCGACGACGGCCGATCGATGCGCCCGGCGATCATCCTTGCCGACAAGCCGGCTGCAACCCCGCGTGAGATCTCCTCACGCTCGTCCAGAGACAGATGACCGACTCTGCGCCGCCGTGGGATCGGCGGGATCCCGCCCGATTCACGCAAGTACCGCCGGATCCGCGGCAACGTCTCACCCAGCGTGCGCTCCATCTCGCGAATCGCATCACCCCGCCGCCACATCGCCCAAATCAGCGCTTGCTGCTCGACGTCAAACCCAACCGGACCCACACCAACCTCCATCGGCACATCATCGGGCTGCAATGATGCGCTGACCGGCTGAGCGCAAGACCACATCCGGGACACCCGCGTACCGACTTCTAGGCCAGCGATTTCCCATGTGGAGGTGTCTCAGTAGTCTGTCTCGAAATTCATGTCTCACTCAGCGTGTTGTGTGAGTCATGAGTCATGCAAACGGAATTGCGCTTTCGGCCGGACGGCGTAGGGGGCTGATTCGGTCGTTTGCTATGTAGTGGAGGGGGTTGGGCGTCTTTGGGCGGCCAGCGCAGCAAGGCCTAGGCCGCCGAACAGTGCCGCGCCGCCCCCGGTGAGGATCGCGCCGGCCGGCGACAGCGTGCGGCGTCGGACGCCGCGGAGCGCTGCGATGATGTCCAGGGTGTCGGCGAGCAGGCCAAGCTGCAATGCGCGGGTTCGTAATTGCGGTGAGGCGGGGTCTGTGATGGCCAGGGCCAGCGTCAGCTCGCGGGACCCGAATAGTTGGGTGGTAAACGGCTGCTGGTGAGCCGAACCCAGCCCAAGGAGGCGCGCCGCCTTGCCTGGGGCCAGCCACGCGGCCACGCCGGTAGCGAATCGCAGTGTGGCGAAGGTAGGGATGAGGGCGCTGTTCGGAATCGACTTCATACGAGGACCATGGCCGAAGTGCGGCCCGCGTGTCCCGGAATCGGAACGATTTGTGGGTTAGTGAGAACCGCCACCGCCCGCGGCAGCCTCGTCATGGTGCAAACTGCTCCTGCTTCTTCAGAACCTTCAGAGTCCTGAAGAGCGTGCTCCGGCTGATTCCGAACATGGAGGTCAATTCGCTCACCGGTTCGCCCTGTTGGTACAGACGCAGCAGTCGCTTCTGCTGGGCCGCATCCAGTTTCATCGGTTTGGTGGCGGCCAGTCCGCGTGCCACCCGAGCCTCGCGGGAGGCCGCACGGCGCTCCTTACCGAGTTCGAGTTCCAGCTCGGCGATGGTGGCCATGATGCTGGTGACGGCACGTCCCGTCGGAGTGCTGGTGTCCACCCCTTCCCGAAGCGACCGAACGTGAACACCACGAGAGGTCAGCTCATGCAGTGCAGTAGCGACCTCGCGAACGGATCGTCCTAGCCGGTCTACGGCGGCGACGACGAGTTGGTCGCCTTCGCGGAGCCAGCCCGTGCATTCCGTCCAGGCAGGTCGATTGCTACCGGGGCGTCCGGACGCGGTGTCGGTGAACACCCGATCAGGAATGATCCCTGCAGCCGCAACAGCATCCTGCTGCTGGTCGATGGATTGTTGTCCGGTGGAGACCCGAAAATAGGTGGCAATGCTCACGCTGTCTATGAACGGCGAAAGTTCGACAATTCATCCTGTGTCAGACCCGGGAGAAATCGGATTCTCCTGTGACACTGAGAAATCGGACTCCATGACGTGCTCCGATCTGCGCCGGCGCCGTGGTGGTAGCCGGTGTCGGATCTTTAGAAATGGCACCTGCTTGGCGAGCGCGAGCAGTGTCAGGAGCGAACCGCCCTCCAGAACGCACCGTCCGCACCGGTGCTGCAACTCCACCAGGCGACAGGTTCAATCTGAACCTTTCCTCGTCCGATCACGTGGGTGAAGTGTGAACGACGGCGTACGGACCCAAGCTCCCCGGATGTGCAACATCGAGACCATCGACGCCGAACTTCGGCTGCTATGGCGCGCGTGGCGGGTAGCTCGCGAGATGGGCTGCGCGCCGAACACTGCGTTCATAGACGCCCTGCTGGACGAGCGAGCGAGCCGCCTGGCAATCCCCGACCGGGGATGCCGATCGGCCACCAAAGCATCCGGCGGTGATGGGCACAACGGAGCTTTGTGGCCCCACAAGATCAAGAACTCTACTGAATGCCGGTTGGGCGGCGAACCATCAAAAGCATGAACCGTTGCCGGAGAGGAGTAACTAATGGCCACAACGATATGGACGTTGCTCTCTATCTTCGTCATCGCTCCCCTCGGTGCTCTTGCCTTTGACAGGCCCCTCTTCGGCAACTGGATCTGGCACATCGCCCCTGAGAAGGTGAGGGACTACGAGGAGCATTCCGGCGTCACCGGCAAGACCCCACACCAAGTAGCTCGGGCCGGTTCGCTGCGCGGGATCACCGACGCCGACATGGCGCGCGGGGGATCAACGATCTGCGCGCGTTCGCTCGCTGATCGGCCAGCGCCGCCGCAGTGACGGGCCGCCCCCCGAGGAGAGCAGGGGCGGCCCGATCATCTATCCAGACGCGGAGTAGGTCGACCCGGTTCCGTAACCCCCGAGAGTCTTACCCCAACCGCCGGCGCCGGTGCGGCTACGAAGCCCCGTCGGGTGGGTGCGGTGACTAAATTGCCGACCGAGAGTTCCCATCGGACAAGGTCTATCGCCGCGATGACCGCGGGATCGTCGGGGTCGAGTCCCTCAGCGTGAAGGGCACGGCCTTCTTTCGTCATCCATACCCGTGTTGGACGGGCCAGCCGGTCGTGCGGTTCCGGCGCTATTACCGCGCCGGTGCACAGCGCAAGACTATTCACTCTCGCGGCGCTGAAGGTGGTGCTGGTCAGCACTACCTTCAGCCTCTAGATCACTACGGGATCACGCCTGTCAGCAGCGTCGGCAGGAGCGTCGAAACGTCTGCAGCGAGGTTCGCTTCAAGGTTACCCAATAGCGCACTGAGATCAGCGCTGATCGTTGGATCTAGAGTCGTCAACTCGGTCGTCAGCGACGCTGGACCGCTCGCGATGGCCGACATGAGGGTTGTCGGGTCACCCACGAGGCCATTCGCTAACGGCGAGTAGTCGAACGCGTTCCCCAGCTCTGGGCCGAAACTCGCAAGCGGCGTGGTCAACTCGAACTGCGGCAAACCACCGAGAGGGACATCGCTCGTCCAGCTGAACAACTGGGTGTTGAGCGGGCCGAGCAGTGTGAACGTGTCACAAATGATGCAGGTTGTGTTGGTCGGATCGAAGGTATTGGCGTAGCTCTCCGTGTTGGTGAAGCCGCCGAGCAGGGTTTCGATGCCGATGAGGCTGGCGACGCCGGGCCACGGCTGACCCGTCGTGCCGAAGCTCTCAGCTACGAACGTGAAGAGTGGGTTGCTCGGGTCCCACGCCTGGATCCCGAGGCCACCCGAGTTCCCAAGGGTCGCACCGAAGGCGTAATCCCAGGGCAAGACCCCGGTGATGTTGATGAAGACGTCCTCCACACCAGGAATGTTGAGACCGAGAAGTAGCGGCGGCAGACTCGGCAGGCTCTCGAACAGCGACACGTAAGGCGGCGCTGCGGCGCTTGCCGCGCTGGCCACATCTGTCGCCGCGCTGGTGGCTGTGTCGCTGCCATAGGCGGCGAGCTGCACCGGTGTGTGCAGCACAGTGCGCATCGCCGCGGCGGGGTCGGCTGAACCGCCAAATCCGAATCCCCCGATCATCACCGCTGTGAGTGCCAATAGGCCCGCGCTGACACCTGCGAGCAGCTTTCGAGTTGACATCGCGACCCCATTCCGGAGCTGTGCGCTTGCGCAGGACCATAGCCTCATCACGTGAACACCTGGCGAATCAAATGTTACAGTTGATTTACCGCGGCAGCCGCGATTACGGCATTGCCAGCCGGCCAGAACGATTTTTGTTCTCGACATTTTCCCTATGCGGGTGAAAATGGCACCCGCCTGGCGTCCGGAAACGAGATTTTCACAAAAGGAACCGCCCCCGCTGGACCGCCTTCCTTTGGCGGTGTTACTGATAGGCACATCGATCTGGCGGGTTGTCGGTATACGGGGTAGTCACCTGCGAGACCACGACAGAGGGCGAGACCACGACAGAGGAGGACTGGCCATGAGTGGCTCCGATAAGGCCAGGAACAAGGCACAGCGGTTGAAGGGCGCGGTCAAGGAGGTGGTCGGTCGAGCAACCGGAGACGTCGCACTCGAACGGCAGGGCAGGCAGGACCAGCGCAAGTCTCATCTGAAAGACGCTGGCGAAAAGATCAAAGACGCGGTCCGACCCAGGGGTCGGCGCGGGCGCCAGGCATAAGCCCGGCGTGACTAAGTGCCCGGCTAAACCCTTGCCACGAGCAGGGCGGAGAATTCCGCACCCGGCTTCCACCACCGATTCTAGGCGCCGGTAACGGCAAACCATACGCCCAGCAAACATCGTCGCAGAGCGGTTTGGGCACGCCGCTAATAGGTCGTCCCAAAAACATGCTCTGAGCTGAATAGACACTTGTGGGCGGTATTGGGATTGAATCAGTCAGGGCTTGCCAAACGGCGAGGATGCTTTCCCCTAATCTGCTATCTCCGAACCTTTGTGGTCCCCTGGCCGTCGGCCGATCAGTCAGGTTCCGGTCAGCTCGCTGCGTTCGTCGAGCAGTTCGTCGACCTGGCGGCTCGACGGCTCGCCACCATGCTCGCGGATCGACCAACGCACCACGGCCAGGAGCCGGAGTTCGGCGTCGACGGTGTCGAGATCGCGCATATTCGGCCAGCGGCATCAGGTCGTCGGATTCTGGCCGCACCATCGCTCGGAGCAGAGGATATCGACGGTGCTGGCCCTTATCGGTGCACACGAAGCCGAACTCGCTGAAGGTGTGCCCGTGATCAGCGCACTGCGGTTCTTCTGTCACCGCGGCCCGTTCGCGAGCTCCGACAGCGCCTCGGCGACCTCGGCGTCGCGACCCGACGCGATCTGCTGATAGGTCAACGACGCCTTCGGTGTGGAGTGGCCCAACCTGCCCATCGTCTCGACGAGATTGCCGACGCGCGCTGTCTGAGTGCCGGCGAAGTGCCGAAGATCATGGATGGCAGGCCGGGGGGCCTTCTTGCCGTCGCGGCCGATCGCGGTGAGGGCGGCGGCGAAGTAGCGGCGAAACGTCTTGTCGGATAGGTGACAGCTACGGTCAGGCTGGAAGGCAAGCGCGTCAGCACCTTTGGCCACGTATGTGGCTAGGTGGTGTTTAATGTCGGCGCGGATGTGCGGCGGGGTAACGACTTTGCGCCCCTTTTTCGATTTCGGGGTGGAGATGATGCACTTGCCGTCGCGGTGAACCACAGCCCGCTCCACGGAGATGAGAGCGCAGTCGGCGCCGAAGTCCCTGCGCTGCAGTTCGGTGACTTCGCCCCAACGCAGCCCGCACCATGCGCTGATCAGGATCAGGGCCTTGAATCGTTCGTCGATGGCCTCGGCGAGCTGGCCGACCTCGGCGACGCCGAGGATCACGGCCTGCTTCTTACTGGCGGCGCTGCCCGCGCCGCGGATCTGGGCCGGGTTGGCGGGCAGGTGCCCATCGGTCACGGCCGTCTGAAGCGCGGCGTGCAGCAGCTGATAGGCGTGGCTCCGGTACGTCGGCCTGTCGACGAGCGTGGTCGCGTGCCACGCTCGCACGCTCTCGGGGGTGATGTTGCGCAGCGGGATCTCGGCGATTGACACCGGCTTGATGTGCTCCTCAAGCAACCGCTCGTAGTGGCTGCGGGTTCGCGGTTTCAGGGGGTCGCCGTTCACGGTGCGCTGGGCGATCCACGTCGGCATGTACTCGGTGAGAGTGATGCCTTGGGCTTTCTTTTCGGCTTCCCGTTGCGCTGGCGGGGTCCAGATGTTGAGGTCGATAAGGCGCCGCTCGGCCGCGAGCCACGCCTCCCCGTCCATTTTGGCGCCGAAGGTGTTGGGTGCTTTGTGGCGTTCCTTGTCGGGGCCGATGTAGCTTGCGTGCCAACGCTTGACGCGCTGTCGGCCACTCTGGCGAAGCCAGCCCCAGCCGCGGTGCCCCTTTTTTCCGCTCATCAAACCGCCCTCCGGTGATGTTATCCGTATGTTATCCGCATGTCTGACAGTGGGCAATTGTGGGTATTGCTGTCCCTAGGTTATAGTCAGTATCGCAGCAGGTAACAGACATATTATGGCTGGTATTGGTTGTGCGGAGCAACTACAGAGTCGGCTAATTCGACCCCAGCCGGGACCACTTCCCTGGCCCGGATAGAAACGCTGCACGCACTGCCCATCGGGACACACTCACTGGTATCTCCTATGCCGCGGTGACTCGGCTGCCCCGCACGTAAACCTCGGCGATAGATGATTCCCGAATACCCATCAGGAGCGCGAAGAGCGTCTGGTCACGGGCCAGATCCGCATCGCCGGAGCGGACGCCGTAGTTCACCATGGCCTTCAACGCCGGGGTACCGGACGGGTCGACGACGACGAAGTCGGCCTCCTTGCCGACGTCGAAGTTGCCGAACCGGCTCTCCATGTCAAGTGCCCGCGCACCGGCCAGTGTCCCGGTGAACAACATCTCGGCCGGATGCAACGACACAGCGTCTTCTCCGGACTCGCTGATGTGCACCTTGAAGGCGTCGCCCAGCACCCGCGGAATCAACCACTCGTCCCCAGCGCCGACATCGGTTCCGGCGGCAATGTTGACCTCCGACGCCACCGTCCGCTTCCACGGCATCGTGCCCGAGCCCAGGAACAACTGAGAGACCGGGCAGTGCGCTATCGACGTTCCGGTCTCGGCCATCCGGGCCAGCTCGACGTCCTGGCAGTGCACGCCGTGCGCGAGGATGGTTCGCCTGCCCAGCAGACTCTTGCCGCCGACCGCCGATCCCGGAAGGAACTTCCCGTCATAGGTATCGAGGTAGGAGTTCACCTGGTAAGCCCGCTTGGTTGCTTCGACCTCACCGGTGTCTGGGCGGTTGTTTTCGTTGAGGTGGCTGTGCACGTAGACACCGCTGCTGCGGACGGAATCATAAAGTTCACCAAGGTTTTTCAATGTCGTGGTAGTCACCGCTAGGGAGAATCGCGGCACGATCGCGACATGCAGCAGCGCCGTGTCGACGTTGCCCGTATCGGCGGCGTGCCACTTGTCGATCTCTTCGCGGGTGAGCCGGATCGCGTCGCTCTCCGATGTCAACAGCCGGCGCGCGGTTTCAGGTCCGACGGTCTGGATGCCGCGGCCGCTGACGATTCTCAACCCGCTCCGTTGTGTTTGGGTGAACAACGCATCCTGCGCTTCGGGGAATGGCGAACCGAACACCATCGCCGCGGTGGTTCCTGCCGCGATGCGCCGGTTGCAGAACTCAATTGCCGCCAGTTGGGCGAATTCGGCTTCAGCGAAGCGGGATTCGGCGCGATACATGCACAGGTTGAGCCACTCCAGCAGCTGTCCGCCGCCATAGGAATCGCTGGCGTAGGTCTGCGGGAAGTGCACGTGGGTGTCGACGAAACCCGGCAGCAGAAATCCGGGCCGGTGATCCAACACCGTGGCAGCCTGGTGGCCTGCGGGGATCGCGGTTCGCTCACCACAAAAGGTGATCCTCCCGCTGTCATCGATGACCAGTGCGCCGTCGGGAATCGATACCAGTGCGGCGGCAGCTTCGGTGACCGTTGGGCTACCTGCGACGTGATAGATATGGCCGAGATGAATCTGGGTCATTGCACGCGGCGCCGGGATCCGGTTGGCGTGGTGCGCGCGGTGATTTTCCTGGTGTCGTGGATCTGGTTGGTGTTTGTTGAAGTGTTCATGGCATTGATCGTTCATCCGGCGATGGCGTCGCAGTAGTGGCCGCGTCCTTGCAGGGATACAAGTGCGCCTTGTATCCGGGAGACCCCAGCAGGGGGCTGTTACCGACTGGTCGCGATGTGGTTGAGCAAGTCCCTTGCCGCCCCCGCAGGCGGAGTCTGGGCGCCCATCCAGATCGCACGCAGATCGCGTCGCAAGTCCAGATCCCCGACCGGAATGGCGCGCAGGCGACCATGAATGAGGTCATCGCTGACGGCCAGCCGACTCATCAACGCCGGACCGGCACCCGCCAGAACGGCAGCGCGAACCGCTGCCGCAGAAGCAAGTTCGAGTGGATGAGCGGCGGCCGACGGCTGGTCGCCGTCGAAAGGCTCGTCGGCGCCTAGCAACAGGCGCCACCCCGACTCGCGCGATACCAACGGCGTGTGGCGAAGCTCGGCCACAGTGATCGGAGCCGATCGCCGCACCCACTTGTGATCGGGCGGCACGACGACGATCAGCTCATCGCGCCCGATAACGCGGCTGCGCAACCCATGAAGTGTGGCGCGAATCTCGATGAAGCCAAGTTCTGCCTCCCCCTCGCGCACAGCGGTGATTGCTCCCTCGCTGTCGGTTGCGGTGAAGCTGACCTCCGGCGCGATGGCACCGTGCCGCAGGGCCGCTGCCTGGAGCGACACCAGCCAGCGTGGCAGCAATTGCTCGGCCACCGTTTGACTAGCGACCACCTTGAGCCGGCTGCGACGCTCGGCGCGCAACGACGCCAGTCCGGTGTCGACGCGCTGCGCGACATCGAGTACCTGGTCCGCCCATTCGGCCACGACCTCGCCCGCCGGAGTCAATTGGGTGCCCCGCGTCGTGCGCGTCACCAGTCGCACGCCGATCTGGGACTCGATTGAGGTCAGCCGCGCCGAAACGGCCTGTTGACTGATTCCCACTTCACGGCTGGCCGCACTCAGACTGCCCGTCTTGGCGATCGCCGACAACACCTCAAGCGCGGAAAGTTCGGGCATCCGCGCACTTAAGGCCACGCCTGATCGTAGCGCCCCAAGGCGCCATTGCCGGGTCAAAACCCCAGGTTAAGGTGGGGCAGCAGCCGGCTGGCTTCTCGTGGATACAAGGCGCACTTGTATCCCTGCAAGAACACGACCACTACTGCGACGCCATCGCTGGATGAACGATCAATGCCATGAACACTTCAACAAACACCAACCAGAATCTCTACACCACCACAGGCGCCGCGCGATTCGGATTCGTGCGCCGCAACATTGCCGGCGCTCTGCTGGCCATGGCGTTCGCCTCGACCGGCATCGGGCTCGCGGCGACGAGCTACGCCGACGACGGCGCAGCGGACCCGAACCTCGTCGGCGCCGTGCACGCGGGCCCTACCTGCAAGACCGAGCCGTTTGGCTTCCTGGGCTCGCAGCGCCGCACCTTGTGCGACGGTCCGATATCCAGCGACGGCAGCTGGAGCCGGGAACGCACCATCTGGGTTCCCGCCCATTATTCGACGCCGATCTGCACCTCCAGCGGCGGCAGTTTTTCGTACTCGTCGTACGCCAACTGTTACGGCGGATACATGGTCAATGAGCGCCTGGTTAGCAACGAGACCTACCCGGTGCGACCCGACACGGTGCTGCCCGATGAACCAGGGCATCTGGGCTAACTAGTTCTGAGCGGCGGACACGAAAGGACAACTGCACAAAAACCCATCAGGGGCGGCCCGCAAGGGCCGCCACCTATCTCATTCCGCGCCGAGCTACCAAGGGTTCACCGGATTCTCCTAAGCTCTTCGACAGCAGACGTGTCGACGAAGCCGCGGCCGCAGTCACGCCGACGTCAAACAGACTGCACCCAAGGGAACTCGCAGCGAGATTCCACCAGAAGGGATGCCGACGATGCCTAACGAAAAGCGGGGGCAGGCCGCCCTGTTCGACGCCTTGACGACTAAGGGCACGGCTTTTTCGGAGGCCGAGCGCCGCAGGTACGGTCTGCTTGGACTGCTGCCGACGGCTGTGAAGACCCTGGAAGATCAAGCCGCGCATTGCTGGCATGAATTCTGCACTCGCCACGACGATCTCGACAAGCACATCTATCTCCGCGCGTTGCAGGACCGCAACGAAACCCTGTTCTACCGCGTGCTGCACGACCACATCCCCGAGACCCTGCCGATCGTGTATACGCCCACAGTCGGTGAGGCCTGCCAGCGTTTCGGCGAGATCTACCGGCGACCAAGGGGATTGTTCGTTTCCTATCCCGAGCGCGACTGTCTCGACGAGGTGCTGCGCAACCGCCCCCAACGCGATATCGATGTGATTGTGGTGACCGACGGTCAGCGAATCCTCGGTTTGGGGGATCAGGGCATCGGCGGGATGGGCATTCCGATCGGCAAGCTATCGCTATACACCCTGATCGGCGGCATCGATCCCGCTCGCACCCTTCCGATCGTGCTCGATGTGGGCACCGACAACGCGGAACTGGTCGACGACCCGCTTTACCTCGGTTGGCGCCACCGGCGCATCGACGACGACGACTACTACGCGTTTATCGACCAGTTCGTCACCGCAGTGCGTGAACAACTGCCCAACGTGCTGCTGCAGTGGGAGGACTTCGCCACTGTGCATGCTGAGCCGATCCTTGCCCGCTACCGCGACCAGCTGCTCACCTTCAACGACGACATTCAGGGCACCGCGGCCGTCACCCTCGGTGCGTTGCACGGTGCCGCGAAAGTGGCAGGCCGCCCGCTGTCGCAGCAGCAGATCGTCATGCTCGGTGCGGGCTCGGCCGGCATCGGCGTGCTGGACATGATCCGCCGCGAGATGGTGAACCAGGGACTGTCCGAAGATGCTGCCCGGGAACGGATCTGGGTCGTCGACGTGGACGGGCTGCTCACCGACGACCGCACGGATCTGTCAGCCGGGCAACGTGCCTTCGCTCAGCCCGCCGACCGGGTCTCTGGTTGGGGGCTGTCGGAACCGGCCCAGCTTGCCGACGTCGTACACCACGTCGACGTCGGTGTGCTGCTGGGGCTGTCCACCGCCGCCGGTGCCTTCACCGAGAGCATCGTGCGCGAGATGGCCGGCAAGACCGAGCGGCCGATCATCTTCCCGTTGTCCAACCCGACCAGCCGGGCCGAGGCGCACCCGGCGGAACTGGACCACTGGACCGACGGGCGTGCTCTGATTGCCACCGGATCACCGTTCGCGCCGCTGCACCGCAATGGCGTGGAATATGCTGTGGCCCAATGCAATAACGTCTATATCTTCCCCGCGATGGGGCTTGCCGTGACCGCAGCCCAAGCGACCCGAGTCACCGACGAGATGATGCGGGTTGCGGCGGCGACCCTGGGCGAGGCGTCGCCCGCCCTCGCCGATCCTGACCAGTCGTTGCTGCCCGCGTGGGTGGACGTGCCCGATGTCGCTGTTCGAATTGCGCACGCCGTGGCCGTCCAGGCCGTTGCCGACGGCGTCGCCCCGAAGCGCAGCGGCGAGGAACTCACCGAACGGATCACGCAGGTGCGCTGGCTCCCGGTCTATCCTCAAGCACCGGCCTGATCGCGACCGACTGCCATTACTCGGCACGCTCCACCGCAACCCCACCCCGGTTGCGATGACATTGATCGGCAAAGGTCGTTTATTTGAGCCATCAGGTTGGTATCTATGGGGGAGCGACCGGGTTGAATCCGTGTTCAGCAAGGCCGGCGCGAGTTGGTGAGCGGAATGCATGAACAGCATGACGAACTGGTGGCCGCACGCGACCAGATGCAACATCTGGTGCGGGTCATCGTGGACATCGGCTCCGATCTTGACCTGGATGTGATGCTGCACCGAATCGTCAATGCGGCGATGGAGCTGACGGGCGCTCGCTACGGAGTTCTGGGTATACGCGGATCCGATGGCACCCTGGTCTCTTTCGTCTACACGGGAATCGACGACGACACAGCGCGGCGGCTCGGCGATTTGCCGGTAGGTGAGGGTCTCCGGGTCGACGACCTGAGTGCTTATCCACAGGCCGCCGGGCTGCACGCGCACGACCCGCCGATGCGGGCACTCCTCGGAATACCAATCACAGTGCGGGCCGCTGACTTTGGGAGCCTTTACCTGGCCGACGACCGGCCCCACCGAGTGTTTTCCGACTCCCAGGAGAGCGCCGTGCGGGCATTGGCCACGGCGGCGGCCGCCGCCATCGATAATGCGCGACTCTTCGAACGAGAACGTGAATCAGCGAAATGGATGAAGGCCAGTCGTGAGATCACGGCCGCGCTGCTGTCCGGCGATCCACAGACGGGGCCGCTGCAGCTCATCGTGAACCGGGCGTTGGAGTTAGCCGACGCTGAGCAGGCGATATTGCTGGTTCCGAGGGAGCCCGAGCTGCCAGCCGATGAAGTCGACACCCTGGTCGTGGCGGCTACGGCGGGCCGGTACGCCTTGGAGGTGATTGGTCAGCAGGTTCCGATGGACGGCTCGACCACTGGCGGTGTGGCTCGTCGCGGTCTACCGCTGATCACTGATTCTTTCCAATATCCGATCGAGGGTTTCACCGATGTCGGTGAACGCTCGGCGATCGTCATGCCGCTGACTGCGGACGACAGGGTGCTTGGGGTGATTGCCGTCGCGCGTCGCCCGCTGCAGCCGCCATTCGACAACGCTTACCTCGAGCTGGTCAGTGACTTTGCCCGACACGCTGCTATCGCGTTGGCGCTGGCCGCAGGTCGCGAACATGCGCTCAATCAGGAGCTCGCCCAAGCCGATACCGTCGATGACGCGATGCACGCCGCAGCAGAGCAACTGCGTCGGTTATGGCGTGCCCGCAGCGTTCTGGCCGTCACCTTCCCGACCCGCAATTCCTTGACGGAATCCGCCTACGGCGCACCGCAAGTGGTGGCGGTGGGCGAACCCGCGCAGTGGGGCGACCTGTCATCCCAAACACGACAGATGCTCAGCTCTTTGCGCGACGGCGACCTTCTCACCCCCAACACAACAAACGCCGGGACGGCGGGCATCGCGCTGCAGCATCCCGAGGGCGTGCTCGTCGTCTGGATCGATCTGGCCGAAGAACGGCCGTTCACCCTGGAGGACCAGACTTTGCTCACCGTGCTGGCGGGGCGCCTCGGCCAGGGCCTGCACCGGGTGCACCAGGTTGATCAGCAGCGCGAAACCGCGTTGGCGCTGCAACACGCAATCCTCGGCCCCGCTCATCTACCGGCCGGGTTCGCGGTCCGCTATCAGGCCGCCAGCCGGCCCCTGCAGGTCGGCGGTGACTGGTACGACATCGTCGACTTGGAGGACGGGCGCATCGCGTTGATTGTCGGCGACTGTGTCGGGCATGGCCTGGCGGCGGCCGCCGTGATGGGACAGGTGCGCAGCGCCTGCCGCGCGCTCCTGCTCGACCACCCCAGCCCCCGTGTCGCTCTCGCGGGCCTGGACCGCTTTGCCGCGCGGCTACCTGGCGCCCAATGCACCACCGTCGTCTGCGCGGTGCTCAATCCCGACACCGGCGAACTGGTGTACTCCAGTGCCGGGCACCCGCCGCCAATCCTGGTTCTTGCCGATGGGACAACGCAGCTGCTCGACGAAGGCCGCACCATTCCCCTGGGAATACGAGCCGAACGGCCGCGCCCCGAAGCCCACGTGACTTTGCCGGCGCGCGCGACCCTGCTGCTCTATACCGACGGTCTGGTCGAGCGTCGCCGCAGTGGACTGGACCACGGCATCGCTCGCGCTTCCGTCCTCCTTCAGGACGGCCGCGGGTTCACCTTGGACGATTTGGCGGACCAGATCATGTCCCGTCTCGCGCCAAGCGACGGCTATCAGGATGACGTTGCGCTGCTGCTCTACCGCCATCCGGCCCCACTGCAGCTGGAGTTTCCCGCCCACGTTAGCCAACTCGCCCCCACCCGCGCCGCCTTGCGCAGCTGGTTGACCCGGGCCCAGGTGGACCCGGTGCAAACTCAGGACATGGTCATCGCAGTCGGAGAAGCCATCGCCAACGCCATCGAGCACGGTCACCGCCACAGTCCGGAGGGCATCATTAGCCTGCGCGCGACCGCACTGTCCGACCAGGTGGAGTTGACCGTCGTTGACACCGGTTCGTGGAAACCTCCACGACCGGACACCAACGCCCACCGCGGCCGGGGGATTAAGCTCATGCGAGCGCTGATGCATAGTGTCGCCATCAACCCCGGCGCAACAGGAACGTTAGTTCACTTGTCCGCGAGGATCACCTGATGCGCACATCGCTCACCCTCGACACCGCCCACCGTGACGACGGGAAACTCGTGCTGGTCGCAGCGGGGGAAATCGACCTGAGCAACATCGACACTTTCACTCAAGCCCTCACCACGGCCATCGCCGAGACAGCTGGCAGCGGCGGGATGCTGACCGTCGACCTCAGTGCTGTGGAGTACCTGGACAGCGCCGCCATCAACGCCCTGTTTACCCATGCTGAGCGCATCCAGCTGATCGTCCGCCCCATGATGATGCGCATCTTCGAGATCACCGGCCTCACCGAACTGACCGCCATCGAACCGGCGTCGCCGCAAGTAGAACACTGATAAGCGCTTGGAGCGCGAGCGATTTCATCGTTTCCGGGCCGTGTGCCGACGTTGGGATGGAAGCTCGCGTTTAGGTACTCGGCTGGTGATCGGAGCCATCATGACGCAAGATTTGGGGCGTAATGCCTCAGCAGCGACCCGGAGCGTAGGGTCGCAAAAGGGGCGGCCTCGATGGTGCGTTCACGATGGGACGGCCGATTGTCTTCGATCGCGCACCTATCAACAATCCGCCAGTGTTTTGAGAGCGACGAGACGAAGGAGTCCAGTGGCAAAGTGCGGGATTTTGGTCGGCATAGCGGCCGCGGCCACCGTGGTTGCGGGCATGGCTGGCTGTTCGAGCAACAAGTCCAATACAAACTCACCCACCAGCTCACCGGCGGCTGTCGGTAACCAGGTCATCATCGACGGCCAGAATCAGAACGTCACTGGTCAGGTCAGTTGCACTCCGGCTAATGGCAACGTCAACATCGGTATCGGCGATCCGTCGACCGGGATCGGCGCGGTGGTGACCACTGCTGATCCGCCAGTCGTGCAAGCGGTCGGACTGGGTAACCTCACCGGCGTGACGCTGGGCTACTCGTCCGGCGCACCGAATCAGGGCACCGTCCAGGCCACGAAGAGCGGCAACTCCTACACGATCAAGGGCACTGCGATGGGGGTAAACATGTCCAACCCAGAGCAGCAGCTGACCAAACCATTCGAGATGGATGTGACGTGCCCCTAAAGCAGCGGTCTTACGGCACAGCTCAGCGTGGTAGCCACGCTCCCGATCTCGTGCGCAGAAGGGTCTAACAGGTATGTATGTGAAGCGCGTGGCAGGTGCGGCGATTGCCGCAGGCGTCGGCATTTCTGCACTGACGGTGGGCGTCGAGCCCGCCAATGCCGCGCCGTTGAAGCCAGCTCCCACTTGGCATGGGCCCTTCGCCGACGGGCCGGGGCCCGGCGGACCGGGCGGGCCTGGTGGTCCTGGACCCGGTGGACCCGGCGGCCCTGGGCCGGGTGGGCCTGGACCGGGTGGGCCTGGTGGTCACGGGCCGGGCGGGCCTGGCGGTCCTGGACCTGGACCGGGGCCAGGCGGACCCGGTGGACCCGGCGGCCCTGGGCCGGGTGGGCCTGGCGGTCCTGGGCCGGGCGGGCCTGGCGGACCCGGTGGACCTGGTGGTCCTGGACCTGGCGGGCCTGGGGGACCCGGCGGCCCTGGGCCGGGTGGGCCTGGCGGTCATGGGCCGGGCGGGCCTGGCGGACCGGGCGGGCCTGGTGGTCCTGGACCGGGCGGGCCCGGTGGACCCGGTGGTCCTGGGCCGGGTGGGCCCGGTGGACCTGGGGGACCAGGGCATGGGCCCGGCGGGCCTGGTGGACCCGGCGGGCATGGGCCCGGCGGGCCTGGTGGACCCGGCGGGCCTGGACCCGGCGGGCCCGGTGGACCTGGGGGACCAGGGCATGGACCCGGCGGGCCGGGTGGACCCGGCGGACCGGGTGGACCCGGTGGACCAGGTGGACCCGGCGGGCCGGCGCCGTACACACCCAGGGGTTCGTACGAGCGGGGTGGCCCTCAGATGGGCGGCCCCAGGGATGCGCCGCACGGCTTCAGCGCACCCGACCACGGTGCGCCGCCTCCACCGCGACAACATGGATTCGGCTGGAATGATGGGCCTCCTCCCGGAGCGCCGCCGCCGTTCTGGGACGGGCCGCCGCCCCCGGGTGGCTGGGGCGGTCCGCCGCCTCCCGGTGGTTGGAACAGCCCATGGAATGGTCCGGCGCGTGACTGGGGCTACGCGCAGCGTGATTTCGGGCCGTTCAATTACAACGGCTACAACGCGATCCCGATCTTTAACCCGATCTTTGGGGGATGGGGCTTCTGGCTCTTCGGAATCTGGGTCCCGCTGGACTGACACAACTAAAAAACTCACGGCCTTCGGACCTTGCTGTTGCAGGTCCGGAGGCCGTGAGGTGTCTACGCCGACAGCGCTAAGGCCTAGACATGCCAGCGCCGGAAAATGATGCGTCCATCGCGATTCCGGTGCAAGATGTGCGGCGTGGCTATGTACCAGGGCAGGGCGCTCGCAGACATCAATCTCACCGGTGTTCCGTTGGCGGAGGCGCTCGAAGCTTTCATTTGCCGACGTGATCCGAGCCTGGAAAACGTCCAGTTGAGACGCGCGACTCCAACTGGTGACATCGAATCGCGGGTACAGCCCAACAAGCGGTGGTACGAGGTCATCTTCGAGACCGAAGACGCAGTCGATGAGGACGAAGACATTGACGAGGACGACTACAAGGCACAGCAAAAAGCCAAAGCCAGGGCAAAGGCCAAGGCCAAGGCAGAGGCAAAGGCGCAAGTAAGGACATGGCCGCCACCAAGCCGGCCGTTCATGATCCCCGATGATGCAGGGCCGCAGTCCTAAAGGATCGTGCCATGACCCGCGCCGTCGACGATGCAGAGGGAAGCGATGAGGTGGGTGTACTCCCCAGCCCCGCGGGGACCCCATCCGCTTGCGGGGGAGAGCGGCGCTCATGACCGAAGTGCGTGATCAGGTGGTGGATCGAGCGCGTGGGATGCGTGATCTGGTCCGCGCTGAGGCCGCGGAATCCGAGCGTTTGCGGACACTCTCGGCGCCGATCGTCGACGAGATGTGGGCCAGCGGCCTGATGTCTGCGTTCAATCCCACGCCGGCGGGCGGCGTCGAACCTTCCTTTGCCGAGATGATCGAGACGTGGATCGAAATGGCTTGGCAAGACGGGTCTTTCGGCTGGATCGGCATTGCGAACCTGCCCTCGACCTTCGCCGCGGCGACTTATCTGCCCGATGAGGGTTTCGCCGAGATCTTTACTCGCAACGACAACCACATCACCATCGGCGGTCAGTACTTCCCCAACGGGCAGGGGGCAGTCGTCGACGGCGGCTACCGGTTGAGTGGTGCGTGGAATTTCGGCTCCGGCACCGGGCACTCCGGGTACATCGGCGCCGGCTTTTTCCCGATGGACAACGGTGAGATGCGTTGGGTCAGCGAGGGCATTCCCGAAATGCGGGTCGCATTTCTTCCTCGCGAGGAGGTCACCTTCACCGACGGATGGCATGTCCAGGGACTCAAAGGCACCGGCTCCTACGACTACAACGTCGCCGACGTGTTCGTACCGGAGTACCGAACCATGCCGCTGTTCACCCGTGCGCCCGTCCGCGGAACCTCGGCGGCCAGCCGGATGGGTCTGATGCCGATCACCGCCGCCGGCCACGCGTCGTTTGCGTTGGGAGTGGCCAAGAGCATGCTCGACGATGTCGAGGAACTCGCGGCCACCAAAGTACGGATGAGCGACATGGCGACCTTGGCCAGCCGCCCCACTTTCCAAAAGGGACTCGCCCACCACGTCGCTGCGTGGCGGGCAGCCCGCCTGCTGGTGATCGACGCCTTTTCTGCAGCCGAGGCAGCGGTTGACGCGGGCGACGACCTGACCCCCGGAATGCGGGCCGACATGCGGGTGGCGGCGGTCTATGCCACCGACACGGCACGGGCCTGCGCCGAGTGGGCCCATTTGGCGGCTGGGACCACCGCGATTCGCGAGGGCAGTCGACTCGAGCGCGCGTTCCGTGACATCTACACCGGCACCCAGCACGCGTTCATCAGCGAGAAGGTCGCAATGGACGTCGCACAGATCTGGCTCGGCATCATCGAGGACCAGTTCGGACTCTGACTGTGCGGCAACAGAACTCGAGAGGACCAGCCATAGTGAGCGCTGATCGCGCCCGTTCCCGCACGTTCGTCGTAACGGGTGCGGCGTCTGGTATCGGGCTGGCCACCGCCCAGCGCCTGCTGGCCGAAGGCGGCAGCGTCGTCGGCGCCGACCTGGCCGCCCCACCCGACCTCGGCCCCGACTTCCGCTTCGTGACGGCGGACGTGACCGACGAGGCCGCGATCGCCGCCGTGCTGGCCGCCGTGCCCGACCGGCTCGACGGTGTCGTCCACGCCGCAGGCGTTGCCGGCGGCGGCCCGGTCCACCTGCTGGACCGCGCCGAATGGGAGCGGGTGATCGCGATCAACCTGACCGGCACATTTCTGGTCGCCAAGGCGGCGCTGGCCAGGATGATCGACCAACCGCGGGTCAACGGCGAGCGGGGCTCGATCGTGACGCTGGCAAGCATCGAGGGACTGGAAGGCACAGCGGGCGGCAGTGCCTATAACGCCTCCAAGGGTGGCGTCGTCCTGCTCACCAAGAACATCGCGCTCGATTACGGCCCCAGCGGCATTCGGGCAAACGCCATTTGTCCCGGTTTCATCGAAACGCCGATGACCGGCAGCGTCTTCGGCTTGCCGGGGATGGAGGGTCCGAAGGCCTCGATCACCGAGGAGCACGCGCTGCAACGGATGGGCTTCCCGGAAGAGATCGCGGCGATGGCGGCCTTTCTGGTGTCTCCCGACGCGTCCTTCGTGAGCGGCCAGGCCATTGCCGTCGACGGCGGCTACACGGCGGGCCGCGATCACGGGGTGGTTCAGCTCTTCGGCCTTCCCCAATAAACAGTCGAATTCGACTCTCTCAGAACCGGAATGACGGACCCGGGAAGTTGAAATGCGGGAGCCCGGGCATCATGGGCCCGGGCATCCGGGGAAACATCGGACCAGGCATCCGAGGCATCATCGGACCCGGCCCGCCGGGGAAGCGGGGACCCATCAGACCCGGCCCGCTGGGGAATCGTGGACCTTCGGGACTGGGCATCATGGGGGAGCGGGGACCCTGGGGGCCCGGGAAATTCATTGGCGGCTGGGCAAACTGCCCCCGTAACTGCGGCATTGGCGTACGCCACTGCGGGACGGGCTCACGCATCAGCGGCGCCCTGGGAACCGCCAGATTGATCCGAGGCTGACCAAACGGTGCGTGGAAAGACGGCGCCGGAATCCCCGCATGCATCGGCACCGGGACGGGCACCGGCACGGGTGCGGCGGGAACCGGCACGTGCACCGGGACGGGGGGTGCGACCGGCGCGGCAGCCGGCAGGTGCAGCGGCGGCGCCGCACGAACGGCCAACGGGTGCGGCACCGGAAGGAGCTGCGCCGCCGGTGGTGACGGCGCCGCCTCTGCGGGCGCGATGAGAGCCTGGCCGGGAGCGGGCCGTAACGCGACCGCCGGTCGGATACCCAGTGCCAGGGCAATTTCCAGCGCCAAAGCAGCGCTGACGACGACGACCGCCAATGCGCTGCCGACCAACATCAGCGGTCCAGGCCGCTGGCTGGTGTCGAAATCGGCCTCCGCTGCGGCCTCGGCGGTGTTCACGACGCCGGTTTCGGCATCGGCGTCCTGGTCGGGCGTAGCGCTGTAGGCGAGATCCTCCTCGCGGAGCTCGGCACCGGGGCGATGAACGGGCACCTCGAGGTAACCGGGCGAGACGGCGAACTGGTCCACTTCACCGGTACCGGGATCTTGCGCGTAGGCCAAAGCGGCGGTGGAGGATGCGAACAGCGGCGCGTTGGCCGATGCTAGCGCTGCCCCGCGGGCCAGCGCCATGTCCGGCTCCTCAGGGGCGCTGACCGGAAGGTATGACGCCACCTCCAGGGCCGGCTTGATCGGTGCGATATCCACGTCGCAGCCGACGATGAACAAACCCTCCGCGTAGCTTCCCGGCGCGTCGAGTCCGGCAATCATCGCGGCCAGGTCGGGCACTGGGTTGGCGCCATTCAGTGGACGGCGGCGCACATCGGTGATCGAACCGTCAGCGGAGTCGATGACAGCCAACGTGGCGGTGTCGGGTTCGACGAACAGCATCGCCGTGTATTCGTAACCGATTGCGTTGCCTACGGTTTGGGCCAGCGCAGCAGCAGCCAAAAATGCCGACACCAGCATCACGTTCTCGATCTTGCGAGCGGCCAGCGCTGTCGCGAGCGCGGCGGCATCGCGTGGATCGGTCCAAGTCACGCCGGCCGACGTCAGTTGGTGGCCGCCTTGGCTGGCGCCTTCGCGGGTACCGAAGATGGCGGCGATCACCTGGTCCGGTGCGCTCAGCGTTCTCGGGTCGTTGGCATCGCCAACATCGAAGTAATCCTCATCGACGGTGACGCCGTCAGCATTTTCCCCTTCGACCAGCACCATGCGGATGGTTGCTGGAGCCATGGATACCCCGAGGACGATGTCCAATACTCCTCCAAGCCGTTCCTCGGCTAGCCGAGGTGAGGGCGGATTTAGGGATGCACCCTGGCTACCGTCGAACTATTTCGGAGTACTTCGCTACGGCAGCGTGTGGCGTTACAGGTGGTTTCAGATCGCCACCCGGCAAATCCGCCGACCGTGCAACCGTTAGTCATGACGAACGTTGGCAACTACCTGCTATTCGTACAGACTTACCGCATGCCTGCTTCGGAAGAGGCCGTGTTGGCTGCACTGGGGGATCGGACCCGGATTCGTCGACCTTGCAGGCGCGCAAGCCGCGTCGCGTCACTGAGGCTGTGAATCCGATGCAGGACGTATCCACCATGCAGATGGCGTGCGAGGAGCCTTACGTCTGCCTTCGGCGGCATGATCGCACTGGTGGACGGCATGATCCATCAGCAAGATATTCGACGCCCCCTCGGTATCGGCCGCGTCATCCCGCCGGACCGGCTGGAAAGGGTGCTGGACAACGCGTTGCGTTCACCCGCGACACGCGGCGCCCGGAAAGCCCGCGGCGTGCGCCTGATCGCCACCGACATCGATTGGGTTTTCGGCGACGGGCTCGAGGTGGCCGGCCCGGGCGAGGCCCTGATAATCGCGATGGCGGCACGACCGGACGCGCTGAATCAGCCGACTGGACCCGGGAAAGGCCTTCTAGCCCAACGCATCTAAGGGGTGGCGATACAGCTGGCTTACCAGTCGCCCGGGTCGTACACCGATAGCGCAGCGTCCACGCTGTCATCAATCGGCAGCAGCTCGCCCAGGCCGCAAGCGGCGACGATCCGGGCGACAAGCGGCCGATTGCCCACGAGTCGTACCTCGACGCCACGCTGCCGGCAGTGCCCCGCCTCCTCGGCCAAGGCCGCGTAGGCGCAGCACCCCATAAAGTCCAGCCCGCTGGTGTCGATCACAAGCGGTCCCGGCGGGCCTGCCGCAGCCGCGGCCTCGCTGAGCAGGCGTCGCCAGGTGGCTTCATTGGAGGCGTCCAATTCCCCCCCGGCGGTGACGATCACTGCCAGTCCGCTCCGCTCGGTGGTCATCCGCAGCGTGCTTCGCGCCTGCGCCAACTCGGAGATGAGGCGGCTGCTCAGCATCAGGTGATTGCAGGATGGCTCTGCGGTGGCAAAAGTGCCCATGTGGTCCTCCTAATCGGCGCAGCTGTGCGTCGCGATATGGATGCCCGCCCTACGTGGCTTAAGACCGACTTCGATTAGTAGATTTCATTTTTATAACAGAAGCTGTTACGCATGTCCATGAAAAGCTGTCTGAGAATTCACTGAGGCTAGCGTCGACGTTGGCTGCGACGCCGGCTGATCAGCAAACTATGGACTCCCGCGTCGGGATGGTTCATCAACCCGCCCACCACCGCGGTTGGCATCGAGATCATCGCGCGCTCGCGCCACCAAAGATCAGAATTGTCAGTGCGTTTCGGTTAAGCATGGCAGATGTCCCCGCGCGGCCGACAACGCGGAGGTGCCAGCTCGTCGAGACGCTCACACGGCCTTTTTGGCAAAGCCATTGAAACGCCGCCGCGAAGATTAACCGACGGTTTCGCCGGTTTCGAAAAACCGGGGCAGAATATGTGCTAAGCCCCGCCTCGGCTCCCTCGGCGAGCACCAAAAAGACGCGCGTTGTTCGCCGGTGCCGACAATATTCAAGCGGTGCTGTGGCCGGATTCACTGGAGTGTTCGGCCGCGAGTTCGGCGATCGTGCGGGATACCCGCTCGCGCAGCAGGACTGCGGCGATCACCCCGCACACGACAGCGACAACCAACGCAATCCATGAGAGGCGGGTCAGCCAGCGTTCGGCGGCCACGCCCGCGTAATAAACCAGAGCGGTGGTGCCGCCCGCCCAACACACCGCGCCCGACACGTTGGCGACCAAAAACCTCGCGTAGCGCATCTTTAACGCCCCGGCCAGTGGCCCGGCGAATATCCGCAGCAACGCGATGAAACGGCCGAAGAACACCGCCCGCGCGCCCCAGCGGTCGAACAGTCGCTCGGCAAACGCGACGTGTCCGGGGCCGAAGTGGTTCGGAAAGCGCCGCCCCAGCCGGTCGAACAGCGGCAGGCCGAGCCGGCGGCCGATGGCGTAGCCGGTCGAGTCGCCGATCACCGCCCCGATCACCGCGGCAGTACCGACGCCGATCGGGTTGACCGCCAGCTCGTGCCGCGACGACAGCAGTGCGGCGCTGACGAGGACGATCTCACCCGGCAGCGGGATGCCCAGGCTCTCCACCCCGACAACCATGCCGACCACGACGTACACAGTGAGTGGGGGTATCGACTGCAACAGGGCATCCACCGTCATGGGTTAAGAATGCCCGACCTGTTCGCAGGGTGCTGCCATTAACGTCTCGGTCGGGCTGCTCGGTCCAACTGTTTGCCCCGTCACTTGATTGCAACCGCGGAAACCGGACTGCCGGATGCACCGGTCAGGGGTAGGGGTGATGCTGAGAACATGAACTCGTAGATCCCGTCGGCCCTGCTGTCGGCGGACAGCGCGTCGAGGTCGAACATTTCGCCGAAAGCTAGGCCGGTGTGGGCGAGGCTGACCACGTGCAGCGGCTGCCAGACGTCGATCTCGTTGGGCAGTACCTCGATTCCCCAGGTGTCGGTGGCGATGGCGGCGATGTCTTTGGCACGGATCCATGCGGCGGTGTGCAGGGATAGTCCTGGTGATGGGCCACCGGCGTAGTCTCCCCAGTTCCCGCGCCGTGCTGCCATGAAGCCGGTACGGATGATCAGCGCGTCGCCGGGCCGGATTTCGAGGTTTTTCGCCGCAAGGTATTCGTCGAGATCGTCCGTGGTGATGGCGTATCCGGGCTCGAGGGTGTCCAAGCCGCGGTATTCGGCCAGGTCGACGAACACCCCCCGGGTAATGATCTTGCCGGTGTAGTTCTGCACACCGTTGCTGCGGCTGCCCGCTGTTCCGGCGTCACCGGCCCAGTGCCCGTTGTACATCTGGCCGCGCCAGAAGAAGTGGCAGAGTGCGTCCCATTGGGTGCCGGATTGGGTTGGCATGACCAGGACGTCGTCGTAGTAGCCGGCGGTGGGTTGCCCGGTGGATTCGCGCCATTGGGCCAGGGTGTCGGTTTCCACGCGTTGTTGTTCGCCGACAAGGTATCCCGGTCCCGACGTGAGTTGGTACAGATGGGGATTGGCCCTGCCGAGGTAGCCGATCTGCGGGCCGTGCTCGTCGTAGGGCATGGTCAGCGAGATGGTCTTGCCGACCTTCACCAGTGCTGCGGCTTCCCGGATTTTGTCGGGGGTGATGAGGTTGACGGTGCCCAACTGGTCGTCTGGGCCCCAGCGGCCCCAGTTGGAGCACCGCTGGATGTAGTCCTCCAACACCGCAAGGTCGTTCGTCATCTACAGTCCCTCCTTCTTGATGTAGGCGTCGGCGGCGGCCCAGTCGACAGGTCCGTCATCCAGCGGCACCCGCAGCGATTTGAGAAACGCTGCGCATAACACGTAGGTGCCGGCCAGTAAGGTGATCTCGGTGACTTCGTTGTCCGGGAAGTGCTTTCGCAGCGCGTCGAGGGCCTCTTGTTCGGCTCCGATATTCGTGACAAGCGAGTCGACATACTTGACCAGTGCTGTCAGCGCTGCATCGTCGAACTCCTGCTGCTGCGGATTGATCAGGTCCGTCAGCAGCTCCTGGCTGGTCCCGGTGCGCAGGGCTTGCGACTTGTGTTGAACCAGTTGGTATTCGCAATCGGCGACCGCGCCGACCCGCACGATCACTTGCTCGCGGACCTTCGCCGAGATCTTGGCGTTGCGAAAGCCCAACGCGTATTTCCAGTACGGCACGGTCAGCCCCTGGGTGTGCAGCATCATTCGGGTCAAGTTGATGGGGAAGAGCTCGTATTGGGCTTCTTTGTCGGCGTCGAGCTCGGGCCAGGGGAAGACTGTCATCGCACGTCTCCTTGAGTGTTCAGCCGGCCGCCATCACCGAGATGACGGCCGGCAGTTGGGATTACGGCAGCGTGTCGTTGTGATAGAGGGCCAGTCAGGACCTGAGGGTGTCGTCGAGCCAGTCGAACATGCGCTGATGAAACAGCGTCAGCGCGCCCTCACTGCAGTGCTCGCCGGCGCCCTCGGCGGCAGTAAACGCCACAAAGGTTTTCGGGCAGTGCAGCGCCTCGTAAAGCATGGCCGGCTGCCCCTTGAGGAATTGGTCGTTTTCCGCATCGCAGACCAGCGTTGGACAGGTGATCTGATCGGCAACCTCGGTGAGGTCATACTTGATGAACTCATCGATGAACTCTTGGCCGGTGGCGACTCCCATTGTCCATAAGCCGTTCGACACCGCCCACCGCAGCTGCGTCGGCGCCTGCGCCCGGTGGGCGATCAAATCATCCAGCGCTGCGACTCGTTCCGTCGCATCGAGCTCCGGTCCAGGCAGGGCCGCCGCAAAGTTCAATATGCCGTCATAGGCGATACACGCGGCGATCCGGTGTTCGAAGGCCGTCGCGCGAGGCGCCAGGTAGCCGCCCATACTCATGCCCAGCAGCGCGATGCGGTCGGGGTCGACCCCACGTAGGTTGAGGGCAAAGTCCAGCACCGGGGTGACCACGGCCTCCCAGTCGTGGCGGAATGGCAATTTGTGAAGCCTCAACGCCGTGCCCTGCCCGGGGCCTTCGAAGATCAGGCAGTTCCACCCGTGCCGGCGCGCGGCCTCGCCGACGGCGAAGAACATCTCTTCGACCGTCGAGTCAAAACCCCCGTGCGCGAGCAACGTGGGCCCAGGATCGTCCCCGCTGACATTGAGGTAGTACCCCTCCAGTTCGATTCCCTCGTAGGGAATGCGCACCCGGGACCACCGCGCCTGGATTTCGGGCGCGCTTCTGAACGTCTCGATCGCGCGTGCCGAGGTGTCCGCTACGCGGGGTCGTTCCATGGATCGTCTCGAAGGAAGAACTCAGCTGTCCGGTAGTAATTGGAGGCTCGCAGGTACGCGCTATTGGCACTGACCGTGTGCCCGTCGGCAGCGCAGGCATCGGCGATGGCGGCGATCCGGTCTGCCAGGGCGCGCCATTCGCGATACCACGACTCCGTGTCGCCGGGCGTGATCCGTTCCGCGGTGGTGATGACCTCGCCGATATCGGCCCCGCCGTAGACGGTGTATCCGACCGCGCGCAACGTCTCAAACGAGAACGATTCGTCGGTGTCGAAGATGAATCGCATGTCCATTCCTCTCCTAGTTATAGCAACATTCAGTTGCTATAAGTTACAATGACACAGGCGGGTCATTAAAGCAACTATTGGAGGCGATTAGTGTCAAATCGGCAGGTTGTCCAGGGTGTGCGGACCGGCGGTCGCAGTGCCCGCGTCCGTGAGGCGATACTTGATGCCGCCTTCAGGGAGCTGACCGACAGCGGCTACGCAGCGCTGAGCGTGGAGGCGGTGGCGTCACGCGCCGGGGTCAATAAGACCACCATCTACCGACGATGGCCCACGCTCGACGACCTCCTGGTCGATGCGCTCATGGAGTGGTCACACCACGCCTTGCCGGCCCAGGACACCGGCAGCATCGAAACTGACCTGCTGGCGCTCGGCCGCCAACTGGCCGACGTACTGAATGCGGGCGTCGGGCGCCAGATCGTCGCGTTGGTCCTCACAGCCGGCCTGCGATCCGCTCAGCTGCGCGAAACAACCCGACGCTACTTCGACCACCAGGCGGAACGGGCAATCCCTCTCGTCGCGCAAGCTATCGATCGGGGTGAGCTGCCGGCAGACTGCGACGCCAACGCGTTGTTGACCACCTTCCGGGCACCGCTGTTCTATCGCATGGTCACGACAGGCGATCCCATCGACGAGGATCTGATCACGCAGGCTGTACGCGTCACGCTCGCGGCAGCGCACGCCGGATTGTTATCGAAGTAATCACGTGATCTATCCAAAGACCAAGCTAAATCCGACTAAGTCGGCATCAACACCGGAAGGTGAGTCCAATGGAAGTCAATGTGCCGCGGGCCGCGGAATGGATCGCCGAAAACGACACGCTGGTCAGCCGGCGGGGGCATCGGATCGCATTCCGGCGACGCGGGGCCGGGCCCACATTGCTGCTCCTACACGGATTTCCGACCTGGTCTTATGACTACGCCGAGGTGGCTAGCGACCTTGCTCGCGACCATGATGTGATCACGCTCGATTTCCTGGGCTACGGCGCGTCGGACAAGCCGAACCCCTATGAGTACTCGGTGGCCGAATCAGCCGACATCGTCGAGGATCTCGCCGCCCATCTCGGCGTGAAGTCGACGCGGTTGGTGATCCACGATTACGGCGGAATCGTCGGTCAAGAACTCGTCGACCGAGCCAACCGGGGCCAGCTCGGCTTCGCGATCGACAGCATCGTCATGTTGAACTGCGGCATCGTGTACAGCGCATACCGCCCGACACGCGCTCAGAAGTTGCTGATTATGCCGGTCGTGGGCAAGCTGCTGGCCAGCCGTGTCAGCGCTGCGAGGATCCGCTCTCTGCTCGATGAAGTTCGCGGATCGAAGCTCACCCAGACTGAGTTCGACGACCTTTGGCTGGGTATGTCGCGAGAAAACGGGGAAAAGCTGTGGCATCTACTCATTAAATACAACGCCGAGCGTGCGATTCATCATCGTCGGTGGGAGACGGCGCTAGCCAATTGGGATGGCCCGCTGTATCTCGTGTGGGGGCCGGACGACCCAGTATCGGGCCGCCACGTCCTTGAGCAGGCCGTCAAGGTCCTGCCGCACGCGACGGTGACCGAGCTTGCAGGTGTGGGTCACTACCCTCAGTCCGAAGCGCCACAGGCGGTCGCCGCAGCCGTGCGGATGCGGGGGTGACGTCCGGAGCCATCGCGTCGCTGTGCGCGTCGCGACGATGACGCTGATGCCGTTGTGACACAAGATATCTCCGAAGGAGCAGGTTAGGCGCGGGCACCCGCCCCATGGTCCTGGACAACCGTGCAGTAGTAGGGTTCGCCACCTGCATATCAAGAGGTAGACGCAAGGGTGTGATCGGCCGGCCGCCCGTCGGCTCAGGCGGCGCGGGACGTGATCTGCTCGCGGCGCTTCGGCGCCCACTCCATCATGTTGACCCTGCCTCCGGCGTATCGCAGGTAGGTTTTCTGTCATGCAGAAAAAGGCGGAGCGGGCGGTCGGGGCGTCGGCCGCCGATTCACTTGCGCCGCAGTACCCGATCGAATCGGTCGATAAGGCGTTGAAGCTGCTGCTGTTGTTGGGGGAGAAACCCGAGATCAGGTTGAGCGAAGCCACCCGGTATCTGGGTGTCGCCTCATCGACCGCGCACCGGCTGCTGGCGATGTTGGCATACCGCGGTTTTGTCCGCCAGGACCCGGTGTCGAAGGTCTATCTGCCCGGTCCGGCGTTGACCGGTGTTGCATTTGCGATCTTCGGCCGCCTCGACATCTCCGGAACCGTGATGCCAGTCATGCGCGGCCTGAGCGAACGCTTACGCGAGACCGTGCATGTCGGCATGCTCGACGGCGCCGCAGTCCGTTTCGTCGCCGCGGTGGAGGGCCCGACCGCCGTACGGGTGGCGTCGCGGCTGGGCCGGACCATGCCGGCGCATTGCACGTCGACGGGAAAGGCGATGCTGGCCCAATTGCCGCAAGCGGAATTGCATCAGTTACTGCCCGACGAGAAGTTGGAGCGCATCACCGACCGGTCGATCGCCAGCCGGACCAAGTTAGAAGCCGAGCTTTCCCGGGTGCGCGAACAGGGGTATGCCGTCAACCGTGAAGAGAGTGAGGAGGGCGTCGCGTCGGTGGCGGTGCCGATCCCGACCCAGGCACCGGGGCTCCGGTTGGCGCTCAATGCCGCGGCCCCGCAGCACCGGCTCAGTCGGTCGCAGTATGCCTCGGTTGCAGCTGTACTTACGAAGGCGGCCAAGGAGATTGCCGATCAGCTCGGCTGAGGAGGCAACCGCGCGAGTTCGTGCCGCCAGGCCGCGTCGGTGGTGAAGCCTGGCCCCAGATCTGGGAGCTCTTGCCAGTCCGCGTCGTCTATATCGCGCAGGGTGCCGCCGGCTGCGCGAATCTCTAGTGACATCCGGGCCAGCGCGTCGAGGCTGACCGCTTGCAGCACCGCCTGCTGGACGGTGGCCGCTGCACTGGCGATGCCGTGGCCGCGGCAGATCACCACCGCTGCGTCGCCCATGGCGGCCACCATTTCCTTACCCAGCCTGGTGTTTCGGATCAGCACCGCACGTTCATAGACCGGTACACCACCGCGCGCGAGCCAGGCCCCGGGAATGTCGTAGGCCCCGTAGATCGGCCGGATCGCGATGCCGGCGAGATCGGCCGCGACGACGGCGGGCGGATGCAAATGCGCCACCGCCCGGTGCTGCGAGTCAGCCAGCATGGTTTCGACGTGGATGGGAAGTTCGTTGGGGACCCGATACCCGTCCAATTCTCCGGGAGCGCCCGCGCTGCCGTCGAATCCGATGAGCCGGACATCCGAGGGACGAGTGAACGCCACCCCGGTGTCGGTGTCGCTGCGGCATCGGACTAGTAGCCGCTCGTCGTCCACCCGCAGGCTCAGATGGCCCAGGATGCCGTCGACCAGTCCGCGCGCGGCCGCGACCCGGCAGGCCTGTGCCACCAACGCGCGTTGCTGGTCTAGTCGGTCGGTCATTCTTGTGCCGATTTCGCTGTGCCGATGCCGAATCCGCCGTCGGGGTGGAGGGTCTCGCCGGTGATGCCGCGGGCGCGGTCGGAGGCCAGGAACACGAAGCTCCAGGCGTGATCCTCACCGGTGAGGGCGATATTCAGCGGCGTGCGCGCGGCCAGATCGCGGGCGCGGTTAGGGGCGTCGTCAAGGCGGACATCGTCCAGTCCAAGGCTGGCAAGACCGCGTAGGTCGGTATTCAGCGTGCCGCCCGGTGCGACGCCGTTGACCCGGATCTGCGGCGCGAGTTCGTGAGCCAGCGTGCTGACCAGTCCGCGCACAGCGAACTTCGATGACACATACAGCGCCCCGCCGCGTGCGGGATAAAACGACGACGCGGACTCGGTCAGCACGATCGACGATCCGGTTTCGGCTTGCAGCGCAGGCACCGCCGCTTTGACCGATTGCAGATGGCTGAGCACGTTGGTCCGAAACATTTCGTCGAACGCTGCGGGTAGGTCGTCGGCATCAATGTCGCTGATTCCCTTGTAGAAATCGAAGATCCCGACACAGTTGACCAGGGTGTCGAGTCCGTCGAACGCCTCGACCGCGGTGGCGACCGCCAGATCGTTGGCTGCGCGGGTGGTCGCGTCGCCTTCGACTACGGGCACCTTCTTGAACTTGTGCCGCAACGTGTCGCATTTATCGGGATCCCGTTCGAGTACAGCGACTTTCGCGCCCTCGTCACGGAAGGCGTCGACGACGGCCCTGCCGATGCCGGATCCGCCACCGACGACCAGGGCACGCTTGCCGTCCAGCCACTGGGTCACGGTTGGACACCGTTGTCGGGCAGCAGCGGGCCACCGGAGTTACCGACCATCGCGGCCAGCGTGCGGGCGTTCTGCCGCGTCAGCGCCTCGACCTCCAAGGCGTCCAGGCTGATCCATTGACCGGATTTGGGCGCGCTGATCAGCAGCCGCGAGCCGTTTCGGGTATCGACGCGGCGTACCACGACTTCGGTGAATTCATTTGCCACCGTGAGCGGTTCGCCCACCGCGCCGTTGAGCAGCTCCGTCAGTGCATCGTTCACAAGAACACCGCCAGGTTCTGCATCCTCAAGACCGACTCGTCGACCAGGATGGTGCGGCGGGCCAATTTCAGTTGGTCCTGGTGGTCGCCGCAGCGGCGCAACACGTCCTGGCGACCGCAGGACACCAGTGCCGCCTCGTTGACGTCGCCACGGCTGCGGAATAGCAGTTCCGCGGATTCGACATAGAGGTGTGCCTGCGCGGAGTCGTCCCCGCAGGCGAACGTGCGCACGTTGGTGATGTAGTGCCGCATCCGCGAAGGCGGGTCCTCGGTCCAGGCATGCTCGGTGGCGAACCGCGCAACCCGTCGGCTCAGCGAGTACTTGTCCTCGTCGAAGTGCGCCATCCCCGGGGAGGTGTCGAACCCGGCGCCCCGTGCGGTGGTGACCCGCACCGGCATCAGGTAGTGAATGTCGTCGGTAAGGGTGTCCAGCCATACGTCGTACTGCTGGGCATCGAGCAGATAGGCCTCCTCGACCAGGAACTGATGCGCCTGCAGGTGCCGGTTGTCGCTGAACGGCAAGGGCTTTCCGATCGGCTTGCCGAGCTGTGTGGTCGTCATACGGTGGCCACCGTGCCAAGGGCGGTCGCGGCGTTCGATACCGGTGGCAATTCCAGATGGTCGGCCCACAGCCGGAGCAATTCGCGCTGATTGTTCTCGTTGTAGCCGACCTGGGCGTGTCCGGGCCCGTGAAACGCGTTGGAAGGCAGCGGCTCGACCACTGGGTGGTCGTCGCAGAGCAGCCCCATCCTGCTATTCAGCAGCAGCCGCCGAGCCATCGACCCGCCGGCGGTGTTGGTCAACGACACCCAGTTCTCCACATCGTCTTGTTCGAACATGCCCGTCGAACCGAAGCACATCAGATAAGCCTTGTAGGAGTTCTTCTTGTACACCGGTGGCGCTGCGGAATCCACTGCGAACCATGACAACACTTCGGTTTCGTTCTGGCTGATCGGCTGCCACAGCCGGATTGAGATGAACGGCAACACGTCATTATCGTCGCCGCTGTCGAGCACCTTGGGCCAGTTATGTACGAAACTGAGATTCGGGAAACACGATGCAGCCGAGATCATGAACCCGTCGTCGCCGACGAATTGCTGTTGTGGTGGGGTCCAGACGCCTTTGATGCGGTCGATCATCTCGTCGGGGTAACCGACGTAGCGCATGCGTTCTTCGAAGTTGCCCGGCGGCAGCTTGTAGGTGGTTCCGCCACCGCACTGCGCCCAATAAGTGGCTCCGTCCTTGCGCTTCTGTGCTCTCGGCTCGCGGAACAAGCCGATCTCGACGATCGAGGCATGGGTGTGCGGGGTGTGGTACATGTCCCCGGCGAAGTTCTCGGCGCCGATCTTCCAGTTGGCCTTGATTCGCCAGCGCTGTGGTCCGCGGACCTCCAGTCCGCCGCGGCTTTGTTTGGTGTAGAAGTCCAGATAGAACCGGAAGTCGCCCAGAAAGTCCTCGAGCGGTTGCGCGTCGGGGTCCATGCTGACGAATATCAGGCCGTTGTAGCTCGCGAGATTCGGTGCAGGAAGCAGGCTTTGGCCATTCCTGGGGAATCCGTCATCGCCGCCGTAGGCCTCCCGGTGGAACGGAAGACCGGTGAGCCGACCGTCGTTGCGGTAGGTCCAGCCGTGGTAGGGGCACCGGAAGTTGGAGGCGTTGCCCATCTCTGCACGGCACACCTGCATTCCCCGGTGCAAGCACATGTTGAACATCGCCCGGATGTCGCCGTTGGCATCGCGGGTGATGATGAAGGAGTCGTCGAGGACTCGGCGCACGACGTAGTCGCCGTCTTGCGGGATCTCGGATTCGTGGGCGACGAACAGCCAGGCGCGGCTGAAGAGACGCTCCCTTTCCAGCTCGAACACCTCTTTGTCGTTGTAGATGTGCGCGGGGATCATCCCGCGCCGGACGTTACCGAGGACTTCATCGAGGGCACTGTGGTGATCGACCATGGCGACCTCCAATCTCGCGCGCTTTTATCCGTGATACAGAGGACAGTTCTGCTCTAGAGAATGCCGCAGGCCGACGGCACGGTCAACACCCCTCGCCGTGAGCAGCGCGCTGCCCGCCGGAATCGCGGTACGGATGACTATTGCGTTAATGTTGATGAAAGGCTCTCTGCGCCAAGGGCTTCCGCAAACCTGAACGATTCCTGTGAGTTCGCCGCGCGAATCATCTCACCGGCGTCGCGGATTGGCAGCACACGCACGAGGAAGACCGTCGCATCGGGTTGGTGTATGGGTTGTTGAACGGGCTGGCGACGGGCCCCTACATCATGTCGTGGTTGGATCGCCGCCGCGGCCGGCACCGTCGGGGGATCGCGATCAGCGCGCTCGGTTACGGCATCACCGTCGGCGCCAGCTCATGGGCGGGGCATTGGTGTTCGACTCGGGTATCGGCGTCGACTGTGCGGTCGACGCCGTGACGGCCACGACCGGCGAGCGGCAATTGGGCCCGGTTGACGCCTGAATGAGATCTTTCGAGTTCGTGTGAAAAAAGTTGAAAGTAATTATCGCGTTTTTAGGTCCTTCTCAGTCTGCGCTAAGGTAGCTTGATCGACACCTGTATCAGAGCTGAAAAGGGAGCAGACATGCAACAGGCGCTTCGTCCCTTCGCCGTCGCTGGGATCGCGATTCTCGGCACCGGCAGTTTCATGGCGTTCACTCCGGTGGCAGCACCGCTCCCTGACGTCCACGTCCCGGCAATACAACTCACCTCCGACTCAGGTCTGCTCGGCGATTTCAGCAGCCTTTTCGGTGACGTGACCGGAGGCACCTCCGGCATTGGAGGGCTCGGCGACCTCGCGGGGGACCTCACCGGACTCCTGGGCGGCCTAAATCCCAGCAGCCTGCTCAGCGACCTACCCGGGCTGGCGTCAGTGGATCCCGCACCCGCCGACCCGAGTCTCCTCACTCCCTACATAGACCTGTTCACGCATTCGTTCAACAACCTGCAAATGATTGGCAGCGAATTTGTCGGTACCACGCTGCCGGAGCTGCAGACTCTCCTGCAGGCGGTCATCGCCGACCCCAGCCTGATCGCGGAGCTCCCCCAAGCCCTGTTCGGCGCGCTGACCGACCCGGGCAGCATCACCACCCCAATCTGGCGACTTTGCCGATACAGGTCTTCATCATGTTGGGCGCGCCGCTGCTGATCGGCCTGGGTGAGGTGGGACCGCTGGTCACCACCTCGGTCGCGTTGGAAGAAGTCTTCGCGAGAGCTGACCAGTGGTGATCCGACGACGGTGCTCGGCGCGCTCATCGATGGCCCCGCCATCATCGCCGACGCCTTGCTCAACGGCAACAACCACCGTGGATCTGCCGGTGCTGGGTGACCTGTCGCTGTTCAACGGGATTCCTCGTTCCCGACGAATCCGTTATGGTTCCCGTCGCGCTGAGTACCTTGACCAACCTCCTGACCGCCATCAGCCCAGCTCTGGGCACAGCATTAGGCACGCCGGTGGCAGACTACGCTGGACGGCTTGCTGCTCGCCCTCGGAGGCCTCGGCAGCACGCATCTGGCCGACATCACGGTGGGGCCGTTCGGCGGCCTGATCGACGCGCTGGTGAACGTCATCCCGCAAGAGCTCGCTAACCCGGCGGCGGCGACGCCGGGCACCGACCTCACCGGCCTGCTGGATCCGAGCACGCTGCTGAGCGGCCTCGACCTGGGCAACCTGGGCGGACTGCTGGATCCCAGCACGCTGGCGGGCGACCTGACTACGCTGTTGCCCGGCCTAGCGTCCGACCTGCCGGCTGGGCTGGCCGACCTGGCGACGCTCATTCCGTTCTGATCTCGGAAATCGCTGTGGCGGCAGCCGGGCCCTCGGCGGACGGCGCGGGGTTAGGCGTGGTCAGTTAGCCGGCAGCCGCGGCGGAGACGGCCGCCGGTCGGTGCGCACAACAGCCGAGACCTACTCAGCGGCGGCCGATCCCGGCGATCATCGTCGGCGTCAGCACGCGGGTGTCCTCGGCGAATCGAACGGCGGCCGCGTCGGCGTCGGCGCGCGAGAGCAGCCCGGCGTCCACCACGGCGTCGCGCAGGCTTTCGAAGGACAACCTAAAGAAGTCGAAACCGGGCGAGTGCGAGTCGATCACCAGGGCTCGGCCCTCACCGCGAACGTCGGACAGTCCGGCGGCTGCCATGTCGGCGACGACGCGGCGGCCGTAGCGCGGATCGAAACCGGCCTGCGCCATGAACGTCAGGACGGCCTCGGTCAGATGCTCGGACTGCGGGTCGGCATCCTCGAAGCCGAAGCCGGTCCAGTCGTAGTCCTCGATGACCAGCCACCCGCCGGGGCGCAGCGCGGCGGCCAGGCGGTCGAGGATGCGTCGGCGCTCGGTGAGGTGCTCCAGCACCAGCCGGGCGTGCACCAAGTCGAACTCGCGCTGCGGCAGCTCGCCAGTCCGGATATCCACGCACCGCACCTCGACCGTGTCGCCGGCCAGCTGCTCGAGGAACCGTGTGTCGATGTCGATCGCCGTCACGGTGGCGCCGCGGCCCGCCATCCACTGCACCAGCGAGCCACCGCCCGCACCAACCTCCAGGCATCGCCAGCCCGCGGCGATGCCGAGCGCGTCGAGCACCGCCTGGCTTCCCGGATCCCACAAGCTTTCGATGCCCGCCAGCCGCGCCCGCTCCTCGGAGAACCCCTGGTCATAGATGTAGTCACGCGGCATGGAGCCAGACTATTGCGCGCACACCGCGGAAATCCCGCGAAGGCGGTTGAGGGCAGCCGATTTTGGCGTTAGCGTCAGATTCGATGAAGGCTGCACCGGAGTCAGCCCGCGCCGTGTCCCAACGTGAGATAACGGTGCAGATCGCCCGCATCGCAGCTGACCACCACGGGAAAGAGGGCACCCAGCCGCGGCTGGACTACCCGCCGTACCGCAGCAGCCAGCTGCGCCATCCGCGATCCCCGTTCGTCTGCGTCGACCCCGACGAGCTCGAGTGCTGGGCCCCGTGCTTCGGCCGCCGGGATGTCGACCCCCTCGACGCCGACCTCACCGCCGGCCATCCCGGCGAGCCCATCGGGGAGCGCATCATCGTGACCGGGCGGCTGCGGGACGCCACGGGTAGGCCGGTGGCCGGCCAGCTCGTCGAGATCTGGCAAGCCAATGCCGCCGGTCGCTACAACCACCGGCTCGACCAGCACCCGGCGCCGATCGATCCGAACTTCACCGGGGTGGGCCGTTGCCTGACCGAGCCCGACGGAACGTATCGCTTTCTGACCATCAAGCCGGGTCCCTACCCATGGCGAAATCACCAAAATGCCTGGCGTCCGGCGCACATTCACTTCTCGGTGTTCGGAACCGCTTTCACCCAACGTCTGGTTACCCAGATGTACTTTCCGGGCGACCCGCTGTTCGGATTGGATCCCATCTACCAGTCCATCGTGGATCCCGTTGCACGCCAACGGTTGATCGCCACCTACGACCACGACCTGACTCAGCCCGAATACGCGACCGGTTACCGGTGGGACATCGTGTTGGCCGGCCACCGGCCAACCTGGACCGAACCAAACGGTGACCATGGCTGAATTAGCTTGCACTCCAGGGCAAACCGTCGGGCCTTTCTTCCACATCGCGTTGCCGTATCCCGGCGACAACCAGTTGGTCGGTGATGCGCAAGCCGGCGCCATCCGGTTGCACGGCACGGTCTACGACGGTGCCGGTGACGCAGTGCCCGACGCCCTCGTGGAAATTTCGCATCCCGGTCCCGACGGTCGGATGGTCCGACGGGAAGGCTCCTTGCGGCGCGGTGGTGTGTTCACCGGCTGGGGCCGATGCGCAACCGACGCCGCCGGCCACTACAGCTTCAGCACATTGACGCCGGGCGCGCCGGCCGGGCGAGCGCCGTTTTTCGCGATCGTCGTCTTTGCGCGTGGACTGTTGAACCGGGTTTTCACCCGCGCCTATCTGCCTGAGAGCGACCTGGCCGCCGATCGGCTGCTGAGTGCCCTTGACGCGGCCCGGCGACAAACCCTGATCTGCAGCGCCGAAAAGGACGGATACCGCTTCGACATTCACCTGCAGGGCGCAAGCGAAACGGTGTTTTTGGCCTACCGCGGTGATTCGGAATGACGAACCTGTTGTGGCCGGGAGACCGGCGTGCCGGCGAGTTCATGTCCGACGCGACACTGGTTGCGTCGATGGTCGCGGTCGAGTCGGCCTGGTTGGATGCGCTGGTCGCCGCGGGCCTGGCACCGGATCAGTGCACCGGCGCCGACCTGGCCGGCCTGGTGAATGCCGCCGACTGCGAGTTACTGGCGGCCGAATCGGAGGATGGCGGCAACCCCGTCATCGGGTTGGTGGCACTGCTTCGTGACCGAGCCAGCGCGGAGGTCAGCCGGTGGATTCACCGCGGCCTTACCAGTCAGGACGTCATCGACACCGGCTTGATGTTGGCCACTCGTGCCATCGTCGATGAGTTGATGTTGCAACTTGCCGAACAGATTTCAGCTCTGTCAGTGCTTGCGACAACCCACCGCGGCACAACGATGGTGGCCCGCACCCTGACCCAGAATGCGGTGCCCACGACTTTCGGAGCCAAAGCGGCGACCTGGTGCAACGGCGTTGTCGACGCATACCAACAACTCAGTGTGCTGACCATCCCGGTGCAAATCGGCGGCGCCGGCGGAACGCTGGCCGCCACGACTGAATTAGCCGCTCTCGCGGATCATCCAAATCCCGCCGCGATCTCAGTGGAGCTGGTGCAAAACACCGCAGCCACATTGGGTTTGGATGTCAAATTGCCATGGCACACCACCCGCAGCTCGGTAACCACGATAGGCGATGCGTTTGTCGGATGCACCGATGCCTGGGGTCGCATCGCATCGGACATCGTGACACTGGTCCGTCCGGAGATCGCTGAACTGAGCGAACCGGCAGCCGGAAATCGCGGCGGATCATCGAGCATGCCGCAGAAGCGTAACCCGGTGTTGTCCATCCTGATTCGCCGTGCGGCGATTTCCGCGCCGCCGCTGGGCGCGACATTGCACACCGCCGCCGCACTGGCCAACGACGAACGTCCCGACGGCTCATGGCATGCCGAATGGGAGACGCTACGCATTCTTGCCCGGCGAACCGTTATCGCCGGCTCCCAATGCAGTGAACTGCTTGCCGGCCTCGAGGTCCATCCGGCGCAGATGGCCAAGAACCTCGGCAACGCCGACGTACTCGGCGAACAACGCGTCATCGCTGAGCTGGTCGGGAAAGCCCCGTCCGGCAACTATTTCGGTGCGGTCGACGCTCTGATCGACGAGAGCCTGGATCGTGCTAAGCGAATCGTCAAGGAACACCCGTGAGTGCCCCCCGAATTCGCGGCTCGCATCTGGGCGGGTCACCGGATCTGCCGCCGTTGATCGTCGGTCCGTCGTTGGGCACCTCCGTCGCGGACTTGTGGTCTGGTGTGGCACGACGGCTGGCCGGCACCTATAACGTCATCGGCTGGGATCTTCCCGGGCACGGCGCCAGCCCGCGACCGAGAGACGCCTTCACCATCGACGACCTCGCCGCCAGCGTCATCAAAGTCGTGGAAGACAAGATCGGCGGACGGCCGTTCACCTACGCCGGCGTCTCAGTCGCCGGCGCCGTAGGACTCCAGCTGCTGCTCGGGCATCCTGAACGCATCGTGTCCGCGGCGCTGATCTGCACGGCGGCGCGAATCGGTGACCCGGACGACTGGCAGTCGCGGGCCAAAGTCGTTCGCAGCGCGGGCACTGGTGAAGTTGTGGCACTGTCGATTCGCCGGTGGTTCGCGCCCGGATTCTTCGAGCGCGACCCCGCGTCAGCCCGGGCGCTGCTGGACACGCTGCGCCGGGTCGACGACAACGGCTATGCGTGCACCTGTGAGGCGCTCGCCGAGTTCGACGCCCGTCATCGCCTCGGCGAGATCGACACCCCGATCGTCGCGGTCGCAGGTGCCAACGACATTGCCACGCCGCCGGATTCGTTGCGGTTCATCGCCAGTAACGTGACCCGCGGGCGGTTCGTCGAGGTGGCACAGGCCGCCCACCTCGCGCCGGCCGAGCAGCCCGACCGAATCGCCGACGTGTTGGCGAAGCTGAGGAGATTGAGAGCCAGATGAGCGACGCACGCTATGACCGGGGGTTGGCCGTGCGCCGGGAAGTTCTCGGGGACAGCTACGTCGAGCAGGCGGCGGCGCGGACCACCGACCTGACCCGGGACTTCCAGACGCTCGTCACCGAATTCGCTTGGGGCACAATCTGGGCGCGTCCTGGCCTGGACCGCCGCAGCCGATCGATGATCACGCTCACGGCGCTGGTCGCTCGCGGCCGCGACGAGGAGCTTGCCCTGCATATTCGAGCCGCACTGCGCAACGGTTTATCGCAGGACGAGATCAAAGAAGTCCTGCTGCAGACCGCTGTGTACTGCGGTGTGCCGGACGCCAATGCCGCCTTTCGTATCGCTGCGAGGGTCTTCGAAGAGACTGGGACGCAACACGGTTCACCGTGACAGGTCGATCTGGCTAATTTTATAAATTCGGGTGTGTAAATTCAACTCGATGACGTACTTTGGTTGGGAAGCCCAAACGTCGGCACGCTTTGAAAGAAAATGAGCGACATCGTCAAATCAGCAAAGCAACCCTTCGGTCGCCGCCGCGACGTCCTGACGATGTTCAGGGCCGCCACTTCTCCGATGAGCATCGTCGCCATCGCCGACGCGCTGGACGTGCACCCCAACACCGTTCGTTTTCATCTCGACACTTTGGTGAGCACGGGCCGAGTGGACCAGGTCGCCCCGGACCGCAAAGGCCCTGGCCGTCCGGCGCTGATGATCCGTGCGAGTCGGCGGATGGATACCTGCGGCCCGCGGCACTATCGGCTATTGGCCGAGATCCTTGCCACGGATCTTGCCAGCAATCGGGACGCCGAGGCCAAAGCGCTGGCCGCCGGTCGCGCGTGGGGTGTGCAGCTGAAACCGCCCGCTCCGACCACGGCCGATCGGCTGGACCCGTTCGTCGAGCCGGATCTGTGTCTGGTTCAGTTCGCCCGGCAGGTCGCGGCGACGTGAGTCTCGCGTCCGCGGTAGCAGTCGCGGTTGTGTTCGTCTGGCTGGGCATGGTGTTGGCCATCTCGTTTCTCGAAGCGCCGCTGAAGTTCCGGGCTCCGAACGTCACGCTGGAGATCGGCCTCGGCATCGGCCGTTTGGTCTTTCGCGCGCTCAACACCGTCGAGGTGGTTCTGGCCATCGTCATCCTGCTGACCTCCCTGGCAAGCCCGCCGCCTGCCGGTGCGGCGGCGGCGTTGGCGGTCGTGTTCGCCGCGTTGGCCTTGCAGATCGGGGCAGTGCGGCCGCGGTTGAATCGCCGTTCCGACCAAGTGCTCGCCGGCCTGGATGCGCCGCGCTCGCGAGGCCATTACGTGTATATCGGTCTCGAGGCGATCAAGGCGCTGGGATTGGCAGCGGGCGGAATTCTTCTACTATCCAGCTGAGGACAACCGAACCGACCGAAGGATATTGATGCAAACCATTTCGCTGACCAGCCTGGCCGCCGAAAAGCTGGCAGAGGCACGGCAGACACACAGTGGGCGCGCCGCAGACACACTCCATGGGGGGCACACCCACGAACTGCGGCAGACCGTGATGGCGTTACTCGCCGGACATGAACACTCCGAACACGACAGCCCCGGACAGGCGTCACTGCAGGTCTTGCAAGGACATGTGCACCTCACCGCCGGTGACGATATGTGGGACGGCAAGACGGGTGACTACGTCGTCATCCCGCCGCAACGGCACTCCCTACGGGCAGTCGACGATTCGGTGGTCATGCTGACCGTCTTCAAAAGCCTCCCTTCCGCGTAGTCAGATGCTGTCGACGCCCTGGTCGCGGCGTATGGGCCTGCGGGTGCCAATTGTCAACGCCCCGATGGGAGGCGTTGCCGGCGGACGGCTCGCCGCCGCGGTGACGGCCGCCGGCGGTCTGGGCATGGTCGGCATGGGCACTGCCGGGTCGACGTCGTCGCTGCATGCCGAATTGCCGCACGTGCATGGGACGTTCGGAATTGGCCTGGTGGACTGGGTGATTCGCAAAGAGCCGGCGCTGTTCGACGCCGCACTGGCCGCGCAGCCCGTTCTTGTCTCGGTCAGCTTCGGCACTGACTTGTCCTGGGTGCATCGCGTTCACGACGCCGGGATCGCCGCCGCCACACAGGTTTACAACGGTGGCGAAGCCCAGCGGGCACAAGATGCCGGGATCGATCTCCTGGTGGCACGCGGTTCCGAGGGTGGTGGCCACGGGGATGCGACGATCGGCACACTCCCGCTGCTCGACGCCGTCCTGGACGTGGTATCGGTGCCGGTGCTGGCGGCCGGGGCAATCGCCTCTCCGCGGAGCCTCGCAGCCGTGCTGGCCGCCGGAGCCAGCGGCGCGTGGTTAGGCACTGTCCTGTCGGCCAGCCCGGAGGCGCTGACGACCGACGCGTCGCGTCGCGCATTGGTCGCGGCCCGCGAGACCGACACCGCCAGCACCAGGGTATTCGACATCGTTCGTGGACTGCCGTGGTCGAAGCGGTTCCCGTCGCGGGTGCTGCGCAACGACTTCGTCGCGCGCTGGAGCGGTCATGAGGACGCGTTGGCCAAGAACCCCGATGCCCAGGGCGAACTCGCCGCGGCGATCGCCGCCGACGATCGCCGAACCGCCCCGGTGGACGCGGGTCAAGGTGTCGGGATGGTCACCGGCGTCGCACCGGTGGGCCAGGTCATCGAGCGGCTCTGCGCGGGGGCGGAGAAGCTGCTGGCGAACTGGCACCGTGAGACTTAAACCATCGCGACATGAATCGGCGTGTCGTCGCAGAGGTTTAAGTGTCGCGGTATCCCCGGCGGATGAGCGCGTTGCGTACTCGCCGCGCGATGTCCTCTGGTGCATCCTCCGCGATTACCCGAATGATGATCCAGCCCATGGCCTCCAGCTTGCGTAGCCTCTGCTGATCCCTGACGTACTGGCGGCGGTTGCTGCGGTGATGGTCGCCGTCGTACTCGATCGCAACTTTGTACTTCTCCCAGCCCATATCGAGCACGCCCACCAAATGCCAATTCTCATGCACCGGTATCTGGGTGGTCGGGGCAGGAAACCCAGCGTCGATGAGCAGCAGCCGCAGCCAGCTTTCTTTCGGTGACGCGGCCCCGCCGTCGACAAGCGGCATCGCCGCGCGCAGCCGTCGCAGTCCACGAGCGCCCGAATGTCGCTTGGCGAGCAAGAGCACATCCTCGACCGAAAACGGGGTGGCCCGCATGAGCGCGTCGAGACGCGCCACCGCCTCGACGCGCGGCAGCTGCCGAGCCAGGTCGTAGGCAGTGCGCGCAGGTGTAGTAACCAACAGCCGGGCGACATGAGTGACCTCGTCACTGTCGAACCGTTGGTTTCGAGTGATAACGCCTGCCGGCGAATGTGGGTTGCGCCAGATCAACTCAACTGGCTCGTCGTCGTCGATCCAATTCGAGCCATGCAACGCTGAGGCAGCGAGTCCGGCCAACACACCGCGACGGCCCGACCACAGCCAGGCCGCTTCGGAACGCTGACGCAGCGATGGAGCCGCCCAGTCAGGCACGTAGATGTCGGGATGGATCGGCCGAAATCGGGTCCGCAGCTGATAAGGGCTCAGCTTGCCCTGCAGTACGGCCTCGCTACCGACGAACACGTCACCCATGCAGGGACGGTGTCATGGGCGACCGACATGTTCGCCGAGACTTAAACCATCGCGACAGGGCTCAGCGTGTCGTCGCAAAGGTTTAAGTGTCGCGGGCCAGGAGCCGCGGTCACACCGCGCGGACGTAGCGTTTGGCGATCACGCGCTGAGCCAGCGACGTGAACGGGCCGCCGGCTTTGCTCCACCAGGTCGCCGGCCGGGAGAACGCCGAGACTTCGGCGAACACCGCGGCGGTGACCGGGTCGTGGCGCACCACGAATCGTTCCTCACCGGACTCGGGGTGACCGGGCAGGGTGCCGTAGGCGAAACCCCGGACATCCGGTTCGTCGATGACGTACACCACGCGGCAGGGTGCTTTCAGGAAACCCATTTTGACCACCACCACCGCGCCGACAGTGACCACGTCGCTGCTGGCCTCCACGCGTAACCCGGCGCCGCGCTGCATCCCCCAGTGCATGACCGCATCAGCGGCCTCCTCGAAACGCTGGTGACCTGCCCCGACCCGCGAGACAAAGCCGAGGTGGCGATATCCCGGCGGCGGCGGGCCGGCGGTGGCACCGACTTCGGGATAGGTCAGCGGCAGGCTACCGATCGTGTAAAAGTCCACTCGCTAAGCTTGCCATGGGCGTCACAGCACGCATGTCGGTGCGGCGTACGGTCGTGAGCGTGACCGCCAACACCGCACAACCAGCTCAGGCATCCGGAACTCTCACCCTCGGCGGCGAGCTGACGGTTAACCGTCTCGGTTTCGGCGCAATGCGCTTGACCGGCAAGGGCGTCTGGGGTCCGCCGGCCGACCGCGACGAATGCGTCCGGGTACTGCGTCGCGCCGTCGAACTCGGCGTCAACTTCATCGACACCGCCGACTCGTACGGCCCCTACATTTCCGAAGACATCATCCACGAGGCGCTATATCCCTATGACGGCCTTGTCATCGCGACCAAGGCCGGCCTGCTGCGCACCGGGCCGGACGTGTGGATTCCGCTGGGCAATCCGAGTTACCTGCGCCAGGAATGCGAGATGAGCCTGCGGCGCCTGGGCGTCGAGACCATCGATCTGTTTCAGCTGCACCGCATCGACGCCAACTTCCCGCTGGACGACCAGGTCGGTGAACTGGTCACGCTGCAGAACGAGGGCAAGATCCGTCATATCGGGCTCTCCGAGATCAACGTCGATCAGCTCACCGCCGCCCAGCAGATCACGCCGATCGTGTCGGTGCAGAACATGTACAACCTGGCCACTCGCACCGCCGAACCGTTGCTGGATGCCGCGACCAGCCAGGGCATCGCCTTCATCCCGTGGTTCCCGCTGGCCGCCGGACCGCTGGCCGCCCCCGACGGCCCACTGCAGAAGGTTGCGGCCGGTCACCACGCGACGCCCTCGCAGCTGGCGCTGGCGTGGCTGTTGAAGCGATCCCCGGTGATGCTGCCGATTCCCGGCACCTCCAGTGTGGCCCACTTGGAGCAGAACGTCGCCGCCGCCGAGATCACGCTGAGCGACGACGAATTCGAGGCGCTGGCCGCCGCGGGCGCGGCCCAGGGCAACTAGCCGGCCTCGAGATCGACGCCAGCGCGCCGACGTCGCCGCCGAAAAGTCGCTCTGGCGTCGATTTCGACGCATGGCACAGTGTTCTGGTGGCCGGCGAACATGCGCGACACCCGGGCGGCGGATTCAATCCGCCCGAACCGACGACCAGGGGCGGGCCCGACTACGGCCGGTTCATCGAGGCGGTGCGTGCGCTGCAGGATCATGCTCGGGCGGTCGACGCACCCGACGAGGTGATCAGCGAGGCGGCCGACCTGATCGAGAAGGTGTCCGGCCTGCTTGCCCCGTTCGACGTCGATGAGTGGACGACGCCGTCGGGCCGCCGAATGGATCTGCCGAACCGCGGCAACATCCTGCCGGTGCCGATGAAGGTGCGCAGAACAGACGACGGCCGGATCGAAGGCTGGGCTCGCTTCCGGCGGTTTCATTTGGGACGCAACGGCGCCGTTCACGGCGGCGCGCTCGGGCTGCTGTTCGACTCCATTCTGGGTATGACGTCGGCGGTGATCACCGGCGGCCCACGCCAGCGCACGGCATACCTGCACATCAACTACCGCCAGATCGTCCCTATCGACAAGGAACTTCAGGTCGATGCGGGCGTTGATCGGGTTGAGGGGCGCAAGATCTTTGTGTCGGGCCGGTTGAGCGACGGCGACACCGTGCTGACCGATGGTGAGGCGCTGTTCGTGCTCCTCAAACCCGGCCAGCCCTAAGGCATGGACCGTCGGCTTAAGGGCATCGAGGCCGCCCCCGATAGCATGGTCGGGTCCGTTTGAACACCCGAAAACCATGGAGACCGCGCCGATGACCGCCCCCGCACACCCCGCCCCAGCAGCCCCAATCCGGGTGCCTGCCGGGACGACCGCCGCCGCCGCGGTGCGCGACGCGGGTCTGCCCGGCCGCGGCGCCCCCGAGGCGGTCGTGGTGGTGCGCGACGTCGACGGCAAGCTGCGCGACTTGAGCTGGGCTCCCGCACACGATGTCGAGGTCACGCCGGTGGCGGCGAACACCGACGACGGGCGCAGCGTCATCCGGCACTCGGCCGCGCATGTGTTGGCCCAAGCCGTGCAAGACCTGTTCCCGCACGCCAAGCTGGGGATCGGGCCGCCGATCACCGATGGTTTCTACTACGACTTCGACGTGGCGGATCCGTTTACGCCTGAGGACTTGGAGAAGCTGGAAAAGCGGATGCGCCAGATCGTCAAGGACGGACAGCTGTTCGACCGGCGGGTCTACGGGTCCAAGGAGCAGGCGCGCGAGGAGCTGGCCAACGAGCCGTACAAGCTCGAACTCGTCGACGACAAGTCCGGCGACCCCGACGTGATGGAGGTCGGCGGTGACGAGCTCACCGCCTACGACAACCTCAATCCCCGTACCCGGGAACGAGTCTGGGGTGATTTATGCCGCGGACCGCACATCCCAACCACCAAGCACATCCCGGCGTTCAAGCTGACCAGAAGCTCGGCCGCCTACTGGCGCGGCGACCAGAAAAACGCCAGCCTGCAGCGCATCTACGGCACCGCCTGGGAGTCGCAGGAGGCGCTCGACCGCCATCTGCAGCTGCTCGAGGAAGCCCAGCGTCGCGACCACCGCAAACTGGGCGTCGAGCTGGACTTGTTCAGTTTTCCCGACGAAATCGGTTCTGGGCTAGCGGTTTTCCATCCCAAGGGCGGCGTCGTGCGCAGGGAGCTTGAGGAGTACTCGCGGCGGAAGCACATCGAGGCCGGGTACGAATTCGTCAACACCCCGCACATCACCAAGGCGCAACTGTTCCAGACGTCGGGCCACTTGGACTGGTACGCCGACGGCATGTTCCCGCCGATGCACCTCGATGCCGAGCTCAACGACGACGGAACTGTGCGCAAGCCGGGGCAGGATTACTACCTCAAGCCGATGAACTGCCCGATGCACACGCTGATCTTCCGGTCGCGGGGACGGTCGTATCGCGAGCTTCCGTTGCGGCTCTTCGAGTTCGGCACCGTCTACCGCTATGAGAAGTCCGGTGTGGTGCACGGGCTGACGCGGGCGCGCGGGTTCACCATGGACGATTCGCACATCTTCTGCACTCGCGAGCAGCTGCACGACGAACTGGCATCGCTGTTGCGGTTCGTGCTCGACTTGCTGGCCGACTACGGGTTGGAGGACTTCTATCTGGAGCTGTCCACCAGGGACCCGGAGAAGTTCGTCGGCTCTGATGAGATGTGGGAGGAAGCCACCAACTCGCTGGCCGAAGTCGCCACGGAATCCGGTCTCGAACTCGTGCCCGATCCCGGCGGCGCGGCCTTTTACGGCCCGAAGATCTCCGTGCAGGCCCGCGACGCGTTGGGCCGCAGCTGGCAGATGTCGACCATTCAGGTCGATTTCAACTTCCCGGAGCGTTTCGAACTGGAATACACCGCCGCCGATGGTTCGCGCCAGCGGCCGGTAATGATCCACCGTGCGCTGTTCGGATCGATCGAGCGGTTTTTCGGTATCCTTACCGAGCACTATGCGGGCGCGTTTCCGGCCTGGCTGGCGCCGGTGCAGGTGGTCGGCATCCCGGTTGCCGACGAACACGCGGCCTACCTGGAAGACGTTGCCGCACAGCTGAAGTCGCACGGCGTGCGCGTCGAGGTGGATTCCAGCGACGATCGCATGGCCAAGAAGATCGTCCATCACACCAACCAAAAGGTGCCGTTCATGTTGTTGGCCGGTGACCGTGACGTGCAGGCGGGTGCGGTGAGTTTCCGGTTCGGCGACCGCACCCAGATCAACGGAGTTCCTCGCGACGAAGCGGTAGCCGCCATTGCGCAGTGGATTGCCGACCGCGAAAACTCAGTTCCTACAGCTGATTTGGTCAAGGTGAGCAGTCGTGGCTGATGACGACTCGATCATCGACAGGGGAGTCGGCGACTCCGATCACCTACAGCGGCTGTGGACTCCCTACCGAATGAGCTACCTCGCCGAGGCCCCACTGCGACGGGACAACTCCACCCTGGCACAGCCATTCACCGAGATTCCGCAATTGTCCGACGAGGACGGTCTGGTGGTCGCCCGCGGTGAACTCGTCTACGCCGTGCTCAACCTGTACCCATACAACCCCGGACATCTGATGGTGGTGCCGTATCGGCGGGTATCCGAGCTGGAAGATCTCACCGACAAGGAGACCGCCGAGCTGATGGCCTTCATACAGAAGGCGATTCGCGTCATCAAGAACGTGTCTCGGCCACACGGCTTCAACGTCGGCTTGAACCTGGGCGAATCGGCGGGCGGTTCGCTGGCCGAACATCTGCATGTGCATGTGGTGCCGCGGTGGGGTGGCGACGCCAACTTCATCACGATCATCGGCGACTCCAAGGTCATCCCGCAATTGCTGCGCGACACCCGTCGTCTGCTGGCCACCGAGTGGGAAAAGCAATCGTGAGCAAGCTGTTGTCGCGTGAGGGCGTCGCACGGGTCACCACACCGGTGGCCCGGGCGTTCCTGCATGCCGGCTTCACCGCGGACGGCGTCACGATCATTGCCACCGCTGCCGCGGTGCTCGCCGCGCTGACGCTGTTTCCGACCGGCCGGCTGTTCGCCGGCACGTTGGTCATCTGGTTTTTCGTGATGTTCGACCTGGTCGACGGGGCGATGGCGCGGGAAAGCGGCGGCGGCACTCGGTTCGGTGCCGTGCTGGATGCCACCTGCGACCGCATCAGCGACGGCGCAGTGTTCTGTGGGCTGGCGTGGTGGGCCGCGTTCGGCCTGCACAGCCCGTCGCTGGTGGTGGCGACGTTGATCTGTCTGGTCACCTCGCAGGTCATCTCCTACATCAAGGCCCGCGCCGAAGCCAGCGGGCTGCGCGGTGACGGCGGCTTCATCGAACGGCCGGAACGGTTGATCATCGTGCTGGTCGGGGCGGGATTGTCCGACCTGCCAGTGTTCCCGTTGCCGTGGGCGCTGCACGTGGCGATGTGGCTGCTGGCCGCGGCCAGCATGGTCACCTGTGCTCAGCGGTTGCACACCGTGCGGCATTCGCCGGGCGCGGCCGACCCGATGCCCCCGGCCGGCGCGCAGGGTCACGTTCAGCCGGGGAAGAGCGAGCCGTGATCTCTCTCCCGAGGGGCCCGAAACTGCCTGGTGTCAGCGGCCTTTCGCTGGGTGGCCGGATAACCGACTGGGGTTATGCGACCGGGTGGATGATGGTGCGCGCCATGCCGGAATTCGCCGCGCGCAACGTTTTCGACGCCGGAGCGCTTTATGCGTCCCGCAACGGGGGACCGGCGCAGCTGCGCAAGAACCTGGCTCGCGTCATCGGTGTTGCGCCGGAAGACGTGCCCGGCAGCCTGATGCGGGCGTCGCTGGCGTCCTATGCCCGCTATTGGCGCGAGGCGTTCCGGTTGCCGACGATGGATCTCCACGCAGTGGGTCAAGAACTCGCCAAAACGGTTGTGGGCGAAGAACATCTCGACGCGGCGCTGGCCCAGGGCCGTGGTGCGGTGCTGGCGTTGCCGCACAGCGGCAACTGGGATATGGCGGGGGTGTGGCTGGCCCAGACTCGCGGCGCGTTCACCACCGTGGCCGAGCGGCTCAAACCCGAGTCGCTCTACCGGCGGTTCATCAACTATCGGGAGAGCCTGGGCTTCGAGGTAATCCCGCTGTCCGGCGGCGAGCAGCCGCCCTTCCAGCTGCTCAGCGAACGACTGCGGGACAACAAGGCTGTGTGTCTGATGGCCGAGCGCGACCTTTCCCGCAGCGGGGTCCAGGTGAATTTCTTCGGCGAACCGACCAGGATGCCAGCCGGTTCGGCGAAGCTGGCGATCACAACCGGGGCGGCGCTGCTGCCGGTGCACTGCTGGTACGAGGGCGACGCGACCCGGATCGAGATCTACCCGCCGCTGGATTGCACCAGCGGCGACGTCGGCGTCATCACCCAGGCGCTGGCCGACACCTTTGCCCGCAACATCGCCCAGTACCCCGCCGACTGGCATATGCTGCAGCCGCAGTGGCTGGCAGATCTGTCCGACGAGCGACGCGCCCGATTGGCGGGGGCTTGATGCGAATCGGCATGGTGTGTCCGTACTCGTTCGATGTTCCGGGCGGGGTGCAGTCGCATGTGCTGCAGCTCGCCGAAGTGATGCGCGCCCGCGGTCAGAACGTCAGCGTGCTGGCGCCCTCGTCGCCGCATGTGGCGCTGCCCGAGTGCGTCGTCTCCGCGGGCAGGGCCTTCCCGATTCCCTACAACGGTTCGGTGGCCCGGCTGCAATTCAGCCCGGCCGTACACGGCAAGGTCAGGCGCTGGCTGGCCGACGGCGACTTCGATGTGCTGCATTTGCATGAGCCGAACGCGCCGAGCCTGTCGATGTGGGCTCTGCGAGTGGCCGAGGGGCCGATCGTGGCGACCTTTCACACCTCGACGACCAAATCGCTGACGCTGGCGGTCTTCCAGGGGGTGCTGCGACCCTGGCACGAGAAGATCGTCGGCCGCATCGCGGTGTCCGACCTGGCCAGGCGCTGGCAAATGGAAGCACTGGGATCGGATGCGGTCGAGATTCCCAACGGTGTCGACGTGGCCTCGTTCGCCGCAGCGCCGCTGCTCGACGGGTATCCACGGCCCGGCAAGACGGTGCTGTTCTTGGGCCGCTTCGACGAACCCCGCAAGGGCATGGCCGTCCTGATCGACGCGCTGCCCAGGCTCGTCGAGCACTTTCCGGGTGTCCAGGTGCTGGTCGTGGGCCGCGGTGACCAAGACGAATTGCGGAGCAAAGCCGGGGGATTGGGGGGCCACCTGCGTTTCCTGGGCCAAGTGGACGACGCCGCCAAGGCGTCGGCGCTACGCAGCGCCGACGCCTACTGTGCACCGCACACCGGCGGGGAAAGTTTCGGCATCGTGCTGGTCGAGGCGATGGCCGCCGGTACTCCGGTGGTGGCCAGCGATCTGCACGCATTCCGGCGGGTGCTGTGTGATGGCGATGCGGGCCGACTGGTGCCGGTCGAGGACGGCGCTGCGCTGGCGGCCGGCTTGGTCGCGGTGTTGGAAAACGATCAGTTGGCCAAACGCTATGTCGCGGCAGGCGCCGATGCGGTGCGCCGCTACGACTGGTCGGTGGTGGCCAACCAGATCATGCAGGTCTACGAGACGGTCGCCGGGTCCGGCGCCAAGGTCCAGGTGGCGAGCTGATGTCCGGGGCGATCGTGCTGGTCATCACGGTGGCCGCGCTGTTTGCGGCACTGGTGGTCTTCGGCGCCTGGGGGTATCAGACGGCCAATCGGCTGGACCGGCTGCACGTGCGCTACGACCTGTCCTGGCAGGTCCTTGACAGCGCGCTGGCCCGGCGCGCGGTGGTGGCCCGCGCTGTCGCGGCGAACGCCTACGGCGGTGCGCCGGAAGCCAACTCGGCCGCCAAACAGTTGGCGGCGCTGGCCGACGCCGCCGAATGCGCCCCCCGGCAGGCGCGGGAGGCCTGCGAAAACAAGCTCTCGGCCGCGCTGGCGATGGTCGATCCGGAGTCGGTGCCAGCCGGGCTGATCGCCGAGTTGGCCGACGCCGAAGCGCGGGTGCTGCTGGCCCGCCGATTCCACAACGACGCGGTGCGGGACACCCTGGCACTGCGCGAGAGGCGCCTGGTTCGGTTGCTGCGGCTGGGTGGAACAGCCGCGTTGCCAAGCTATTTCGAAATCGCCGAGCGGTCGCAGGCGCTGCGCCACGGCGATCACCCCGCGGCAGACCGGCGCACCTCGGCGCGGGTGGTGTTGCTCGACGAAACCGGCGCGGTGCTGCTGCTGTGCGGATCTGACCCGGCAGCGTCCGTCGGCCCGGAAAACCCAGCGCCGCGGTGGTGGTTCACCGTGGGCGGTCAGGCCGGCGACGGTGAGACGCTGGCCGAGGCCGCGGCCCGTGAGCTGGCCGAAGAAACCGGTTTGCGTGTCGATCCCGCTGACATGATCGGCCCGATCTGGCGACGCGACGCGGTGTTCGACTTCAACGGCTCGGCGATCGACAGCGAGGAGTTCTTCTTCGTCCACCGGACTCGACGGTTCGAACCGTCCACCGCCGGGCGGACCGAACTGGAGAACCGCTACATCCACGGCCACCGCTGGTGTGGCACCGCCGACATCGCCGAACTGGTGGCGGCCGGCGAGACGGTGTACCCGTTGCAGCTCTCCGAACTGCTCGCCGAGGCGATCGCGCTGGCCGGGGCTCCCGACCGGGCTCGCCAGCTGCAGTCGATCCGCTGACGGTCCGGGCCGACCATCGGCATGAAATTCGCTGGTGGCCGACCACTAGACTGGTGGCGATACCGGGGCAACGAGATACCGACGATAGAGGTAGCAGTGGATAGCGCGGCGCACGACGGCACCGGGCGAACCGGAACGGCGCGGGTCAAGCGTGGGATGGCCGAGATGCTCAAGGGCGGCGTCATCATGGACGTCGTCACGCCGGAACAGGCCCGCATCGCCGAAGGCGCCGGCGCCGTCGCGGTGATGGCGCTGGAGCGGGTGCCCGCCGATATTCGGGCCCAGGGCGGCGTCTCGCGGATGAGCGACCCGGACATGATCGAGGGCATCATCTCCGCGGTTACCATCCCGGTGATGGCCAAGGCCCGCATCGGGCATTTCGTCGAAGCGCAGATCCTGCAGAGCCTGGGCGTGGACTACATCGATGAATCCGAAGTGCTCACCCCGGCCGACTACACCCACCACATCGACAAGTGGAAGTTCACCGTGCCGTTCGTCTGCGGCGCGACCAATCTGGGTGAGGCCCTGCGGCGCATCAACGAGGGCGCGGCGATGATCCGCTCCAAAGGCGAAGCCGGCACCGGCGACGTCTCCAACGCGACCACGCACATGCGGGCCATCGGCGGTGAGATCCGGCGGCTGACGTCGTTGTCCGACGACGAGTTATACGTCGCGGCAAAGGAACTCGCGGCGCCCTACGATCTGGTGGTAGAGGTGGCGCGGGCCGGTAAGTTGCCGGTCACGCTGTTCACCGCCGGTGGTATCGCGACCCCGGGCGACGCCGCGATGATGATGCAGCTCGGCGCCGAGGGTGTCTTCGTGGGCTCAGGCATCTTCAAGTCCGGGGACCCCGCCCAGCGCGCCGCCGCGATCGTCAAGGCCACCACCTTTTACGACGACCCCGATGTGCTGGCGCGGGTGTCGCGGGGGCTCGGCGAGCCGATGGTCGGCATCAATGTGGAGGAGATCGCCACGCCGCATCGCCTGGCCCAACGCGGCTGGTAAGAACGTTTCGTGTCGATCGAGAAGATCCTTGATCTCGAGCAACTCGAGGTCAACATCTACCGCGGTAGCGTATTCAGCCCGGAATCGGGTTACTTTCAGCGCACCTTCGGCGGTCATGTGGCCGGCCAGGCGCTGGTGTCGGCGGTGCGCACCGTCGAACCCGACCACTTGGTTCACTCGCTGCACGGATATTTCATCCGACCCGGAGATGCCAAGGCGCCCACCGTCTTTATCGTCGAGCGGTTGCGGGATGGCGGCTCGTTCTGTACCAGGCGGGTCAACGCCATTCAGCACGGCCAGACGATCTTTTCCATGTCGGCGTCTTTCCAGGCCGATCAGGAGGGCATCCACCACCAGGACGTGATGCCGTCAGCGCCGCCACCGGACGATCTGCCGGGACTGAAGTCGATGAAGGTGTTCGACGACGCCGGGTTCAAGCAGTTCGAGGAGTGGGACGTCCGCATCGTGCCGCGAGACCAGCTGGAGCTGCTGCCGGGGAAGGCTTCGCAGCAGCAGGTGTGGTTTCGGCACCGCGATCCGCTGCCCGACGACCCGGTGCTGCACATCTGCGCACTGGCTTACATGAGCGATCTCACCCTGCTGGGATCGGCGCAGGTCACCCACCTCGATGAGCGTTCGCATCTGCAGGTGGCGTCGCTGGATCACGCGATGTGGTTCATGCGGGTGTTCCGGGCCGACGAGTGGTTGCTCTACGACCAGTCCTCGCCGTCGGCCTGCGGCGGCCGCGCGCTCTGCCAGGGCAAGATCTTCAGTCAGTACGGCGAGATGGTCGCCGCCGTCATGCAGGAGGGCCTGACCCGCTTCGCGCGCGGATACCGGCCGACTGAACAGTGAGCGGCCCACGGGTCGGCGTCTTAGCGCTGCAGGGCGACACCCGCGAACACCTGGCGGCGCTGCGCGACGCGGGAGCCGATTCGGTGAGTGTCCGACGCCGTGAGGAACTCGACGCCGTCGACGCGCTGGTCATCCCTGGCGGCGAGTCCACCACGATGAGCCATCTGCTGCGCGAGCTTGACCTGCTGGAGCCGCTGCGTGACCGGCTGGCCGACGGGTTCCCGGCCTATGGTGCCTGCGCCGGCATGATCTTGCTGGCCAGCGAGATCCTGGACGCAGGTGTAGGAGGTCGCGAAGCCGTCCCACTGCGCGGCATCGATATGACCGTGCGGCGCAACGCTTTTGGACGTCAGGTCGACTCGTTCGAAGGCGATGTCGAGTTCAGCGGCTTCGATAAGCCGGTGCGTGGGGTGTTCATCCGCGCGCCGTGGGTGGAGCGGGTCGGCGACGGCGTGCAGGTGCTGGCCCGTGCCGCCGGGCACGCGGTCGCGGTCCGCCAGGGTCGCGTGCTTGCCACGGCATTTCACCCGGAGATGACCGGCGACCGTCGTATCCACCGCTTGTTCGTCGACATCGTCCGCGGTCGGGAGTGACGCGGGTCAGCCGGCGGCGGGCAGCGCCCATCGAATTCCGCCGACCAAGGCGCGTCCGACTGTGCGCACGACCGTGAGCTCGACCGGTGGAAAGTAGGGCAGCAGCAACGGCATGCGCGCCCATACGGGCAGCATCGCCACCGCCGTGGCGGCAAGTGCGCCGTAGGGCGCGCGTGCCGCCAATGGCAGCGGCGGCGTCAGCAGAAGGAATCGGGCAGCATCACGCGCCTCGGGTGTGCTGCGCAACTCCGGTCGGAACGCGTTAATCCGTTGCGTCAACTCACGTTCGGTGCGCGGCGGGTTCACCACGCCGAGCCTGGCGGCGATTTCCGCCATGTCCCCGACGTATCCGTCGCGACCATCGCGGTCCAGCGGAGCCGCGCCGTAGAGCTGATGGGCGCGCAGGAAGCTGTCGGCTTCGGCGACGTGAACCCATTCCAGCAGGTGCGGGTCGGTGGCCTGATACCGCCTGCCGTCGGCGGCGATCCCCTGCACCCGCCGGTGGATACCCCGGACCCGATCAACGGCGCGCTGCTGCGTCGGCCGCCGCTCCATAGGTCGTCACGGCCAAAAAGGTGCTGGTTCGTTGCAACCGGCCCCACGGGTCGCCACGGTAGTTGGAGTGTTCAGCCACGCCGGCCATCGCCAGCGGGTGCAACGACTGCAGCAGCAATGCCCGCAACCCGCCGACGAACATCGAGGCGTCGGCATGCACCCGGCGGATCGGGCGGTCGTCGGCGAACCACCGCGGCCCCGGAGTCCGGTGGATGCGTGCACGTTCGGTCGGACCGTCGGGGCCGGCGATCATTTCGAACAGGCTGCTGCCCAGCGCGTCGCGGACCGCCTGCAGGGGGCTCTGCCTCGTCACGATTTCAACGGTAGTGCAGCGTTTGAAGTGAGGCGTTGCGGTGTAACAGATACCCACCATTCCGGCTCAGAAAGGTCAACGATGAAGCGAACCGTAGCCGCCGCGATCGCGATCGCCGCGCTGTTGCTCAGCGGTTGCTCTGCCTCACAGATCCTCAACACAGGTGGCGACACCAAGTGCAAGGACTTCACGACGCAGGACGAGAAGAAGCAAGACCAAGAGATCAGCAAGATGCTCAAGGACAAGAGTGGCGCTGAACCCAGCAACCTGGAGATCACGGCAACGCGTGTGTCAGCGGCGGCTTACTGCCAAACGATCGGCAAACCCGACAGCAAGATCTCTGAGGCGCCGCACGGCTGACCGGACGGTGGACACCACTGCCACGTTCGACAAACCGGTGCATTCGTGGCGCGACATACCCGGCTGGTTTCAGTGGCGCCGCCATCAAGAGGAGGCCGCCGCGCATTTCCCCGACGGCAGTTGCTTTGTCGAGGTGGGGTGTTATCTCGGGCGCAGCATCTGTTCGTTGGGTGAGGTGGTGCGCAGTACGCATGCCAAGACCCGCATCATCGGTGTCGACACCGGTCGGGGGAGCGGGCCGGAGGGCCGCGGCGACAGCGACGCGCACGCACCCGCGGTGGCCCACGGCGGCGGAACGTTCGCGGGGCTGCTGCACCGCAACATCATCGGCTGCGGCCTCGCTGACACGATTCAACTTGTGATCAGCGACTCGGTCGGCGCTGCTGGTCTATTCGCGGATGATTCGCTGGCCTGGGTGCACATCGACGCGCGTCACGACTACGCGAGCGTCGTCGCCGATATCAAGGCGTGGGCGCCCAAGGTGCAGCCGGGAGGTTGGTTATCCGGAGACGACTACCACGCCGAGTGGTGGCCCGGGGTAGTAAGTGCGGTCAGCGACACATTGCCTGACGCGGGCCCGTGGTGGTCGACCCAGTGGCGGTGGATCAAACCGTGATCGCCACATCTGTCACTCGAGTCACCGCGAGGCTGGCGGACGTCTTCTGCCCGCCTCTGCGCGAATTCGCGTCGGGGCGCGACCGCTTTCGCTCAGAGACGGGCACAGCGGCACACCCGGCCCTTTTGTGACTCCTGGGGAATCTGAGGCGGCGGCGTGGCGGCCGGTCAATCGGTATCCGGCGTCAACGTAGACTCGTTGCGCGAACTTTGAGAGCGACAGAAGAGGTAGTACGCCGATGAGCGGCCATTCCAAATGGGCCACCACCAAGCACCAGAAGGCCGTCAAAGACGCGCGCCGTGGCAAGGAGTTCGCCCGGCTGATCAAGAACATCGAGGTCGCCGCCCGTACCGGCGGTGGTGACCCGGGGGGCAATCCGACGCTCTACGACGCCATCCAGAAGGCCAAGAAGAGCTCGGTGCCCAACGACAACATCGAGCGGGCTCGCAAGCGGGGCGCCGGCGAGGAAGCCGGCGGTGCTGAATATCAGACCATCACCTACGAGGGTTACGCACCCAATGGCGTGGCGGTATTGGTCGAGTGCCTGACCGACAATCGCAACCGTGCCGCCAGCGAGGTGCGGGTGGCGATGACGCGCAACGGCGGCACTATGGCCGACCCGGGATCGGTGGCCTATCTGTTCGCCCGCAAGGGCGTGGTGACCCTGGAGAAGGACGGCCTGACCGAGGACGACGTGCTGACGGCGGTGCTGGACGCCGGCGCCGAGGACGTCAACGACCTCGGCGAAAGCTTCGAAGTGATCTCCGAGCCGACTGATTTGGTGGCAGTGCGGACCGCGTTGCAGGACGCCGGGATTGACTACGAGTCCGCCGAGGCCGGCTTTCAGCCGTCGGTGAGCGTGCCGGTCGATGTCGAGGGCGCCCGCAAGGTGTTCAAGCTCGTCGACGCGCTGGAGGACAGCGACGACGTCCAGAACGTCTACACCAACGTCGACGTCTCCGACGAGGTGCTGGCGGCGCTCGACGACGAGTAGTGGTGGCCGCCCTCGACGAGGACGTCGTAGTCACATTCGACACGCCGACCGCTGGGTTCATCCTGGTCCCGCCGTCGCCTGGAAGACTGCTGCAGCATGGCAGACCGCCGCTACATCGTCACCTTCGGCTGCCCGGACCGCACCGGCATCGTCGCCGGGATCGCCGGATTCCTTGCCGCGGCTGGTGGGTGGATCGTGGAGGCGGCGTACCACACTGACCGCGAGACCGGGTGGTTTTTCACCCGCCAGGAGGTGTTGGCCGAGTCGCTGCCTTACGACGTGACCGAGCTGCAGGCCCGGTTCGCCGGTGTTGCCGCCGACCTGGCCGGCCCCGACAGCGAGGCAGATTGGCGGATCAGCGACACCGGTGTGCGGCGGCGGGTGGTGATCCTGGTGTCGCGTGAGGGCCACTGCCTGTACGACCTGCTCGGACGGGTCGCCTCGGGCGAGCTGGACGTCGACATTGGCGCGGTGATCGGTAACCACACCGATCTGGCCGACGTCACCCGCGCACATGGCATCCCCTTCCACCACGTGCCGTTTCCGGCGGGCGATGCCGAGGGCAAGGCCGCCGCGTTCCGCCGGCTCGGTGAGCTGGTGGACGCCGAGCGGCCGGACGCGCTGGTGCTGGCGCGATTCATGCAGGTGCTGCCGCCGGAGTTATGCGCAGCGTGGGAGGGGCGTGCGCTGAACATCCACCACAGTTTCCTGCCGTCCTTCATTGGTGCCCGCCCTTACCACCAGGCGTCCGCGCGGGGGGTCAAACTGGTCGGCGCTACCTGCCACTACGTCACGGCCGAGTTGGACGCCGGTCCGATCATCGAGCAGGACGTGATCCGTGTCGATCACCGCGACTCGGTAGCCGACATGGTGCGCAAAGGTCGCGACATCGAGAAGGTCGTGCTGGCACGGGGACTGCGCTGGCACCTGGAGGACCGCGTGCTGCTATACGGCAACCGCACCGTCATCTTCTGACAGCGCCAGAAGGCGCGCGCGGCGGCTAGTCGTAGCCGTGGCGCATGTCCTCGACCACCCGCGGGTGTTCCAGCGTCGACGGTTCGAGCGTGCGGGGTCGCACGTCGGCGGGGAACACCGTGGCGGCGTCGAGCACCGACTGGTTGAGAAAGCGCAGCGGCGGCGCGTTGGGCGGCATCGTGGGTCGCGGCGCCGGGCCACCGCGACGCGCCAGTGCAAATCCCCAGTCGCCAAACGTCGGGACGTATACGTGGTAGGGCGTGACGGCGTAGCCGGCGGCCTCGATGGTGGAAACCGTGCGCCAGAACGCGATTAGGGTCGAATACGGGCTGCCCGACTGAACCACCATCAGCCCGCCGGGGGCTAGCGCACGCGAAACAAGCCCATAGAACTCGGTTGAATACAGCCGGCCCAGTACCGGCGTATCCGGATCGGGCAGATCGACGATGACCGCATCGAACGACCCGGAGTGCAGGCCGCGCAGCCAGGTCATCGCATCGTCGGTGACGATGTCGACGCGCGGATTGTCCAGCGAGCCGCCGTTTGCGGAACGCATTGTGGTGCGGGCCAATTCGATGACGGCCGGGTCGAGCTCCACTTGCACGATCTTCTCGACGCCGGGCTGCCGCAGCAGTTCGCGGGCAGCCAGGCCATCGCCGCCGCCCAACACCAGCACCGACCGGGCTCCCGCGCCGAGCGCGGGATAGACCAGGCTTTCGGTGTAGCGGTATTCGTCGCGGGTGGAGAACTGCAAACCGCCGTCGAGGTAGAGGCGCATGTCGTTGCCACGACGGGTCACCACGATCTGCTGATACGCCGACTGCCGGTAGGCGATGATCGGGTCGGCGTAAAGCCGCTGGCGGCTGGTCGTCTCGATATCCTGCGCCCGCACCAGGAGCGTGGCCAGCAGCGCCAGCGCTGCGGCCAGCGCGCCCAGCGCCGTCATCAGCTGTCGAGCGCTAACCACTTGTCGCAGCAGGAAAATCGAGACGATCGCCGCGGCGACCAGGTTGATGATGCCGGTGGCGGCCGCACCGCGGATCATCCCCAGCTGCGGCAGCAGCACGAACGGCCAAACCAGCCCGCCGATCAGCGCGCCCAGGTAGTCGGCCGCGGTGAGATTGGCCAACGTCCGCCCGGTGTCGATGGCTGGGTCTTCGGAGGCGGTTCGCCTCGCTGGAGCAGCGTCATCAGCAGCGGCACCTCGGCGCCGACCAGGCCGCCGATCAGCGCAGTGCCCATCGCGAGCACTAGCAAGGATCCGCCGATGAACGAGAACATCACGTACAGCGCCGTCGCGGACAATCCACCGATGATGCCCAGCAGCGCTTCGACGGCGATGAAGGTGATCGCTGCCCGCCCCAGCAGCGGCTTGACCAGCAGGGCGCCCGCGCCCAGCGCGGCGATGTAGCCGGCGACGATCAGCGACGTGGCGACGATGCCGCCCCCGTTGAGGCTCGTCGACAACGTCAGCAGCGCAAGTTCGTAGATGATGCCGCACGCCGCGCATGCCGCGACCGCGGCCAGCAGCACTGCCCGCCAGCGCCCGGAAGACTCGGTGGACGATGTCATGACACCGCGGCGGCGGTCACCCCTCCCACGGCCAGCAGCATCACGGCCGTGGCGAACGCCGCCGGATGTAACTCCGGCTCGTCGATGTGTTCATGGAAGTCGCCTGGTATCACAAAGTGCAGTGTCAGCAGCGCGATCCCTTGCAGGACAACGCCGATGAGCCCGTACACCGCCACGCCCACCAGCCCCTGACCCAGCTGGCTGTAGCTGTTGGCGATCGCGGTGATGATGACGGTGGCCAGCGCGATGTACATTGCGCAGGCCAGTACGACCGCGTTGGGGCGGCGATCGACGAACACCATCTGGCGCAGCTTCCCCGGGGTGAGCACGTCGACCATGATGAAGCCGAGGACCAGGACGGCCATGCCGACCAGGAAGTACAAGACGGTGGCGACCAATCCTTTGAGGACTGGATTGAGGTCGATGGTTCCCAACTCGACGGCCAGGTACATGATTATCTCCCTTGTTTATGTGTCCGCTGAGGTGTCATTTGGTCCCGCCTGGGCCGCCGGAGGTGCCTCCGGCGCCGCCCGATGGAGCTCCTGGGTAAAAGCCGGGACCGAGAAAGATGAACGCACCGTGGCTGTATCCGGCGGCCAAGTCCTCGACTCGCACGCTGCAGGGATGCTCGCCGTCCGCGCCGACCGACACGATTGCGTCGTCGTAGCGCAGGTACTGGGTGCCCGCGCTGGAGGCACGCGCCGCCGGGCTCTGATAGCCGGCCAGGGTGTCGGCCACCTTGGCGGGCGATCCCTCGCACAGATACCGCGCCCCGTTTGCGTCATGGGAGTATTCGCGGTAGTGGGAAGCAATAAACGACCGGATATCCTTGTGCTGCAGCGTTATTCCGAATATCAGGCTGGTAAACGACGTGAGGGCCAGCACAAGGGCCATGACGAATAGACGGTTGCGGGTCATGGGTGCCACCGGCTGGCCGTATAGACGACGGTGCCGCCGGAGACCGCCGGATACAGATGCCACGTCTGCCAGCGCCAGCCGGCGCCGTCGGGCTCGGCGGCGAGCGCGGTGAGCGCGGCGTCATCGCCGGGGAAAGTTCCACCGAGCCAACCGGTTTCACGCGCGCAACGTTCGCGCAGACGCTGCGCGAGTCGGCGGAAAGTCGGCTCGTCGTGGATGTCGGTGCGGGATTCGAGGTGGTAGCCGGGTCCGTCGGTGTGTTGGGGCAGCTCGCCACCGAGGTCGCACGAGACCTGTTCGGAAAAGCGACAATTGGCGTGCTCGACGGTGATGACGTGCGACGCGCCGAGGACTCCGAGCACGAGCGCGCCGCCGTCGGGATGGGGCAGTCGGTAGCTGGCCAGCGGGCGAGGGGCGGGCGCGTTGAGCGCCAGTCCAAGTCCCGCTCCGCTGACATCGGCCGGGGATACGGCCAACTGATGAAGCGGCACCGCCGTGGCCTACGCGGTGGCCGGCGGCGCAGGGTAGACGGTGAGCTCGCCGGTCACCATGGACTTGCCGGTGGAAACCTCCCACGGCATGTCGGGCGCCCACCGCTCGAAGGAGAGCAGGGCGGTCTCGTCGGCGTTGGCGTAGTCGACGAAGTCCATGTCGCCGCCCGCCGGCAGACCCGTCGTGCCCTCGGTGGTGTATCCGGCATGACCACGCTCGGACTCCCGGTAGGTCACGCCGTCGACGACGTGCTCGCCGCCGGGCTGCAGTTGAAGGTCTTTGCGGCTGACCCACATCGCCAGCTTGAGCCGGCCGTCGTCGTCTTCGACGCTGAACCAGACCGGCTGCTCGCCGCCTTCCAGCAGGTGCTCCCACCACACGAACGGACCCTCGCGGTAGGTGACCGAGCCGCGGACCACGTAGTCGATGCCGCCGTGACTGACGATCGCGCCGGGACCGAGCTGCCGCGGCCCGAATTGCGGCGCCGCGTCGGCGAACGCGAGTGGATCCTGGCGCGCGCCCCGCGGTTGTTTGGGACGGCGCAGGGCGGCGACGAAAACGACGATCGCCGCGATGAAAAGCACCGCGGCGAGCACAAGCAGTGCCGTCCCCATGCGCAACCTTTCCGCATGACCGCACCGCGGTTGATCAATAGTGCGGTTCAAAGTAACAGCTTTTGCCGGGCGCAGGTGGAGTACAGCTATCTCGATCGGCCGGTACGGCCACCGCGTGTCCTACCTACCGCAGTCGGTCCCGAAGATTAGCGTTATTGAACAGGCGTTCGCAATTTGGGAGGCGCGGGCGCGGGTGATGGAGTCGACCCCGGGTTGGCCCGCTGCGGGCTGTCGGTGGTGGAGAGCCGCAGCCGGCCATCAGCGACGCCGTCGAGCACTGGCTGGACACGCATCATCCCGATGTCATCGCCATCGAGCGGGTCTTCGCCAGCAGAACGTCTCGACGGTGATGGGCACCGCGCAGGTCACCGCCATGGTCACCAGAATCCTTGGGCTGCAAGCCAAACCGACACCCGCCGACGCGGCCGACGCGTTGGCGTTGGCGATCTGTCACTGCTGGCGAGCCCCGATGATCGCCCGGATGGCCGAAGCCGAAGACAAGGCCGCAGAGCAGCGCAGGAAGTTCGCCGCGAAAGTGTTGGCCGCGACATGATCGCGTCGGTACGCGGGGAAGTCGGTCATGCGCACAGCTTATTTATTGCTGCTATCTCCTTATCGAGATTGTTACGCAATAGATCCTGAGCGGTGCTGGTTGAACCTGCGAGATAGTTGATGCCCAGCTGTTCCATCGTGCCGGCCATAGCTTTGAGGGCTTTCGCAAGATCGGCCGGAGTTGCAGGTTCCGCATCGAGGCGGTCTCGTAGGTAGGCGCCGCCGCCCAAGAGTGCCAGGCGAGCGTTGGCCGCGACCGCGAGCGTGCCGATTTGGTCGTTCCCGCGTGGGTTCACCAGGTGGGTGTTGGTGACCACCGCTTGACGCGCGACCTTGGACGCGGTGCAAACGTTCGTTTTCGCATCGGCGGTTTCTTGGGCGGTGAAGGTGGGCGACTGGACCGGACGAAACCACCCCAAGACGGCAATGGCCACGGCTAGCACTGCAATCGCCAGGGCCGCGAACGTGGGCCAGCGTGACTTCCACCCACGTTTTGTGGGGCGATGTGCCTCTCCGCGAGAATCCTCGACGGCAGACTCAGCCGGCCTATGAGACTTTGGCGACTCGGCTACGGCGGCGCGAGATCGCCTGCGACCATTCTCGGGGGCAGGGTCAGTGGGAGAAGAATCAGGCATCGGCCGATGATATAGCTCCCCACCGCTCGGGAATGACTTTTTGCTTTATGTTCGTGTGTGGCGCCGCCGGTTCACGTGCCCGTCGCAAGCCAAGCACGCGACGCGGTGATGATTAAGGCGGGCGGGCGACGCGATCCAGCCCATGCCGGGTGAACACGCGCAGTTCGGCATTCCTGTTGTGCGGATGCGGTGAACGAAAACCGTGGCGTCGTGGAGGGTTTCAAAGATAACCGGTAGTGGCCTCGGCGAGCCGAGTGCGGTGTAGTGGCTGCCCGACGCGGCGCGGGTTGCCGGCCAGTGGGCCGATAGCGGCGATCACCCCACATATGTGATCGAGCCGGCGGCCGGCCTGACGCGGTCGTTCATGACGTTTTGATCGAGGTCTATGTCGAGGATGAGGCCCCGAATACCAAGGGCGGCATGGACAAACGAATGGTGTTGCGCTTGGTTCCGCGACTGGCCCCGGTGAAGGTGGCGGTGCTGCCGCTGTCCCCGCCACGCCGACGTGAGCCCCACGGCCCGCGATCTGGCCGCCGGGTTGCGTGACTGCTGGAATGTGGAGTTCGACGACGCCGGCGCGATCGGGCGGCGTTATCGGCGCCAGGACGAGATCGGCACCCCGTTTTGCGTGACGACCGACTTCGACACCCTCGACGACCGTGCGGTCACCGTCCGGGAGCGCGACGCGATGACCCAGGACCGGATCGGCATCGACGCGGTCCCCGACTACCTGAGATACGGCTGAAGGGCAGCTGAAGCCAGCAGCCTTACCTTCAGGTAACTCTAACCTCACGGCCACCAAAAGGTTTCGTTTGTATAACGATACGGCAACGGTTGCATCACGGTCCGTGACAACCTGAGTTGTAACTGAGAGGGCGATGAAGAATCCGTGAGCGGGAAGCCCGTTGGGGGCTGACAATCAGATTAGGAGTTTCCCCGATGAAACCAAGTGATCCCAACCCCCGCACCAGTGCGCAGCGTCGATGGCTAGGTGATGTTGTGACCGGCAAGTGCGTGGTGTGCGCATCTTCGGTCGCCGCAGGTATCGGGCTGGCCGGCCTGTTTACCGGAATCGCAACGGCTCACGCCGACGACTCCATCACCCTGCCAAACGGTGAGACCATCGTTCTCCCCTCCGGCAACACCATCAATTTCCCCTTCGGTGGGTCCGGTAGTAATAGCATCCTGAGCGGCGGCAACGGCGCAGCCGGCGGCTCCGCCACGGCTAACGCCACCGGCGGCAACGCAGCGTCAGCAGCAGCAACGACGGCGGCTCCGCCTCCAACAGCAGCACCACCAGCGGCGCCGGCGGCACGCCAGCGGCAGCAGCGGCAACACCGCCACCGCCACCGGCGGCACCTCCGGCGCCGCCAACGCCGGCGAGGCCGGCAGCGGCAACAACACCATCAGCACCGGCGGCACTCCACGGCTCCTCCACCGGCGGCGACGGCGGCGCAACGGCTGGCAACCAGCACCGCCAGCAGCAGCGGCGGCACCGCCGGCAGCGCACCGGCGGCGCGGCGGCGACAACGCCAGCAACATCACCGGCGGCGGCAACGGCGGTAGCGCCGCCAGCAGCACCAGCAGCGCCGACAGCACCGGCGGTAACACCGGCAACGCCAACACCGGCAGCACCGGCAACGCCAACGGCGGCAGCACCAGAACGCGACGGCGGCAGCGGCTCCGGCCGCACCAACACCGGTAGCACCGGCGGCAACACCGGCGGCAACGGCGGCGGCACCGGCAGTGTCAGGGAGCAGCACCTCGCGGCCACGGCGGCGACACCAGCGCCAGCAGCGACACCAGCGGCACCGGCGGCGACGCCACCAGCGGCAGCGACAGCGGCAGCACCGGCACCAGCGGTGGCGACGGCGGCAGCACCGGCAGCGCCAACGGCGCCAGCACCGGCACCAGCGGCGGCGGCAACACCGGCACCAGCGGCGGCGGCACCACGGCGGCACCGGCGGCGACACCCCAGCAGCGTCAGCACCACCGGCGGCGGCAACACCGGCACCAGCGGCAGCCGGCAACACCGGCACCAGCGGCAGCGGCACCGGCACCGGCACCGGCGGCGGCAGCGGCGAACGCCAACGGCGGCGCCGGCGGCACCGACAACGGCAGCACCAACGGCGGCAGTGCTACCGGCGGCGGCGCTGACACCGACAGCAGCACCAGCAGCGGCAGTGCCGACGGTGGTAGCACTGGCAGCGGCAGTGCCGACGGCGGCAGCGCCGGCACCGGCAGCACCACCGCTAACGGCAGCACGCGGCGACCAAGCGGCAGCGGCGGCAACGGTGGCACCAGCGGTGATTCCATCGGCGGCACCTCCACCGGCGGCACGCAGGCAGCCAGCAGCACCGGTGGCAACACCACCGGCGGCGACGCCAGCAGCAGGCATCGGCAACGGTGGCAACGGCGGCGCCACCGGGGCAACACCGGCGGTAGCGGCAATGCCAGCGACGCAGCGGCACCGGCAACGGCGTCGGCAGACGGCAACAGCGCCGACGGCGGCAACACCGGCGCCACCGGCAACGCCAGCAGCCCCGTCGGCAACGGCAGCAGCGCCGACGGCGGCAACACCGGCGACAGCGGCAACGTCAGCGGCGTCGCGACGGTGTCGGCAACGGCAACAGCGCCGACGGCGGTGACAGCACCAGCGGCTCCAACCTCGAGCACCGGCGACGTGACCGGCAGCGGCAACGGCATGTCGGCAACGGCACCACGGGTGGCGACGGCGGCGACGCAGCGCCACGGCCATTGGCGGCGCGCCGGCGGCGACGGCAGCGGCGGCGAGCGTTGCGGCGGGCAACGACTGAGTCGCGGAGAGCCAGTACTCACTGTTCTGCCAATCGCCCGTGGACGGCAAGCACGCGATCGCTCCTGTGAGCACGCATCTTAGGCACCGGGCGGCAGCTCCGCTACGCCGACCCGGGGACAGTCCCGACCAGCGTCGGGCCTGACCTGTCCGGTTCAGGCGGGAGCGACTCCTTGACCACCTTGTGGGGCGACCTCTTCAGCGGCGGCACCAGCGACGTGAGTGTCACCGCGTCGGCAGCCGGCCTTCGGCACTGACCTCAGCACGCTCTTCGGCCGACTTGTCCAGTCTGTTCTAACGGGTCGCCCTGCATCAGCGGGGGAGCGTGGGGCGGGCCGCCCAAAGCGGCGGTCCGCCCCACCTACCCGTATTAGGGTGTGGGCTCGATGAGATTTATGCCGGCGGGGGTAGGCGCGGCCACCGACTGCGGCTTTTTAACCGAATCTTCGACAATGGCCGATAGGGGAGACCTCTCATGAGCGACGATCACAAGGGGCCTACCAGCCACCGACGTCGTCGATCGGGAATCGATTCGGTCAGCGGCAAATGCGTGGTGTGCGCGTCCTCATGATCGTCGCAGGCATCGCAGGGGTGGGGCTGTCCTGGCCCCCGGTAGCGGACTCCCAGGTACCGCGGCTCCAACGAGGTTCGGGGAGATCAAACTGATCGACTCGTCGGACCCATTGGCTTCGTTGGAGAACCTGGTCATCGTCCTCCCGGGGGCGGATGACACCGTCGTCCTACCCTCGGACAACGTCATCAATCTGCCTTTCGGCGGGGACGGCCTGAACAACTTTTTCGGTCCTGGTGACGCCGGCGCCGCCGGAGGCGCAGCCGACACTGCAACCGGGCAGACGTGGGACTCATTCACCACCCCGGTGGAGCAGATAACTATTCCGTTTTTGAACGACACCATCGTCTTGCCGGGGTCAGACGACACTTTCTTCTCCCTCTCCAGCCTCTTCTCCGGCGACGCGATCAATCTTCCCTTCTTCGGGGATGGCGAAAACGACTTCTTCGGCTACGTGTTCGGCGACGACGGCACCGCCGCGTCGGATAGCTCGAGTGTCGAAACAGCAACGGAAAGCGCGGACAGCCTGCCGACCATCCGCTACGGATTCGATCCCGAGTAATGCCATCGTCTTGCCGGGATCGGCAGACAACATCGTCTTCCCGTCTTTCAACACCATCGATTTGCCCTTCGGCGGGGACGGTGAAAACAACTTCTTCGGCGGCGGCAACGGCGGCGACGGCGGCGTCGGCACAGGCATCGGCACCGACGGCACCGCCGGCGAAACCGCCGCAACCGCAGCGAGCAACTCGGACGACACAGTGACCGTCTCGGCGGACACCTCGAGGACGGGCGACGCCACCTTCTTGTCGGGGGCGGGTGAAACCATCCTCTTCCCGTCTAACAACACCATCAGTTTCCCGTTCGGTGGGGACGGTGAAAACGACTTCCTCGGTGGCGGCGACGGCGGCAACGGCGGCGACGGCACCGGCATCGGCACTCGGAGGTACCGGCGGCGACGTCACCGGCATCGGGCATTGGCATCGGCGGAGACGGCGGCACTGGTGGCAACGGGGCGGAGTTTTTCCCCATCCAGATCAATTTCGTCGATTCCAGCGGTGCGAGCGCCGTCACCGTCGCCGATTCCAGCGCTTCGAGTTCGGACAGCTCCAGCGAATCCCTTGACGACTTCCTCGCCGGCATCCTCGGCAGCAACGGAGCCTCAGACGTCAGCGACGCGACCGGCACGGCCATCGGCATCGGCGGCGCCGGCGGTGACGGTGGCAACGGGGCCGTGCTTTTCCCCACGGACTACGACGTCAACACGGCCGATCTGAGCACCACCCAGTCCGCTTCCCTGGACGGGTTCCTTGACAGCCTTCTCAGCAGCGGCGACAGCACCGCCGCCGCCGGCCAGGCCGGCTCCACCGTCACGGACGGCACGAGCGTCAGCATCGACGGCTCCGGCGGTGCTGGAGGCAGCGCCGCGGAGTTCTTCCCGATCACCCTCGACTGGGACGATTCCACCGGCGACCATTCCGTCACCGTCACCCCCGTCGTCCTCCTCGACGACATGGTCAGCTACTTCGGCAGCAGCGCCACGGATTCCACCAGCAGCGCGGGCGACCTGGGCGACCTCCTCGGGGGCAACCTCTCGACCCTGATGGCCGACCTCAGCAGCTTGTTCTGACCGGACGGGTGCTATCGCGGACGGCGGAGCCGCGTCATCGGGTAAGCACGGCACTCAGATACGTGACGTTGGCGAAAACCGCGGCGACCTGATCATCGGGATAGTCGAACCCGTTGGCCGCGTGCAGTTCTCCGACCGTGCGCGGGGAAACCTGCCAGCCACGCCCGGTCAGGTATTCGATGATGTGGCTGCGTTCGCCCTGACAGACGAGTTCACTGAAGTTGGTGTCAAACCCGAGCTGACTCATCTGCTGGTCGAATCTGTGCAACGATCCGTCGGCGAAAATGGCTGTGTCGGGCACGAATTCGGCGGCCAGCTGGCTTCCGGTACCGCTAAACGCGGTGATGCGGTCGAACAGGGCATCCTGGGCGTCGGGCGGTAGGTAGATCAGCAACCCCTCGGCACTCCACGCCGCGGCCGCGTCCGGGTCGAATCCGGCTGCCCACAGCGCCGCCGGCCAATCGTCGCGCAAGTCGACAGCGACGGTCCGCCGCTCGACCGTCGGCTCGGCACCGAGGCTCTGTAGCGTCGAGGATTTGAACTCGGTGACCTGCGGCACATCGACCTCGTAGACGACGGTGCCTGGCGGCCACGGCAAGCGGTAGGCACGGGCATCGAGACCGGCCGCGAGGATGACCGCCTGACGAATACCCTTTTCGGTCGCGTCGCTGAAGAACTGGTCGTAGAACCGGGTTCGGACTGCCACCCGTTGAGCCATCCGCTGCGAGTCGGGATTCTGAATCTGCCCGTTCACCAGCCGGGTAAAGAAGTCCACGCCGACTGCACGCACCAACGGTGCGGCGAACGGGTCATCGATCAGCGGATGCGGCCCACTGGCGGCCAGTGCCCGTTGGGCAGCAGCCATCGTGGCCATGGCCCCAACGCTCGTCGTGAGATTCCAGCTGTCCCTGTCGGTACGTGCCATTCAGCTCCCGTTCCGACGTTCTCTCAAGGAAACAGATCGTCTGGTTTATATCACAAGCGTGCGGGCGACACTGAGCAAACCGGGGGACCGGTCGCACACCGTGATGACGGTCGACCGAGCCGCAAACGCGTTGCCGCGGTGTCCTTCCCGGGTGACCCGGCCGATGGCGGACTTCATGCTCACGGGTAGAGCCAGCACCGCTCACACCTCAGAAGACGACGGTCTGGTTGCCGTATCGGATGATGCGGTCCTCGCAGTGCCAGCCCACTGCACGGGACAACGTAAGGCGCTCGACGTCGGCGCCGAGTCTTATCAGGTCCTCAACGGTGTGACGGTGGTTCACGCGGACGACGTCTTGCTCGATAATCGGACCTTCGTCGAGTTGTTCGGTCACGTAGTGGGCGGTGGCGCCGACTAGCTTGACGCCGCGCTGCTTGGCCGACCGGTATGGGGCTGCGCCGATGAACGCCGGGAGGAAGGAGTGGTGGATGTTGATCACTGGGCAGTCGATTTCGTCGAGGAAGTGCGGGGTGAGTATCTGCATGTAGCGCGCCAACACCACCAAGTCGACATTGCCGCGCAACAAGTCAAGCTGGCGTCGTTCGGCCTCAGCACGGATCTCCTTATGGGCCGGGATATGGATGAAGGGCGTTCCGAACGGGCGGACTTGCTCGGCCAGGTCGGGATGGTTGGAAAGCACCATCACCACCGACATGTTGAGATCACCACGGCGGTTGCGCCACAACAGATCCAGCAGACAGTGGTCCTCCTTTGAGGCCATGATGGCGACCCGTTTGGGCTTGGCCGCCTCAGTGAGCCGAAAGTCCATATCGAACTTCTCGGCCACCTGCTCGGCGAAGTCACGGGTCAGACCGTCGCGCGCGCGGCCGTCAACCCCGGCTGGTGCGCCTGCACCCAGCCGCAGCCGACCGCTGGACCAAACCCGATTTCGCGGACGACGCGGTGACACCGCGTGTCGTACCGGCCGCTGTCGGTGCGGCCCGCTAGGGTATCGAACAGACGTTCGGCAGATGGGAGGCGCGGATGAGGGTGATGGGCGTCGATCCCGGGTTGACTCGCTGCGGCTTGTCGGTCGTGGAGAGCGGACGTGGCCGTCAGATCGTCGCGCTGGACGTCGACGTGGTCCGCACGCCGGCCGACGAGCCGGTACCGCGCCGTCTGCTGGCGATCAGCGAGGCCGTCGAGCATTGGCTGGACACCCATCATCCCGACGTCCTCGCCATCGAGCGGGTGTTCTCCCAGCAGAACGTGTCGACGGTGATGGGCACCGCGCAGGCCGGTGGTGTGATCGCGGTGGCGGCGGCCAGACGCGACATCGACGTGCACTTCCATACCCCCAGCGAGGTCAAGGCCGCGGTCACCGGCAATGGCGGCGCCGACAAAGCACAGGTCACTGCCATGGTCACCAGAATCCTTGGGCTGCAAGCCAAACCGACACCCGCCGACGCGGCCGATGCGTTGGCACTGGCGATCTGTCACTGCTGGCGGGCCCCGATGATCGCCCGGATGGCCGAAGCTGAAGCCAAGGCCGCCGAACAGCGCAAGAAGTTCGCCGCGAAAGTGAGGGCCGCGACATGATCGCCTCGGTACGCGGGGAAGTGCTCGACCTCGCTCTCGACCACGTCGTCATCGAGGCGGCCGGTGTGGGCTACAAGCTGATGGCGGCCCCGTCCACGCTGGGGACTCTGCGCCGGGGCGCCGAGGCCCGGCTGATCACCGCGATGATCGTCCGCGAAGACTCGATGACGCTCTACGGCTTCCCCGACGCCGATGCCCGCGACCTGTTCTTGACGTTGCTGGGAGTCTCCGGCGTCGGGCCCAAGATCGCGCTGGCCACCCTCGCGGTCTACGACGCGCCGACGCTGCGCCACGCTCTCGCCGACGGCGACGTCAATGCGCTTACCCGGGTGCCGGGCATCGGCAAGCGCGGCGCCGAGCGGATGGTGCTGGAGTTGCGCGACAAGATCGGGCCGGTCTTCTCGTCGGTGAGCGCCTCGGTCAACGGCCACAGCGTCCGGGGTCCCGTAGTGGAAGCCCTTGTCGGACTTGGCTTTGCGGCCAAGCAGGCCGAAGAGGCCACCGACAAGGTGCTGGCCAATGAACCAGAGGCCACCACATCGACGGCGCTGCGGTCAGCGCTGTCGCTGCTGGGGAAGACGAAGTGAGCCGCTTCGACGAGGACGACGACGTCGAGGACCGGGAGGTCAGCGCCGCCCTGACGGTCGGCGAAGGTGACGTCGACGCCAGCCTGCGGCCCCGCTCGCTGCGGGAGTTCATCGGCCAGCCGCGGGTGCGTGAACAGCTGCAGCTGGTCATCGAGGGTGCCAAAAACCGCGGCAGCACACCGGATCACATCCTATTGTCCGGCCCTCCCGGACTGGGCAAGACGTCGCTGGCAATGATCATCGCCGCCGAGCTGGGCTCATCGCTGCGGGTGACATCGGGGCCGGCACTGGAACGCGCCGGCGACTTGGCGGCGATGCTGTCCAACCTCGTCGAGCATGACGTGCTGTTCATCGACGAGATCCACCGGATCGCCCGGCCCGCCGAGGAGATGCTCTATCTGGCGATGGAGGACTTCCGGGTCGATGTCATCGTCGGCAAAGGCCCTGGGGCGACGTCGATTCCGCTGGACGTGGCGCCGTTCACCCTGGTCGGTGCGACCACCCGGTCCGGCGCGCTGACCGGCCCGCTACGTGACCGGTTTGGGTTCACCGCGCACATGGACTTCTACGAGCCGGCCGAGTTGGAGCGGGTGCTGGCCCGCTCCGCCGGTATTCTGGGCATCGAAGTGGGCACTGAGGCCGGCGCGGAGATCGCCCGCCGTTCGCGGGGCACCCCGCGGATCGCCAACCGGTTGCTGCGCCGGGTCCGTGACTTCGCCGAGGTGCGCGCCGACGGCGTCATCACCCGCGATGTCGCCAAGTCCGCGTTGGAGGTTTACGACGTCGATGAACTCGGCCTGGACCGGCTGGACCGGGCGGTGTTGTCCGCGCTGACCCGCAGCTTCGGCGGGGGTCCGGTAGGCGTGTCGACGCTGGCGGTGGCGGTCGGGGAGGAGGCCACCACGGTGGAGGAGGTGTGCGAGCCGTTTCTGGTGCGGGCCGGCATGATCGCGCGCACGCCGCGCGGCCGGGTCGCAACCCCGCAGGCCTGGATCCACTTGGGGCTGGTGCCGCCGGCGAGGGCGGCTAGTTTAGGTCAACAGGGACTATTCGAGTAGGGCACATGATCACTGCTGGATTGATATTCGCAGCGCTGGCCGCGTTGCTGCACGTCTACATCTTCACGATGGAATCGCTGACCTGGACCAGTCCGCGCACCCGCGCCGCGTTCGGCACGACGGCCGAGGAAGCCGAGACCACCAAGCTGCTCGCGTTCAACCAAGGCTTCTACAACCTCTTCCTGGCTGTCGTTACCGGGGTTGGCGTAACCGCGGTTGCGTTGGGACACAAGGGCGTTGGCGCAGCGTTGATTTTCGCAGGTGTCGGATCCATGGCCGGCGCGGCGGTCGTGCTGCTGGCGTCGGCACCGGACAAGGCGCGGGCCGCCCTGACCCAAGGCGCGTTCCCGCTGATCGCCGTCGTGTTGTTGGTGATCGGCCTGGTTACGCGCTGAGGCGGTATTGCGCCAACCGCCCCAGCACCGGCTCCTGAGCGGACCCTGAAAAGTACGGTGATTCTGATCCTGTTCTCAGGAGGCTGTCAGCTGCGCTGGTGCCTTGTCCGTTACCCTGGCACCGGCGCTGGGGGGCCCGAGTTACGTCGCCATCGCATATGGGTACTCAGCACGCACTCGACACCCTGGTGTCCACTGTTTGAGGAGACTCGTGATGAATGACTCGCGGTCAGGTTTCGGCAGCCTGCACATGCCGCGCAGCCGTGGCGCTGTGAGCGGATTGCTGCTGATAATCCTTGGTGTATGGGGAGCGTTGATCCCCTTCATCGGGCCCTACTTCCATTTCGCGTACACCCCCGACCAACCGTGGGCGTGGAGCACCGCCCGCGCCTGGCTGGAGGTGTTCCCCGGCGCCACCACCGCGGTGGGTGGCTTTTTGCTGCTGATCTCGGGAAACCGCGCCACCGCGATGTTCGGCGGCTGGTTGGCCGCTATCGCCGGCGCGTGGTTTGTCGTCGGTCGCACCTTGGCATCGACATTGCGGCTCGGGGACGTCGGTCAGCCGATCGCCGCGACGGACGCCAAGCGGGCTGTGCTCGAGATCGCCTACTTCTCCGGGTTGGGCGCACTGATCGTCTTTCTGGGTGGCGCGGTCTTGGCGCGGGTCTCGGTCCGCACGGCGCGCGACCTCGAAGACGCGCTGTTAGCCGAAGAGGAGCAGGAGGCGGCGGACAGCTCCGGTGCTTTCGCGGCACCGGCGGCTCCGACCGAGGTGCTGACCTCCGCCACGCCCACAGCGCACCGGCGCGAGAGCAAGGGTGGTCTGTTCCACCGGCGACGCGCCGACGTGTCGGGCGACTGATTGACGTGGTCTTGACGCCATGAGGCCGATCGCCGTCGAATACGCGGCGATCGGCCTCAGCTTTCGCACGAGCAGACGCAAAAGCCCCCGACACGCCGCGCGTGCGGGGGCTTTTGCGTCTGCTCGTCAGAGTAAACCGAGCAGCTCCAGGTCGGTGATGTACTTGACGATGATCGGCGCCGAGACATGCGGGATGTCTTTGTCCGGCCCGATCTTCGCTTCCTGCACCGCCGCACGGAACCGGTCGGTCGGAGCCATCGACCCGTTGATCGGCTTGTCCGGCCGCTGGTAGTTGTGCAGCAGCGGCAGCAGCGAGTACTGACGTTGCCGCTCCGGCAGGGCCCGCAGCGTGGTCTCGAACCGCTCCAACCAGGTGGCGTAGTCGCCGACCCGCTGGATCGAGTACCCGGCGTCGATCAGCCAGTCGACGTACTCGTCGAGGCCAATGCCGTCGTCATACGGGTTCATCACGTGATACGTCTGGAACCCAGCCCCGTCATCCAGCACCTCCGTGCCCAAGATCGAGATCGCCTCGGCGATGAACTCCACCGGAAGGCCGTCATAGTGCGCGCGCTGCCGGTGGCCGTCGCCGTCCAGCTCATAGAACGAGCCGGGTGCGATGCCGGTGGCCACCAGGCTGAGCATCAGCCGGGTGAACATGTCCGGCAGGTTCAGCTGGCCCGCATAGCTGGTGTCGGCCAGGATCATGTCGCAGCGGAACACCGCGACCGGCAGCCCGCACAGGTCGTTGGCCTCGCGAAGTAGCACCTCGCCGGCCCACTTGCTGTTGCCGTAGCCGTTGGCGTAGCTGTCGTTGATCTGGCGGGTGGCGCTGATCTTGCGGATATCGGCGTCCTCGACGAACCTCGACGGCTTGATCTGATCGCCCACGCCGATCGTCGACACGTAGGTGTACGGCTTGATCTTGGTGGTCAGCGCGATCTTGATCAGCTCGGCGGTGCCCAGCGCGTTGGGGCCGAACAGCTCGCTGTACGGCAGCACGTGGTTGACCAGGGCCGCGGGGTCGACGATCAGGTCGACGGTGTCGGCGAGCCGCTGCCAGGTCTGCGGGTCCAGGCCGAGGTTGGCCTCGCCCTTGTCACCGGCGATGACCTCGAGGTGATCGGCCGCCAGCTGCTGGTAATGCTCGAGCAGCTTCGGGTCGCCGCTGTCGAAGGTCTTGTCGAGACGAGTCCTCGCATCTTCATCCGTCTTGGCCCGCACCAGGGCGATCACCTTGCCGTCGACGAAATCCATCCGCTCGAGCCACTCCAGCGCCAGGTAGCGACCGAGGAAGCCGGTGGCGCCGGTCAGCAGCACCGTCCGCACCTCGCGGCTGGGCTGCGGCAGGTTAGGCGCGGCAGCCAGGGTGGCCTGGTCGATGAACTTGTCCAGAGTGAGGTCGGCAGCATGCACCTCGACCGCGCTCTCCTTGTTCGAAAAGCCGTGCACCGCGGCGAAAGTCGGCCGCTTGGTGCCCTGTCGCTCGCCCTCGATGTAGTCGGCGATGGCCTGCAGGTCGTTGGCCGGGCTGACGATCACGCCTACCGGCACGTCGACGTCGAAGATCTCCTGCAGCAGGTTGCCGAATGTCAACGCGGACAACGAGTCTCCGCCCAGATCGGTGAAGTGGGCATCGGGCGTCAGATCGGATTTCGCGGCGCCTAGCATCGCGGCCGCGGCCCGGCTGACGGTCTGCAGCACCGGCGCGTCGGCGCCGCCTTGACGAAGCGCGTGCAGTTCGTTGGCCTGGCCTTCGGCCAAGTCGGCGTAGAGCTGTTCCAGGCGCTCGCCGTAGTGCTGCTTCAGCTTCGGCCACGCCAGCTTGCGGATGCCGGTCAGCAGACCGTTCTCCAGGGTGAACGGCGTGGTCTCGATGATGAAGTCGCGCGGCACCTCGTAGGACTGCAGGCTGGCCCCTTTCGCGACGTTCTGCAGCGACTCGACGATCAGCGGCTTGAGGGCCGCCACGTCGTGGCCGGCCAGGGCGTCCTCGGTGGGCACCACGACGGCCAGCAGGTAGGGCTGCGCGCTGTTGCCGTAGACGTAGATCTGCCGGACCAGCGGGCTGTTGCCGAACACCGCCTCCAGCTTTGCCAGCGTGACGAACTCGCCCTGCGCGAGCTTCAAGACGTTATTGCGGCGGTCAACATAGACCAGCCGGTCGGGACCGACCTCTGCAAAGACGTCGCCGGTCCGGTAGTACCCGTCGGCGTCGAACACGTTGGCAGTGGTTTCGGCCCGCTTGTAGTAGCCGGGGAACATGTTCTCGGTCCGTAGCAGCAGTTCGCCGCGCGGATACGGCCGGTCGGTGGCGAAGTAGCCGAGGTCCGGAACGTCGACCAGCTTGTAACCGACCACCGGCGGACTCTGAATTTCGCCGTCGAACAAGACCATGCCGGCCTCGGTGGAGCCGTAGCCGTCCAGCAGATGCATCTCGAGCAACGACTCGACCCAGGTCCTCAACTCCGGAGAGGTCGGTGCCGAACCCGTCATCGCAAAGATGTAGCGCCCGCCGAGGAGCTCCTGGCGCAGCTCGACCAGCACCTGGGACTCGACGGCCTGACGGTCGGCGCCTTCGGATGCCCGTCGGCCCACTTCGCTCTGGTATTCGCCGTACAGCATCTCCCAGATGCGCGGGACGAAGTTCAACTCGGTGGGCCGCACCAGCCGGAGGTCCTCCAGCAGCGTCGACAGGTCGCTCTTGGCGGCGAAGTAGGCGGTGCCGCCGTTCCCGAGCGTGCCGTACAGGGTGCCGCGGCCCATGACGTGGCTCATCGGCATGAAGTTCAGGCTGATCGATACTGCGCTGGGCCCAAACCAGTTCTTGGTCGACCGGTTCCACATCTTGGCGACGTTGCTCTGCGGGTACATCGCGCCCTTGGGCGCACCGGTGCTGCCTGAGGTGTAGATCAGCAGCGCCAGCGGGTCGGCTGTGTTTTCTGCGTCTTGGGCGACGCGGGGCGCCGCCGGCAGTGCTGCGCCGTGCTCGCGGACCTCGTTCAGCGTCGCAATGCAAATGCCTGTTTCGGCCAGCCGCTCGTGGGCGGTTTGCAGGGCCGCGCGGTGGTCGTCCACCTCGGTGCGGTAGTCGAAGATGACGAGCCGTCGAGGCGTGTGGCCTGCCTCAGAACCGGCGAGGATCAGGTCGACCGCATCGGACAAGTAGTCGACACTGGCGGCGACAACGCTGGGTTCGGTCTCGGTGATGATCGGCAGCAGCTGGGCGATCGCCGCGCTGGTCTGCAGCGGGACTGACACCGCGCCGATCAGGCCCAGCGCGATGTCGATGGTGGTGTAGTCGACGCTGGTGAAGCCGAGCACGCAGACCCGGTCACCGGCCGCCACAGTGCCATCGGCGCCGTCAGTCAATGTGCGCGACACTACGTCGACCCGGTCGGCGAGCTCGCGATAGCTGACGGTGTCGAACCAGGGGAGCAGCTTGGCCGACGTCCGACCGGTCTGCGGGTCCTTGACCAGCTCGACGGCGCGTTGAGCCAGCGCCGGCCGGTCGGAATAGCCCTCCAGCGCCGCCTTCACGACCTGCGGGAGTCGCGGCCCGGCGTCCTGGATGGCAGCGACGACGGCCGCATCGGGCCGCGCGGCGGCGAACTGCGGGTCGTTGGCGGCCAACTCTTCGATGCGACGTTCTAGGCGTTCTTGGGTGTCAATCGACATAAGGAAACCTCGGAACTTGTTGAATCAGGAAATCTTTGGCGACGCCACGCTGCGCCTAATATTTACTACGTTAGCAAAGGTAACGATATTCCTAATCAGCGGGCATGACTACGTGAAATCGGCCACTGCCCGTAGTCGCTGGTGCGGGGGAGTCCCGCCACATCTGTCGCATCCGTGCCTCGACGGTTGGTGCTTCGATGTGCCCGCCTTCGAGCGACAACGGGCCCTAGCCACGGGCCACGCGACCGAGCCAGTTGTCGCTCGAAGGCGGGCAAAACGAAAGCCGGATCCCGCGGTGGCGCATGTGGCAGGTGGGACTAGTCACAGGCCGGCGAGCAGGTCGGCCACGACGTCGAGACCTTCGACAAGCAACTCGTCGCTGATCGTCAGTGGCGGCAGGAAGCGCACGACATTGCCGAAGGTGCCGGCGGTCAGCACGATGACGCAGGCGGCGTGGGCGGCGGCGGCGAGCGCGTCGGTCAGTGCGGCGTCGGGCTCGGCGCTGCCGGGTTTGACGAACTCGACGGCGATCATCGCGCCGCGGCCGCGAACATCACCGATCCGATCGTCGGCGGCTTGCAGCGCGAGCAGCCGGTCTTTCATCAGCCGTTCGATCTGGCGGGCCCGCGCAAGGAGCCCGTCAGCCTCGATGGTTTCGATGGCGGCCAGCGCCGCCGCGCATGCGACCGGGTTGCCGCCGAACGTGCCGCCGATGCCGCCGGGGTGCGGGGCGTCCATGATCTCGGCCCGGCCCGTGACGGCCGACAGCGGCAGTCCGTCGGCGATGCCCTTCGCGATGCAGATCAGGTCGGGTTCGATGCCCTCGTGCTCGCAGGCGAACATGGCGCCGGTGCGGGCGAATCCGCTTTGCACCTCATCGGCGACGAAGACCACGTTGTGCTGGCGACACCAGTCCAGCAATGCGGGCAGGAATCCCTCGGCCGGGACGATGAAGCCGCCTTCGCCCTGGATGGGCTCGATGACGACGGCGGCCAGGTTGTCGGCGCCGACCTGCTTAGCGATGACGTCGATGGCACGCTGGGCGGCCAGTTCGCCGTCGGTGGCCAGTTCCTTGTCAATCAGCCCGTCGCGGAACGGGTACGACAGCGGCGCCCGGTAGACCTCGGGCGCGAACGGTCCGAAGCCGCTCTTGTACGGCATCGACTTCGCGGTCAGCGCCATGGTCATGTTGGTGCGTCCGTGGTAGGCGTGGTCGAACGCCACCACCGCGTCTTTGCGGGTGTACGAGCGGGCGATCTTGACGGCGTTCTCCACCGCCTCGGCGCCGGAGTTGAACAGCACCGAGCGCTTCTCGCCCGAGCCGGGGGTGAGTCGGTTGAGGTGCTCGGCGACGGCGACGTACCCCTCGTAGGGCGTGACCATGAAGCAGGTGTGGGTGAAGTCGGCGACCTGCGCGCGTACCGCGTCGACGACCCGGGGTGCGGAGTTGCCGATGGTCGTCACGGCGATGCCCGAACCCAGGTCGATGAACCGATTGCCGTCGACGTCCTCGACGATGCCGCCGGCGGCGCGGGCCGCGAACACCGGCATGGTGTTTCCGACGCCGTGGGACACGGCCGCGGCTCGGCGCCTGGTCAGCTCCAGCGATGCCGGACCGGGGATTTCGGTGGCCAGGTGGCGACTCTGTTCGACGGCGGACACGCCAGCAGCGTAGCCCGGCGACGATGCGAGCCGCGAGCCCGAAATCAGCCTGCCGCTGTGTGGCCCAACTCTCGGCACACATTCGTTGTCGGGTCCCAATACTGGCCGGGGTCGCAGTTCAGTGGCTGCGGGCCTTGGCCCAGCGGGCGGCATATATTCGTCGTCGGATCCCACCACTGGCCCGGGTCGCAGTTAATTGGATCCGCAGAGCCCACAGCCGGCATCGCCGTGACTGCTGCCATAGGTATTAGCGCCATCGCGGCGATCGGTGCCAGACGGCGAACGAACTTCTTCATTACTGGCCTCCAAACACTGGACCGTCGATCGAGTCGACGGTAGCAAAGGAGTCGACCGTTTCGCGGCGAAGCCGGCGCGGTCGACGCACCGGATACCCCAGCGCGATCACCGCGGCCAGCGCCAGCGGGTCGGCGGCTCCGAGCACGGCCTTCACCTGCGGCTCTTCCCGAATCGCAATCGTGGTGATCACACCGCCGAGGCCCTCGTCGCGGGCGGTCAGCAGAATGCTCCACGCGAACGGGTAGATCGAGGCGCCGCCGGCGAAGGTGTACCGGTCCGCGTCGCGGTCCACTGCCGCCAGCCGCGATAGGTCGGCGAACAGCGCGAGCAAGACCGGCGCTTCGTCGAACCGTTCGGCGAATTCGCCTGGCGCTGCAGGGCTTTCGATCTTCAGGGCCCGCGCTTCGGCGTCGCGGTCGTTGGTCGGTGCCCACGGCCGTAGCCCGGCGGCGTGCAGGGCCAGATAGTCCGCGGAGCCGCGCAGGTAGCAATCCCGAAGGCGGCGGCGCCGTTCGGGGTCCTTGACGACCACGAGCCGCCAGGCCTGCGCGTTGCCACCACTGGGCGCGAACCGGGCGGTGTCGAGCACCCGGGCCAGCACGGCGTCGTCGACGGACTGGTCGGTGAATTCGCGGACCGCCCCGGTGGTGCGCAACGCCTCGCTGAGCGACAACGATGCGGGCCGCGCAGCGGCCCGTGGAGACGTCGGTCGATTAGGTCCGGGTTCGAAGGTCATGACGCGGTTGTGCCAGTCCGGCGCCCGCCAGTCAAGGCGCCGTGCCTGGTCAGTCGGCGACGGCGTGGTGGCACACTGGTGGCTGACGCGGTTCGTGGCCCGATCCGGTCCAAGCCGACTCAGAAGAAGAACAGGAAGATCGTTGCCGTCATGAACCAACAAATGGTTGTCTTTTTGCCGCTGCTCATCGTCTTGGGCGCGTTCATGTTTTTCGCCTCGCGGCGACAGAAGCGCGCGATGCAAGCCACCATCGACCTGCACGACTCGCTGCGCGTCGGCGACCGGGTGCACACCACCTCCGGGTTGCAGGGAACCATCAAGCGCATCACCGACGACACGGTGGACCTCGAGATAGCAGCGGGCGTCGTGACCACCTGGATGAAGCTGGCGATCAGAGATCGCATTGAGCCGGAAGTGCTGGACACCGAGGCCGAGGAGGCCGACGATCTAGCCGACGACCCGGAGCGACTGCCCAAGGATTAGGGTTGGCAGCCCGCCACGTACCCTTTGCGGTGCGGTCGAACTGATCGGCGCGCGAAAAGCGAGCGGCTGATCGCGCATGAGCGGAGGAGAGTCAACACGTGGCATCGCCATCGGCGCCGGTGCACCCTGCCCGCTACCTGACGGTATTCCTGATCCTGCTCATCGGCGCCTATCTGCTGGTGTTCCTCACCGGAGACAAGCGGGCCGCTGCGAAGCTCGGTATCGACCTGCAGGGCGGCACCAGGGTCACGTTGACCGCACGAACCCCGGACGGGTCACGGCCGACACGGGAGGCACTGTCTCAGGCGCAGTCGATCATCAGCGCCAGGGTCAACGGTCTGGGTGTCTCGGGTTCTGAAGTCATTGTCGACGGAGACAACCTGGTCATCACGGTGCCTGGTAAGGACAGCAGCGAGGCGCGCAACCTAGGCCAGACCGCACGGTTGTACATCCGTCCGGTGATCAATGCGCTTCCGGCGGAAACCGGTCCGCTGCCGGGGAACCCGCAACGGCTGCCTGGGCCGCACGCACGACCGAGGCTGCCGCTTGGAGGACACCCCGGCGGACCCGTACCTGGCGGACCCTTACCCGGTGGCCCCGTCCCCGGTGCACACCCGGGTGGACCTGTCCCGGGCGGCGCGCCGGGCCCGGGCGCTGCGCCGGCGCCCGGCATTGCGCCCGGCTCGGCCGGTGGCGGGACCGGCGAACTCCCATCCGGAAGCGACGCCGGGGGCCCAGGGGGCCTGCCCATGCCAGGCGACCTCCCGCTGCCGGGTGAGCCGGCGCCTGCGCAGCCGCGGCCTTATCCGCTGGCTCCAACGCCGACGCCCACACCGGCACCGGCGCCGCCGGCAGCTCCGGCACCGGCGCCCGCCCCGGTGCAGCCCGGGCCAGCGGATCCGCGGAAGGATCTGGCCGAGCGCATCGCCAAGCAACGGGAATGGCGTCAGAGCACCAACAAGGGTGTGCAGTTTTTGGCGCTGCAATACGAGGCCACGCAGTGCAACCAGGAGGACATTCTGGCCGGCAACGACGACCCCGACCTGCCCCTGGTGACCTGCGACAAGGACCACAAGGAGGCATTCCTGCTGGCGCCGTCGATCATCAGCGGTGACCAGATTGAGAACGCCAGCTCGGGCCTGGACCAACACAGTGGCGGCTATGTCGTCGACCTGCAGTTCAAGAGCGGCGCGGCCAACACCTGGGCGGACTTCACCGCCGCCCACATCGGCACCCAGACCGCGTTCACCCTGGACTCGCAGGTGGTCAGTGCGCCGCAGATCCGCGAGGCCATCCCGGGCGGCCGCACCCAGATCACCGGCGGAGACCCGCCATTCACCGCGAGCACAGCACGCCAGCTCGCCAACGTCCTCAAATACGGCTCGTTGCCGCTGTCGTTCGAATCATCAGAAGCTCAAACCGTTTCGGCGACACTGGGATTGACCTCGCTACGGGCGGGCCTGATCGCCGGCGGGATCGGACTGGTGCTGGTGCTGCTGTACTCACTGATTTACTACCGGGTGCTGGGTTTCCTGACGGCCTTGTCGCTAGCAGCCTCCGGCGCAATGGTTTTCGCGATCTTGGTACTTCTCGGCCGATATATCAACTACACCCTCGACCTGGCCGGTATCGCAGGTTTGATCATCGGTATCGGGACCACGGCCGACTCGTTCGTAGTGTTCTTCGAACGCATCAAAGACGAGATCCGCGAAGGCCGTTCGTTCCGGTCAGCGGTTCCCCGCGGCTGGGGGCGAGCCCGCAGGACGATCTTGTCGGGTAACGCGGTCACCTTCTTGGCCGCGGCCGTGCTGTACTTCCTGGCGATCGGCCAGGTGAAGGGATTCGCGTTCACGCTGGGCCTCACCACGATCCTCGACACGTTCGTGGTCTTCCTGGTGACGTGGCCGTTGCTGTACCTGGCATCCAAGTCGGCGACGCTCGCCAAGCCCGCATACAACGGCCTGGGAGCCGTGCAGCAGGTCGCGCGTGAACGGCGGGCGCTGGCGTCCAGAACTTCCACGGCGTACTCGACGGGACGGGGGTAGCGAGATGGCCGACGAGACGACTGCCGTTGAACTCAGCGACCACACCGCCACCGTCGTCGGCGCAACCGGGGACGACACCGGCGCCGACTTGCCTCGCCACAGCTTCTTTTCGCGCCTCTACACCGGCACCGGCGCATTCGAGGTCGTTGGCCGGCGGCGGATGTGGTACGCGGTCAGCGGCACGATCGTCGCGATCGCAATCCTCAGCATCGTGTTCCGCGGATTCACCTTTGGCATCGACTTCAAGGGCGGCACCACCATGTCGTTCCCGCGCGGAGATGCTCAGGTAAGCCAGGTGGAGCAAGTCTTCCGGCAAGCGCTGGGCAGCGATCCCGAATCGGTCGTGATCGTCGGCAACGGCGCCGGCGCAACCGTGCAGATTCGTTCCGAGACGTTGTCCAACGACAAAACGGAGAAGCTGCGCAACGCCTTGTTCGAGAGATTCCAGCCCAAGGGCGCCGACGGCAAGTCCAGCAAGCAGGCCATCTCCGACTCGGCGGTGTCCTCGACCTGGGGCGGTCAGATCACCAAGAAGGCGGTGATCGCGCTGGTGGTGTTCCTGGTGCTGGTCAGCCTTTATATCACCGTCCGCTACGAGCGCTACATGGCGATCTCCGCGCTGACGACCATGTGTTTCGACCTGACCGTCACCGCCGGGGTGTATTCGTTGGTGGGCTTCGAAGTCACCCCGGCCACGGTCATCGGCCTGCTGACGATCCTGGGTTTCTCCCTGTACGACACCGTCATCGTGTTCGACAAGGTCGAGGAGAACACCCACGGCTTCCAGCACACCACCCGGCGTACCTTCGCCGAGCAGGCCAACCTCGCGGTCAACCAGACGTTCATGCGCTCGATCAACACCAGCCTGATTTCGGTGCTGCCGGTGCTGGCCCTGATGGTGGTGGCGGTGTGGCTGTTGGGTGTGGGCACGCTGAAGGACCTGGCGTTGGTGCAGCTGGTCGGCATCATGGTCGGCACCTACTCGTCGATCTTCTTCGCCACCCCGCTGCTGGTCAGCCTGCGTGAACGCACCGAGTTGGTGCGGACGCACACCCGCCGGGTGGGCAGGCGCCGCGGTCCTGGTCCGGAGAAGGATGAGACCCGCGCCGAGTCGGCCCATCACGAGCCGGGCGAACAGACCACCGCGGCCGTCGTGGCCAGTGGGAGCCCGGCTGCGAGCAAGCCGGCCCCGGGTGCGCGTCCGGTCCGGCCGGGCGGCGGCCGTCACCGTCCGACCGGCAAACGAAACAAGCGGTAGCCACGGTGGCTGCCCGGCGTTGGCGTATGACCGCCAGCTTGTTGACGGCCGCGCTCGTAGCAGCCGCGCCGGGTACATTAACGGCTTGCTCGGGAAGCGCCGCCGGGCAGGTCGACTACATCGTCGACGGCACTCTGGTCACCTACAACAGCAACACCGTCACCGGCGCCGCCTCGGCGGGAGCGCAGGCTTTCGCGCGCACGCTCACCGGATTCGGCTACCACGGCCCCGACGGTCAGGTCGTCGCCGACCGCGACTTCGGCGCGATATCGATGGTCGGTGGTTCACCGCTGGTGCTCGACTACCAGATCGCCGACAACGCCGTCTACTCCGACGGTAAGCCGGTCACCTGCGACGACCTGGTCCTGGCGTGGGCGGCACAATCCGGTCGGTTCCCCGGCTTCGACGCTGCCAGCGAGGCCGGCTACCTCGACGTCACCGCCATCGACTGCCAACCGGGACAGAAGAAAGCTCGAGTGTCGTTTGACCCCGATCGCAACATCGTCGACTACAACCAGCTGTTCGCAGCGACCACGATGATGCCGTCGCATGTCATCGCCGACGAGTTGGGGATTGACGTCACCGGGGCGCTGATGCGCAACGACCTGCCGGCGATCGGGCGCATCGCGCGGCTGTGGAACACCACATGGGACCTCAGCCCCGGCATGGAGCCGGGCTCCATCGCCAAGCACTTCCCATCGTCGGGGCCGTACAAGATCGAGTCGGTGTTGGACGGCGGCGCGGTGGTTCTGGTCGCGAATGACCGCTGGTGGGGCCCCAAGCCGATGACCAAGCGGGTCACGGTGTGGCCGGAGAAGGTCGACATCCAGGATCGCCTCAACGACAAGAGCGCCGACGTCGTCGACGTCGCGGACGGATCGTCGGGAACGTTGGCCACCCCGGACAACTACCGTCGCACCGATTCGCCGTCGGACGGCATCGAGCAGTTGATCTTCGCGCCGCACGGCCCGCTTTCGGATGTCCCGGCGCGCCGCGCGCTGGCGTCGTGCACACCGCGTGATGTGATCGCGCGCGACGCCCGGACCCCGATCGCCAATGCGCGGCTGCACACCGCGGCCGAAGACGCCATCGGACGGGCGGAAAACGTCGTCGAGGCGGGCCAGTTCCTGAAGGCGAACCCCGACGCCGCGCGCGCCGCATTGGGCCGGAAGCCGTTGACCGTGCGGATCGGCTATCGGGCGCCCAATGCGCGGCTGGCCGCCATCGTCGGCGCAATCGCCAAGGCCTGTGCCCCGGCCGGTATCACCGTCTCCGACGTCACCTCCGACTCCACCGGCCCCCAGACGCTGCGAGACGGGAAGATCGACGTCCTGCTGGCCAGCACCGGCGGCGCGACCGGCAGCGGTTCAACCGGGTCGTCGGCGATGGACGCCTACGCCCTGCATACCGGCAACGGCAATAACCTGCCCGGGTACACCAACGGTCAGATCGATGGGATTATCAGCGCGCTCGCGGTGTCGGCCGACCCCGCCGAGTTGGTGCGGCTGCTGGCTCAGAGCGCGCCGGTGCTGTGGAACGATATGCCGACGTTGCCGCTGTATCGCCAGCAGCGGACCTTGTTGGCGTCGAAGAAGATGTACGCCGTCGGCAGTAACCCCAGCCGCTGGGGCGCCGGCTGGAATATGGACCGATGGGTCCTGGTGCGGTGACGACTGCGGGCGCCGATTCGGTGGCTGACCTCATTGCATCGTTGACCCGGGAGGTCGCAGATTTCCCAACGGCCGGAGTCGAGTTCAAGGATTTGACGCCGTTGTTCGCCGATCGCCGGGGGCTGGCGGCGGTGACCGATGCGTTGGCCGGCGTGGCATCCGGTGCTGACCTGATCGCCGGTATCGACGCCCGCGGATTCCTGATCGGCGGCGCCCTCGCCGCTCGTCTGGGCACTGGCGTGCTGGCCATTCGCAAGGGCGGCAAGTTGCCGCCGCCGGTGCGCGCCGAGCAGTACCAGCTCGAATACGGCACCGCCCGCCTCGAGATTCCCGCCGAAGGGATCGAATTGGCTGGTCGCAGCGTTGTCATCGTCGACGACGTGCTGGCCACCGGAGGGACGGTGGCGGCCGCACACAAGTTGCTCGAGCAAGCCGGGGCCTTGGTGACGGCGGCCGCGGTGGTGTTAGAGCTGGCAGCGCTGGGCGGTCGTGGCCTGGTCGCGCCGCTGCCGGTGCACAGCCTGCGCGTCATGTAGCCGCGCCGCGACGATGCGGGACGAATGTCCCGAGAAGGAGCGGGGCAATCAGGAGTCGGCGCCCAAATGTGCCGGAGCAGCGGGGCGATCAGAATTGAGCGATATCCTTGAATGGCGGAGGTGACGATCTTGGCGGACGAGAAGGGCACGGCGGTCCAGCCGCCCACCGAACCGCTGCAGGTTGCCGACATTACTGCGGCACCCGAGCCCGCAATAAGTCTCAAGACGTCGAGCAGCGCCTCGCGTCGAGTCCGGGCCCGGTTGGCGCGGCGAATGACGGCCCAACGCGGCGCGGTCAGCCCGGTGCTCGAACCACTTGTGGCGGTGCACCGCGAGATCCACCCAAAGGCTGACCTGTCGTTGCTGCAGCGGGCCTACGAGGTCGCCGAGCAACGGCACGCCACCCAGCTGCGTCATTCGGGGGACCCCTACATCACCCACCCGCTGGCCGTGGCGAACATCCTCGCCGAGTTGGGCATGGACACCACCACGCTGGTGGCCGCCCTGCTGCACGACACCGTCGAGGACACCGATTACGCGCTGGACGCACTGTCCAACGACTTTGGCGAAGAGGTCGGCCATCTCGTCGACGGGGTGACCAAGCTGGATCGGGTGGTGCTGGGCAGCGCCGCCGAGGGCGAGACGATCCGCAAGATGATCACCGCCATGGCGCGCGATCCGCGGGTGCTGGTGATCAAGGTCGCCGACCGGCTGCACAACATGCGCACGATGCGCTTCCTACCGCCGGAGAAGCAGGCCCGCAAGGCCCGTGAAACGCTGGAAGTCATTGCGCCGCTGGCACATCGGCTGGGTATGGCCACGGTCAAATGGGAGCTGGAGGATCTGTCGTTCGCGATCCTGCATCCCAAGAAGTACGAGGAGATCGTGCGGTTGGTCGCCGGACGGGCCCCGTCGCGCGACACCTATCTGGCCAAGGTGCGTGCCGAGATCGTTGCCACCCTCAACGCGTCGAAGATCAACGCGGTGGTCGAGGGACGGCCCAAGCACTACTGGTCGATCTATCAGAAGATGATCGTCAAGGGCCGCGATTTCGACGATATCCACGATCTGGTCGGCGTCCGCATTCTTTGCGACGAGATCCGGGACTGTTACGCGGCCGTCGGCGTGGTGCATTCGCTCTGGCAGCCGATGGCGGGCCGGTTCAAGGACTACATCGCCCAGCCGCGCTACAGCGTGTACCAGTCGCTGCACACTACTGTCGTCGGCCCGGAGGGCAAACCGCTGGAGATCCAGATCCGCACCCGCGACATGCACCGCACCGCCGAATACGGCATCGCTGCGCACTGGCGCTACAAAGAAGCCAAGGGCCGCAACGGAGTTCCACATCCCCTCGCCGCGGCCGAAATCGACGACATGGCCTGGATGCGTCAGCTGCTCGACTGGCAGCGAGAGGCGGCCGACCCCGGCGAGTTCCTGGAATCACTGCGTTACGACCTTGCGGTACAAGAGCTCTTCGTGTTTACCCCGAAAGGCGACGTGATCACGCTGCCGACCGGCTCAACGCCGGTGGACTTCGCCTACGCCGTGCACACCGAGGTGGGCCACCGATGCATCGGCGCCCGGGTGAACGGCCGATTGGTGGCGCTGGAACGCAAGCTGGAAAACGGCGAAGTCGTCGAGGTCTTCACGTCCAAGGCGCCTAATGCCGGGCCGTCGCGGGACTGGCAGCAGTTCGTGGTGTCACCGCGCGCCAAGACCAAGATCCGCCAGTGGTTCGCCAAGGAGCGCCGCGAGGAGGCGCTGGAGTCCGGCAAGGACGCGATGGCTCGCGAAGTTCGCCGCGGCGGACTTCCCCTGCAGCGCTTGGTCAGCGGCGGGTCCATGGCCGCAGTGGCCAACGAACTGCACTACGCCGACGTGTCCGCGCTCTACACCGCAGTCGGTGAGGGCCATGTATCGGCCAAGCATGTGGTGCAGCGGCTGCTGGCCGAGCTGGGCGGCATCGAGCAGGCCGAGGAGGATCTCGCCGAACGGTCCACTCCGGCGACGATGCCGCGGCGCCCGCGCAGCACCGACGACGTCGGGGTGGCGGTGCCCGGTGCCCCGGGCGTGCTGAGCAAGCTCGCCAAGTGCTGCACACCGGTGCCCGGCGATCAGATCATGGGATTCGTCACCCGTGGCGGTGGAGTCAGCGTGCACCGCACCGATTGCACCAACGCCGCGTCGTTGCAGCAGCAGGCCGAGCGCATCATCGAGGTGCGCTGGGCGCCGTCGCCGTCGTCGGTCTTTCTGGTGGCCATTCAGGTCGAGGCGCTCGACCGGCATCGGCTGCTGTCGGACATCACCCGCGTGCTGGCCGACGAGAAGGTGAACATCCTCTCGGCGTCGGTGACCACATCCGGTGATCGGGTGGCGATCAGCCGGTTCACGTTCGAGATGGGCGACCCCAAGCATCTGGGGCATCTGCTGGACGTGGTGCGCAACGTCGAGGGTGTCTACGACGTCTACCGGGTGACATCTGCCGCCTGAGCGGCCCGACCGGGCCGACCTCTTACCGTCGGTATTACGGTAAGTGATATGGCGTCGGACAATGACCAGATGACCGCGGCCGGACAGCGGGCTCTCGTGATGGGAGCGAGCGGCAATGTCGGTGCGTGCGTCACCCGTCACCTGGTGTCTGCCGGTGCCGATGTCCGGGTCCTATTACGAAAGTCGAGTTCTACGAAGGGAATCGAAGGGCTCGACGTCGAGCGGCGCTACGGCGGATTATCCGACACGGCGGACGTCGCCGCCGCCATGTCTGAACGCGAGGTGGTGTACTACTGTGTCGTCGACACCAGGGCGGAGCTGAGAGATCCCGCTCCGCTGTTCGAGACCAACGTCAACAGCCTTCGCAAAGTACTCGACGTGGCGATGAACGCGAATCTGCGGCGTTTTGTCTTCCTGAGCACGATCGGCACCATCGCCATCGGCATGAACGGCGAAACCGTTGATGAGGACACGCCCTTCAACTGGTCCGACCAAGCCGGCAGTTACATCGCGTCACGGCGCCAGGCGGAGCAGTTGGTGTTCTCCTACGTGGCAAAGCACGGGCTGCCCGCGGTGGTGGCCAACGTGTCCAACCCGTACGGGCCGCCCGACTGGCAGCCCCGACAAGGGATGTTCGTGCAGCTCGCCGCGCTCGGAAAACTGCCGTTCTATATCCGCGGCGTCGGAGCCGAAGTGGTGGGTATCGACGACGTCGCCGACGCGCTGCTGCTGGCGGCCGAACGGGGACGAATCGGCCAGCGCTACATCATTTCTGAGCGTTATATGACGCATCGTGAACTGGTGACCATCGCCGCGGAGGCAGTTGGTGCGCGGCCGCCACGCCTGGGTGTCCCGATGGCAATCGTTTACGGGTTCGCGCATGTGTCGGACGCCGTCGGCGCGCTATCCCACCGTGACTTCCCGATCGGCAGCCAGAGCGCCCGGCTCATCGCGCTGACCTCGCCGGCCAGCCATGCCAAAGCCACACGTGAGCTCGGCTGGTATCCGACGCCCACCGAACACTTCATCCAGCGCGCAGCCCAAACCTATGTAGACAGAGGCGGATTGGCCGCCGCCGAAAGGTAGCCCCTCAGCTCAGGCTCGCCGACGTGATGGTGACGGTGGTGGCGGGCGCACCGTCCTGGCCACCGCCGGCGACGCCGGCCGCGGCGATCTTGTCCACTACCGCGAGGCCGGTGGTGTCGATGGTGCCGAAAACGGTGTATGCGGGGGGCAACAGCGAGTCCCGGTACACCATGAAGAACTGGCTGCCGTTCGTGCTCGGTCCGGCGTTGGCCATCGCCAGCGTGCCCCGCGGATAGACGACGGGCTTCTTCAGCGCCGGATCGCGGGGCGGGTACTGATTGGCCGGGTATTCGTCAGCGAACTGATAACCCGGCCCGCCGGTGCCGTCACCCTTCGGGTCACCACACTGCAACACCGACAACCCCGGCGACGTGGTCAGCCGGTGGCATTGGGTGTCGTCGAAAAACTTCTGCCGCGCCAGGCTGACGAAACTGTGCACCGTGCAGGGTGATTCGTTATTAGCAAGCCGCAGGCCGATCTTGCCTCGATTGGTGACTATGTCCAGGTCGACCGGAGCAGGAGTTGTCGCCACTTGGCCGGTCCGCGGTGGCGTCACCGCTGTGCCGGCCGCGTCGGCGGACGGCGGGTACAAGCAGTCGGCGCCCACGGCGGGGGAGGGCACGAATGGCGGCAGCTTCGGGACGGCCGGAGGTGCCACCGGGGCCGAGGTGGTCGTAGTGGTGGTAGCGGTGCTGCGCGAGGCCGCGGTGGTGCTGGTGGGGGCGGCCGACGATGTCTCGGTCGCGCCGCGATCCGAGGTTGTGGCGGTGATAATCACCAGCGCGATCACACCGAAGAGCGCCGCAAGCACTGCGGCCAATCCACCGACAATGGCCAGCGCGTGCCCTCGGTCGGCGGATTGTGCAGAAGGGCCTGGCTGCACCATCCGCGGCCGCGGGGTGGCCGGTGATCCGGGCGGCGGTGGCGGCGGGCTCGGCGGTGGAATGAAACGATTGTCCAGCGCTGCTCTTGCGGCCTCGGCCAGCTGCGATGCCGTCTGGTAGCGGGCCTGCGGGCTTTTGGCCATACCCGCGGCGATCACTGCGTTGAATGTCGGCGGTATGCCAGGGGAGGATGTCGAGGGTCGCGGCGGTGGGGCGGTCAGGTGCCCGGCGCGTTGTTCTTCGAATGTGTCTCCGGGATAAGGCTGTTGCCCCGTCAAGCATTTGTGCAATACACAGGCGAGCGAATACACGTCAGCGCGGGAATCACCTGCGCCGCTGAACCTTTCGGGTGCCGTGTAGGCGCCGGGGATATGGCCCATGCTGGCCTTGGCGGTATCGGTGGGGCTGCGCGCGAGCCCGAAATCGGTCAGGTAGACGAAATCTCCCGGCGCGATCAAGATGTTCGACGGCTTGACGTCGCGATGGACCAGTCCCACCCGGTGGGCGCTCTCAAGTGCCGCGGCGAGTTGCGCGATGATCGCGACCGCGCGTGCGGGAAGTATTCGGCCGCCTTCGTTTCTAATGGCGCGACCGAGGTTGCTGCCGTCGATCAGCTGCATGTCGACGTACAGTTGACCGCCGATCTGGCCAAAGTTGTGGATGGGCACCACGTGCCGGTTGTTGAGGCCGGCCGCCGCGGGTACGTCGCGGCGGAACTGTTCGAGAAATTCTGGATCCTCGCCCAGCTCCGGCGCCAGCACTTTGACGGCGACTACCTGGTCAGTAACGGTGTCATCGGCTCGGTAGACTTTCGCCGATGCGCCACGGCCGATTAAGTCGAGCAGCTGGTAGCGCCCGAACGTCGTCACCTGCACAAAGAATTCTCCTGTTAGCGTGCGGCCAGCCGCGATTCAACCGACCATAGACGGCCGAGGCCGCCGACGGCTCGATCAGTCCAGCCGCACCGACTTGATCGTGACTTGGATGGTCGGTTGGCCGTCCTGACCGCCGCCGGCAACGCCGCCCTTGGCGATCTTGTCCAGGGTAGCCAGCCCGTCCTGTTGAATCTTGCCGAAGACCGTGTATTCGGGTGGCAGCTGAGTGTCCTTGTACACCATGAAGAACTGGCTGCCGTTGGTGTTCGGTCCGGCATTGGCCATGGCCAGGGTGCCGCGCGGGTAGATCACCGGCTCGTGCACCGCGGGATCGTCAGGCTTGTACTGGTCGGTCGGATATTCGTTGGCGAACTGATAGCCAGGCCCGCCGCTGCCGTCGCCGGTCGGGTCACCGCACTGCAAAATCGACGATGTCGGCGAGGCGGTGAGTCGATGGCACTGAGTGTTGTCGAAGAACTTCTGCTGCGCCAGGCTGACGAAACTGTTGACAGTGCACGTTGATTCGTTGTTGGCGAGCAACAGGCCGACGTTTCCTTGATCAGTGACCATGCTGATACTCACCTGCGCCGGGTCGGTGGGCACCTTGCCTTGCCTCGGCGGGTTCACCGGCTTGCTGGACTGTTCCGCCGAAGGCTCGTATTGGCAGTTGGCGCCGAGATCGGCGGCCGGTTTGAACGGCGGCAACGGCGGTATGCCCGACGATGTGCCCGGAGCGGCGCTGGTGGTCGAGCTCCCGGCTGCCGAAGTCTGCTTGTTTTTGTGCTCGTTATTGGTCAGGACGACCGTTGCTATCACCGCGACAACGACGACCGCCGCTGCGACCGACCCTCCGACGATGGCCAGCGTCCGGCGACGACGGGCCTGCTGAGCGTGGCGTTCCAGCTGCCGTTCGAGTTTGCGCTTGGCCGTCGCACGTCGCTGTTCGTTGGTCGGCACCGCCGATGTCCCTCCGTGGTTGTCTGCTGAGTCAGCAAAGAGTGTGCCAGTTGATGCTGGATAGGGGTGGCGCGACCCGTGCCCGCGGGGCACGATGGCCCGACTTCTCCTCCGCCGACTGCGTCGGCCGCATCGTCGTCGGGCGGCATGGGAAACTGGAGATCGTGTTCATCACCGGATTTCCCGCCGGGTTGCTGCAGTGCAACTGCTATGTGCTGGCGCCGCACCCCGGGGCCGACGCGATCGTCATCGACCCGGGCCAGCGTGCGATGGGCCAGCTGCGGCGCATTCTGGACAAGAATCGGCTGACTCCCGCGGCGGTGCTGCTCACCCACGGTCACATCGACCACATCTGGTCCGCGCAGAAGGTGTCCGACACCTTCGGCTGCCCCGCATACATCCATCCCGAGGACCGGTGCATGCTGACCGACCCCATCAAAGACTTCGGCCCGCGGCTGGGGCAGCTGCTGCTGGCGGCGATATTCCGCGAGCCCAAGCAGGTCATCGAGCTGGATCGAGACGGCGACAAGATCGACCTCGGCGGGATCAGCGTCACCGTCGACCACACGCCTGGCCACACCCGCGGATCGGTGGTCTTCCGAGTCACGGATGCCGAAGACGCTAAAGAGCTTGCGTTCACCGGCGACACCCTGTTCGAGCGCTCGGTGGGCCGGACCGACCTGTTCGGTGGCAGCGGCCGCGACCTGATTCGCTCGATCGTCGACAAGTTGTTGGTGCTCGACGACAAAACAGTGGTCCTGCCCGGCCACGGCAATTCCACCACCATTGGCGCGGAACGGCGCTTCAACCCGTTCCTCGAAGGCCTGAGCCCATGAGCGACTTCTCAGCGTTCTCCGCGCCCAGAGGCGTACCGGACTACGTCCCGCCGGATTCGGCACGGTTCGTCGCGGTGCGGTCAGCGCTGCTCGACGCCGCCCGCCGGGCGGGCTACAGCGACGTCGAGCTGCCGATCTTCGAAGACACCGCGCTGTTCGCGCGCGGGGTGGGCGAGTCCACCGACGTGGTGACCAAGGAGATGTACACGTTTACCGACCGCGGCGACCGCTCGGTGACGCTGCGGCCGGAGGGCACCGCCACGGTCGTGCGCGCGGTGATCGAGCACCGCCTGGACCGGGGCGCACTGCCGGTCAAACTGTGTTACGCGGGCCCGTTCTTCCGCTACGAGCGGCCCCAGGCCGGCCGGTACCGCCAGATGCAGCAGGTCGGTGTGGAGGCCATCGGTGTCGACGACCCCGCGCTGGACGCCGAGGTGATCGCCGTCGCCGACGCCGGTTTCCGCTCGCTGGGCCTGGACGGGTTCCGGCTGGAAATCACCTCGCTGGGCGACAACTCTTGCCGTCCGCAGTATCGGGAACTGTTGCAGGACTTCCTGTTTCAGCTTGACCTCGACGAGGAAACCCGCAAGCGCGCCGAGATCAATCCGCTGCGGGTGCTCGACGACAAGCGCCCGGAAATCAAGGCGATGACGGCCGACGCACCGGTGATGCTCGACCACCTCTCCGATGTCGCCAAGCAGCATTTCGAGACCGTGCTGGCGCACCTCGACGCGCTGGGCGTGCCGTATGTCATCAACCCGCGAATGGTCCGCGGGTTGGACTACTACACCAAAACCACCTTCGAGTTCGTGCACCCTGGCTTGGGTGCCCAGTCCGGCATCGGCGGCGGCGGTCGCTACGACGGTCTGATGCGACAGCTTGGCGGACAGGACCTGTCGGGCATCGGGTTCGGTCTCGGCGTGGACCGCACGCTGCTGGCGCTGCGGGCGGAGGGCAAGGACGTCGGAAAGATCGCCCGGTGCGACGTGTTCGGAGTGCCACTGGGCGAGCAGGCCAAGCTGCGGCTGGCGGTGCTGGGCGAACAGCTGAGGGCCGCCGGTGTGCGCGTGGATCTGGCCTACGGCGATCGCGGCCTCAAGGGCGCGATGCGCGCCGCCGACCGCTCGGGTGCGCGCCTGGCTTTGGTCGCCGGTGACCGCGACATCGAAGCGGGAACCGTCGGCGTGAAAAATCTGACGACGGGTGAGCAAGTCGATGTGGCGACAGAGTCCGTCGTCAGTGAGGTGCTTTCGCGGCTAGGTCACTGAAATCTCTTTTGCCACTTTGGTTTCAGTGGTTCATAGGCAGCGATTTTTGTCGGTCGCCGGCGGTAGTATTCGAACATGCATTCGAGTAGTCGAGAAGAGATCGTCGGAGCCTTTGACGCGCTCGAGGCCGACCTCGACCGCGCGTTGGAGTTGTCATTCGACGCGCTGACCACTCGGGAGCGGCTGGTCATGCTGGCGCGCTGCGAGACGTTTCGGCGCCGCCTGCCGGCACTCGAGCACCCGCTGATCAACCAGATCAGCGGGCAAGCCGACGCGACGGAATTGGGCGGTAAGTTACCGTCTGCGCTGGCCGACCGGCTGCGCATCACCCGCGCGGAAGCTTCGCGTCGCATTGGCGAGGCCGCCGAGCTGGGCGACCGGAAGGCGATCACCGGCGAACCTTTGCCGCCGCTGCTGACCGCCACGGCCGCAGCACAGCGGGACGGCCGCATTGGTTCCGCCCACGTGGCGGTGATCCGCGGCTTCGTCCACCGGCTGCCCGACTTCGTGGACCTGGAAACGCGGGTAAAGGCCGAGGCGCAGCTTGCCGGGTTGGGTGGCCAGCATCGCCCCGACCAGCTGAGCAGGCTGGCCGACAAACTCACCGATTGCCTCAACCCGGACGGAAACTTCACCGACGACGACCGAGGTCGGCGGCGGGGTCTCACCATCGGCAAGCAAGGCTTCGACGGCATGAGCCCGATCACCGGATATCTGACTCCCGAGGCTCGGGCCACCCTCGACGCCGTCCTCGCGAAACTGGCCGCACCCGGCATGTGCAATCCGGGTGACGCCACACCATGTGTGGATGGCACACCCGCACAAGACGCCGCCGATACCGACGGCCGCAGCGCCGCGCAACGCAACCACGACGCGCTCAACGCCGCCGGGCGTGCCCTGCTGGCCTCCGGTTGTCTGGGTCAACACAATGGGCTGCCGGCCACCATCGTCGTCACCACCACCTTGCGCGAACTGGAGGCCAAGGCCGGCAGGGCAATCACCGGCGGGGGAGCCCTGCTGCCGATGAGCGACGTGATCCGGCTGGCCTCCCACGCCCATCACTACTTGTGCATCTTCGACAAAGGCAAAGCGATCGCGCTCTACCACACCAAGCGCCTGGCCTCGCCCGGTCAGCGAATAGTGTTGTACGCCAAGGACCGTGGGTGTTCGCACCCCGGCTGTGACGTGGCGGGCTACTGGTGCGAAGCCCACCACTGCACGCCCTACGCCCAATGCCACACCACCGATGTCAACGATTTGACGTTCGGCTGCGGCGGCCACCACCCGCTGGCCGAACAGGGCTGGACCACCCGCAAAAACCAACGTGGCGACACCGAATGGATCCCACCACCGCATCTTGATTACGGCCAGCCTCGCGTCAACACCTACCACCACCCCGAAAAACTGCTGCGCGACGACGAAGACGACGAACCCTAACGGACGTCTAGCCAGGCAGCCCTTGGACGAATTGCGCCAACGCCGTGCCGATTTCGTCCGGGCTGTCCTCCTGGATGAAATGCACGCCGGGGACGGTGATTTCGGTCAGGTTCCGCCAGCTGCGGACGTAGTCGCGGATATGCCCGGTCACGATCGCGCCGGGGTCGGCGTTGATGAACAGCTTTGGCACGTCGCTCCCCGCGAGCCAGCTCCGATACTCGTCGACCACGCCGACGACCTCGGCCGGCTCGCCGTCGATCGGGATGTTTCGCGGCCACGACAACGTTGGCCGCCGGTCCTCTCCGGCGTTGGCGAACGGCCGCCGGTAGTGGTCCATCTCCTCGTCGGACAGCTGTCGGCGGATAGCGCCCGGCAGCACACCCTCGACAAAGATGTTCTGCTCCAACACCATTGACTCACCGTCGGGGGAGCGGAAGCCCTGGAACACGCCTCGCACGCTCTCATGGAAGTCCGACCACGTCATCGGAGTGACGATCGCCTCCATGAACGCAATGCCGGCCACTCGGTCTCGGTGCCGGTTAGCCCAGTCGAAACCCAGCGCCGATCCCCAGTCGTGGAGCACCAACACCACCCGATTACCGATATCGAGGGCATCCCAAAGTCCAAATAGGTACTCACGCTGTTCGGCATAGTGATAGCGGTCAGGGCCCGACGGGTTGAGCTTGTCCGACCCGCCCATCCCAATCAGGTCACACGCGACCAGTCGGCCCAGACCTTCCAGATGCGGCATTACGTTGCGCCACAGATACGACGAGGTGGGGTTGCCGTGCTGGAAAACGATCGTCGTGCCGTCGGGACCGCGGCCCTCGTCGACATAGGCCATGCGCCTACCGCCGATCTCCCGATAGCGCAGCTGTCCGTACGGAGCGGCGTTCAGCATGGCTCTCCCTCTTTCCAGCCTCTTTGTCAACGAGCTCTTTAGCGGCTCAGCTTCGGTTGTGCTTGACCTGGTTGAACGGTACCCCGCGATCGGCGGCGTATTCGCGCGGAAAGCCCAGCACCCGTTCGCCGATCACGTTGCGCGCCATCTCGGTGGTGCCGCCGCCGAGCGCTGCGGTTTGCCGGGACAGGTAGCGTTCGCCGACGAAGAGCAACTCGGCAGGCCCGTCGACGACGCCGGCGCACCCGGCGATCTCTAGTGCGGTATCGATCTCGAGCGCAACTTCCTCGGCCTGGAAAAGCCGGATGAGTGAACCGGCCGTCGACGGGAGTGAACCGTCCAACACGCCGCGGTAGACGTGGTCGATCAACTGCTCCCACACCGCGCGGTGCGTCAGCGCCCGGCCGCCTGCTTCGCGCACGCGTTCGTTGTCGCCCAGCCCGGCCGCTCTGATCATCGCGGGATAATCGGGCGGCTGTTCTTGGTTGTTTTCGCTGCCGCTACCGCTGGCGAATTCCGAGCCGCCGCCGACGGCGCGTCGCTCGTGATACAGCTGGCGCGAGGCCACCTCCCAGCCCTTGTCGACCTCGCCGACCACCGCGTCGTCGCTGAGCTCCAGGTCGTCGAAGAACTCCTCGCAGAACTCGGTGGATCCGTTGACTTGTTTGATCCGGCGCAGCGTGATGCCCGGGCTGTCCATCCGCACCAGAAACATCGTCAGGCCTTCGTGCTTGGGCACTTCCCAGTTGGTCCGGGCCAGCAGCAGGCCATAGTCGGCGGCGAAAGCGCCGGTGCTCCACGTCTTGGCGCCGTTGACCACCCATTTGTCGGCGTGCCGCTCGGCGCGGGTGATCACACCCGCCAAGTCCGAGCCGCCGCTGGGCTCCGAGAGCAACTGGACGAGCACCTCGTCGCCGCGCAGCGCCGCCGAAATATGTTGCCGTTTCTGCTCTTCGCTGCCGGTGTCGAGGATCGTCGCACAACAGATGGTGAACGTCGGGACATTCAAAATCAGCGGCATCTCGTAGCGGGCGCTTTCAGCATCGAAAGCCTTCTGATACTCGATGTCCAGACCGAGCCCGCCGTACTCGGTGGGAAAGCAAATCCCGGCGAACCCGCCGTCGTAAAGCCGTCGCTGTAACTCGCGGACGTGCTGCCAGGATTCCTCGTCGCCGCGGTCGGCGTAGGGCGGATCACTCGGATCGTCGATGCGCGGCATGGTGTCGGCCAGCCACCTGCGGGCGCGCGCGGCGAATGCGACGACCGATTCGGTGGCGCGCGCCGACGCCGTCTCGGTCATGACGGCAGCTTGGGTGAATGCATATGACGTCTCCGGAGAGTGGTACTGGCCTGAAACGGTAATGACGTTACCACTCGGGCGCCAAGTGGGACGGGGTGGTACCGCGAGGTCCTTGATGACGGTTAGATCTTCAAATAGCCCTTGTCGGCCGGGATCTGAGCCGCCGTGACCAGCGATGAGGCATCGCTGGCCAGCCACACCACAATGTCGGAGATCAGGTCCGGATCGGCGAGCGATTCCGTCGGGAGCGCGCCGGGGGAGAAGCTGTGGATGTAATTCGGGTGGTCTTGGAACACCTGGTACATCGAGACGTCGTTGCCCATCGGGGTGTCGGTGCCGTAAGGGTGCACGGAGTTGACCCGGATGCCGAACTCGCCGAGCTCGACGGCAAGCGAGTTGGTCAGCCCGACCACCCCGAACTTGCTGGCGCAGTAGTGGCCGCAGCCGGGAACGGCCTTGATTCCCGCCGCCGAACTGATCGTGATGATCGACCCGCCGTTGCCGGCCTCGATCATCGGCGGTACCACCGCCTTGATCGTGTTCCACAGCCCGGTCAGATTGATGTCGAGGGTGTCCTGCCACTGTTCGGCCGAAATCTCCCACAGCCGGCCCCAATTGAGCACCCCGGCGTTGGCGACCACGATGTCCAGGCGGCCGAACTGTTCGATGGCGGCGCCGACCACGCGCTGCTGCCCGGCCGCGTCGCGCACGTCGACTTCGGAGGCGAGCATCTTGCGTCCCTCTCCTTCCACCAGATTCACCGTTTCCGCGAGGTCTGCCGGCTGCGACGGGGCATAGCCGTTGTGCGCGGTGACCGGTCCGCAGGCGTCGATCGCGATGATGTCGGCCCCGGCCCTGGCCAGCCTGATGCAGTGCGAGCGGCCCTGTCCGCGGGCGGCGCCCGTGACGTAGGCGACCCTGCCGGCCAACGGGAGATCAGTAGTCGTCATACCGGCAAGCGTAGGAAACACTCAGCCGCGGCGGGGCCGAGTGAGGGTGAACTCTTCGACCGCGCTGATCGCTCCGTAGGGGCCGTTGACCGCGTAGTGCGTCGCCTTGATCGACGTGTTGCCGCCCGGCGAGCCGGGGTCGACGTCGAATGCCATGAAACCGTAAGGGTTTTCGCGGTCGCGAAATGCTGACCACGGCGCGTCCTCCACCACATAGATCGGAGCCTTGCGCCCGATCGCAGGATCGTATGAGCCGACTCCGGTCAGCACGCGGCACTGGGGCTGCGGGAAGAACATGGTGTTCGACGGCGTCGAGGTGCCGCCTCCGCCGATGACCAGGTGGACGGTTCCCTCGCTGGTGTCGATGACGTCGGCGCGGGTTTCGACCGGGATCGGCGTTTTGGTTTCGGTGTCTTTTGCTCCCCGCACCGGATGCGAGCGTTCATAGTGGTGCTCGTGACCGCACACGACCAGGTCGACCTGGAAGCGGTCGAACAGCGGTAGCCATTCCTGGCGGATGCCCAGGTCGGCGCCGTTGGTGTGATCGGCGGTGGAGATCGCCGTCTGGTGCATGCAAACGACGACCCAGTCGACTCGCGGGTCGGCTCGCGCGTTGGCGAGTTCGGTTTCCAGCCAACGCCTTTGCGCGCCCCCGGAGTAGCCGTGTACGTAGAAGTTGCCGGCGTCCTGAAAGCAGACGTCGTCGTTGTTGAGGCTGATCACCCGCACCGACCCGGCGGTGAACGAATACCACAGCCCGCGGAGCTCGGCGTCGGATCCCGAGTCGGGCACATCGAAGTAGGTCTGGTAGGCGGCGTAACCGACAGGCCCGTTGCCTAATTCGTTTTCATGGTTGCCCGCCGCCGGCATCCATGGCCGGTAGCGGGCCGAGCGCGTGTTGTTGTCGAACCAGTCCGACCAGGTGCGAATGCGGTCGTCGGTGAGGTTTGCGTAGCACAGATCGCCGTTGACGAGGTTGAACAGTGGGCCGAGACGTTCGATCGCGGTCGTGATATCTCCGGCCGCCGGGGATCCAAGGTTGTGGATGCCGTAAATGGGGTTTTTGAATTGGCCCAGCGTCGGGATGGCCTGGTCTCCGAAACTGGTGAAGCGCAACGGTTTCCGTCCGGACGGAGCGGTCCTCACGGTCCCCACCTCGGGGTTGGTGCCGTCGTGGACTGCCGCGTAGACATAGTCGGTGTCGGCAGCCAGGTTGTCGAGCCGGGCGTGGTTGACGCGAACTTCGGTCTTGGACTTCGCGTCCCGGTAGGTCCGGGTCTCGGCTTGTACGACGCTGCCGAAGCCGGATGTCGGGGTGCCGACCATCACCCGCGGGTCGTGAACCGCGTCGGTGGTGTGCCACGAGACAACGACTTCGGTGGAGGCATCTTTGCCGAATTGCAGATGCAGGCCGCCGACCGGTTGCGCGCCGCTCTGATCCGGTCGGCTCCACAGACTCGGGCCGCGACCCGGTGACCCAAGCAGCGCAACGCCGGCTGCGCCGGCGCCCGCACCGACGATGGCCGCCGTCGCACCCGTCGTCAATAACGCCCGGCGGCTGATGCCTGACGGTGACTCCGGCTGTTCGCCCATGCTTCCTTCATACCGGCCGCCGAGCGTGGGTACGCCGACGGCAGCTCGCGGGCCACCCGCGGCGCCTGGCCGCCTACGGCACCAACGGCACACGCCACAGCGGCATACCGGGATCGATAAACCACAGCCGTATAGCTGTCACGCGCAGGATCCGCACTACGCCACTGATCATGATCACCGCGAGCGGTAGGTTGCCGAGTGCGGCGGTCAGTATCGGTAAAGCCAAATCTCGCCCCGGGCCGGCGGTCACGATGTCGAACCAGGCATCACAGATCAGCAAAACCCCGGTCGTGAAGGCGGGCAGCACCACCAGTTGGCGACCCAGCCAGCCCAGTACCGCGGTCGCGGCCATGAACACGATGAGCAGACAGTCGAAGCCAATCCAGGTAGCCGGCCAGTTTTGGGCAACATAGTTCGCGGGCAGGTTAAAGCCGAGGTAGACGATCCACGGGATCAACCCGATCACCCCGCCCACATCAAGGTCAACCGATTCCGTCGCATGCGATGTGCCACCAGCGGCGGATACACTTCCTCAAGCGGACGCTGCAGCCGCTGAATCAGGTCGCGCCGTTCAGCGGGCGACATTGCCGCGATGCGGGCGTCGGACAGCACACCATCGCTGCAGCCAGTCATGACTCTTGAGTATCGCCCACGACCGCAAAAACGACGCGGCGTCCGCACTGCGCGCAACAGGCCGGCGCCGACGCGGTGACGATCGTGTCGGCGTCGCACTGGAAGCTTTCGGAAACGCGATATTTTTAAGCATTTTCTCAGCATTGGCGATGCGATCCGGATTTTGGATCATGATGTACAACAACCCGGCCACAAGCGGGGTCGATATGAGCCCGGAACTGTTGGTGCGGATGTTTGAGACCATCGACAACCTCACAATGGTCAAAGGGTCCACTGGGTGACCTTTCCTGGATGCAGCGCGTCGACCAGCTCAGCGGCGGCCGGCTGCCTTTCTACAACTGCGTTAATCCGCTGGTGTTGGACGCACTGCAGGCAGGGACCGCCGGTTGGTGCACGGCCGGCCGTGTCTGCGCCCACAGCCCTGCGCCGACCTATACGGCGCAGTACGCGCGCAGGTGAATTGCCAAGGGCACAAGCCATTTACGCTGAGCTCAAGCCGCTGTTGGAGTTCGTCATGGCGGGCGGGCTGGCCACTACGGCGAAGGCCGGCTTGGGGCTGGTCGGCGTCGGCGTTGGGGATCCGAGTCGACCCTTGCCACCGCTTGACGACGAGGGCCGCGTGGCGCTGAAGAAGCTGCCGACCGACGCCTGACCGCATCGGCGAGTGAGATGCGGATTGGCGCGCTCCGATCCTCCCCGAGAAGATCCTGGACGCGCCCGAAAAAAAAACTTATCGCGAGCTGAATGTCTTTGGATTTTTTCAGCACAGCACGCGCGTCCGTGATTTACGATTGGCCGACCGTTATGCGCCCGAGTGAACGCTGTTCGCAACTGTTAATTGAATTAACAGTTGCGAACAGCTGACCGGGGGCTTGACGTCTGCTGAAGGAGGTCGGAGGGTGTCGTTCGTAACCACGCAGCCGGGGGTGCTGTCGGGGGCTGCGGGGACGTTGTCGGGTATCGGTGATGCGATGGTGGCCCGGAATTCGGCTGCGGCGGCGCCGACGACGGGCTTGGCGCCGGCGGCGTCGGATATTGTGTCGGCGATGACGGCGGCGCAGTTCGGTAAGCAGGGCGTGGCGTATCAGCAGGTCGCCGCTCAGGCGGCGGAAGTGCATGAGCAGTTGGTGGCCGCGTTGCGCTCCGGGGCGGGGGCGTACGCGTTGACCGAAGCGGCGAATGCTGCAGCTGCAGGCTAAGGGGGGCTTCGGTCGATGAGCTTTATGGTGTTCCCGCCTGAGGTTAATTCGGCCCTGATGTATTCCGGGGCGGGGTCGGGACCGCTGATGGCGGCGGCGTCGGCCTGGAATGAGTTGGCCGCCGACCTGGAGAGCACGGCCACCTCGTATCAATCAGTGATCGCGCAGTTGACCGGCGGACCGTGGGTAGGTCCGACGGCGACGCGGATGGCTTCGGCGGCGGCGCCGTACATCGCGTGGTTGCAGGGCAGCTCGATCCAAGCTGCGCAGGCCGGTGGTCAGGCCAGCTTGGCAGCTGCTGCCTATGAAAGCGCGTTTGCCGCCACGGTGCCGCCGTCGGTCATCGTGGCCAACCGGGCGCTGTTGGCGGCGTTGGTTGCCACCAACTTCCTGGGTCAAAACGCTCCGGCGATCGCGGCCACCGAGGCGCATTACATGGAGATGTGGTTCCAGGACGGCCTGACGATGGACACCTATGCGGTGACATCGCAGCAGGCCACCGTGTTGCCGCAGCAGACCCCGGCGCCGACGACAAGCGATGGCGGGGTGTCCGCCGACGCGGCCGCGGCGGCTCAGTCGGCAGCGACTCCGGGCTCCGGCATCGGCTCGTTGGGCACGGACCTGGAGTCACTTCTAACGAACGGCTTGACCAGCGTGCTGGGCGATCTTGGCGTACCGACGAGCTTGGACTCGACGATAGTGGGTGCGTTGACTTCGACAGGTCTGGGCTCCGCCACGGATTCGATCCTTCCTGTTCAGGGCGTCTACTACGCGACGATGATGGCCAGCATGCCCGCCAAGATGTTGATCAGCATGGCCAACTCGATGAACGCCAGCCAGGCGATGCAGGCGAGCAATCAGGCAATGCTGGCCGATGTCTCCGCGCTCGTCGACGCCAAGATGAAAGCCATAATGGGCGGCATATCCGGCCAGCTGCGGGGGTTTGGGTCGGCGATCAGCGCGCAGCTGGCGTCGGCGCATCGACTGGGCGGGCTGTCGATACCGAATGGCTGGGCCAACGCGGCGCCGGAGATGGCGTCCCGCGCGGCCCCGGTGTTGCCCCAGACCAGCGTCAGCCCGGGGGCGTCGAACCTGCCCAACAGCCCGTTCACCCAAGCACTCATGGGGTCGCTCAGCGGGCGCGGTGTGGGCACCCAGGCGGCAAAGACAGCTCCCGTGAGAGTCGAAACCCGCACGCCGGCCGGCGGCTGAGAGGTGGGGGATGCCTTGCCGCACAACGTATTCAACACCGAATGACACCGAGATAAGGGAGAAGGGGATATGCCTACGCGTTTTATGACTGATCCGCATGAGATGCGGTCGATGGCGGGCCGTTTCGATATGCACGCTCAGACGGTGGAGGACGAGGCCCGCAAGATGTGGGCGTCAAGCCAAAACATTGCCGGTGCGGGCTGGAGTGGGACGGCCCAGATGACGTCCTACGACACCATGGGCCAGATGAACCAGGCGTTTCGCAACATCGTCAACATGCTGCACGGGGTGCGTGACGGACTGATCCGGGATGCCAACAACTACGAGCAGCAAGAGCAGGCCTCTCAGCAGATCCTGTCCAGCTAGCCCAGCACCGAAAACTTGTAGGAGGAAAGCAATGTCGATCAGCTACCAGTTCGGCGACGTGGATGCCCACGGCGCGTTGATCCGCTCCCAGGCCGCCTCGTTGGAGGCCGAGCACCAGTCCATCGTGCGCGATGTGCTGGCCGCCGGCGACTTCTGGGGCGGCTCGGGTTCGGTGGCCTGCCAGGAGTTCATCACCCAATTGGGTCGCAACTTCCAGGTCATCTACCAACAAGCCAACCAGCACGGCTCCAGCGTGCAAAACGCCGGCAACAACATGAGCTCCACCGACAGCGCTGTCGGCTCCAGCTGGGCCTAACCCACCACAACCCCCGTGGCCCGCACACTCAACGGTGTGCGGGCCACAACATTTTTCATAGACATCGCCATGCTTGCGCTACTGGCGAAACCGGTTGCGCCTCTTGATTATTCGATATGTCGCGGTCGATCCATGTCAGCTGGAATTCGACGTCATCGTTGCAACACCATGCATTGGCGTCTTAGTACGAGGCGATTCTCAGGCTAATCTCAGCCGCTATTCAACTTAGTTCAATAGCAGAAACCGGGCGAAAGTCGGCCATCACCAAAGGTTGCCACGCGCCTCGCGCTTGGTCCGTAAAGGGACCGCGGCCATAGGCGTAGCGAGCGGCGCAACGTGGCTGAGCAGGTTGTCCGGCCGGTGATAGCCGCCAGGACTGCTGTTTGAGTGTCCGCCGCTGTTTGGTTGTCGGCTGACCATCAACGATTGACAGCCGACCTTCTGGCCAAAAGGCCCCACTCCAGCGACTCGGCAAAGACGTCCAAAATTCCCGAAATTAATTTCATGATTTCGGGTATTTTCTCAGACTACTCTCAGCGAGTATTCGACACGCGGGCCAGCAAGTGGCTCGACAGAGATCGGCCACCGTCAAAGGAGATGTTTATGGAGCTCAGTCTGGGTCTGAATCTCCAGCGCCGACGGTCCGAGTGGAGCGGCGGCGATAAGGCCGGCGCCCGCCACGACAATACCGGCGGTTACGTACGGACGAAAGCCTCGCAGAGGTATTCGCCGCGGCGTTATCGTCGGCTCGGGTCGGATGACTACATGCCCACCGCGGCACAAGCGCCGAGGATGGTGGTCGATGCGTAGTTAGCGGCGTTGGCTAAGTGGTTATCGGTTGGCGTGTAGGTGGGCAGCGACACAACGAATCCGCGGCGATACTGTGCGGAGAGGTTGGCCAAATCCTGCCAGACAGCGTTATCGCTTTGCCGGCCAAGCTGTTCCAGCTTGCCCGCATACGAGTTCATCACCTGGGCAACCCCATAGTTGACGGCCTTCTGCTCGCGATTCCAGTAGATCGCGGGAATGTTGGGATCCATCTTCTGCCACGCGACGGTGTCCTTGGCGAACTGATCTAACGCCGACTTCCAGTCATCGCAAACAGGATTGGTGGTGGTGAGGAAGGGCTGCGGATTAGCGGGATTACCGACCGGGGCGATGTCCGACGGTGGCGCCGCAGGCGGCACCAGCGGACCGCGCGCAGCCGCGGGACCATCGCTGATAGCAGCGCAGATTGACCCCAAAGCAGACGACGCGCTGTTCGCGGCACCCGCCAGGTTGTTGTCGGCCGGCGTGTACTTGGGGACGCGTTCCGCGTACGCGCGCGCGTAAGCGATGAACTGCTGGTACAGCTCGCGCATCACCCGATGTGGCGTCAACTTGACCAGGCCGACCGCCTGCGCTGCGGCACCGCGCATCGACTGCGCCGCCGCGATGAATTGCGCACGCAGCTTCGGCGTCCACGCCGAGGCCGGAACCGATCGATCCCGCTCGTTCCAGAGGCCATCGCCGCTGTGCGCAAGCTCGTTGTTGATCGATGTCCACGCCGCGCAGCTGGGATCCTCGGTGATCACGGCGACCGGCCCGGTGTCTTTGGCACTAGCGACCGCGGCCGCTCCTTCCTGGCCCGAGCCGTTATCGGATTGAGCCCCGTTCGGCGCCCCCGAACCACCCCCGCCGAATAGCAACACCACCGCGACGACCGTCGCCAGCACAGCGACCGCGCCGACCGCGCCCATCGCCCACTTGAGGTTTCTATTGTTATCCGGATCGTCAGAATGAGACCCCACGGTGGACCAGCTTAAATGACAACCTGGCCGCCGCAGGCAGATTGGTGAGGCGCGGGTCGACGAATGTCGCCGCTGTCAGGCGGCGGCAGGGTTGACAGCCAGTCGAACAAGAGTTCGAATAGAGGGCATGCGGTGGGACAGCCAGAACATCGAGGTCGATGACGGCGCGCTGCCCGGATTGGAACGCATTGGTTTCGTCCGCAGCGTGCGGACGCCTCAGTTCGATGGCATCACATTCCACGAGGTTCTGTGTAAGTCCGCGCTGAACAAAATTCCCGACGCCGCTGCCGTCCTGCCCTTTAAATACACAGTCAACGGCTACCGGGGTTGTTCGCATGCGTGCCGCTACTGCTTCGCCCGGCCCACTCACGAATACCTGGATTTGGACTGCGGCAACGACTTCGACACCCAGATCATCGTCAAGACGAACGTCGCCGACGTGCTGCGCCGCGAGGTGGGCCGAAGGTCGTGGTCCCGCGAGACCGTCGCGCTAGGCACCAACACCGATCCCTATCAACGCGCCGAGGGGCGTTATGCGTTGATGCCGGGGATCATCGGCGCACTCGCGGGGTCGGGCACGCCGCTGTCGATTCTGACCAAGGGCACGCTGCTGCGACGTGACCTGCCGCTGATCGCCGACGCTGCCGAGCAGGTGCCGATCAGCCTCGCAGTCTCGCTCGCGGTCGGTGATCCCGAACTCCACAAGCAGGTTGAGCCGGGTACTCCCACCCCGCAGTCCCGCCTCGGGCTGATCGCGGCGATTCGCGACGCCGGCCTGGACTGCCACGTGATGGTGGCACCGGTGCTGCCGTACCTGACCGATTCCGTCGAGCATCTCGATGGTCTGCTGCGCCAGATCGCATTGGCCGGGGCCACCGGTGTCACGGTGTTCGGGCTGCATCTGCGCGGATCGACCCGTGGCTGGTTCATGTCCTGGCTGGCGCGCACCCAACCGCAACTGGTCGGGCATTATCGCGAATTGTACCGGCGCGGAGCATATTTGCCGCCGTCGTACCGAGACGAGCTACGGGCGCGCGCGGCACCTCTGATCGCCAAGTACGGGCTGGGCGGCGATCACCGACGATTCGAGGTCGCCCCGCCGCAGCGGGCCACCGAGGCGTCCCCGCCGACGCTGTTCTGAGCTAGTTGAGGTTCGGTTCGCGGAAGGTGTCACACTGATTGGGGTCACCGGTCTGATAGCCGACGGTGAACCAGTGCTGACGCTGCTCCGACGAGCCGTGGGTCCACGACTCTGGGCTGGTGTGCCCGGTGGCGGCCTTCTGAATGCGGTCGTCTCCCACCGACGCCGCCGCTGACAGCGCGTCGGCAATGTCCTTGTCGCTCAGCGGCTCCAGGTACGGCACCCCGGTGCTCTCCTGCTTGACGGTCGAGGCGTAGTGTGCCCACACCCCGGCGTAGCAGTCGGCCTGCAACTCGGTGCGCACACCGTTGCCGCCGGCGCCTTGCGCGCCCTGCTGAGCGCGGCCGAGGCTTCCCTGCAGATCTTGCACATGGTGGCCGAACTCGTGAGCAACCACGTATTCCTGCGCCAATGGTCCACCGCTTGAACCGAATTGGGTGCGCAGTACGTCGAAGAAGCCGGTGTCGAAGTAGGCGGTTTGATCCACCGGGCAGTAGAACGGCCCGACTTCGGTGCTGGCCGGTCCGCAGCCGGTGTTGACCTGACCGCTGAACAGCCGCACCCGCGGCCGGGTGTACCCGCGCATCAGCTGCTTCCAGACCGCGTCGACGGAGTTGCCGGTAGCCACCACGCGGCACTGCACGTATTGGTTGGCGTCGGCTCCGGTCCGGCACTTGCTCAGATCGAACCCGGGTGCCACGTCCTGACTGGGGTTCATCGGGAGCTGAGTCGCCACTTTGCCGGGGTCGACCCCGAGCAGCAGGGCCACGACCAGGAACAGCAAGCCACCCAGTCCACCGCCGATAGCGATTCCCCGTCCGCCACCGCCGGATGCCGACGTCGTGCTGGTGTCGATCTGCATACCCTCGTTGAAGGTCATCGCATTCTCCGTTGCGTCTATGTCGTGGCTCGCAGCCCGGCGAGATCAGCTTCGCACACTACGATTCAGGCGTGCCCGCGGTTGCCGAAGTTCCTGCTCTCGCGCGCACAACCGTCGGCGATCTTCGCGGCACCGCCGAACGCGGCGTCGCGGTGTGGCGTGGTGTGCCGTACGCGCAGCAACCCGTAGGCGAGCGTCGATTCGCCGCGCCGGCGCCGCTCGTGCCGTGGACGGGTGTGCGCGACGCCGTCGAGCACGCGCCGCTGCCGCTGCAGAGCCGCTCGTTGGTCGCGGGTGACCGCAACGACCCGAAGATCCGCGACGAGGCCTGCCTGACTGTGACGGTGTGGTCACCGGATGTGTCTGGCTCGCTGCCGGTGATGGTCTGGATTCCCGGGGGAGCGTTTCTGACCGGCGCCGGACAGCTGCAGCTCTACAATGGGTCGCGGCTGGCCGCCGACGGCAACGTGGTCGTGGTCAACGTGACTTACCGGGTCGGGGTTTTCGGCGGTTTCGAGCTCGGCGACCTCGGCGATGGATTCGAAAATAATCTGTGCCTGCGCGATCAGCTCGCGGCGTTGGCCTGGGTGCGACAAAACATCGCCGCGTTCGGTGGCGACCCGGACCGGATCACCGTGTTCGGTGAATCCGCCGGCGCCACTTCGGTATTGGCGCTCCTGGCCAGTCCGGCCGCCGACGGGCTGTTCGGCCGGGCGATCGCGCAGAGCCCAGCGTTGCCGCTGATCGCCGATCGCGCCACGCGAGCCGAGCAGGCGCAGCGGTTCCTCAGCCGGCTCGGCGTAGCTGCGGAAGAGCGCAAAGCACTGAAAGAATTGAAAGAACTGCCGCAGCGGCAGTTGCGACGGGCCGCCGGCGAGCTGCAGCTGGCGAGTGTCGCGACGACGCCGACGCTGGCGCATGGGCTGACTTACGGGGTCGATCTGCTGCCGCGGCATCCGATCGAGGCGGCACGGGCGGGCACGGTGGCCCGGATCCCGCTGATCATCGGAACCAACAAGAACGAGGCGTCGCTGTTTGCCAGGGACAAGCCGCCGATGCTGCCGACGACGCCGGCCAACATCGACAGCTATTTCACCCGGCTGGCGCCGCAGGCGCGGGCGCGGGTGCTGGCCGCCCATCCCGGCTACCCACGCCGCCGCGCGCTGGAAGCCATCGGCGCTGACGCCATGTTCGTCGCACCGGCATGGGCGTTCGCTGATGCCTACAGTGCGCACGCGCCGACCTATGTCTATCGGTTCGACCACGCGCCGTGGACGCTGCGGGCGCTGGGCCTGGGCGCAGCCCATGGCAGCGAGATCGTGCACATCCAGCACAGTTACGACTCTCGCCTGGGCCGACGGCTGCATCCGTTGGGCCGGTGGCTGCCACCCGCGGTGGGCCGTCGGATGCAGCGGAGCTGGCTGGACTTTGCCACGGTCGGCTGGTCGGGCGGTCAGGTCTGGTCTGATGACTGGCCCCGCTACGACACACCGCGGCGGGCCACCCGCATCATCCGGTCGGCGTCCGATGTCATCGTCGACGATCCCGACGCCGCACGTCGCTCGGCGTGGGCAGGTTTGTACTGATGCAAGTCTGTGGTCATACCAACTAGCTGGGGCACGACCAGCGGAGGCCGTCCGCTGGCGCGGTCTAGCTGGGCTCCCTGATCGGCTAACCGGGGCCGTCGCTCGCCGCCGCGAACAGCGGCACCAGGACGTCGCTGATTGGCGTCGCGATGCCGTGCGCGCGTGACTTGCGGATGATCACCCCGTTGCGGATGTCCCACTCCAGCGGGTGGCCGGCTTCGCGATCGGCGAGTATTGAGGTGCCCATGTCCGTGGGTGCTTGACGGAACATCTCCACTGTCCCGTCGGCGACGTCGTCGGCGAGTTTTGCCCCCTCGGCGCGGGCGACCGCCAGGCATTCGGCGGCGTAGTGGCTGGCCAGAGCGGACACGTCGTCGCGGCGGAACATTCCCGCACGTCGCCCGGTGAGCGCCATCAGACCGGCCACCGCGTTGAGCAGCAGCTTGCGCCACGCCGCTGTGACGAAGTCGGGGTCGCAGTCGGCGGTGCCGCCGGCACCGCGCCACAATTCGGCGAACGTGATTGCGGCGGGCCCGGTCGGCAGCGCCAGCCGGGCTTCGCTGCGCAGCCGCACCCAGCCGTCGGGCTGCGTCTCGGCCGAAAACCAGACGATGCCCGGGATCACCGTCGACGACGGGCAGTGCGGCTGCACTTGCTCGACCTGCTCGACGCCGTTCTGCAGGACGACGACGATCGTGTGCTCATCACACAACCGGGCCAGCCAGCGACCAGCGTCGTCGTTCTGAGTGGCTTTGAGCGCCAGCAGAACCACGCCGACCGGTTCGGTGATCTCGGCGGGGTTCGTACAGACCGGGCCGGGCACCACGATCGCCTCGGCCGCATCGGGCCGCAGTTCGATCTGTAGTCGCGGTGTCCGCCCGCATATCAGAACCGAGTGACCGGCGGCATACAGGTACGCGGCGGCCGTCGTACCGACGGCGCCGGGACCGACAATCGCCACTTTTCCGACGACATCCATGGTGATCCTTGAAGTTAGCGCCTCTAGACTGGGCTGTCGTTTCAACCGTCTACGAGGAGTGTGTTTGTGCTGCGCAGTCAGGCCGCGGGTTCGTTGCGGGCCGCCGATGCTGGTCAAAAGGTCACGTTGGCCGGATGGGTGGCGCATCGCCGCGACCACGGCGGGGTGATCTTCATCGACCTGCGCGACGCGTCGGGGGTGTCGCAGGTGGTATTCCGCGCCGCCGACGTGCTGGCCCAGGCCCACCGGCTGCGCGCCGAGTTCTGCATCGCGGTCGAGGGTGTCGTCGAGATCCGGCCGGAGGGTAACGCCAACCCGGAGATCGCCAGCGGCGAGATCGAAGTCAACGCAACGTCGCTGACCGTGTTGGGTGAGTGCGCGCCGCTGCCGTTTCAGCTCGACGAGCCCGCCGGTGAGGAGACCCGCCTCAAATATCGCTACCTCGATCTGCGGCGCGATGGCCCCGGCGGTGCAATTCGGTTGCGTTCCAAGGTAAATGCCGCAGCGCGTGGGGTTCTGGCCGCGCATGATTTCGTCGAGATCGAGACCCCGACGATGACGCGCTCGACACCGGAAGGCGCCCGCGACTTTCTGGTGCCCGCGCGGCTGCAGCCGGGCTCGTTCTATGCCTTGCCGCAAAGCCCGCAGCTGTTCAAGCAGCTGCTGATGGTGGCCGGCATGGAGCGCTACTACCAGATCGCCCGGTGCTACCGCGACGAGGATTTCCGGGCCGATCGTCAGCCGGAATTCACCCAGCTCGACATGGAGATGAGCTTCGTCGACGCCGACGACGTCCTTGCGATCTCCGAGCAGGTGGTCAAGGCGGTATGGGCGTTGATCGGGTACGACTTGCCGTTGCCGTTGCCGCGGATCAGCTATGCGGATGCGATGCGACGGTTCGGCTCGGACAAGCCCGACCGGCGATTCGGGCTTGAGCTGGTCGAGTGCACAGACTTCTTCAAAGACACCACATTTCGGGTGTTCCAGGCGCCGTATGTGGGTGCGGTGGTGATGGCGGGAGGGGCGTCGCAGCCGCGCCGCACGCTGGACGGCTGGCAGGACTGGGCCAAGCAGCGCGGGCACAAGGGTCTGGCGTACGTGCTGGTTGGCGATGACGGCACGCTGGGTGGGCCAGTCGCCAAGAATCTTTCCGACGCTGAACGCGCCGGCCTCGCCGCACACGTCGGTGCCCAGTCCGGTGACTGCATCTTCTTTTCGGCGGGGCCGGCCAAAGCGTCACGCACGTTGTTGGGCGCCGCCCGCGTGGAGATCGCCCACCGGCTCAACTTGATCGACCCGGACGCGTGGGCGTTCACCTGGGTGGTGGACTTCCCGCTGTTCGAGCCGGCCGATGAGGCTACCGCCGCCGGTGACGTCGCGGTGGGCACCGGCGCGTGGACCGCGGTGCATCACGCGTTCACCGCGCCCAAGCCGGATTCGGAGGCCACCTTCGACACCGACCCGGGCAGCGCGCTGGCCGACGCCTACGACATCGTCTGCAACGGCAACGAGATCGGTGGCGGCTCGATTCGTATCCACCGCCGCGACATTCAGGAACGGGTTTTCGCGATGATGGGTATCGGCGCGGCCGAGGCGCAGGAGAAGTTCGGATTCTTGCTGGACGCGTTCACTTTCGGTGCGCCGCCGCACGGCGGGATCGCGTTCGGCTGGGATCGGATCGTCGCGCTGCTGGCCGGCACGGATTCCATCCGCGAGGTCATCGCTTTCCCGAAGTCGGGCGGCGGCGTCGACCCGCTGACAGACGCTCCGGCGCCGATCACCGCCCAACAGCGCAAGGAGTCGGGAATCGACGTCGTGCCCGAGTCGCACCGAGCTCGACGTTAGCCCACGATTTGTCGTGTTTTTCGACGCTGGCGTCGATCTCGGCGACATGCGTGGCGGAATAGACGGCCGACCCCGCTAGGTTGACGGGGCATGGCCCCGCGCGGTCGACGATGCGGAGCGAAGCGATGAGGAGGAGCGGCGCTAATGGTTCAAGAGATACCGGACGCCGAAACGATCAAAGCGTTGAACAAGACCGTCACCGCCGAATTCCGGGCCAACGACGGCAAGGTCGGCGGCCAATTCGAGGGTGCCGATCTGCTGCTGTTGACCACGACGGGCGCCAAATCCGGTCAGCCGCGAGTCTCGCCGTTGGCCTATTTCCGTATCGACGGCAAGCTGCTGATCATCGGGTCTTATGCGGGCGCCGACGTCAACCCGGCCTGGGTGCATAATCTGCGCGCTAACCCGTCGGCGCACGTCGAGATCGGTAACGAATCCTCGGACGTGACTGCCCGCGAATTGCCGGCCGAGGAACGGGACGAGCTTTTCCCCAAGATCACCGCGGTGGCAACGGGTTTCGCCGAGTATCAGGCGAGGACGACCCGGGTGATCCCCGTTTTCGAGCTGCAACCGGTGGCTTAGCCGGCGAGACGGCGGGCTCGCGATCCGATCGACGGGAGTAGCCGATCACGGGCCGATCACGTCGCCGGATCCGCGAATTCGCTAGTGCGGGATCGACAGCGACCACAGCTTATGCAGCCCGCTGCGTATCGGATGCCCGGACCGCAGGATGTTGATCACTTCAATCGGGAACAGGTCCTGGTTGCCGCCGCACTTGGGCCAAGCCTCGGGGCCCTGGGTGGCCAGCACCCGGTTGGCCACCGCGATCTGCTGGTCGCGTGACGCAGTAGCCGGATTGCCGATGCCGCCGTTTTCGTCCCAGGTGGACTGCTTGAATTGCAGGCCACCGTAGAACCCGTTTCCGGTGTCGGCGTTCCACCTGCCGCCCGACTCACACTGCGCCACGGCGTCCCAGTCCATGCCTTCCGCGTATGCCACCCCGGTGGTCGGATCAATGAACACCGATATAGCCAGGACGACTACGGCGGATATCGCCAGCGACTTGCACACCGATTGCATACTCAGTGTTCCCAGTAAATGACTCATTTAACACGTGTAACAAACCAGAGTGAAAATTGTCAACGGCTGGGACTTTATGCATTTAATGAGATCTTTGGTGCACCGGCGTTTTGAGTTGCTGGAGTAAATAGAAGTTAGTTAGTGTGGTAGTTGGTGTAATTGATACTTAAGTGCTCTAACGTTACTAGAGTTACGCAGTTGTGATTGAGTTATCTAGAGTGACTAAAGTTGCTGGTGTTATCAGAGTGACATCTGATACTTGCTGAGGCAGACGCGCTCCGCATGCCGGCTTTCAGTCGACCTCGCCGAGAAACTCCTGCACCAGGCGCTTCGGGGCCTGCGTCAGCCACGCCTCGACAATCAGCTCACGCAGCCCCAGTTCGTCGATCTCAGCCAGTTTGACCAGCACTGCTGGATAGCCGTCGAAATGCGAGGTGGTGAAATACAGGTCCGGTTCGTCGGCGATCAACGCGAACTTGACGCCCTCGTCGGCCACCCGTACCCCGAGGATATCGCCCTCGGGCGGTTCAATCCCCAAGGCGGCCAAAGCTTCCCGATCGGACTTACGCAGCGGTCGCTCCCAGGCGATCAGCTTCTTGCCGACCCGCCATTCGTGCGGTGATCGCTCGTCGGTGAGCTGCAGCTCGCCGACGATGCTGGCGACGTCGTCCCACGTGGCCATGACACATTGTGCTCCCATATCGCGTGGCCAGCACGCCGATCGCCGCGCAGGCTTGTTCAGCCGTCGCTGCGGCCGGGGGCTGGCTAGTGTTGCAGCTGTGGCCGATCTCGTGCTTCCCGACGAGCCGCTCGCACCCGATCAGCACCCCCCGGGCCCGGGCGCCCGCTACCGGATCACCCACCGCACCGAATACCGCTACTCGCACGTGGTGACCAGCTCTTACGGGCGGGGCTTCCTGACCCCGCGTGATCTGGCCCGGCAGCGCTGCCTGTTCCACGAGCTGCGGATCTCACCAGCGCCCGCCGACCGCTCAACCAGCCGTGACACCTACGGCAACATCAGCTCGTATTTCCATGTCACCGAGCCACACCAGACCCTGACCATCAGTAGCGAGTCGATCGTCGAGGTGTATCCGTCGCCGCCCGAGCGTTGGGGGAGCGGACCGGCGCAGGCCCCATGGGAGCAGTCCCGCCCGGTGGGATCGCAGGGCGCATTGGCCACCGAGTTCGCGCTGGACCTGGATCCGCCCGAGATCACCGACGGAGTACGCGAGTACGCCGCTTCCAGCTTCGCGCCCGGACGACCGCTGATCGAGGTCCTGCGCGATCTCACGTCACGGATCCACACCGACTTCACCTACCGAACCGGGTCAACGACGATTTCCACTGGAGTCGACGAGGTTCTGATGGCCCGAGAAGGGGTATGTCAAGACTTCGCTCGGCTGGCAATCGCCTGCCTGCGAGCCAACGGGTTGGCGGCTGGCTACGTTTCCGGATACCTGGCCACCAATCCACCACCGGGAAAGGATCGAATGATCGGTGTCGACGCAACCCATGCCTGGGCCACGGTCTGGACCCCGCGACCGCCTGGGCAGTTCGAGTGGCTGGGGATCGACCCCACCAATAACCAGATGGTCGACGAGCGCTACATCGTCGTCGGGCGCGGCCGTGACTACGCCGACGTCCCACCGCTGCGCGGGATCATCTACACCAACTCCAAGAAGAGCGTGATCCACGTCGCCGTCGACGTCGCGCCGTACGAAGGCGACGAGCCGTATGCGTGATTTCCATTGCCCCAACTGCGGCCAACGTCTGACGTTCGAGAACTCGGCGTGCCTGGCCTGCGGGAGCCCGCTGGGTTTCTCCCTCGACGAGATGGCCCTGCTGGTGATCACCACCGGCGACGACGCCGACAACGCTGGCTTCGTCAGCGCCAGCGAATACGAACTGTGCGCCAATCGTCATGTCGCCGAATGCAACTGGCTGGTCCCGATCAATCAACCTCGCCTGCTTTGCGTGTCGTGCGCGCTGACTATCGAACGGCCCAATGACGCCGACACCGCCGGCCTCGCGGTGTTCGCCCAAGCCGAAGCAGCCAAGCGTCGGCTGGTCGCCGAGCTACACGAGCTGAAACTGCCGATTGTCGGCCACGATCAGGATCCTGACTACGGCCTGGCTTTCCGGCTGCTGTCCAGCGCACACGAGACGGTGCTGACCGGCCACGAAAACGGGGTCGTCACAATAGATCTCGCGGAAGGCGACGACGTGCACCGCGAGCAGTTGCGAGTCGAGATGGACGAGCCGTACCGCACCCTGCTGGGACACTTCCGCCACGAGGTCGGGCACTACTACTTCTATCGGCTGATCTCGCCATCAAGCGACGACGACGCGCGGTTCCGCGAGTTGTTCGGCGATCCGGACGCCGACTACCAGGAGGCGCTGGACCGCCATTACAGCGAGGGCCCGCCCGAGGGTTGGAAGAAGCAGTTCGTGTCGTCGTATGCGACCATGCACGCCGCAGAGGACTGGGCCGAGACGTTCGCCCACTACCTGCACATCCGCGACACTCTGGACACGTCGGCCTGGTCCGGCTTCGTGCCGGCGACGGCGACGTTCGACCGACCGGTGCTGGGCCCCAGCGCTTTTCAGACCATCATCGACATGTGGCTGCCGTTGTCGTGGTCGCTGAACATGGTGAACCGGTCGATGGGTCACGACGACCTGTACCCGTTTGTGCTGCCGACCGCCGTGCTGGAGAAGATGAAGTTCATCCACACGGTGATCGACGAGGTGACCTCGGCGGCAAGCAAACCCGCGGCGGTCGGCGGGTAGTCGCGGCGGTACCGGTCACGGCATCACGCGACGCTCGTCGGGCCCCCACAGCGGCTGCATTCCGCCAGGCAGTGCCAGCTGCGTCGCGGTGATCACGTCGGCCAGTTCGCGCAACGCGGTATGCACGGCAGTCAGCAGCTCGGCCAACTTGGCGCGGCGTCCGGCGGCGGACACCGCTTCCAATTCGGCGGGATCCGACCGGCGCAGCAGGGTGCCGATCTCGGTGACCATTCGCTCCGGCCGCGACGAACCCGACGAGCCGGGCAGGTCGCCGAGGTCGGCCCGCAGCCGCTCCAGCTGATACGCCAACGACCGCGGGTTCGTCGCGTCGAAGAGCATCAGTTCGGCCAGGGCGGCGACGCTGACGTTGCCCACCGTACGGCGGCGATAGATGACCGACGATTCACACGCGACCAGGGTTGACTCGATGATGGCTCGCTCAGCGGCTGCGGCGCGGACGGTCGTCACCGTGGCCGCCAGCAACGCGGTCAATCCAAGGCCGCGTTCGATGCGTTTGCCGATGTCCATCATCGTCCAGCCGACGTCCTGCACCATCGACTCGCCGGCCACCCCGGCCAACGTCAGCATCCCGACCAACGTCTGGGACTGGGCCGAGGCGAGCACGGCATCGGCCTCGGCAAGCGAATCCGGCGGCTCGGACTTGTGCGCCAGCGCGCGTTCGACACCGGCCAGCACCCCCCAGGTGTCGTTGGACAACTGGTCACGCACCCCCCTGGCGGCAAGGGCCAGCCGGTCCACCGACTGCACCAGCGACCCCGGTCGGCTGCGGTCCATGGTCAGCGACCACAGCGTCGAGGGTGCGATGGCGATCATCTCGGCCTGGTCGCCCGACCCGATTCCGGTTCCGGTGATCCCGCCGAGCGCGGCCATCAGCACCGGCACGCACTCGCTTTCCTCGGTGTGCTGGCGATAGCGGAATTCGTAGTAACGCTGGCGCGCGACGATCAGCAGTCGTGCCATGTTCTCGGCGCGCTCGCCGTAGCGTCCCATCCAGAACAGGTCGGACAACACACGCGGAGAGCTGACTCCCAGGGTGCCCGCACCCGTCTTCACCGGTGGCTCGGGCGTCGGCAGGGTCGCCGTCTCAGCTAGCGCACGCTCCATCGGACGGACCCAGATATCTTTTGCCACAACGGTTGTCAGTGTGTATGCGGCGGGTCCCGCTGCCAGCACATAACCCAGGCCGCCGGGCATTGGCGCGTAGCCACCGCGTTGAGCGACCGTGAATAACCGCATACCCACCCCAGAAGACGAGAATTCACCGGCGTAATTGGTTGGCGCCGAAGAGAATTGCGGCAGCTCCTGGCCGACCCATTGCCAAGGCGTGGTCGTGATGCGGGTAGCCAGTTCGGCCAGCTGCGCCGACGAAAGTGTCGGCCCGACAAACGTCGGCCCACCCACCGTGGGCCGGATCAACAGCGACGACAGCCGCGTCAGCAGGTGCGAGCGTTCGCTGTCGATGCCGCCCCAGTAGCTGGGCGCGGTGGCCAGCAGCGGTGCTTCACCGAGCAGCTGCTCGGCCAGCTCGGGCAGAAACCGCAGTAGCCCAGCGCTTTCCAGGATCCCGCTGCCAAGGGTGTTGACCACGGTCACCGTTCCGCGGTGTTGCGCCTCTACCAAACCGACGACCCCCAGCCTGGAATCGGCACGGAGATCCAATGGATCGGCGTACACCGCGTCGACGCGGCGGAATACCACGTCGACGCGTTTGAGCGTGCCCAGCGAGCGCATCCACACCTTGCCTTCGCGCACCACCAGATCCGCGCTCTCCACCAACGGGAAGCCCAGCAGCGTCGCGAGGTATGCCTGATCGAAAGCCGTTTCGGAGTAGATGCCCGGGCTGAGCACGACCACTACCGGGTCTTGGACGCCGTCGGGTGCCGCGTCGATCAGTGCCAACCGCAGCGCCTGTGCGAATGGTGTGGTCGGCCGTGGCGCGACATTCTCGTAGAGGTCAGGCATGGCGTGGGCGACCACTCGCCGGTCGGCCAGCGCGTAACCGGCTCCCGACGGTGCCTGAGTCCAGTCGGCGTTGACCTGGAAGGTGCCGTCCGGCAGCCGGCTGACATCGCAGGCGTGCATGAAGAGTTGGTGGTGCCCCGGCACTTCGATTCCGGAGGCGGCGCGCACATAACCCGGGTGAGCGAATAGCAATTCCGGCGGCAGCACGCCGTCGGTGAGCGAGCGACGGGGGCCGTACAGGTCGGCGAGCACGGCGTTGAGCACCCGCGACCGCTGGACCAGCCCGGCCTCGAGGACGTCCCAATCCGCCGCAGACACCAACAATGGCAGCGAGTCCAGGTGCCAGGGGCGGGGCTCGACGCCGTCGTCGTCGACGGAGGGCGCACTGCCGGGATCGATTCCGGTGTAGGTGATGTCGTCGTTGTCGACCAGTTGGTGCACCGCTGAGCGCAGCCGATTCAGCCCGGCCCTTCCGCGCTCCCCGACAGCGTCGGCAAGCTCGGTCCAGGCGGGCCGCACATTTCCGGCTGCATCGACTAATTCGTCGTAGCCGACGGCCGGGCCCGCCAAGCCGGGGGTGCGCAGATCGAACAGGGTTTCCTGCGCCCGTGCGGCGCGATACCCGGCCAGTAGCCGGTCGACGTCGGAGCGGTAGCGAAAAGCCGCCGACGGCTCGCTGGAGTGCAGGGCCATGTCAGGCCATCTCGCCCGATGCCATTACCGCAGAACGGTACGCACGCGCCGCAGGTCGAGGATGCCCGGCGCGCCGATGTCGGTGGAAATTCGGGCCTGCTTTTCCCGGATGTCGGACAGGTCGAGCTTGCCGGGGGTAAAGCCGGTGGCCTCGAAGCGGCGGGCACGGCGAGACTCGGCCGCGGCGGCGTTGACGGGAGGCTCATCGTAGGCGAGCCCGCCGGGATGGGCGATGTGGTAGGTGCAGCCGCCCCGCGACGTTCCGGTGGCCAGATCCACCAGCTCGAACTGCAGCGGACCGTCAACCGTGATGCTCGGGTGCAAAGCGCTTGGCGGCTGCCAGGCCCGAAACCGCACCCCACCCACGTGGATGTCGGGGTTGTCGGTGGCCAGCAGCGGCATCGGATAGCCGTTGCATGTCACCAGGTAGCGGTGGCGGTCGGCGCCGATGATGCGGACCTCGATGCGCTCGACCGACGAGTCGACGTAGCGGGCGGTGCCGGTGGCGGTCGCCTCCTCGCCGAGGGTGTTCCACGGCTCGATCGCGCCGCGCAGCTCGATCTCTACGCTGTCGAACACGGCGGTGCCGATGCGCGGGAAGCGGAATTCGGTGAACGGATCCAGCCAGCTGGTCTCGAACGGGATGCCGTGCGCGCGCAGGTCGGCGGCGACGTCGGCGATGTCATGAATGAGGAAGTGCGGCAACAGGTATCGCCCGTGCAGGTTCGAGCCGTGCCGGATCAGCGGAGCCCGCAGCGGCTCGTCCCAGAACCATGCCACCAGCGAACGCACCAGCAGTGACTGCACCATCGCCATCCGCAGGTGCGGCGGCATCTCGAAGCCGCGTAACTCCAACAGGCCCAGCCGACCGCGCGGGCTGTCCGGGCTGTAGAGCTTGTCGATGCAGAACTCGGCGCGATGAGTGTTGCCGGTGATGTCGGTCAGCAGGTGGCGCAGCGCGCGGTCGGTCACCCAGGGTTGTGGGCCGCCGTCCTTGGAAGAGGAAGAGAGCCGGGCGATTTCGGCGAACGCGATCTCCAGTTCGTAGAGAGCCTCGGCGCGGCCCTCGTCCACTCGCGGCGCCTGCGACGTGGTGCCGATGAACCGCCCGGCGAACAGGTAGGACAGCGACGGGTGGCGCTGCCAATAGGTCAGCAGCGAGACCAGCAGGTCGGGGCGGCGCAGCAGCGGCGAGTCCGCGGGCTTGATGCCGCCCAGGGTGATGTGGTTACCGCCGCCGGTGCCGCCGTGCGTGCCGTCGACGTCGAACGACTCCGTGGACAAGCGGGCCAGCCGGGCCTGCTCGTAAAGCGTCTCCAGCTGCTGGCGCTGCTCGGCGAAACTGGCGGTGGGTGCGATGTTGACCTCGATCACCCCGGGGTCAGGGGTGATCGTCGTCGACGTCAGCCGTGGGTCCGGCGGCGGTTCGTAGCCTTCGATCACCACCGGGCAGCCGATCTTCGCGGCCGCGGCCTCGAGCCGCGCGATGAGGTCGACGAAGTGTTCCAGCGCCTCGGTGGGCGGTAGGAAGACGTAGAGCAGCCCGTCGCGGACCTCGGCGACCATCGCGGTGATCGGCGCGGTCGCTGAGTCATCCGGGTCCTCCAGCAATGTCTCGCCGTCGGACAGGCTTATCGCGTCGCCGACGGCGGTCGGGTCGGCGACGAAGGACGGCCGCGGCGGCTTCCAACTGATCGAATCCAGCGGCAGCCGCAGACCCGCAGGCGAATCCCCGTCCAGCAGCACGATCCGGCCGCGGCGCAGTCGCCAGTCGGCGCTGGCCCAGCCGAGGTCGTCGTCGCGACGGTGCAACGGCAGCACGAACGCCGCCGCAGGCGTGGTGGATTCGTCGAGGTGCGCCAGTAGCGCGGCCCGGCTAGCGGCGGTGTCCCCAGCCTGGGCGCCGAGGTCGTCGTCCGGTGCCACCGGGTCGCCCTCGGGCAGCCGGACCTTGGCCGCCAACCGCGACAGCGGGTCCTCGAAGGCCGGCCGCACCTGCGAAAGCGGTAGTCCCAGACCGTCGGCGATGCCGGCGAGCAGCTTGTAGGCCGCCTCATTGTCGGCGGGGCCCGCGGACGGGCTGTTCGAGTCACTACCCCAAGGGTCGGCCAGCAGCGTGTTGTCGGTCCACAGCGGCAGCCCGTCGGCCCGCCAGTACAGGGCAATCTGCCAGCGCGGCAACGGTTCGCCGGGATACCACCTGCCCTGGCCGCGCTGGATCAGCCCCTGGGGAGCCCACACCGCCTTCAGTCGGGCGGCTAGATCGGATGCCCGCCGGCGCTTGTGCGGACCGTCGGCGGCCGTGGTCCACTCCTCGTCGACCTGGTTGTCCACCGATACGAAGGTGGGCTCGCCGCCGATGGTGAGCCGAACATCGCCGGCGGCAAGCCGCTCGTCGACGTTCCGTCCGACCTCACAGATCGTCTGCCAGGCCTCGTCGGTGTAGGGCAGCGTGACGCGGGGGTCTTCGTGGACGCGGGTGACGGTATTGGAGAACTCCAGCACCGATTCGCACGGTTCGATCCCGCCGGTGATTGGAGCCGCGGTCGCCGGGTGTGGCGTGGCCGCCAGCGGGATGTGGCCCTCGCCGGCGAACAGCCCCGACGTCGGGTCCAGGCCGATCCACCCCGCGCCAGGGATATACACCTCGGCCCATGCGTGCAGGTCGGTGAAGTCGGCCGTGGGCCCGGACGGTCCGTCGATCGCTTCGACGTCGGATGCCAGCTGTACCAGGTAGCCGGACACGAACCGGGCGGCCAATCCGAACTGGCGCAGGATCGACACCAGCAGCCACGCGGAGTCACGACACGACCCGATGCCGGTCCGCAGCGTCACGTCCGGCGTCTGCACCCCGGGCTCCATCCGCAGGCTGTAGCCGACGTCGGCGTTGATCGCCTGGTTCAGCGCGACCAGGAAGTCGATGGTGCGGGTGCCGTCCCGGACGCGGAAGTCTCGCACCCACTCGGTGACCAGTTCACCGGGCCCGGAGCCGTCGCCGGCTTCGTCGACCGGCCGCAAGTACGGTTCGAGGTCGTCGGCGATCGCCTTCGGATAGGCCAGGCCACCCGAAGGCCAGACCTCGGCCCAGTCTTCGATGAAAAAATCGAACGGGTTGATCACCTTGAGGTCGGCGATCAGCCCGACGGTGATGGTCAGCCGGCTGGTGGGATTCGGAAACACCAGCCGGGCAAGGAAATTGCCCAGCGCATCCTGCTGCCAGTTGATGAAGTGGTCGGCCGGCTCGATGCGCAGCGAGTAGGCCTCGATGGGTGTGCGTGAGTGGGGTGCCGGGCGCAGCCGCACGACATGCGGATACACCCGGACCGGCCGGTCAAAGGTGTAGCTGGTGCGATGCTCCAGCGCAACTTTGATGGTCATAACCGCTGATCCCATCACAACAGTCAGCAGGCCGCAGCGCGGCCCGATGCAATGGGCCGAGTGGCGTAACCGGGTTTCGGACGTTCTCTTTCCTAGGATCGCTCGAGTGGATGATCGCTATGGTCCTGACGTGCTGGCCCGCGACCCGCACGGCGCGCGCAAGGTCCGGTCGGTTGAATTGCCAATAAAACTCGGCATGGTCGTCGAGGACGCGCAGACCGGCTATGTCGGGGCAGTGGTGTGCGTCGAATACGGCCGAATGGAGCTCGAGGACCGACGCGGCCGCACTAAGCCGTTCCCGATCGGACCGGGCTACCTTGTCGACGGCAAACCGGTGATCCTGACCGCGCCGCGACGACCGTCACCCACCGCCGCCACCCGCACGTCGTCGGGTTCGGTGGCGGTGACCGGAACCCGCGCCCAGGTAGCCCGTGCCGGGCGGATCTACGTGGAGGGCCGCCACGATGCCGAGCTCATCGAGCAGGTGTGGGGCGATGACCTGCGGATAGAGGGTGTGGTGGTCGAATATCTCGGTGGCGTCGACGATCTCGTCGGCGTCGTCGAGCAATTCCGCCCGGGCCCAACGCGACGGCTCGGTGTGCTCGTCGACCACCTGGTGCCCGGGTCAAAGGAAGCGCGACTGGCCGAAGCGGTACGCCGGGGCCCGGGTGGCGCGCACACGCTGGTGGTCGGGCATCCGTTCGTCGACATCTGGCAGGCCGTCAAACCGGCCCGGTTGGGTCTGTCAGAGTGGCCGGTCGTACCGCGTGGAACCGACTGGAAACACGGGATATGTCAGGCGCTGGGCTGGCCGCACGCCGGCCCGGCCGACGTCGCCGCGGCATGGCGACGCATCCGCAGCCGGGTGCGAGACTGGGCGGATCTCGACGCAGCGCTGATCGGCCGGGTGGAGGAGCTGATCGACTTCGTCACGCAGCCGTGACCCGCGGCGATCGCAAGCGTGGCGAAGCCGGGCGCAGCGGGTCGACGCGATGAGCCCGCGGGCTCAGGGAGTCAGCGGCGCGATCGGGCCACCGGAGAGCCGACGGTAGGTGTAGACCTGGACCAGCAACGCCAGCGGGCCGCCCACGAGGATGCCGACGCCGCAGACGAAGAAGCCGACCAGCACCAAAAGGCCTTGCAGCAGGAAGGACAGCAGCGTGCTGCCGATGTCCGACCGGACCGTGGTGAAGCTGGCCTTCAGCGCGTCGATCGGTGACAGGCCGTGATCGGTCGCGAAGGCGATCGTGAACAGCGCGAAGAAGGTGAACACGGCGATCGCCACCAGCGCCAACAGGGCGAAGATCGCGCCGGGGAGCAGCGACAGCGAATCCAAGACCGCGCTGATCACGCTGAGCAGCGCACCGGCCAGGATGACATTGCCGAAGTTGCGCGGCTTGAAGAATGAACCGACGCTGACCGGCCTGCCGTCGGCGAGGTCGAGCGCCCCGGACAAGAAGCCCGCTTGCACGAAGATGCTGTAGACGAACGACACGATCGACAGCACGAGAGTGCCGACGGTGCCTAAACTCGCCGTAAACGATGCGCCGTAGTCGTCGGCGACGTCGGAGGTGTTGGCGTTGGCGCCGCCCAGTAACACGAACACCAGCGCGTGCAGGATCACTCCGACCACCCCATACACCAAGACCGCAGCGATCAGCGGTAAAGGGTGCTTGGCAAACTTATTCCAGGCCCACCGGAACGCATCACCGATGCTGAAATGCTGGCCCGGGGGCGGTGGGTAGCCGGGCTGGGACGGGTACCCAGGCGGCGGCCCGTAGCCAGGCGGTGGCCCGTAGCCGGGAGGTGGCCCGTAGCCGGGAGGCGGCGGTGGAGGCCCGCCATATCCGGGTGGAGGCGGGCCGTACCCCGGTGGCGGTCCTGGAGGTGGTCCGTAGCCGGGTGGCGGTCCCGGAGGTGGTCCGTAGCCCGGTGGTGGCCCGGGTGGCGGTCCTGGAGGTGGTCCGTAGCCCGGTGGTGGCCCGGGCGGCGGTCCTGGAGGCGGGCCGTAGCCGGGCGGTGGGTAGTCGCCGGGATCGGGGTTAGCGCCCCACGGATCGCTCGGGCCGCCGGGGTGCTCTGGGGGTCGGCTCATAGCCGCTCCTGCCTCGTGTGGTGGAGTTCTGCCGTATGCCTCCGCGAACTTAGCAAGTATTCGGCGGCCCCGCTGCGACCCGAACATCGCGAGTCGTGTCGAGGTGGCGTGGTATGCCTGAAACCGTGTCCGACGGTCTGTTCGACGTCCCCGACCCGACCGGCTTGACCAAACGCGCGCCGGGCGGTTCGGCCGCTGTGCCGTTGGCCGTGCGGATGCGCCCGGCCAGTCTGGACGAGGTGGTCGGACAGGACCACCTGTTGCAACCCGGCTCGCCGCTGCGGCGGCTTGTCGAGGGTTCGGGCGTGGCGTCGGTCATCCTTTACGGCCCGCCCGGCAGCGGCAAGACCACGCTGGCAGCGCTGATTTCGCAAGCCACCGGCCGGCGGTTCGAGGCGCTGTCGGCGTTGTCGGCCGGGGTCAAAGAAGTCCGTGCGGTGATCGACGTGGCTCGCCGCGCCGCCGCCCACGGCGAGCAGACCGTGCTGTTCATCGACGAGGTCCACCGGTTCTCCAAAACCCAGCAGGACGCGCTGTTGTCGGCAGTGGAGAACCGGGTGGTGCTGCTGGTGGCGGCCACCACCGAGAACCCGTCGTTCTCCGTCGTCGCCCCGCTGCTGTCGCGGTCGCTGATCCTGCAGTTGCGGCCGCTGAGCGCCGAAGACATCCACACAGTGGTGCAGCGCGCGATCGACGACCCCCGCGGGCTGAACGGGCAAGTCGTGGAGCCCGATGCCGTCGACCTGCTCGTGCAGTTGGGAGCCGGCGACGCCCGCCGCGCGCTGACCGCGCTGGAAGTCGCTGCCGAGGCGGGGGAGCAGGTCACCGTCGAGGCCATCGAGCAGTCCGTGGACAAGGCCGCCGTCCGCTACGACCGCGACGGCGATCAGCACTACGACGTCGTCAGCGCGTTCATCAAGTCCGTGCGCGGTTCCGACGTCGACGCCGCGTTGCACTACCTGGCCAGGATGCTGGTCGCCGGTGAGGATCCGAGATTCATCGCCCGACGGCTGATGATCCTGGCCAGCGAGGACATTGGCATGGCCGACCCGACGGCGCTGCAGACCGCCGTCGCCGCGGCGCAGACCGTGCAACTGATCGGGATGCCCGAAGCCCAGTTGACGCTGGCGCACGCCACGATGCACCTGGCCAGCGCGCCCAAGTCGAACGCCGTCACCACCGCGCTGGGTGCTGCGATGGCCGACATCAAAGCGGGCAAGGCCGGGCTGGTGCCGCCGCATCTGCGCGACGGCCACTATTCGGGCGCGGCGGCGCTGGGCAACGCGCAGGGCTACAGTTACCCGCACGATGACCCGGACGGTGTTGTGCCGCAACAGTATCCACCCGACGAGCTAGTCGGCGTGGATTACTACCGCCCCACCGGCCGCGGCGCGGAGCGTGAGATTGCCGGTCGACTCGAGCGGCTGCGGGCGATCATCCGGCGCAAGCGCGGCTAGCCCCTACGTGATATCTGCCGCCACAAGCCCCATCTGCACCGGCGAGGTGGGCCGGGGTGGTTTCGGAAACGATGTCGTAGGCGATATCGGCTTGCAAGAGGCCTGCGCCCCTCGGCGAGGGACTCGTGGGGCGCATGAGACTTGCCAGGTTCGCCAGCCTAGACGTCCGTGTGCTCCAGCCGGCTGGCCAGCGAGTGACCCGCGTCGAGCACATGGCGCTCGGCGATGCTGCGGGCCTTCTCGGCGTCGCCGTCGGCGAGCGCCGACACCAGCGCTTGGTGATCCTCCAACGAGTGGTGCTCGTGCTCAGGGAACATCGCCAAGAAGTTCGACGGCACCACGCGGACGGCTTGGCGGATCTGCGCCATCAATCGCCGCGAATGGGCCGCGCGATGGATCTCCCGGTGAAACTGCCAATTCGCGCCGATGATGCCGCCCTCTCCGGAGTGGGATTCGACCTCGGTCGCCAGTGCGCGCAACCGCTCAACGCCGTCCGGGGTGACCCGCCGCGCGGCCCATGCCGCGGCCTGGCCGGTCAGCACACCCAGAATCGTGAAACTGTCCAGCACGTCCTCGGGCCTGATGCCGATCACCGTGACGCCGCTGCGCGGCGCGACCCGCACCAGTCCGTCGTAGGACAACTCGAGTAAGGCCTCGCGCACCGGGGTGCGGCTGGTGGCGAACTCCTTGGTGATGGCGTCGAGGTCGAGCCGGGTGCCGGCAGGCAGCGCGCCGGTGAGAATGCGGTCGCGAAGCTCGCGCGCGGCGCGCTCGCGCACCGTGCCGGCGATGTCGACGTCGTTGGGCATATCGATGACCTTAGGGCAATCTCGAATCTAACACTTGAAATCTAATATATCAGATGTTAGACATTAGAGATGACTACACGACAAATGGCGCTCGTCGCCTTCATGCAAGCAGGCAGCACCTCGGTGTACGCGGGTTCGTGGCGTCATCCCGCCACCGAGCATGGCTACCTCGACGGCTCGTACTACGCCAAGATCGGCAGGCAGCTCGAAGAGGGTTGTTTCGATCTGATGTTCTTCGATGACCGGCTTGCGATGCCCGGTATTTACGGCGGCTCGGTCGCCGACGCGGTGAAGTACGGCGCGCGGCCGGTGAAGCTGGACCTGTCCATCGTGCTGGGCGTGCTGGCGCAGGCGACGTCGCGCATCGGTCTCGGTGCGACCGGCTCGACCACCTACTACCCGCCGTACCACGTAGCCCGGACGTTCTCGACCCTGGACCATCTGTCGGGTGGCCGCGCGGCCTGGAACGTCGTCACCTCGGTCAACGACAGCGAAGCCCAGAATTTCGGCCTGAAAACGCATTTGAGCCATGACGCCCGTTACGACCGGGCCGAGGAGTTCATGGATGCCGTCGTCGGCCTGTGGGACACCTGGGAAGACGACGCGGTGCTGCACGACCGGGTGAAAGGCATTTACGCCGACCCGGCGAAGGTGCACGAGCTCAACCACGAAGGGGAGTTTTTCTCGGTGCGTGGGCCGTTGACGGTGCCGCGCGGCCCGCAGGGTCGGCCGGTGATCATCCAGGCCGGCTCATCCGGTCGCGGGCGTGAATTCGCTTCGCGCTGGGCCGAATTGATCTTCACCGGCGATCCGGGTATCGAGGTGGCCCGCAGCCACTACGCCGACCAGAAGGAGCGCATCGACGCCGCCGGCCGCGACCCGCAGTCGGTCAAGGTCTGTCCGATGGCCTACGCCGTGGTGGGGGAGTCGGAGGACCATGCCAAAGAGCGCGAACAGGTGTTTCTCAGTGACCTCGTTCACCCGATGGCGTCGCTGACCCTACTCTCAGAGCTGATGAACTACGACTTCTCCCAACACCAGCTCGACGACCCGATCACCGACGAGCTCATCGAATCGGTGTCTGGCATCCGCGGGCTGGTGCAGAACCTGCGCGCGCACATCGGCGACACCATCACGCTGCGCGACCTGGCCGGCCACCGCGCCACTCTGCTGCAGGGCCCGCGGTTCGTCGGCACCGGTGTGCAGGTCGCCGATCGGATGGAGGAGTGGTTCCACGGCGGTGCCTGCGACGGGTTCGTCTTGGCCGCAACACATCTGCCCGGTGCGTTCGAAGACGTGGTGCGGATGGTGGTTCCGGAGCTGCAGCGGCGCGGCCTGTTCCGCACTGGCTATGACGGCGCGACCCTGCGCGAGCACCTCGGCCTACAACGGCCGGTTTGTGCGCCCGTCGGAGCATGATGCTCGAAGGCATCCGGGTTCTCGACGCCGCCACGCTGGCCGCGGCACCGCTGGCCGCCACCTACCTCGGCGAGTTCGGCGCCGACGTCATCAAGATCGAGCAACCCGACGGCGGAGACCCGATCCGCACCTGGGGCAACCAGGTCGACGGCGTCGGGCTGATGTGGAAGTCGTTGTCGCGCAACAAGCGTTCGATCACCCTGAACCTGCGCGTCGCCGAAGGCCAGGCGCTGCTACGTCGCCTCGTCGAACACGCCGACGTGCTGATCGTCAACACCCGGCCCGCGACGCTGCGCAAGTGGGGGCTGGACTATCCGGCACTGCGCGCCGTCAACGACCGCATCGTCATGCTGCACATCACCGGTTACGGGTTGGCCGGCCCGAAGAGCGATCGGCCCGGCTTCGGGACGCTCGGCGAAGCGATGAGCGGCTTCGCCAACATCACCGGCCAGGCCGACGGACCGCCCACGCTGCCGCCGTTCATGCTGGCCGACGGGGTGGCGTCGCTGAACGCCGCCTACGCGGTGATGATGGCGCTCTACCACCGCGACGTGCACGGGGCGTCCGGCCAGTTGATCGACATCAACCTGATCGATCCGCTGGCGCGGCTGCTGGAACAGACGCTGCTGGGCTACGACCAACTCGGGCTGGTGCCGACGCGGGCGGGCAACCGCTGGGACATCTCGGCGCCGCGCAACACCTACCGCACCGCCGACGACCGCTGGCTGGCGATGTCGGGCAGCTCACCGCAATTGGCGCTGCGGGTGTTTCGGGCCATCGGACGCGCCGACCTGGTCGACGACGCCGACTTCTCCGACCCGCAGCGGCGGCTGGCGCGGGCCCGCGAGGTCGACCAGGTGGTCGCCGACTGGGTGGCCACCAAGACGCTGGCCGAGGCGATGGAGATTTTCGACGCCGCCGAAGTGGCCGCCGCGCCGGTCTACGACATCACCGACCTCGTCGCGGACGAACAGCTGGCGCATCGCGAGGTCTTCGTCAAGGTCGGCGACGACGAACTCGGTGCCATGACAGTCCAAGCGCCGGTGCCGCGGTTCTCGGCGGCGAGTGGCCGGGTCGAGCATCTGGGCCCTCGGATCGGTGCGCACAACGCCGAGGTGTACGGCGAACTGCTCGGCCTGCGCGGCGGCGAAATCGACGACCTGCATGCTCGCGGCGTGCTGTGAAAGGTGACCGGCTATGAGCTCCAAAAACCTGCTGCTGCGCCGCTCGGAGCTTGCCGTTCCGGCCAGCAACGACCACATGTTCGTCCACGCAGCGGCCTCCGAAGCCGACCTGGTGTTCCTCGACCTGGAAGACGCCGTCGCACCGGCGCACAAAGAGACCGCACGCGCCAAAGCCATTGCGGCACTGAACGAACTCGACTGGGGACGGACCGTGCGGGCGATCCGCATCAACGGGCTCGACACCCCGTGGTGCCACGACGACATCGTCGAGGTCGTCACCCACGCCCGGGAAAACCTCGAGACGATCATCGTCCCGAAAGCGCTGCGCGGTCGCGACGTCTGGTGGGTCGACGTGCTGCTGACCCAGCTGGAGGCCAAGCTCGGCCTGTCACGCCCGATCCGCCTCGAAGTGCTCATCGAAGAGGTCGAGGGACTTGCCAACGCCGAGGAGATCGCAACGGCCAGTCCGCGGCTGGACGCGCTGATCTTCGGGGTCGGCGACTTCTCGCTGTCACAGGGCGCCCGGGTGGACACCAACTTCGTCCCGCTGGGTGAGTATCCCGGCGACTTCTGGGTCTATGCCCGCAACAAGGTGCTCGTCGCGGCGCGCATCGCGGGCATCGACGCGATCGATGCGCCGTATCCGGACTACCACGACCTCGACGGCTATGAGCGCGACGCCCGACGGGCGTCGCTGATGGGATACACCGGCAAGTGGGCGATCCACCCGACACAGATCCCGGTCGCCAACAAGGTGTATTCGCCGACCGATGAGGAAATCGCGCTCGCCGAACGTAACGTTGCCGCCTACCGCGACGGCGAGGCGAAGGGGCTGGGCGCGGTCGGCGTCAACGGCGTCCTGGTCGACGCCGCACACGTGAAGATGGCTCAGGCAACGCTGGCGCGCGCCGCGCTAATCGCGAACGGCGGCCCGTCGTCACGCTAGCTGATATGTAGGCATTGTTTGTCAAGAGGCAGGTGAAAGCCGCCCCGGTTTGGTGCCGGGGCGGCTTTCGGTTGATCGGTGTCAGTCGGTGCCGCGGCGGTCGTTGGTCAACGACGGTGGTGTCAGACTGATATGCGCGGGTTGGGTACCGCAAGACGATGGTTCGGCGCGAACGGTGGCTGCTCTCTAGGGACGGGCGTCACACCAGTACTCCAGGAATCCTGTTGTGGCTCATAGCTGTAGCGCAGATCCGGTTCGCCTACCTCGCCGTCGACCGGTTGGCTCCGATCAAGTCCGGTGATGGCCCGCTTAGTCCAGCGTGGCCAGTGACCAGCACCAGCCGGCCAGTTCGCGGGCGATCGCGACGTTGGCCACCACGTGGGGCTTCTTGCGTTCGTTGAACCGGCACCACTGCTGGTGCAGCCGCCGGTTGCCGGCGTGACCGCGGGCCTTGAGGGCCGGATCCACCTTGGCCCAGCGGGCCCGCATCGTGGGTCCGGGATTGCGGTAGGGCGCCCGGTGGTGCCAGGCCGCCTCGATCAACAGCCGCCGCACGTGAGCGTTGCCGGCCTTGGTGATCGAACCCTGCACCCGAGATGCCCCCGAGGAGTACTCGCACGGCACCAGCCCGACGTAGGCGCCGATCGAGGAACCGGTGAACCGGGTCCAATCACCGATCTCCACCGACAACGCCAACCCGGTCAGCGCCGAGATTCCCGCGCAGACAGCCCAACCGGTTGACCGGGTCAGCCCAGCGCGGCGAGGCCGCTACCGCCACGATCTGCTCATCGAGGCGATCACGCGCAGCCGTCGCGCTCAGCACCGCATCGAAGTGGTGATCGAAGGCCGCCCTGGTATGAGAATCGTCGAAACGTTGCCGACGCAGCCAGGTCTCGTGCACGCCATTCCAGGCCTGCCCGCCCGAGTACACCCGGCCCTGGCGCAGCAGCAGTTTCGACAGCCGGTGCCGGACCCGCATCAGATCGGCGCGGGCGTCCTCGCGAGCCCGCACCAGATCCCGCACCGCCTCCACGTCGGCCTCGGGCACGGTGACCGCGGTGATCTCACCCAACCGCAGCAGCCGGGTCAAATGCGCGGCGTCACGGGCATCGGTCTTGACTCGATCCCCAGCCGGGCGGATCAGCTTCGAGGGTGCCGCGACCACACAGTCGATCTGGGCAGCTGCCAACGCCCGGGCCAGCCCGAACCCCGTCGGCCCGGCCTCATAGGCCACCCGCACCGGGCCGCGCAGCCGGTGCAACCAATCCAGGATCTCGCCGTGATCAGGACACAACCGTGCCCGCTCGACCCGACCCGTTTCTTCATCGAGTGCGTGCGCAACTACCGAAAGCGCATGCACGTCCAACCCGACACTCGTACCGTTGAAACTCACCGGAGGCCTCCTGATCTGCAACTGTGGCTCTACCCCGGCGAGTGTTCACCCGCCACCGGCAACCCACGTCCGATTGCAGCCCGAGGCCTTCGGCCTCAAGTCAGCCTCCATACCGTCTAGCGTGACGTTCGACGGCCGCCGCCACACCAGCGTGACGCTCGGGGGGCGCCGTTAGCAATCCACGGAAGGGCGGCCGATGAAAACTTTCACCGACGACGAGATGAATGCCCTGTTGCCGGCCACCAAGGAGTACAACGTTGTCATCCTCAAACGAGGCCCCAGCTTTAGCGGTGACGCGGCGCCGGCGGTCATCTGGGAGCACGGCCGGCGCAACTTCGGGCTACGCGACGACGGCGTGCTCGCGGTGGTGCTGCCGGTCACCGATGGCTCCGACGTCTGCGGAGTCGGCGTGTTCACCGGGACGGTCGATCAGACCGTCGCGCTCATGAACGACGATCCCGGTGTGCAAGCCGGGGTGTTCACCTTCGAGGTGCACCCGTGCCGCGGTTTCCCCGGCGACTCGTTGCCGTAATAGCGCTACGCCGAGATCGACGCCGGCGCAAGAAATTTCGCGAAAAGCTGCTCTAGCGTCGATGTCGGTGAAGCAAAGACGACGCGGCTAGATCAGCTCGGGCACCCGCAGGTGGGCGATTGCCAATTCGAACTCGCCGACGTCGAGTTGATCCGCGCCGAGGTCGCGAAGCCTGGCGGTACGTAGCGACCGGGCCTGGTCCCCGTTGCGCTCCATCGCGTCGAGGCTGTCGAACGTCGACGACGACACCGCCCGCCAGGAGTTGCGGTCGATCATCAGGCTCGCGCTGCAGAAACCTTCGAGCTCTTCGATCGCGGGCAGCACCGACTCCCGGTAGAACGCGATGGCCCGGTCGAACTGGTCGGGCCGCACTTTGAGCCAGGTGGCCCGCACGCCGGCACCCGGACCGGAGGGGTGGTCGCGGTGCAGAACCGCGATCTCCCATTCGTCGACCGTCGGGCTACCGCCGAACGTCTGGGCCGCCTGATCGCGAACCGGTCGGATCCCATCGGCGCTCGCACGCATCGCCTGTTCGTTCTCCCACGAGCTGGTCGCGATGCAACGACCGGAGCCGCGGTCGACCAGCAACGACACACCAAGACAGCCGTCGACTTTTTGGAGTGCCGGCATGACTACATCGCGAACGTGCGCGATCCCGGCGTCGATGGACGACGGTTGCGCCTCGATAGTGGTAGAGCGCGCATACACGAGACCACTCCTTTCTTTCCGAGCCGAAGTCGCTCGGGCTGCAGCGCCGCGGTGGCGCCACCGGTTCCACCAACCACCTTCCTCTGGCGCATTGTCGATGGCAATGGGCAACGCCGCTGCGCTTGTTCGGGATTCGCGCAAGGTAGTGCCGGCCGACAACCGGTCGGCCGGTCTACCGCCGCTCCAATCGATCAGACCAGTTCGGGCGCCCGCAGATGAGCGAGTCGGAGCTCGAACTCGCCGTCGTCGAGCTCCTCGGCGCCCACTTCCAATATCTTCGTGTTCTTCAAGGCCGTTGCCTGCTCCCGGCTGCGTTCCATCGCATCGAGGCTGTCGAAGGACGTGCAGGTCGCCGCGCGCCCGGATGCGCGATCCACCAGCAGGCTCGCGCTGCAGAATCCGTCGAGTGCCTCGAGGTCGGGCAGGACGGACGTCTTGTAGAACTCGATGCCCGCGTCGAGTTGATCTGGCGGCAATTTGACCCAGATCGCTCGCGCGCAGGCGCCCTCACCTGAGCGGTGATCACGGTGCAGCACCGCGATTTCCCAGTCTTCGACCATCGGGCTGCCGACGGCGCCGAACTCTTGGGCCGCTTGATCGCGAACCGGTTGTGTCGGCTCGGCGCTGGCGCGCATCGCGTCTTCGGTCTCCCATGCCGTGGTCGCTATGCACCGGCCGGTCTGCTTGTCGACCATCAACGACAAGCCGACGCATCCGTCGACCTCCTGCAGTCTCGGCAGCACGGCATCGCGGATGTGCGCAACGCCGGCGTCGATGGACGATGGTTGCGCCTGGATAGTGGTAGAGCGCGCGTACACGGCCCACCCCTTCCCTCTCGGGGCGGCGCCCCGGCGGCGCCGCCGGTCCAACCAACACCTTCCTCCGCCGGATCAGCGGTGGCAATAGTCAGACATGGGTGTAGTTGCCTGCGGCCCAGGGCTTGAGATGGCAGGTCAGCGGCCATGGCCCGTAGGCTGGACCGATGCATACCGATGTGCTGGATGTGGACACCGCGCGTCGTCGCATTGTGGATTTGACCGAGTCAGTGCGCGCGTTTTGCTTCCCGCGCGGCGACGGGCTCTGCAACGTGTTCGTCCCGCACGCGACGGCGGGGGTGGCGATCATCGAGACCGGGGCGGGTTCCGATGACGACCTCGTCGACACCCTGGAGCGGCTGTTGCCGCGTGATGACCGCTACCGGCACGCGCATGGGTCGCATGGCCACGGGGCAGATCATGTGCTGCCGGCCATCGTTGCGCCGTCGATCACGTTGCCGGTGGAGGGCGGCGAACCGCAACTGGGCACCTGGCAAAGCGTGGTGCTGGTCGACCTCAACCGGGACAATCCGCGGCGCTCGGTGCGGTTGAGTTTTCTCAGCGGGTGAACCGGCGTCGCGCCGCAGTGCGGTTCGTTGAGTGTTCAGGCGCGGGCAACCGGACCGGTAGTGTAATGCGGTCGAATAGGCCCCCTAATAGGGTGGAAATTGGCTGGGCAGGCCGCTGACAGGAAGAGCCAAGAGGAAGCGGAGAAGTGCAGACACACGAGATCAGGAAGAGGTTCCTCGATCATTTCGTGAAAGCGGGTCACACCGAGGTGCCAAGCGCCTCGGTCATCCTCGACGATCCCAACCTGCTGTTCGTCAACGCGGGCATGGTCCAGTTCGTGCCGTTCTTTCTGGGCCAGCGCACCCCGCCGTATGCGACGGCGACGAGCATCCAGAAATGCATCCGCACGCCCGATATCGACGAAGTCGGGATCACCACCCGGCACAACACGTTTTTTCAGATGGCCGGCAATTTCTCGTTCGGCGACTATTTCAAGCGCGGCGCCATCGAATTGGCGTGGAACTTGTTGACCAGCTCCGTTGCCGAGGGTGGTTACGGATTCGATCCTGAACGGCTATGGGCCACAGTCTATTTGGATGACGACGAAGCGGCGCAGCTGTGGGCGGAAATCGCGGGGCTGCCCGCCGAGCGTATCCAGCGCCGCGGCATGGCCGACAACTACTGGTCGATGGGCATCCCCGGGCCGTGCGGTCCCTCCTCGGAGATCTACTACGACCGCGGCCCGGAGTACGGTCCCGAGGGCGGTCCGCTGGCCAGCGAAGAGCGGTACATGGAGATCTGGAATCTCGTGTTCATGCAGAACGAGCGCGGCGAAGGCACCAGCAAGGAGGACTACCAGATCCTGGGGCCGTTGCCGCGCAAGAACATCGACACCGGCATGGGCGTCGAGCGGGTCGCGGTGCTGCTGCAGGGGGTGCACAACGTCTACGAGATCGACCTGTTGCGCCCGGTCATCGACATGGTGGCGGCGCGCGCGCCGCGTGGCTACGACGTCGGCAATCACGACGACGACGTGCGCTACCGCATCATCGCTGACCACAGCCGCACCGCGGCGATTCTGATCGGCGACGGCGTCAGCCCGGGCAACGACGGACGTGGCTACGTGCTGCGCCGGCTGCTGCGCCGGGTGATCCGCTCGGCCAAGCTGCTGGGCGTCGAGGGTCCGATCGTCGGCGACCTGATGGCCACGGTGCGTGACGCGATGGGCCCGTCGTATCCCGAACTCGTGGCCGATTTCGACCGGATCAGGCGCATCGCGGTGGCCGAGGAGACCGCGTTCAACCGCACGCTGCAGTCCGGTTCACGGCTGTTCGACGAGGTGGCCGCTGCCACGAAGGCGTCCGGCGCCGGCGTGCTGTCCGGATCGGATGCGTTCACCCTGCACGACACCTACGGATTCCCGATCGAGCTCACCCTCGAGATGGCTACCGAGGCGGGCCTGCAGGTTGACGAGGCCGGGTTCCGGGAATTGATGGCCGAGCAGCGGCGCCGCGCGAAAGCCGATGCCGCCGCGCGCAAACACGCGCACGCCGACCTGACCGCGTACCGCGAGCTGGTCGACGCCGGACCTACCGAGTTCACCGGCTTCACCGAGTTGACGTCGGAGGCCCGGATCCTGGGCATCTTCGTCGACGGCAAGCGGGTGCCGGTAGTAGCCCACGGCGCAGAAGGGTTAGCTGGGTCAGCGGGGGCCGATCACGTCGAACTCGTGTTGGACCGCACACCGCTCTACGCCGAGTCGGGCGGGCAGGTCGCCGACGCGGGCACCATCAGCGGCACCGGCGCCAGTGAAAGCGCCCGGGCCGCGGTAACCGATGTGCAGAAGATCGCCAAAACGTTGTGGGTGCATCGGGTCAATGTGGAGTCCGGAGAATTCGTCGAGGGCGACACCGTCACCGCGGCGGTGGACCCCGGCTGGCGTAAAGGCGCCACCCAGGGCCACTCGGGCACCCACATGGTGCACGCCGCGCTGCGACAGGTGCTGGGGCCCAACGCCGTTCAGGCCGGTTCGCTGAACCGACCGGGCTATCTGCGCTTCGACTTCAACTGGCAGGGTCCGTTATCGGACACCCAAAGCTCAGAAATCGAAGAGGTGACCAACCAGGCCGTGCAAGCCGACTACGAGGTGCACACCTTCAACGAGCAGCTCGACAAGGCCAAGGCCATGGGGGCGCTGGCGCTGTTCGGGGAGAGTTATCCGGACCAGGTGCGGGTCGTGGAGATCGGCGGGCCGTTCTCGCTGGAGTTGTGTGGTGGCACGCACGTGCACAACTCTGCCCAGATCGGCCCGGTCACGATCCTGGGCGAATCGTCGGTGGGCTCCGGTGTGCGCCGGGTCGAGGCCTATGTCGGGCTGGAGTCGTTCAAGCATCTGGCCAAGGAGCGCGCCCTGATGGCGGGGCTGGCCTCATCGCTCAAGGTGCCCTCCGAGGAGGTGCCCGCCCGGGTGGCAAACTTGGTCGAGCGGCTGAAAGCCGCGGAAAAGGAAATCGAACGCACCCGGCTGGCGTCGGCGCGGGCGGCCGCGGTCAATGCCGCTGCCGGGGCGCAGCGCATCGGTAACGTCCGTCTGGTGGCGCAGCGGATGTCGGCCGGGATGTCGGCCGCCGACCTGCGGTCGTTGGTCGGCGACATCCGCGGCAAGCTCGGCAGCGACCCGGCGGTGGTCGCATTGATCGCCGAGGGTGAAGGCGGCAGCGTGCCCTATGCGATCGCGGCTAACCCGGCCGCCCAGGACCTGGGCCTCCGGGCGAACGACTTGGTCAAACAGCTCGCCGGAGCCGTCGACGGTCGGGGCGGCGGCAAGGCCGACCTCGCGCAGGGTTCGGGTAAGGACTCGTCGGGTATCGACGCCGCGCTGGACGCGGTGCGAGCAGAGATAGCGCGGGTCAGCTGAGTGGACTGTTCACACCGCCTGCCGGATCGGCCCGGCGGGGACGATCCTGGACCCGGACGGCGACTCGGCATCGACGTGGGCAGTGTGCGCATCGGCGTGGCGTGCAGCGACCCGGACGGCATCCTGGCCACGCCGGTGGAAACGGTCCGCCGCGACCGGTCGGGCAAGCATCTGCGACGGCTGGTCGAACTGGTTGACGAGCTGCACGCGGTCGAGGTTGTGGTGGGGCTGCCGCGAACCCTCGCCGACCGCACCGGCCCGTCAGCCCGCGACGCGATCGAGCTGGCCGGCGCGCTGGCCGGCCGGATCGCGCCGACACCGGTGCGGCTGGCCGACGAGCGGTTGACGACCGTCAGCGCGCGACGATCACTGCGCGAGGCGGGGGTGCGGGCCAAGGGTCAGCGTAGGGTCATCGACCAGGCGGCGGCGGTGGCGATCCTGCAGGGTTGGCTCGACGAACGTCGTGCCATGCTGCCCGGGGAGGTCAACGGTGGCTGACGACCAAGGGCGCCCCCGCGCCCAACCCGTGGCGGTTGGACCGCCGCGTCGGGTGCGGTCGCGCGCCGAGCGGATCCGCGCCGAGCGTGGCCGTCGTCGGCGCCGCATCGTGCGTGGATGTGCCGTCGCCCTACTCATGGTCGTGGTTTTGGCGGCGGTGTTCGTCGGCTCCAAGCTGTGGCACAGCCTGGGCCCGCAGAACGACTACGCCGGTAATGGCAAAAAGGATTTGGTGATCCAGGTCCACGCCGGCGACTCGACCACCGCGATCGGCGAGACGTTGCAGAACCGCGATGTAGTCCGCACCGTCAAAGCGTTCGTCGAGGCCGCGGAAGGCAATGACGCGATCTCGTCGATCCAGCCCGGCTACTACCGTATGCGCACCGAAATTCCCGCGTCGAACGCGGTGAAGCGGCTCGCCGATCCCGGGAATCGGGTGGGCAAGGTGGTCATTCCCGAGGGGGAACAGCTCGACGACACTACCGACGTCAAAACCAACGACGTGACGCCCGGAATCTTCACGATGATCTCCAAGGCCACCTGCGTCGAGCTGGACGGGGATAAGCGCTGCGTCTCCGCGGACGATCTGCGGACGGCGGCCGAAAAGACTCCGCTGGCCTCGCTGTCGGTGCCGGCTTGGGCCGTCGAGTCGGTGACCCGGATGGGCGCCGACCACCGACGGATCGAAGGCCTGATCGCGCCGGGCACGTTCAACGTCAGCCCGTCCGGTTCGCCCCAGACGATCCTGGAGACGCTGATCAGCTCCAGCAACGAGCAGTATGTGAAATCGGGTCTGCTGGACACCGCAACCGCGATGAACATGTCGCCCTATGACGTCCTGGCGGTCGCGTCGCTGGTTCAGCGTGAGGCCAAACCACCGGACTTTCCGAAGGTTGCCCGCGTCATCTACAACCGGCTGGCCGAGCACCGCACCCTGGAGTTCGACTCGACGGTGAACTATCCGCTGGATCGCCGCGAAGTGGCCACCACTGACACCGACCGCGCACAGCAAACGCCGTGGAACACCTACGTTTCCGAGGGGCTGCCTGCCACGCCGATCTGTTCGCCGGGCATCGATGCGCTCAAAGCGGCCGAGCATCCCGAGCCCGGCGACTGGCTGTACTTCGTCACCATCGACTCGCAAGGCACGACGCTGTTCACCCGCGATTACCAACAGCATCTGGCGAACATCGAGTTGGCCAAACGCAACGGTGTCCTCGACTCGGCGCGCTAGGAAAGCCGGCGTGCTCGGTTCGCCGATCGCGCATTCACGCTCTCCGCAGCTGCATCTGGCTGCCTACCGCGCGCTGGGCCTCGCCGACTGGACCTACGAGCGCATCGAATGTGGCGCCGAGGAACTGCCCGCTGTTGTCGACGGGCTCGGGCCGGAGTGGGTCGGCGTCTCGGTGACGATGCCGGGAAAGTTCGCCGCGCTGCATTTCGCCGACGAGCGCACCGATCGGGCCGAGCTGGTCGGGTCGGCCAACACCCTGCTGCGAACGCCGCGCGGCTGGCGCGCCGACAACACCGATATCGACGGCGTGATGGGTGCGTTGGGCACGGCGACGGGTCGCGCGGTGGTGTCGGGATCGGGCGGCACCGCCCCGGCGGCGATTGTGGCCTTGGCCGAGTTGGGTGTCGGCGATATCACCGTGGTGGCCCGCAACCCGGACAAGGCCGCCCGTTTGGTGGAGCTGGCGACTCGGGTCGGCGCGGCGGCCCGATTCTGTGAGCTGGACAGCGACCCCGGGGGGCCTGTCGCCGACCGGGTGACGGCCGCGGGCGTGCTGGTCAGCACGCTGCCGGCCGACGTGGCGGGGCGTTATAGCGACGTCTTCGCCGGCGCGCCGGTGCTGCTGGACGCCATCTACGACCCGTGGCCGACACCGCTGGCCGCGGCGGTGGCCGCCGCGGGCGGCCGGGTGATCAGCGGCCTGCAGATGCTGCTGCATCAGGCGTTCGCGCAGGTTGAGCAATTCACAGGGCTGCCCGCGCCGCGAGAGGCGATGATCGCCGCGTTGCATTAGCGTGCCGCGCATGCCGATGGTGGCCGCGCTGTTGTGGATGGGAGCGCTGACCGCCTACGACATACGCCGACGCCGGCTGCCGAACTGGCTGACTCTGCCGGGGTTCGGGGTGGTCATGCTCGTGGCGGCCGGCTCGGGACACGGCCCCGCCGCCGCGCTGGGGGCTGGGCTGCTGGCTGCGTTGTACCTGCTGGTCCACGCCGCGGCGCCGGCGGCAATGGGTGCCGGGGATGTGAAGCTGGCACTCGGGCTGGGTGCGCTGACCGGCTGTTTCGGCGGCGATGTGTGGTTTCTCGCGGCGATCGGCGCGCCGCTGCTGACCGCGGTGATCGGGATCGTGGCTTGGCTCGGCTGGTCGGCGAGGACGGTGCCGCACGGGCCGTCGATGTGCGCGGCCAGCGCAGCGGCGCTGGTGCTGGCCCAGCTGTAACCGGTGGCCGCAACTGGCAGCCTCTGGCAGTGCCGTTGGTCGAGTTGGCAGTGGTTCTCGACGCACTATCGCGACATGACAACTGCATCTATTTCAGCCACACCCCGTCGTACCGACGTCGCACGTTGGCGATCCATCCGCGCCGACCTCGTCTTTTGGACCGTCGTGGGTGGGGTTGTCGCCGCCTTCAGCGGTCCGCTCGGTGACTGGTGGAACGTGTCGCGTGCGGAGCTTTTCGGCGGTGGGTTGGCGTTCCTGGTCGCCGGTGTCGCGCTGCTCTTCGGTCTGCACCGGATTCGTCCTACCTCCCGCGGGCTGGTGTTGGCTTTCGGCGTTTCCAACCTGCTGCTGGTGCCAACCCTGTGGGCGGCGGCGCTGGGCGGCTGGCTTCCGCTGAGCGCCGCGGGCAACTGGGCACTGGCCGGCGCCGGCGACATCGCGCTGGTGCTGGGCGTCTGGCAGCTCACCGCCTCGCGACGGTCGCGGCACACTGACTAACGCGGTGGCTCAGCTTTCCGCGGCTAATCATGGGCGCTGTGGCGAGCGGCTGATATGTCGCGCGGAGCCAGCATCTGGGCCTCGGCGCGAAGCCATGCCTGCGATGGGACAAAACGATCGTCATCCCAGCTGGCGGATTGCACCCGTATCCGTCCCCGCCAGTTCTTCACAATGGCGACGTGAACGGGCCAGCGGATGAAACGACGTAAATCGGCGTTGCTGTCCCAGACGGATAGCGATCCGCCGCGCCACTCGGCCGGCTTGCCCCAGAGCCACAGCCCGACCGCGCCGCGCATGATCGGCCAACTCTCCGCCAGCTTCATGCCCAATTCCGCGATCTGCTGCCAATCCTGATCGCAATTGGAATGAAAGTCGGTGAGACTCACCACGACCGGGGACTTGGTCTCGTCGGAGGGCCCCGGCAGCCAGTCAGTGCTCAGCAGGCCACTGCCGGGTGTGATCGGCGGCTGACCGGCCACATTTGACTTGCCTGAAGATGGCTGGCGATCCTCGCCTGTGGCGTGAACGTCGCCGAAGGATGTGGTCGTCATCAGTTCCTCCTAGTGAAGCCCCTGCCGGATGGCGGGTCCGATTGTGGGTTTGTTGGTCGATAGGCGGATTAGTCAGAGTCGATGCATTTCGCGTTCCGGTTTCCAATTTGGGGAGCGGCCGAGGTGATCCAGGATGCGATCGAGGTCGTTGGCCTGGTCGGGTGAATGGATCGCTGGGCCAAACGGCGCACTGTCGGCGGTGCGGAATTCTGTGTCGGGCACGGCGAGCGCAATTGGCAAGGCGGCGGCCACAACGTCGGCCGGAAGCTCAAAGGGGTAACCCATCGTGCGGGCGACGTCCCAGCCGTGCACGACGTAGTCCACGAAGTGAAAGCCGATCGCCAGTGAACCCGGGAAGGTCACGCCGGGCCCGAACTCAGGTAGCGCGAACGCCGCATCGAGCTGGTCGACACTGGCGAACGCATCGATCACCTCGGCGGCGGCCGCGGTATAGCTGCCGGCGGGGTCGGCTGCGACCGCGTCGGCGACGGTGGCGGGTTGCCATATAGCCGGATCGTCGCCGTGGCCGCGCGCGGCGGCGGCAAAGCCACGATGCTGCACCGTCATGTGAGTGAGCAGTTCGGCGAGGCTCCATTCGGCGCACGGCGTAACTCTCGATAGGTCTTCGATCGTGACAGTCGAGACCATGTCAACGGACGCCAGTACGGCAGTCCGATGTAGCGGGCGGCGATCGGAATTAATCTGCATCAGCTTATAATAAGCGTACATATACAATAGGTCAAGCGCTATCATCACGGGGTGGTGCGGAAGGCGACACGTCCCGACCTCGCGGCGATGCTGGTGCAGCTGGCTCGACAAACCGTGGCTGCCGAGCAGCCGGTGCTGGCCGCCCACGGCCTATCGATGTGGGGCTACATCGTGCTGTCCGCCCTGGACCATTCGTCGATCCGCACCCAAGCGGCCCTGGCCGAGTTGATCGGCGCCGACAAAACGCGCATCATCCCAACCCTCGATCAGCTGCAGGAGCACGGCCACATCGAGCGGATTCCCGACCCCGAGGACCGCCGCGCGCGCCTGCTTGCGATCACAGAGTCGGGCCGGTCCGTCAAAAACGCCGCGCAGGTCGACATCCAGCGGAGCGAGGAACGCTGGCTTGGCGAGCTATCAGCGGACGACCGAAGCATCTTCTTGCGCGTGCTGCGCCAGCTCACTTTCGGGTCATGAAAATCCGAGGTTGGACATCGACACGTTCGTCGACGCGGTCGGCGTGAATTTTGCACAGCGGCGCGGATCACGGGCTGACCCCAGCCTGAGGCTTTAGGCGACGTCCGAACCATCGTGGGAAGATGGGACACGTGTTGCGATGGACCACTGCCGGTGAATCCCACGGCCGGGCGCTGGTGGCCGTGCTGGAAGGCATGGTCGCCGGGGTCAGCCTGACCTCCGAGGACATCGCGTTCCAGCTGGCCCGCCGCAGGCTCGGCTACGGCCGCGGCGCACGGATGAAGTTCGAGCGCGACCACGTCACCATGCTGGCCGGCGTGCGGCACGGCGTCACACTGGGCGGCCCGATCGCTATCGAGATCGGCAACACCGAATGGCCGAAGTGGGAGACGGTGATGGCCGCCGACCCGGTTGACCAGGCCGATCTTGACGTTGCACGCAACGCCCCGTTGACTCGGCCGCGGCCCGGCCACGCCGACTACGCCGGCATGCTCAAGTACGGCTTCGACGACGCCCGCCCCGTGCTCGAGCGGGCCAGCGCCCGCGAGACCGCGGCACGCGTCGCGGCCGGCACCGTGGCCCGGCTCTTCCTGCGGCAAGCCCTCGGCGTCGACGTGCTGTCCCACGTCATCTCGATCGGCGAATCACAGCCCTACGAGGGCCCGCCGCCGCAGGCCGGCGACCTGGATGCGATCGACGACAGCGGGGTGCGCGCATTCGACAAGGCGGCCGAGCAGGCCATGATCGCCGAGATCGAAGCCGCCAAGAAGGACGGCGACACCCTCGGCGGTGTGGTGGAGGCCGTCGCGGTGGGCCTACCGGTCGGGCTCGGATCGTTCACCAGCGGCGACAATCGCCTGGACAGCCAGCTCGCCGCCGCGGTGATGGGCATCCAGGCGATCAAGGGCGTCGAGATCGGCGACGGGTTCACCACCGCGCGCCGCCGCGGCAGCCTCGCCCACGATGAGATGTACCCCGGCCCCGACGGCGTGGTCCGCTCGACCAACCGCGCCGGTGGCCTGGAAGGTGGCATGACCAATGGCCAGCCGCTGCGGGTACGGGCGGCGATGAAGCCGATCTCCACCGTGCCGCGCGCGCTGGCCACCGTCGACATGGCGACCGGTGACGAGGCCGTCGCGATCAACCAACGTTCCGACGTGTGCGCGGTGCCGGCCGCCGGTGTAGTGGTCGAAACCATGGTTGCGCTGGTCTTGGCCCGCGCGGCGCTGGAGAAATTCGGCGGCGACTCGCTGGCCGAGACGCGCCGCAACATCGACGCCTACCTGCGTTCGGTCGCCGAGCGCGAACCGGCCGCCGAAGTCCGGGCGTCAGGGTAAAGGCGATGGCGCCCAAGGCCGTACTGGTTGGACTCCCGGGATCGGGTAAGTCCACGATCGGGCGACGGCTGGCCAAGGCGCTCAACGTCACGATGCTCGACACCGACGTGGCGATCGAACAGCGGACCGGACGCCGCATCGCCGACATATTCGCCACCGACGGCGAGAAGGAGTTCCGTCGCATCGAGGAAGAGGTGGTGCGCGCTGCGCTGGTCGAGCATGACGGCGTGGTGTCGCTCGGCGGCGGCGCGGTAACCACTCCCGGTGTTCGCGAGGCGCTGGCCGGTCACACCGTCGTCTTTTTGGAGATCAGCGCCACCGAAGGGGTTCGCCGCACCGGCGGCAGCATGGTGCGGCCGTTGCTGGCCGGCCCGGACCGCGCCGAGAAGTACCGCGCGCTGATGTCGCAGCGTGTCCCGCTGTACCGCCAAGTCGCCACCATCCGGGTCAACACCAACCGTCGCAATCCCGGCGCCGTCGTCCGCTACATCATGTCGCGGCTGCAAGACGCGCAACCCTGCGGCCCGCGCGGCCGTCGCCGTCCGCCCTGGCGTCGCGCGCCGTCCTCACTGACCCCAAGCGGAGCCGAGACCCCAAGCGGGCCGCCGCCTACCCCCGCCACGCCGGCGGCACTGGCCGCAGCCCGCAGACACAGCAGTGCCGAGGCCGACAAATGACCAACCCTGACACACCGGTCACCGTGCAGGTGGCCGTCGACCCGCCTTACCCGGTGGTGATCGGCACCGGCGTGCTGGGCGAGCTCGCCGGAGTGCTCGCCGGCCGGAACCGGGTCGCGATCCTGCATCAGCCGGTACTGGCACAGACCGCCGAGGAGATCCGAACTCGACTGGCGGACAAGGGTATCGACGCGCATCGCATCGAAATCCCGGACGCCGAAGCCGGTAAAGACTTGCCCGTCGTCGGGTTCATCTGGGAAGTGTTGGGCCGCATAGGAATTGGCCGCAAAGATGCTTTGATCAGCCTCGGCGGCGGGGCCGCCACTGACGTCGCCGGTTTCGCCGCGGCGACATGGCTGCGCGGGGTGTCGATCGTGCACGTGCCCACCACGTTGCTTGGCATGGTGGACGCGGCGGTCGGCGGCAAGACCGGTATCAACACGGAGGCCGGTAAAAACCTGGTCGGTGCGTTTCACCAGCCGATCGCCGTGCTGGTCGACCTGGCGACTCTCCAGACGTTGCCGCGCAACGAAATCGCGGCCGGCATGGCCGAAGTGGTCAAGGCGGGTTTCATCGCCGACCCGGTGATCCTGGATCGAATCGAGGCGGACCCGCAGACGGCATTGGATCCGTCCGGTGACGTGCTGCCGGAGCTGATCCGGCGCGCGATCACCGTCAAGGCCGAGGTCGTCGCGGCCGACGAGAAGGAGTCGCAGCTGCGCGAAATCCTCAACTACGGCCACACCTTGGGCCACGCGATCGAGCGCCGTGAACGCTACCAATGGCGCCACGGCGCTGCGGTTTCGGTGGGTTTGGTGTTCGCCGCCGAGCTGGGCCGGCTGGCCGGGCGGCTCGACGACGCCACCGCCGACCGCCACCGCACCATCCTGGCGTCCCTGGGGCTGCCGGTCGGCTACGACGCCGACGCCTTGCCGGAACTCCTGGAGTACATGGCCGGCGACAAGAAAACCCGGTCAGGTGTGCTCCGGTTCGTGGTTCTCGACGGGCTGGCGAAGCCCGGCCGATTAGAGGGTCCGGATCCAGCGCTGCTGGCGGCGGCCTACGCGGAGGTAGGGGCCCAATGACCGTCAACGTCATCAACGGTCCCAACCTTGGCCGGCTGGGCCGCCGGGAGCCCGAGGTCTACGGCGACACCACCCACGACGATCTGGTCGCGATGATCGAACGCGAGGCCACCGAGCTGGGATTGAAAGTCGTTGTGCGGCAAAGTGACAGCGAGGCTCAGCTGCTGGACTGGATCCATCTGGCCGCCGACGGGAAAGAACCGGTAATCCTCAACGCCGGTGGGCTCACGCACACATCGGTGGCGCTGCGAGACGCCTGCACGGAGCTGAGCGCACCCCTGATCGAGGTGCATATCTCCAATGTGTATGCGCGCGAGGAGTTTCGGCACCACTCCTACTTGAGCCCCATTGCGACCGGGGTGATCGCCGGGCTCGGCGTGCAGGGCTATCTGCTGGCCCTGCGGTATCTGGCCAGCCTCGACCGCTAGTCTTCGTCCCGTTTGGCCGACGGCTCGATGTGCTCCGTCTCGTGGGTCGGGATCACCTCGGTGGCTTCCGCACTCTGCGGCGGCGACCAGGGAATCTTTCCGGTCGTTTCCTCGCTGTGGGCCGGGCTGACGGCCTCGGCCGTCTCTTCGCCTTCTGCGCTGTAGGCCGGCGCGCCGTACTCCTCGCGCTCGGCGGTAGCCACCGCCGAGGGCTGCTCCTGCGGCCGCGCGCCACCCTCGGCGGCGGCCTCATCCGAGCGGACGGCGGCGAACACGTCGGTGTCGGCCCGATCCTCCGCACCGCCGCCGCGCTGCGGTGTGTAGGCACCCGAGCGGTCGATCTGGAAGCGGCCAAGAGACACGCCGCTGATCCCACCCAAAAACACCAGCAGCGCGGTGAAGGCGGCGAACACGGTGAGCTCGTTGATCAGCCCGCCGACGTACAGCGCCTTGTAGAAGACCCCGATCAGCCACGTCACCGCGCCGCTGACCACCCCGGCCACCAGGCCGGCCAACAGCCATGTCATCGCCAGATCAGAACGGCGATCCGGGTCCGGGTTCGCGGCGGCGTCGGCGCGGCCGTCGAGAACCCCCCAGACGACCACACCGGCCAGGAACAAAAGGAGCAGCACAATGCTGATCAGCGCGGCCTGCGTCTGCCATACGTTGATCAGCGATCCCTGGAACAGGCGAACGACGACCATCGCACCGCCGAAGACCAGGCCGCGCAGCATCCAGTAAGTCATGGGGCAACAGCGTAGCGAGTACCGTCATCGGGCGTGACACATTCCCAGCGGCGAGCCGCTCTGAGTGTCCGACTCCGCGCGACCGAGCTTGACGCGATGCTGATCACCGACCTGATCAACGTGCGCTACCTGTCGGGGTTCACCGGGTCCAACGCGGCCCTGCTGGTGTTCGCCGATGACCGGCCGCCGGTGCTGGCCACCGACGGCCGCTACCGCACCCAGGCCGCCCAGCAGGCACCCGACCTAGAGGTGGCCATCGAGCGGGCCTGCGGGCGTTACCTGGCCGGACGGGCCGCGTCGGCCGGAGTGCGGCGGCTGGGCTTCGAGAGCCATGTGGTGACCGTGGACGGGTTCGACGCGCTGGCCAAAGGAGTAGGGCAGGCCGGGAGCACCGAGCTGATCCGCGCCTCCCAGATGATCGAAGCGCTGCGGGAGGTCAAGGACGCAGGCGAGGTGGCGCTGCTGCGGCTGGCCTGTGAGGCCGCCGACGCCGCGCTCACCGACCTGGTGGGTCGCGGCGGGCTGCGGCCCGGCCGGACCGAACGCGCGGTGGGCCGCGAACTGGAATCCTTGATGCTCGACCACGGCGCCGACGGCGTCTCGTTCGAGACGATCGTGGCCAGCGGGGCGAATTCGGCAATCCCGCATCACCGGCCCACCGATGCGGTGCTGGCCACCGGCGACTTCGTCAAGATCGACTTCGGTGCCCTGGTCGGCGGATACCACTCCGATATGACCCGGACGTTTGTGCTCGGCACAGCCGCCGATTGGCAGCTAGAGATTTACGAGCTGGTCAGCGTCGCGCAGGCAGCTGGCCGTGCGGCGCTGCGGGCCGGAGCAAGGCTGGCCGACATAGATGCAGAAGCGCGCCGCGTGATCGTTGACGCCGGGCGCGGCGAGCACTTCGGCCACGGCCTCGGCCATGGGGTGGGGCTGCAAATCCATGAAGCGCCAGGGATCAATGCCAGCGCCGCCGGTACACTACTTGCGGGCTCCGTGGTGACGGTGGAGCCCGGCGTCTATTTGCCCGACCGCGGCGGCGTCCGCATCGAGGACACGCTGGTTGTGGCTGACGAAACCTCCGGGCACCCACCGGAACTGCTCACCCGGTTCCCCAAGGAACTGGCGATCCTGTAGGAGATTCACCGACTGTGGCAAGCACTGCCGATTTCAAGAATGGACTCGTGCTGGTGATCGACGGCCAGCTGTGGCAGATCGTCGAGTTCCAGCACGTCAAACCGGGCAAGGGCCCGGCGTTCGTACGCACCAAGCTCAAGAACGTGCTGTCGGGCAAAGTGGTCGACAAGACCTACAACGCGGGCGTGAAGGTGGAGACCGCCACCGTCGACCGGCGTGACACCACCTACCTCTACCGCGACGGCTCGGATTTCGTGTTCATGGACAGCCAGGACTACGAGCAGCACCCGCTGCCGGAGTCGCTGGTGGGCGACGCCGCCCGGTTCCTGCTCGAGGGCCTGCCGGTGCAGGTGGCTTTCCACAACGGGGCGCCGCTGTATCTCGAGCTTCCGGTAACCGTCGAACTCGTGGTCACGCACACCGAGCCGGGTCTGCAGGGCGACCGGTCCAGCGCCGGCACCAAGCCGGCGACCGTGGAGACCGGTGCGGAGCTCCAGGTGCCGTTGTTCATCAACACCGGAGACAAGCTCAAGGTCGACTCTCGCGACGGCAGCTACTTGGGACGTGTCAACGCGTGAGCCGCCCCGTTAAGGGACGGCACCAGGCCCGGAAGCGGGCCGTCGACTTGTTGTTCGAAGCCGAGGCCCGCGGGGTGACGCCGGCCGAAGCCGCCGACGCGCGCACCGCACTCGCGGAGGCGAAGCCTGATGTCGCGGCGCTGAATCCGTACACGGTGACGGTGGCCCGCGGCGTCACCGAGCAGGCAGCACATATCGACGACTTGATCGCATCGCATCTGCAGGGCTGGACATTGGAGCGACTACCCGCCGTGGACCGGGCAATCCTGCGGGTCGCGGTGTGGGAGCTGCTGCATGCCGACGACGTGCCGGGGCCGGTGGCGGTCGACGAGGCGGTGGAGCTGGCCAAGGAGCTGTCGACCGACGAGTCGCCGGGCTTTGTCAACGGCGTGCTGGGCCAGGTGATGCTGGTGACGCCACAGATCCGAGCTGCCGCTGAAGCGGTCCGTGGAGCCCGCCACCCCAGCGGGGATTCATGACGCGGCTGGAGCTGCGCGTCGTCGTCGCTGCCGTGATGGCGGCGACGGTCGTGCTTGGCGCGGTGATATGCGCGGCGTACGGGCAGGCGGTGATCGCGGCGGCGCTGGCGATCTACGCCTTGGGTGTCGGGGCCTGGCTTTATCACTCGATCGAACGCTACGTGCTGGCCCGGCGCATCAGCACGGTTCGGTCGGTGGCCAAGCCGTTTCAGCCGTTGCTTCCGGTGATGGCCGCGATCATGGGATTGACGCAGGCGGTGGTGAGATCGCTGTCGGACGTCACCGACGTGGCGTCCACCACATCAAGGCGCTGGGACCTTCCGGTTCGGCGGTGGATGGAGATCACCCGCAGCGACCGTCGGATCAAAGACGCCGACGACGACGAATTCGAGGGCTAGGGGCCGGCGACCCGTGTCATCCGTCTCATCCGTCGCTAGCAGCGGCGCCATGTGTTTTGCCCGCCTCCGAGCGAAACGGCGTATTCGCTCGGACGCGGGCACGTAGCGGTTGCCCTCCGCTCGGAGTCTGATGTGGCAGATGTGGCATTGACAAAATGCTCGCATGTTGCCTAACCAGGGGACACACTGGCGATATGGACCGCGACGGCAGGCGCCCGAGACGGCTTCGTGTGTCCGCGTTGGCGGCCGTGGCGAACCCGTCCTATTCGCGCCTCGACACCTGGAATCTGCTCGACGACGCGTGCCATCAGCTCGCCGTGGTCGACCGTGCCGGGCTGGACACCGGCCACGAAGCGGCCAGGGCGAAGCGCTTGATGAATCGTCTCAATGCCTACGAGCGCTACTGGATCTATCCGGGCCCGGAGAATTTGGCGTCATTCCGCGAGTACCTCGACAACCTTGCCACGGTGAGCCTTGAGGAGAAGGTCTCGCTCGCGGTGCGGCTGCTGTCCGAATACGGCGACCGTGCAGCGCTGTTCGACACATCGGTGTCGCTGGTCGATCAGGAGCTGGTCGCGCGGGCCAAAGAACAGCAGTTCTACACGGTGCTGCTGGCCGACGATTCCCCTCCCACGGCTCCCGAGGGCCTGGCGGAATCCCTGCGCGCGCTTCGCGGCCCTAGCGACGATGTGCAATTTGAACTCCTGATCGTCAGCAGCGTCGAAGACGCCATCACCGCGGTCGCGTTGAACGGGGAGATTCAGGCGGCGATCATCCGACACGACATACGGCTGCGGTCCCGTGACCGGGTGCCGTTGATGAACACCTTGCTCGGCGTCAACAACGAGGTGGTGGCCACGGACCGCACCCACGACTGGGTGGAATGCGGCGAGTGGATCCGCGAGTTGCGGCCAAGCATCGACCTGTACCTGCTCACCGACGAGTCGATCGCCTCCGAGGCCGAGGACCAGTCCGACGTATACGACCGCACCTTCTACCGGCTCAACGACGTCACCGACCTGTACAGCACGGTGCTCGCGGGCATCCGAAATCGTTACACCACACCGTTTTTCGACGCACTGCGGGCTTACGCCGCACGGCCGGCGGGCCAATTTCACGCGTTGCCCGTCGCACGTGGCGCCAGCATCTTCAACTCCAAGTCACTGCAGGACATGGGGGAGTTCTACGGCCGCAACATCTTCATGGCCGAGACGTCCACGACATCCGGTGGTCTGGACTCACTGCTGGATCCGCACGGCAACATCAGGGCGGCGATGGACAAGGCTGCCAAAACCTGGAATGCCAACGAGACCTACTTCGTCACCAACGGAACATCCACCGCGAACAAGATCGTCGTGCAGGCACTCACCAGGCCCGGCGACATCGTCCTGATCGACCGCAACTGCCACAAGTCGCATCATTACGGCCTGGTGCTGGCCGGGGCCTACCCGCGCTATCTGGACGCCTACGAGCTGCAGCCGTTCGCGATCTACGGAGCGGTCTCCCTGCACACCATCAAGAAGGCGCTCCTCGATTTGGAGGCTGCCGGACAGCTGGGCCACGTACGCATGCTGCTGCTCACCAACTGCACGTTCGACGGCGTCGTGTACAACCCGCGGCGGGTGATGGAAGAGGTGCTGGCGATCAAGCCGGACATCTGCTTCCTGTGGGACGAGGCGTGGTACGCGTTCGCCACCGCGGTGCCGTGGGCGCGGCAGCGCACGGCGATGGTCGCCGCCGAGCAACTCGAGTCGATGTTGTCGTCTCCGGCCTACGCGCGGGAGTACCGGCAGTGGCGGGAGTCGATGCAAGGCGTCGACCGTGCGCAGTGGACCGAGCATCGGCTGCTGCCGGACCCGAGCTGTGCGCGGGTGCGGGTCTATGCGACACACTCCACCCACAAGTCGCTGTCGGCGCTGCGGCAGGCGTCGATGGTTCACATCCGCGACCAGGATTTCAACGCGCTCACCCGGGATTCGTTTGGTGAGGCGTTTTTGACCCACACCTCGACGTCGCCCAACCAGCAACTACTGGCATCGCTGGATTTGGCGCGTCGGCAAGTCGACATCGAGGGGTTCCAGCTGGTCCGAAACGTCTATGACATGGCGCTGGTGTTCCGTCACCGCGTCCGCAAAGACCGGCTGATCAGCAAGTGGTTTCGCATTCTCGACGAGTCCGACCTGGTGCCCGACGAGTTCCGGCTTTCAGCGGTCAGCTCTTACCGTCAGGTGCGCCAGGGTGTGCTGGCGGACTGGAACGAGGCGTGGCGGTCCGACCAGTTCGTGCTGGATCCGACGCGGGTCACCCTGTACGTGGGTCAGACCGGCATGAACGGATACGACTTCCGGGAAAAGATCCTGATGGACCGGTTCGGCATCCAGATCAACAAGACCTCGATCAACAGTGTGCTGCTGATCTTCACGATTGGAGTGACCTGGTCGAGCGTGCACTACCTGCTCGACGTGTTGCGCCGGGTGGCGACCGACTTTGACCGTAGCCAGTGCGCGGCCAGCAAGGACGATCGCGCGCTGCATGAACGTCGGGTTGAGGAGATCACGCAGGATCTCCCGCCGTTGCCCGATTTCAGTGAATTCGACGCGGCGTTCCGACTCGACGATGCCTGCTCGTTCGGCGACATGCGTGCAGCGTTCTACGCCGGATACGAAGAGTCCGACCGTGAGCACGTCATGGTCGGTGAGGCCGGGCGACGGCTCGCCGAAGGCAGGGTTCTGGTGTCTACCACCTTCGTCGTGCCCTACCCGCCGGGCTTTCCGGTACTTGTTCCAGGCCAGGTGGTCTCCAAGGAAATCCTGTATTTCCTTGCTCAACTCGACGTCAAGGAAATCCACGGATATAACCCTGACCTCGGGTTGTCGGTGTTCACCGATGCCGCGCTGAAACGGATTACCGGCGTGCGGCGCGCGGTCACCGAGGCAAACGGAAATGGCAATGCGTCGCAGGTGGCGGCGGCATCGACGCGGGCGCTTCTCGGCTAGCGGGGTTTTGCTCACAGGCGGGTCACGATGCGGTTCGTACCCTTGTTGCTGACACCGATCCGTTGGTGCGCGCGGCAGCACTGGCCGCACTGAGTGAATTAGGTTGCGGCGAGGCAGATTTGATCGCCGTCGAGCAGGCGCTGCGAGCGCCGGCCTGGCAGGTGCGGGAGGGTGCCGCGCGGGCGCTGTCGGGGGCGACAGCCGAGCTGGCGGTTCAGCGGCTGTCGCAGGCTCTTGTCGACGAGCACCTCGACGTGCGCAAAGCCGCGGTGCTGAGCTTGAGCCGCTGGGCGGATTCACAAGTCGCGGCGCGGGATGCGCTGGAGTAGGAGCCGGCATAGTCCGGCAGGTGGAGGGCAGGCTCACTGCCCTCCACGCATGGCCAATTCATCGCGCACGTCTGCCGGGAGCTCATCGACCCAGGCCTGCTCGCCCCGGGGTTCAGGCAAGACATGGCCGAACTCGACCATGTCGGTATGAGCGAGGTCGTTCAGATACACCCACACCACCGACTCGGGAACGTTCAGCACCCGCATGAGGAGATCTCGAATTCCGATCAGGATGTCGTTCTTGGCCGCGCTGGTCCGCTCGGCGCGAATGTGGCCGTAGACGAACACGCCGTTGCGGGGTGCGGGCTGCAAACCTATGAAATGCTCGTCGGACTCGAGATTTCGAAAAATGCACTGGGAGAATGCAACTGGAGCACCGGTGAACCGGCTGTGGATCCGCGCAATTCCCGCCGCGATATGCGACTTGTGCTCAGCCGTAATTTGGCCTTCATGGGCATAACACATGTACGTGGGCATGAACCCTCCCTAGGTGCCCTTTCGGGTGTGATGAGTGACGGCGGTGGCCTCGCTGTCGGCGGTTGCGGCCAATTGGGCGATGGCCAGGTCGAACGGCTCGGGGCTGTGTAGCACGCGGCTGAGGATGAGCGCTCCTTCCACGCTGGTCCACACATTGGTGGCCAGCTGCACGGCCCTCTTGTGGGGGAGACCCTTTTCGGTGAAGCGCGCGGCCAGCGTAGTGATCAGATCCTGGAAGGCGCGTCGGGCCGCGTCGCTGAGCACATCGGAGGCGGGCGTCGACTCGATGACGATGGGAGCCACAGCGCACCCCTCGCGGTAGTTGCTGGAGACCAGATCGTCGCGTTCTCGGCCCATGAAGACCTCGATCAGTTGCGCCGCGGTGGTCGTGGTGGCGGCCGCGCGGTTGATGTCCGCGATGCGGTCGGAGGCGTGCAGGAGGGTGACCTCGCTGGCGAGTTCCTCCTTGCCGCCGGGGAAGTGGAAGTAGATAGACCCGCGCGGGGCGGCGCTCTCGGTGACCACCTCCGATAGTGCGGTGCCCAGGTAGCCGTGTTCGCGGAACAGCCGGCGCGCCGCGGCGACCATGCGTTCCTTGCTATCGGTCTTCTTTGGCATGTCGTCCATCATACATATCTCTTGACAACTGATCGAGTCCGGTTGTATCGTCCCCACAAGTACTAAGTATGACGACCGACATAGTAGGAGTCCAGTCATGTCAATACCGCAGTACGGCGATTATCAGTTCGATATCTACTTCGACGGACTTGAGGGCCAACTACCCAAGTACCCAGTCGATTTCGCCTCGCTGGAGCGGAAGGCGGCCGAGACGCTGCCCTCGTGGGTGCACTCCTACGTCGCCGGTGGTTGCGGTGACGAGGGCACCCAGCGCGCCAACGTGGATGCGTTTTCCCGGTACGCGATCGTGCCGCGCATGCTGATGGGTGCGACAGAGCGCGATCTGTCGGTGTCATTGTTCGACATGAAACTGCCGACCCCGGTGTTCATGGCACCGATCGGTGTGATCGGGCTGTGTTCGCAAGATTTCCACGGCGACATCGCGGTAGCCAAGGCATCGGCGCAGACCGGGGTGCCGATGTCGGCGGGCACCTTGACCCAAGACCGCATGGAAGACGTGGTGCCGCACGCCGGAGACACCCCGGCACTGTTCCAGCTCTACACCCCCGGCGACAAGGACTTGGCCGCAAGCTTTTTAGCGCGCACCGAGAAAGCTGGCTACAAGGCGGTTGTCGTGACGCTGGACACTTGGGTGACCGGATGGCGCCCCCGCGACCTCAACACCGCCAACTTCCCATTTCTGCGCGGCTACGGGCTGCAGAACTACTTCACCGACGAGGTGTTCCTCAACCGGCTGGCCAAGTCGCCGACCGAGGACCGGCGGGCGGCTGCGCTGGAATGGGTCAAAGTGTTTACCAACTCGCTGCGCTGGGAGGATCTGGGTTGGCTGCGTTCCCTGACCAACCTGCCGATGCTGCTCAAGGGGATTCAACACCCCGACGACGTGCGACGCGCCAAGGACTATGGCATTGACGGCATCTACTGCTCAAACCACGGCGGGCGCCAAGCTAACGGCGGGCTGCCCGCCCTCGACGCCTTGCCGGCCGTGGTCGAGGCCGCCGACGGAATGCCGGTGCTGTTCGACAGCGGCGTGCGCAGCGGCTCCGACGTAGCCAAGGCCCTGGCACTGGGGGCCACCGCCGTGGGGATCGGCCGCCCGTACGCCTACGCACTGGCCGTCGGCGGCACGGACGGCGTCGTGGCCCAATTGCGCGCCATCCTCGCCGAACTGGATCTGCTGATGGCCATCGACGGCTTCCCTACCCTCGCAGACCTGCGCGCTGCGGGCGCCCAATGCATTTAGCCGCAGCCGGTCACGCCGCTCGCCATCCTTCGAAAGGAAATCATCATGCCGCTCGTTTATGTGACTCTCGCCGAGGGGACCACCACGCAGGATCGACGCACGCAGATTGGGGACGGAATCTACCGCGCCCTAATCGATGTCGCCGATGTGCCGGTAGACGACCGATTCCAGGTCATCAACGAGGTTCCCCCCGCCAACCTAATCTACAGCCCGGACTACAGGGGATTCGACCGTAGTCCGTCGGTCGTGTTCATTCAGATCTTCTTCAACGCCGGCCGATCCGTGGATGTCAAGCGGCGACTGTACGCCCGGATCGTCGAAAATCTGGCCGCGGCCGGGGTGCGTGGCGACGACATTCTCATCAACCTCGTCGAAATGGCCCAAGAGAACTGGTCGTTCGGGCGAGGTGAGCTCAGCTATCCGCGCGCTGCGGTATCGAGCACGCCGACAACGGGCTCGTGAGCGCGTCGGCAACAAATGAGGAAAGGAAGAGAAGATGGTTTTCGTTCGCGTGCACTTGATGAAGGAACGCCTGAATAGCGCGCAGAAGGCGGAGCTCGGCGCGAAACTCGTTCAGGCCGTCTCCGAAGTCGAGGACCTGGTCAACAACCACACCCACAAGGAGACCTCCTGGGTGCAGTTCTATGAGTTCGAGCCCGAGAACTGGTATGCCCCGGCCAATGTCGCCGGTGCCGACCCCAATTCCCGAGTCCAGCTGGACGTCATTGCCCCGGAGAAACTGCTCGACACGCCCGAAGACACTCGCGCCATGCTGAGCAAGGCGGCCGAAGCCGTGCGATCGGTTTTCGGCCCTGGTCCACTACCGGCGCACGGGCCGTGGGTGCACGTCTACACCATCCCGCACGACCAGTGGGCGCAGGACGGCCGCATTCCCGACTGGGAGGGCTTCCGGGCCCTACTGCGTGCCGACACCCCGGAAAAAGCCGACGAGGCACTGGCCCTCATCTACGGACCCGGGCGCCACACAGCAGCGGTGTGGGACTCCCACTCGTCATAAATCAATGTGGCGCAGAACAATTGAGAGGAAGGAACAAGGAGATATCATGACGCAATCATTGACGGGACCGATCGAAACGATCTCGCATCAGGTCGACCGGTTGACGATCCAGATCGACGACTCGTTCGATGGGTTCAGGAATCGCTATGAGCGAGCGGTACCCGTCTTCCATCGCGAGCGGTTCGACTCCCTGGTCGAGCGTGGCGTCGACTGGCAGACCATTCTGGAAGCCACCGCGGCCAACGCGCCACACGACTTCATTCTCTACTGGTCCCACGACTTCACGTCGCTGATGAGTCTGGCCGGAGACCGCGGCCGTTGTGTCGAGTACCTCATGGGCAATCACACCATCGCGGAAAAGATGTACCGCTACAACCCAGCCATTCTGCTCTACGCACCCTTACGCACCGCCATTGTGGAAGACACCGACGGCGCCACCTGGTTCACCGTAGACCAACCCAGCACCCGGTTCAGCAGCTTCAACACACCCCAAATCACCGAGGTGGGAATCGAGTTGGATCACAAACTCGCTGCGTTGCTGGAGCACCTTGAGGCTCCAGTGCCGGCCGCGCTCACCCAGTGACACTAAACCAGTAGAAAATATGGAAAGGAAGCATCATGCCCGTCTACCAGTGCTACAGCCCAAAAGGACTCCTGAGCAAGTCTGCGAAGGCCAAGCTCGCCGAAGAGATGACCAGCATGTACTGCAAAATCACCGGAGCGCCGGAGTCATGGGTCAAAGTTCTGTTCCAGGAAATTCCTGATGGCGAGTGCTTCGCGGGCGGCAAACCGGCAACGCAATCTTTAATTCTCGCCCTCAACCGCCACGGACGTGACCTCGAAACACGACGGGCAATGCTGCGGCAGCTCTCGCAGATGTGGACTCGTATCACCGGCCAGCCGGAAGCCGAGCTTTGGATCTCGCTGACCGAGACCGATCACACAAATGTCATGGAGGCCGGGTCGTTGATTCCCGCGCCAGGCCACGAACACGAATGGTTTGAGGAAAACGGCGCCAGGCTGGCCGAATCGATAAGCAGGGCAGTATGACACGCTCGCGACAGCCGGTGGGAAGCGGCAGCGTCATGAAGCAGACTCAGACGATTCCGGAGACGTTTCTCGGTGTCGGTTACACCAGAGACCGAGCTGGGCTGCCGCTTGAAGCGGTGCGTGTTCCCGTCCGGCAGCCGGCGACCGACCAGGTGCTGATCCGCGTGGCCGCCTCGTCGCTCAACCCGCTGGAGTACAAGCTGGCCGATCTCAATTTCATGGGACGGACGCCCCCCGTCGTGCTCGGCCTCGACCTGGCTGGGGTGGTGGTCGCCGTGGGCGATGGTGTGAATGGCGTCGCCGTCGGCGACGCGGTAGCCGCCATGGCCGATTTGAACGGTGACGGCGGCTGGGCCGCAACGGGCGAGAGCACAGGCGAAGGCGGCTATGCCGTCGCACACCAGTTCCTCACTGTCGGCAAGCCGCCATCCGTGAGCTTCCGCGATGCGGCGACGCTTCCGATGGCCTTCTTGTCCGCTTTTGCGGGTCTTTACCGGGCCGTCCAGACAGGCGACACCGTGTATATCCCGGGAGGTGGGGGAGGCGTCGGGCATCTCGCGGTGCAGATGGCGGCGCGTGCCCTGGGGGCCGGACTGGTTATCAGCAGCGGCAGCACGCCACAATCGATCGCACTGGCGCGAAAGTCCGGCGCCCATCACGTTTTCGACTACAAGCGCGACGACATCGCCGGCGAAATCGCGAAGTTGACCGGTGGCCGGGGCGTTGACCTCGTCTTCGACGCCACCTACAGCGAGCACGGCTTTGTCCAGACTGCGAAGACCGTTCGGCGGGGCGGCAGCTGGATCGTGCTCGGCGTCGGCCCCGGCAAGACGACACGGTTGGTCGAAACGCATAGCCCGGTGGATGCCATCCTGGCCGAGCGCGATGCCAGGTACGTCAACGTCAATCTGCTGCGTTACTTCTCCGAACCCGCCACGCTCGACAGCGAGGCGCGTGGCCTTCTCCAGCAGGGGATGACTCTGGCGATGGAGTGGGCGAGACAGGGACTTGTGGTCCCGCACGTCAGCCAGACCGTCGATAGCACCGTCGAGGCGATCAATGCAGGACTGCAGTCGCTGAAGGCGGGCCGCGGCGTACTGGGCAAGGTCGCAGTGATCGTGGATAGCCACCTGGCCGAGGGGAAGTGACGGGCGGTCGAATCAGCGCAGCGCCTTGGCGTAGAGCAGGCTGTCGCGTGGTTCGGGCCCGAGGTTGGGGTAGACCGCGTGTCGGGTCAGCCGACCTTCCAGCAGGAACCCGGCCCGCAGCAGCAGTCGCGCTGACCGCTCATTGTCGACATGACAGGTAGCCCAAACGCGGTATACGTCGCGATCGGCGTTCAGCGTGTCCACCATCATCTCGACCGCTTCGGACATCAAACCCTTGCCCCACCACCGCCGACCCATGCAGTAACCAATTTCGACGGAGTGCCGCACGCGGCGCACGCAACTGATCATCCCAATGACGTCGCCGCTGTGCTGCAGCACGATGACCCAGGTTCGCTCGTCCTCGCGGGTACGCAGTCTTTGGGTGATCACTTGCCGCGTCGCCGCCACGTTGGGGTGGGGCGTCCACATCAGATATCTGGTGACCTGGGGATCGCCGGCAACCCGTTGGAACACCGAGCCGGCGTCGTCGAGTACCGGCGGGCGCAGCAGCAGCCGCGGCCCCGCGATGCGGTTAGGTAGGTAATCGGCCAACTAGACACCTAGTGCCCGGTAGGTGCGGTGCACGAACTTCGGTTGCACCGCTTGCAGCTTCGCGCGCGACGTGTTCCCGGCGACCGCGGCGGCGGCATCGCCCGACAACGCGGGCATGTTCTGAATCAGGTACAGCAGGATCAGGTCCGCGGCCGGATCGGCCTGCCACCACGTCCCGTATGCACCGGGCCAGCTGAAGGTCCCGACGCCACCCGGCCCGAACAACGGCGCCGACTTCGCGGGATCGGTCACCACCGACAGGTTCAGCCCGAACCCGCGGCCGATCCAGAACGGCGCACCGAGAAAGGAGTGCTGCTTGTGCTCATCGGTGAGCCGATCGGTGCGCATCAACCGCGCCGACTCCGGTGACAGCACCCGCACACCATCCAATGTCCCTTCGCCCATGAGCATTTCGACGAACCGCAGGTAGTCGTCGGCGGTCGACCACAACCCGCCGCCGGCGTTGCAGAACGCCGGTGGTGCGATGTGCGGCTGGCTCATCACGTCGTGTTGCAGCCGATCGTTGCCGTCGAGCCGGTACATGGTGGCGGCGCGCCGGCGGCCCTCCACAGTCACATAGAAACCCGTGTCATTCATGCCCAAGGGCTGCAGGATTCGTTCGTCGAGCACCTGATGGAACGGCTTGCCCTCGATACGGGAAACCAGCACGCCGACCACATCGATGGAGTGACTGTAGGTCAGCCGCTCACCCGGCTGATGCACCAGCGGTAACTCGGCGAGCGCGGACAGCCACGGGTCGGGACCCTGCCCGAACGGCAGACGGACGTAGGCCCGGGAGATCGGTCCGCCCACCGAGAATCCGTATCCCAGGCCGCTGGTGTGGGTGAGCAGGTCCTCGACCAGGACCGCCCGCTGCACCGCATGAGTCCGATCCAACGGTCCGCGCGGATCGTCCAGCACCCGCACATCGGCGAACTCCGGCAACCAGCGCACGATCGGGTCGCGCAGCGCCAGCTTGCCCTCGTCGACCAGGCTCATCGCCGCGGCGACCGTCACCGGTTTGGTCATCGACGCGATGCGAAACAGCGAGTCACGCTGCATCGGCAATTGAGCGTCGACATCGCGGTAGCCGATCTCGTTGACCTGCAGCACGTTTCCGTGCTGCCACACCATGGTCACCGCACCGGCGAGCAGAC
>CAVVUH010000005.1:0-232187 GCA_963751315.1 uncultured Actinomycetota bacterium | reverse complement strand
CGCCGCGGTAGCGGACGAGTTCAGTTCAGCCGACCCGACGACGTCAGAAAGTGTTCGGGATTTCGTCTTGGGTCTGGCCGAGACGTCGACCGTCTAGACCGCCCGCACCTCTCCCGGATGGGGATTTCCCGTGCCCACATCGAGGCGCTTCTTGGCTCTTCAATTCTCAATTGCGCCGTCGTGATTTTGCGCTCATAGGGCCGGTCGGTACATGCGGAGGCCCTGCCTGCCGAAGTCTGAAATTGCGGAATCTCGGGCGGAACAAGCGAACGACTCAGGTCGGGTTGGGGTTCAATTCGCCAGTGGGAGCGCGCTTCTCGAGAAACCGCTCACGAGTAACGAGATATACAGGGAATGCCATCGATACACCGATGTAAGACAATCCCACGAATATCCAACCCCATTTGTACCCCAGTCCTATTCGCTTGCTGTCGAACACGACCCATACCATGAACACAAGCCAGGCGATAGCCATGTCGATGCTGAGGAACGCGGCGGTGCCACCGGGCGCCATGGCATCGCCGAAGAAGGCGATCGGGTTGAGGATGTTCCCACCCGCGGCCATCCACTGAAATGCGTGTGGCCACGTCAACACCAGCGCCATGACGCCGGCAAGGATGAAGAAGGCGTGGCGAATATTGGTGGACGTGGATACGGACATTGACAACCCCTTAGATCGCGTTGGCGTAACGACCGACCGCGTCACCGCTGTTCCGCTACACCGGACTTGCCGGAAACCGGCTGCGTGTGCTTTGTAGCGGAGAGGCGCGGAAGGCCCTCGGCATCGTCGGCTGCTCCCTGGGGCAGGAATGAGGCGGACATCCGTACCAACATCACCGCGAGGCCAATGCTCACCAACGTTGCGGCTGCGATGGTTAGCGTCGAGGTGTGCTTGAGATGTACTGCGATGATCGTAGGCCAGCCTGCGCCGAAGTTGGCCATGAAAAACGTGCACGGGAACAGCACGAAGAGGCCCAGCAGCTGCCATTGAGCGGTGCAGCGGGCACGCAGCTGCGATGCCGCTACCGCGAAGACGATCACCTGAGCGGCTTCGAGCACACCAATGACCAATGGGTACTGGAAGATCCGGAATACGTGTGGCCCCCAGTAACTGTAAAGACCGCCGTTGATGCCGATGATCTCGAACGCGGCCGATTCAATCAGCGTGATGCCGGCCCAGACGAACAGCGTGCGATGGGTCATCATGCGGCGCGCGATCTGGTGAGTGATATAGATCGCGGGGGCAGCGTAGAGAACGACGTAACCGCTGTGTGTCCAGATCGGTTGTGGGATGTCGAATGCGGTGAAATGCGTCCACATGCCCGGTGTGGAGTAGAAGTACAGCATCATTGCCACGTCGTAAAGCGGCTCGGCGAATGCGCCGACCAAGGCCGCCAACACCAAGAGCGCATAGAACGGTGTCCGCTGGCGAACACCCATCCTGATCGCGATCACCAACAGCACCGCGGTCAGCGCCCAACTGAGGTCCGTCAGGATCGCCTGTGTGGTGAGGTTCAATGGGTGATCGATCGGTGGCACGCGGCCAAGGTACGTGATAGATCACCGGGCCGCGTCCCCCCAAACAGGGATTTTCTCCGCCGACGAGAGTGACAGCGCGCAGACGGAAGCGACGCAAATCAGGTGAGCGCAGAGTCTGCGGCCGCCAGCTGCTCGCCGGCAGCCAGGAACGAACTCACCAACCCAGGATCGGCGTAATAGGGGTCGCCGACACCACTCTCGAACCGCCTGCGGCTGTACTCGTAAAGCGCGGCGAGTTTGTACATCGCCAGCGCCGCATACCAATTCACCCCTGACACATCAGCGCCGGTGCGGTCGGCATATCGATCGAGTAGCTCAGCGCGTCCGGGATAGCCCGGTTCTAGAACGGCAGTACCCATCGCGGATGTCGGAACCAGCGGCTCACCCGGACCAGGGTATGACGTGAGGAAGTACCCCAGGTCGGCCAGTGGGTCCCCGATAGTGGCGAGTTCCCAGTCAAGGACTGCTGCGATGGAGCCAACCTTCATGTTGACGATCATGTTGCCGATACGGAAGTCGTTGTGAACGATGGCTACTCGCGATTCAGGCGGGAGGTGTGCGTGCAGCCAGCCGTCCAGCTCGGCGAATGGCTTTGGAAGCGCACCGTCAACAGCGATCAACGATCGCATTCGCCGCAATTGCCGGGCATTGAACCCGTCGGGCTTGCCGAAGTCGCCAAGTCCGACCTCACGCCAAGCCACGCTGTGCAACTCGGCAAGCGTGTCCACCAGTGATTCGCCGATGCGCCGGCGTAGTCGCGTGTCATCGTCGGGAGCCGTTGTCGAGTTGGTGATCACGGAGCCATCGACGAAGTCCATCACGAACGTTGGAACGTCCAGTAGCTCACCTGCCTCTGCGGTTGCCAACACAGCTGGCGCTGGAACGAGAGTATGCGACAACGCCCTCAGCAGCTTCGCTTCGCGCAGTACGTCATGAGCCCCCGGAGGCAGCGGCGGGGGCGGTGGTCGGCGCACCACCACGCGCGAATGTCCGTCCGACACCAGGAATGTCAGGTTCGAATGCCCGTCGCCGATGGCCTGAGCGGTGACCGTCGGGCCGCACAGGCCATGGTCGGCGAGGAAGCGACCCAGCCGTTGGAGTTCGGGCTCAGACCACGACCACATCACGTGTCCTGTTTCGAAAGGTAGTCCAGGTAGCTTCCCTGCCAATGTGTCTCGAACTGTCCCGCCCCTTGCTCGCCGTCGATGACGGCTCGGCAGGCGCCTTCGCGGATGACCGTCTGCAACCTGTCGTGGGTCGGTAGCTCGATCACGCCGAAGACGTCAAGCTCGAGCTCGGTTTGCGCACCAGTGATGTCGGTCAAAGTCGCCCGCAGCCGACGTTGGCGCATCTGTTCGTCGTAGTCGGCGTGGTGGTCGATGTGACGGACCGGGTGGGTAACTCCGTCCCGCACGACGTAGCCGGCGAAACCCCACTCGCCCTTGGCGATCCAAATCCAACCATTGAGCGCCCGGCCCGATTCGGTGTAAGCGACGAACCATTTCCAATGCTGCGGGACGCCCCAGTCGCGAACCCCCCAGGAATGGTCACGATGTCCCATTCGGTCCCACTCGATCCGGCGGCCCGCAACTTCAAGCCCTCCACGCACTCGCCCGGTCTGCTCGATCCGGTTCACCGCAAACCACGAGGGCAGCCCGTCCGGATTGCAGTGGTAGCTGAACGCATCGTGAATGCCGCTAAAAGCGAAATCGATTCGCACGTCATCGCGGTCGTAGGTCAACACGCACGACTGCCGCAACTCGGGCTGCGTGAGCGTCAGCCCGTCGAACGAGAAATCGTCGAGGTCGGCGTGGTCGGGTACCCGCCCTTGGTGGAGGTGCAGCGCCAAAGGGCGCGCATCCGGCCCCCAGATGCAGACGTTATAGCCGGCCTTTCCGCTACCGGTCAGGTAGAGGTAGACCTGCACGCCGAGTTCTTCTTCCGGCATGATCAGCTCCCAGAACAGGCTGTCACGCGTTCTCTCCCCGGCCATTGGCCGGTGCCGGAGGTCGTCAGCGGGGCCGAGCCCGTCGCGCAGCTCTTCCGATGCGGTCACTGTGACTGCTCCTGCAGCTTCCGCAGTGCGCTGCGGGTGGCCGGCGCCTGCAGGGCTAGCGCCTGGCCGCGGGTGTCCATCTCCAGCGCGGACCTGAAGGAGTTGTTCTCGAGATTGCGGACCAGCGCATTCTTGGTGGATCTCGTGCTGTCGTCGGAGTTTTCCGCGATGGTTTCGGCCAGCTCGATCGCCGCGTCGAGCGCGCTGCCCGTCTCGGCGAGCCGGTCGGCCAGTCCGATGCGCTGGGCTTCGACGGCCCGTACTGTGCGTCCGGTGAACGCCAACTCCGCGGCCCGGCCGGGTCCGATCAGCCGGACCAGGTTCCATGATGTGCCAAGTTCGCCGATGGACAAGCCGACCCGAACGAACCCGGCGCTGAAACTCGCGGTGTGGTCCGCGATCCGGATATCGGCCGCCAGCGCGAGTGACAAACCACCACCGGCCGCCGGGCCGCTCACCGCGGCGATCACCGGGTACGGCAAGGCACGCAACCCGGTGGACCCGGCGGCAGCGGTCTCTACGAGGTCGGTGAATTCCGACACCGACATCCGGGTGAGGACATCGACCTCGTCCAGGTCGAAGCCGGTGCAGAACGCCTTTCCGCCCGCCCCGGTGATGACCAACGCCCGCAGCGGCGCGTTGCGCAACATGGCTGTTGCCCAAGCGATTTCGCCGAACATTTCGACCGTTTGCGAATTTGCGCGATGTGGCCGGTTCACTGACATCACGACGATGCCGCGACGATGCTCATCGAAGGTCAGGGTGCGTGCCGTGCGCAGCTCGTCGAGGACGTCGGCCAGCGGGCGCCGCGACACTCGATTCCAGTGCGATGTGGCGGTGCTCATGTTCACCGCCCGGAGAAGTTCGGTGGCCGCTTGGCTTTGAAGGCTTGCAGCGCCTCGGTCATGTCGTCACAGCGCGTCAGTAGTGCCTGTCCGCGGTTCTCCAGTTCGAGCGCCGCAGCGAAGGAGGCGACTTCCATGTTGGCCTGCAACGCCCGTTTGGACATCCGGATGCCGCCGGGGGAGTTGGCGCAGATCTGAGCCGCCATGGCCAGCGTTTGGTCGAGCAGGTCGTCCGGACCGGTCACCCGGTTGAGCAGGCCGAGCCGTTCTGCCTCATCGGCCTCGACGATGCGGCCGGTGAAACCGATTTCCGCGGCGGCCGACGGACCGATCAGGCGCGGCAGTAGCCAGGAGGCACCCAGGTCGCCCGCGGAGAGCCCGATCCGTACGAACGCGGCGTTGAACTTCGCCGCAGGCGACCCGAGCCGGATGTCGGCCATCAGGGTGAGTGACATGCCGCCGCCGGCGGCGGGGCCGTTCACGGCGGCGATCACCGGTACCGGTACCGCGCGTACGGCGCTGAGCGCGCGGGCGGCGCGCTCCTGACGATCCAGCATGCCCAGGGCCGACAACGAGGCCAGTTCCTCGGCTTCGTCGAGGTCGTAGCCCGCGCAGAACGCCCTGCCCGCACCCGTCAGGATCACGACCCGGATGTCGCGGTCGTCCGCAATCGCGCGCGCGACCGATTCGAGTTCGTCGAACATGAGTCACCGTCATCGCATTGAACCGGTCGGGCCGGTTCAACGTCACCTGGGCCACAGCGTCCGCGGGGGAGTCGAGAAGCAATGTCTCATAACGCTGTTCGAGATCAACCATCGGAAGTTCCTTCTGATCAGACGAATTCGGGGGCGCGCTTGTCGATAAACGCCCGGATGCCCTCGATTGCCTCGCCCTGTTCGAACACCCCTTGGACCTGTTCGGCCTCATAGCGCAGACCCTCGGCCAGCGGTCGGTCGTACGCCGCGGCCACGGTCCGGACCACCGCGCGCTGCGCGGGCGATGAGGCAGCGCACAGTTCGCGGGCCAGTTCCCGCGCGGCCTCGCGAGCGGTGCCCGCCGGCACAAGCCGGTCGACGAGGCCGATACGGAGCGCCTCCTCAGCATCCACCGCCCTGCCGGTCAGCATGATGTCCAGTGCGCGTCCGCGGCCGACCAGGTGGGGCAGCCGCTGGGTGCCACCTGCGCCCGGGATGAGACCGAGCTTGACCTCGGGCAGACCGAGCCGCGCCGATGAACCGGCGACGCGCAACGAGCACGCCATCGCCAGCTCCAGTCCGCCGCCCAACGCGAGCCCGTCGATGGCGGCCACCGACACCGCTGGGTGGGCGGCCAGGCGCTCGACGGCGCCGCGCAGGGCGTCCCCATATGCGCCGAACGATGCCGCGTCCACGGACGACATGTGCTTGATGTCGGCGCCGGCGGCGAAGAAGCCGGTGCAGCGCCGAGGACACCACAATGACCTTGGCGGGCAACGCGTCAGCGGCGTCGAGCCCGATGTGCAGCCCGTCGATGATCGGCGTGCCCAGCGCGTTGGCCGGGCGGCCGGTTGAGCGTGATCTCGACCACCGAGTCCGCGGTGCGCAGGCTTACCGGTGAACCGTTGTCGGACAGCGTCATTGATGTATCTCCTTGGTTTTTGCGTAACGGTGCGACCGCTACGCCATGGTGAGGCCACCGCTGACCGACAGCGTCTGACCGGTGATGTATTCGGCCGCATCGCGATGCGAAGAAGGCGACGGCGGCGGCGATGTCCGACGGCTGCGCCAAACGCTTCATGGGCACCGAGCGGGTCATCCCGCCGATCACCTTGTCGGCGTCTTGCCCGGAGCTGTCGGCGAACTTGCGCAGCGCAGGGGTGTCGGTGGGGCCTGGGCAGACGGTGTTCACGGTCACCCCTTTGGTCGCCACCTCGCGGGCCAGCGTCTTGGTGAACGCGATGATGCCACCCTTGGCGCCGGAGTAGACCGCTTCCAGCGAGGAGCCAACGCGCCCGGCGTCCGAACCGATGTTGATGACTCGTCCGAATCCGCGTTCGACCATGCCGGGCACGACCGTATGGATGACGCGCAGTGCGCCCTTGAAGTTGATGTCAAGGATCTTGTCCCAGAAGTCCTCTGAGGTTTTCAGGAACGGCATGAAGTCGTCCCAACCGGCGTTGTTGACCACGATCTCGATGTCCCCGAGCTCGTCGGCGACTGTCTTGACCGCGCCGCGTACCGAGTTGGTATCGGTCACATCGACGTAGACCGCGATGGCTTCACCGCCGGCCTCGGCAATTCGCTTCGCGGTGGCTTCGGCCGCCTCCAGGTTGAGGTCGGCGACCGCGACCCGAAACCCGTTGGCGCCCAGTGTTTCAGAGATTCCTTGGCCGATGCCTTGGGCCCCGCCGGTGACGAATGCGACTCGGTTGGTCATAATCTGTTCTCTCCTTTGAGTGAATTGATTGCTTAGCGGCAGGACGGAGCGTCCGGGTTCGGTGCCCAGTCGATCGGACCGGCGACGATGGAGTGGCTGGTCAGTTTGCGACCGAGCACACCCTGAGCGGCGCGCGCCGCGTCGATAAGGGTTGGCAGCGATATCCCAGTGGATACACCCATCTCCTCGAACATGCTGATCAGATCCTCCGAGGCGATGTTGCCGGTAGAACCGGCGGGCACCGGGCAGCCGCCGAGTTCGCCGAAGCTGGATTCGAAGCTGGTGCACCCGGCCTGCAGCGCGGCGTAAGCGTTGGCCAGTCCCTGGCCGCGGGTGTTGTGGAAGTGGGCGGTGATCTCCACGCCGGGCAACCGTTCGATTGCGGCAGTGAAGAACTCGCCGACATAGGCGGGGTTGGCCATTCCGGTGGTGTCGCCGAATCCGACCTCGCTGGCGCCCGCAGCAGCGAACTGCTCGGCGATGTCGAGCACCCGCTTCATCGGCACCTTGCCCTCAAACGGACAACCGTAGGAGGTCGCGATGACGGCGGCGCAGCGCAAATCCTCGGCGACGATGCGCTTGGCGATGACCTCGTTGTCGGCCATCGACTCGGCAATGGTTCGATTCACGTTCTTTTTGTTATGCGTCTCCGAGGCGCTGACGAAGATCGCCACCTCGGAGAAGGTCTCGCGCACCTTGAGCGCGTTGTCGAGTCCCTTGCTGTTGGGCACCAGCACCATCAGCGAGACGTCGTCGGGCACATCGATGCCACGCAACACCGCAACGCCGTCGGACAGCTGGGGGATGACATCAGGCCGCACAAAACTGGCAACCTCGATGCGACGCAGCCCGGTCCGAGCCAGCTGGTTGATCAAATCGATCTTGTCAGTGGTGGCGATGGTTTCGGGTTCATTCTGAAAGCCGTCACGCGGACCCACCTCGCGGATGTCGACGTGCGCGGGCAATCTATTCACAATGTGCTCCTTTCGCGGCCGAGCTCATCGCGGAACTCGGGGGCGGCGATGGCGGCCATTCGTCGGGCTCGTTCCCTTAAGCTGCAGCCACGCAGATGCGCGACGCCGTATTCGGTGACGACGGTGTCGACGTCGGAGCGCGTGGTGGTGACCACCCCGCCGTCGAGTGAGGCTTTGATCGTGGACTGGCCACCCGATGTGGCCCGCAACGCGATAATCGAACGTTTGCCGGTGAGCGCGGCGGCCCGGGTGAAGTCCACCTGCCCGCCTACAGCGCCGACATATACGCCGCGGCTGACCTCGGCGCCAACTTGCCCGCTCAGGTCGACCTCGACTGCGAAGTTCACCGAAACCAGCGAGTGCAACTGCGAAAGCACCTGTGGGCTATGGGTGTAACTGGTCGGCAGGAACCTGGCGGGAAGCTCGGGCACCCGGTTGTACAGCTCAGCCGTACCAAGCGCGGTACCGGCCACAATCAGTCCGGGGTCGATCTCCTTGCGGCTGCCGGTCGCCACCCCTTTGTCGACCAGCCGGAGCAGCCCGTCGGTGACCATGCCCGTGTGAAATCCCAAATCTTCGTGTTCGGCCAGCGCATCGAGCATCGCGGCGCCCAGCGAGCCGACTCCCAACTGCACGGTGTCTCCGTCGTCGATGAGCTCGGCGACGCGGGCGGCGATGCGCTGCTCGGTGACACCCGGTGCGCGGGTGGGATCTTCGGCCAGCGGCCGGTCTGTGCTGATGGTCGCCGCGAACCGGTCGAGCGGAATTCGTTGGGTGCCAACCGTGGCCGGCATCCTCTGGTTGATCTCGGCGATGAGCACCGGCGTGTGCTGCATCGCATCGGCGACGTAGTCGACACCGATGCCCAAAGAGCACATCCCGTTTCGGTCAGGTGCGGACACCTGCATCAGGCCGACGTCACACGGCAGCCGGCGTTCGGCGAACATCCGCGGTAGCGCCGAATAGTGGCACGGCACCACGTCCAGGCGTCCGGACCGGCTCAGCTCCCGAAGCTCGCCGAGCCCGCCATAGGACACCATCGACATCCGGCCGGGCATCGTGATGGCGAGCTGGTCGTTCCAGCTCAGCCCGGTGAACGTGCGGATCGGACCGATCCGGGGACTCTGCAAGATCAGCGCGTCGACCAACGGACGCGGCTCCGCGGCGGCCTGACCCCACCAGACTCCGTCATCTCGGGACAGGAATTGTCTGAAATCGATCACGTCGGTACCCGTTGGATCAAGGTTCCTGTCCCAAGGCCCCCGCCGCAGCACATCGTTACCAGGCCGAGGTCGGCCTCGCGGCGTTCGAGTTCGGGGATCAGGGTGGCGATCAGCCTGGCCCCGGTCGCGCCGACAGCATGACCCAGCGCGATCGCACCGCCGTTGACGTTGACGCGGTCGACGTCGGGACACAGCTCGCGCTGCCATGCCAGCACCACTGAGGAGAACGCCTCGTTGACCTCGAATAGGTCGATGTCATCGATGCTGAGATTGTTGCGCTGCAACAACTTCTGGGTTGCCGGAATGGGCCCGGTCAGCATGATGATCGGATCGACTCCGACGGTGGTCTGGTCGACCACGCGGGCACGCGGTCGCAATCCGAGCCGGTGCGCGGCGTCGCCGGAGCACAGCAGCACTGCGGCGGCGCCGTCGCTGATCGGCGATGACGACCCGGCGGTGATTCGCCCACCTTCCTTGCGGAACACCGGTTTGAGGTTGGCCAAAGTCTCCACCGTGGTTTCCGGGCGCACGCACTGGTCGGCGGAGCGGAGCTGGCCGTCGAGTGTCATCGGCACCATCTCCGCGACGAAGCGGCCGTCGGCGATGGCCTTGGCGGCGTTCTGATGCGACCGGGCGGCGAAGGCATCCATCTCCTCGCGGTCCAGCTGCCAGCGGTCGGCGATCAACTCGGCGCTTTCACCCTGGTGCACAAAGGCGTAGCGGTCGCGCAGCTCGGCCGGCCAGGGGTCGCCGTACAGTTCGGAAACCTTGCCGGGGGAGTCGATGGGGACGTGGCCCATGTGCTCCACACCGCCGGCGATCACGACGTCGTGCGTGCCTGAGGCCACTAACGCCGCAGCCATTTCCACCGCGGTCTGCGCCGAGCCGCAGCGCCGGTCCAGCGTGGTGGCCGGTACCTCGGGCGGATAGCCCGCCTGCAGCCAGGCGTTGCGGGCGATATTGCGTGACTGTTCACCGAACGGGGCGGTGCAGCCGATCACCAAGTCTTCCACCACTGCGGGCCGGATTTCGGTGCGCCTGACCAGCTCGGAATAGCAGGCGGCCAGCATTGCGTTGGGGTGAATGTCGCGGTACCACCCCCGCTCGGGATGCGATTTGCCTATCGGGGTGCGTACCGCCTCGGCGATGTAGACCTCGCGGCCCGTCGAGGCAAAGGGTCCTGTTACCTTGTGGCGCATCAGATCACCGTCCCACCGTCGACCGGCAGCACCTGTCCGGTGATGTAGGATGCGGCGTCTGAGGCCAGGAAGACAAATGTCGGTGCGATCTCGTCCGGGAAGGCCCACCGGCCCAAGGGGATTCGGGCGAGGGTTTTGGCAGCCAGCTTTTCGTTGCCGCGGATATTTGCGGTCATCGCGGTGGCAGCCAGCGGCGCGACGGCGTTGACGGTGATGGATTGGCGCGCCAGCTCGCGGGCCAGTGACTTCGTCAGGCCGATGATGCCGGCCTTGGCGGCCCCGTAGTTGGCTTGGCCGATGGTCCCGGTGAGACCCGCCGCCGAGGTGACGTTGATGATGCGCCCAGTGCCATCGGTAGGTAGGTGTCCCAGCGCCGCCTGGCTACATACGAAGCTGCCGACCAGGTGAATGTCGATGATGCGGCGGAAGTTCTCCTCCGACAGATCGGCGAACATCGCCGGAGCAATGGCGCCGGCATTGTTGACCAGGATGTGCAGTGCGCCGCCGCCGAGCTCGGCTGCGGCCGCGGCGGCTTCGGTGGCTGCCGCCGAGTCGCGGACATCGAGGGCGAACGGCTGCGCGGTGCCGCCGACGGCGGTGATCGATTCCGCGGTAGCCAGGGCGGCGTCCTTATCGATGTCGGTCACTAGCACGGCGGCCCCGGCGGCGGCGAAGGCACGGGCGATCGCCTGGCCGAGGCCGCTGCCCGCACCGGTCACCAGCGCCGAGCGCTCGTCGAGCCTGAACACGTCACTGTGCTGCGTCATCAGTAGCTCCTCGGCAGGCCGAGCACGTGCTCGCCCAGGTAATTGAGCACCATTTCCTGGCTGATCGGGGCGATGCGGGTCAGCCGGGCCTCGCGGAAGTACCGCGCCACGTGATATTCCTCCGAGTACCCCATGCCGCCGTGTGTTTGCAGTGCGCGGTCAGCTGCGTCGAACGCGGCGTCGGCACACAGGTACTTGGCCGTATTGGCTTCGCGGGCACAGGATTTCCCGTTGTCGTAGAGCCAGGTCGCTTTGCGCAGCATTAGTTCGGCGGCGTCCAGCCGGGCCAACGAGTCGGCCAGCGGAAACTGCAGTCCCTGGTTCATTCCGATCGGCCGGCCGAATACAACACGCTCGTTGCCGTAGCGCACCGCCGCACGCAGTGCGGCGCGTCCAATGCCCAGCGCTTCAGCGGCGATGAGGCAACGCTCGGGGTTCAGCCCGTCGAGGATGTAGCGGAAACCCTGGCCCTCCTCGCCGACGCGGTCCTCGATGGGGATCGCGAGGTCGTCGATGAACAACTCGTTGGAGGACACCGCGTTTCGGCCCATCTTAGGTATCGGGCGAATCTCGACCTTGCTGCGATCGAGGTCGGTCAGAAACAGGGTCATGCCATCCGTTTTGCGGGTTGCGTCCTCGAATTTCGTGGTGCGAGTTAGCAACAGGACCTTCTCCGACTCCAACGCCTTGGAGATCCATACCTTGCGCCCATTGACGACGTAGTGATCGCTCTCGCGCCGCGCAAACGTGGTGATCTTGGTGGTGTCCAGTCCCGCGCCCGGCTCGGTGACGCCGAAACAGACGTGCAAGTCACCGGTGACGATTCGGGGCAGGGTGCGCGATTTGAGTTCCTCGGACCCATGCACGATCACCGGATGCATGCCGAATATCGACATGTGCATGGAGCTTGCGCCGTTCATCCCGGCGCCGCTGGCCGCGACCTCCTCCAACAGGATGGATGCCTCGGTGATGCCGAATCCGTGGCCCCCATATTCCTCCGGCGTGGTGATGCCGAGCCAGCCGCCCTCGGCGAACGCGTCGTAGAACTCGGTCGGGAACTCGTGCTGCTGATCTTTGGTCATCCAGTAGTGATCGTCGAACTTGGCTGCCAGTTCAGCGACCGCGGTGCGGATCGTCTGCTGATCATCGCTTAGCTGGAAGTCCACAACGCTCTCCGCTCGACGACTGTTGGGAATCGACTAAGGACTAATCATACTAATGGACAGACCAAAATGGAAGCCCGTTTGCTGAGGTCCCGGTCACCTGCGCACGGTCATGCCGTGACGGGCAGTAGCGGCAGTGCGTCCGCGATGCGCTCGTTCCACGCCGCCGGTGTGCCGAATAGCACCCGGTCGAGCTTGGCCCGCTTGTAGAAGAGGTGCAGATCGTGTTCCCAGGTGTAGCCGATCGCGCCGTGGAGAGTCAGCGCGCTGTCGGCGAGTTGGGCGGCCCCGCCGGTGACCTGCGCCTTGGCGACGGCCGCGTGGATCGCGCGGTCGGCCAAACCTTCGTCCACCGATTGCGCCGCGTAGCAGGCGATCGATAGCGAGGATTCCACGGTGACCAGCATCTGTGCGGCGGCATGTTTCACCGCTTGGAACGAGCCGATCGGGCGACCGAACTGCTGGCGCTGCTTGCTGTAGTCGACGGCGAGTTGAAGCATTCGTTCCGATGCGCCCAGTGCGTCTGCTGCGACCAGAACCGCTGCCCGGGTGGCAATTTCGCTGATCGTCGCGGCTGCGTCGAGCTCGAGCCGGCGTGCCGCGACGTCGTCAAGGACGACATCGGCCACATCCCTGGAACGGTCCAGCAGCGACCGGGGGTGAATCCCTATGCCTGGGTCGGAGCCGTCCACCAGCCACAGCGACACGGACTCGCCATCGGCTATCGGGACCAGAAACCGCCGCGCCCGGACGGCACCCAGTACGCACGGTATCTGCCCGTGCAGCCGGTCGGTGCGGCTCTCTACCGAGGGCACCGCGGCCGGAATGCGGTCCGCCCGCACCGCTAGTGCGGTCACCTCACCGGACTCGGATGCCGCGCGCGCCAACGCTGGCTCGTCGGCCAGCGCCGGGACGACGATCGCCGACTGCAGCCAGCCGGCCGACGGCGCCGCTGCGCGCCCCAGCTCCCGTGCGGTGAGCGCGATTTCCAGCAGACCACCGCCTTGGCCACCGAGCTCTTCATCGAAACCGACGCCGGCCCAGCCTTCGCCGACGAACAGCCGCTCAAAACTGGAGAGATCGCCGGCATCCAACCAGCCGCGAACCGCTGCCAGGCCAGCGCGCTCGGCCAACCACTCGCGCAGCGAGGTGGTGAACAGCTCCTGTTCTTCGGAGAGCTCCCATCGCATCGGCGTTTCTCCTGCCAGCTGTCGGGTACCAAGATCAGTACGGCCGAATGAAATCAATGGTATCTTAGGTCTGACCATAAACCATTAGGGGCGTGTGATGGAAGCAGCGGATGCCGTGACCACACCCTCGCGATCCGGCATCAGGCTTAGCCCGTTCGATGTCCCTAAGGCGTCTGATGTGCTTGCCAGCGACCTTCGCGAGCGGATTCTCAATGGCGAACTCGCCGAGGGTGTCTCCCTACCGGCGGAGCGTGACCTGGTTAAACAGACGCAGATGAGTCGGGCCACTGTCCGGGAAGCGCTGCGGATCCTCGAAGTGCAAAACCTGGTTCGAGTCAAAGCGGGGCGTGCCGGCGGCGCGTTCGTACAGCGGCCTACCACGAAGTCGATGGCCAGCTCGGTGAGCATGCTCATCCGGGGCAGACGCATCAAACTTGTCGACCTGATGGAGACGAGGGAGGCCCTGGAGCCGTTCTGCGCCGAGCTTGCTGCCCGCAACCGCACTGACGAGGACCTCACCGAACTCGACCGGGCCAACGAAGCGATCGCCGATCCCGAGGCCGATCTCGAGCAGTTTTTGCAGGCCAACCTGGATTGGCATGTCGGTGTCGCGGTCGCCAGTCACAACGAGCTGCTGATCGGCCTCATGACCGCGCTCTCGCAGGCAATCTATGCCGGCACCAAGAACGCGGCCTTCGTCGACACCGAGGTTCGTATGGTGACAAGCCAGGCACACCGGGCGATCACGACCGCGATCCGGGAGTGTGACGCCACGGCTGCCGAACGGCGCATGCGCCGGCATGTGCACAGCTACGCCGCCGCCTTGGCCGAATCCGACGAGCGCGACGCAATCGACGTCGGTGACGCCGCCGTGGGTCAATAGCCGCGGCGGCGATCTCGCACCCGCGGGAGCCAGCTCGGTCTTTATTTGTGCCCTCGGTGGCACATTGCGTAAGAATGCTTGTCGCCAGCCAGGTCCCCGATGTGGTGGGCGAAGATGATGCGCAGGAAAGGCAAAGCCGCGCAGGTTGATTAGCCGTCAACTCCGAGTAGCTTCATCGCATTCGTAGCCATGATCGCTTGCTGTCTGTTTGGGGGCGTGGAGCAGCGGTTTCGCCGTCTGCGGCGCCGAGGTGCAATTAGGCGTCCCGGGATGTACTGGCGGTGTGGTCGAGTCGGTGGGCCGCAAGGAAATCATCGACGATGCGGACGCAGTCCTGGTGGTCGATGACACGCAGACCGATCATCCATGGCGCTAGCAGGCCACCTTGATCACGAACGTACCCGTCGTTCTGGCGCTGGGGTTATCGGTATCGAATCCCTCGGCAGTACCGCGGATTGTGTAGGTCTGACCGCTCATGGTTACTTGTGCCCGGCCCTGGAGACCTTCCATGTAGCTACCCGTGAAGCCGCCTAAGTCCTGGATGCCGACTGACTGGGCGGTGAGCGCGTCTTTATTGGACACGAGAGCGGTAGCGCCCGCAGTCACGTCACCTGTTGCGATCATCCTTAACGATTCGATCGATGTGCAATGCACCGCGTAGGTCCTGGGAATGTCCTTGTTGTCGATCGTCACTTGCGCCGTTCCGGATGGCAAGGTCCCCGCTTGTGGTGACGCAGCGGGCGGCGGCGACGAGCACGCGCCGATACCTACGACCATCAGCCCGGTCCCCAGCCCGGCAGCGAATCGGTTCCACACAAGCCCACCTCGGTCCATTTGGGCACCTGCGTCACGTCCCGTACTGAGAAATGTAGCGTCGTCCAGGCCCGGCCGATGGCTGATCGCTGCGCTAGTCGGTAACTGGGCGAAGAAGAAGTATCTATGGCCTCATTTCCGGGCATGCGCCCAACGGGCATGCCCCGAAGAGGAGAGCAAAATGTGCTCTTCGGGGGAAAGCCTGCGACGGCTGCGTCGGCGAGGATGGCGATGCCTTACAAGTCATGAGGTGCCCACGCGCTGAGCCACAGCAGCGATCCGGTCCAAGGCCCGCCACCCGAGGGTGTCCGGGAAGGACACACGTCGTAGTGGAGACAGAGTTGCACCGGAAACCCGTTCGGTCGAACATCAACCTGCTGGGCGCGGTCATCTCGGCATGGTCAGCATGACACCCCCTCAGCGCGAACCCCACGTCGTCGTCCTCGGCGGTGGCTCCTGGGGCACCACGATCGCGTCCATCTGCGCGCGCCGCGGGCTCACCTTGCAATGGGTGCGCTCGGAGGCAACCGCTAAAGACATCAACAAAAACCACCGCAACAGTCGCTATCTCGGCAACGACGTCGAGCTGAGCGAGACCCTGCGCGCCACCACAGACTTCGCCGAGGCGGCCGATCGCGCCGACGTTGTTGTCATGGGTGTGCCATCGCACGGCTTCCGCAACGTGCTGACGGAGCTCGCCAGTGAGCTTCGCCCGTGGGTGCCGGTGGTGTCGTTGGTCAAGGGCCTCGAACAAGGCACCAATAAGCGGATGAGCCAGATCGTCGATGAAATATTGCCCGGGCACCCGGCCGGCATCCTGGCTGGGCCTAACATTGCCCGCGAGGTGGCCGAGGGTTATGCCGCCGCGGCTGTGCTAGCAATGCCCGACCCGCATCTGGCCGCTAATCTTGCCGAGCTGTTCCGCACCAGGCGGTTTCGTACGTACACGACTGACGATGTCGTTGGTGTCGAAATGGCGGGCGCGCTGAAGAACGTCTACGCCATCGCTGTCGGCATGGGCTACTCACTTGGTATCGGAGAAAACACGCGTGCCATGGTGATGACCCGCGCGGTGCGCGAGATGTCCAAGCTCGGCGAGGCGGCGGGCGGTCACCGCGACACGGTCGCCGGGCTGGCCGGCATGGGCGATCTCATCGTCACCTGCACCAGTCAGCGCAGCCGCAACCGGCATGTCGGCGAGCAGCTCGGTGCGGGCAAGCCAATCGACGAGATCATCGCATCCATGAATCAGGTCGCTGAGGGCGTCAAGGCTGCCAGCGTCGTCATGGAGTTCGCCGATTCGTACGGCATTGCCATGCCGATCGCTCGCGAAGTCGACGGTGTCATCAATCACGGCGCAACGCCCGAAGGCGCCTACCGGGGCCTCGCGGCGGAGAAGCCCGGCCACGAGGTCCACGGGGCAGGTTTCTAGCCTTCGCGTTGGATTCGCACGCGGCATTCTCGGGGGTGCCCCCAAAGGGGAGAGCAAAAGGTGCTCTTTCGGGGGAAGCCTGCCAGTTCCGTGTCAGTGAGGATGACAACAGAAGTCACGAGGGAATTCGATCGTCGATTCCCCTCGTACACCATTTACACTACTAATAAGGAGTAGTTCCGATGGCAACCCATGCCGAACCCACCACCGTCACCCCCGCGCGTGGGTTGTCGCCGTACCCGACCGATTACACGTCATGGAAGGTCATGGCGTGGACGGGCTTCGCCTTCATAACCGCGTTCTTCTGCCTATGGGGCCTGCTGGCGCGCAACATCTCGCCGTTCCCGGCCTGGGCGGAGCCGCAAGCGGTCTGGGATCACTACAAGAACTACCGGCTGCCGATCATGATCGGGATGAGCGTCTGCCTCACGTGCACGGCCTTCTACATGGTTTGGAGCGTGGCGGTCTCCCGGGTGATGGAACGCATCGAGGGCGCCGGGGGTGTGTGGTCGAAGCTCGAGATGATGGGTGGCACGATTACCTGTGCGCCGATCATGACGGCGTGCGCTATCTGGCTCACCGCCGCGCACGAGATCGACAACATCAGTCCCGGTATGGCGCACACGTTGTACTGGTTCGGCTGGCTCCTGATCGACTTGGCGTACTTCGTCACCTCGTGGCAGATCGCCGGCGCCAGCATTGTGTTCATGCGCGACAAGCGGGAGAAGAAGCTGGTCCCGAACATCGTCAGCTGGTGGGGCTGGATCACGATCTTGTCGTTCTTCGTAGTCAGTGCCATCCCGTTCGTTAACACGGGGCCCCTGGCCTTCAACGGCGTGATCAGCTTCTGGATCGCATTCTTCACCTGGTTCTTCTGGATCCCGGGGCTGTCCTACTACATCATCAAGGCCATCCCCCGGCTCCAGGCCGAGGACGAGGCCGCCGGGCGCGTCAACGCTTAGTCGTGTGGGGGTTGTTACCACTGACTACGTGAAGCCCAGACGCCTTCCCGGTGTGGAAGGCATCTGGGTCTTCATCGGTGCGGACTCGGTCATCTTCGCGATCCTGTTCTTGAGCTTCATGCAGGATCGGCTCAAAAACCCGGCCCTGTTCGAGGCCTCCCGGCACACGCTCAACATGAATCTGGGTGGCATCGACACCCTGATCCTGTTGACCAGCTCGTGGTCGGTCGCCCTTGCCGTGCAGGCGATGAAGCGTGATCAGATCGACCGAGAGCCCCGCCTCCTGCTCGGGGGAGCGGTCACTGGTCTGATGTTCATGGTGTCCAAATCGGTGGAGTACTTCCAGAAGTTCGCCCACGGCATCACCCCGGGCACCAACCCCTTCTACATGTGGTACTTCACGCTGACCGGGATCCACCTCGCACACGTTGTGGCAGGTACCAGCCTGCTGACCTATTTGTGGGTCAGGTCGCGACGCGGCACCTACGATCACTTGCACCGGGCCGTGCCGGAGAGCGTGGCCTCGTTCTGGCACCTGGTCGACCTGCTGTGGGTCGTGCTGTTCCCCTTGCTCTACCTGATGAGGGCGGTCTGATGTCGGTATTGCGTGAACGGGTCACCTGGGTGTGGCTGGGCCTGATGCTGGCGACCTGCGCGACGACGTGGGGGCTGTCCAAGGATCTGTTCATCCCCGCCGTCGCGGTGGTCGGCAACTTCCTGATCGCCGCGGTGAAGGTCAGGTACGTGATGCTGGACTTCATGGAGCTACGACAGGCACCGATCCCTGTGCGTGCCGCCTTCGAGGCCTGGCCCGTGGTGGTGGCGGCGGTGATCCTGGGCTTTTGGTTCGCCACTCCCGCCATCCCGTGAGCGGCGATAGCCCGGCGGGCGACGGCGTGTAAGAGTCATGCCCCGAAGAGGAGAGCAAAGTGTGCTCTTTCGGGGGAAGCGTGCAACGGTCGGGTCGGCGACGATAGCAACGTCTTACCAGTAACGACGTACCCACGCGAGCGACAACGGAATTGCAGATCACGTCGTGCAGCCAAGGGTGTTTCACGAAGGACAGTCGTCGTAAAGGAATTTTCGCATGGGTATCGGTATCCAGGTTGAGGGGCTGACGAAGTCCTTCGGCTCCCAGCGGATCTGGGAAGACGTCACGTTGGAGATCCCGGAGGGCGAGGTCAGCGCGATCCTCGACTCGTTTGAGGCCAACGGCTCTGGCCGGCATCGCGACGCGGACGCCGACACCGCCTCCATCCCCACCCAACGCGGGTACTGAGAAACATGGCGCGTCACCGCTTGAAGGCACGTGCCGAAGAGTCGGCTGTGGTGTGCAGATCGCATATGGCCTTGGGCGTTTCGAGGTTCAACCCGCTCCACGCTGTGACGCTGCGCCAGCGGGTAATCGCTATGACGCAGAACCCAGCGTTGAGCGTTGCAACGATAGCTCCCTTGGTGCTTGCGTGTGCCGTGAGCGGTGTGGCGCGCCGAGTGCCCCCGCCCACACCGGCTTTGCCCCATGTTGCCGTCGCTTCCGTAGCGGCTGTTGCAGCCGCCGCGAGTCGCCCGTCTGGACCGGTCGTGGTCGCCGTCGCGCGGCCGCCGGCCAGCATACATATCGCCGAGGCCACCAAGTCGGCTCCGCCGCCGGCCGCGGTCGTGAATTCGTCTAGTGCACTCGGCATTCCGTCGATGGCCCTTGCTGCCTACCGTAACGCGGAGCAAAAAGTGGCCGCCTCTAATCCTGACTGCGGGATCAGCTGGAATCTGTTGGCCGGTATTGGACGCATCGAATCTGGACACGCCAACGGCGGTGCGACCGATGCCCGCGGTACCGCGGTCCAGCCGATCTATGGACCCGCGCTGGATGGCACGCAGCCCGGAAACGAGGTCATCGTCCAAAGCAGCGCCGGCGGTCAAGTCAGCTACGCGCGCGCAATGGGCCCGATGCAGTTCCTGCCCGGCACCTGGGCACGGTATGCCTCCGATGGCGACGGCGACGGCGTGGCCGATCCCCAAAACCTTTACGACTCAACGTTGGCCGCCGCGCGGTATCTATGCAGCGGCGGCTTGAACTTGCGAGACCAGTCTCAGGTGATGGCGGCGATCTTGCGCTACAACAACTCGCTTCCTTACGCCCGAAATGTGTTGGGCTGGGCTGCGGCTTATGCCACCGGCGTGGTTCCGGCAGACCTGCCACCGGTGACCGGGCCGGCACCGCCGCTCGCTGACCTACATCTGGAGAACCCGGAGGGGCTCGGCCCGGGGCTCCCGCTCAACATCCACGGCCTGCCGCCCACCGACCCGCTGGCGCACATGCCGCTAATCGACTTCGGCCCACCGGCGACGCCAGCCCAGCAACCGATCTGGCCGTCCCAGTCGGTGGTGCCGGACACTCCCGGTTGCACAGTGATCTGCATCGAGTCGCAAAGCGCAACAAATCAACAGGCACCGTGACGAAGTGAGGTGGACATGAGGAGACGATCGCTTTTATCGCGATTGCTATTGGCCGCGGCGTTGGCGGTGGCGTCGGGTACTGTCACGGAGGTCCTCTCATCGACCGGCCGGGCTCATGCGGCTGCGGTGGAAAATCTGATGGTGCCCTCAGCGGCCATGGGCCGCGACATACCCGTGAGTTTCATGGCAGGCGGGCCACATGCCGTCTATCTGTTAGACCCGTTTGATGCTGGCCCTGACGTCAGTGGCTGGGTCACCGCAGGAAACGCAATGAATACGCTTGCCGGCAAAGGGATCTCGGTTGCCGCGCCTGCGGGTGGCGCTTACAGCATGTACACCAACTGGGAGCAGGACGGCAGCAAGCAGTGGGAGACTTTCCTCTCTAGCGAACTGCCCGAGTGGTTAGCCGCGAACAAAGGCCTCGCCCCCGGCGGTCACGCTGTTGTCGGCGCCGGACAGGGCGGATACGGAGCGATGGCGTTGGCCGCCTTCCACCCCGATCGCTTTGGCTACGCCGGTTCGATGTCGGGTTTCCTGTACCCGTCCAGCACGAACTACAACGGCGCGATCCTGGCCGGCCTGCAGCAGTTCGGTGGGATTGACGGCAACCGTATGTGGGGAGCGCCGCAATTGGGCCGGTGGAAGTGGCACGACCCGTACGTGCACGCCGCGCTGCTGGCGCAAAACAACACCCGCGTTTGGGTCTACTCCGCGAAATCCGGTGCCAGCGATCCTGCGGCCGTGCTGGGTTACCCCGACCAGGCGACAGGATCAAACCTGGAGTTTTACCAGCAGTACCGCACCGTCGGCGGGCACAATGGCCACTTCGACATCGCGGTCGGTGGTGACAACGGCTGGGGCTCGTGGTCGGGCCAGTTGGGCGCCATGTCCGGCGACATCGCTGGGGTTATTCGCTAGCGTTCCGAGTCACACGCGGGCCACTCCGTCGAGTCCGCGGACGTTCAAGCCCCACTCGTCGATCAGGTCGAGGCTGGAAAACACGCGACCCGTGATGTCGGCGGGACAGTCGCACAGCGCGACGACGGTCGCCATGCGCCGCCGCAGCGACCGCTGCGCGTGACTTGCGAGTAACAACACGGGCCACAATGACGAGGTGATACCCGCGCATAATGAACGTCAGCACACTTGGAGGTAGCGCCATCGCCAAAAGGACGCTGGGTGAAGAGCGGCCGCGGACTCGGACTCGTGACCCGGAACGGAAAGAGCGAATCCTCGCGGCCGCAGCAGATCTGATTGCCCACAAGGGCTATCACGCGGTATCGATCGCCGAGATCGGCGCCGCCGCCGGTATCACCGGTTCGGGCATTTATCGCCACTTCGAGAGCAAGTCCTCAGTCCTCGTGGACCTCTTCGACCGGGTGATCGATGGGCTGTTGCGCGACGAGCAACAGATCCTGGACGCGACCAACGACCTGGGTCAGGCATTTGACCGGCTCATCGCCGGTCAGGTGGAGTTCGTGGTCGCCGATCGCGAGCTCGCCCAGGTTTATCACCGCGAGATCAACAACCTGCCTGAAGAGGATCGGCGCCGACTCCGCCGTAAGCAGCGGCTGTATCTCGAAGAATGGGTGCACCTGCTCAATGAGATGCATGACGATTTGACTGACGCCGATGCGCGTGTTGTGGTCCACGCCGCGATCGGCGCAATTCAGTCGCCGTTGTTTCACAACACCGGCTTGGCTGAGGACCGATTGCGGGTTCTGCTCACCGAAGCCGCTCGCGCGATCCTCGGCGTCCCGGCAGGTTGATCCACGAACTCGGCTGAGCCCGAGAAGCGCAGCGACGATGCTGTACAGCCCTGGGTCAAAAGCCCACGAGTTCAGTTCGCGCCAATGCGCGTCGGCGTTTACTAACTTCAGACGCAACACAGGTTACTTGCTGAGCCCCAATCGAGGCTCGCTACCGATGTTAAAAGGAAAAACATAGCTTACGACGGCAGTCGACCTGGCCGGCTTATTGACACATGACCTACAGAGTTAGTTATCATCAATTCACTAATTCACAACTCCGAGATGGACCCGTGCTTACCGCTGACCTATGGCTGCCAGACCGATACCGGGCGCTTGTGGGCGAGGGCCGCTGATGAGCCGGCGTGGTGGAGAACGTTTCTGATGCCTGCCCTCAGCTCCGAAGTCGACACGATGTCTGCGACCTTCCTCGCCAACCTGGAAGTGCAGACGGCGGCGGTCGCGGCACTCAATGAGCAACTCCGGCGGGTCGTCGATGGTGGGGGCGAGCGCTATGTGAAGCGCCACCATGACCGCGGCAGGCTCCTGGCTCGGGAACGTATTGAATTGCTCTTGGACCGCGACGCACCCTTCATGGAGCTCTCGGCGCTCGCGGCATGGGGGACCGAGTTCAACGTCGGTGCGGCGATCGTCACGGGCGTGGGCGTTGTCTCGGGTGTGGAGTGCATGATCATTGCTCACGACCCCACAGTGAGGGGCGGGACGATGAATCCCTACACGCTTCGCAAGAACCTGCGCGCGTTGGAGATTGCCCGGGTGAACCGGCTGCCCGTGGTTTACCTCGTGGAGTCCGGTGGCGCTGATCTACCCACTCAATCGGAACTATTTGTTCACGCTGGCAAGATCTTTCATGATCTCACCGAGCTTTCGGCGATGGGGATTCCCACCATCGCGCTGGTGCTCGGGAACTCTACGGCTGGCGGGGCCTACGTGCCTGGCATGTGCGACTACTCCGTCTTGGTGGACCAACAGGCGAAGGTCTTCCTCGGCGGTCCTCCTCTGGTGAAGATGGCGACCGGAGAGGATGCCGACGACGAGGCACTCGGCGGCGCCTACATGCACACACGCATCTCAGGTTTGGGCGATTACTTCGCGGTGGATGAAGTCGACGCGATCCGCATCGGCCGCGACATTGTGGCGCACTTGAACTGGTGCAAATTGGGGCCCGCGCCAAACCAGTCGGCCGACGAACCGATCTATGACGCCGAGGAACTGCTCGGCATCGCCTCTGGAGACCCCCGAGTGCCGTTCGACCCGCGGGACGTCATTGCCCGCGTCGTTGACGGTTCGCGGTTCTCGGAGTACAAGCCACGCTGGGGTACCAGCCTGGCCACCGGGTGGGCGTCGGTCCATGGCTTTCCGGTCGGAATCTTAGGCAACACCCGTGGGGTGCTGTTCAGCGAAGAATCAAAAAAGGCAAGCGAATTCATCCTGTTGGCCAACCAGACTGACACGCCCTTGATCTTCTTGCAGAACGTTACGGGCTACATGGTGGGCACCGCCTACGAGCAGGGCGGCATCATCAAGGACGGTGCAAAGATGATCAACGCCGTTACCAACAGCACCGTCCCCCACATCACCATCAACATGGGAGGTTCCTTCGGGGCCGGCAACTACGGAATGTCCGGGCGCGCCTACGATCCCCGATTCATGTTCTCTTGGCCCAATGCGAAACTCGCGGTAATGGGCGCTCAGCAGTTGGCCGGCGTCCTGTCGATCGTCGGCAAGGCGGCGGCCCAAGCAGCCGGGCGAGAATTCGACCACGAGGGCGACGCCAAGCGAACTGCCGAGATCGAAGCGCAGATCGAGCGTGAGTCGCACGCTTTTTTCGTCTCGGCACGCATCTATGACGACGGCGTGATTGACCCGCGCGACACCAGGTCTGTGCTCGGGATGGCGCTTTCGGCAGCACATTCCAACGTTGTTTGCGGCCGACGCGGCTTCGGCGTGTTCAGGATGTGAGCCCGTGATCAACAAGCTGCTCATCGCCAACCGGGGGGAGATCGCCTCGCGGATCATCCGCACTGCACGCGAGATGGACATCGATACGGTCGCCGTGTACTCCGACGCTGACCGGTACGCCCCCTACGTCTTGGAGGCTGATGAATCGGTTCATCTGGCCGGCACGACATCCGCCGAGACTTACTTACGGGGTGACTTGGTCCTTGCCGCCGCGACGCGCACAGGAGCTGACGCCGTCCATCCTGGCTACGGATTTCTTTCCGAGAATGCGGATTTCGCCGAGGCATGCGCCGGCGCAGGGGTGGTCTTCGTCGGGCCCAGCTCCCAGGCGATCGCGGCCATGGGCTCCAAGATCGAAGCCAAGGACATGATGCGGGCGGCAGGAGTACCGGTGCTGCCCGACGCCACCGTCTCGAACGAGGAAGACCTCGACCCGCACCGGCTGCGAGCCGCGGCCAGCGACATCGGTTTTCCGATCCTGGTCAAGGCCGCATTCGGTGGCGGCGGTCGCGGGATGCGGATCGTGCACAGCGAAGGCGAGCTTCTCGATGCCGTTCAAGGCGCGCGCCGGGAGGCGGCGTCGGCGTTTGGCGACGGCACGGTCTTCCTGGAGAAGTTCGTCGAATCACCACGTCATATCGAGGTGCAGATCTTCGGCGACCGGCACGGCACGCTGGTTCACCTCGGCGAGCGGGAGTGTTCCATTCAGCGGCGCTATCAGAAGATCATCGAAGAGGCGCCGTCGACAGCGGTCGATAAGGCGTTGCGCGATCAACTCGGCCGAGTGGCGATCGCCGCCGGACAGGCACTGACCTACGAGGGCGCCGGGACCGTTGAATTCGTGATGGCCCAGGATGATTCGTTCTACTTCCTAGAGGTCAATACCCGCCTTCAGGTTGAGCACCCGGTCACCGAGCTCGTCACCGGGATCGACCTGGTTCGTGCGCAGTTACTCGTCGCAGCCGGCGAGCCGCTACCGCCGGAGATGCTGAATACAACGCCTCACGGCCACGCGATCGAGGCGCGGCTTTACGCTGAAGACGTCGCCGCCGGGTTTCTTCCCGTCGCAGGTGCTTTAACCACGCTTGAGTTCCCGCAGCTGCGCGGCGTACGAGTCGACGCCGGGTTCACGTCCGGGTCTCAGGTCAGCACGCACTACGACCCGATGCTTGCCAAGATCATCGGTTATGGCAAAACCCGAGAGGAGGCGTGCGGACGGTTAGCTCGCGCCTTGCGTGAGACGCGGATCCACGGCGTTATGACTAACCGTGATCTTTTGGTCGGGATCCTGCGTGAAGGCGAATTCCGTTCTGGTGCAATCAACACCGCATATCTGCAGCGGCACGACCCGGTACAGCTGATGACCGCCGCGAACGATGCGAGCACGACCCGGATCCATGCCCTGGTCGCTGCACTGGCCGCGCAGGCGGGCCGCCGCAACGGGATATCGATCCTGCCGGGATTGCCTTCGGGCTGGCGCACGGTGCACAGCCAGCCACAGCGTGTGTCGTTCGTCGTCGGTGACGAGACCGTCGATGTGAGTTACCGGTTCGACCGGTCCGCGGTCACCGCCTCAGTGAGCGGTTGGCAACCGCAATCACTTCGGATTGTGTCGGCGTCAGCCGACACCGCGGATCTAGAGGTCGAAGGTGTCCGTAGGCGCTACCAGATAACCCGATGCGGCGCGAAGCATTTTGTCGACAGCGCATTGGGCTCCACGATGCTGTCCGAAGTGGAACGGTTCCCCGACCCCAGCGCGACCGCGGAGGCCGGTTCGTTGCTTGCCCCGATGCCGGGCGCGGTGGTGCGGATCGAGGTCATCGAGGGCGCGCGGGTCACGGCGGGGGCACCCATCGTCGTGCTGGAGGCGATGAAGATGGAGCACACGGTGCGAACCCCAACCGATGGAGTCGTTGCCGCCATCTCGGTTATCGCAGGCGATCAGGTCGAGTCGGGTCAGGTTCTCGCCGTCGTGCAGGGCGATGAGTTCGAAGGGTGACGTGATGGCGCTGGATTACCCTAAGTTGCTGGCGGGTTTGCGCGTCGAGTCCGACTTTGTCATCGAATGCTTGACCGCGCTGGCCGAAGATCGTTGGGCGTTGCCGACCCCAGCCCAGGGCTGGAGCATCCACGATCAGGTGTCACACCTGGCATTCTTCGACGACTCCACGATTCTCGCGCTGAGCGACGCGCGGGAGTTGCGTTCGCACGCCGACGAACTGATGGCTGCTGGCATGGACTTCCCTGACCGCATTGCCGAACAGCACCGCGCTATGGCACCCGCGATGCTGCTGAAGTGGTTCATCGAGTCAAGACGGCGCCTGCTGAGCGCATTCATGGTCGAGGATCCTAGGCGTCGGTTGCCGTGGTTCGGTCCCGACATGAGTGTCGCATCCTCGGCTACCGCGCGGCTGATGGAGACCTGGGCGCATGGTCAGGACATTTACGACGCCCTCGGCCTCACGCATCCAGCAAGCCCCGGGCTGCGCGACATCGCTCATCTCGGCGTGGCGACATTCGCTTTCTCGCACACCGTCCACGGACTGCCGGTACCGAGCGATGCGGTGCGGGTCGAATTGCGCTCCTCGACGGGCGAGCTGCGGACCTGGGGACCACCCGACGCTACAAACAGCGTTGCCGGAACCGCAACGGATTTCGTCCTCACCGTCACCCAGCGGCGTAACTGGCGCGAGACCGGTCTGATCGTCCGAGGCACTGTCGCATCGGGCTGGCTGAACATCGCACAGGCCTTCGCGGGTGCGGCGAGCAGACGCGAAGCGGCTCCTGGAATCACGCCATCCGCTGTGCAGCGTGGCTGACGCCGCCCCGAGCACCCAGCTCGCAACCGGCGTGCGTGCTCGCGCACGGGTTCGGGGCCGAGCACACGATGTCGCTGGACCGTGGTGGTGGCCACGATCCGGACGTCGTGCCCTACTGCGATGGTGTTGATGCCATCAACACCCTCCGCGTATCCGCAGGTCGCGTCACGTCGTTTCGCGTCGTTTCGCGTAGTCAAATCCAGTATTCTCCCAGTTCAACGCATTTTTTGCGCCTGGTTCGATTCCCGGCAGCTCCACCGAGAAATAGCTGGTCAGGGTGTGTTTTCGCTCTGGCCCGCTTCTCTTTTGGGCACATTTTGGGCACACCCCGAAACAAGGTCGTCCATCTTGTTGGCCACGTCGTCAAGGTCGTCGGGGATCCTGTGGAGATTTATGCGCCGGTGGTGGGCGTCGGGCCGTTGAGAATGACCGACCCATAATTTGCCGCCGGGCCTCACACTATTGAGCTGTGGTAATCGCGAAAGGGCGGGGCGACAGATCCAGGTGCGACGTGCGCACCTGCGCTACGGCGGCGCCGGGCTCGGCTCCTGTCTCGCCGCCGACAGCCCACCGCACGACGCCGGGACCGCTCAGGTTCAGGGGCGCTGGGGTGGGAACTTGGCGACACCTCCTCGTTTCTCACAACGCTGGTGATCATCGTCAGAGCGGCACCCGTGCCGATGAGCTTCAGATTCCGGCGCCCTGCGTACGGTTACGCTGAGCGAATGCTCAGCGCACTCAGACTTTGGATCCCCCGATGACCACTGGCGTCGTACGAACCGTCAACCGATGAAGGTCCAGCCGGCCGCGTTTCTGCGCACGACTCTGCCGCTCGCCATCGACATGCTCGCTCAGTACGACGACGGGAGATATCACTCCATTTGGCTACCGGACCATATGGTCAGTTTCTGGCCGGATTCGATCTGGGCGCCCGAGTTCACCGATCTCGCCACCGACTCACCATCGCCTCACCGGCACCTCGACGGTATGGCCGTCGCCGCGGCGGCCGCCGTCCTCACGACGACGACACCCATCGCCACCACCGTCGTCGACACGGTGCGCAGACACCCAGCGATGCTCGCCCAGACCGCGCTGACCCTTGATCACCTTTCGAAGGGCCGCTTCATCCTCGGCCTCGGCTCTGGTGAGCTCGAAAACACCGTGCCTTACGGGTTCGACTTCGCGAAGCCGGTCGGTCGGTTCGAGGAGTCAGTAAGAATCATCAAGCTGCTCTGGGACAGCGACGGCCCGGTGGACTTCGAGGGTGACTTCTATCGTCTCGAGCACGCGCGGCTGGACACCGAAGCCTACGAAGGCAGGGTTCCGCCGATCTGGATTGGCGCCGCCGGGCCTCGCATGCTGCGCATCGCCGGCCGGCACGCCGACGGGTGGTGGCCGGCGGGCGCGTTCACACCGGAGGACTACGCCGCCAAACTCGCGGTCGTTCGCGAGGCGGCCGAGCGGGCCGGCCGCGATCCCATGGCGATCATCCCCGCGATCACACAGATGTGCTTGATCGGAGAGGACGACGAGATCGAGGCGATGCTCGAGGCTCCGCTGGTCAAGTCGATCATCTTGATGCTCACTGCCGAGGACCTCCGCACGTTCGGTTACGAGCACCCGATGGGCGCAGGCTGGCGCGGGATCATGGACTTCAACCCGGTCAAGCTCTCACGTGAGAAGATCATAAAGTTCTGCGAAGACGTTGATACACAGGCGATTCGCGACATCATCCCCTGTGGCACGCCAAAGCAGGTGGCGCAGCGGATGAAGGGCTTCTGCGACGCGGGTCTGCGGGTGTTCAAGTTGATGGAGTACGGCAGCATGGGTGGACTCGCATTTAGCGCAGGCTCGGCCGCAAAGGTGCGGGAGGCCGAGGACGAACTGCTCACCCTAGTCGGTGGCAAATGACTGCGCCTGCAACCGAAAACAGCCTCGACGCGCAGGCGATGCTGGCTCGCGCGCAGGCCGAGACGGGATTGTCCGACTGGAGCGACGCAACCTTGCCCGAGCGCTTCGGGTTAGCAGTCGATCAGCTCAATGCGGGGGCAATGGATGCAGACGGTCGTCGACAGGCAGCGGAAGTCTGCCACTGGCTTCTGACCTCGCGACTTGAGTTCTTCGAGGATCGCAACCGCTATCCGATCGCCGACGAGGTGATCGAGCGGCCGATGTTCGTGACGGGCGAACCGCGGACGGGAACCACGCTCATGCACGCCATGATGTCCGTCGACCCCCAGGCCCGCGCCCTGAGGTTTTGGGAGGTCATGTATCCATCACCACCGCCGGGTGTCGCTGATACTGACGATCCGCGCCGAGTTCGCGCCGACGACGATTGGCGTGAGATCAACGCCAAGCTGCCGAAGTGGCTGCATTCGCACCCCTACAACGACATGCTCGGCGACGGCTTGCCCGAGGACGAACGCACCTGGGCGTTCGATTTCCGGGTGATGACGCCGACCGCCTGGTGGCGAGTGCCGATCGAATCAGTGACTCAGGGCTTGCCGACTGACGCCGCGGCGCAGTACCGAATTCACAAGGCGATGCTGCAGCAGTTCCAGTACGGCAGGCCCGAGAAATACTGGGTGCTCAAGGGATTCCACGGCTTTCGGCTCAAGGAGTTCTTCGAGGCCTATCCCGACGCCACACTCGTGTGGTTGCACCGCGATCCCGTACAGGTGGCGGCATCGCGCACCATGATGATGGCCGACATCATGGACGGCATCGTCGGTCCGATTGATCTGAAAGCCGAGGCGAAGAAGCATCTGGAGATGACGCGAGCGGGCATCGCCAACACCATGACTAACCCTATGGTCGACGACCCGCGCATCCACCACGTCCGTTACCGGGACTTTGTATCCGACCAGATCGCAACCGTGCGCGGCTATTACGATTTCGCCGGGCGGCAGCTGACCCCCCGGACCGAGGTCGCGATGCGTGACTACCTCGCCAATAACAAGGGTGACCGCTGCGGCAAGTTCCGCTATTCGACGTCGTTGCTCACTGACATCGGTGAGGACATAGACGCCCTAAACGAGGAGTTCAGACCGTTCCGCGAACGGTTCGGCGTCGAAATCGAGACGAGGGCCTAGTCGTGCATCCGCGCGTCGGCCTGCACCAGGTTGCGTTCCTTGACGAAAGCACCACGGCGTTCATCGACCACTGCCGCCGGATCGGCGTGCAGCACACGACGCTTGTGACTGCTTCGCTGATGCAGGCAGGCGCGCTAGAAGAGGCTCAGGAGGCACTGGCTGGCGGCGGGCCACAGGTGGAAGCGGTGAATCATCAGTTCGCCGTCTATCCCGACCTGGATAACGACCGTGGCGAGGCGACCGAGAAGCTGCTGCAGGCCATCGACGTCGCCGCGGCGTTGGGGGCCAGCTCGGTGTATTTGCAAACGGGCGGCCGCGGATATTTGACGTGGGAGCAAGCCGCCGAACGCTTCGCCGCGCTCATCGCGCCATGCAAGGCGGCAGCTGCGGCCCAGGGGATGAGTGTGCTCGTCGAGAACGCCTCGTCGTTCAATGCCGACATCCACATTGCCCACACGCTCGCCGATACCATCACCCTCGCAGAACTCGCCGGCATCGGTCTCTGCATCGAATGGCACGCCTGTTGGATGGAGGCTGGGTTGAAGGCGCTTCTGCAGCAAGCGATTCCGATGACGGGCCTTGTCCAGGTGAGTGATTACGTGCTGGGCGACCGCACCGCGCCCTGCCGCGCGGTGCCCGGCGACGGGGTGATTCCGCTCGACCGCATTCTCGGCGACGTGCTCGATGCCGGGTACGAAGGCGTCTTCGACATCGAGTTGGTCGGTCCGCGCATCGCTGCAGAAGGGGCGCGCGCCGCTACCCAACGCGCGGCGCAAAGGGTATCGGAAATCCTCACCAGGCTGGGAGCCTGAACCGATGGCCTATGGCGACGGGCCCAGCGACGAGAAGCTTCGCAACGCGTGGCACCGTTTCTGCGCTCAGCTCAGGTTCGCGGGCGACGATGTGTTCAAGGACGCCAACCCCGGTAGTCCGATCCTGCGCGCCGACGCATTCCGCTTCCTCGCCCAGAACCTCGGGCAAGCGTTCGACCTCGCGCTGGAGACTAAGGATCCGGCCTATCCGCAGATACATCCCTTCTGCACACCGACGCGCAAACTGGGTGGTGACGTCGCCGACTTCACCTATCGCCAAGCGTGGATCGACGGTGACCACGCTTACCGGATCAGCGGTAACCGCGGCACCGCACGGTGGCTCAACGTGACGGTGCAGGGCCCGCGCCCCGATCGCATCCCCGGCACCGACTGGCCGAGTCTGCACGAGCCCTTCGGTGACATTCCGGAAACCAACATCTTCGGTCATCAGATCACCACCGAAGCCGACGGCAGTTTCGAGCTATACGTCGGGGGAGAGGTACGCGCCGAGAACTGGCTGCCGACGACCCCCGGTTCGCGGAAGTTGTTCATCCGTGAGGCATTCGACGCGTGGTTCGAGACGCCGACCACGCTGTCGATCGAACGGATCGGCATGGACGGTCCGCGGCCGATACCGACGTCGGAGCGGATCATTCAGGCGATGGAGTGGGCCGGGGACTTCCTCACCGGCGCGATGCACGACTGGCCCGAACATTCGTGGAAGTACTCCAACGGCGTGTGCGACCCGGCCTTCACGAACCACTTCCCGCCCGAGCGGACCGCCGACAGCGACGACGACGCCAAGCGCGGACGGCTGGCGGCGCACATGATCTGGGAATTGAGACCGGAAGAGGCGCTGATCGTCGAGATGGACAACCATGACGGCTTCTGGATCTTCGGGATGGGCAATGTCTTCGCGGCCAGCATGGACTTCCTGTACCGGCCGGTGAGCTACACCCCCGCACGTACCAAGGTGGACAGTGACGACGTGGTACGCCTAGTGATCGCGCACGACGATCCTGGCGTGCACAACTGGCTTGACACCCAGGGCTTTTCGAACGGCAACCTTACGTATCGCAGTCTGATGAGTCAGAACACCGCAAGCTTCCGCACCCGGTTGGTGAAGCGGTCAGAACTGCTCGACGCGCTGCCTTCCGACACCGCGATGGTGTCCGAGGGCGAGCGTGTGAAGCAGATGCTCGATCGGTATCACAGCATCAAACTGCGCTATGGCATCTGACGGTGGTTCGACCGACGTCGGCTCAGCCCAGGAACTCCGACTCCAAAACCAGGTCTTTGAGTAGCGTCTGATACTCGACGTGGGTTTCGTGCTCGATGGTCTGCCACCGCTTGCCTTGCTGTTCCTTCATGTAGGTGCGGTACTTGGGTGCGCCGGGGAAGCCGACGTTGTCGGCGACCACGATCGTTCCCGGATGCAGCCAGCCCCGGTCGACGAGCCGCTGCAGGTCGTCCAGGTACACGTCCTTCCAGTGGTCGAGGAATACGAAATCCAAACAGCCCTCGGTGAATCCGTAGTCCTTGGCGAGAACCTCGAGCGTCGTCCCGTCGCCGACGGTGCCGTTAATGCAGGTGATGCGATCGGCGAGGCCGGCGTGCGTCCACACGCGGCGCGCCACCGAGGCGTTGGCACCGGACTTTTCGATCGAGAACACGTTGGCACCCGGTGCCGCTCGGGCGATCCGCAGCCCGCTGTATCCGCAGTAGGCACCGAGTTCCATGGCGAGCTTCGGCTTCGCGCGCTTGACGGCGGTGTCGAGCAGCTGGCCCTTCTGGTCGCCGACGTTCATGAGAATCGACTTGTCGTAGGCGAAGTTGTCGATGGCGTCGATCGCGGCGTCGACGTCGCCCGCCGGTGCGTTGGCAATGACGTACTCGGCCGTCGCCTTCTCCCGGCCGTCACCCATCTGACCCGTCCGTATGACGTTCCGGCCGCCGAAAGCCCCGCGCAGGAACGAGTACCTCAAGAATGGAAACTTCTGTCGCAGCGTCCTACTGAGACTCATTGCACCGAAACCTGATCTCCAGATGCAGACTTCGCCATTAGATCGGCCCTTTCTGTCTTGCTCAGATCCTCGGAGCCGTTCCCGCGCGGTCGGGCCGACGGAGTCGTTGAGCGATTTGATTGATGCGGATTTCGGGTTGGCAGAGGAATCGGCGCGACGGTACCCGTGCGGTGGTAGTGCGCGCGCTGGTCTCGGGCGAGTGGAAAGTATTGAAGGTGTGTTGGGATCCCTTTGCCGGCAACACGGTCGCCCATCAATCCGCCTTTCGAATTGGCAACCGCGCCTCAAAAAACTCGACCGCTCCGCTGCGCTCGAGTTTTACATCGAGGCCGAATTCCTTCAGCCAACGCTCGATCTCGCCCGTGTGCGGAGTGTTTCCAAACACCCCCGCACGACGGCTCATCGCGACCAGGACATCCTGGCGCGGACCTCGACCGGTAACACATGACGTCCCGCGCAGGGTCCCACCCGGACGGAGCACGCGAACAAGCTCCGCCAGAGCCGCGCGGGGGTCCGGCAGACAGTGCAGCCCGTTATACGTCACGCAGAGATCAAAGCTGGCGTCAGCGAACTGAAGCGCGGTCACATCCGCTTCGACGAACTCGATCGCGTCTTGCACCCCCCGTCGGCCCGCCTCTCGGCGCGCCCGCTGGAGCATGTAGGGAGATATGTCGGCCGCGACGTAACGCACGGCCTGGCCGGTACGCAGACCGCGGAAGGCCAGGCCACCCCCGCACGGTATGTCCAGTACCGATGCGCCGGCCGGGACGTCTGCCAATCGCTCGATGTCGGTGAACATGCGTCGCAGGTCGGCTCCCCACATCGCCCAGGCGCCGACCCTTGCGACACTGGCGTGCTTCACGCCGGCGTCGTAAAGGGCCGCGGTGACACGTTCCGAACGCCACTTCTCCGTTACGTCGGCCATCACTTCGCCGCCATGTCGGGAGCATCCCAGGGCATCGACCCCGAGACCCAGTGGGTCAGTTCCTGCTGGTCGTTGCTGTGCAAGTGTCGCGGCGGCGTCACGAACGTCGCATACGGCCGGCAGCGCACCAGCACCCGGCCTTCTTGCTCGGCGACAGCTTTGACGGCGGGGCGTAGCTCGGCGGGCACTGGCTCACCCGACATGCGTTCAGCCACCGCCATCATCACGTCGATCAGGGTTTCCTCGTCGTCGTCGATCACGGCGTCGCAATAGACCTGCAGGTAGGCGAACGGCCAGGTCTCGTCTAGTACACAGAGACTGACTTTGCCGTTGCGCGCCACGGCTTTGGCCTTGGCCCGTTCGGCCATGGTCGCCACCAGCAGGTCGTCGTGGTCGTCGGGGACGTAGTAGACGATCGACATCGCCGGACCGTCGGATCGGCGGCCGTAACCGAATACGCAGGTCCGATGGGTCCGGACGAATTCGCGCCGCTCAGAGGGCAGCATGTCGCGATCTGTCGGCGCCTGGAACGGATTCTTCGACAGCGGCAACAGACGCGCCGATGTGGCAACTCGGTCTTGGTTCGTGGGGTGGGGAGCAGTGCTCATAGATCTAGCCTTCCAGCGTTATTATCGAGTGATAATAACGGTACACTTCGAACGATGCAACGCGAGACCCCAACGCCGAACAAGGTGCGCCTGCGCCGGGCGAGGACCGATATCCGCCAGGCCCTGCTGGAGTCGGCACTGGTCGAGTTCGGGGCCAAGGGCTTCGACGGCGCCTCGACGCGGACGATCGCTTTGCGTGTCCAGGCGCACCAGCCGCAGATCAACTACCACTTCGAGTCGAAAGCGGCGCTGTGGATGGCCGCGGTGGATCACCTCTTCGAGCTATTGCGGGACGCCTTTTACGGCGTCATTCCCGAAGACCCGACGGAAATTGAGATACCGGCGCTGGCTGCGGCGTTCGCCGACGGGATCCGTCGATTCGTGGCATTTGCCGCCGAGCACCCCGAGCTCAACCAGATCATGGTGCATGAAGGCACCGCAGAGAGCGACCGGTTGAAGTGGATGACCGAAACGCACGTCAAACCGTTCTTCGACGGTATCCGACCGGCCTGGCAGGTGCTTCGCAAAGCCGGCGTTGCTGCACCTATCGACAACGAGATCCTGTACTACGTGCTCGTTGGCGCGGCATCGTTGCCCTACGTGAACGCCCCCGAAGTCCGGCTTCTCACCGGGCGGGATCCAAGCAGCCCCAAGTGGATTCGGGCTCACGCCGACGGCTTGGTCGCCATCCTCTTGCCAGGGCTGGCCGCCGGCTGACGCCTGCGCAGGGGGCGCGAAATCACCAGGCCTCATCGAGGGGCGCGAGCACGGTGACGTAGATGGGGCTGGCCAGTAGCGGGCTCAGTTGGGCACGGTAGTTGAGGTAGTGCTCGGTCGTGCGGTGGTGTTCGAGGGCGGCCTGATCGTTATAGCGCTCGATCAGCACCAGGTCGCCGTCAGCCGCCTCGTAGAGGTTGTAGCTGCGGCATCCCGCCTCGGATCGCACCGGAGCGACCATGCCTTCGAGGAGGGACTGCAGATCAGAGCGCTTTTCGGGGAGGGGGGCGAATCGGGCGATAACGCCGACAGGGTGGGACACGAGTAACTCTCCTGATGAGTGGTTGGGGTCACTTTGACAAGTGGTCTACTAGACGTTTTAATACGTATTATGACGACTGTCAAGCTGCCGGTCACCGCGGCGGAAGTGGTGCGCAATCGACGGGTGTCCCAGATGGCTCCAGGATGCGATGTAATACGTTTCATGACGTCTCATAGGGATTCCCCTCGATTTGACCTCGCGGATGCTGACCTGCGTGTCTCCCGCGGAAGTGTGCCGGCGACTATCCAGCTTGCGGAACTGTTGAAAGCGCAGATCCTTGAGCAGCGGCTCTCTCCGGGCAGTCGGCTGCCGACCGAACAAGAGTTGATCGAGCGTTCGGGTTTGAGTCGGGTCACCGTACGTGCCGCGGTCGGGATCCTCGAAGACGAGGGCTGGCTCATCCGACGTCAGGGATTAGGGACATTCGTCGCCGAACCGGTGAAGCAGGAGTTGGAGTCCGGCGTCCGGACCATCACCGAAGTCCTCCTGAGCCGGGGGGTAACGCCCCGCGTCGAGGTGCTGTCCCACGAAGTCGTCCCAGCGCCCGAACGGGTGGGCGCCACCCTGGGACGTTCGGATGTACTTCGGATCCAGCGCCGCTTCAGCGAGAACGATCAGCCGCTGGCGATCGTGACCGCGTATCTGCCAGCGGATCTGCCCGACGACGCCGTCGAGCCGCTGCTGTCGGCCGCGTCGGCGACCGAGACGACGTACACGATGTGGGAACAACGACTCGGCGTGCGCATCGGCTCGGCCACCCACGAGATTCACGCCGCGGGGGCATCCCCGGAAATCGCTGCAGCACTGGGCTTGTCGGAAGGCGCACCCGTTCTGGTGCTGCGGCGCACCAGTTACACCGACAAGGACAAGCCGCTGGAGGTCGTGGTCTTCCACCATCGTCCCGAGCGATACGAATTCTCCGTCACGCTGCCTCGGACCATCCCGGGACAGCAGGCCGGAATGACCGAAAGGTAGATAGTGCGATGGATCAAAACAACAATGCCCAGTCCCAACACGATGGCCCGCATTTCGGGTTGATTCTCGCGCTGATGACCGAAGGACTGGCGATCAGCGAATACCCCGAGATGGTCCGGGTAGCCAACATCGCCGAAAGCTACGGCTTCAGTTCCGTGTGGTTATGCGATCACTTCCTGACGTTGAGTCCCGACGACTACGCCCAGGACGCCGGCATTGGCGGCGATGGTCAGCGCCAAGAGCGAACGCGGCCGGCGTCGACGCCTCTACTCGAGGCATGGACAGCGCTGAGCGCGCTCGCCCGCGACACGACAAATATCCGCCTCGGGACCAGCGTGCTGTGTAACTCCTACCGTCACCCGTCGGTACTGGCCAAGATGGCCGCCACCTTGGACGTCATCTCCGACGGTCGCCTGGACCTCGGCCTGGGTGCCGGCTGGTTTCAGCGCGAATTCGAAGCGTACGGAATCCCGTTCGCGCCTGTGGGCGATCGGGTTTCCGCTTTCGGTGAGGCGCTAGAGGTGATCAAGGCGATCTGGACGCAGCCCAATCCCGTGTACTCGGGCCGGTTCTACACGCTGGACGGAGCCGTCTGCGACCCACCTCCCGTGCAAAAGCCACATCCACCGCTGTGGGTCGGAGGCGAAGGCGACCGAGTGCACCGGATCGCGGCCTGCTCTGCGCAGGGAATCAACGTCAGGTGGTGGTCGCCCGACAAAGTGAAGCAGCGCAAAGATTTCCTTGCGCAGGCCTGCGCCTCATTTGAACGTGACCCGTCGACATTACGATTTTCACTGACTGCATTGCTCGCGCCGACCCATTCCGCCGAACAGGAAGCCCATATCAGAGCAGAATTCTCGTCGATTCCAGATTCGGGTCTGATCGTCGGCCCCGCGGATGAGTGCATCGAGCGGATCAATGGATATTACGAGTCCGGCGTGGACACATTCCTTTTCACGATTCCGCATGTTGCACAATCGGAGCTCATACATACTGTCGGCCAAAAGGTTCTTACTGCATTCCGGGGAGCTGCTACTCGAATATGATGAATCGCTCTCTAGAATTTTAATTAGTTAGGCAATAAGTAAGGAGTAGTTCTGATGATGCATGCCAAAAACAGCTTGACAAACAATACCGATTCCTACTTGGAATCTACCGAATACCTCGACGCAGACCACCCATTAGTGGCCACGCTCGCGGAGAAACTCACACACGGCGCAGCGTCCGATGTCGAGCGGATCGGGGCGATCTACCTCTATGTCCGCGATCTTCGGTACGACATCCTCGAATCCTTCCGCTATCTGGCGGCCGGCCAGCGCTCCGCCAGTGCCGTCCTCGAGCACGGCGTCGCCTTCTGCATGGGTAAGGCCAGCTCATTCGTGGCGTTGTCACGGGCCGCGGGTGTGCCCGCGCGCGTCGCGTTCCAGACGCTCGACTCCCCCGAAAAGGAGTTCCTCTCACCAGACGTTCGGGCACTCTGGGGCGGCAAACACGGTCGGCCGCTGCCCTGGCACTCGCTGGGGGAAGCCTTCCTCAACGGCCGCTGGATCAAACTCGACGCAACAATCGACGCGTCGACGGCCGCACGGCTCGGCAAACCTTATACGCAGGAATTCGACGGAATCACCGACATCCATACCGTCGAAGGCCCAATTCTGCGCGAGAATGGCAGCTACGCTGATTACCCGCCGGAAGTCGGGCAATGGTACGAGCGCCTTGCGCATATAGTTCTCGAAGCGCTGAACTCGCCCGAAGGTCGTAAAAAAGTCGCCGACGACGACGATCTGTGGGCGGGCCCGCAGCTCGAAGACGTAGTGCGCCGGGCAGTTCAGTGATTATCGGCGGCAGTTCTTTTAACTACCTCGGCAAGCAAGCGTCGATCACCTTTTCTCAATCCAATTTCTCTGCAATCACTTACCGGACCTCAAGGAGGGCTCCATGTCGGTCTCACAGATAGTTTCGATTAACCCCGCCACCGAAGAAATCAATGCCACCTTCGAGCCAACGCCGGCCCGAAACGTCGACCGTGCCCTGGGCTGTGCGGCGGCCGCCGCGCAGACGTGGCGGGCACTTCCATTGAGCGAGCGGGCGAAAAGCCTGTTTGCCATGGCGGACGCGTTGCGCGCCAACAGGGAGCGACTCGCCCTGCACATCACCCAGGAGATGGGCAAACCGCTCCTGGAGTCGCTGGCCGAGGTCGATAAAAGCGCGTGGTGCTGCGAGTTCTACGCCGAGCACGGGCCGGCGATGCTCGCCGACCAGCCGGTGTCCACCTCGGCCAAGCGGTCCTATGTGTCCTTCGAGCCACTGGGGCTGGTGTTGGCGGTGATGCCCTGGAACTTCCCACTGTGGCAAGTGTTCCGCTTTGCCCCGCCGACACTTCTGGCCGGCAACGGGATCGTGCTCAAACACGCGGACAATGTGCCGCAATGCGCACTCGACATCGCCGAGATCATCGACCAGGTGTGCCCACCCGGCCTGTTCACCACCCTGCTGGTGGGCACAGAACAGGTCGCCGACCTCATCGCCGACGACCGAATCCATGCAATCACGCTGACGGCGTCAACGGAAGTCGGGCAGCTGGTGGCCGCCACCGCGGGCCGTCACCTTAAGCGACAAGTGCTCGAGCTCGGCGGGTCTGATCCGTTCATCGTGCTGGCGGACGCCGACGTCGCCGCCGCTGCGGCCGCCGCCGTCTCCGCGCGTAACCACAATGCCGGGCAGAGCTGTATCGCAGCCAAACGGTTCATCGTCGAAGACGCGATCCGCAGCGAGTTCACCGAAGCGTTCGCCGCCGGCGTCGCGAAGCTGACGGTAGGCGACCCCATGCTCGAGAGCACCCTGGTGGGGCCGCTGGCCAAAGCGAGCATCAGGCAGTCGCTGATCGGTCAGGTTGAGCGCAGTGTGTCGGCCGGGGCGCGGTTGATCACCGGGGGAACACCGCTGGAAGGCCGTGGGTACTTCTTCAACCCCGCGGTGCTCGATGACGTGACCCCGGGGATGGCGGTTAGCGCCGAAGAGACGTTCGGGCCTGTTGCCGCGATCATGGGCGTCCCAGACGCCAGTAGTGCGGTCGAGGCTGGCAAATGCGACGGAATTCGGTCTCGGGGCGAGCTTGTGGACCTCGGATCTGGAGCGTGCAGCCACGCTGATTCCCCAGCTCGGCGCCGGCGCGGTTTCGTCAACGACATCGTGACGTCCGACCCCCGTATGCCCTTCGGCGGCATCAAACGCAGCGGCTACGGCCGCGAGCTCGGCACCTTCGGCCCGCGGGAGTTCACCAACGTCAAAACGGTGTGGATCGGTCCCTCGCGCGACGCGCGGACACCCCACTTATCGGAATAGCACCCCAATTAACCAAGGAGAGATGACCTATGAAAATTATGCCGCCGTCGGAAATCAAACGGCTCGTCACGACCGAGCTTTACATCAACGGGCAGTTTCAGCCGGGCTCCAGGACAAACGCAATCTCGGTTACGAACCCCTTCGACAACGAAGAGATCTGCCGTGTTGCGCCCGCGAGCGAGGCGCAAGTCCAGAATGCGATTGAGGGGGCAGCGACGGCCTTCAAATCACCAGCGTGGCAGTCGCTCACGGGCCGCGATCGCGGAACGCTGTTGTATCGACTTGCCGAACTGCTGCGCCGCGACACCGAAATATTCGCAACCCTGGAAGCCGTCGACACCGGAATTCCCATCCGAGAGACAAGGATGGAGGTCGCCACCTCGGCGCAGCACTTGGAATACTATGCCGGCTTTGCCGGCAAGATCGAGGGCAGCTACCAAGATCTTGGGCCCCGATTCAACTACGTCCGGCGGGAGCCGTATGGCGTGATCGGCCAGATCGTTCCGTGGAACACGCCGCTCAAGCTCATGGCGCGCGGCTTCGCCGCTGCCGTCGCCTGCGGAAACACCATGGTCGTCAAACCCTCCGTCGTGGCTCCCCTCAGCGTTTTGCGATTCGCGAAGACGGTGCACGAAGCCGGATTCCCGCCGGGCTCGATAAACATCATCACAGGCAGCGGCCGAACAGTCGGCAAGGCGATCGTCGAGCATCCTCAAGTCCGAAAGATCATCTTCACGGGCGGGACGGAAGGCGGGCACGAAATTCTTCAACAGGCGGTGCGGACGGTGACGCCGGCCGTGCTCGAGCTTGGCGGCAAGGGACCCATCATCGTTTGTGAAGACGTCGACTGGAACGAAGCCATCGATGGCGTCCTGACGCAAGCGTTCGCGCGCAAAGCGGAGGTGTGCTTTGCCGGCACACGTTTGTTTGTGCCCGCCAGCATGCATGACAAATTCATCGCGGACCTTGCCGCGAAGGCAGTTAAAATCCCGATGGGGAATCCATTGGACGATCGCACCCAGCTCGGGCCGCTGACGTCTCCGGAACGTCTAACCGAAATCCTCGAAAAAGTCGACAAAGCGCGGGCCGATGGCGCGACAATCTACTGCGGTGGAGACAAGGTCCGACAGCCGGGCCTCGAGAAAGGGAATTTCCTTCCGCCGACGATACTCACGGACGTGACGCCGCGGATGTCGGTGGCGCGCGACGAATTGTTCGGTCCGGTGCTCTGCGTAACCGCGTACCGTGAGCTCGCAGATGCAGTGGCGATGGCGAACGATTCCGACTATGGGCTCGCGAGCTACGTCTGGTCGAACGATATTCGGAAAAGCACGAAAATCGCCAACGCCTTGGAATCGGGCAACGTCTTTATCAACTCGTATGGCTATCAGTCCGAGATTCCGTTCGGCGGCTACAAGATGAGCGGAATCGGTCGCGAGCACGGCGGTGAAGCCATCCATGAATACACCCAGGCCAAAAGCATCACCGTTGGCCTCGAACGATTCAAATCCCGCTTCGAGGTCTGACCAAGCTTTCGATAAGGGAGCCTTTTGGTGTGACAGCAAGGACGAGCCGAATAGCGCGCACATAAGGTACCGATACGCAGCTAGACGGTATGGAGGCTGACTTGAGGCCGAAGGCCTCGGGCTGCAATCGGACGTGGGTTGCCGGTGGCGGGTGAACACTCGCCGGGGTAGAGCCACAGTTGCAGATCAGGAGGCCTCCGGTGAGTTTCAACGGTACGAGTGTCGGGTTGGACGTGCATGCGCTTTCGGTAGTTGCGCACGCACTCGATGAAGAAACGGGTCGGGTCGAGCGGGCACGGTTGTGTCCTGATCACGGCGAGATCCTGGATTGGTTGCACCGGCTGCGCGGCCCGGTGCGGGTGGCCTATGAGGCCGGGCCGACGGGGTTCGGGCTGGCCCGGGCGTTGGCAGCTGCCCAGATCGACTGTGTGGTCGCGGCACCCTCGAAGCTGATCCGCCCGGCTGGAGATCGAGTCAAGACCGACGCCCGCGACGCCGCGCATTTGACCCGCTTGTTGAGGTTGGGCGAGATCACCGCGGTCACCGTTCCCGAAGCTGACGTGGAGGCGGTGCGGGATCTGGTGCGGGCTCGCGAGGACGCCCGCGCCGATCTGATGCGGGTCCGGCACCGGCTGTCGAAACTGCTGCTGCGCCAGGGCCGGGTGTACTCGGGCGGGCAGGCCTGGAATGGCGTGCACCAGATCTGGCTTCGTCGGCAACGTTTCGACGATTCCCATACCAGGGCGGCCTTCGATCACCACTTCGATGCGGTGCTCACCGCGACGGCTGCGCGTGATCGCCTCGACGAGCAGATCGTGGCGGTAGCGGCCTCGCCGCGCTGGGCTGACCCGGTCAACCGGTTGGGCTGTCTACGGGGAATCTCGGCGCTGACCGGATTGGCGTTGTCGGTGGAGATCGGTGATTGGACCCGGTTCACCGGTTCCTCGATCGGCGCCTACGTCGGGCTGGTGCCGTGCGAGTACTCCTCGGGGGCATCTCGGGTGCAGGGTTCGATCACCAAGGCCGGCAACGCTCACGTGCGGCGGCTGTTGATCGAGGCGGCCTGGCACCACCGGGCGCCCTACCGCAATCCCGGACCCACGATGCGGGCCCGCTGGGCCAAGGTGGATCCGGCCCTCAAGGCCCGCGGTCACGCCGGCAACCGGCGCCTGCACCAGCAGTGGTGCCGGTTCAACGAACGCAAGAAGCCGCACGTGGTGGCCAACGTCGCGATCGCCCGCGAACTGGCCGGCTGGTGCTGGTCACTGGCCACACTGGACTAAGCGGGCCATCACCGGACTTGATCGGAGCCAACCGGTCGACGGCGAGGTAGGCGAACCCGATCTGCGTTACAGCTATGAGCCATAACAGGATTCCTGGAGTACTGGTGTGACGCCCGTCCCTAGAGAGCAGCCACCGTTCGCGCCGAACCATCGTCTTGCGGTACCCAACCCGCGCATATCAGTCTGACACCACCGTCGTTGACCAACGACCGCCGCGGCACCGACTGACACCGATCAACCGAAAGCCGCCCCGGCACCAAACCGGGGCGGCTTTCACCTGCCTCTTGACAAACAATGCCTACATATCAGCTGTAATGACCACGGACGTTGGTGACGGCGTGGCGTGGTGACATGACGAAGACCTCCGAGTGAAGTGCGAGCTGTCTAGGAAACGCACTCACCATTGGAGGTCTTCATGGTCCACCGTAATGCCCTGCTGTCAGAAAGCGGTCGTCTGAGGCTGGCTCGATGTGTCGTCGATCAAGGTTGGTCGCTGCGCAGTGCCGCTGAGCGGTTCCAGGTCTCGGTGACCACGGCGGCTCGCTGGGCTGCTCGGTATCGTGCGCTGGGAGACGCGGGGATGGGCGATCGCAGCTCACGGCCGCATCGCAGCCCAGGTCAGACGCCGACACGCACGGAGCGGCGCATCATCAAAGTCCGTGTCCTGCGCCGTTGGGGGCCAGCACGAATCGGCTATCTGCTGGGACTGCACCCCTCCACGGTGCATCGGGTGCTCACCCGCTACGGAATGGCCAAGCTGCGCTGGTTGGACCGCCCCACCGGACGGGTTATCCGTCGGATGGAGCCCGCTCGGTGCGGGGACATGGTCCATGTCGATGTCAAAAAGCTCGGCAAGGTCCCAGCCGGCGGGGGCTGGCGGATGCTGGGCCGCACCACGGGCAACCATCACTCGCGCGCCGACAAAAGCAGCGGGGTCAAAAGCAAGCGTTACTACCCGCTGCACAGCCACCACTTCCTGCACACCGCCATTGATGGACACTCCTGGCTGGCCTACAGCGAGCTGTTAACCGACCAACGCAAAGACACTGCCGCAGCGTTCTGGTTACGCGCGAACGCGTGGTTCGCCGAATGCGGCATAACTGTGCGAAAGGTGTTGACCGACAACGGCTCCTGCTATCGCTCAGGAGCATTCGCTGATGCTTTAGGCATCATCGAACACCGGCGGACCAGACCATACCGGCCACAGACAAATGGCAAAGTGGAGAGGTTTCACCGCACCCTGGCCGACGAATGGGCCTACGCACGGCTCTACCGCAGCGACACCGAACGCTGCGAGCAATTCCCGATCTGGCTACACACCCACAATCACCATCGCGGCCACACCACACTCGGCGGCCAACCACCCGCCAGCCGCGTACCTAACCTGTCAGGTCATTACAGCTGATATGTAGGCATTGTTTGTCAAGAGGCAGGTGAAAGCCGCCCCGGTTTGGTGCCGGGGCGGCTTTCGGTTGATCGGTGTCAGTCGGTGCCGCGGCGGTCGTTGGTCAACGACGGTGGTGTCAGACTGATATGCGCGGGTTGGGTACCGCAAGACGATGGTTCGGCGCGAACGGTGGCTGCTCTCTAGGGACGGGCGTCACACCAGTACTCCAGGAATCCTGTTATGGCTCATAGCTGTAACGCAGATCGGGTTCGCCTACCTCGCCGTCGACCGGTTGGCTCCGATCAAGTCCGGTGATGGCCCGCTTAGTCCAGTGTGGCCAGTGACCAGCACCAGCCGGCCAGTTCGCGGGCGATCGCGACGTTGGCCACCACGTGCGGCTTCTTGCGTTCGTTGAACCGGCACCACTGCTGGTGCAGGCGCCGGTTGCCGGCGTGACCGCGGGCCTTGAGGGCCGGATCCACCTTGGCCCAGCGGGCCCGCATCGTGGGTCCGGGATTGCGGTAGGGCGCCCGGTGGTGCCAGGCCGCCTCGATCAACAGCCGCCGCACGTGAGCGTTGCCGGCCTTGGTGATCGAACCCTGCACCCGAGATGCCCCCGAGGAGTACTCGCACGGCACCAGCCCGACGTAGGCGCCGATCGAGGAACCGGTGAACCGGGTCCAATCACCGATCTCCACCGACAACGCCAATCCGGTCAGCGCCGAGATTCCCCGTAGACAGCCCAACCGGTTGACCGGGTCAGCCCAGCGCGGCGAGGCCGCTACCGCCACGATCTGCTCGTCGAGGCGATCACGCGCAGCCGTCGCGGTGAGCACCGCATCGAAGTGGTGATCGAAGGCCGCCCTGGTATGGGAATCGTCGAAACGTTGCCGACGAAGCCAGATCTGGTGCACGCCATTCCAGGCCTGCCCGCCCGAGTACACCCGGCCCTGGCGCAGCAGCAGTTTCGACAGCCGGTGCCGGACCCGCATCAGATCGGCGCGGGCGTCCTCGCGAGCCCGCACCAGATCCCGCACCGCCTCCACGTCAGCTTCGGGAACGGTGACCGCGGTGATCTCGTCCAACCTCAACAAGCGGGTCAAATGCGCGGCGTCGCGGGCGTCGGTCTTGACTCGATCTCCAGCCGGGCGGATCAGCTTCGAGGGTGCCGCGACCACACAGTCGATCTGGGCAGCTGCCAACGCCCGGGCCAGCCCGAACCCCGTCGGCCCGGCCTCATAGGCCACCCGCACCGGGCCGCGCAGCCGGTGCAACCAATCCAGGATCTCGCCGTGATCAGGACACAACCGTGCCCGCTCGACCCGACCCGTTTCTTCATCGAGTGCGTGCGCAACTACCGAAAGCGCATGCACGTCCAACCCGACACTCGTACCGTTGAAACTCACCGGAGGCCTCCTGATCTGCAACTGTGGCTCTACCCCGGCGAGTGTTCACCCGCCACCGGCAACCCACGTCCGATTGCAGCCCGAGGCCTTCGGCCTCAAGTCAGCCTCCATACCGTCTAGCTGGGGGTCGGAGACTCCCGCTGGCAGGGGGCACTGATGGGTATCAGCGGTGGCGACGCCGGCTGCCTGGCGCGCAATTATGTCAAGTAGGACAACGGATGTCTGAATGTACCCGCGGTGAAGTATTCGGACTCCGGGAGCGCTGTTCTCGGTATCAAGTCTCACCACCGCTTCATTTCGAGGAAAGAGGATGACATGACGATTCAGCAGCGCCAAATGATCGCGAAAATACTGGTCAGCGTTGCCGTCGCTCTCGGCTCCTGTGTTGCGGGAGCAGCACCGGCCAGCGCCAGCCCGAACTCGATCGGCACCGCACCGAACCCGTTCGGCGGCCTCAGCTGTAGCTGCCAAGAGACAACTCCACCCGGCAGCCCAGCTCGGAGGGACGAAATAGAGCGGGGACTCCGGCAGGGTCGCTCTGCCTGGTTAGCAGGACTACCGCCATCGACACAGCCCAGGTAACCGCAGTGACGTCCTGGCTCCTGTTCAACATGCCCGCCATGTTGACGCCCCGTGACCGGCTGCAGCCTGATCTGGCGTTGTTGCGGCGGATATGATTCAGGCTGGCCGTCGCCCGAGTCCACGTGGATCGATGTGGGTTGCCGTTATCTCGGAGGAACGATTACGGCTGGTCGGCTGGATGCCGGACGCAGTTGCTGCGCGGGCCACGTCCGATACGGATTCGATGCGCGTACGGTCGCTGTCGCTGGGCATTCATCCGGCGATCCAGTCGAAGGGAGGGCTTGGGCCCGCCGCTGTGCGGTCCCGGTGGACTTGACCTTGGTATCGACCGACGGTTGCCGGACGCCGCTGAAGTGGCGGCGTACTACGTTGTTGCCGAATCCCTGACGAACGCGGCCAAACACTCGCAAGCGTCCGCGGTAAAGGTGCGTGCCGACATCTGGGGCGCAAAACCTCAATTTGTGGATTCGAGGCTGGACGTCGAGATCCCCATCGAAATCCAGTGATTGCCGTCGCCGCGCTCGGGAAGCGATCAAACCCCGCGGCTCCGTGCCGTTGCGATCCACAGCACCGCTGACCGGATGCTGTTGCGTCGCTGGGTCAGGGATGGGGGTACTTGCGGGTCGCTGGCTCTGTGAACTTGTCCAGCTCCGGGAGGTTGACCACGATCGGATCGGGGTTCGAACGGGTGACAACCCAGACGGTGGGGTTGTCGACGGATGCGTTGATCTCCTGGTGCACGGTGTGCGCGGGAATGAAAACGAAGTCTCCCGGACCGGCCTCAACGACGTGCTCGAGACGGTCGCCCCACCGGTACCTGGCGGTGCCTTCAAGCACGTAGAGGATTGTCTCCTGATCGCCGTGGTGGTGCGCACCGGTCGCCGCGCCGGGTAGCACCGTGCTCAGGAACGCGCTCAGTACCTTGGCGTCGGGGTTGCGGCTGTCGAAGGCGACCGCCCGGTGCAGTCCCGAGGTCTGCGGGGTGTCATCGGAGAGTTGGTCACGCCGAACGACGCGGACCGAAGGCTCGTGCATTGGGGATTCCTTTCTGTTCCACGGCCGGTAGTGCGCTGTCGCCGGCCGCGTGCAGTCCGAACGGTGAGGGGTCGCCGACCCGCCAGGTGCCCTCGAACTGCACGCTTCGACCGGCTGCGCAGCCCCTTTGCATGGCCCGCCGGGCCGTCGGTAGCTGCTGAGCCTCCCAGCCCTTCAGGCGAAGGGGTACCTGCCGTCCAGTGGTGTGTAGCAGCGCGTTGCCTAGCTGCCAGGCATCGTCGGCCGCCTTGGCGGTGCCCGCACCGATATGTGGTCGCAGTGCGAACGCCGCATCGCCGATCAGACAGCTTCGTCCCGAAGGCCATTCGCGGCACCTCGAGGTCGACGATCACCTGGACGAACGGTTCCGCGCTTCGTTGGACGAGCTCCGCGATCGGCGAGGGGAGCTCGGTGTCCGCCGCGGAATGCAGTGCTTTGAGATGCTTGGTCTGGACCGATCCGGGTGGCACGGTCAGCTCGGCCCTGGAACCATTTCGGTCGGTCAGCAGGTCGGTGAGGTGGTCTCCCGGAGCGACGTTCCGGTACCAGAGCCAGTTGCACAGCACGGACCCGTCCGTGCCTGGAATCGGGTAGGTCAGCAAGTGGCCATGCGGGAGGATCCGGTAGGTGATCGCGTTGTGCAGAACGCTCACCGTACTGCCGCTGAGTTGATCACGTTCGATGGTGCCGCGCCAGGCCACGTATCCCACATAGTGTGGTTGCGCGTCGGGCACCAGAATCGAGCGTCCCGTCGAGCGGATGCCGTCGGCGCACACCACGAGGTCTGCGGTCAAAGTCTGACCGTCGGTCAGTGACAGCGCGACTTCATCGTCCCGGTTATCCAGGTGCGCAAGCTGAGTCGACAGGTGGTAGTGCTCGGTGCCGAAGGCGTCCAGCAACCCGCGATACAACTCGAAGTACGACGCCAACCGGTGTGCGCAGGGTTGCTCGTGGGCGACCGAGCCGTCATCTCCGAGATAACGAAGCCTGCTGACGGGCACGCCGATGTCGCCAATCGCTTTACCGACCCGCTCCACCAGATAGCGAACAGTGGTGGGGTGCGCGACGATGCCGGCCCCGCGCCCCTGCAGCGGAACCGCACTACGCTCCAGTACGTCGACGTCCCATCCCTGGTCTCGGAGAACCAGCGCCGCCGTGAGGCCCCCGAGGGATCCGCCCACCACTACCGCCCGGCTCATCCGGCTTTCCCGTCCTCCCGCTTGGCCGTTGACTCTTCGCCCATGATCGGCTGAGTCGGTGCCTGTGCTGTGACCATGGCTTAATAGTGGCCGTCTTCGGCGCCGATGTCCTCAGCGCTGACGCCCATTGACAGTGCCTGCCAGCCTCACTGGACGCATACCCGGTAGCTGCAATTCGGACGGTGGCAGGCCCCGGCAATGGGCGATCAGACTGACCTGCAATTTTGACGGGCCGGTAGGCCGCCAACGGTATGGTTAGCCGATATAATTAATTTGGCTGGGCTGGCGGAGGTCGTCCGCCCGGAACGCAGGGGGAAGGAAACGTCAATGGCCCGAACTGATGACGACTCGTGGGATATCAGCGAGAGTGTCGGGGCGACGGCGCTGGGGGTTGCCGCCGGCCGGGCAGCGGAGACCAACAGTGCGCATCCCCTGATCAACGACCCCTACGCTCAGCTGTTTCTCGAGGCGGCGGGTGACGGCATCTGGAGTATGTATCTGCGGAAGGATCTGCCCGGCGAGCTGGCGGAGGTCGATCCCCGGTTCAAAGAACGGATGGACGCGATGATGGGCTATACCGCGTCGCGCACTTTGTTTTTCGACGAATTCTTTGTGGCGGCGGCTGCCGACGGGATAAGGCAGGCCGTGATTTTGGCGGCCGGTCTGGATGCCCGCGCCTGGCGGCTGAACTGGCCGACCGGGTCCGTGGTGTATGAGATCGATCAGCCGAAAGTGTTGGCGTTTAAGACCTCGACGTTGGAAGCCCGCGGTGTGGCGCCAGTCGCGACCCATGTCGGCGTCCCGATCGATTTGCGTCACGATTGGCCGGCGGCGCTGAGCGACGCTGGGTTTGATCCCGACGCTCCCACCGCGTGGTCAGCAGAGGGATTGTTGCCTTATCTCACCGCCCAAGCCCAAGATCTGCTGCTCGAACGTATCCAGGCGCTCAGCGCCCCGGGCAGCCAGGTCGCAGTGGAGGCGTTCACCAACGATTTCTTCAGCGCCGAGAGCTTTGCGCGCCGCGAGCAGCAGATGGAACGCTATCGGGCCGCCGCGGCCAAGCTGGGGCGCACCGATCTCACCGAGTCCGGCAATTTGCTCTATGAGCAGGAACGCACTGAGGTGGTGGACTGGCTGAGCGTGAACGGCTGGGATGTCAGCGCCGTGACCGCGCCGGATCTGATGGCGCGCAATGGCCGTGTTGTGCCGTCTGACCTGGACGACGCCACACCGCAGAGCGTTTTCGTGGCGGCCCGGCTGCCTTAGGTACGCCGGCCGGGGAGCCCCGTCAATGGGAATACCGGCAATGCTGCAGGCATCGTGGCGCAACGCGATTGCCGACGACGGCCTATTTGTCTCGAATTTCGCGGCGGGTCCGCATCACTTTAGCGTGCTAATCTCACCGATAGCACGGATCACTATCGCCACAGTAGAACATGATAGGCATCTAGATAGACCTCAGTAGGCGCTGTTGGAATGGGGTATGTGAAACAGCGTGGTGAAGGTCCGGCGTTGGCCGTCAGAAAGAGAACGATATGGGCGTGAAGGAAGTGATGACTGATCTGGCGGGCGGAAGCCGCCCGCACACCTATGAGCGTGATGGCCTGACGTTGGGGTACTCCGTGGTGGGCGATGGCCAGCCCATCCTGTTCGTCCACGGCGCGACGGCCACTGGGGAGTTCGAGTGGGGTCCGCTCGCGGCCAGGCTGGCGTCCGATTATCAATGCGTCCTGCCCGATTTGCGCGGTCACGGCCGATCAGAATTCCGCGGATCAGGCGACATGGGGCAGGCCATCTGCGCTGATCTGCGACATCTCATCGAGCACCTGGGCCTCGACCAGCCCCACATCGTGGGGTTTTCATACGGCGCCGAGATCACGCTGATGCTCGAACTGTCAGCGCCCGGCACCGCACGATCTCTTGTGCTGGTAAGCCCGGGCACCGGCCGCCCCAGCGACTACCGAGCTCCGCGCCTTGAACATCTGTACCGTACCTGGCCGTTCGCGTTGCGCCGCCTGCACGAGACCCACCATGGACCGGAGCACTGGCGTCAGCTTGTGACGGCGCTGCATGAGGACAGCGTCGGCCGATCCGAACTCTCGGCGGAAACACTGGGTGGTGTCGGGTGTCCCGTGTTGCTGGTGGCCGGCGCCCTCGACGAGTCGACGCGGCGGGCCCAAGGGCGGCGATTCGCCGAGGTCAACGCTTTGGCGCGCTACGTAGAACTCGACGGCGCAGCACACGCCGTACACCACAAGTGCCCCGATAGGTTTGCACAGGTCATCAGTGCCTTCCTGGCTGAAGTCGACAATGAGAGAGCGGGGAGCCATGGCGCGGCAGAAGACAGCTGAGCTGAAACCAGTCAGTGATGAGGCGCCAGAGCAGTACGTGCCGAGCTGGCAGCGAGACAGCGTGGATCGATCACTGCGTAATGCGATCGAACGCGCGCGCAAACGCAGTGATCGGTTCGTTGAGGCTGCCGTTGAACTGCTGTCCGAACGCGACGAGGGTGACTTCTCCATCCAGGACGTGGTGGATCGCTCCAGTCAGTCGCAGCGCACGTTCTATACCTTCTTCGACAGCAAAGACAGTCTGATGCTCGCCGTGTACGAGACGATTCTGCGCAAGACTGCGATGCCGATATTGCAGGAGCGGTGCGAGGGCATCGACGATCCGGTGCTGCGGCTTCGGGCTCTATTGGATGCATTGTCCGAGATCACCGAGATGCCGGCGCGGCTGGCACGGGGGTTGAGTGTTCTTCACCTGCGGCTCGCCGAGACGCGGCCAAACGACCTCGCCAGCGCATTGGAGCCCTTGCACGCCTTCATCGTCGAACTGTTGAACGCAGTCGCCAAGGCGGGCCGGCTACGGGAGGACCTCGGGCTGCACACGCAGGCGGCGCTGCTTCAGGAATTGCTCCTTGCCTCGACGCACTCCCGGGTCTTGACGGGCGGCAGCCAGACCAGCGTCGATGATCTGTGGGCGTTTTGTTCGGCCGCGATATTGCGTCGCGAGGACTGACCGCCGGCGCTTCGTTCGCCGGACCTACTTCACGTCACGGCACCGGTGATCTTGAGGCCGATTAGCTCGTCGTCCGATTTTCCGAGTCCGCGCAGGATTTCGTCGGTATGTTCGGCGAACTGCGGTGCCCGAGTGAGGCTTGCCGGCGTCTCATCGAATTGCACGGGGTTAGCGACCAGTTCGCGTCGCGCGCCGTCGATGTCGAAAACTTCGGCGATCATTCCGTTGGCCCGCAGCGCAGGGTCTTGCCCCACCTCCCAGGGATCCTGCGCGACGCCCCATTGCCCCTCCATGTCGGCGAACTGCGTCATCCACTCCGACAGCGTCCGGCCGGCAATCTCGTTCTGAAGAATCTCGGCCGCCTCCGCCGCGTTGCCCATGAGCGCATCGACGGTCGCGAACCGCCCGTCGGTGACCAGATCCTCGCGACCAATGCGCCGACAGAACTCGGGCCAATAGCGACTCGGTTGCAGCATCGCCAGCACGATCCACCGATTGTCGGCGGTGCGGTAGTTGCCGACGAGCGGATTGGTGCGTGCCGAGCTGCTACTGGGCGCGCGCTCTGGCGGCCCACCGGTCAGGAGCGCGAAGCCGACCGACAGGGCGTTCGCCCAGGCGCCCACGCCGAGCAGGGAGACGTCGACCACCGACGTCTCGCCGGTCCGCTCGCGCGCCAACAGAGCCGCGGCGATGCCGCCGGCGATGGTCATCCCGCCGAGCGAGTCACCGTACGCACCGGCCGGCATCTTGCACAAGCCATCGAACTCCGTCGGGGTGGTTCCGAGCGCGGAGCCGCCCCGTGCCCAGAAGGCGGTGCTGTCATAACCGCCTTTCTCACTCTCAGGGCCGCCGCTGCCGAAGCCCGAACCCCGCACATAGATGATGTCGGCGTTGATCTTGCGTACGTCGTCGAGCTCGATCCCAAGCCGTCGGCGCGCCCTGGGCAGGAAGTTCGTCAGGAAGACATCGCTGGTTCGGATTAGCTCGTGTAGGACGTCCAATGCTTCTGGCCGCTCGAGCGCGAGGCCGATGCTGCGCTTTCCGCGGTTAGGGTGTTCCATCAGCGGCGCGAAGGAGCCGCTGCCGACGGGCATGTCCATCACTGCGCTGAGGCCGCGTTGGGCGTCGCCTGTCTCTGCGTGCTCGACTTTGATCACGTCCGCGCCCCAGTCCGCCAGGACCGCGCCGGCAGCCGGTACAAAGGTGAACTGAGCCACCTCCAGCACGCGCACGCCTTCCATCGGTCGGATCACAGCGGTCTCCTGTTCTGATTCAGTTCGATTGGTGCCGAAGCGATTTCGTGCTCAGCTACTCGCCGGGCGAACGTGGATCACATCCATCATCAGATCGCGCGGCCGGGTCAGCACGTCGTACAGAACCTCGGCAACGCGCGCCGATGTCAGGAGTTGCGTTCCACTCATCCGGGTCAGATACCCGTCGGCTTCCCACACCGGCCAGGCCCGCTCCAGGTCGCCCGGTCCGAAGTTCTCATGGATACCGGTGTCGCCGACGGCGCCCAGGATGACCAGGGTCACCCGGATCGAGTCGCGCCGGAGTTCATGGTTCATCGCTTCGGTGAAGCCATTGAGCCCGCGCTTGGTCGCCGCGTAGAGAGTCATCATCGGCAGGTAGTCGAGAGTGATCTCCGAGGAGATGTTCATGATGTCGCCGCCGCCCGCCGCCCGCAGCAGCGGGATCGCCGCCCGCGTGGTGTAGATCGGTGCGACGAGGTTGGTGTTCACGGTGACGGCGATGTCCTCATCGCTGGCCTCCTCGATGAGCCGAATCCGGCTCGCGCCGGCAGAGTTGATAAGGACGTCGACACGCCCGAATTGTGCCGCCACCTGCTCGAAAGCGGCGCAGACTTCGGTAGCGCACGTGACGTCGGTGGCGATCGGGACCGCAGTGGGCCCCAGGGTGTCGGCGATCTCGTCGAGAAGCAGCTTGCGACGCGCGAGTAGCACCACGGTGGCGCCCTCCTGCGCGAAGCGCTGAGCAGTCGCCCTCCCGACGCCCATCGAGGCTCCCGAGACCACCACGACCTTGCCCTCCATGCTGCGGGACATTGCAAGCCTCGATTCCTCATGCTCCTAGACGACTACTTGCGTCCACGATCTGCACCGCCGATGCAGCAGCGCATTGCATGAAACGCACATGTCGTTCTACCATGGCGCGCACGTGATAGTCATCACCTGGCCCGCGACAGCGTGCGGGCGTTTGTTCGGAGGGAGTCCGTTGTGCCCACACGTGTGACCGGCAAGGAGGCCAAGGAGTGGGCGGTCGAGCATTTGTGGGGCAACTGCAGCTCGCTCTACACGCCGTTCTCCGGTTTGGATGGCGATGACATCGACTTCGAGGCACTACGTGCGCTGGTACGTCACTGTCTGGTCGACCTGGACCAGGACGGAATCTGGCTCACCGGCGGCATCGCCGAGTTCTGGTCACTCACCACCGACGAGCTCAAGGAGGTGGTTCGGGTCGCCGTGGAGGAGGCGCGCGGCGTGAAGCCCGCGGCTCTCGTTCAGGTGATGTCCAGCACGGACACCGCCAAGCAATGTGTCGAACTGACACTGCACGCCCAAGAACTCGGCGTCGACATTTGCTACATCCTCACCCCGTACTTCGAGTGCTCCGGCAAGCCAGGCGTCTTGGAATATCTGCGCTATGTCGCGGATCGGACCGATATGCCGTTGGGATTCTTCAACTCCCACTCCACCGGCCTGGTGCTGACGCCGAGCGAATGCGTTGAGCTTTACCACGAGATCCCGGCGCTGTGCGGGCTGAAGAACGGGCTGCTCGACGCTCAGCACAGCCTCGAGGTCCACAAGCTGGCGCCAGAGATGGTGCTGTGGGAGGCGGACGACGAAGCCGGAATCCGGCTGGGAATACCTCACCCAGGGGCGCTCGGGTCCGCACTGTATCTCTACGAAAAGCCCGGAGTGCTGCTGTTCTCCGAGTGGCGTTCGCTTCTGGTGGCCGGCGACTTCGAACGGGCCAAGAAGTTCGCTGCCGAGACCGGGTTGGCGGATATGAAGGCCGCCAGTCGCCGCTATCAAGCGCACCCCGCCCGCCCGGGCGCGTTCACGCACTGGGGCGCGGGATTCAAGTTCGGTGCCAGCCTGCTCGGCCTGCCGGTGGGCGACTACCCCCATTCACGGCCGCCGCAGACCGCATTCCCCGACGAACTCAAGGGCCCGATCATCGAGGCGTATGCCGCGTCCGGGTTCATCAAGTCCTGAGAAACGGAGTGCTGCCGTGCAGGTGCAACTGATTTCGGCAGGAGCCATCCCACGACTGGTCGAGCTGTGAGCTGCGACGAGCGTTCCGCTGCGGTCGCCGACCCCGCCATACGCGTCACGCGCGAGGGACCGGTGGCGGTGGTGATGCTTGCGCGGCCGGCGAAGTCCAACGCGATGGATGGCGAAGTCACCGCTGCATTGCTGGCCGCCCTGCAATCTCTCTCCGAGAGCGGCGACGTACGCGCAATGGTGCTCACCGGCGAGGGTAGGGCGTTCAGCGCGGGCGGCGACATCCAGACCATCCGAGAGATGGGCGCGGACAGAGCAGTTCGCGACACGATCCTCGACAAGCACCAGGAGTTGTTCTGGGCCATGAACCGGCTGCCGTTCGCGAGCGTCGCGGCGGTCAACGGCGCCGCAGTCGGGGCGGGTGTCACCCTCGCCCTGCTGTGCGACCTGGTTGTCATGGCACGAGACGCTTTCCTGTCCGATCCACGCGTCGCACTCGGCCTGCTCGACGGCGCGGGCGGAATTGTGTTGTGGCCCTTGCTGACCAGTCTGTCCGCGGCAAAGGAGCACTTGTTGCTCGGCGATCGGGTTCCCAGTGCCGAAGCCTACCGGCTCGGCTTGGTCAACCGCGTCGTTCCCGCCGAAGAAACTGTGCCGGCCGCCCTTGATGTGGCCCGCCGGCTGGCGGACCTACCGGCGCACGCGGTGCGAGAGGCGCGGCGCCTGCTGAACTTTCACATCGAGCGGGCGGCCCCGGTGTTGTCCGAGTGCGCACGGGCTGAGAGCGAATGCTTCGAGACGGACGAGCACCGTGCCGCGCTGGATCGGTTGAGTGCCCGACTTGCCGCGAGACCGCCGGGGGAGTCCTAGTGGTCACACGCAACCGTGTCGCGCTGGTGACGGGAGGCACCCGAGGGATCGGGCGCGCCGTGACGGCGCGACTGGCCGACTCCGGGGTCGACGTGGCGGCCGGATACGCCACCGATTGCGTTGCAGCAGAATCGGTCCGGGACCGATGCGAGAAGGCCGGCGCGCGTGTGACCCTGCACCGGGTGGACGTGGGCGACCCGGACTCCTGTCGGCGCCTCGTCGGCGAGGTCCTGGACCAGCACGGGCGGCTCGACTACCTCGTCAACAACGCCGGCACCGTCACCGAGCAGCGCTACGCCGATATCACTCCTGACGACTGGCAGCGGCACCTGGCGGTCAACCTGTCTGCCGCCTTCTTCCTGTCGCAGGCGGTCCTGAGCACGATGATCGAGCGTCGCTTCGGGCGCATCGTCAACATCGGCTCGGTGTCCGCGACGATGGGCAGCCCCGTGCAGATCCCTTACGCCGCAGCCAAATCCGGGCTCATCGGATTGACCCGGTCGACAGCACGCGCTGTCGCACGAAAAGGAATAACGGTGAACTGCGTGATACCGGGCAGCTTCGACACTGATCTGCCCCTGGGTTTGGCCTTCACGGCCCGCGACACCGTGACGTCGATGATCCCGGTCGGCCGCTGGGGGCGGCCCGAAGAACTCGCGCACGCGGTCAGTTTCCTGCTCGACGACCTGGCATCCTATGTCACCGGGGCGGTGCTGACCGTGGATGGCGGAATGAGTATGGGCGGATGACCCCGACACCGTTGACCGCCGCGAGCATCGTTGCCCCCGCAGTACCGGAGGACTGCCGGGACGCGTATCGAAGGTTGGGTTACGTCAGCGACATGGCCATGAGCTCGTCGGTCGAACGTGCCGCCCGGTTGTGGGGTTCGCGCCCGGCGGTGGCCGAGGCGGGCGTGCAGATGACGCACCGTGAGCTGCTGAAGCTTGTCGAGCATGCCGCAGCGTGGCTGAGGGGGGCCGGAATTGGGCCAGGTGCCGTTGTATGTTGGCAGACGCCCAACTGGTGGGAGGCCCACCTGCTCGGTCTGGCCATCTGGCACGTCGGCGCAGTGAGCGCCCCGATCGCTCCGTTCTACCGGGAGCATGAGCTGCGCCAGGTGATCGAGGAGGTGCGGCCCGCGGCCGTCATTTCGGCCGAGTCGTTCCGCGGTTTCGAGCACGCCGAGGCCTTCGACGACCTGCTCGCCGATAACGGCCTCGACGAGATCCCGCGGATCCTGCTGCGCGGATCACGTTGTGGCTGGACGCCGTTCGACGACGTCGTGTGGCACCCTCGACGCTTACCGTCCGCCAACATCGGAGCGGACGAGCCTTGCCTGGTCCTGTTCACCTCCGGCACCACGTCGCGCGCCAAGGCCGCCGTGCACTCGTCGCGCACGTTGTTGGCCGAAACCCGGCAGCTCGCCGATGCGTGGGGGCTGCGCTGGGACGATGTCGCCTACATGGCCGCCCCGCTGCAACACATCACCGGACTGCTCAACGCGATGACGATCCCATTGCTGGTGGGGGCCTGCGCGGTGCTCGCCGAACGGTGGGAACCTGCCGAGGCGGTCCAAGACATGATGGCGCACCAAGTGACCTACTCGGCCGGCGCGACGGTGTTCCTGCAGGAGCTGACCGACGCTGCCAGAGATGCCCGGGTCCGGTTGCCACTGAAGATGTTTGCCTGTGGGGGAGCCTCGGTGCCGCGCGCGGTGATGGAGCGCAGCGAAGAGCAAGGTATCCCCGCGGCACGCGTATACGGCATGACCGAGTTGCCGACGGTGACGGTCATGAGCCGAGCGGACCCGTTCGATCTGCGCGCGACGACGGACGGCGCCGTGGCGCCCGGGGTCGAGGTCCGAGTCCTCGGCGACGACTGTCGGCCGCTGCCAACCGGTTTCGCCGGCGAGCTTGCGGTGCGAGGGCCCGAGCGGATGCTCGGCTACCTGGAGCCCGCGGCCAACCGGGCCGCACTCGACGACGACGGCTGGTTCTGGACCGGCGACGTCGGCGTCCTCGACGATGACGGATTCCTCACGATCACCGGCCGAATCAAAGACGTCATCAATCGTGGCGGTGAGAAGTTCTCCGCGCGAGACATCGAGGACCTTCTCGCCTCGCATCCGTCGGTGCGCCAGGCCGCTGTAGTCCCGGGTCCCGACGCAAGGTTCGGTGAGGTACCGGTCGCCTTCGTCGTGCTCCACGGCGGCCGGCAGTCCTCGGTCGGCGAACTGGCCGCACACCTGCACATCGCCGGCCTGGCCCGCCAGAAGTCCGCGACTGCATGGCATTTCGTGGATTCCCTGCCGATGACACCATCCGGCAAGGTCAAGAAATTCGAGCTGGCCGCCACAGCGGCTGCGGCAAGGGGCGCAGGATGAACGCCGATCAATTCCGCGCGATGCTCGACCTCGGCCGCGACGGCGACGGACGCACGGTTCTTCCGGTGGCTCACAGGGGTGCGGAGCGGATTTTCGGCGGACAGATCCTTGCTCAATTGGTGGCCGCCGTCGCACCTGACCGGACAGTCAAATCGTTGCATGTGGCATTCCCGCGGGAGGGGCGGCCGCACGACCCGTTGTATTTGGACCTCGAAAACATGCACGATGGCCGCAGCCTCGGAGTGCGCCGAGCGGTGGTCTACCAGGACACTGGACACGTCGGAGAGCGCCGCGTCGTTGCTACCGGCACGATCCTCGTTGACCGTGCCGACGACGGGCACAACTATCAATTCAACGCCGTGGCCCACGCAGATCCATTGGCGGCCAGGCTGATCAACTTCCCTGTGGTGCCCGGCGAGACCAGACTGATCAGCGACATCGGCCTAGACGACGCGAGCGCCGTCCCGGCCGGACTCGCGTTCTGGATGCGCTGTGGCGACTTCACCGACACTTCGCTGGCGCGCCCGGTGCTGGCATACGTCTCGGATTGGCCGCTGATCGGCACTCTGCTCAAGGCCGTACCCGGCACTAGCCAGCAGGACGCCCACGTCCGGCTTCAGACCGGCGTAGTCAGCCACTCGATCTGGTTCCACCAGCCGTTCGACGTGTCGGAGTGGCTGCGAGTGGAGATTCGCGGTGACCGGCTGGCCGGCGGCCGCGGATTCGGCACCGGCGAGGCCTATACCGAGGCCGGATCGCTCGTTGCGTCGTTCGCCCAGGAGAGCGTGATCAGACCCTTCGCATAAAAGGAGACAGCAATGGCAGCAGAGCATTTCGTTCGGTACGAGACGGACGAGTCGGTGGCGGTGATCACCCTCGACCGGCCGCAGGCCGCAAACGCCCAGACACCGGGCATCCTCAAAGACCTCGACGACGCCTGGCGGCGCGCGGACGCAGACCCCGATGTACGGGTGATCGTGTTCACCACTACCGGTAAACATTTCTCGGCCGGCCACGACATGTCGGGCAACGACCCATCTGCCAACGGCCGCGATCTTCGTCCCAAACGTGCCGAGGACGGCAAGCTGGTGGCCGAGGATTACTACGACTGGGAGACCCGCGGTTACCTGGAATACGCCAAGCGCTGGCGTGACATCCCGAAACCCACGATCGCGGCCGTGCAGGGCAAGTGCATCGCCGCGGGGCTAATGTTGTGCTGGCCCTGTGACCTGATCGTCGCAGCCGACAATGCTCAATTCTCAGACCCGGTCGCGCTGATGGGCATCATGGGCGTCGAATATCACGCTCACACTTGGGAACTCGGCCCCCGCAAGGCCAAGGAGATGCTATTCACCCAGGATTCGGTGAGCGCCCAGGAGGCATTGCGGACCGGGATGGTCAACCATGTGGTGCCGCTAGAGGAGCTTCGTGAATTCACTCTGCGGCTCGCGCAACGGATCGCGCGGACCGACCCATGGGCGTTGCGCCTGGCCAAGCGCGCCGTCAATCACACCCTCGACACGATGGGCTTCTCCAACGCGATCGAATCGTGTTTCGACATGCACCACCTCGGCCATACGCGTGCGCTCGCGGCCACTGGGGGTAGGACCGTCGTGATGGCCGACCTGGACCGGATGAAGGCAGCCGGCAGCACTGATTTATGAGCCCCACAGCTTCGGGTAGCGGCCTTGCTCCGCAGCATTGGGAAGCAGACAAGAAACGGGAAACCGTGAGCCGCGGAAATGCAGGGCAATCGACTTACCCCAAGCCGGTCTCATTTCTCTAGAAACGAGACGGCGACGTTTCGGTGGCGTTCGGTTCAGTGCTAGCCACATCGGGCGGGCACCGTAGTGGGCGGCCGGTCAAGCCCATCACGTCAGCCCAGTCTGCCGCTGCTCCGTCAACGACCCGGGTCCTTTCGCTGCCCGCCTGTCGGCATGAAGCTAACGCACAGATGCCCAAATGGCAACATACTGATGCCATTGTGTTAGCATGGTGACTATGGACAGTTCGACGCGGCGAACGAGGGGGGTGCAGCGGGGCCCACGAAGCCACCAGGTGGTCGAGAAGGTGCGCGCTGCCACCATGGCCGAACTGGCACGGGTGGGGTTCGCGGGGCTGACCATCGAGGGAGTCGCCAAGGCCGCCAATGTCAATCGCACCACGATCTATCGGCGGTGGCCGTCGAAGAGCGCATTGCTGTTGGCTGTCCTGGAGCCCGGGCTTCAGCGCTTCGACCACGATCCCGATACCGGTTCACTGGGCGGCGATCTGCTGGCCCTGATGCTCATGATCGGGGAGACCGCGGCCTTGCCCGAGGGGCAGGCGGTCCACCGCGCGGTCGGGTCGACGTCCGACGAACTCAAGGAACTCGTCGAAGCCGTGAATGACCGTGCGCTCGGCGCATTTCGTCGAACCCTCGATCGAGCACGCGCCCGAGGCGAGGTGGGACCAACCGACGACCCCGAAGTGATCGCGCACCTTGCGTTCTTCGGCGTCGTGCTCTGGGGAGAGACCCGAGAGCGCGCGCCCACCGAGGAGGAGTGCCGCCGCATATTGCGAGTAGTGCTCGCACCGTTGGCCGGCAGTCCCTCGGCGCCACCTGGCGCGCTCAGACAAGTGAAATCAGTTGCTGTCAGCACACAGGATTGGGAACCGCGCCGGCGGCAACTATGAACCTCTTTGAAAATCGTGACGTCTATCAATCTTTTCGGTTGCCGGTTTGTGCGGCTGGCTTCGCGCACTAGGCGGCGTCTTCGTCGGGCGTCCAGAGCTGGTCGATGGCGGCGACGGCCTGGTTGAGGCTCTCAGCGGCAAGCGGTTTGAGCTGGGCCATCTTCGGGTTGGCATCGGCCGTCGTGAGTTCCGCGGTGATGAACTGCGGCTGCAGCCCGGTCACCGATAAGGCGTGTGCCAGCCAGGTCTGGGCATGATCCCAGCCTTCGCGCGGTGTGCCCGGACCGTAACCGCCGCCGCGGCTGGCAAGCACGATGAAGTCGGTGTCGCCGAGCAGGCCGGTATGGGTCTCCGCGTCGATGGACAACCCCAGGGCGATGATGTGGTCGACCCAGGCCTTGACCGTACTGGGCGGACCGAAGTTGTACAGCGGCAGGCCGAGCAGGACCGTGTCGGCCTGTGTGATCTCGTCGATCAGTTCGGCGCTGAGCGCGAACGACGCATCTTGTGCCGCGGTGCGCTGCTCGGCGGTCACCATGCGCGCCAGCCCGGTCGCGGCGTCTAAGTGCGGTATCGGGCTGGCGCCCAGATCGCGGTAGGTCACCGTTCCGTCGGGATGGGCCGCCCGCCACCGATCGGCGGCCCGAGCGGTCAGCCGACGACTCACCGACAAGTCACCCCGGACCGAGGAATCGATGTGCAGCAGGTGTGACATCTGTAACCCTCCATAGATCGTTGGTCGACCGTCCACCTTGAAGCTAGCGCAGAAATCACCGAATGGCAACATTACGTTGCCATTCGTGCTAGCGTGGTGGCTTATGGACAGTTCGACGCGCCAAACGAGGAGCGTGCACACATGACGCTTGACCTCACGCCGGATCAGCTGTTGTCGACCACGCGCACAGTGCGCAAACGCCTCGATTTGTCGCGCCCTGTCGAGCGGGAACTGTTGGAGGAGTGCTTCGACCTCGCCTTGCAAGCACCGACCGGTGGCAACCAGCAGGGCTGGCACTTTGTCGTCGTCACCGACGCCGACCACAAGAAGGCTCTTGCCGAGCTGTACCGGAAATCCCAAAGCGAGACCGAGCCGCCGTCGGCCCCTTCCGGACAGGAGGCCGTGATGAAGTCCGCCAACTACCTGGCTGAGCACCTCCAGGAGGTGCCGGTTCTGGTCATCCCATGCATCGAAGGCCGGTATGAAAACGCTCCTCACCTTTGGCAAGCCATAGCGTGGGGATCGATACTGCCCGCGACCTGGAGTTTCATGCTCGCCGCCCGCGCCAGGGGCTTGGGAACAGCATGGACGACATTGCACCTGGCCCACGAACGCGACGCTGCCGCAGTGCTGGGGATCCCGTATGAGCAGGTGACGCAGGCGGCGCTGATACCGGTTGCTCACACGATCGGCACTGAGTTCAGGCCCGGGCCCAGGAGTCCCCAAGCCGAGCACGTTCACTGGGATAGTTACGTTAGCTAAGTATCTAGCTTAGCTGCGGTTAGGAAGGACACCGCATGGCACGCACAGACAACGACACCTGGGGCTTGGCGACCAGCGTGGGCGCAACGGCGACGATGGTGGCCGCTGCCCGGGCGATAGCCACCAAAGCCGAGAATCCTTTGATCGACGACCGGTTCGCGGATCCCCTGGTCCGTGCGGTCGGAGTCGATTTCTTTACCCGGTGGGCCACAGGTGAACTCGACGCCGCTGACCTCGACGACGGCAAGTTCGCCCTGCGGGTCACTCGCCGGTCAGGACCCGCACGAGTCCTTGGCGGTCGATCTTGCCGGTGGGAAGCATGGGCAGGTCGTTTTCAGCGAGAACGCGAATGAGCGTGGGAACCTTGAACGTCGACAGGTTGCGGCGAGCGTGGGCAACGATGGTCTCGACGGACAACGGCGCTCCGTGGGCGGGCACGACAGCGGCCCCAACCACCTGTCCGCGGACCGGGTGCGGCAGGGCGACCACGAAGCTGTGCAGGACTTCGGGCATCGAATCCAACACGGATTCGACCTCTGCCGGCGACACGTTGGATCCCGCGGTCTTGATGAGAGTGCTTGCGCGGCCGGTGAAGTGCAGGTGGCCGGCGTCGTCGAACCATCCCCGGTCCCCGGTGGCGTACCAGCCGTCCGCACTGAACACGTCGTGGCGTTCCTGTTTGTAGATACCGTTCATCACGATCTGACCGCGGACTTGGATATCACCATCCTGACCGGCGGGCGCCTCGACGCCCGAGGCGGGGTCGACTATCCGGTGCTGCACCACACCAGGTAGCGGAATTCCGAAGGAGCCGCGCAGTTCCGGCGGCAGCGGGGTGTCGGGCACCTCGACCATCGTGTGTGGGCCGCCGGTCTCGGTCATGCCCAGCAGGTTGGGTATCAGGTCGGGTTCGCGTGGTCGCCGGTCGAGCGGCAGCGCCTGAATCATGGTGCCGCCTCGCACGCTTGACAGGTCGCGCTTGGCGAAGTCGGGATGGTCGGCCATCGCCTGGCTTGCCTGGGCCCAGCAGGAGATGAACGTCGCCCGTTCCCGCTCCAACAGTGCCAGCGTGCTACCCGCTTCGAATACATCTTGCGCAAGGATGGCCGCGCCGGTCGAAAGCGCCTGCAGCACAACCATCGTCAGGCCGCCCACCCAAAAGAACGGCATCGGCGAATAGATGCGGTCAGCCGAGGTGACGCCACGATGGCGCGCCAGAATGTAGGCATGGCGCACCAGGCTGCCGTGGGTGTGCACGACGGATTTCGGCAGCGCCGTAGTCCCGGATGTGGAGACCACAACGAGGTCATCGGCCGGCCGCACTTCGTCTTCGGCCGAACATGCCAGTGGCGCAGCCGATTCCGTGCGCCGCGGCCACGACGAGGCCCAAGCGCGCTCGCACCCCGGCCAGACGTGGACCCGCCGCAGATAGGGCGCTGCCGGCTCGGCAATCACGGTCCCGCCATCGGTGAGGCCTGGCAGCGCGTGCTGCTATGCGCTCGACGAGATCACGTCCGGCGATGGATCTGGCCCATCAGCAGTACCTGCACATCGGTGTGCCGCAACAGCCGCGCGAGTTCCCCGCCGGGTGCGAAAGTCGACAGCGGAACGGTGAGTGCGCCGATTCGGGCGGCCGCCAGCCAGGAGATCAGCCACTGGGCACAGTTGGGGAACAGGATCCCGACCCGGGTGCCTTTGCCGACGCCGGAGGCCAGCAGGGCGTCGGCCAACTCCCGAGACGCGGTGTCGGCCTCCGAGAAAGTCAGTCGCTCGTCGTCGGTGACGAGGAACTCACCGTCGGCTTCGGCGCGCCTGATTCGCAGGAGCTCGGGGATGCTGGCAGGCATGCCGTTCGGCGTCGAATCGTCCGCTGCCGCACGGGCTCCGGCCATCAGCCGACGTGGACGGGGATGTGGGAGTAGCCGGCGACGTTGGACATCGTGACCCGGCGCAGACCGTCGGTGTCGACCTCGAAGTCGCGGCCAGTGTTCGCGCAGTTGCGGCGAACGCGACGCGGCTCTCGAGTCGGGCGAGCCAGGAGCCCAGGCAACTGTGCGCACCGTACCCGAAGGCGAGCGTGGTGGCCCCACCTCGCCGAATGTCGAACGCGTCGGGCCGATCATAGGCCCGCGGGTCACGGGTCGCGGCCCCCGTCACCAACAGCGTGGGAGAACCCGCGGGAATCGTTCCGCCGTCGAAGGTGACGTCGTGAGTCGCCAAGCGCCCCTGATACTGCGATGGCGGATTGAGCCGCAGCATCTCCTCGATCGCGCCCGGAATGAGTGTCGGGATCAGCGAGCACCAGCTCCCACTGGTCGGGATTGCGGTCAAAGGCCATCACGCCGTTGCCCACCAGCTTGGTGACGGTCTCACTGCCCGCCGCGGCCAGCAGCACCGCGAACGTGGCGATGTCGTCGTCGCTGAGCCGGTGCGTCACTCCCGCGTCATCGTCATAGGTGGCGGTGACCAGTCTGCTGATGATCAGGTCATCGGGATTACGGCGCTTCTCGCGGGCCAGCTCCAAGAAGTACTCGCCCATCGCCATCGAATCGGCCACGCCGCTTTCCGTCGCGAACGGATTGTTTTCCTCCCGGTGCAGGAATCCGTCAGTCCACAAACGGATCTGCTGTCGTTCACCGGCCGGGACACCGAGCATGGAGGAGATGATCTCCACCGGGAACAGCGCGGCGAAGTCGGCCACCATATCGAAGTTCTGCCTATCCTTAAGCGCGTCAATGTAGGAGGTCACCACCTCCACCACGAGCGGCTCCAGATTGGCGATAGCCGCCTTGGTGAACACCTGCCGCACCAGCTTGCGCAGCCGCTCATGTTCCGGGGGATCCATGATGATCAACATGTTGGTGCTGAACCGGTGACGCATCGACAGCGCATCCAGGGTCACCCCATAGGCGCTGCTGAACGTCTCCCAATCCCGGTGCGCGGCAACAACATCCTCGTAACGAGTCAGGGCATAGAAGTCCCACCGCTCGCTGTAGTAGACCGGCGCCTCATCGCGCATCCATCGATACGTCTCATAGGGATCGTCGAAGAAGACATCCGAGTACGGGTTGAACTCCGCCGGGGCGCCGTCCGCACGCGCTTTCGTGGCGGACGGCGCACCGTGATCCGTCGACATCTCAGGCGTCCACCTGCATCATGCTCGACAGCGTGCCGCCCATCACCATGGCGATCTCATTGTCGCTTAGCTCTGGGTGACGCTCGGCGTAAGCTGAGGGGATCGGCCAGGCCCTCGGGATGGGGGTAGTCCGAGCCGAAGAACAGGTGATCGATCGGCACCAGCTTCGCGAGTTCAGCCACGTTCTCTTCCCAGAAAGGATTGAAGTAGACGCAGCGATGGATGGCCTCCACCGGATTCTCGCTGTAGAGCTGCGGCATCTTCTTGCGGGTGTCGCTGAGGTTCTCCAGCAGCCGGGGCAGCCAGGTTGTTCCGTTTTCCACCATGCCGATCCGGAGCTCGGGAAACCGCGTCAGGAGCCCGTGGCAGGCCAGCGCCGCGACCGCATCCTCGGCCGGGTTGCGGGCCAGCGAGTAGTAGGAGCGGAACGGTGACGGCTGGAACGGCCGGAACTCGCCGGCACCTTCCCAGTCGTTTGCGTACCGGGAATACCCGCTATCGGAGGCGTGCATGATGACCAGCACGCCGGTCTCGACGACCCGCTTCCAGAACGGGTCGAATTCGGGCAGCGCAAACGAGCGCGGGCCATGCAGCCCGGGGACCGGCGCCGGGCGGATGAGAATGGCGCGCGCACCCCGCTCGACCACCCAGTTCAGCTCGTCGATCGCCTTCTCGACGATCGGCAAGGTGATGATGGGCGTGGTGAAGATGCGGCCCTTGTAGTCGAATTGCCAGGTCTCGTGCAACCACTGGTTCAGGCCGTGAATGATCGTGTGGGTCGCCTCGGGGTGGTCCCGGAAACGTTCCTCCACCAGGCTCGCCAGCGTCGGGTACATCATCGACTTGTCGAGGCCCTGCTCGTCCATCAGCGCCAGCCGGGATGCCGGTTCGCGCATCGCCGGGGTTGCCTCGATGGCCTTGCCCAGGATCTCGCGATGCGATTTGCCTTCCGGATTGCCGTTGTGGAAGTAGTCCTCTTGGGCGCCCGGCGCGGCGACCTTATCGAAGGTCGGGTTGGGGATGTACTCGCTGATCTGTCCCAGGGTGGCGATCTTGGTGCGGCCGTCCACCTCGACGTAACGGATCGCGCCGTGATACTCGGGCGGTAGGAACTTCGTCAGCGCATCCCGGGTCTCGTACATGTGGTTGTCGCCGTCGAATACCGGAAATCCCAGCTTCGGTGTCATTGAACCCCTCCTGGCATGGGTATCTGGAATGCGTCAAACTCTAGCATCGGGTGCGTATGAAGAGAACATGCCGATACTTTTTTGCATGTGGCAACTCCGCTGAGGGTAATGTTCTGGCCACGACGCGAGACATGGGAGGAGTCCGACGTGGATCTGCGTCTCAGCGATGAGCAGCGCGCGGTTCGCGCGACCTTTGCGGCCCTATTCCGCAAAGAGTCGACACCGCAGCGTGTCCGGATTGCCGAATCGAGCGGTCTGGACAAGGCCTTATGGCGGAGCTACAGCGCGATCGAGGCGTTGGGCATCGGCATCCCATCGGATTACGGCGGCTCAGACGGCGGCCTGCTGGAACTGGCGTTACTGGCGCAGGAGGCCGGCCGCCGTCTGGCCCCGATTCCGGTTGCAGAGACCGCGGCCGCGGCCCGGCTGCTTGCTCGCCTCGGTGAAAAAGAGCTACTGGCGCCCGTATTAAACGGATCGAAGATCGTGTCGCTGGCCACGCGCAGTGGACCAGTAGGCGATCAGCTTCTCGTCGACGGAGCGATCGCTGACGCGGTGCTGGGTTTCGACGGCAAATCTCTGCTGTACGTGACGAGGCCGGACGGGCAGCCGACGATCCCGCGGCGCAACCTAGGCGGCCTGGCTCTGGCGCGATGGGACGTCCACGCCACCAGCCGTTCGCTCGCCGAGGGCGAGCAGGCGCGGACCGAGTTCGCTGCGGCCCTTGACGAGGTCCGTGTGCTCAGGGCGGCCGCGCTGGTCGGGCTGGCTCTGGAAGCCGTGCACATTGGTTCCGAATACACCAAAGTACGCAAGGCGTTTGGCCAACCGATCGGCATGTATCAGGCCGTTGCGCATCCCTTCGCGGACGCTCTAAGCGCCCTGGATGGCGCCGAATTGCTGGTTCACAAGGCCTGCTGGGCACTGGACAGCGAGCAGGACGACGGGCCGGCGCTCGCCACGATGGCGTTTGTCTTCGCCGCCGAAACGGCCTATCAGGCGAGCCAGCACAGCCTGCACGTCCATGGCGGATACGGATTCACCGAGGAGTACGACATCCAGCTCTACTACCGGCGGGCCAAGGCGTGGGCCGTGGCGTTCGCCGACCCCCGACGCGAGCTTCTCGTCCTCGCGGATAGACGCTTCGGTCCCGCTCTCGCGGGAGGTCACTGAGCAAATGGACTTCACCGAACCCGCGAACTGGATCCGCATCCGAAGTGACGCAGAGGCATTCGTCGCTGAGCACGTCACTCGTGAGGTAATCGAGAACGAACGCCGAACCGGAGACGGCGTCGACCGGGTGCTGACCCGCAAGCTCGGCGAGCGTGGGTGGGTCGCGCCGACCTGGCCGGTCCACGAAGGCGGCGCCGGCCTCGACCCATTCGAGGCGGCAGTGCTGTTGGACACCCTGCGCAAGGGCGGCGTCCCGACTATCGGGCCCGGCACGACGATGCTGCCGGCGAATGCGATCAAAGCCACCGGCTCCGAAGAACTCAAGGCCAGGATCCTGCCGGGGGTCGCGGCGGGCGAGACGCTCATCTGTCTCGGCTACACCGAACCGGCCGGCGGGTCAGACGTCTTCGCCTGCGCGACACGCTCTGAGCGGGACGGCGACGAGTGGATCGTCAACGGACAGAAGATTTTCACCACGTTCGCCCACGTCGCCGACTACTGCTTCCTGCTCACTCGTTCGCAGGTGGGATCGGTGGGCACCCGCGGCCTGACGATGCTGCTGGTGCCGCTGGATTCATCCGGCATCGAGATCCAGGCAGTGCACACCATGGGCTACGAACGCACGAACGTCGTGTTCTACAACGACGTGCGGGTCGCGGACACGAACCGGATCGGTGAGGCACATCAGGGCTTTTCGGTGATGCGCGCCGCGCTCGAAGCAGAGCAGAACGTCGCACCAGGCTCACGGACAAGATGGATCGCGACAGACACGCTCGAGTTCGCCCGCACCCAACCCGGACCGGACGGCGCCCCTTTGATCAACGACCACCTCGTCAGGGAGCGCCTGGCGCGAATGGCAATGGAAGCCGAGGTCGCTGACCTGCTCGGCCTACGGGTCGCCTTCCTGGACACTGAGGGCGAGAAACCGGGTCCGGTGTCAGCCTTGTTCGGCCCGGAAAGCTACGTCCGGGCCTCGGCCGCCGCGATCGACATAGCAGGAATGTCGGGGCTGCTCGATTGGACCGATCCCGAGGCTCCCGTCGACGGCAGCATGGACTCGCATTATCGCAGCGCGGTCGCGACGACGATTTACGGCGGTTCCAGCGAAGTGCTCCGCAGCTTGATCGTCGAGAATCGGCTTGGTCTGCCCCGCAGCCGTCCACGCCGTTAACGATGGCCGCTCCCTCGGCAGGTCGTGTCAGCGGAACTGGCGGGCCAGCCAGTCGGCGCTGTCATGCGCAGCGCACCTGACGACCGCGCAGTCGGCGAACATGTCGAAGCCGTGCACAGCGCCGGCGTAGACATGAAGCTCGGTCAAGACATCGGCCCGGCACAGCCGCGCGGCGAAGTCGATCGCCTCGTCGCGCAGGCAGTCGGCGGTGCCCACCGTGATGAATGTCGGTGGTAGTCTCGGCCAACTCGACCGCCCGGCCCGGTGCCGCGTCCGGTGGCACGTGATCGGTTCCGCAACGGTCGCCCAGATAGGCGCGCCAGCCGAAAGCGTTGGACTCGCGACTCCACAGCGGGAGTCCGTCCAGCATGCTCGAGGGAGTGTTCATGCGGTCATCGAGCATGGGATATTCCAGGTATTGGAAGGCGACACGATTGTCGCCCCTGTCGCGCCAACGGAGCGCGAGAGCGGCGGCGAGTCCGCCACCTGCGCTGCGGCCCGCTAACACCGATGCGGCGCGGATTGAGACCGCAGCTCGCCCGCGTGATCGATGACGTAACGCAGGCCCTCGTCGCAATCATCGAGTGGCAGCGGGTATGGCGCTTCCGGCGCGAGTTCGTGAGTCATTAATTCGCCATCGGTTGTTAGGATGGCGTATGGCGGCTCGAGGTTCGGCAGCAACGGAGATCGTGTTGAGCGACGATGAGCGTGCTGAGCTGCAACGATGGGTGAGACGGCCGACGAGTGCGGCCGGTTTGGCGCTGCGGGCCAAGATCGTGTTGGCTGCAGCCGAGGGTGGATCCAATACTGAGCTTGCCGTTCGTCTTGGTGTGAATCGAGGCACGGTTACCAAGTGGCGCAATAGGTTTGGCGAAATGCGTTGCGACGGCCTGCTTGATGAGCCGCGGCCGGGCCGGCCCCGGTTGGTTGATGACGACGCCGTGGAAGCCTTAATCGTCGCGACGTTGGAAACCGCGCCCACTGACGCCACGCAGTGGTCGTCGCGGTCAATGGCCAGGCATCTGGGCATGTCGCAGTCAACGGTGTCGCGGGTATGGCGGGCGTTTGGGCTGGCGCCGCACAAACAGGATTCCTGGAAGCTGTCCAGCGACCCGTTGTTTGTCGAGAAGGTCCGCGATGTGGTCGGGCTCTATCTGAACCCGCCCGAGCGGGCGATGGTGCTATGTGTCGACGAAAAGACCCAGATCCAGGCGCTCAACCGGACCCAGCCGGTGTTCCCGATGCTGCCCGGCACTCCCAAGCGGGCCAGCCACGACTACGTCCGCCACGGCACCTCGAGCTTGTATGCCGCGCTCGACCTGACCACCGGCAAGGTCATCGGCTCACTCCACGCACGCCATCGCGCGCAGGAATTTCTCGCCTTCCTGAAGAAGATCGACACCAACGTCCCCGCCGACCTCGACATTCATCTGGTCCTCGACAACGCCTCCACACACAAAACTCCGGCGGTAAAACGTTGGCTCACAGCCCATCCCCGCGTCATCATGCATTTCACACCGACCAGCGCATCGTGGCTGAATCTAGTCGAACGTTGGTTCGCAGAACTGACCACCAAGAAACTACGCCGTGGCACCCATACCTCGGTGCGCCAACTCAACACCGACATCCGTGCCTGGATCGACACCTGGAATGCCGACCCGCGACCCTACGTTTGGGCAAAGACCGCCGACCAAATCCTGACCAGCATCGGCAACTACTGCCGACGAATTAATGACTCAGGACACTAGCCGGTATTCGACACTGATGCAGACGCAGGACAGCGAGCGGCACCATTCACCCAAGCGGGAGTCGTCCATATAGCGGTTGCCGATCACCATCCCGCCGCCGTGCATCCAGAACAGGACCGGAAGAATGCCGACCGCAGCGCGGGGGCGGAGCACGGCCATACTGACGCCGCCGTCCGGTTCGGTCGTCAGCTCGGTGCGCTCGATGTCTGGTGCCGTGACGGGCGCGAACACCGCGTTCTGGCGCATCATCGGCACCGTCTCCGCCGAGAACACGAAGTCGGGCAGATCGCGGACGGCTTCGCGGATTTCGGGGTCGAGCGCTTCTCGAGGCAACATGATCGTCAACCGCCTCCCAGCATGTCCCTAGCCGCTCCGACCAGACCACCGTCAACGCGGATGTCGCATCCGGAGATGAAGGCCGCGGCATCGGATTCGAGGAAGGCGACAAGCGCGGCGACATCGTCAGTGCGGCCCGGCAGTGGACCTTCGCTTCGTTTAACCGGCGTCAGCTCGATCATCTGCGGGATAATCGGCTGTCGCTCGAGTTCCAGCCGACCCATCGGAGTGTCGATCAGCCCCGGCGAGATCGTAACGACGCGTCCACCTTTAGCGCCCCAGGGCGTGGCCAGTCGTTCCGTCAGCCGCATCACCCCGCGCTTGGCGAGCACGTACGCTGTTGCGCTGTCCATTGGTTGGCCCAGAGTCTGCTCTAGAGTGCTGAATAGCCCGTCGGCCAGTGGATCACAGAGCAACTTCTCGATAGCCGGGGCCACGTCGCTGTACCCCGCGATCGAGCCGAACAGGATTGCCGAACTGCCGGGCTCCACCAATGGGAACACCGCGTCAGTGATGCGTGCGGTGCCGACGAGGTCGACCTCGACGATCGTCCGGGCGTCGGCCATCTCGGGAGAGACCCCGACGGTGTGCACCAGACAGCGAAACCGTCCCGAGGCGCGAACTTGATCAGCGACAGCGGCGACGTCGGCGGGTGACGTGACATCGCATTGCAGCGTCTCGACACGTGCGCCCTGTGCGCTCAGCATGGAGCGCGCTTCTTCGAGGTGCCCTTCGTCAACGTCGACCAGCAACAACCGTCCTCGACCTGCGAGAGCGCGGGCACACGCCAGACCCATTCCGCCGGCACCGCCGGTAATCACTAGAACGTCGTTGTCAGCCATGACTGAGCCTCTCGGGGTGGTTACATTGCCGCGCGTGGTTATAGTATGACCGTTGCGTCATACGCATATAGCGTTCTACTGTTGAGATGCGATGCCTCTCAGAAAGAGATCACATGCTTCCGGAAGACGCAAGAATCATTTCCGTTGACGACCATGTCATCGAACATCCCCGCGTTTGGCTTGACCGGCTGCCCTCGAAGTACCAGGACGTCGCGCCGCGCATTGTGAAGCTCCCCGACGGCAACGACACCTGGCTTTACGAAGGGCGGCAGTCGGGCAACTTTGCTCTCAACGCGGTGGCGGGCAAACACCCCCGCGACTTCGGCATGGACCCACGCAGCTACGACGACATGCTGCCGGGGTGTCACGACATCGCCGACCGCATCAAGGACATGGACATCGAGGGCACCTGGGCCCAGCTTTGCTTCCCGAACTTCGGCGGGTTCGCCGGCAGCACGTTCTACGCCGCCGAGGACAAAGACTTCGCGAAGCTGTGCATTAGCGCTTACAACGACTTCATCCTCGATGAGTGGTGTGCCTATGCCCCCGAGCGCCAGATCCCGTTGATGATGGTGCCGTTCTGGGACATCGACGCGTCGGTGGCCGAGATCGAACGCACCGCCGCCAAGGGCGCCAAGTCGGTTTCCTTTATCGAGGCGCCGCACAAACTTGGCTTGCCGTCATTCCACACCGACCACTGGGATCCGATCCTGCGCATCTGCGAGGAAGCCGAACTTCCGCTGTCGATGCACTTCGGCTCCGGCGGTATGCCGCAGGGGCTGGCGCCGGACGGCGATATGTTCATCAGCATCGCGCTTTTCGGGGTGAACTCGATGATGGCAACCGTCGACCTGTTGATGTCCGACGTGTTCTACAAGTTCCCCAAGCTCAAAGTCGCGCTTTCCGAGGGCGGCATCGGCTGGATGCCGTATCTGCTGGAACGCATCGACTACTCCTGGGGCCGACACAAGTACTGGTGCAACATCAACGCCGACAAGCTTCCCTCCGAGCTCTTCCGGGAGCACATTTACGGCTGTTTCATCTCCGACCAGTCGGGTATCGAGCAACGGCACCGGATCGGCATCGACAACATCATGTTCGAAAGCGACTATCCGCATTCGGACTCCAACTGGCCGCACACCCGCAAGTTGCTCGCCGAGCATCTCGTCGATGTGCCCGACGATGAGGCCCGAAAGATCGTCGAGCTCAATGCCCGCACGTTGTACCGGTTTTGGGGCTGAGGCAAACATTGACGGGAGACACGATGAGGGCGAATGGATCCGATTTCATCTTCGACCCGTTCAAGCCCGGACCACGAGACCAGCTGCCACAGGTACTCGCCGAATTGCGGGAGCGATTTCCCGTCTACCGCACCAGCTCTGACATCTGGGTGGTGTCGCGGTTCGACGATGTCAAGGCGATCCAGTCGAATCCGCAGCAGTTCTCATCGCGACCCAATCCCTACGAGGGAGCCGCTCCGCCCGATGACGAGATGAAACCAGAGGTGGTCGAGCGATTGCTCGCGCTGGCCGCGGGCATCCCGGTGGACATGGCCGAGATGGCTTCCGCGAAGACCATCGCCGCGGCCGACCCGCCCCAACACACCCGGATGCGCCGCATCGTCAGCAGGGGATTCACCCCGCCGCGCATCAAGGAGATGGTGACAGCGATCGAGGAGATCGTCCGACGCTGTGTGGCCGGAATCGAGGACCAACCCGCCTTCGACGTGGTGGAGCGCCTCGCCGTTCCGCTGCCTGTCGAAATGATCTGCCACATCCTGGGCATCGACGGCGACCACTACAGTCAGGCCAAGCGCTGGTCGGACGCGTTCGCCGCCGCAGCGGGTGGGGTGTTCAGCAGCCCTGCCGAGCGCAGCGAGGTGATGTTGGCAACCATCAAGGAGTTCAGCACCTATTTCGTTCCGCTGATCGAGGCACGTCGCGCACAACCCAAGGGCGACTTGGTCAGTGCCATGGTCGCGGCGATCGACAACGAGTCGCTGAGCAACGTCGAAACCTTAATGGTGGCGATCACCATCATGGTCGCCGGCAACGAGACGACGACGAATCTGATCGGCAACACCGTCGTCGAGCTCCTCTGTTGCCCCGACCAGCTCAAGTTGTTGCTCGACGATCCCGGACTGCTGCCCAATGCGGTTGACGAAGCAAATCGGTTGACCTGCCCGATCCAATTCGCCTTTCGCGAGGCGACCGAAGACACCGAGATCGCCGGAACGCCAATCCCCAAGGGCGCCATCATCGCGTTGCACATGGCCGCGGCCAACCGGGACCCGCTCCGCTTTGATGACCCCGACCGCTTCCTGATCGACCGGCCTCCTGGCAAGAACCTGGCATTCGGACACGGCATCCACTTCTGCTTGGGCGCTCACCTGGCTGGCCAGGAAGTGAGGGCAGCGATCAGCGGGTTGCTGCCTTACCTCGACCGTCTGAAACTGACCGATGCTCCGCTGCAACGCAACTCGACGGCACTGCTCAACGGGTGGCAACGGGTCGAACTGGCCTGGATGTCTTAGTGCCCCGGGACCGTAGTGTGAACGCAGTTGCACGACCACTGCAGGAGCAGCAATGAGTGACTTAGTGATTATCGAGGCCGCGATCAACGGTGCGACGTCGAAATCCGTGAATCCGAACGTGCCCGTCACCGAAGACGAGATCGTTGCCGACGCGCTCGCCTGCTTCGAGACCGGGGCGGCTATCGTCCACCAGCACATAACGGACTTCAACCTCTCGGGTGAGGAAGCGGCCCAGGCGTATCTCGGTATCTGGCGACGCGTGCTGGCCGAGCGGCCCGACGCTTTGTGGTACCCGACAATAAATCTCGGCCCGCGAGCTCACTGGTATGACCACATCCCGCCCCTCGTGGAGTCCGGGCTGCTCCGGATGGGATTAAGCGACCCGGGATCGGTCAACATGGGAGTACCGGTGGACGGCCTGCCTGCGGGTTCGTTTGTGTACACCAACACTTTCGATGACATCGCCCACCAACTCGAATTGTGCCGCACCCACCGCTTGGGTCCGAGCCTTGCCATCTATGAACCTGGCTTCCTCCGCACCGTCCTGGCCTTCCACCACAGTGGACAGCTTCCCGTCGGCTCGTTCGTCAAGCTGTACTTCAGCTCTGCCCGTGGCCTCAGCGGAACGGCGTTCGGGCTGCCGCCCAGCCGCGCCGCTCTGACCGCATATGTCGAGCTCCTTGACGGGACCGGTCTGCCCTGGGCTGTGTCGGCAGTCGGTGATGACCTCGTTCGAAGCGAAGTGTGCCGCCCGGCGCTCGATGCCGGTGGCCACCTTCATCTGGGGTTGGAGTTTTATGCCGGTGACCGCACCCCGACTAATGTCGACCTGGTGACAGAGGCCGTCGAGGCCGTCGCTGCGGCGGGCCGTGAGGTGGCGACCAGCGCAGAAGCCGCCGTACTGCTCGGCTTACGACGCGGCGTGGAACCCGCGCCGGCCGGATCGCGCGGGCGCGGTTGATGGAGGCCGCCGCCCTGGAGTCGGTGGAGGACCTCACTCCGGAATGGATGACAGCTGTCCTTGCGCAGAACGGCATCGCTGCCACCGTGTGCCGCGTGCGGACCGCGCCAGTTGGCAACGGACAGATGGGTTCGTGTTATCGGCTGTTTATTGGCTACGATGCCGGCGATGGTCCGGACCGCCTGATCGTTAAGCTGCCGGCCACTGATTCGGCAAGTCGCGCCGCCGGCCAGCTCGGCTACCGGTGCGAGACGACGTTCTACCGCGAGGTCGCCAATCGGCTGCATCTGAACATCCCTCGATGTTATTTCGCGGCGATGAACGAAAGCGGCGACGGATTCACACTCGTGCTAGAGGACCTTGCACCCGGGCAGCCCGGCGATCAGATTGCCGGCTGCTCTGTGGATCAGGCTCGTGCGGCCGCGGTCAACGTCGCTGGTTTGCACGCGCCGACATGGAACGACCCGTCGATTCGTGAACTTGATTGGCTGATACCAGATCTCGCGGCGTACCCCGAAGTCGCGGCCGCGTTCCTGGTGGACGCGACTAAGCAGTTCCTGGAACGCTATGCGGTGACCCGAGATACCGCGGCGAAGCTGCGTCACTTCGCCGATCGATTCGTGGATTGGGCGGCCGGTCGACCCGAACCCTTCGCACTGCTGCATAGTGACTACCGCCTGGATAACCTGCTCTTCGCTGAATCCGATGCAACCCGCCCGGTGATAGCCGTCGACTGGCAGGTCGTCACCGTCGGGTCCCCACTGCGCGATATCGCCTTCCTCGTCGCCACGGGTCTGTCGACTGCGAGTCGGCGCGCTGGCGAGAAGGGGATCGTCGAGGCTTACCATCGTCGACTCGTCGCGCTCGGCGTTGACGGTTACGGCGCCGAACAGTGCTGGGAGGACTACCGATACGGGTTGTTTCAAGGCCCGTTCATCACCGTGTTGGGCGCGTTCGTCGCTCAGCCCACTGCACGGGGCGACCGGATGTTCACCATCATGGCCGAGCGGTCGTCGACGGCGATCACCGACCTAGACGCGATGTCTCTGCTGTGACGGCATTGAGGATTGGGAGCGTGTGAGGTCAACGAGCGAACGCAAGATGGTGGTGATCTGCAATGGCTGAGCGTTACCGCGACCGGGTTGCGATCGTGACCGGAGGGACAACAGGAATCGGGCGCGGCATCGTCGAACGCCTTGTTAGCGAAGGGGCTTCGGTCGTCACCTGTGCACGCCATGCGCCGGAGTCCGCGTTGCCCGACGGAGCGACGTTTATCGCCGCGGATATCACCGACGAGGCATCGGTATCCGGTGTCGTCGATGCGGCAGTGGACCGCTATGGGCGGCTTGACGCGGTCGTCGCGAACGCGGGCGGCGCCAACATCGGACCCTGGCCCGACGAGCCCGTCGAGCAATGGCGGGAGCTCATCGACATCAACCTGCACGGCACGATGCTCACGTGTCGGGCAGCGTGGCCGCATCTGGTGTCGGCAAAGGGAAACATCGTTGTCATCTCGTCGCTTTCGGCGTGGATGGGTGTCGGCGCGCACGAGATGGAACGGATGGGCGGCTTTCAGCCCTCTGCCGCGTACCAAGCGAGCAAGGCCGGAATCGAGGGACTCGCAAAGCATCTCGCCGGCCGCGGCGGCGAGCATGGGCTGCGAGTCAACGTGGTGCGTCCAGGGCGCATCCTGACCGACAAGTGGCAAGGTTTCCTCGGCGAGGATGGCCTTTTCTGGTCCCACTATCAGAACATTCAGTTACTCAAGCGCCATGGCCGCGCCGAGGACGTCGCAGCTGCGGTGGCATTCCTGGCTTCCGACGAAGCAGCTTTCATCACCGCCGCAGTTCTCGACGTCGACGGCGGCGCAGTCGCCAAACTCTGACCACGTGGAGGAACATTGCTCAGCCCATTCGACGACTTTCCGATCCACCCCTCGGCCGATCCCATCGCCCACCCGGCCACAGGCGATATCAACCACTACGACCGCTATTGGTTCAACGGACATCAACGCGACGGGGAGTTCTACTTCGGTGCCGCAATGGGTCATTACCCGGTGCGCGGCGTGATCGACGCCGCATTCAGCATCGTGTGCGACGGAGTGGAGCACTCGATCTTCGCCTCCGGTGCGATGCCGACCGACCGGTCCACCACCATCGGGCCAATTCGTGTCGACGTGGTCGACCCGATGCGCACCATCCGCTATGTCGTCGAGCCCAATGAGCACGGCATCACCTGCGATCTGCTCTTCCGGGCCACCACTGTCGCCGTCGAGGAACCCCGCCAGCAACGACGCACGCCCGAGGGAATCCTTCTCACCGATCACACGCGTCTTACCCAGTGGGGTACCTGGCAAGGCACAGTCACCGTCGACGGCGACGAGATGCAGATCGACCCCCTCGAGGTTTCGGGCACGCGGGATCGCTCTTGGGGGGTGCGCCCGATTGGTGACCAGGTCCAGGTGATCCGACAACCCATGCCGTTCCAAGTGTTCTGGCTATGGGTGCCATTGCATTTCGGCGACCGCTTCACTCATCTGGCTGTGCACGAACATGAAGATGGCAGACGGTGGCTTGAGACCGCACTGGTCATCGATCCCATTCCCGAGGGCGCACCCCCATGGAGCAGAGCCGGCGTCCGCGAATGTCACGACATCCGTTACGAACTCGACTGGGAGCCCGGGCGCCGAGAAATCAAACGCGCGCGACTGTGGTTCGATGACCCCGACGAGGGCGAAGTCCTGGTTGAAGTCGAGAAAAAGTTCACCTTCCGCATGCGCGGGATCGGCTATTGGCACCCGCACTGGGGTCACGGAACCATCCACGGCCCGCTCGAGACCGGGCGTGAGTCGATCAGGCTGGATGCCTTCGATCCCACCGACTTCGCATCAATCCACCTCCAAAACCTGGTAACCGCAACAATGGGCGACCGCCACGGCGTCGGCGTCGTCGAGCAGATCGCCATCGGGCCGCATCAGCCAAGTGGGTTGACCGGCTTGCTGGACGGACATCGAGCTGCCGCATCATGGTTGCCTTGAACCAGCTTGTCTTGCTCGAGGACCGCGGCGCAGTCCGGGTCCTGACGATGAACCGTCCCGAAGCGCGAAATGCGTTGAACACCGACTTGATCAGCGCCTTGCACGCTGCTTTGATGGACGCCGATCGCGATATGTCCGTGCGCGCAGTCGTGCTGACAGGCGCGGATCCGGCGTTCTGTGCCGGACTCGATCTCAAGCAAGCGCAGCGCGACGGGTCCGCCTATTTCGAACGGCTCCACGCCGAGAACTGCATCACCAAGGTCGCGCAGTTGAGCAAGCCGGTCCTCGGAGCGATAAACGGGCCAGCGATTACCGGCGGCATGGAGATGTCACTCGGTTGCGACTTTCTCGTGGCGTCCGACCGAGCGGTCTTCGCCGACACTCACGCCCGAGTGGGAATACTGCCCGGTGCAGGCATGACCGCCCGGCTGCCCGGCATTGTCGGGACCGGGATGGCCCGCCGGCTGTCGATGACCGGTGAGGTCATCAATGCGGCCCGCGCCGAAAAGATGGGTCTGGTCACGGAGGTCGTTGCACACACGAGACTGCTGGATCGGACCGTCGAGTTGGCGATGCAAATCTGCGAGGTGGCCGCGCCAGTCATGCGGGGCCTCAAGGCGGTATACGTGGCAGGCGCTGCCGCGATCATCAACCCCGCCCTGGCTGCCGAGCAGACTGTCGCCACCAATGTTGCCAGGCATACCGACGACCTGGGCCAGCGCTATCGGCAAGTCGCAGAACGTAATCGACGGCAGATCCGCCGGCAAACCTGAGGTCGAGTCGCTTTCGTAGTGTTGATGCCATCAACACCTTCGGCGTATCCGCAGGTCGTTTCGCGTTGTTTGGCGTCGTTTCGCGTCGTCAATTCCGCTGTTATCCCAGCTCAAGTCGATTTTTGAGCCTGGTTCGATTCCCGGCAGCTCCACAACAGAAAGCGCTAGGCGTCGGCGTGCTCTGCGCTGCAGGCGGCTTGCGACTGCTCGCTGCACTCGGCCGTGTTGGCGGTGACCCGCTGGAGCAGTGCGTGGAGTGTGGCTTGCTGCTCGGCGTCAAGGGCAGAAAGCACGCGTTGTTCTGCGGCAGCGAGTGCGTTTTGTACCTCTGCCAGTCGGCGCGTTCCTGCCGGCGTGAGGCTCACCGTATGGCGGCGCCGGTCTTGCGGGGAGCGTCGGCGCTCGATTAGGTCCGCGGTTTCGAGGTCGTTGAGCAGGCCGACCAGGTTGGTGCGGTCGACTCGCAGCGCCTCGGCAAGGTCGGACTGGCTCTGCTCTCCCACGAGGTCCAGCAGCGTGAGCGCGATGACGTGGCGAGGGCGCAGGTCGAAGCTCTCGACCTCAGATTCCGCCTCGGCACGGATGCGCCGTGCAACCAGCTCCAGCAGCGGCCCCGAATGCCCACGCGGCTGCGGCAAAACGATGGGCAGCTGGTCCATCGAGGCGTCGTCCATAAGACCAGGATAGCCCAAACCGAGCCGACGATATGTGGCAAACAAGCCGTACGTGTGGTATAGATCGTTTGTGCTGCATCAATTATTTGTAGATGATCAAGTCATGACGAGTCGACGAACCCAGCGCGATGTCGGCGGTGGTACGGCGGGGCGCCAGGCCTCCTCGGCGACGCCGGCCAATTCGTCAAGTGGCACACCACCAGCACCGACACACACACAGAAAGGCAACACCAGTGAACGCATCAAAGAACTCCACTGTCAGTAATTCGCAAACTCGCCGGAAGCAAAAGACTTCCATCAAAGGGGTTCCGGATCCGAGTGTGACCATCCGGCCGATTCCGATCGACCGGCTCGACCTCTCATCGAAGAGACTGGCCGTCGTCGGCGGGACTAACGGTCTTGGACGAGCCATCGCTCAACAAGCCTTGGCGCGCGGTGCCGAGGTCACCGTGGTCGGGCGAACGCTTCGCGACGACCCGGATGCCCGGCTGACGTTCGTGGCAGCCGATCTGTCCTCGATGAGACAGGCCGTCCGCGTGGGCCGCGAACTCCCGGCGGAGTCCTTCGACGTTGTGCTGTTCACCACCGGAATCTTCGCCGCCAAGACCCGCGAGGAGACGCCCGAACATGTCGAACGCGATGTGGCGATCAGCTACCTGAGCCGTCTCGCCATACTTCAGGGCCTGAGCCCCCGACTCGGATCAGCACGCGACGCCGATGCACCCAGGCCACGGGTTTTCGTCATGGGGTCCCCCGGGACGGGTGAGATCGGAAACCCCGACGACCTCAACTCGGAGAAGAGCTACCGAGCCATGGCGGCGCACGGCAACACTCTCGCCGGTAACGAGATCCTGGTACTCGGGGCAAAGGACTGGTTCCCTGGTCCGGCGTTCTTCGGATTGGGCCCCTACCTCGTCAAGACCGGCATCCGCAGCAACCTCTTGGGTGACGGCAGCATCACTCACAAATTGGTTGAGACCGCTGTGGGCCTCTTCATGCAATCTCCTGAGACCTACGCCAAGCGGATGGTGCCATTGCTTTTCGCGCCGGAACTCGAAGGCAGGACCGGGCTCATGTTCGGCCACAAAGCCCAACCCATCCTGCCGACTCAAGGCCTCGACAGCGCCTACATCCATCGCTACCTGTCGGCCTCCGACGCCCTCTTACGACGCGCACTCAGCTGACCGCAGGGCGAAACCCCGAACTCCAAACCCTCGACTCCTGGCTGATCCAGCACAAGACCCAGATTCCGCTCGACTGAATTCCGAATTCCCCCAACTGATTCCGACACGATTGGCGCCGCATACCGCGCGACGTGATTCAAGAGAGGCAAATGATGACCTGGTTGGCAACAAGTGATGCGCAGCCGCACTTCCGCGGCAGCGAAATGCTCATAGTCCACAACATGTTCCGGCGGGAGTTCGCCCTGATGCCCGGACTCGTCCGCGGCGTCGCGGCCAGTGACCGCGACCGCGCGCAGATCATCGGCGATCACATTGAGGGTGCCACTAGCGCCTTGCACACTCACCACGTCCTCGAAGACGACAATGTCTGGCCGTTGCTGCTCGACCGCTGCGGCGAATCAGTGGCTCCGCTGGTGAAGCTGATGGAAGGCCAACACCACCAGATCGCCAGGCTGATACCCCAGGTCGACGAGGCGTTGACCGTCTGGCGCGACAGCCCCACCGTCGAATCCCGCCAGGCCCTGGTCGACGTTCTCGACCTGCTGATCCCGGCGTTGAAGGAGCACCTAAACACAGAGGAGGACCGCGTCGTGCCGCTGATGGAGCAGCAAATCACGGCCGCCGAGTGGAACGAGTTCCTGCAGAACGAATCGGCTGCCGTCGACCCGGACCACCTCCCACTCATGCTCGGGATGCTGATGTATGAGGGCGATCCCGAGAGCGTCGAACAGGTCATCGCCAGCATGTCCGCCGACGCCGGCCCCGTTATCAGGCGGCTGGCGGCGCCAACGTTTGCGGCCCACTCCCAGCGGGTCCACGGCACCGCCACCCCACCGCGCAGCACCGAACTCTGACCACCAAGCCCCGGCACCGGCTATGTGAAAGACCAACGCCCGGCCCGATCCACCGGCGCAGATCGGCGCGCGTAGCGGGACGGTCCACGTGTGCTTCGTCTCAGCGGAGAGGTCCACGCCTACGGTCTGCATCGCTAACGTGGTCCCGAAAAAAAGGGACGATGACCACTGGCCGCCTGAGCCAGTGGGAGCTGTGTCTGACGAGGCGCGTCAGTGTAGGTGGGTGGCGAAGAATCGTTCGATCCGGTCCCAGGCGTCTTTGGCTGAGTCGGGTTCTGGGCCGATGCCGGTTATGCGTAGGAGGGGGCGAAGCGCGCGGGGGCCGGTTTCGGCGTCGTTGAGGAAGGCGTGGCTGGCGGCGGGATATTCCTTGACGTCGTGGGTTACTCCGGCGTTGTCGAGTGCCGCGTCGAGCCGGCTGGCCGCGCCCCGAAGTGAGGGGTCGCGGCGACCGTAGCTGGCCACGATGGGGCAGGCCCCGGCTAGTGTTTCGTCGAGGTGGCGGGGGAGCTGGCCGTAGTTGACGGCGGCGGCGTCGTACCCGGCCCTGGCGTTGAGCAGCGCGAAGCCGCCGCCGATGCAGAAGCCGATGACGCCGATTTTGCCGGTGCAGTCGCTGGAGCTGGCGAGGTAGTCGCGGGCGGCGCCGATGTCGGCGAATGCGCGGCCGTGACCGCGAAGCATGGCGGCCATGGTGGAGACGAGGCATCGTGCGGTGCCTCCGGTGCTGAACAGGTCCACGGCCAGGGTGAGGTAGCCCAGGTCGGCGAGTCGGTCGGCGTGGCCGCGCATGACGTCGTCGAGGCCGAAGATTTCGTGGATCATCACTACGGCGGGCCACGGACCGGTGCCCGGTGGGCTGGCCAGGTAGCCACGAAGGGGCTGGGACCCGCCGCGGGTGGCGGCCAGGTGGGTCAGGTCGATGTCGGTCATGGTTTGGCCTCCTGTGGCGGTGTGACGGGCAACGTGTACGGGCCGACGACGGCTGCACCGAGCAGCGAAAGTCCATTGCGCAGGGCATCAGACGGTACGTCGTCAACGAGGTGGTGCATCACAATCAGGCCGTGCATGAGCGAAAACAGGGTCGCGGCAGCGGCGTTGGTATCCGAGTTCGGCGGGAGGTATCCGGCATCGCGCCAGCGGGCGGTCAGCACGGCGATGTGGTCGAGTGCGTTGCGGTAGCTGGCGCGGGCGTGTTCGTGTAGGACGGGATCGCGCAGCGCCTCTGCCCAGGTCTGCAAGGCCACGCGGCTCATGTCGTATTCGGGGTTGTCGGTGCGGGCGTGCAGTTCGGCCACCAACAATGCCAGCGTCTCGGCGGGGGTTGGGCACGGGTCACGCTCAAGCAGGCTCACGAAGATGTCGCCGACGCGTGCCACGCCAATCTCGGCGCTGGCACGGATGATCTCGTCCTTGCTGCGGAAATAGCGGTAGACCGCGCTGGACGACATCCCGGTGGCGGCAATCACGTCCTCGATCGAAGTGGCGTGGAAGCCGTCTCGAGAGAAGCATCGCCATGCACTGGTCAGGATGTGCTGGCGGCGCTTCTCGCGGGTCTTTTCGCTCAATCGAGGCATGAGGTCAGCGTTTCATTCCGGCCGCGTCGGCGGGGACGTCATAGAACTTCAGCGTGAACGAGACCGCTGTGTACATCCCCATCAGCACGGTGATGTCCGTGATCCGATCATGACCGAGGACCTCGACCGCGCGGTCGTAGAGGCTCTGGGGGATATACCGGCCGGCGGCTAGGGCCGTGGCCAGCTCATAGACGGTCTGCTCCCGCTGATCCTCCAAAAGTGTCGGCTGGCCGCAGAGCAAGGCGTCCACGACCTCGGGCGAGATGGCCAGCTCGATCGCGACCCGGTTGTGTGCATTGATCGGAAACGGCGCGTGCCACTTGCCGAGAATGACGCACACGGCGATCTCCCGCTCGCGCTGGGTGAGCGAGTGATTCGGTGGATGAAAATGGTCCGCCAGCGGCGCCACCGCCTTGGCGAGGTTCGTATTGTCGACCCAGATCTTCGCTGGCCCTTGTAGCTCGCCCCCCTCTGCCTTTGCGAGGATCCGAAAGCCCTCCTGCTGCTCCGGAGTCATCTGGTCATATGGAGTCTCGGCGTAGCGCCCGAAGGTGGCCTGGGCCTGGTCCGTGTCCGTCGTGGCTAGGGACATGAGACATCTCCTTTCGCTTGTTATGGGTGCGTCTCGCACCGTGATGTAACGACCCCACCTTAAACGAAAAATTTTCTTTGCGCTATCGCCTCTTCCGATGTAGCCTTACGATCAAACAGAAAGAATCTCTTCTACTTGGAGGTGTTGGATGTCCACCACCCACGTGAACCGGTTCGTGGTCGGACTCGACGGCCAAAACCGTTCGGCGGTTTTGCAGCGCGGACTGACCAGCGTGCAATCCCGCGAGGGAAACTTCTGGAGCGCCACGCTGTGGACGACCCAGGAAACCCCGGTCGACAACACGATCGCCGGCGACCGGTCGCAGACGCCGGGTCTGGAGGGTCTCGAACCGTTCCCGAACGGATTGGTCTGCCGCGCATTGGAAATCCCGCCGGGGGCCGGATTTCCCATGCACCACACCGACACGCTGGACTGCCTGACGTGCGTGCGCGGCGAGATCTACTTCGTTACCGACACCGATGAGGTGCTCATGCAGCCCGGCGACACGGTGATCATCCGCGGCGTCAATCACGCATGGAGCAACCGGTCGAGCGCGCCATGCCTGGTCGTCGGCACCAACACAGATGCAACTCCACTCGACAAGCACTGACGGAACCCACATGGGCCGCCGTACTAACACAGAAAGGGTTATCCGATGAACACCAAGCAAGAATTTCCGACGTCGACCGACGTGTTAATCGTTGGGGCCGGGCCGACCGGTATGACGCTAGCGACCAGCCTTAAGCAGCTGGGGGTGGATTGCGTTGTCGTCGACCAGCTTCCCGACGCAACGGACGACACGCGGGCGGGCTTCGTACAACCGCGCACCCTGGAATACCTGCGTCGGGTACAGGTTGCCGGTCCGATGATCGACGACGGGCTCAAGGGCCGCGGGGCCGTATTTGCCGATGTGGACCGCGACCTGATTCGGCTGTCGTATGACACCGTCGACAGCCCCTACCCATTCCTGTTGATGATTCCTCAGTGGCAGACACAGCGGCACCTGGATCAGCGATTCGAAGAGCTCGGCGGTTCGGTGCTGCGCGGGGTCCGCCTGTTAGATCTGGTGCCGGAATTTCCCGGAAGCGCTGCCACGGTGGTGGGTTCGGACGGTGCGCTGCGCGTCATCAATGCCCGCTTCGTGGCCGGCTGCGACGGCCTGCACTCGCGCGTGCGCACTCAACTGGGCATCGGATTCCCCGGCAGTTCACCGGAGCAGATGTTTGCGGTATCTGACGTGAGGTTCGACGGTTGGCCCTCCGACCGGGTTGAGACCGCGTTCTCCCTCTCCCCGCACGGGATGCTCATTTCGTCGCCCCTGCCAGGAGACATGGTGCGGGTGGTGGCCTCGGTGGCACCCGGAACGCCCGCCCCCACCCTGCAAGACGTCGATGATCTGATTCAGACCCGCGGCGCCGGCTGGATGCGCAAGGGCACGGTCACAGAGCTGCTGTCCAGTTCGACATGGCGTGTCCACGAGCGCGTCGCTTCCCAGTTGCGGCACGACAACACCTTCTTGTTGGGTGACGCAGCGCATACGCACAGCCCCGCCGGCGGCCAGGGAATGAACACCGGAATTCAAGATGCGGGCAACCTGGCGTGGAAACTGCATCAGGTGCTGTGTTTGGGCGCGCCCGAGTCGTTACTCGACTCCTATGAAGCCGAGCGCCTTCCCAACGCACAAAAGCTCATTGCGTTCACCCACCAGATCGTCACTCTGGCCACGATCAGCGGGGACAAGGAGCAACAGATGCGCAACGACATTCTCGCGGCGGTCAGCGAGGTGCCCGGCGTCATCGAGGCCTTGTCCGTTCGTTTCTCCCAAATGGACATCGGATATGGCGACAGCAATGAACCCTTTGCGCCAGGGACACGGGTCAATCCCGGCACTATCGGCGCCGAGGACCTTGCGTGGTCGCTGCTCACGCCCGACGCAGCGCCGCCGGATCTGCCCCCTGCGTTCAAAGTGACTGTCTCCAAAGATATTTCACGACCAGTCGCCGTGCGACCCGATGGCATCGTGGCCAGCGCAGAACTAGTCCACGAACTGTTCGGATTCAATCTGGCTCCTGTCGGAGCACACGTTCGATGAACCGGCCAGCACTTAGATGAGCGGCAGCGCCGCACAAACCCCCTGAAAACCTCACCGCAACAAGAAAGGAATACCCCGATGACTACCCACCCGAACCGATTCGTCGTCGGCCCCGACCCCAACGGCCGCTCGGCGGTCCTACAGCAGGGCCTGACCAACGTGCAGTCTCACGAGGGGTTCTTTTGGCGCGCCACGCTGTGGGCGACCCAGGAAACCCCCGTCGACAACACCATCGACGGCGACCGGTCACAGACCCCCGGGCTGGGCGCACAACGCGAACCCTTCCCCAACGGATTTATATGCCGGGCCTTGGAAATCCCGCCCGATAACCCCGACGCCGCCGAACACCGCCGCCTGTTCGGCGAACTGAACAAGGAGGTGCGCCAGAAGCATCTCCCCAGTGAGGCTGACATGGCCCGCCACCCCACCATGCACCGCACCGACACCCTGGACTGCCTCACCTGTGTGCGTGGCGAAATCTACTTGGTCACCGACACCGACGAGGTGCTCATGGAGCCGGGTGACACGGTCATCATCCGCGGCGTCAATCACGCCTGGAGCAACCGGTCCAACGAACCATGCCTGCTCGTCGGCACCATGACCGACGCCACCCCACAAGACGAAAGGTAATCAGGAAATGTCCGGGATTAGGGCCGCTGCGGCTTCCCGAAGCGAATCCATCCGTGTCGCTACCGCCGCGCGATTGCTACCTGAAGCGCCTACCACTGCGCGGAGGGGTGGGCTGTGAGCGGGATGGGTTCAGGCATGACGAACCGTGCGATCGTGACGTTCTGGTCCTCGGAGGCGGCCTGATCGTTGCGGACATCGCCCCCGGGGTGCGGCCAACAGGTGAAAGATAAAGAGACGCAACTATGGCCATAAGAAGACCCGACATCGGTTGTATGCGCACGGTGTTAGTGATTGGGGCATTGCTCGGCGGCGGAGTCGCTGCGGCCATCCCAGCCCAGGCACAGGGGCCGGATGATTTCCTTAATCACCTCAATAGCGTCGGCATCGGCAACCACGACGACAAGCACAACTCAGACCTGGTGGGGTTCGGCCACGTTATCTGCTGGCGGCTCTACGGCGGCGAAGCGCCGGGCCAGATCACCGAAATGATAATCACCAACTCCCGTTCCGGTGGCGGTCCGGAACTTACCCGCCAACAGGCGGAAGCCGCGGTGGGCTCTGCCATATCCGACCTATGCCCGGATGCAGCACCGGACTAGACGGCGCCCCTCTGCGCCAAACCGCGGTGGTCGCCAGTCTTAAGGCGGCGTACGACTCGAAGCGGCTGAGAGATTCGAGAGCCCTGCCCACAACCGTCTCGAAACAGACCCGTTTTTCCAGGGGGCCCTGGGCCGGCGCTGGTGTCCGCCTGGCCGAGACCGCCTGCGGTCTGCTGCAGGCGTGTCGGCCTGGCCTCACTTCAGGTGCCGGGTGAAAAATCGGCCTGCGTCGTCCCCCGCGAACTGAGGGACGCCGGTGTGCCCGCCCATGTTGGCGTGCAGTGTCTTCTCCTGGGAGCCGAAGGCGTCGAACAGGTCTAGTGCCAGCTGCCGGTCGTTTGCTTCGTCGTCCCATTGCAGTAGGACGTGCAGCGGAATCGTGACCTGACCGGCCTCGTCGAACATGGAGCGGGGCACGAAACTCCCGGCGAACAGACCGGCGGCCGCGATGCGCGGTTCGACCACCGCCAGCCGGATGCCGATGGCGATCAGCCCGCCCGAGTACCCGACCGGGCCGCTGACCTCGGGCAGTGAAAGGAGTGCGTCGAGGGTGGACTGCCATTCCGGGACTGCCTTCTCGACCAGCGGGATGACAAGCCGGTCGACGATCTCGTCGACCGGCTCTCCGGCCGCCAGCGCCCGGTGCAAATCGGCGCGGGCCTGCTCGGCGCCGGCCAACCGGGGGCGCTCACCGCTCCCGGGAAGCTCGATGGTGGCCGCGGCAAAGCCGTTCGCCAAGGAGCGCCGGGCCCGGCTCACCAGCCGTGGGTACATATTGCGCAATCCGCCCGGTCCGCCGGGATGGCCGAGCAAGATCAGCGACGCTGGTGAGGATGTGGGCGTCCACAGGATGCCGGGGATGTCGCCGAGGAGGAATGCGCGTTCGAGGCTGCCGTCGTCGAGGCGCTGTTCGGAAGTGAAGTGCATGGCCGTGCCTTTCGGGAGTGCTCGATTGAACGGCGCTCCCGGACGACCTACCGCCCGACCGTGACCCCGAACAGGAGCACCCACGTCAATACGTTCACGGGTACCACCTCCTCGTTCTCTCGCACGGTCTCCGAAAGGTAGCAGCCGTCGCCGTTGCCTGCCAACCGGTTTTACGGCGGCTCCTTGGCCGAAAACTACAGAGCCACTCGCCACAGTGCCGAGGCCGTGTAGTTAAGGACCGCGAAGCTGTTGGTCAGGGATGGTGCTCTATCAAACGAGACAACCGCTGCCACAGCCGGTCACCATGAGCGCGCTAAGCTCGCCGCACGTACCCCATTGAAACGACTCTCGTTTGCCGTAGATCTGTAACGGGGTCCGGTCACGACAACCAGCTTCTCGACGCAGCTCTCACAAATTGGTTGGCCGTCACTCACGACCTCGCAAACGAGGGCGGCGCATGATGCCGACTACCGCTGGCCTCGTCGTGTCCGCCGCATGCAATCTCGTCGCCAATGCTCTTGTCTGTGGGGCGAACTGGCGTACACCAAACGGTCGATTGGTGTACGGGCGCGAGCCTGCGAGCGACGCCATTCCGCGCGGCTGCCGCCTTCCGTCCCCGCCAGGTTGTCCAAGATTTGTTCGCACGGCTTGTACTAGGTCCACTTCCGCAGCGGCCTTCGGATTCAATCCGGCGCGGTCGAGCGCGTCGCGGATCGCGGCCAACTTAACCGAATCACTCACGCTGGCATCAGTTGCGATACCGAATAATGCGCGCGCCATACGGTTAGCAGCCTGTCCGGCAGCTAAATACGTGAAGCCAGCAAAGCCATGCGCCACTCGTGGGCCGACGGGACATCGGGTCCTACGATCGCGCACATGAAGCCGATTCCGGGGCTGGACGGCGGGTACCGTGCTCCACATGACTCGACAGTTGGATGCGGCGGCCATCACGCAATCACCAGAGGCCCGCGTTCAAGCGTGGCTGGCCAACTTCGAGTCCGCCCTGGCGGCGCGCGACATCGACCGCGTGGTGGCTAAGTTCGTCCCGGACAGCTTCTGGCGGGATCTGGTGACGTTCACTTGGAATATCAAGACGATCGAGGGCCGCGAAGGCATCGCCGACATGTTGCGCGCACGACTCGCCGACACCGACCCGTCGGGATTCCGTACCCGGGAAGCACCGACCGATGATGGCGGTGGTGTGACATCAGCGTTCATCGAATTTGAAACCGCCGTCGGCCGAGGTGTCGGTCATCTGCGGCTCAAGGGCGATCTCGGTTGGACGCTGCTAACCGCGCTAGATGAGCTCAAGGGCCACGAGGAGCCGATGGGTTCTCGCCGCGTACTTGGCGCTGTGCACGGCCCCGATCCGGACAGCCGGTCGTGGGCGGAGAAGCGTGCGGAACAGGAGGCGTCGCTGGGCTATTCGCAGCAGCCCTACGTCGTGGTTGTCGGCGGCAGCCAAGGCGGAATCGCGTTGGGTGCCCGGCTACGCCAGCTGGGGGTGCCGGCCATCGTCGTCGACAAGCACGCGCGCCCGGGCGACCAGTGGCGCAAGCGGTATAAGACGCTGTGCCTTCATGATCCGGTGTGGTACGACCACTTTCCGTATCTGCCGTTCCCGGCGAACTGGCCGGTGTTTTCGCCGAAGGACAAAATCGGCGACTGGCTGGAGTTCTACACCCGGGTGATGGAGATCCCGTACTGGACCTCGACAACATGTCTGTCGGCGGCGTTCGATGCCCAGGCAAAGCGGTGGGCGATCGAGGTCGACCGCGACGGCGAACGCCTCACGCTGCGGCCCACCCACCTGGTGCTTGCGACAGGAATGGCGGGAAAGCCAAACGTGCCGAAGCTGCCCGGCCAGAACGTTTTCCGTGGAGACCAGCATCATTCGAGCCAGCACCCCGGCCCGGACCGCTATGTGGGTAAACGCGCCGTGGTGATTGGCTCCGGGACCTCCGCGCACGACATCTGTAAGGCCCTGTACGACAACGGGGTTGACGTCACGATGGTGCAGCGCGCCTCCACCCTCGTCGTCACTTCTGACGCGGTGGTGGAAATCGCGCTCGGCGGCCTTTACTCCGAGCAGGCGGCGGCCGGCGGTATCACCACCGAGAAGGCTGACCTGACGGTCGCATCGCTGCCGTACCGAATCATTGCGGACTTCCAGAAACCGATCTCGGACGCAATGCGGCTGCGGGACAAGGACTTATACGACCGCTTGGAAAAGGCCGGCTTCCGGCTGGACTTCGGTGACGACGACTCCGGCCAGTTCATGAAGTACCTGCGACGCGGCGGCGGCTTCTACATCGATGTTGGCGCCTCCGACCTGATCTGCGACGGCAGCATCAAGCTATGCCACGGCGGGGTCGAGCGGCTGACCGAGGAGTCGGTGATTCTGGCCGACGGCACGGAACTGCCGGCCGATCTAGTTGTGTACGCCACCGGCTTCAGGTCGATGAACAGCTTTGTGGCGGACATCATCGGTCAAGACGTGGCCGACAAAGTCGGCAAGGTATGGGGCTTCGGCTCGGGCACCACACAAGACCCGGGGCCGTGGGAAGGGGAGCTGCGCAACATGTGGAAGCCGACCCAGCAGGAGAATCTGTGGTTCCACGGCGGCAACCTGCACCAGTCGCGGCACTACTCTCTCTTTCTCGCCATGCAGCTAAAGGCCCGCTATGAAGGCATCCCCACGCCGGTATACGGCTTACAGGAGGTGCACCACCTGAGCTAGTCACCTCCCGTCGGAGATCGTTGCGCCGCAACGTGTTCGGTGTTTCGTTTGGCGTTCTTGCCCAGTGGGCTAGCGCTCGCAATCAGGTGGGTTTGTGGCGCATCGACCGGCGCGACGTGTGTGCGCGCTTGTGCGATTCAGGCCCACCCCGGTGACGACTTCCGTCTCGGCACCACCAGCGCCGGGCGACTCACCGGCGACCGATTCATCGGGGGTGTCTGGCGGGCGGACATCCTTGGCTGCCTGGTAGAGCGGTGGGTTCGATTCCCGGCAGCTCCACTGAACTACGTAATTGAGCGGCTCTTACCGGGTCGCCGCGATTCCTTGGTCGCTCCCGGTCGAGCCGGAGGCCGCGGTTTCGACCAGCGACCAGTAGCTTCTTTCACGCTCGGTCAGCTCGTTTGACGTGATAGCACCGAAGGCGGCGGCGTCGCGCTCGAATCGGACCGGCGCATCGGGCAGCGCGTCCGGGCCCTCGAGCCGAAAACAGCTCGGTGCGAGCGGACCGAACAGCAGGGCGCGGCGCATGTGTGGCCAGTTATCTAGCTGCGGCTCGACCCCGGCGGCTCGAGCGAAGGTGAGAGCCACCAGGTTCATCCGAGTTTTCTGGGACGTCCCCCGCTTCGAGCGATAAGCATTGATCGACAGCCGCTGGTCGGTTTCAGTTGTCGCCGGGATCGCGCCGCCCCACGTGTATGCGATCCACCTGGCCTGAAGTTCTAGCGGCACAAAGTATCCGCCCGACTGGTCCCACATGCCCATGAAGGCCAGCCCGGGGAGGTCAGGATGGAACGTGTAGCGGTCGGCGTCTAGGTGCACTGCGTCGAGGTCGACGATGACCCGGATGTTTTCACTCAGAAACGGTAGGCACAGATCGAACCCAGTGCCGAGCACAATCCCGTCGAACTCCTCGGCATGCCCGTCGGCGAACGTCACGGCCGCATCCGCGATGGATTTCATCCAGGGGCACACCGTAATTCGTCCCTCGGCCACGAGCGGCAGGTATTGCTGGCTGAGGGTGATCCCGGCGGCGAAAAGCGACGGGTCGGGCGCCGGTGCGCCGTACTGCTCCGGACTTCCTCCAGCCTCGACCACGTTCTCCTTCAGCTGCCGGTCGATCTCGGCTGCTGGGAGAGTCTCGCTCGCGAGGGTTCCGTATCGCGTGAAGATCCGGTGATCGGACGGGACTCCGCCGGCGAACTTCGGTAGGACGTATCTCTGTCGCCGCTGGGTTACCACCACGCGTGCTGCGCCGAGCTGGGCGAGTTCGGCGGCGATCTCGAGGGCGCTGATAGCGCAGCCTGCCACGAGAACCCGCTTGCCCTGATATGGAGCGGGCCCTCTGTAGTGGTAGGTGGAGATCGCTCCGGCCGAGCCTGCGAACGTGTCGAGCCCCGGCACAGGGGGGATGGCGGGGGCATGGAATCTGCCACTCGCCACGACCACTCGTTCGAAGCTCTCCTCTATGCCGGCGTGACCGATGAGCCATCCGGCATCGCCTCGCCTGAGGAGTTCGACACGATTGCCGAACCGGATGCGCGACGTAAGGCCGAAGGTGTCGGCATAGCGATGCAAGTAGTCGAGAATCTCGCGGTTTGATGGGTAGACGAGGTCGCTGTCGTGCTCCAGGTCGCTAAAGGCAGTCATGATGCGACTGGTGTTAGTGTGCATAGCCGGCCAAACGCCGCTCCGGCCAACGAGTCCCGTCCACTGGCCGCCCAGCTCCGGTCCCTGCTCGAAGATCGTCGGTTCGAATCCTTGCGAGAGCAGCCAGCGCGCCGCGATCAGCCCGCCGGGTCCAGCCCCGATCACGGCGACAGTTCTCGTCATCGGGGAACTGTCGCATGGCTGGGATCCGGGTGCGATTTCTTTGACCGTTCGTCGCAGATCAGGCGATCGGGCGCGAGCGCTTGTCGGTATTAGTGACAACCGGTAGCCTTTTAGGTAGTAGAACCGGAAGTATGAAAGGAACTTCTTATGGCGCGCACGTTGGAACGGGCCGTTGAGGCCAGTGAGATTGTCGACGCCTTGAAATCCTTCGGCGTCACCCAGGTCGACGTTGCCGCCGTAGCGCAGGTGTCCGACCGCGCGGTGCGCGCGTGGCGCACCGGCGACATCCGCCCCGACCGGTACGACCGGCTTGCGCAGCTTCGGGATCTCGTCCTTCTGCTATCAGACTCACTAACCCAGCGAGGCGTCGGCCAGTGGCTGCACGCCAAAAACCGCCTTCTCGATGGTGAGCGCCCGGTCGACCTGCTCGCCGAGGACCGCTATGAGCAGGTCCGCGGCGCGGCCGCAGCCTTTGTCGACGGCTCGTACGTGTGAGTCTCAGCGGCGCAGTTGCCACTGCACCGCGACGAAGGTTGAGCGGCAAATACTGGCATCAAGGCGGCACAACGCACCGGCTCGTGTCCTGTGCGGATCCCGCGAGAGGACCTGGCCACTACCACCGAACTGGGGAGCCGGGAGTGTGGTACGCGTCGAGCCAAGAGCAAGGCGCCTGGGCGGAGCTCTTTCGCCACTTCCTTGACGACGGCATCGATCCCTTCGAGGTTCGCCGCCGCCTCGGTCGGGTATCGGTCGACCTTACAGGTCCTCGACCTCACCGATCGGACGACGCGATCGCATCTGGGGGTGAGTGAAGCGGATCTCGTGTCTGACAAATGCACCCTCACCCAGGACATCGCGGCTGCTGCCCGTGATGCGGGTTTCGATGCCGTACTTGCTCCGGCAGCGGCGCTACCCGGTTGTGAAACGCTCGCGGTGTTCGCTCATGCGCTATCAGCCACAGTTACGGCGGAGCGGTCAGAGGTTCGCCAGCCTCCACCACGATTGGCTGACCTGCTGCCGCTGATTCGGCCACACGAAGATGTGCCAGACACCGTGCGTCGGCTGCTGATGACCCTTGGACAGCTTGGCGCCGAAGCGATTCGGCGCCGGCGTGGCCGGTGAACTCCGATGTCGAGCGATGGACATCGCCGAGGCCGCTGTGGTCGGTCGCGCCCATCCTGTGGACGGCGAAGAGCCGGTGCTGTTCGTGTCCCTGAACTCGGGTGCCGCCGCCTCCACCGACGGCAACCTCGAGCACCTCAGCGGGTCGTTGTCGAAATTCAAACTCCCCGTTGAGATCACGATTCTCGACGCCCTCCCCAAGAACCCGGTCGGCAAGATCGACAAACCCACGCTGCGGAAGTCGATCGCCGAAAACCTCTGATCAACCACGGCAAGACAACCGCAGACCTAGTCTGGACTATCGATAAGGAGCCGATCATGGGATTCACCGAGCCCAATTTCCCGCGGGTTGAGCCCGACGCCTTTCTAAAGGCACCGTTTCTGGAACGCGTGAAGACGCTGACCCTGAACTGGGTCGAAAACGGGTACGGCGTGCCGCGGATGGTGCACGCGATCTACATCGTCAAGCTCGTGTTCTTCTATGCGCTGGGCGGCATCGTGGTCGCCACGCTGACCTCCGGACTGCCGGCGTTCTGGCATGTTTCGGAGTGGTGGAACCAGCCGATCGTCTACCAGAAGGCAATCCTGTGGACGGTGCTGCTCGAAACCATCGGCGTCGCCGGGTCATGGGGGCCGCTGGCCGGCAAGACCAAGCCGATGCTAGGAGGCATTCTGTATTGGGCCCGGCCCGGCACGATCAGGTTGCGGCCGTGGCGGCGAGTCCCGTTCACCGCGGGCAACCGTCGGACCTGGTTCGACGTCGCGCTCTATTTGGCCCTGATCGTCAGCGTGATCGTGGCGCTGGTGCTGCCCGGTGTGCGCAGCGATTCGCTGTTGGCGGCGCTGCCGGAAAACACGTCCGGTCTGGTGAACCCCGCGCTGCTGATCGCCCCGATGGTGCTGCTGGTCATGATCGGGCTGCGGGACAAGACCATCTTCTTAGCCGCACGCGGTGAGCAGTATCTGCCGGCGTTGTTCTTCTTCACCGTGCTGCCGTTCGTCGACATGATCATCGCGCTCAAGCTGCTCATTGTCGTGGTGTGGGTCGCTGCCGGCGTCTCCAAATTCGGCCTGCACTTCACCAACGTGATACCGCCAATGGTGAGCAACAGCCCGACACTTCCGCTCAAGTGGCTCAAGCGGGCCCACTACCGCAACTTCCCCAACGACCTGCGTCCGTCGCACCTTGCCAGCTTCATGGCGCACGGCCCGGGCACCGTCGTGGAAATCCTTGCCCCGCTTGCCTTGTTGCTCTCACCCTGGCCGTGGCTCACATTCATCACGGTCGGGATTATGGTTGCGTTTCACCTGTTCATCATTTCGACGTTCCCACTCGCGGTGCCGTTGGAATGGAACGTGCTATTCGCCTACGGCGCGATCTTCCTGTTCCTCGGCTTCCCGAACTGGGACGGCTACGGCATCGCGGACATGTCCTCGCCGTTGCTGACCGTGGTGATCCTGGCCGGCCTACTGTTCTTCCCCGTGCTGGGCAACCTTCGTCCCGACCTAGTGTCCTTCCTGCCCGCCATGCGGCAGTACGCGGGCAACTGGGCGTCGGCGGTATGGGCGTTCGCCCCCGGCGCTGAGGAGAAGCTGAACAGGGTTACGCGTTCGTCCCCCAACCAGATCGACCAGCTGGTCGCATTCGGCTACGAGCCGCAGTGGGCGGAGATCTTCAACCAGCAAACGGTCGGATGGCGGTCCCTGCACAGCCAGGGCCGTGGCTTGTTCTCGGTGCTGGTGAAGAATCTCCCGGATATCGACACCCGGACAGTCCGTGAGGCGGAGCTTGTCTGCAACTCGCTCATCGGCTTCAACTTTGGCGACGGTCACCTGCATAACGAGGACATGATCGCCGCGGTGCAGGACGAGGCTCAATTCGCACCGGGCGAGCTGGTGGTGGTGTGGGTCGAGTCGCAGGCGATCGGCAGCAAGGTCCAGCACTACAAGGTCATTGACGCGGCACTCGGCGTGACCGAGCGCGGCACCTGGAAGGTGACCGACGCGGTGGCCGAACAACCCTGGCTGCCCAACGGCCCGATCCCTTTGCAAGTGACATGGACCCGCCCTGCAACTGACCCCCGGTTCGGGGCGGTGGCGTGATCACTGCGCTTGTGGTTGGCAGCGGGCCCAAACGCCTCGCTGCCGCCGTCGCCCTCGGGAAAAAGGGTGGGCAGGTGAAGGTGCTGGAAGGTTGATGCGATCGCGGCAGCCCCGCTATTTCGACGGCCGTTGAAGTTCCAGATGGTCTCGCAACGTGATCCCGGCGTACTCAGTACGGAATCGTCCCCGGCGTTGCAGGATGGGTACGACCTGGTCGACAAACGCTGTTAGCTCGTGGGGCAGGGTCGATCCCATGATGGTGAATCCGTCGATCGCGCCAGCGTCTTGCCAAGCGGTAACGTGATCGGCGAGTTGCTCGGGTGTTCCGATGAAGTGAGTATGTCCCGCGCCGCCGCTCACCTGTTGGGCAATCTGACGTAGGGGGGCGTCTGGCTGTGCCCGCGCGGCCGCCATGAGTTGATCTGCCCGGGTCGACGGTGATTGCCCAGCCCAGAGATGGGTTGGCAGCGGAGCATCCGGGTCGTAGGCGTCGGGGTCAAGTCCGGCTGTGTAAAGGGCGTTTTGCCAGCGGAATTCCGGACTGGCCAGGTCTTCGAGCTGTCGCGCCCGGGCGTGGGCCTCGGCCTCGGTGCCGCCCAAGGTCACCATCAGGGCCGGCAAAACGAGTAACTGTTCGGGGTCACGCCCTGAGGCGCCGGCCTGAGCGTGGAGGTTGGCACGGAACGAAACCGCCGCCCCTAGCGAGGGTGGCCCGGAGAAGGCCATCTCGGCGTATCGCGCGGCGAGCTCGACGCCTGCTCCAGATTGTCCTGCTAGAACCAGCACTGGGTGGCCCTGCGGGGACCGGGGAAATGGTTGGACTCCTTCCACGTCGTAGTACTGCCCGTGGAAGTGCGGTGGGTGCAGCTTGCTGCGGTCTGCCCACACCCCCCGTTCGCGGTCACCGATGACGGCGTCGTCGTCCCAGCTGTCCCACACCCGCATCACGACCTCGACGAATTCGTGTGCGCGCGCGTAACGGTCGGCGTGGTCAGGGTGGATGGGTTCACCGAAGTTGGCGGCGGCCAGTGGCGTGACGGTGGTGACGATGTTCCAACCGGCGCGGCCGCCGCTGAGATGATCGAGTGTGGCGAATCGGCGGGCGAGCTCCCACGGCTTGTTATAGGTCGTCGAGCCCGTGCCGATCAGCCCGACGTGATTGGTGACGGCGGCAAGAGCGGAGAGAACTGCGATCGGGTCGAATTGTGTCTGCGGCAGATGCGTGGCTCGGTACTCGGCGATGGCGATGTTGTCGGCCAGGAAGATCGAGTCCATCAAACCGCGTTCGGCGATGCGCGCTATGTCGGTGTAGTACGAGAGGCCCAGCACGTTGTGTACGTCTTCGTCGACCACGCGCCAGGCGGATTCGTGGTAGCCGTTCGGCCAGATGAAGGCGTTGAAGTGCAATGGCCGTGCGCTTATGGGATTGGCTCCTTCATCGGGTGCTCGGGAAGCGCGTCGCCGACTGTTCTCACTCCTTAGGGGGCGGCCGCGCGGCAGTCATGCACTGCGCACGCGCTCATATCGGGGGCGAGAGAGCGGCGGCATGGCGTTGCACCGCAATCACGGAATGATTGTCAACAGAAGGCGCACCAGTTCTGCTTGCCGATGTGTGTCGGTCTTATCGAAGATGTGTTGCAGGTGAGTCTTGACTGTGGCCATTGAAAGCGACAGGTCCTCACAGATCGGCTTGAGACCGTCACCCCGCAATACCCGCAGCGCGAGGTCGGCCTCGGCATTCGTTAAGCCATATACGCGCCTCAGAAGTTGCGTCGGAGGCTCAGGCTGCTGCTCCGGGTCCACGAGTACGACCAGCGCTCGGGGCGCTGACATGTTCTCGGTTGTCGGACTGAATGGCAGCACGTGGATGACGTACGGACGCTTCCCGGATGGTCGTCTGCAAAGCAACGAATTGCCGCCGCGAGGATTGCTTTCTTGTTCGAGGAGGGCACCGACGATGCTGCGGCATAACTCAGCGTTGGCAGACGCACTAGTCGCTTCAATGCTGCCCGAACTTAGACACAGTCCGTCGCCGCATTGCAGGATTCGCTCGGCGGCGGAATTCAGGTGCATAACAACCGAACCCGCGCCGACGACGACGATGCCGTGCCGAACACTGTCGACGGCCAGGGCGATGTCGCTCGCGCCTTGAGCGAGGTCCTCGAGGTGAACTTGGGTGCGAAGCGCCTGCTGCAGGTGGGGGACCAGGGCGCTCATCAACTTCACGCGCTCAGCTGTATCGAACGGGACCGAGCGCTTTGGCGCCGCTACAAGAAAACATGTCGGCATCGGACCGGCGGTAAGCCGCACGAATAATCCGTCATCCATCTGGTAGGGACGCATAAAGTCCGCGTTGAACTCCGACCGCGCGTTCAATGCCACCAGCGGCTGCCCACTCCGTATCAAACCGAGTGGACCTTTCTCGACGGCGTCCAGCACGTAGTCGATCTGGCAGTAGTACTCGCTGTAGGCATTTTGTGCATCAGGCGGGAGGCTGGCGCTCTTGATCGAGCGGCCCGCTCCATCGGCCAGCAACAACCCGGCGCTCTGCGCGTCGAGCGTGCGACGAACATCCGCCATGGCCACGATCCAGTTCTCTGGAGTGAGCGCCGAGGCGTAGATGGCCGAAACTATGCGCGAGAAGTCATCGATCCCGACCACTGCCGGCTCTCCCGGTGGTCCGCAGGTCCCATCGAAGAACCTTCTTCCTGTGTAGCCACAGAGGCATCACCTGTGTGGTTGTTGGGGATTTTATCGATTTTCATCCATTCGGATGAGGCGGCGGGCCAGATTCATGGCGTTTCCTTACATCCATGTTCAACCGCGACGGAACTCAGCCCCATTGCAGCGGCTGCAACCGTCCGTGCTGAGTAGGCGCCGCAATCGCGCGGCCGGGCAGCGCCCATGTACGACAAGGAGATCCCCTCATGACCGAAAATCTTCCAAGTATCCAGCGACGTATCACGAGGGCCACCGGAACGCCGACTTGCCTCAACCGGCCAGGCGTAGCACCAGCCGACTCCGCAGCGGGGCGCGCTGGCGTCGAGTCCGTAGTGGAACCCGCGGTGGCGGAGGCGCCGATTCTGATCACCGAACAAGAAGTGCTTTTCAGCTCGGCGGCCGCAGTGAGCATCTCGAGCAAGAAGACCGCCGGGCAGTGGATCGCGCTGCTGCGCCCGCGTCGCCTGTTCACGCGTTCGACGGCCGATGAGCGCCCCGCGAAGCACAGGCACTATCCGCAGCACTACGTCTTCCTCGAGCAGGCCCTGATGGCGAGGGAGATGGAGAGGTGTTAACGGGTCGGCGGAGCCGACCGCCTGCGTGAGAACCACCGAAACATCCTATGCACGAAGGGAATTGAACATGTCAGACCAAGAACAAAAGAACATCGAGCTCGTCAAGAAAGGCTACGAAGCCTTCTCCGCCGGTGACGTCGACACCGTGATGAGCCTATTCGACGACAACATCGAGTGGGTCCAACCGGGCGATAGCGCGATCAGCGGTACCTATCACGGCAAAGCCGAACTCGGCGAGTACCTCAGCCGATTGGCCGAGAAGTCGGTAACGGTGAAGCTGAACCGCCTCCTCGCTGACGGCGACACCGTCGTGGCGTTAACCGAAGTGACGGTCGGCTACGAAAGAGGCCAAGACGCCGACGTATTCACGCTTCGCGACGGCAAGACGATCCGGGTGCAGGTGCACACAGACACAGCGATAATGGAGCGCGTCTACGGTAGGAAACAAGTCACGGCAGGGTAGTAGGACTGCTTGTCCGACAAAAGGTGACGCTGCTCGGAATGGGTCGGCCCGTCATCCCGCTTGGGGCGGCGGGCCGACTCGCCAAAGCTAGTTGGGCACCGGCACCCTTCAGCGACCGGTGAACGTCGGAGCGCGGCGCTGGGCCCCTGCTGCCACGCCCTCGCGGAAGTCGGCGGTCGCCTGTAGTCGGGTTTGTTCTTCGAACTCGCGGGCGGTGGCCGCGGCGACAGCCTCAGCGAGTCCGGCGCGCGCGGTGGCACGGATGCTTGTCAGTGCCAAGGGAGCCGAAGCGGCGATTCGTTCGGCGAACCGAATCGCCGCCGGGCCCACACCACCGTCGGCGGCCAATTCATCGACCAACCCTGCTGCGTGGGCGAGTTCACCACTGAAACGCTCACCGGTGAGCATCCACTCAAGTGCTTTTTGCTGGCCAACGACACGTGGCAACGTGGCCGTTATCCCGAAGCCGGGATGAAACCCGAGCCGGCTGAAGTTGGCCGCAAATTTCGAGGAGGGTGCGGCCACCCGGAAGTCTGCGCTAAGGGCAAGCCCGAGTCCGCCGCCGATCGCGGCGCCGTGCACCGCGGCGACAACCGGCTTGCTGGTACGGAACAACCGGATGGCCTGAGCATAAAGCTCATTGGGCGACACACGATCCTCGGCGGGCCGGGAGAAGTCGGCGCCGGCGCAGAAGTGTTTTCCCTCCGCACACAACACGATCGCCCGACATTCGACGTCGTCGTCCAGCCGCTCGTAGGTGTCGGCGATGCCCTTGATCAAGGCGGTGTCAAAGAAGTTGTTCGGGGGCCGATGGATCTCTACCACGGCCACGTGGCCGGTGGATTCGACGGTGACATCCGGAGCGGTCACAGCTGTTCCAGTAATTCGCGCACTGCCGCATTGAACGCCTCGGGCTGGTCCATATTCGCCGCATGCCCAGCGTTGTCGATGACAACCTTGCGGGAATTGGGGATACGACGGTGCATGTACTCGGCCCCGGCCAGAAAGTCGGTGTCCTCGGCGCCGACGATCACCAACGTGGGCACCGTGATGCTGTCGAGCGATGTGATCACGCGGGCGTCCTTTTGAGCCATGACACCGCGCGCGGCGCGGGGCAGCCCCTCGGGATGCGCATGCACCGCCTGCGCGAGTTCCGCCGAGCTGTCGGCCCGGGTTCGGCCGCGCTCGAGTTCTTGGGCACGTCGCTCTACCCACGCGTTCCACTTGTCGCGGGCTTCGTCGTTGCGGTAGCCCGGTCCCGTGTCGACCAGCACCAGCGCGGCCACCCGCTGCGGATGGACGAGGTGGAAGGCCAGGGATAGGTAGCCGCCCAAGGACATTCCGCCGAGCACAGCCCGATCGGCACCCGCGACGTCGAGAATGGCCGCCATGTCGGCGACGCTGATCTGCTCGGTATAGCGGTTCATGTCGTCGGGTGCGTCGCTGCTGCCGTGGCCCCGCTGGTCCCACACGATCACCGGCCGGTCGACGCTTAAGGCATCGACATTCGGGTCCCACATGCCCGCGGTGGCGCCGAAACCGTGTGTGAGCAAAAGCGGCACACCCGGCGCCTTCGGGTTGTGCACCTGGAAGGCCAACGTGACCGCGTCTTCGCGCTGCAGTCGGTTCACGGCATCACCTCCGACCCGGACTGGATGGCAGGGTACAACGCGTCGGGACCGCAGGCGACCAGGGCCGCTCCGAGTCGGTCCGCCCAGCGATGATGCCCGCCGGCTTCGTCTCGCCAGGCCCAGAGGCGACGGGTCAGATAATGCATCGGCCGGACACAGACTCCACGTCAAGATCTGGGGTCGTGCGGCGGCTGCTCACGCTCGTGCGACGAGCCGCGGGACGATCGGCGTGGCCGGCGTCAGGGGTGTTGAGGCGAAATGCGCCTTGATGCCTTTGACCCAGCGCCGGCAGCGCTCGGTGAGCTGGTAGTCGTTGGTCTGCAGGTGCCCGCGGGTGACGAGCACGCCGAGTTGGGCGCCCTCGCAACGTAAGTCGCCAGGCGCCGCGACACGCATGTAGAAGGCCTCGCACTCGTCGAGCAGCGTGGCCCAGTCGTTGCCCTGGCGCGCAAAGTAGACGCGCCCGTCGTCATCGAGGTGCCACACACCTGTGCGTGGGGTTGCGGTGAAGAGCTCGACATCCGGCGAAGTCTCCGAGATTATCAGCTGACCCCAGACCTCGTCTTCGCCATAGCCCCGCTCCCAGCGCGAGTTAATCTCGTCGATGTCGAGCTCGTAGTCCACGTCCATGTACTCGAGCAGGTGGAAAAGGAACAGCGGCATGTCGGCGTAGGCCTCGGTGGTCAAGTTCGTCATCGGGCTGGCGCCGCTCAGGCGCGGGTTCACCTCGCCGAGGTAGAGCTCGTCGGAGTCCAGGTCGTGCAAGAGGTCCACCTCGAAGTAGCCGCGGTACCCCTCGTGGTGCAGGACGTCGCCCAGCTTTCGCACCATCTCTCGCGCGGCGTGCGTCTGTGCGGGCGGCAGCACCTCGCGCCAGACGTCATTGCCGCACCAGGCGCCCTTGGACGGAGTCAGCTCCGGGTAACCGACGAGACTCGTCATCGCGGGGCCGATCACGGTGCCGTGGCGGGTCACGGCGCCCTCGAGGCACACCTCGACATTGCGGATGCGCTTCATGACTTTGACTTCCTGCCCGACCAGGTCACCGGCGCAATGGTCCCAGTCACCCTGACCGCGCACAAAGAACGTCCCACTACCGGCATCGCCGTAAGCGGCCTCGACGACCAGGTCATCGCCCAGCCCGGCGCTTTGCGCGAGCGCCGACAGCTCGTCGTAGGAGCCGACCGGCCCGATCGCATGAGGCACGCTCGGCACACCCGCCCCGTCGGCTAGGCGCGTCATCACGACCTTGGAGCCCAGGCGATGGCGCAGCTCCGCCGACGGGTGCATGACCTCGAGCCCCGCCGTTTGCGCAAGAGCCTCGGTCTTCTCGTCAAGCATCACAAAACAGGCCTTGCCACCGGGCCCTCGTCGCGCGATGAACTCGAGTGTCTCGGGATCACGCAGGAGGTGGTTGCACACATCCCCCATGCACCCGAAATCAATGCGGTCGCGCCGCCGGGGCACGAACACGCGCGAATGTGCGCCCTCAAAAGAGTCAAAGTACGTCAGGTAGAAGAAGTTTCGTATCCAGCGGTCGATGCCTAGCAGGTTGAACGGGGTCGGCGAGATGAAGTACAGCGGCACGGCGTTGGTGTGAAAGAACGCGCGTACGTCCGAGATGCCGTTCAGCAGGCGGCGCGGCTCGGGCTCAGGCCCGCCGGCGGGCACGATCAGGCCCGCCGCGCTGGCGTCGTCGCCTGGGCCCGGCGTAAGGACCACGGCGGGGGCAGGGGCGCTGCGATCGCGACGGCGGTGAGCTCACATACCTCCATGCCACAAGTGTGCACGTGCCCATGGCCGTGTGGAACTGTGGAGTGCCCCAACGTCGGCCGTACTTCGTGCTAACACCAAACAACTGGAGCATCCCGGGTTTCGTGCACACCCCGACGATCCGACCCAGCAGGGCATGGCAGGGACCTCTCTCGCCTCTCCGACGACTGTCAAGAACAGCGCCAGACGCTAGATTCGGGCCATGAGCCCACTCCTGGACACCACGACCCGGTGCCTTCGACGCATCGCTCTCGGCAAGCAGCGCGAGGGACGGGTCCCGGGTCTCTATGCCGCGGTGTGCCGCGGGGGCGGGCTCGCCTGGGGCGACGGGATCGGCGTCGCGGACCTGGACGGCGACCGCGTGCCGGGGCCGGACGACCAGTTCCTGGTGGGCTCCAACACCAAGACCTTCATCGCGGTGATGGTCATGCAGCTGCGCGACGAGGGGCGGCTCGGCCTCGACGACCTGCTCGGCGACCACGTCCCGGAGGTGTCCCACCCGATCACCGTCCGGCAGTGCCTCGCCCACGTCTCGGGGATGGCCCGCGAGCCCCTTGGTGACGTCTGGGAGACGCTGGAGCAGCCGGACGCCAAGGAGCTCCGTCGCGACTTCGACGAAGTCGAGCAGATCCTGAAGCCGCACGCGCGCTGGCACTACTCCAACGTCGTCTACGCGATGCTTGGCCAGCTGGTCGAGGAGCTCGACGGGCGGCCCTGGCAGGAGTCGCTGCGTACGCGGCTGCTCGAGCCGCTGGAGCTGCGGCGTACCACGGTCGGATTCGATGACGGGCCCCGCGCGACGGGCTACTACGTCGCGCCGTACGACGACGTCCCGCGGGTGGAGCCGGTCATTGACCTCAAGGCGATGGCGCCGTGCGGCGGCCTGGCCAGCACGGCCGCCGACCTGGCCCGCTGGTCGGCGTTCGTGGCCGACCCGCCCGCGGAGCTGCTCTCCCCCGACACGATGGAGGAGATGTGCCAGCCCCAGATCCTGCTCAACACCGAGGTCTGGACCGGCGCAATGGGGCTGGGCTTGTTCCTCATGCGCTCGGCCACCGGCCGTACCTGGGTCGGCCACACCGGCGCGATGCCCGGCTACAAAACCGGCGCCTTCACCCACCGCGAATCGGGCACGGGCGGCATCGCGCTGATGAACGCCACGGTCACGCCGGCGCCTGAAGCGCTGACGATCGAGCTGGCCGACCACGTGGTCGAGCACGACCCAGTGGAGGACGAGCCGTGGCGGGCCGGCACCGAGGTGCCCGACGAGCTGCGCGGCATCCTCGGTCGCTGGTTCTCCGAAGGCCATCCCTTTGTATTCGTGGTGGAGAAGGGCCGGCTCCAGGCACGCATCGACGAGCCGGCGGCCGCCGGGTTTCCGCCGTCGGTGTTCGAGACGATCTCCGATGACGTGTACCGCACGGTCTCCGGGCAGTATCGCGGTGAGCAGCTGCGGGTGACCCGCGCGGCCGACGGCACGGTCACCAAGCTTAACTGGGCGACGTACCTGTTCACCCGTGAACCGATCGCCTTCGGCGAGCCTTTCGACACCTGAGGGAACGAGAAGTAACGAAACTGCAGCTGAGAAGACAAAAGCCCAGGTAGGCTCGCGGGTTTAATTCCCGGCAGCTCCACTGAAGAGGGCAGGTCAGGCCGAAAAGGCCTGGCCTGTTTCAGTCGGGTAGCCGACTACTCTAGGCGGTGGCGCGATCGCCGGCCAAGCTCAAGTGCATGGCCTTAGGGTCCGCCGGTACGACGCCGCCCCGATTGGACTCGGCGGACGGGCGCGTTACTGCTGAGGCACCGGTTGACCCTCTGCGGTATGCCACCTTCAGGCGCTGGATTTGGGGCGCCGTGTTGGTCAACGTGCCCGGTGGCGCAATGGTTTTCGTCTTCCTGTCCTTCGAAGCGCCTATTCTACTGAGTCCGGCCGCGACGGATCGGCTCCTTTTGCGGGCTGGGACGGCGGGGGCCGTGTTCGCGTTCGTTGTCGTGCCAGTGCTGATACGCGTCCGCAGAAACCGTTACGCGACGAGCACCGTCTGGCTTCGGCAACGCCGAAAGCCGACGGACTGGGAACGACGGATGACCCTCGGTGCACCGGGTGAAGCAGTTCGCGTTTCTGCCCTGACATGGGGTATCGGTGCTGTTTTCTTCGGGATGTTGGGAGCGACCGAATCGGTTTCGGCTGCGGCATACATCTTCAGTGCAGTGATCTTGGGCGGCATCACCACGACCGCGGTTTGGTATCTGATCGCCGAGCGGATCATGCGGCCGGTGTCGGCGCGCGCGCTAGACGGTGGGCCGGCCGGTCAGCGCTCCGGGCCGAGTATTCAGCTCAGACTGGCGATGGCTTGGACGCTGGCGACGGGGGTGCCGCTCCTCGGCGTCGCAACGCTGGCGGTGGGTTACCTTGCGGACGTCGGATTCGAGCCGCATCGAACGTTGGCCGCGATCCTGGGTCTCGTCGTGGTAGCGCTCGTGGTCGGGTTGTTCACGCTTGTTGTCGCTACGCGGTCTGTCGCCGAGCGAGTGGGGGAACTGCGCCGCGCGCTTGCCCGGGTCCGGGCCGGCGACTTCGCGGCGCGCGTCGTCGTCGACGACGCCAGCGAGATCGGGCGCTTACAGGTCGGTTTCAACGCAATGACGGCGGGTTTGGCTGAGCGTGAACGCATTCGAGAGGTGTTTGGGACCTACGTCGACCGCGATGTTGCCGAGCACATCCTGCAGGGCTTCGCTCTGCAGGGTGACGAAGTGGAGGTCACGTTAATGTTCGTCGACGTCCGCAGCTTCACTACTTTCGCAGAACGGCTCCGTCCGATCGAGGTCGTGGCGGCTCTCAACCGGCTCTTTGAACGGATTGTTCCGCTGGTTCACCGGCACGGCGGACACGTCGACAAGTACGCGGGCGACGGACTTTTCGCGGTTTTCGGAGCGCCGCGGCGCTGTGTCGACCACGCTGATCGGGCATTGAGAGCCGCGTTGGAGATCTCGGACGCGGTGCGCGACGAGTTCGGGACGGCGCTGTCAGTGGGGGTCGGGTTGAACTCCGGACCGGTGGTGGCCGGCAATGTTGGCGGTGCAGGACGACTGGAGTTCTCGGTGATCGGCGACGCCGTTAACATCGCGGCGCGGGTCGAATCGGCTACCCGTCAGACCGGTGATTTGGTACTGCTGACGGGTCAGACGCTGGCCTTGCTTGACGGAGATCACGGCGAGTTCGTCGCGCGGCCAGGGCTCAGTCTCAAGGGGAAGACCGCACCTGTGGAGATTTATGCGCCGGCGGTGGCGTCGGGTCGGTGAAAGTGAGTGGCTCTGGTGTTTCCGCAGCTCAGCGCAAAATCTTGTGGCTGCGACACCCTCAGACGACGACGACACAGCGGAGGGGGTATTCGAAGATGCTCTCGTAGTTCACGATCTGGCAAGTGACCCTGGTAGCCGTGGGGAACTGGGCCCTGGTCTTGTCGGCGATTGTCCGGAGTGCATCCTCTGCGAACACCGCGTGGTGGTGGATGGCGGTGACCGCGTCGGCTTCGCCACGCCGCTTGTGCAGCTCCCGCACCGGCCCGCTGGCCGCGCCCTCTCCAACGGCGAGCAGCTCGGCCAGGGAACTGCCGGCTACGGTCGTCAAGTCCCCGGTCACGGTGATTTCCAGGTCGCAAACCTGATTGTGGGACGGATGCTCGCCGACGTTGTCCATATCGTCACGGTCGCAGGCGATCGCGCTCTGGGCTTGGGGACAGGCCAGACAAACCTTGAATGCGGCGCCCCAAGTCACCTCGGTCCGCTCTGCCGCCTCGATCCGGCAGATCTCGTCGATCGGCTTGAACCCGCCGTCGTGCGGCAACACGATGGTGGCCCGCGCGTCCACCGACCAGGACGCGGCGCCGGGCACCGCGCCGCGTAGCCGCTCGAAGATGCCCTGGACGTAGTCGAGCACGGTCGGCTGTGGACCTGGCCGGTCGACGCATTCGATCAGCCTCGACATGTGTGCGCCACGCTGGTGGGCATACAAACCGACTGAGATGTCCATGACGACCATCGCCGCGCTGTCATGCTCGTCGATCGCGACGATCCGCTTGACCCCGGCGTGTCCAACCGAATGCACTGGAATACAGATGTTCGGAACTTCCGAGTGCAGGTCCGGCAGCACACCGCTGTCCTTGTGGGCCATGCTTTTCCACCCTCCGACTCGTAACCGTCAACAAAAAGTGCCATCAACTGTGAGTAGCAAGTAGTAAGCACCGAGCTCGAGAGGCATTCCGGCGCTCACGGTCCGCAGGCAGCGTGGCCGATAGGAACTATCGACCGAATATGTCACGAGTGTGGTGCGGGATCGGTTCACTCGTGAGACGGAGCGGCTCCACTTGCGGAGTGTCACGCTTGATCGAAATTGGTTGGCCAAGCCACGACGGCGCGCCTGCTGCATGCTCCGCGATTCGAAGAGTCCTGTCCCGACCGGTCGTTACGGGCGCGATGGCGACGCGGTCTGGTGGCCGTCGGCCTCGGTCGCGCATTCGAGCGCATCGGCGGCGGCCTGTGCCGCCTGAGCCGCATCGGCGGCAGCGTGCGCTGCCAAGTCGTCGGAGGAGGCTTCGCGGGTGGCCGATGACTTGGGCAGCGCCTGGGTGAAGGCGCGGGACACGTCTTGCAGGGCCGAGGTGACCTCGCTTGGAATTACCCAGAACGTGTTTCCCGGGCCCTGGGCCAGCTGCGGCAGCATCTGGAGATACTGATAGGCGAGCAGTTTGGGGTCGGGGTCGTTGCGGTGCACGGACTGAAATACCTCGTCGATAGCGCGGGCCTGGCCCTCGGCCTTGAGGATCGCTGCGGTCCGGTTGCCCTCGGCGCGCAGGACGGCGGCCTGCTTGTCACCCTCGGCGGTGAGGATCTGAGACTGGCGTTGGCCTTCGGCGCCCAGGATTGCCGCACGCTTGTCGCGCTCGGCCCGCATCTGCTTCTCCATCGCGTCCTTGATGGATTGCGGCGGGTCGATGGCCTTGATCTCTACCCGGTTGACCCGCAGCCCCCACTTGCCGGTGGCCTCGTCCAGCACACCTCTGAGTTGGCTGTTGATGGTGTCGCGGGAAGTGAGTGTGCGCTCCAAGTCCATGGACCCGACGACATTGCGCAGTGTGGTGACCGTGAGCTGTTCAACGGCTTGCAGGAAGTTGGCGATCTCATAGGCGGCTGCGCGCGCATCGGTCACCTGGAAATAGAGCACAGTATCGATCTCGACGACCAAATTGTCCTCGGTAATCACCGGTTGCGGTCGGAACGAGACCACCTGTTCCCGCAGGTCAATCATCGGATAGACCCGGTCGAAGTAGGGGATGACGAAATTGAGGCCGGGCTGCAACGTGCGGTCGTAGCGGCCGAGCCGTTCGACGTTGCGGGCACGCGCCTGGGGCACGATGCGCACTGCCCGCAGCACGGTGAAGGCTACGAACAGCGCGATGACCAGTCCGGGGACAAGAGAGAGTGCGGTTTCCATGGGTTACTCCCGGGGGTACACGAGCGCGGTGGTGCCGCTGATCTGCAGCACGTCGACGGTCGCTCCGGCGGGTATCACCAGGGTTTGGTCGTAGGCGCGCGCCGTCCACTCCTCGCCGCGGATGCCGCCGATGCGAACCCTGCCGTCCAGCCGGGACACCTCTGACACGACATAGGCGGGCTTACCGATTAATGCGTCTACGCCGAAACGCTCGAGCTGGGGCCGGAGCATGCGCCGACGGACGATGGGGCGGATGAGCAGCACCCCGATCGTGGCGGTGACTGTGAACGCAAGGAGTTGGACAGGAACGGGTAGTCCGAGTGCGGCGAAGCCCGCGGTGATCAGTGCAGCGACACCGAGCATCCCGACAGCTGCGGTGATAGTGAGCATCTCGACCACCAGCAGCACTACGGCGATGATCAACCAGATCAGCCATGCATCCATGCGGCGATCCTCCTTGAACATTCGACGGATGCGCGGGCGGGATGACTGTCACTTCCTCCATCGTGTGCGGTAGGTCACACCCTTACATTATGTCCCCCAAGATGTCCCCCAAGCCATGCTGGCGCCGCAATGCATTTCCAGATTTCCGGCAAAGTGGTGACCGGTCTTGGCGGGTGCGAGCGCATCCGGGCGAGTCCGCGCCGGCCGGCGTGCCGCATCGCTCGGCACTGCGCTGCGGATTCGCCGGCGTCGCTTTATGCCGCTTGCTGGTTGTTGGCCGAGGTGTATCTCGCATGTGACCTTCCCGCGACTGCGACGAAGGACGCTGATCTTCATGACAGCGCTTGCGGTTATCTCCGCGCTGGTGACAGCACTGTGCGTCGGCTACCACTTCGGCCGGCGCGCTGGCTCGACGCCTTCAACCTGGAGGAAGCGAACGAGTCGGGTGGCGCTAAGCAAGCTCGCAGTCAGCCTGCTCGTGTTGATCACTGTGCGTCGCATCCGGCAGAGCTTCCTGGCCGAGCGCGTGCTCCCTGACGCCGGAGGCGTCTGCGGAATGAAATTTGTTGAGCCGCTTCAGCTTCTGCGGGGTAGCTTTGCGCGTTTGCGGCTCTATTGACGGGTGCGCCAATGGCGGTAGCGCCGGTTGTGTTCGTCCTTGAAGTCACCGATCAAGAACCCGGCTTTGCGGAGGTTGGTCGAGTGGTCTTGGAGGGCCTGGCCGCCGCGGGTGTAACGGGAACTGTTCGCTGGCTTGGTTTGGCCGCTGGCCTATCGGCGGTGTGATCAACAGCGCCGCATGCCGTCAACGCGGCCTCAATGGTGGCGTTCACGAGCGTGTCGTCGATAGGCCCGATGGGCGGTAGCGCTGCGTGAAGCAGCAGCGGGCCGGTCAGCAGGTCGGAGATAACGCCCGGCTGTGATGGCGGCGGGATCTCGTCGCGGTCGGCGGCTCGGGCGAGCATTGCGGCCACCGAGCGGCGACGGGGTTCCATGAAGCGCGCGTAGAACACCTCGCCGAGCTCACCGTCGTCTCGGACATCATTGAGGACGCCGGCCAAAGCGGCCTGCACCATGGGGTCGACGAAAAAGTGGCGCTGAAGTTCCTGTATCAGCCGCAGATCCTCGCGCAAATTACCGCTGTCGGGGGCGGGATCGATTCCGAAACGGCTCACCAGCAGCGCGACAACGAGCTCGCCGGGAGTCTTTGCCCGGCGGTAGATCGCCGCGCGGGTGGTGCCGGCCAGCTTGGCGATGCGATCGATGTTCACCGCTGAATACCCATGCGAAAGCAACACCGCCTCAGTCGCATTCGCGATCGCGGTGTCTAAGGCAGTGTCGCGTGGGCGGCCTCGAAGCACTGACATGTGATCACCAGAACAATAGCGTTGACATATTAACGATGCACACTGTACCGTAAATGTATGCAAACAATCTGGATACTCGGCGCGACCGGCAAGGGCGGTCGCGCAATCGCTTCTGAACTGATCGGCGGCGACGCCGATGTGGTGCTCATCGGACGTGACCACGACCGGCTGGCCGCAGTTGCCGCATCGCTGGGAGGGCAGAACCGCACGATTGTGTCGACCGGGCCCGCCGAGTTGGTTGCGCTGATCGCGGCCGAAAAGCCAACGGTCGTGGTGAACACCATCGGCCCGTTCGGCGAGACAAGCACGCCGCTGGCGCGAGCGTGCCTGGCCGCAGGGAGCCATTACGTCGATCTGGCTAACGAGCTGCAGCCGGTGCAGGCGCTGCTCAACATGGATGCCGACGCAAGAAACGAGGGAGTCACGCTGGTCACCGGAGCGGGTTTTGGTGTGCTCGCCACCGAGGCGCTCGTCATCGAGTTGCGCAGCGGCCGACCCGCGGCAGCCCGCGCGACGGTCGCCGCCATGCCCGCCGTGGACGGCCTGGGATCGGCCGTGCTGTCCAGCGTGATCGATGCCGTCGCATATGGTGGGCGGCGCTATCGGGACGGGCGCCTGGTGCGGACTCGGCTTGGCGCCGAGCACGCGTGGATTCCATTGCCGGACTTGCCCGCAAGCCAATGCCTCGCAGTTCCGACCGGCGAGCTGGAAGCGGCACGCCGCGCATCAGGGGCTGACGATGTGGTGGCCTTCTCCAGTGAGGTGCCCAGCGGGCGAACAGTGCGCGCGGTCCTGCCGATGCTGTCAGCTCTGCTGGCCGCGCAGCCAATCCGGGCCGGAGCACACCGGCTGGTCAACCGCGCCCGATTGACTCCACCGGCGAAGTCCGGCGACGTCTCCTGGGCCTATGCCCGACTCGACTGGCCCGACGGCACACATCGCGAAACGTGGCTCCGCACCGGAGAGGGCTACAGCTTCACCGCCAGGGTCGCCGCACACACCGCCACCCGGTTAAGCGACGGTCACGTCGATCCAGGCGCATTCACCCCCGGTGCACTCTTCGGTGCCGACTTGGCCCGCAGCGCGGGCGCAGAGATCATCACGCCGGGCGCGGTGACATCGTGACGGGCTGCGCCATCCGCCGCCAGCTGCGGATCCCGGCCGGCGGGGGTGACGAGCTCGATGCCTGGGTCTATATGCCCGACCGGCCCGGTCCAGTTCCCGTCGTCGTCATGGCGCACGGTATCGGCGGTATCAAAGCCGGCGGCTTAGCGCCGTTCGCGCAACGATTCGCCAGCAGCGGATTCGCAGCAGTTGCGTTCGACTACCGACACTGGGGTGACTCCACCGGCGAGCCACGACAGTTCCTTTTCGTCCGTCGTCAGCTCCAGGACTACCGCAGTGCCCTGGCTTGGGTACGTACCCAAGAGGAGTTCGATGCTGCACGGATCTTTGTGTGGGGCACTTCATTTGCCGGGATGCATATTGTCGAGCTGGCCGCCAGTGAACCCGATCTGGCTGGGGCCATTGCGCAATGCCCGCTGGTGGACGGTTTGGCCGGGCTGACCAACATCCCAGTGGCCCGCGCGCTGCGACTGACCGCCTACGCCCTGGCCGACCTGGTTGGGTCAGTGCTCAATCGACGCCCGCGCTATCTGCCCATCAGCGTGCCCCCGGGGCAGCTCGGGGTGATCGCAACCGACGATGCGATGATCGGCATGGCCCGACTTGATCCCGGCGATGGGTCCTGGTCCAACGAGATCACCGCCCGGTCTCTGCTTGACGTGACGGTGCACCGGCCGGTGAGACACGCCCGGAATGCCCGATGCCCGCTGCTCATGGTTGTCGCCGAGCACGACACCATGGCTCCCACCGGACCGGCGTTGGCCGTGGCCGCGCGCGCACCCCGCGGAGAGCTATACCGCAGCCGCGGCGGACACTACGACGTCTATGCCGGCGGGCTTGACCACGAGAACGTATTGCGAATCGAGACATCCTTCTTGCACCGGCACTCCGAGATGCCCGACCACTGACACGATCCCGCCATCAACGCCGCTGGCGTATTCGCAGGTCGTTTCACGTTGTTTCGCGTCGTTTCGCGTAGTCAAATCCAGTATTTCCGCAGTTCACGCCTTTTTATGCACCTGGTTCGATTCCCGGCAGCTCCACGACGACGCACTAGAAGCTCACGTCAACATTTGCCGTCAACATTTCGGGTATCGTGCGGCGCTATGGCGCTCCTTCGAGTACGTGAGCGCAAAGACGGGACCGTTTACACGTCGGTGTCGCAGGTTGGGCGGTATTGCCGGGGCCGACGACACTAAGCCCCGACTTCACGTCCGCCGGCGAGCCGTCTGGCTTTATTTGAATTCGGAGGCAAGCCATGACCGCCAGCACCGGCCGCGACCCAGAAACCCACCCAGTTCACGAGCGTCCGCTGCGCGCACTGGACACCTTGCCGCGGGTTGGAATCCGGGACCTCGCGCGTGACCGCGGCCGCTTCTTCCGGCCGGGCGGGCAGCGCTCGCCGCTGCGGGGGCTCGGCGAGCGGTTCCTGATCGATATCCCGTTGGGCCCGAAGCTGGTCGTAACCTCGTCCCCTCGGGACGCCAAGGCAGTCTTCTCCGACCGCGACGGCACGCTCTCGTTCGGTCAGCTGCTCCGGCGTTTCACGCCTCACGAGGCGTTGTTTGGCAGCGACGCGTTCATCTTTCTTGAGGGCGAAGCTCATGTTCAGGAGAAGCGCAAGATCGCGCCGCCATTACACGGCAAGGCCCTGAAGTCCTACGAGCGGGCGATGGTCGACATCGTGCTCCGGAGGCTGCCGGAGTGGCCGCTCGGCAAGCCTGTCGAGTTCAGCGCGATCGGCGGGCAGCTCTCGCTCGACGTGATGATGACCGTGATCTTCGGCGTCTCAAAGCCCGAGCGGATGCAGCGCTTAGAGCGCGCGATGCTCGCCTACTGCGCGGTCACCGAAAGCCCAAGCTTCCTGGGCGTCGGCATCCTCTCGATGGCGCTTCGCGGCCGCTGGTTGCCGATCCCCAAAGTGGAGCGCACCGCCGCCGCGGTCGACGCGATCGTCCTCGAGGAGATCGCGGAGCGCCGGCGCACGGGATCACGCAGCGACGACTGCTTGACCATGTTCCTCGAACTCAACGAGCAGGAGGATGAGCGGCATGACGACGCGTTCCTGGCGCGCTCGATGCGCGGTCTGATGCTGGCCGGTTACGCCGCCACCACGGTGACCCTCGGCTGGCTGGCCGACTTGCTTGTCCACCAACCCGATGTGCTCGCTGCACTCGAGGAGAGCATCGACCGCGACGAGGACGGCTACCTCGACGCGGTCATCGCCGAAGCGTTGCGGCTGCGCCCGGCGTTGCCGTTCACCGGTCGCCGCGCGCTGCGGGCCTTCAACCTTGACGGACTGCTAATCCCGCGCGGCACGTTCATCGTCATCGCGATCATGGCGCTGCACGAGCGCGCTGACCTGCACCCCGATCCGCTGGCCTTTCGGCCCGAACGCTTTCTGAGCTCGCGACCCGGGACCTACACCTGGCTGCCGTTCGGCGGCGGTGTGTACCGCTGTCTCGGCGCCGAGTTCGTGCTGTTCGAGGCTCGCGTGCTGTTGCGGACCCTGCTCCAGCACCGCCGGCTCAGCGCGGTTGAGGGTAGCGTCGGCGGTCGCCCCAGCCGCAAACACCCGTTGCCGGTGCCGGCTGGCGGGGCCCCGGTCGTGCTGTCCGCGCGCGACCGAGCCGGTGAGTCGGCGGGGAAGATGCCCAGGTGACGAAGCCTGCTGGCGTAGCGCAGCGTGAGTAGAGTCGTTGTCAGGCTCAAGTCGTCGGATGATCGAGGAGGTAACGGGTGGCTGCCGACGCTCGCCAACGTCGACCGGCGGCAATACCTCGACAGGCAGTCGCGAACCTAATCTTTGCGAGCCGCGCCTTTGCCCGGCTTCTCGCGGCGAAGGGTTATCGGTTCTTGGGGACGGCATGTCGCCGGGGTCCCTTCGTTGAGGTCAAGATCAGGTAACAAGATGCCGGAGGGCACAGGGTTGACGACGCCAACTTTGCTAGACCTTATGCGGCAGAGAGCCGAACGCTATCGAGACAAGGTTGCGTTCGACTATTGCCACTATTCTCCGGGTGGGGAAGAACATAGCCGGCTTACTTATCACAAGCTGGACATCAAGGCCCGAGCAATCGCGTCGACTTTGCAACGACAGGGCGCTGCCGGCGAACGGGTACTGGTCCTCTGCCCCTCGGGCTTGGACTTTATCGCCGGCTTCTTCGGGTGTATTTACGCCGGGGCCGTCGCGGTACCGGTCCACCCGCCGGTGCGCGACCGGGTAATGGGTCGCGTCGCGTCGATTGTCGGGGATGCACAAGCCCGCTTCGTCCTCACGACCGCCGAGTTGCAAGCGGAGCTCAAGGCTGCGTTCGACGACTTGGCCGGCGGGAGTTCCCTGCAGTGGTGTGTCGCGGACGCCGTCATCCCAGCCGCCGCAGTGGAGTGGGTCGTACCAGACGTCGACGCGAGCGCAACCGCCCTCCTGCAGTACACCTCGGGTTCGACGAGCTCGCCGAAAGGCGTGATGGTGTCGCACCGCAATCTGCTGCACAACCTGGATGCCATCTATAGGGCGTGGGGACGCGGAGGCGACGACGCGATCGCCGTGTTCTGGCTGCCTCTCCATCACGACATGGGTCTCATCGGCAGCATCGTCGAACCGCTTTACGTCGGCTGCACTTCCTTCCTCATGCCGCCGGAGGCGTTTATTGAGCGCCCAATGCGGTGGCTGGAAGCTCTTTCCCGACACGGTGCCACGATCACCGCCGCGCCGAACTTCGCCTACGAGCTCTGCGTCGAACGCAGCAGCGAGGAGGAACGAGCGGCCCTCGATCTGTCCAACTGGTCGACGGCAATGTGCGGTGCGGAGCCGGTGCAGGCCGCCACCCTGCAGCGGTTCGCTGACGCCTTCCGTCCGGCTGGTTTTCGGCGGGAGGCGTTCAATCCGGTGTACGGGATGGCGGAGGCCACCTTGCTTGTCTCCGGCGCGTCGGATTGGGCCGTGCCGGCGGTTGCACACGTGGACGCCGTCGCACTACGCGAGCACCATGTCGTGAGCGTCTCGCCGGAGCACCCGGCCGCCACGCCATTCGTATGCTGTGGCCGGGCCCAGCGCGGCCACGAGATCGTCATCGTGGATCCGGTGACCCGGCGGCCATGTGCGGCCGACGAGGTTGGGGAGATCTGGCTCGCCGGCGGGAGCATCGCCCAGGGCTACTGGGGCAGGCCGGCCGAAACGGAGGAGACATTCTCGGCGTTCCTCACAGACACCGGCCGCGGACCGTTCCTGCGTACCGGTGACCTGGGCTTCCAACTGGAAGGCGAGCTGTTCATCACCGGCCGGCTCAAGGATCTCATCGTCATCCGCGGCCGGAACTACTACCCCGAAGACATCGAGGCCACGGTGCAGAGCAGCCATCCGGCGCTGCTACGCGGCCGTGGGGCAGCCTTCTCGGCCACGCCGCAGTCGGGTGGCTCCGAACGGCTCATCGTCGCGCAGGAGGTGGACCGCAATCGGATCGTTGATGTCGACGTCAGCGAGGTTATCGACGCGATCCGCACCGCGATCACCGAGAACCATGAGATCCAGCCGTACGCCGTGAACCTGTTGGAGCCGTTACGGATCCCGACAACGTCGAGCGGAAAGATCCGGCGGAGCAGGTGCCGGCAGCGCTTTCTCGACGGCGACCTCGAGGTGTTCGCTGAGTGGCACGCACCCTCGCTACCCGATCCGCGCCCGGCCGCACCGACTGCCGAAGAGGCACCGGTTGGCGAAGGGCGCGGCGCGGGGGAGATCGCGGCCTGGATCGTCTCCCAGCTCTCTCGGGAGCTCGGCCTGTCACCGACGGAGGTCGACACATCGTTACCGTTCGCCCACTACGGTCTTGACTCGGTTCATGCCATTCGGCTGACCGCCGCGCTGGAAGCCTGGCTTCAACGCGAGCTCTCGCCCACGCTCGCGTACGAGTACCCCACGATCGACCTGCTGTCCGAACAACTAGCCGAGGACGCACCCGTCGACGAACGCCCCGTCGCAGCGGCCGAGACCGACGGTGGTACGCGGGCCGCCGGTGTCGACGAGCCGATCGCGATTGTCGGCATCGGCTGCCGGTTTCCGGGTGCAGACGGGCCGGCGGGCTATTGGCGGCTGCTCTCCGAGGGCGTGGACGCCATCACCGAGACACCGCCGGACCGCTGGGGTGCGGACGCCTCGGAGAACGCGGCCACCCACTGGGGCGGGTTCCTCGATCAGGTCGACCAGTTCGACCCCCAGTTTTTCGGCATCTCGCCGCGGGAGGCGGCGCGAATGGACCCGCAGCAACGCCTGCTGCTGGAGGTGGCATGGGAGGCGTTGGAAGACGCCGGACAGGTGCCGGAGCGGCTATCCGGCAGCCGCACCGGCGTATTCATCGGCATCTCCACCTATGACTACGGACATTTCCAGCTTGGCCAGCCTGACCGCATCGATGCCTACACCGGTACTGGGAGCGCGCTGAGCATCGCCGCCAACCGGCTCTCGTACTTTTACGATTTCCGCGGGCCGAGCATGGCGATCGACACCGCCTGTTCGTCGTCGTTGGTCGCCATCCACCTGGCATGCCGCAGCCTGCGCGAGGGCGAGTGCACGCTTGCCCTCGTCGGTGGCGCGAACGTCATCCTGTCGCCGGCGCTCGGTTTGAACTTTAGCCAGGCCGGAGTGATGGCAGCGGACGGCCGCTGCAAGACTTTCGACGCCCGGGCAGACGGATACGTACGGGGCGAAGGCGCCGGGATCGTCGTCCTCAAGCCGATGGGTCAGGCGTTGGCCGATGGTGACCCGATCTACGCGGTGATCCGTGGCAGCGCCACCAACCAAGACGGAAGGACCAACGGGTTGATGGCACCCGGCCGGCAATCGCAGGAAGCCGTGTTGGCCGAGGCCTACCGCCGCGCGGATCTGTCGCCGGGTGTGGTGCAGTACGTCGAAGCGCACGGCACGGGCACGTCTCTGGGCGACGCGATCGAGGCGAAGGCCCTGGGCACGATCCTGGCGCAGGGCCGCGCACCGGGCAGCCGGTGCCTGGTGGGGTCGGTCAAGACCAACATTGGCCACCTGGAGGCGGCGGCCGGGGTGGCCGGGCTCATCAAAGTAGCGCTGGCGCTGCGCCACCGGGCGATCCCGTCGAGCCTGCACTTCGCGGAGCCCAACCCGCTTATCCCGTTCGACAGGCTGCCATTGCGGGTCGCGCAGACCCTCACGCCATGGCCGGAGAACGGCGGCCGAGCAGTCGCCGGAGTCAGCTCGTTCGGCTTCGGCGGCGCCAACGCGCACGTCGTCCTGACCGAGGCCCCGCAGGTTCGGGTGACGCAACCGGCGGACCACACGGCGGGGGATCGCGTCGAGCTCCTGCCGCTGTCCGCCCGGTCCCCCGAGGCACTGGCCGCACTGGCGGGCCGGTATGAGCTGGCCCTCGCGACCGGGGTGCCGCTTGCCGACCTTTGCTACACGGCCGGCGCGCGTCGCGGCCACCACGACCATCGGTTGGCCGTGGTTGGGGACTCGCCCGCGGAGCTGTCTGAGGATCTCGCCGCGTACCGACAGGGGGTACCCCGCCCCGGACTGTTCGCCGGACGTCGCCGTCCGGGTCAGCAACCGGGCGTGGTCTTCCTCTTTTCCGGTCACGGGTCGCAGTGGTACGGGATGGGACAGCGGTTACACGCGGAGGAGCCGGTTTTCCGGGACGCGTTGACCATGTGCGATCGCGCTATGCGCCCGCACCTGGACGGATCCGTAGTCGCGGAACTTCTCGCCGACCAGAACCATTCCCGGCTGAGCGACATCGGCGTGGTCCAGCCCGCCATCTTCGCTGTCCAGGTCGCGCTGGCCGCGCTGTGGCGGTCGTGGGGGGTAGAGCCCGAGGTCGTGGTAGGGCACAGCTTGGGTGAGGTAGCGGCGGCACACGTCGCGGGCGCCCTCAGCCTGGAAGACGCCGCGCGGGTGATCTGCGGGCGGTCCCGGCTGCTCCGGCAGGCGGGTCGCCGCGGCGCAATGGTCGCCGCGGAGCTCTCCTATACAGAGGCGCAGGAGCTTATCGCCGACCGGCAGAGCCGGGTGGCGGTCGCCGCCTGCAACAGCCATCGGTCGACTGTGCTCTCCGGTGATCCAGCGGTGTTAACCGATCTCGTCACCGCGCTGCAGCAGCGCGGCCGATTCTGCCGTTGGGTGGAGGTCGATGTGGCCTCCCACAGCCCACAGATGGACGCGTTGCGCGCCGATCTGACCGACGTGCTGGCCGGGCTGCGGCCGGCTGCGGCAACGATACCCATGTACTCCACAGTGACGGGCGACCTGCTGGGCGAGGGTGCCCTCGACGAAGCCTACTGGGTGGAGAACCTCTGCTCGCCGGTGCGCTTCTCGGCGGCTGTACGGCGGCTGCTCAACCTCGGCCATGATGCGTTTCTGGAGGTCAGCCCGCATCCGATCCTGTTGAGCGCGGTGCGCGAGGATGCGGAGGACCTGGGTCGCGCGTGCACCCTGCTGCAGTCCATGTGCCGTGACGACGGGGGCCGCGCCACGCTACTCGCGTCACTCGGCACCCTCTACACCCGCGGGCAGCCGGTTACCTGGGAGCAGCTGCATCCCTGGGGTGGGCGATGCGTGGCGGCGCCAACCTACCCGTGGCAACGCGATCGGTTCTGGCTGGATCCCACCGCCACGGGCAACGCGCCGGCTCGCCCCGCCGGCTCCGACCAGCTGGCGTGGCGCGGGCCGCTTCGCTCGTCGGTGCACCCGAAGACGGTGTTCTCCGAAATCGAGCTCGGCACGGAACTGATGCCGGTGCTGACGGACCACCGGGTTCATGGTTCGGTGGTCCTTCCAGCGGCCACTCTCCTCGAGCTTGTTTTGGCCGGGGCCGCGCGGGCCTTCGGCGCGACGAGGGGCTTGCTCCGAGACGTCGTTTTCCACCGGTCGCTGGTGCTCGCCGACGCGCAGCGGCGCACCGTCCAGCTCGTACTTCAGGGAGATCCACCGGGCCCCGTTTTGTTCGAATGCTACGGTCTGGAACCCGGCACGTCGGGATCGTCGCGGTGGTCGCTCGTCGCAAGCGGCACCGTCGATACGGGTGGGCCGGACGCCGACGACGACGAACGGCACGTCCCCGAGGTCACCCGGTCCCTTTGCCCAGACGCGATCCCGGGGCCGTCGTTCTACCGTCTCCTGGCAGAGCATGGCCTGCAGTACGGGCCGGGCTTCCAGACCGTGGCGGAGATCTGGCGCCGCGACGGCGAGGCGATCGCCCGGCTGAGGCCACCGGTGGCGGGCAGCTCCATATTCGACGCCGACGGCTTCGACGCCCCTGTCCTGGATGCCTGCTTTCAGGTTCTGGCCGCGACGCTTCCCCCACGCAATGGCCGATCGCGCGACACGTACCTGCCGGTGGGCGTGTCCGAGTTGCGAAACCGCGAGACGTTCCTAAATGGCATTTGGTGCCACGCGCTGCTGCGCCCGGGGCTGGACCCCGAGCCGGACATCATCGAAGGCGACGTGTTCCTGCTACGCGAGGACGGGCAGGTGGCCGTGGCGGTCCGCGGGCTGCGTCTGCAGCGGATCCCGGACGCTGAACCAGCTGAGCCGGCGACGGGTCCGACGGATCTTCGTGACAGGCTCTACGAGCTGCGATGGCAGCCTGCGACACTCGGCGCGCCTGATCAGGACGCGCCGAGCGGACCGGTTGAAGCTGGAAGTTGGCTGATCTTCAGCGACGGCAGTACCACTTCGGACACGCTGCGGCACCTGCTTAAACAGCATTCTCAGACGTGTGTGCTCGTCGAGCCGGGCGTCGACTTCGCGCGCCTTGGACCTGACAGTTTCCGCCTCGATCCGGCGCAGCCGCAACACTTCCGGCGGCTCCTCGGGGAAGCGTTCTTAGAGGGGCCACCCTTTCGTGGCGTGGTGCACCTCTGGAGCCTGATGGCCGCACCGCCGGCGGAGACGTCGACCGATTCGTTGGAGTCTGCGCGGAACCTCGGCACAGCAAGCGTGCTGCATCTCGTGCAGGCGCTGACAGTATCCGGCTCGCCGCACACACCGCGCCTCTGGCTGGTTACGCGGGGAGCCCAGGCGATCGGTAGCGACGTCGAGGCCGTGTCCATCGCTCAGGCACCCCTCTGGGGGATGGGCCGCAGCATCGACCACGAGTATCCGGAGCTGCGCTGTTCGAGGGTCGACCTGTCTTCGGGAGGAGGTGCGGAAGAGCTTCACGCAATGGTCCAGGAGTTGTGCGCCGATACCCCCGAGGCCGATGTGGCGCTTCGTGGCAACCGGCGCTACGTAGCGAGATTGGCCCGCTACGACAACGCAGATGTACGGAAGCCCGTACCCTCTGCCGCACCGGCTCAGCTGCCCACGCCCGCCGGGGACATGCCATTCCGAATGGAGTATCCGGAGCCTGGCGGGCTCGACGATATTCGTGCCAGGGCAGCCACCCGACGGCCGCCGGAGCCGGACGAGGTCGAGATCCGTGTTCACGCCAGCGGTCTGAACTTCATCGACGCGATGCGGGCCCTCGGCGTGTACCCAGGTCAGGGCGATGGGCCGGTGCGGGTGGGCATCGAATGCGCCGGCACGGTGACCGCCATCGGTGACGGCGTCGACGGCTTACAAGTGGGGGACGCCGTCATCGCTTTGGCGATGGACGGCGTCGGCTCGTTCGTCACCACTCAAGCGTGCCTGGTGGCCGCCAAGCCAGCGCACCTGAGCTTCGAGGCGGCGGCCACGGTACCCATCGCGTTCCTGACGGCCTACTACGCCCTGCATGAACAGGCACGGCTACGCCATGGCGAGCGCGTCCTCATCCACTCGGCGGCCGGTGGCGTCGGTCTTGCGGCGATCGAGGTCGCGGGCTGGCTGGGCGCGACGGTGTACGCCACCGCTGGCACCCCGGAGAAACGAGAGCACCTGCACGCACTCGGCGTCCAGCACGTCTCGGACTCGCGGTCCCTGGCGTTCGCCGACGAGGTGCTGACCGCCACCGACGGCGACGGCGTGGACGTCGTGCTCAACTCGTTGACGGGCGAGGCGATCGCCAAGGGCCTCGCGGCACTGCGCCCGTACGGCCGATTCCTGGAGATCGGTAAGCGCGACATCTACGGGCACGGCCGACTACGCCTGTGGCAGTTGCGGCACAACGCGTCTTACATCGTCATCGACCTGGCACAGCTGATCATGGATCGCCCCGCCTACGTGGGTGCGCTGTTGCGCGACATCGTTGCCTACGTCGAGCAAGGGGTGTTCCGGCCGCTGCCGGTGCGAACATTCCCGGTTGCCGAGACTTCCGCCGCCGTTCGGTCTCTCGCGCAGGGCAAACAAATTGGCAAGGTCGTCGTGTCGGTGGACCAGCCGGTGCCACCGGCTGTTCAACCGGCCCAGCTCCCAGCAAGATTCGAAGCCGACGCCACTTATCTCATCACCGGCGGGCTAGGCGGGATCGGCCGTGCAGTCGCCACGTGGATGGCCGAGCAGGGCGCCCAGCATCTGGTCCTCATGGGGCGTGGTCCTGCCTCGAAGTCCGCGCAGAAGACGCTCGACGCGTTGCGGGCGGAAGGCACCGAGGTGGTTGTCGCGCGCGGCGACGTCGCCCGGGCGGACCAGCTCGCAGCCGTCCTCGAGTCGATCAACGCGTCCATGCCACCGCTACGTGGGGTCGTGCACGCAGCGGGGACCCTCGACGACGGCATCCTTGCGCGCCTCGACGAGCGACGCCTACGGGACGTCATGGCGCCCAAGGTCGAGGGCGCCTGGAATTTGCACGCGCTGACGCGGGACGCGGCACTGGACTTCTTCATGCTCTTCTCGTCGGCCGCGTCACTCCTGGGCTCGCCTGGGCAGGCGCACTACGCGGCGGCGAACGCGTTCCTCGACGCGTTGGCGTGGCATCGACGCGCGGAGGGTCGGCCGGCGCTGAGCATCAATTGGGGACCATGGGCTGAGGCCGGTCTTGTCACCCGGCCCGAGCAGCAACGTCACCTCACCCAGCACGGCATTGAGGCCATGCCAGCGGCCGACGGCGTGCGGACGCTTTCATATCTGCTCCCGCTGTCCGCCACGCAGGTCGCCGTTCTCCGCGTGGACTGGGCGCGGCGCCGCTCCGAATTGCGCCGGGGTCTGAACCCGCCGCTGATCGCAGACCTGCTCCGTGCACCCGCAGGTCAGCCGGCCGCTGGCGACGCGAATGGGCGGGGAGCGAGCCTTAACGATGCTCTGCGCCGCGCGGGCCTGCAGGAGCGCCGACGGTTGCTCCAGTCGTACTTGCGCGATCAAGTTGCCGGCAAACTCGGTCTGACACCGTCGCGCCTGGACATTCAGTTGCCCCTCAACCAACTCGGGGTCGACTCGCTCATCGCGGTGGAGCTGCGTAGCCAGATTGAACGCGACCTGGGCATGGTTGTTCCGGTCGTCCAGCTGCTGGACGGACCAAGCGTCTCCGCTCTCGCCGACTGGCTCGGCGACCGGCTCTCGAGCGCGGGTCCACCCGAGCCCGATCCGACGGTGGCAGCCGACACACGCGCGGCGTGGCCGAACGGGGCACCGGGGCCGGAGGCGACCGGTGGCGCTGGCTCGCGTTGGATGGACCTGCTTGCTCAGCTGCCGGAGATTCCGGAGGACGACGTGGACGGGCTGCTTCGGGGACTCCTAGCCGCCAGGGACGGGAAACATGACGGATAGGTCCATCGACATCTCGGGGCTCTCCGCAGAGGAGAAGCGCGTGCTGCTGTCCCGCCTGCTCATGGAGCAGGCCGCGGTTTCGGCGTCGGTGCATCGGTTGTCGTACGGACAGCGGTCCCTGTGGTTCCTTCATCAACTCGCACCCGGCAGTCCCGCATACACCATCACCTATGCCGGGCGGATCAGTGGCGACCTGGATGTGTCGGCGCTGGAACGCGCCGCCCAGGCGCTCGTCGACCGGCACGCGATACTGCGCACCACATACACCGTGCGCGACGGCCAGCCGCTTCAACTCGTCCATCCACAGTGGCCGGTGCGTATCGCCCGCCACGATCTCGGCCCCGACGATGTTGAGCTTGACGAGTGGCTACGTCGGGAGTCGAATCGCCCGTTCGATCTGCAAACCGGCTCAGTGCTCCGGCTGACTTTGCTACGGCGCGAACCCGACGAGCATGTCCTCGTCCTGGCGGTGCATCACATCGCCGTCGACTTCTGGTCCATCGACATCATTCTCGACGAGCTCCGCCTGCTTTACGCCGCAGAACACGGTTGCGAGCCGCCCCCGCCCTGCCCACAGCGCTACGTCGACTATGCCGACCAGCAGGTCCGGATGGTTGAGGGAGCCGAGGGGGAACGCCTTTGGCAGTACTGGAGTCGGCAGCTGGCCGGGGAGCTTCCGAACCTCCGGTTACCCATCGACCGGCCGCGACCGGCGGTTCAGACCTACCGCGGCGCCGTGCATCGCTTCACCCTCGACGGTCGGCTGACCGCTGGGCTCAAGGAGGTAGGCCGGCGCGCCGGCGCGACGCCATACATGACACTGTTCGCGGCGTACGCCGCGTTGCTGCATCGCTACAGCGGCCGGGACGACCTCCTCATCGGCTCACCATTCGGGTGCCGCGATCAGGCGGGGCTGGACAGTCTGGTCGGCTACATTGCCAACCCGGTGGTTCTGCGCGCCGACCTGCAGGGCGACCCGACGTTCACGTCGTTGCTGGGGCGCGTCAAAGAGACGGTTCTGGGTGCACTCGCGCACCAGGATTATCCCTTCATGCTGCTCGTCGAACGGCTTCGCCCGGCCCGTGATCTGAGCCATACACCGCTCTTCCAGGTCTCGTTCGCCTGGGAACAGCCGCGCCGTTTCCACGACAGCCCGGGCGGTACGGGCGCGGCCCCGGGTCGGGGGGCGCTTGACCTGATGACTATCCACATCGGACAAGGCGGTGCGCCTCTGGACTTGATGATGCAGGTGGCCGATACCGACGGGCAGTTCACCTGCGAGTTGCAGTACAACACAGACCTTTTCGATGACGCGACGGTCGAGCGGATGGCCCGGCACTTCGCGACGCTGCTCGGCGGCATCGTCACCGATCCCGGCAGGCGCTTGTCGGAGTTGCCGCTCCTCACCGAAACCGAGCGCCGTGAGCAGGCGGTGTGGAACGAAACCCAGGTCTGCTACGACGCGCCCGACTGCCTGCACGAGATGGTGGCGGCAACGGCTCACCGCAGTCCGACGGCAATCGCCGTATCGTTTGACGACCGCGAGATGACGTACGCGGACCTCGACCGGCGGGCGGATGCGCTGGCACACCGGCTCCAGCACCTCGGTGTGGGCCCGGACAGCATCGTTGCTGTCCTATTGGACCGCTCAGAAGACCTGGTCGTGGCCCTGCTGGGGGTGCTCAAGGCGGGTGGTGCCTTCACGCCGCTGGATCCGGCGCAACCCACCAACCGCATTGCCGCCATGCTGACCGGCGTGCCGGTCTGCGTCACGCACCGGCGACATCTGGAGCGCCTGGCGGGGTTCACCGGTCACCGGCTGTGCCTCGACCTGCCGTCGGCACCGGTGGCAGAGGACGCCGTCGCCGCCGTCGCCGCTACGACCTCGGACAGCCTCGCCTACGTCATCCACACCTCCGGCTCCACCGGCGTGCCGAAGGGGGCGCTCAACACCCACGGCGGAATCCGCAACGTGCTGCTGTGGATGCAGGCAAACTACAGGCTCACCGCCGAGGATCGGGTGCTGCACCACACACCGGTGACCTTCGACGCCTCGGTGGCGGAGATCTTCCTGCCGTTGATCGTCGGCGCACGGCTTGTCATTGCGCAACCCGAGGGCCACAAGGACCCCGCCTACCTGGTTCGGACCATCGCCGAGCAGGCGATCACCCAGGTGGTGCATGTCGTGCCATCGATGTTGCGCTCCTTCCTGGCCGAGCCGGCACTCACGTCCTGCGTTGGGCTGCGCAGGGCAACGTGCGGCGGCGAGGTGCTGCCGTACGAGCTCGCTCAGCGCTTCCTGGCCACGCTGGACGCCGAGCTGTGGAACGAGTACGGCCCGGCCGAGGCCGCGATCACCGCGACCTACTTTCACTGCAAGCGCGGTGCGTCCGGCCCGCCCGTCCCGATCGGACGACCAATCGCCAACGTCCGCATTCGTCTCCTGGACGCCCATCTCCAGCCGGTCCCGGTGGGCGTGCCCGGTGAGCTGTTCATCGGCGGGGCCGGCGTGGGCCGTGGCTACCTCAACCAGCCTGATGCGACGGACGCCAGATTCATCGCGGACCCGTTCGGCGGCGATCCCGACGATCCGAGCCAGTTGCTGTACCGCACCGGCGATTTGGCGCGGTACTTGCCCGACGGCAACATCGAGTACCTGGGGCGCCTCGACGACCAAGTGGAGATCCGCGGCGTGCGGATTGAGCCCGGCGAGGTCGAAGCGGCACTGGATAAGCACCCCGGCGTTCGGGAGAGCGTGGTGGTCGCTGGGGACGACGGCCGCGGGAACACCCGGCTGGTCGCCCACGTCATGGCGGCAGGCGAGCCCGCGCCGACAACTGCTGAGCTGCGCCGTTTCCTCCTCGAGTGGCTTCCAGCGGCTATGGTGCCCGCCGTCTTCCGGGCGACCGATGGATTGCCCCGCACGTTGGGCGGAAAGGTAGACCGCCGGGCCTTGGCGGCGGCGGCCGAGGCGTCGCCTGCGCAGGAGCCAGCGTTCGTCGCTCCGCGTACGCGCGCCGAGAAGATCCTCGCCGAGATTTGGCGTGACGTGCTCGATCTGGACCGGATTGGCGTTCATGACGACTTCTTCGCTCGCGGTGGCTCCTCGACCCATAGCCTGGAGGTTTCGGTAAAAGCGAAGGCGGCCGGCCTGCCGCTGAAACCCGAGTCGGTGTTCTTACTCGGCACGATCGCTGAGCTGGCCGCCGAGTACGGCCAGGCCTTGGAGGATGGCGCGGATTTCGGCGACATCGCGAAACACTTGAACGGCAGTCAGGTCATCACATCGGGCACGGCGGAGAAGCGCCTCGTCGCACCAGCTCCTCCGGCAGCGGTGCGCGCGGCCAGCCAGCAGACGCGAAACACGGTGATCGAAAGCATCGGCACGTACCTGCCCGCGGAGGTGGTGTCGACCGACAGCGTCCTCGCGGGATGCGCCAACGACATCGGCATACCTTTGGAACGCCTGACCGGTATCAGGAATAGGCGGATGGCCGGGCAAGGCGAATTCTCGATCGACCTCGCCCGGCAGGCGGTGGCCGACTGCCTGGCCCGCTCGAGCTATGGGCCCGAAGAGATCGATCTGGTCATCTCCTGCAACATCTCCCGGTGCGACGGACCCGGGCACACATTCGTGTTCGAGCCCAGCACCGCGGCACGGCTGCGGGATCAGTGCGGCCTTACAAGCGCATTAGCCTTCGACGTCACCAACGCGTGCGCCGGGATGTTCACCGGCATTAGCGTGGCCGACGCGTTCCTGCAGACCGGATTGGTCCGGCGTGCAATGGTTGTCAGCGGCGAATACATCACCCACCTGACCGAGACCGCGCAGAAGGAAATTCAGGGGCCGACGGACGCGCGACTCGCCTGCCTCACCCTTGGCGACGCCGGCGCCGCAGTAATTCTCGAGCGCGGCCCCAACCGCCGGGTCGGCTTTCACGACATCGATATCGCCACGCTCGGCCGGTATAGCTCTTTGTGTGTGGCCAAGGCGAGCGGCGGGCCCGATGGTGGCGCGATCATGTTTGTCGACTCCATCGCCGCGACCGTGGCGGCGGTCAAGCGTTCCGTGCCATACGTCGCCGCCGTGATGAAGCGGCACGGATGGCGGCCCGAGCACTGCGATCACATCGTGATGCACCAGACCTCGGAATCATCGCTCAATGACGCGGTCGTCGCGGTGAACCGGATGTTTGGAACAGGGGCCGCCCACCCGGGCAACACCATTTACAACCTGGCGGAGAGGGGCAACACCGCCAGCACAACACATTTCGTGGCCCTGAGCGACCACATCCGTGGGAACCGGATCAAGTCCGGAGACAACGTGGTCTTCGGCATCAGCGGCTCGGGACAGACGGTCGGCGCCGCGCTGTACACATTCGACGACCTGCCCGACCGGTTGCGCCGGGCTCCTGATGGCCGCCGGGTCCGCAGCCTCTCGACCGGCCAACCATCCCCAGAGCCACCGGTGATGCCCCGGGTTCGGATCGAGGGGGTCGGCACCGCACCGGTCGGTCAGTCCACGCCGCGGCGTGTGGTCGACCTGGCGGTCCAGGCCGCCACGGCGTGCCTGGACCACAGCGGAGTCGACCGCGCGGAGCTTGGCCTGATGATCTATTCCGGGGTGTATCGCGACGAGTTCATCACCGAACCGGCCATCGCCGCGCTCGTCGCGGGCGAGCTCGGGGTGAATGACGACATCGAATCCCCGGACGGGAGCAAGACACTCGCCTTCGACGTGCTCAATGGCGCGGTCGGATTCCTCAACGCGTGCCAGGTTGGCGTCCAGATGATCGGCGCGGGAAAGGCCGAGCATGCGATGGTTGTGGCTTCCGAAGTAGAAACCAACACCGCTGAGGGCGGCCACCCGATGTATGGACTCCACGAGACGGGATCGGCTGTGATTCTGGGCCGGAGCGGCGGTGCGGACGGCTTCGGCCGGTTCGTCTTCCACCAGCATCCGGAGTACGGCGGAGCGCTCACAACGTATTTCCAGCACCGGGACGGACACAGCTGGCTACAGATCGACCGCGATCCGAACCTGTCAGCCCATTACCTGGACTGTATCCCCCCTGCCGTCGAGGAATTATTGAAGCTGGAAGAGCTCGACGCCTCAGAGATAGCAGCCGTGTTCCCCCCGTACCTGTGCAGCGCGGACCGCACCGAACTCGCTGCGCGCCTGCGCATCCCGAGCTCACGATTCGTCGACGTCGCGAATGACGCCGACCTTTTCTCCTCTTCCTTGCCGTACGGGCTGCAGTATGCCTGGCGGCACAAGCTGGTGAGGCCGGGCGACATCGGGCTGATCGTGGGCGTCGGCTCGGGTGTCCAAGTCGGCTGCGCCACCTACCGCTTCTGATGCCTATGCTGGCGTCGTTCAACGAGAGACGCTGGCTTACATGGTTACTCGTCCCGAAGCTCTGTCGACGGTGCAGCCTGGTTATTTTTCCAGGCGGGGAGGACGGCTGCGAATACCGCCGCCAACATGGCGAGCACCGCATATCTCGTTGCTTCTGATACTGGGAATATCAAGGGGGTAACTGAACCCACGTCGACGACCGCAGCCCGTCGAACGGCGTCGGTGATCGCAATGGACAGGACCCCGCCCAGGAGGGCGCCCGCTGCGCTCGCGACGACGGCTTCGATGGTTGTTACGGCGAAGACCTTGGATGGGGTGGCGCCGAGCGCCTGGATGAGGGCTATCTCGCGTCGCCGCCGAATTCCGAGAAGCAGCAGGGTCGAGGACACTGATATGAAGGCGATCGCGAGCAGGCCGTATTTCAGCGTGTTTAACGGTGTGAGAAAGCGGGTTTCGCCGCTGACGACGGCGGCTCGATATCCGGCGGCGGTGACTGCCTTGACAGGCTGGTTGAAGTGACCGGATCTAATCTCTGCCGCGATTTGATCAAGTGTCTCCTTCGCGGCCGGTTTGACGAAGACGAGATCCGCGGGCTCGGGACCGAAAATCTGCTCGGCCAGCCGGTAACGCATTTGAATCCTGCGACCACCTACTTCCGGGGTCGCCACAATCGTGCCGACGACCATTTTCCGAGCTCTGGATCCGCTTCCGAGAAGGATCGTGTCACCGACGCGGATACCGTTCTCCCGGGCGAGTATGCCACCGACGACGAGTTGACCAGCGTCCACGATTGCCTTTGGGTCTTGCCCGGCGAGCACCGGGAAAGAAAAGGTCGGTCGGTCCTCGGCTCGGACGTAAGCCAATGATCCATTCGCAAGGGTGATCTCGATTTCCGCCAGTCGCTCGACGGCGTCAACCCCGGGTAAGGAATTCAGCTTCGCGATGGTGTCGGGGGAAAATCTGGCATCCACCGAGCCCCAGTCGGTAAATCGCGTAGTGGTGACTACCAGGCGTCCGTCTGCCTGTGCTTGAGCCACGTTTGCGACGCCTCGATCGATGGCGACCAGGAATCCGGAGAGTAGCGTCGCGACCACTACGGGTACCGCGACAGCGCCTGCGATCGCGGTTGTTCGTGATTCATCCGCGCGCAGTTCGGTGAGCGCGATGGCCAGCGTTGCACCGTGCGTTCGGTCCGGCCGGAGCCGGATCGACGCGATGAGTTGCGCGCTCAGATATGCTGCGGCCAAAAGCAATCCAACTATTGCGATAACGACCCCGCCATTGGCGAACCCGGCCTGCCAAGGCTCGAGGCCGCCGGATATTGTGGCCAATCTCGCGACGATGACTCCCGCAAAACCGATGGCGAGCAGTGCCGCCGCTTTGCGCCAGATGCTTCGTGACGTGCTGTCTTCATGGGCAGCACGGCCGGACAGTTCGGTCGCTATCGCAGTGTTCGAGGCCGACAGGCTGGGGATGATGGCGGCAAGAACAGCCAAAAGCACTCCGGTTCCCAGTCCGACCACGACGACGCCCGTTTCGACGACGACCGGGACGTTGACACCCATAAATCGTTGCGTCAGCTCACTGGCACTGGCGACGACTGGATGTGCGATGACAATGCCCATAAGGATTCCGACGACCGATCCGGCTGCTCCAAGCACGGCAGCTTCAGCGAGGAACCCACTGAGGACGGATAGCGGCGATGCGCCCAGGGCGGCTGCGATCGCGATTTCGCGTCGACGCTCCTCGACCGACAGACGGGTGAGCTGCGCGATCAGGATGACGCCTACCCCGACCGCGATCAGAGCGAAGATCGCGAGCATCGGGAAAAGCATGGTGTTGACGTTGAATCCAGCTGCGGGGTCATTGCGGGTCAGGACCCTGAATCCCGGTCCTAATGCGCCTAATGCGTTGACCAGGCGCGCCTGTACTTCCGATGCGCTCGAGTTATTGGCCACTTTCACGTAGACGGTGTCGACCCGGTCAGATCGAGCGAATTGTGCCTTAGCCGCGCTGAGCGGCAACAGCACAACGCGTCCGTCGTTGACGGTATCCAGCTGTGGTACTTGCTGAAGCCTGGGCATCGACAGCTGCCCGACGTCGGTCGCCAGTGTTGCGGAACTGCCCAATGTTTTGCCGAGTGTGGGCGAGGTCGCCAATATCTGTGGTTCTTTTTGGCCGGGTTGGCAGACCTTCGGATCGATGATCCATTGTGCTGAACAGTCGATTCCCAAGGCCAGCACGGTAGTTTCGCGGTCGCCGTCGCGTACCAGCGTGGCTGCACGGATGACCGGTACGAGCACCGACACGCCCGGTACTTTGCGGGCGGTATCGATAGCCGCCGGGCCGATGCCCCCTAGAGTTGCCTCGCCAACGATACGCAACGGCGTAGGACCGGCTATCCGGTAACCGACATCGTCAATAGCGGTGCGAACACTGGTGGTTTCGATCATGACGGCGACAACAATGGCCACCCCGCCGCCGAGAGAAATGGCGGCCAGCACCGCACGCACTGGATGCCGCCGGATAGCCCGGAGGTTGATGATTCGGAGAACGCTGAGCGTCGCGGCTAATGACCGGCGCGCCATGCTACGTTGCGACTCGGATGGATTGGGCAGGTGTCGGTTTCGACGCGACCGTCGAGAAGGGAAACGAGGCGAGGGGCTTCGTCGGCGATCGACCGATCATGGGTTACCAGGACGATCGTTTGACCCGCCGAATTGAGATGGTAGAGGGCATCGATGACGTTATGACCGTTCGTGGTGTCTAGGTTGCCGGTGGGTTCGTCGGCGAGTATCACATCCGGTGCCATGAACAACGCTCGCGCGATCGCCACCCGCTGCTGCTCACCACCAGAGAGCTCCGCAGGGACCCGCTTGGCGAATGCAGCTAGGCCGAACTGATCCAACAGTGCCATTGCCCGACCGTACTGGACGCGCCCAGACTCACCGGCTAGCAGACCGGGAAGCATCACATTCTCAGCAACAGATAATCCGGCCAGCAGATTGAACGACTGGAATACGTACCCAATTCTGCGGCCGCGGAGAGCCGCCAACTCCTGACGAGACAGTTGGGCCACACTCCTTTGGTTTATCAGAACGTCGCCGCTCGTCGGCGGCTCTAGCAACCCGAGAATGCTCAGCAGTGTCGATTTTCCCGAGCCCGAAGGCCCGATTAACGCCACGAAATCGCCTGGGAATATTTGCAAATCGATATTTTTAAGGACCGGCGTCACCGTTGGCTCGCGGCCAAACGACTTGCAGAGGTTGTGGGCTTCAAGGACGGCGGCACCATGAATCTCGCCTCGCAGCTGAGGGTTCACCTCACCGGTGCCCGGGTGCTGCGGATAGGCCAGGGCGGTGATAGACGACGCGAATAGCGGCGCATTCGCCGATGCCGGTGCCCCGCCCCGAGCCAGCGCCATCTCGAGCGCACTTACCGGAAGCGACGTCGCCGCCTCCAGCGTGGGCTTGATCAGCGGGATGTCAACACCGGAGCCGACAACGACGACTCCCTCCGGGTGCGGCGCCATCTCATCAGCACCCTTGACCATCTCGACGAGCGCTGCCACTGCCTCGTCGTCGTCGTCGGGCAGGAACCGTTGGCGCACATCGGCAACCGATCCATCGGCCGTGTTGACCACAGCCGAAGTCGCGGTGTCCGGCTCGACGTACAACACCGCAGTGTGCGCGTAGTTGGTTGCGTTGCCGACCGCCTGAGCCAGGGCAGCGGTGGACGGTGCGAATAGCGGCGCAGTCACCGACGCCAGTGCCGCGCCCCGGGCCAGCGCCATCTCCGGCTCCTCGGGCGCAGTCACCGGAAGCGACGTCGCCGCCTCCAGCGCCGGCTTGATCAGCGGGATGTCAACACCGGAGCCGACAACGAGGAGTCCCTCCGGGTGCGGCGCGATCTCATCACCACCGTCGAGCATCTCGACGAGCGCTGCCACTGCCTCGTCGTCGTCGTCGGGTAGGAACCGTTGGCGCACATAGGCGACCGATCCATCGGCCGTGTTGACCACAGCCGAAGTCGCGGTGCCCGGCTCGACGTACAACAGCGAAGTGTGCGCGTAGTTGGTTGCGTTGCCAACCGCCTGAGCCAGGGCGGCCGCGGCCGAAAACGCCGACACCAGCATGACGTTCTCGATCTTGCGGGCCGCCAGTTCCTCCCGGAGCGCGGCAGCCTGTGCGGGATCAGCCCAGGTCACCGCGGTGGATGTCACCTGGTGGCCGCCCTCAGCGGCATCCTCCCGGGTGCCCAGAATCGCCGAGATGACCTGATCGAGCGCGGTGATGGTTTGCGCGTCGCCGTTAATTGTGGTGTCGAAGTTGTCCTGGTCGACGATGACGCCGTCCGCGTTCCCGCCCTCCACCAGCACCAAGCGGACCGTCGTTGGTGTCATCGAGACACCAAGTGCAACGTCCACTAGTCCTCCACGTCCTCCACGTCCGGCACCTAGCGCCGACGCCACGTCGCTGGACGCTTCTCAAGGAATGCACACATGCCCTCTTGGGCATCGTCGGCGCACGCGTTCATCGCCTTGACTGCCTTCGTCAGGTCGCAGGCCCGGTGTTCGTCGAGCTCGATCTGAGCGTAGAACGCTTCCTTGCCAAGCGTAGGAGAGGGTCGTTGTCTGAAATCGTCGTTGCCTCGATGCAGTAGCGGACTCACGTTGCGTTCCTCTGCGCCATCGCCACCCTATTCGATGATGTACGACGTATATGCAATCCTATACAGGGTATATTTGGCGACATGGCGAACAGGAAAAGCGGACCCGTGGCCCGCGAGCGGCTGAGTCGCGACACCATCGTGGACGGGGCCATCGCCCTGGCAGACGCAGAGGGCCTCGACGCGGTGACCATCCGGCGGCTCGCCCAGGATCACGAAGTCACCCCGATGGCGTTGTACTGGCACTTCAAGGACAAGGGCGAACTGCTGGACGGCATCGGCGAGCGCCTCTTTGCCGACGTCCGGCTTCCGGCGCCGTCGCGTAAGCCTTGGCCAGAGCAATTGCGCTCCATCCTCGATGCGCTGTTGGACGCGCTGCGCCCGCATCCCGAGGTGGCCGGCCTTGTCTCGGACCGGGTGTTGTCCTCTGAGGCCGGGCTCGCCGTCGCCGAACGCACGCTGGCGCTGCTGCGGCATGCGGGGCTTTCCACCGAACGGGCTGCCCAGGTCGGCGGATATCTGCTCAACGCGGTGGCCATGCTTGTGACCAGCGAGCCGGGGCGAGAGTACGGCCCTGACTCCGAGGCCCGTGACGACGCCATCCGCGGCAAGACCGCGTCGTTGAGCGGACTGTCCGTGCGCCGTTATCCCACCGTCGTGTCCTCTGCCAGCGTGCTGGCCGCATGCCCGAGTCCGGACGCGTACTTCAGCCTCGGACTCGACATGCTGATCGCCGGCGTCACCGCCATCGCGGACGACGGTGCGCCGGAGGCGGACTCAGCCTGACCTGGTAGGACGGGCGCTTCTCATCCCTGCGTTTGACAACTATACGGTGTATATGCTTAACTATACGACGTACATGTACAACATATACCAACTCCGCGCGAATGGCGGGACGTCAGATGAATGAGAACCGAACGACACTCCGGCGCAACGCGCTGTCCGAGCCGCTTACCCTGCGCAGCGGCATCACCCTGCCGAACCGGCTCGCGAAGGCCGCGACCAGCGAGCATCTGGCCGACCGTCGCGGGGCACCGACCAACCAGCTCATCACCGCCTATTCGGCGTTGGCGCACTCCGGCGCCGGGTTGCTGATCAGCGGCAACGTGATGGTCGACGGCGCGGCGCTGGAAGCACCACGCAACGTGGTCATCGAGGACGGCCGACACCGCGAACAATTGCGCCGTTGGGCCGCGGTGACCGAGGGCACCGATGCCAAGTTCATCCTGCAGCTGTCACACCCAGGGCGGCAGACCATGCGCGGCAACCGGCTGCGCGGGCGTCGACAGGACGTCGTCGGCCCGTCCGAGGTGCCCCTCGCTGTGGGCGGCGGCGGGCTGTTCCGGGCGCCGCGCGCCCTGTCCGAGGCGGAGATCAAGGCGATCATCGCCCGCTTCGCCCGCGCCGCCCAGATCGCCGACGACGCCGGCTTTGACGGCGTGCAGATCCATGCCGCGCACGGCTACCTGTTCAACCAATTCTTGTCGCCGCTGGTCAATCAGCGCACCGACCGCTGGGGCGGCTCGCTGGAGAACCGGATGCGACTGCTCCTCGAGACGGTGCGAGAGATCCGGACGACGACCTCCGCTCAGTTCCTGATCGCCGTCAAGCTGAATTCCGCCGATTTCCAGCGCGGCGGCTTTGACGCGGACGACTCCCTGACCGTCGCCCGTGCCTTGGAGAAGGAAGGCATCGACCTGCTGGAGATCTCCGGCGGCACCTACGAGAGCACCGCCATGGTCACGGGCATGCCGCAGCGAGAATCGACCCGCGCACGGGAGGCGTACTTCCTCGAATTCGCGGAACGGTTCTCCCAAGAATTGTCGGTTCCGGTCATGCTGACTGGCGGATTTCGCACCCGGCAGGGCATGAAGGACGCATTGGACAGCGGTGCGGTCGACATCGTCGGACTGGCACGCCCCATCACCTACGAACCGGACCTGCCGCAACGCCTCCTGGACGGAACCGCCGAGAAGAGCCTGGTGACGCCGAAGACCCTCGGCCACAAGAACATCGACGACCTCCTCAATAGCGCCTGGCACCAGCAGCAGATCGCCCGGATGGGCCGTGGCAGGGCGGTGCGTCCCCGACGGAGCCCCGCGATCGCCCTCGCAATCGCCCTCCTCACCACCAGCCGGGACCTCCTAGTTCCGTGGCTGGCGCCGAGCTGACCTCAGATTTCCCCTGACCCAACGCTGCGGCGAACCGCCCGCAGCGCTGAACCCACCCCAAAGGACAACACCATGGACCTACAACTCACCGACAAGATCGTCCTCGTCACCGGTGCCGCCTCAGGCATCGGGGCAGCCACCGCGCGCCTGCTCACCGAGGAAGGAGCCATCGTCGTCGGTGTCGACCGCGATCCGATCGACACCGGTCCCGGCGCCCGCGGCACCGCCGTCCAAGCCGACCTCACCGACCCCGCCACACCCGACCGCGTGATCGCCACCGTGCTCGAACAGCACGGCCGGATCGACGCCGTCGTCAACAACGCGGGCGGACTGCAAGCCCGCACCAGCTTCCTCGACATCACCGACGAGCAGTGGCTGGCCACCTTCAACCTCAACTTCCACGCCGCCCGCCGCATGAGCCGCGCCGCCGTGCCCGCCATGCTCGCCGGCGGCGGCGGCAGCCTCGTCCACCTGGGCAGCGACTCCGCACGGCTGCCGGAAATCGGCAACCTCGACTACGCGGCAGCCAAACTTCCGCTGCTGGCGCTGTCCACCTCGCTGGCCACCGAGTTCAGCCCCCAAGGCATCCGGTCGAACGTCGTGGTCCCCGGACCCACCCGCACCCCGCTCTACGACCGACCGGGCGGCTTCGGCGACCAGGCCGCCGAGGTGTGGGGCACCGACAAGGAAACCGCGATCACCCGCATGGTGACCGAAATCCGACCACTGCTCACTCGCCGCATGGGCCAGCCCGACGACATCGCACAGGTCATCGCATACCTCGTCTCACCCCTCTCGCGCCAGGTCACCGCCGCCGAATGGAGCGTCGACGGCGGCGCGCAGCGCCACATCTGACCCCACCACCAACACGGGGCCCGGCGGGCCTTGCTACCTTGCCCGCGAAGCTGGTCAAATCGTGCAGATCGAGGGCACTTGTCGGGCCAGCGACCTGCCACCGTTCTGGCTGCACGTGGCCGGGGACAGCGCCCAGCCGGTCGGCCAAAGACAGATAAGGAAACAACGATGAACAAGCCTCCGGTCCGCGTCGTTCGGCGTGACGAGCTCTCCGATGACACCCCGCAGACCCCGGGACTGCTCCGGGAGGTCGCCTTCGACAGCCGCAACCCCGACGCGAAGGTACTGAGCGCCTTCCTCAGCACAGTGCTGCCCGGCGCAGCGACCGGTGCGCACCACCACGGCGATCAGGAGACAATCTTGTACGTGCTTGAAGGCACCGCAAGGTATCGGTGGGGTGATCGGCTGGAGCACGTCGTTGAGGCGGGTCCGGGAGACTTCGTTTTCATTCCCGCGCACACGGTGCATCAGGAGATCAACGCATCCACCGAGCGCCCGACCGTCTGGGTTGTCACCCGTTCAGACCCCGATCCGATCGTGGTCAACCTCCCGGAGCTGGACAAGTTCGCCGAGCCGGCCGCCCGCAAATACCCCCACCCCTGACCCCGACGGCTACACCGCCTGCGATGGTTGCCGCGATGCCACCGGCAAGCCTGCGCGGCCTCGAAGTGCACGTCAATGGCTGAGACGCTTCGCGAGTAACCCGCAACCCGAATCGGGATCAGTCCACCTATCAACGATCTCGCGGAGACGGCCCGCGGACTGCGCTATGCCCAATACCGTCCGGCAACGACTTCGCCGTCCGGAGACCCACACCGGCCGATCGGTGAACAATCCCGCGATGCGACCGAGCTTTTCATCGCGCTTGAAATGGTCCGTCGATTACCAAAGGCCTTGTGAAATGTGCATTTTGGCGTCACTTGTCGAGGACTACCTTGCCGATTGTGCTGCCCGACTCCAGCAACGTGTCCGCCTGCGCGGCGCCCGTCCGTATGCGCGACTATGTCAACGGATGGATCGACTCAGCTAGTCCACGACAGTCGCTGAGTGGGGCCGTTGTTCCCAGGGCATGGCGACGAGTGCTTCCAGGAATGCTTCTGCTAGCGGCGACCAATTCCGGCGGGTGAAGGCTACGATTTGACGAACCAGTGGCGACTTCAAACTTCGTACATCGGCATCGAGGCCGAGCGGTAGGACGTTGCTGGGGACGATCGTCACGCCCAGGCTGCAGGCCGCGAGATGCGCGGCCGCGGCCACTTGTCCTGTTTGAGCAGCGCTGCGGGGAACAAAGCCGGCGCGTGCGCAGGCAGTCTGAATCAGGTGCGTCAACCCGTGGTCGGGCCCGTAGAGCACCCAATCGCGGTCTGCGAGTTCCTCGAGCGATATCGCCTGTTTGCGCTTCGTCAGCGGGTCCGACCGGGGCAAGACGACGACGAACTCTTCCCATCCCAGAGCGACCAGCGGGCCTTTCCAGTGGGGCGGGCGAGGTCCGACTGCTATGTCACCGACACCCGCTCGCACCGCGTCGTCGAGTGCCTGACGGTGTGTGAACTCGCGCAGGGCAATCCTGATCGACGGATGGTTTGCGTGCCATTGTTGAAAGGCTGGTGGTAGCAATCCGAAGGCTACGGACGTCACGGTAGCTACTTCGAGTTCTCCACCTTCAAGGCCGAACACGTTGCGCGCATTGCGCTTTGCGCGATCGGCATGTTCGATGGCAGCGCGCGCCTCAGGCAGGAACTCTCTGCCGGCCGCGGTAAGGCGAACCCCCTTTGGTATGCGCTCGAGTAACGCCCCGCCGAGTTCGTGTTCGAGGCTCTTCATGTGTTGCGAGAGCGAGGGCTGAGCTACGAGAAGTCGCTCCGCTGCGCGGGTGAAGGAACCCTCTTCGGCGATGGACACTAAGTAACGCAGCTGCAGAAGGTTCACTGCACGACTATAACGTTTGCCTATAGAGAATTGAGAAATTACGTCTTTGCAATATATCGACGGAGCGGCGAAGGTAGTGGCATGGCCGCGACCTCCACCACGCGAGTTCGAGCACGAACTACCTCGCCAGGCCGTGTGTTTCTCAGCGCCGCTGTGATTCCCGATCGGCAGTGTCGCCGGTGTACTTGACACTTTCAGAAGGAGACTTCGATGGATTTTCAATTGACTGACCGCGTTGTTGTGATTACTGGGGCGGGGTCGGGGATTGGTCTGGCCACGGCAAAGACCTTCCTCGCAGAAGGCGCGAAAGTGGTCGCCGCAGACCTCGATCCGTCGGCTGCCGGCGACCTGTCGGAAAGTGTCACCGCCCTCGCGGTCGATATGTCCAGCGAGGACGCCGCAGATTTCTTGATCGCCGAGACGATGAGGATCCATGGCCGCGTGGACGCGCTCGTTAACAATGTGGGCGCCTTCCCATTTCGCGAGAGCTTCTTGACCGTGTCGGACGCCGAGTGGCATCAGTTGATGAACCTCAACTTTTATTCGGCCGTTCGTGCGTGTCGTGCCGCGTTGCCGCACATGGTCGAACAAGGGCGCGGCGCAATCGTGTCCGTGGCCTCAGACGTGGGACGTGCCCCCGACCGATTCTTCGTCGACTACAGCGTCTCGAAGGCCGCAATACTGATGATGTCAAAGGCAATCAGCATCGAATTCGGGCCCGCCGGAGTTCGCTCCAACTGCGTCTCGCCCGGTCCGACGCGAACTCCCGCGTGGGATCGTCCGGGTGGCTTCGGCGACTCGTTGGCCGCGGAATACGGCCTCGAGAAAGAAGCGGCGATCGATCATTTCGCCAAGGAAGTTCGAAAACTACCGCTACAGAGGGTCGGTGACCCAGACGACGTTGCTCGTGTGATCGCCTTCCTCGCCTCGGATGTGTCGAAACATGTCACCGGAGCTGATTACACCGTCGACGGTGGCGTCGTCGCCGCCGCCTAAGAGGTCTTCGCACATCAGCAAAGCGACTACGACTAAGGAAGATTCGAATGTCTAAGCGGCATGCAGTGGTTATTGGTGGCTTGGGAGTGATCGGACGCGCACTGCTTGATCACCTCACAAGCGACCCGGGCTGGGATGTAGTCGCCCTGTCACGGCGGGATCCTGATTTCGAGACAGCGGCCCGCTTCCTGTCGGTCGACTTGCGCGAAAAAGACAGCGCGACTGCTGCGCTCGCACAACTCAAGAAGACCACGCACGTCTTCTATGCGGCATACCAGCCCATGCTCACTCGCGCTCTGGAGGTCGACGCGAACCTCGCCCTGCTTACCAATGCGGTAGAGGCGCTGAGCTCGGCATCGTCGAACCTGGAACACGTCAATCTGATGGAGGGCGGGAAGTGGTACGGCTTCCACCTCGGGCCGACTCGCACGCCGGCGCTCGAAGATGACCCACGACACATGCCGCCGAATTTCTATTACAGCCAACAGGATTGGCTCGAAGAGGCCGCTGCGCGCGGTGGCTTCACGTGGTCGGCCCTTCGCCCCGAGGCCGTCTGCGGGTTCGCGCTCGGCAACCCGATGAATTTGACCATGGCGATCGCTGTGTATGCGGCGATCTGCGGCGAACTGGGTGTCCCGTTTTCGTTCCCCGGTAAACCGGGCGCGTGGACGGCCCTTTATGAAGTTACCGACGCACGCATCCTTGCCCAGGCGGCGCAGTGGGCAGCGACCACGCCTTCAGCGGCCGGAGAAGCGTTCAATATCACCAACGGTGACTACTTCCGCTGGTGCAACATCTGGCCGAAGTTCGCGGACATGTTGGGCCTGCCTGACGCGGAACCGCGACACGTCTCGCTGACCGAATTCATGGCAGACAAGGCACCAGTGTGGGATCGCATCGTCGCCAAGCACAACCTGCAGCCTCATGCTTATTCCAACATCGTCTCGTGGGGCTTCGCGGACGCGATCTTTGGGTCGGACTGGGACATTGCGCGGTCGACATTGAAGGCACGGCGATACGGCTTCGCCCCATTCATTGAGACAGATCGCATGTTCGCGGAGCTGTTCGCTGACCTCCAGCGGAATCGGATTATCCCGAGCACTTTCATCGCTCACTAAGACATTTCGACTCCACCGACAGCGCACCGCCCAACGATGAAACAAGGAAGACCGATCATGACAGACCCGCAAGCGACGAATCCGCCGCACCGCACGACCGTGCGGATCCCCGCGCCCCGCGGCCAGCAGTTAGACGCCTGGTTTTACGAGCCCGTCGGGCAAGGCCCACACCCGGCGGTGGTCATGGCACACGGCATGGGCGCAGTGAAAGCAGGCGGGTTGCAGCCGTTCGGGGAACGGTTCTGCCGCGAAGGCTTCGCCGTGGTGGCGATCGACTATCGGCAGTGGGGCGATTCGACCGGGTGGCCCCGCGATGAGCTCAGCGTCCCGCGCGAGCGCGAGGACTACGGCGCCGCAATCGGTTGGGCAGCAGCGCATCCCAAGATCGACGCACAACGGATCTTTGCGTGGGGCACCTCGTTCGCCGGCATGCACGTCACCGCCCTCGCCGCCTCAGATGTCCGACTCGCGGGAGCCGTCGCCCAATCCCCACTGGTCGACGGCCTCGCGGGAGCGACGAAGATTCGACCCAGTCGATCGATTCCCCTCACGGCGGTCGCGGTGGCCGATTGGATCGGTTCGCTGTTCGGGCGAGCACCGATCTACCTGCCCATCAACGTGCCGCCGGGACAGTGGGGCGTCACCGATACCCCCGACGCTCCCTTCGGCAAACAGTTGGTGACGCCGCGAGAACCGGAGGATTGGCATAACCGCCTAGCCGCGCGCTCACTTCTGAGTATCTCGAGAAACCGGCCTATACGCCGCGCAGCATCGATTCGCATCCCTATCCTGCTGATCGTCCCCGAAACCGACACACAGGCTCCGGTCGCGAAGGCCCTGCGAGTGGCCGAGCTTGCTGAGCGCGCCGAGCTGTACCGCATCAAAGGCGGTCATTACGATGTCTACGAGGGCGGCGCCGCTTTCGATGAAGTGTTGGGTGTCGAGGTCGAATTCCTACGCAGGCACGCAGGACTCGCGAAATGAGCACCCGCACAGCGCACCTCGACCTGCGCGGGAAAGTCGTCGCGATCACCGGGGGCGCCCGCGGGATCGGGTTGGCCACGGCCAAGGCATTCGCACAGCGAGGTGCCCTGGTCGCGATCGGCGACCTCGATGCAGCAGGCGCTCGTGTCGCCGCTGAGGGCATCGGCAGGGGAGCGACCGGCCTTTCGCTCGATGTCACCGATCGTGCCAGCTTCGAGTCATTTCTCAACGAGGTAGAACACCGACTCGGTCCGCTGGACGTCATGGTGAACAACGCAGGCATTCAGCATGTGGGACTGTTCGCGGATGAAACCGACGCGTCCACCGACATCCAGATCGCCGTCAACCTCGGTGGCGTGCTGACCGGCACGAAGCTCGCCCTTGCGCGGATGCGTCCTCGTGGTCGCGGGCACATCGTCAACCTGGCCTCAATAGGCGGCAAGATAGCCTCCCCGGGCGGAGCAACATACTCCGCCACCAAACACGCCGTCGTCGGCCTTAGCGAATCGCTACGCGGGGAGCTTCGTGGCAGCGGCATTGCCGTCTCCATCGTAATGCCGGCAATCATCGCAACCGAGATGGCTGACGGGCTCGGCTCAGCGCGTGGCGTGCGCCCGGTCGAGCCGACTGTTGTGGGCAAAGCCATTGTTCGTACGGTGCTGCGCGGACGGGGCGCAGATGTGTACGTGCCCGGATACACCGGCGCGATCAATACCGCGATGTCGGTGATGCCGCGTAGCTGGCGAGATGCAATTCAACATCTCATGCGAGCGGACACCGTGCTCACGGATGTCGATCAATCAGCGCGCGCCGGATACAACACACGCGTCGCAGCCGCGGACAAACCGTACGCGGGTGGACCCAATTCAACTGTGCAGCCACCTTGAACACTTAGCGTTGCCCCAAATCCTGGAAAGTCGCTCCGGTGCCGTCGACAAGTTTGCCGCCTTTAGGCGTTTGCGTATGAGCCGAAGGCGACGTCGTCCCAGATGTCTGCCCGTTGGGGCGACCAGTCGAGGAGCTTGCGCGTGCTGTCCGAGGACAGGCGTTTGTTCAGCGACAGGCTGATGCCCGATGGGTTACTCGTCGGTGGCCGGCACCGCCAAAGCCTCGGCAACCGCGCGGTAGGCGTGTCGATTGAATGCCAGGCCGAAGTGACTTCCGCGCACCTCCACGCACACCGCGTAATCGGCGACACATGACTGCCAGCGCACCACTCCGTCGTTGCGCGAGTAGATCGATGTGAATCTCACCTCGCTAGGAAACGGTGCGGCGAAACCCGCGGCGTATGCGCAGGTGCATCGCGGGGTGAGGCAACCACGCTCGGATCGCGCGGGGTCACAACCGCCCAGGGCGCTCCGCACGACCGCGGCGCCGCACTTGGTCAAGATCGAGACGTCAAGTGGATCCTCCACCCCGGTGCCCATCGTGACGATGTGGGAAACCCGATCGGGATAGCGTGCCGCGAGGGATCTGGCGTAGTGGCCGCCGCGGCTGTGCCCGACGATGGCCAGGCGCCGGCCGCCCGTTGAGTACTCGCGTTCGATGACGCCGACCATTCGCTCATCGAAGCTATCGCCGCACCCGGAATTGAACCGGATTCCGCTGGCAACGGGACGGTAGCCGATGCGCCCCAAAAACCGGGCCAGCAGCCTCAATGTCGCGTCGGAAACGAGGAAGCCGGGTAGCAGCAGCACGGTGCGGCCATCACCGTGGGGCACGCCGCGGCCGCGCAATACGGGGTCGGTGAGCAATCGTGCTAGTTCGCCAGAAGACCGGCATTCGAGCAGCGGATGACCCAACCAGAGCCCATCGACTTCGGTCGCGGCGCCGTTGGTGGCGGACGCAGCAGCCCGCTTCCGTGCCGTTGCCCTCATCGCTCGGTGCCGCCCAGCGGGGCCCTGCCTGCCATTTCAGATCGGGCATGACCACGGCTGGCAGACACTGCTGGTGCGGCCGACGACAGCACGATTCGGAGAGCCATTTCTGGACCATAGCCCAGCTCAAGCCACGAGAACAAACCGAATCAGAATTCAAGGTCGATTCTTGTTCTGGTAAGGTGAGGGCACGCTCGTGTCGGTGAGCGGTTGCTACCCATCCGTGCAAGCAGGGAGAAAACACGATGGTCGAGGTGGAGATCCACGAGGTGGCCACCGCGCTGAGTCCGTTTTCACAGACGGGGATCTTCTACGACGAACACGGCGTACCGCACTATGAAGCGCTGCCGACGTCGCTGCTGGAAATGCTCGAGAATCATGTCACCGACCGTCCCGAGGCCGAGGCCGTGGTCGAACTGGGTGGTCAGCGCCTCACCTACCGCCAGTTGTGGGATCGCGCCGCGCGGGTTGCCGGCGGATTGCGCACGGCCGGGCTGCAACCCGGGGCCCGGGTGGCCCTACGCCATCCGGCTGGAGCCAACTGGGTGCTGGGGTTCTGGGGCACCCTCATGGCGGGTGGCATCCCGGTGGCGATCAACACCCGATCGGCCGCCCCCGAGGTTGGGTTCGTCGTCGAGGACAGCGATGCGCGTATCGAACTGTCGGCGGAGACCTCCATGCCCGACGCCAAGCCGTACGTGGCCGACGACCTCACCGGTGACGACATCGCCGCGTTGTTCTACACATCGGGAACTACAGGGCGGCCGAAGGGCGTGCCGACCACCCATGAGGCGTTTTTGACCAACGCCGAAAACGTCGTTCGCTGCCTGGACATTCCCCGTGACATCGGGGCCGAGTTGCGGACACTAATTTGCGTGCCGCTGTTTCATGTGACGGGCTGCAACTCCCAATTGATCGCCGCGACATATGTGGGCGGCACCTCGGTGATCATGCCGGCGTTGGATCTTCCCGCGATACCGACCGTGCTTGCGCGCGAACGGATCACGCTGATGGTGACCGTCCCGGCCATCTATGCCCTGCTGCTTGGTCGATCCGACCTCGCCGACGCCGACGTTAGTCACCTCCGATGGGTGGGATACGGCGGCGCGCCGATCGCGACGTCGTTGGTCGATGCACTGCGGTCGAGGTTCGGCAACGCCGACGTGTTCAACGGCTACGGGATGACCGAAACCTCCTCGTTGACCACCGTGCTGCCCGACGGCGACGCCCGTGGGCATGCCGATTCGGTTGGCTATGCCGTGCCTTCGGTGGATATCGCGATCAAGCCCGTGGGTGACGACGCCACCACCGGGGAGTTGTTGGTGCGCGGGGCAAACGTCATGCCGGGCTATTGGAACCGCCCCGAGGCTACCGCCCAAACCATCGCCGACGGCTGGCTGCACACGGGAGACGTGGTCAGGGTCGACGACGATGGGCGTGTGCACATCATCGATCGGACGAAGGACATCATCAACCGCGGGGGTGAGAACGTCTCCAGTGTGGAGGTAGAAAACGCGCTCGCGACCGCCCCCGGTGTCGCCGAGGCCGCGGTGGTGGCGGTGCCCGATGCGGTGATGGGTGAAAAAGTCGGGGCGGTTGTCTTCGGCGGCGGCGAGCAGATCGTCATCGGCGACGTGCTGGCGCACTGCCACGAACGGCTCGCCGACTTCAAAGTTCCCCAGTACGTAAGTGTTTCAGATGACCCGCTGCCGCGCAACGCCGCGGGCAAGCTGCTGAAGGCCACGCTGCGCAAAGAGGTGCGGTGGGGACCGCCGTTGCGATGACCACCAGCGCCGCAGAGGGTCACGACGTTAGGCATGCATTGCATCGGGCGGTGCGAGACCTGTTCGAGCAGAACGGTTACGCGGGCACCCACATCCGCGACATCACCAACAAAGCCGGCGTCGCCCTGTCGACGTTCTATGCCACGTATGGCTCCAAGAAGCAGGCCTGGGATGCCACCATGGGCAGCGCCGACGAGACCACCGACAGCGAGGCGCCGCACGGTCGCGCGGCCCAAACGCGGGCGACGCTGATCGCCGCGGCTCGCGACGTCATCGAGCGCGACGGCTATCATGCCGCGCGAATCGCCGATATCGCCGATCAGGCGGGAGCCGCCATCGGATCGTTCTACCACCACTTTTCAGGCAAGCAAGCGGTTTTCACCGCGGTCTTGCACGACCACCTCGCCACGCTGCACAACACCGTCGGCACCGGTAGCGGCGGCCGCAATACCGATGACACGGAGGTGCGGACGCCCGCTCAACTGCGCGCACACGCCATCCAGCGCGTCAATGCTGCCGTCGACCGCTATTTGGACGACTACCCCGGTCACACATCGCTGTTGCTGCTGCGTCTCGACGAGGCCATTGGAACCCACCCTGAACTCATCGAGTTGCGCCTTGCGGTACACCGCCATTTCGCCTCAGCGATTGCGACCAGTCTGCGCCGCTGGCAAGCAGCGGGCATTGCCGACGCGACGCTCGACGCCGATCATGCCGGTGACGCATTGGCAGCCATGGTGGGCCACGCAACGAGAGTCTGGCGGTTGTTCGGCAGCCCGTACGACCGGGATGTTGCGTCACGAAACTTGACGACCCTGTGGTGCAACGGAGTTGGCTTGCGCAGCCCAGAGTGATGTCAGGTTGTCAGCACTCCGCCGTCGACCGGCAAGGTTATGCCGGTGACATAACTTCCGGCGTCGCTGGCGAGGAAGATCAGTGCGGCGGCGAGTTCGGCGTGCACGCCGAGGCGTCCGACGAGGACGCGCGGGAGGATCTGTGTGTCGACGTGGTTGCGGTCCATGCTGTCACTCATTTCGGATTCGAAGAAGCCGGGAGCGAGTGCGTTCACGCGAATTCCCTTGCGGGAGGTCCATTGCTGTGCAAGATCGCGGGTGAGGCCGATGAGGCCGGCCTTCGATGAGGAATATGCGGCTTGCGGCAGGCCAGTGGTGGTGAGTCCCAGCACACTGGCAATGTTTACGATCGAACTGCCGGGGCGCATGACGCGCGCGCAAGCCTGTGCCATCCAGTAGCAGCCGTTGAGATTGATCTCGATGACCGACCGGAACTGGTCGGGGGTTTCCTTGAGTGCGGGTATGGCGGTGCCGACTCCGGCATTGTTGACAAGAATGTCTACGTGCCCGTAGGTACTCATAGCCGCGTCGACGAGGGCTGTGCAGTCGTCGGGGTCCGCGACGTTGGTGCGTACGGCGATCGCGTGACGTCCGGTGTTTTCGACGAGGGTGCAGGTTTCTGCGAGGCGATCCGCTCGGCGGGCGCCGAGGGCGAGGTCGGCGCCGGCTTCGGCGAGTGCAGCAGCGAATCCGACGCCGAGGCCGCTGGATGCGCCGGTCAAGATGGCGACCCGACCGTCAAGTCGGAATCGGTCGAGGATGGTCATTGGGTACCTTTCGTGGTCGATGTGTCGGTGGGGAAGGTGATTACGCGGCGCACGTATTCGCCCGGCGCGTCACCCACTGGCGGGTAGGTGTCATTTCCCAGTCGTGTGGGTGCCGGCCGCTTGCCGGGGGTGTGCCGCTCGATCCACGCGTTCCAGTGGTCCCACCAGCTGCCCTGGTTGTCGACCGAGTCGGAGAGCCACGTCTGCGGATCGGTACCGCTGATGTCACCCGTACGATGGCTGGCTCGCGCGCTACCCGGCGCTCTGGCGATCGCGATGGCGTGTCCGCCGTGTGCGAGCACGAATGTCACGTCGCCGCCGACCATCGAGACCGTCCGATAGCAGTTCTGCCACGGGGAGATGTGGTCGGTCGACGCGGCAAGGACGTAGGTATCGACGGTGATCTGTCCGGCGTCGATCGGCACCCCGCTGATAGTGACTCCGCCGGGCCGGGTGAGTGTATTTTCCAGCGCCGCCTCCATCATCTGCGCGCCGAAGCGGGTGGCCAAATTTGTTTGGTCAGCCGCCCAGTAGAGCAGTCCCACGGCGGGTGGCGGCTTGCCGAGCAGGTAGTTGTGCACAGCGTTTGCCCAGATGCCCTCGACGGGCCGGATCAGCGCGAACGACCACGCCGACTCCCGGGCGTCGAAGTACCCGTGCTTGATTGCGCGACGTACAGCACGGTCGACCTGCTTCTGGTCGAGATACGCCATGGCCGACGGGCCCCGGTCGTAATCGAGGACTGCGATGGCGATGGTCAGTGTCGCGAGTATGTGCTGTTGCCCAGTCGCGGCCAGGTATGCCGCGGTTAAAAAAGCGAGCACGCCGCCGCCGCACAGGCCCAGTAGGTGGCTGGTGGTTGAGCCGCTGATGTCGGAGACCGTCTCTAGCATCTCGACGGTGCTCGACACGTAGTCGTCGAAGCCGATGTCGGCGTGGCTGGCGTCGGGATTGACCCAGGACGCCACGAAAACGCTGCGGCCACGATCCAGCTCGGCGCGTATGACCGACTGCTCGGGCTCTAGGTCAACCAGGTAATACTTGTTCACCGGTGACGAGACCAGCAGCACCGGGACCTCGTCGATCTCGTCGGCGCGCGGCTGATATTGGATCAGCTCGTAGATCCGGTTCCGTCGCACCACCTTTCCGGGTGTGGTGGCGATGGTTTCGCCGATGTGATAGGCCGACTGATCGACGCTACTAGGCAACTTGGTGGGTAATCGGAGGTCGGTGACAAGGTTGTCCACGCCCGCTCGCAGGCTCTTGCCACCGGTGTCAATGAGCTCCTTCCAGAAGGCCGGGTTCGTCAGTGGGTTATTGGTCGGCGCGGCCGCAGCCAACACGTTGTCGATGAACAGCCGAAGCCGTTCCCTGGTGCGCCAGTCGACGTCGGCATCGTCGAGCGCACCTTCGACGGTGTCGCAGCAGGCCAGGTAGGACAGCGCCACGCCGTTCAGCAACGAGTTGTCCGCCCAGGCGCGGTCCCTGAACCGGCTGTCCAATCGGCCGGGCGCCTCCGCTGGTTTGCCGCGTCCGATCCCGACCAGCTGCGTCGCGAGCCGCCCGATCCGCGATGCGACCGGTTTCGGGTGTCGGGCCACCGACCACGCGAACCGGGTCAGCTCGGGCAGCGGAAGCACTCCGCCGATTCCGGCGGAGGCCGCGTTTGCCATCACGGCCTCGAGCCCGGCGCCGGCGCCGCTGTAGGCGAGGATGTCCTCGTTAGTAGCTGCTACGGTGGTGTCGGTCATCGCAAGTCAGCGCTTCCGGTGCAAAGGAACTGGAGCGACACCCCTGTCACCCGTACTTCACAGCGGTGCGTTGGGTGCCGAGATCGATGGCGCCATCATCGGTTGCAATTGAGACTTCCAAGATGTCGCCGTGCTGTAGGTACTTCGGGTTGCTGGCCTCGCGCTTCAAGAAGGCCTTTAGCTCCGGCGGTTTGGGCGGCGCGCCCAGAGCTGTCCCGACCGGCGTGCCGGTCATGACCAGATCGCCGGTGCCCAACCGCTGGAATCGCGCCAGCGACTGCAACGCCTGCAGCGGTGGGTAGATCATGTCGCCGTGGACGGGCATGTTTTGGCGTACTTCGCCGTTGACCTGCAATTCGAGGCGCAGATCGCCGAAGCGGTTGAGTTCGTCGGCGTCGAGAAGTACCAGGACCGGGCCGACAGGGGTGAATGTTGGATACGACTTGGCCTCATAGAACTGGGTTTTCGTCAGCTGGACATCGCGGGCCGAGACGTCGTTGGTCGCGACCAGACCAGCGATGGAGTCGGCCAGGTTCGACTCGGTGATTTCGGTGCCTACCGGAATATCCCGGCCGATGACCAGACCGATCTCAACCTCGTAGTCGAGAAGCTTGACGTGCGGGGGCTTGATGATCGTGTCAAAGGGCCCGTTGATCGAACCGGATGTCTTGCGAAAGAAGGTGAGTGGGACCGTCTTTGGATCCATGCCGGCACCCTTGACGTGGGATGCGAAGTTCGTCATTTGCGCCACCACGCGGCAGGGAACGGTCACAGGGGAGACTGGGCGAAGGCTGTCGATGGGCACGGTGTGGGCGTTGTGTGCGGCGGCGTCGATGGCCGTCCGGTGGGCCAGCAGCTCACCAGTGGTAGCTGCAGGCATGGCGATTCTTGCTGCGCCGTCAGCAGCTTGGACCCACCAGCCTTCGGCGGTTCGAAGGATTGACGTGGTCATGAGTTGCCTACTTTCCGGGGCTGAGGGGCTCATGTCGAACCGTCGTTGTCGCGATGTGCGCCAACACCCTGAAATGGCCTCGTGGCGACGCAATCTCAGTGCTAATTCCAGGGGAGCCCTTGTTGCCGCAGGTCTCACCTGAACTGTGTCGACCCCAGGTTCAGGGTGGAATTACGTGAGTAGGTCGCATTGAAATCACTGGAATGTCAGTGCTTGTTCGCAACCCGCTTCTTTGAGGCTCGCGATGTCCTTGAATCCGCAGATCGCCAAGCATAGGTCTAGCTCGGCCAGGAAGGCTTTCAGGTAGTGAGTCAGGCTCTCGGCGCCGCCGTAGGAGAGGGCATAGGCGTAAGACCGGCCGATACCGACGGCCGTTGCTCCCAATGCCAACGCGATCACAGCGTCTGTGGCGCTGCGGATGCCGCCATCGAACATCACCGGAGTGGAGCCCGCCGCCTCGATCACCCCGGGCAGCAACTGAAGGGTCGGGATCCCCGAATTCGCCTGGCGGCCTCCGTGATTGGTGACGTACAGTACGTCGGCACCGTTGTCAATCGCCAACCGGGCATCATCGGGGTGCTGAATCCCCTTTACCGCGACGGGAAGTTTGGTGTTGGAACGGATCCAACGGAGGTCTTCCCAGGCCAGCGGGACCGCGAAGATCGATGCGTAGTAGCGCAGGGTCGCCGCCGGATCTTCGTGTGGTGGCTTCGCGAGATGTTTGGTGAAGTTTTGGTCGGAGTAATAGTTCTCCATGCAGAAGCCACGCGCTTGTGGATAATTTCCGATCGCGAGGTCAGCAGGCCGGTAGCCTAGCGTCCAGGAATCAACGGTCACCACCACGCTCGAATATCCGCTGCGCTCAGCACGATCGAGGAAACTGGCCGCGAGCTCCCGATCTCCCGGCAGATACAGTTGGTAAAAGTTGGGCGTTGACCCAGCGTGCTTGATGACGTCCTCCATGGGGGTTTGGGAGAACGTTGACAGTGTGAACGGCACGCCGGTTTCAGCGGATGCCTTTGCTGCAGCCACGTCTCCATAAAAGTCCGGCGAGCACAACCCGATCAGGCCTATCGGAGCCATAAACATCGGCGAGGGGAGTTGCTCACCAAACAAGTTGATGGACAGGTCACGCTCGGGCGGGCTGACCATCATTCGCGGAATGATCCCGTAGCGCGAGTATGCATCGATATTTGCGCGCTGCGTGCGACCGTCGCCGGCCGCGGCCGAGACATACCGGTACACCCAGTCAGGCATCGCGTCAAAGGCTTTCCGCTCAATCGATTCAAAGTCGAACGGGAACCGCGAACTTATGCCGTGTACTGCATCGCCATAGACGGTCCACTGCCAGTCCCCGAAGTTCTTTGTCATAGCGCTTCCTTCGTGTGTCGGGAGTTACTGGTCGCAACGACCACTCACGGCTTCCAGGGTTGTGAGAACGTTCGACCATGTCGATGTCCTGGGCGACAAAACCTGAGCGCTGACCTCTGTCCCGCCGTACACAACGGTCTCGAGGTGTTCTGGAGCACTACGTCCCGCGCTCGACTTTTATGCTGGCGGCTAAAGACAATCCGCGAAGCGCTGAATAAGGCTGTGGGTGTAACAACGGCGCGGCCCGCACCCAACATGCTCGAGCCCCGTCTGCATATCCGAAGGCTCGAAATAAGGAGGCTCAAATGCCCGATGCGGCTACGGTTACCGAGAAGGCCGGGCTAACGGCGGCGGGAGTGGAGGCATACCTGTCAGAGTTATCCAACTGGGGCCGGTGGGGCGACGATGACCGGATCGGGACGCTCAATCTGATCACCGACGAGGTGAGACTCGCAGCGGCGTCCACTATCCGGACCGGCCGGGCGATTTCGCTGTCCCGCCCGATCGACCCGCTCGACCCGGACCCGCTGGACTCGGGTTTCGCACTGGTGCAGCGTTTCATGACCCTGAACGAGGTTACCGATCACATCGGTCGCCAGTTGCGGTACGAAGCCGTCACCGAATACGTCGGCATCGCTGCACATGGCTCCAACACCCACGTGGACGGTCTTGCCCATTATTCCTGGGACGGCAAGAACTACAACGGCTTCCCGACAAGCGACACCAACTCACTGCATGGCGCGCGATCGCTGTCCATGGAACAAGCCGAGCACGGCTTCATCACACGTGGGGTGCTATTGGACATTGCCGCCCTGTACGGCGTCAACTGGCTCGAGCGCGGTCACGCGGTCACGCCGGACGAACTGCTAGCCGCTGAACAACGCCAAGGCGTCACCGTCCGTCCCGGCGATGCCTTGCTCGTGCACACCGGCAATGCGGCGGCAATACTGCGTGAAGGGCCCGACGGGGAAGGCGGCCTATCGGCGCGTCAGGCAGGCCTGCACGCCAGTTGCCTGCCGTTCCTGCGGGAGCGTGATGTGGCCGTCCTCGGCAACGACGGCGTTCAAGACGTTCAACCGTCCGGATTCGGTCTGGACTTCATTCGGCCTATTCACACGGTGGCAATCGTCGCACTGGGCCTGTGGCTGATCGACAACGTGGACCTCACCGAACTGGCGGAGGCCTGCCGGGAGGACAAACGGTGGGATTTCTTCTTCGCCGCTCTGCCATGGCGAATGAAGGGTGTGACATCGAGCGCGTCCAACCCCATAGCCCTCTTCTAGTCGAGGTCATCAAAGGCTGAAGCGTTGCGGCGAGCGGTGATCCGAGAAACCGGATCGTCATTGGGCTACCTGTTCTCGAAGAAAGCTCAATCGGTAATGCAAACGGTATCGCTGAATCCCATGCCACACGCGGGTCGATGGTCTCCACGGATTTCCGTTCTGCTGCAATCTCTTTGACTTAAATGGCGCCTCGGACTCCGGACTGCCCGAGGGGACAGAGCCGACGTTCTTTCACCCGCGACGGATCGCTTTCAGCGCGTCGACTCACGCGCGCAGCATGCTCGCGTTAATCCGGGGTGTTGTTGCGGCGCTTGCCCGACCTATGGACACCGGCACCGCGAGACCATCAGTCCGACCAGTCAGGTGTCAACCATCCCGGTCAAGCCCAGTGATGCGTTGCGAAGGTAGGGTTGTTGCCACTTCCGGTGCAGCGGGCGGCGGATTTCACGGTGCGGGGCGGCGCGATGGAGTTGGTTGGCCGTCACCGCGAGTGTGCGGTGCTCGACCGGCTGATCGAGGCTGTTCGTGCTGGTGAGAGCCGCGCATTAGTGGTGTCTGGCGAAGCGGGCGTGGGCAAGACCGCCTTGCTCGACTATCTGGCTGGGCAAGCTTCGGAGTGCCGTGTCGAGCGCGCCGTAGGCGTTCAGTCCGAGATGGAGCTGCCGTTTGCCGCGTTGCATCAGTTGTGCGCGCCCATGCTCGAGAAGCTCCAGGGCTTACCGGCACCGCAGCGAGATGCCCTGGAAATCGCGTTCGGGATGAGTTCAGGATCGGCGCCGGACCGGTTTCTGGTCGGGCTAGCGGTGCTGAGCCTGCTGTCCGAGGTGGCTGAGGTGCAGCCCCTTGTGTGCGTGGTCGATGACGAGCAGTGGCTCGACCGGGCCTCTGCGCAAGTCTTGGGCTTTGTTGCTCGTCGCTTGGGTGCGGAATCGGTGGGATTGGTTTTCGCGGCCCGGGTGCCCAGCAGCGATATCGCAGGATTGCCCGACCTCGTCGTGGAGCGCCTGGGGGACAGAGATGCGCGAGCGCTGCTCGAAGCCGCCCTGACCGCGCCCTTGGACACTCGGGTCCGCGATCAGATCCTTGCCGAGACTCGGGGCAACCCGCTGGCGTTGTTGGAATTGCCGCGGGGATTGACTCCGCAGGAACTAGCCGGCGGATTTGGGCTTCCCAGCGCGATGCGATTATCCGGTGGTATTGAAGAGAACTTCCGCCGGCGGGTCGAGGTTCTTCCGGACCCGACGCGGCGCCTTTTGCTCATCGCGGCGGCCGAGCCGCTCGGCGATCCCGCGTTGGTGTGGGGGGCCGCGGCGCGGCTGGGGGTCGGCCCCGAAGCGACGGCGCCGGCGACCGAGGCGGGCCTGGTCGAGTTCGGCACGCGAATCCGTTTTCGGCATCCCCTCGTGCGCTCGGCGGTCTACGGATCGGTATCCCCGCAAGAAAGACAAGCAGTGCACGCTGCATTGGCGGAGGTCACCGATGCACACCAGGACCCCGATCGACACGCATGGCATCGGGCGCAAGCCGCCGCCGGGCCGGACGAGGCCGTCGCCGCGGAGCTGGAGCGCTCGGCGGGCCGGGCGCAAGCGCGTGGCGGTATTGCTGCGGCGGCCGCATTTCTCGAGCGCGCCACGACGTTGACGCTCGATCCCATTCGCCGCACCGAGCGGGCGGTGGCCGCTGCGTCGGCCCAAATCAAGGCTGGCGCCTTCGCCACGGCGCGGGACCTGCTCTCGATCGCCGAGGCCGGGTCGCCGAGCGACTTTCAGCAAGCTCGCATCGAGCTGATGGGGGCTGAGCTCGCGTTCCTCACCGATCACGGCAGTGAGGCCCCGCCCATATTGTTGAAGGCCGCCCGCCGGCTCGAGCCTATCGACCCAGAGCTGTCGCGCAGGACCTACCTGCAGGCCCTGACGGCGGGCTACTTTGCCGGTCGCCTCGCCCTCGGCGGGGGTGCGTTGGAGGTGGCGCGTGCGGCGGCGACCGCCCCGCCGGCCTCACAACCCCTGCGCGCACCCGAGCTTCTTCTGGAAGGCCTGGTAGCGCACTACACCAAAGGGTATGCGGCCGGATTGCCGATACTTCGCGAGGCACTGCACGCGTTCGGCTTCATGTCGGTAGATGAAGCGCTGCCCTTACACTCGGTGGCCGGCATCGTGGCTCGTTATACATGGGATGACCACAGCTGGCAGGTGCTCTCGGAGCGTCATGTCCAGCTCGCTCGAAGTGCGGGGGCGCTCAGTGAGCTGCCCGTCGCCCTCAATGCGCGCGCATTCATGCTGTTGTTTGCTGGTGAGCTCGCCGCCGCAGGCTCACTGATCCAGCAGCGGCAGGCTTTAGAGGCGACGGGCATCAATCGCTTTCCTTACTCGGCCCTTGCCTTGGCGGCGTTCGCCGGTAGACAAGCCGAAGCGGCGACCCTGGTCGAAGCGATCAACCGGCACCTCAGCCTGGGAGGTGACGGCGTCGGGATCACCATCGTCGAGTGGGCGAGCGCGGTACTGAACAACGGCATCGGTGACTACCACGCGGCGGTGGAAGCAGCGCAGCGCTCCACCGAATATCTGGGGGAATGGATCACGCCGCCCTGGCCAGCGGTCGAGCTCATTGAGGCGGCCGCGCGCATCGGATGCGCCGAGATGGCCGACGATGCCCTCCGCCGGCTGGCTGAGACCACCACCGTCAGTGGCACGGACTGGGCGCTCGGCATCGAAGCTCGTTCACGCGCGCTGCTGAGCGAGGGTGACGCCGCCGAGCGCAGTTACCGCGAGTCGATCGAGCGGCTTGGGCGTACCTGCATCCGCGCCGATCTCGCCCGCGCGCACCTGCTGTATGGAGAGTGGCTGCGCCGACAGCGCCGCCGGATCGACGCGCGGGCACAGCTTCACATCGCCCACCACATGCTCGAGACGATGGGGATGGAAGCCTTCGCCGAGCGGGCCAGGCGTGAGCTAAAAGCCACTGGTGAAACGGCCCGCAGGCGCGCCATCGCGCCCCGCGATGAGCAGCTCACGGCGCAGGAGGCCCAAGTCGCCCGGATGGCCCGCGACGGCCTATCAAATCCGGAGATCGGCGCGCGCTTGTTCATCAGCTCGCACACAGTCCAATATCACCTGCGCAAGGTTTTCACCAAGCTCGGCATCGGCTCGCGCAGCCAGCTCGACCGTGTCCTACTGGAAACACCCGCCGCCGACGCTGTCCGATCATCGGGGCCCCGACAAACGGTAAAGACACCGACCTCGATTAACGGTGGACTAATCATTCGCGCTAGCGACTAGGGGATGCGAACGCACCGCGAAGCGGCTGACGATGGCCCTGGCGCGCGGAGCCGGGTTTTGGTTCCCGGCGATCGAACAGCCAAGGGATAGCAATTCATGAGCGACGGCATTTACGAACTCTCAATTGCCGAAGGGCCTGCTAACGGGTCCGCCATTGGTGGTGGTCGCCGCTGATGCTCGGCTCGCGGCGCCGACGCTGCCCCAGATCGTGCGCACGCCGAGCGATCGACAGCAAATCGGACGACGACGTGGGCGGTTGCCTAGAATGACGCGCACTGAAGTCGCAGTTCAGCAAGCGGTAGACGGGACATCCCCATGGGCCCTTCAACCGGCCGATTTGACGCCAGCGGCCAGCGACTTATGACGCCGCCGATTCGGGGTCGGGCGGGCGAGTTGAAGGTGATTGGCGGGTTGGTGACGGCGCTGATGCGAGGGCATCGGGGCGTGCTGGTCATCGAGGGACCGCCGGGCATCGGGAAGAGTCGGTTGCTGACCGAGGTGATGGCGCTGGCCGACAAGGGCGGGGTGCGCACGCTGTTCGGTGAGGCGTTCGAGTATCAGCAGACGGTGCCGTTTTTCTCGCTGTTCATGGCGACGCTGGGTGCCGATCCCCCGGTGGGAGACGCCGACGCGTTGCGCCGGCTGGGCGGCTCGGCCGATCTGGGCTATTGGGTGGTGCACGATCTGGCCGACGCGATTTTCGGGGCGGCGGCGCAAACCCCGCTGGCGATTGCGCTGGAGGACATCCATTGGGCCGATAACGGCACGTTGTTGGCGCTGCGCTCGCTGGCTACCGCGCGGCTGGATGCGCCAGTGCTGTGGGTCCTGACCGCCCGCACTGGGGCCGGCGGGCCGGCGCTCCAGGAGACCTTGTCGGCGCTGCAACGTGCGGATACCGCATTTGTGCGAGTTGCCCCGATGTCGCCGAGCGCGGTCGCCCACATGGTCTCCGACGCTGTGCGCGCGAACGCTGATGAGTCGCTACTGAATCTGGCCGCCAAGGCGCACGGAAATCCCTTCCTGGTCAGCGAGCTGGTCGGGGGTCTGGACGAGGAGGGCCGGCTCAATGTGAGCCGCGGCCGCGCGGTGGCCACCGGACACGCGCTGCCGCGACGTCTGGGTTCGACTATGCAGCAGCGACTGGATCACCTGTCCAGCGGTGCTGGCGAGGTTGTGCGGGTGGCCGCGGTGCTGCCCGACCGGTTCTCGGCTGCTCTGCTAGCCGCGATGCTCGAACGCCAGCCGTCGTCGTTGCTGTCGGCCGTGGAGGAGGCGGTGCGCGCGGATCTGCTCGTCGAAGACGGTGAGCAGTTGAGGTTCCGCCACGACTTGCTGCGCGAGGCCACCCGACAGTCCTTGCCGCAGTCGCTGCGCCGAGCGATGGAGCGCCAATCGGCGTCGATCATGCTGGGTATGGGCGCGGCGCCAGCCGAGGTGGCCACCCAATTGGCGCGCAGCGCCGAGCCCGGGGACCGGGAGGCGATCAGCGCGCTGCGCCAGGCCGCTCACTCGGTTGGCCACAGTGATGCCAGTGCGGCCGCCGAGTTGAGCAAGCGCGCGTTGGACCTGGTGCCCGCCGAAGACTCTGACCACGGGCCACTGGTCGCCGAAACGGTGGAGTTCCTCAACCGGGCCAGCCGCTACGAGGAGGCCGAAGAGTTGGCCGTTGCGGCGCTCTCCGAGGCGGCGTCGCCGCAAGAGGAGGCCGAGATTCGCCTGCACCTCGCGACGAAAATGAAGCACACTACGCAGCGGCGCGTCGAGGAGAATCGTCGAGCACTGCAGCTGGGCGACATCAGCGAGGTCACCCGAGCACGGCACCTGGCGGAGCTGGCCTACAACCTGGTGTACGACCAACGTGGGCAACAGCGGGCGGCGGCCAACGAGGCGGCCGCGGCCGCGGCAGCAACCGGTGATCTCGAGGCCAGGATCATGGCCAACGTCACCCTCGCCTTGCTCGACGGCGGCGACGGGGGCGCCGGCCGCGCTCTGCGCCGCCTCAACGAGCTTTGCGCGCTCGTCCGCACGAGTGAAGCTGCCCCAGCTCATGACTTGGCCGCAATCCACTACGCGACCCTGCTGACTGTGGTCGGCCGATTGGACGACGCTGCGGCCCAGGTCGCCACCGGAAGACAACAAGCCCGCCGGGCAGGCAACGCGATGGCCCTTGAACAGTGGGACATCGTCGACGGGGTTGTCCACACGACTGCGGGCCGGTTGACGGCTGCGCGCGCCACAGTCGAGTTCCTCGCGCCCCCACCGCGGACAGGCGCGACCGAGCCGGACATGATCCGCATGGAGATTCTGGCCGAGGTGGCGGCACGCACGGATGACCGAACGTTGTTGCAGCAGACGGTTAATGATGCGCGCGACGCCTACTCCACTGGCTCATCAGTCGTACGTCGGGGAGCGGCGCACGTGCTGGCGCTCGCGGCGTGGCAGCGCGACGACGTTCATGACGCGATGCGCTGGCTGGCCGGCGGCATTACGCTTTTCGAATCACCACTCTGGCCCCAGGTCTTAGATCTGGTCATCTTGGGTGCGCGGGTTGCGTCGGCGGCTGGCGATGCCGGCTTACGCGCACGCGTCCTGCAGGCCACTGACCTGCTCGATAGTGAGCACCCAGCGATCCCGCTGTTCACGGGGGTGGCCGGATATGCCCGCGGGATCCTCGAACGTGATGCCCAAGCACTGCTGGCGGCCGCCGAATTGCTTCAGTCCTTGCCGCGGCCGCTCTTTTACGCCGCGGCTGCCGAGGACGCTGGCGTTGAACTCGCACGCACCAATGGTGGCAACGAGGCGCTGCATCAGCTCAATGCCGCATTCGATACCTTCCTGGACCACGAGGCGCTCGCGGATGCGCGCCGGGTGGCCCGCGAGTTGCGCCGGTTAGGTGTGGAACGTCGCATCGTCAGCCAGCCGCGGGCAAAAAAGGGCTGGGACAGTCTCACCGACTCCGAGCTCAAGGTGGTCAACCTGATTGCGCAGGGTGCCACCAACCGTTCTGTGGCAGAGCAGTTGCGCGTCTCGCCCCACACCGTGAGAGCCCATTTGCGCAATGCGTTCGCCAAGCTCGGGGTCAGCTCCCGCGTTGAGCTGAGTCAACTCGCGCAGCGCCCACCATGACGCTGATTAAGTCCTGGGGACTTAGCGCTAGGCCACTTTGGCCTTAAAGATAGTCCGCTGGCCAATGGTGCCATCCACGCCCGCGGGGCAACCATAAATAGTCGTCAAGTGATCACGTTCTTACTCGTCCGACGGCCGAGACAAAGCCACCGCCGCGCAGGTGAGCAGCCCAGAGAAAGGGCCAACGATGTTGAGTGCAACCCTTGGAACGCTGGCCATGCTGCCGGTACCTAGCCGTCGAAGTACACCGGCGCCGTCAGCCATTGGGGCCTCGAAAAACGTCGAGACACCGTCGCCGATTGATAGCGGAGCAATCGAATTGCACTACCCATGGGGGGATGCGAACGTGACCTTTCACGGCTGACTATGGCGCTTACATCTCAGCGTCGCGGTGCCCAAGAATCCAGAACCGCGCCCGGAGTTGAGTTTCGTTCCCGGCGATCGAACCGCGAAGGGCGGTGATTCATGGGTGAAGCCATCGATGAACTCCTAGTCGTCGAAGAACTTCCCGACGGGCAACTCCCCGAGTCCGTCGACGATGTCACGCTGTACGCCGAGTATCGCCGGGTCACCGCAGATCAGGCAGCCTTGCGTCGCCTGGCCACGCTGGTGGCCCGGGGGACGGAACCGGCGGAGGTGTTCGAGGCGGTCGTCAACGAAATGCGCCGCTGTGCGTCCGCGGATACCGCCGGATTGTGGCGCTATGAGTCAAACAACGAAATGACGAAGCTGGCCGCGGCTGAACATCCGGGGCTGCAGCTAGCGAAGTGGCCCGTGGGTACCCGAAGCCCGATCGACGGCAGCACCCTGGCAGGGATAGTGCAGCGCACGGGGCGGCCCGCGAGGATGGACAACTACGAGAACAGCACCGGCTCACTCGCGGCGCGGATACGGGACGCTGGCGTACACGCAGCGGTCGGTGTGCCCGTGGTCGTCGACGGACGCGTGTGGGGCCTGGCGGCCGTGGGTTCGGTTGAACCCGAGCCCATGCGGGCCGACACCGAGGCGCGCATCAGCGCCTTCGCCGAGCTGATCGGCACCGTCGTGGTGGCCGGATATCGCGACCAGCAGAAACGGCAGCTACTGACTGAGGCGCCGCAACCGTCGAATCGGCTCGATGGTCTGGTTGCGGGACGCGGTTTCGGCGACTGGAGTCTGCGGGACATCGCGGGCTTCCTTCGGCTACCGACCAACGGTCCGTTTGTGGTCATCGCCGCACAGGTTTCGGTCGCGGGCGAAGAGCCGCTTCCCGACATCGAATCCAAGCTTCGCAGCCTTAACGTATCGTCGGCGTGGAGTCTCCTCCCTGATTTGCAAGTCGGGGTTGCGCGCGTCACGTCCGACGAAAAATTCGACGCGATGGTTGCCCTGATGTCTCGGATGACAACGGCCCGGGTGGGCGTCAGCGCGCCTTTCGAGGATTTACGCGAGACACCGACAGCCCTGCATGTTGCACGAGTGATGTTGCGGGGCAGGGGCGACTCTGGATCCTCCGTCGCCGTGTTCGACGGCTCCATCCTGGCCGCCGCCGTAGTCAGCGCACCGGAGGCGATGATCAGAACGGTGGGCCCTGCGTTGGACGGGTTTAGCGACCTTCCCGACGAGGAACGCGAAATGCTATTTGAAACGTTTCGGGTGTGGCAGGACAACGATGCGTGCGTACGCGATGCAGCTGAAGCACTCTTTTGTCACCCCAACACGGTCCGATACCGGTTGCGCAAAATTGAGGTACGTAGCGGCCGATCCCTCTCGCGGCCAAAGGATGTCGTCGAATTGTACCTAGCCTTCGAAGTACACCGGCGCCTTATGTAGCCGAAAGTCATTGACGTCGTTGATGAACGGAATGCCGCCGCACCAACGATGCTCTTTCAAGAGATTTCGCCATAGGCGATGCCAGTCAGGTTTCCCTGTGCGACCAGCAGCACCTTCGGGTCCGATCCATCGAGTTTGGCCGAGAAGACGTTGCCCCCAAAGTCGGTGATAAACATTCGGTCGCCCTTCCGATCCAGGGCGATGCCGATTCCTTCCATCAGGTGCGTGAAGATGATCTCAGGAGCGGGGCGGTCCCTCATATCCGAATCCATCGGTGCGCGATTCACCGTATTGCCGCGCGGCGGATCACCCCGGTCGGTCCAATACATCATGCGATTCTTGAGATCGAGCTCAAGATCGATCGGCTCGGGCAGTCCATCATAAAGAAGTTCGATGTCCGCTCGATCAGACGCCGTCTGGCCCGTGGGAATTTCGATGCCGGCGCGGAACAGACGGCCCTTTCCGGCATTGTCGGGACCTTTTTGTGTCCAGTAGACCTGGTCGCCGTCGACATCGATGGCGACACCCACGCACCACTTCGCAGGATCCGGCCCCGGTCGCGGGTCGCCCTGGCCGGTGTCCACGAGGGTCTCGATGTTCGAGCCGTCGAGGTTGGCGCGCATCAGGCGCATCCCTTCGCGGTCACACCAGTACAGCTTTCTGCCGGTGTTTTCGAGCTGCAGCTGCTTGGGAGTGAAGGTGCCCCCTACGGGAACAATCGTCCGGCGATTCTGCCCGTCGAGGTCAGCTCGCTCAATGGAACCGTCGTCCGCCGCGGGATTCCCCATGTTGGTCCAGTAAATGTGTCCCGCCGCGACATCGACCGCGATGCCATCGGGATATCTGCACTCGGTGACGATGACCTTGCGGTCCGAGCCGTCCGGATTCAGCGAAACGACATGGTCGTTGCTGAGGTCCAAAAGGAACAGGCGGCTGACTGCGGCTTGATCGCCGGACACAGATTGCGGCTCCGGCGTTTGTGAACTGACCATAATGTCTTTGCTCCAGGTACTCAGTTGGGATCCGAACCGGATACCGGATTCACCGTTGTGCGAGGTAATTCCATCGTTGAGCAAGCCGCCGACCCCGTCGATGTGTTTGGTGACAGGGATCGGCAGCAAGATTTTGTCCGCAGCGACAGTCGCCTGCGCCGCCACCACATCGCCTGCCGTGTAACGCATATCCAGGCTGAGGCAACACACAGGGCGAGTAGGGTCGAGCCGTGATGCACGAAAAAGCCCAGGCATCAACCCCGACCTTGGCGCTGGTCGCGGCGGCCCGCGTCGCCGTGGGAGCGGCGATGATCCTCGCGCCGAGCCGGATCTTTTCGCCCGGATCCGGCACAGAAACATTACTCATGCGGACCATTGGGATCCGTGATGTGGTTCTCGGCTCCGGTGCATGTGCGGCCTGGGCACGCGGCGAAGAAGGCGAATTGCAACGGTGGGCAACGGTTGGACTGGCTAGTGATGGAGCCGACTTTGTTACCGGGCTTCGCAGCAAGCCGCTAGTCGGTTCCAAAGGCGCACTGATCGCCACGCTCTCCCCGGTGCCCTTTGTGGCAGCCGGGATCCTGGGTTTAACCCGCAGCCTGAGAAAGCCTTGACGCAAAAGGCTTCACCAAACGATGCGGTGATGGCGAACAGGTCGTTGATGCCGCGCATCTGTTCCAGCGCCTCGGCTGAGACCTTCTCAGGCAGCTGCTCGCGCAGAATTGGCGGCCACCTGTTAGCCGTCGGTGGCGAGCTCGGCCAGAACGTCGCGCGCGGCTGGTGTCCAGCCGAGGACCCGGTGGGCGTGGGCGGCGGTGAAGCGCTGGTCGAGAGCGAACGCGTCTGCGAGCGGGCCGAATTCGTGTCGAGCCTGCTCCATCGTGATCGAGCTGGCGGTACCGGACCGCCCGGCGGCGACGCTCACCGCCTCGGCGATCTGGCGCATGGTCGGTGATTGGCTGTCGTCAACGCCCGCGTAGACGCCGCCCGGCGGGCTCGCCAGCGCCGCGACGTACAGTTCGGCGATGTCCTCGACGTGGACTACCGCCCACCGGTTGTCGCCGGCGCCGATGTAGTGCGCGGCGCCGGCGTGGGCCTGCGCGCCGATGAACTGGCCGATGAGCCCGCCGCCGTGGCCGTAGACGACGCCGGGCATCACCAGAACGGGGTGCCCGCCACCACCGGCGCGCTCAAGAATGCGGCGTTCGTTGTTGCCGCGCCACGCCGTCACCGGCGGAGGTGCTTGCGGCGCCGTCTCGTCGACGACACCTTCGGTGTTCCCGTAGACCCAGACACCACCGGTGTGCACATATGGCCTCGAGCCGAGACCGTCCTGGATTGCGGTGGCTGCGCGCAGGTCGACTCCCGCGGTGTCAGGACCGTAGTCCTGCGCGAGGTGAATCGCGGCGTCAACGTCTATCGCCGTCTTGTGAAGCACGTCGAGATCGGTGAGGCCACCTCGCACAACGGTGGCACCGAGATCCGTGACAACTCGGTCGGCGTCGGCGCTGCGCGCCAGTGCGACGGCCTGGTGCCCATGTCTTTGCAGAGCGCGGATGGTGGCTTGGCCGAGGTAGCCCGAGCCGCCGGTGATCAAAACTTTCATCGTGGTCTCCCTGGGTAGCGTGGTCTCGACTGCGAGCCTGCCATCGCGAAAACTGCAGGTCTAAGACCTGTTTCGTCGCGTGCAATACCCTGTAGGTATCAGCCGCTGTGGGAGGCCCTATGGATCTTGACCTGCGCAAGGTGCGCTACTTCGTCGCGGTCGCCGAGGAGTTGAACTTCGGCCGCGCGGCCGAGCGCCTCCACATCGCCCAGCCGGTGCTGTCTCGCCAGATCCGCGCGCTGGAAAACGAGCTACACGCCCAGCTGTTCGTTCGGGACAGCAGCGGCACCCAACTGACGCCGGCTGGGCTGCAGCTTTTGGACGACGCGTCGCTATTGCTGGCCGGGGCCGACGCCGCTCGGCGCCGCGTCGCGCGGGCCGCGCGGGCTATCTCGACGTTCACGGTCGGGTTCATGCCCGGCCTGACGGTAACCGAGCCGGTGCTCGCCCTCGGCGCTGCCCATCCCGACCTCACCGTCGAGGTGCTGCGGACCGAGTGGACCAACCAGGTCACCGTCCTGCACGACGGCCGCGCAGACATCGGATACATCCGCATGCCTGTCGACCTGACCGGGCTGCAGACATCGGAACTGTTCAGCGAGCCGCGCGTGGCCGTGGTGCCTGCCGCTCACCGACTCGCCGGCAAGGAGGCCGTCAGCCTTCACGACCTCGCCGGTGAGCATCTGCTCCAGCACCCCGATGCCGTACCCGAATGGCGTTCCGTGGCAAAAGAAATGCGCGCTGGGCCGCGGGCCGCGGCGATCACCCAGGCGCGCAGCGTCGAGGAGAAACTCGAACATGTCGCGACGGGACGTGGTTTCAGTGTGCTTCCCGAGTCGACGGCCACCTACTACCAACGCCCCGACGTCGCCTGGACGCCGATCACCGACATCCCGCCGAGCGAAGTGCGGCTGGCATGGGTGGCGACACGTCGCGCCCCGTTGATCGCAGAATTCGTCGAGCTCGCCCAGGCTGCGGTAAGGGATGCGTAGAGCGAATCAACGACCGTGGTCGGAGCACGTGAATGCGATCCACCTCTGGCTATGACCGGCCCGCGGTCGCCGACGCGGGCAGCACTATGACCTCGCGGCGCATGAAACCGACGGCTCGCGGTGGGTCTAATCTGCCCACGCCACAACGTAACTGCCCAACCTCATCGCGGCGCCGCCTGTGCGAACAGGTCTTTGCGCTCGCGCAGGAATTGCGGCAGCGACTGCGGTGGCTGGCCGGTGAAGTGCTCGAACGCGTCGCTGATGTGATAGAAAGCCTGATATTCGGGCGGGCGAGTGCGCAAGTAGCGCCACAAGTGGGTGAGATGTTCCACCGCAATGGCGTTGACCCCGACAGCCGAAGCGGCGCTGGCCCATTGATCGTCGTTGACCTCGACATACTGCATCGGCCGGCCCAGGACGTCGCTGAACGCCTCGGCGATCTCCTTGTTGGTGACCGCGCCGGCCATCAGTCGAACCACCGTGCCACTCGACAGCGTCGGGCCCGTCAGCACCGCCGCGGCCACTCGGGCGACGTCTTCGGCCCCCACCATCGGGATCGCCGTGGCTTCCGGTCCCCACGGCAAGGCGATCACCCCAGCCCGCGCCAGGCTGAGCAAGGCCCAAGTGCGGAGGTTTTCATAGAAGACGGTGGCATCCAGATGAACGGCGCCGACGTCGGCCCAGTCGAAGATCCGCTCGGCGAGCCAGTGGCGGGCTTGGTGCGGGGTGGGCTGCTCGCCGCCGGGCTGCAGCCACTGCGACAGGTTCACGACCTGTTCGACACCGGCGGAGCGTGCCGCGGCGGCGAAAGTCGCGGTGGCTTCAAGCAGGCCCTCCTGCACCGGATAGGCGAAGTAGGCCCGGCGGATACCACCCATCGCGGCCGCGACTGATCGGAAGTCGCGCAGGTCGCCGTCGACGACTTCGGCGCCGAGCGTGCGGAGCCGATCGGATCGGTCGTCGAGTCGGTGGACGAAGGCGCGCACGGGCCACCCCTTGTCGAGCAGTAACTGCGTGACATGGAAACCGGTCGAGCCTTGGATGCCTCCCGCGGCGCCAGTGACAAGGATGGGCTCGACAGTCATGATGTTGTCCCTCCACTCGGGCGGTATCGGCAAGTGGCGTAGCCGAGTCGGCGATCCCGGCGTGCCCCAACGCCACCAGCAGCACGTTCCGACCGCCGACCATTGCCGCACCCGTCGGCGCGTCTGTGAACCCGGGCCGGCGGCGTTCCACCTGTCAGAAATCTAAACCTAATAGACAAACAAGTCAATCATCTGATCCTGAAATCCGTCTAGGTGATAGAGTAATCGCGTGGTTGGGCGGCGGAACTACAACCAGGACTGTCCGATCGCCAATGGGCTCGACGTGCTCGGTGAGCGCTGGACACTGCTGATCGTGCGCGAGCTCGTCGGAGGCCCGCGCCGCTACAGCGACCTGCGTGCGCAGTTGCCGGGCATCGCGACAAATCTTCTGGCCCAACGCCTTGACGAACTCGAACGGGCTGGCGTCGTCGAACGCACCGAGTTGCCCCCACCGATCGCACGCACCGTCTACACGCTCAGCGACGACGGGTGGCGTCTCGTGCTTCCGATCCTCGGTGCGGTTGCACGGTTCGGTCTGCAGACGATGCGATTCAGCGCCGGGCGATCCCGATCACCGCTCAACGGCTTTCTCGTCGGCGTGCTGCTGGGTTTCGACTCCGCCGACGCCGTGGGAGTTGAGGCAACCTATCGCGTGGAGATCGACGGCCGAAACTTCGATTTCGCCGTGACCGCAGGACGACTCGCCGGGGCGCGGCACGAACCAGATGTGACCTTGAGCGCATCGGCATCCGACTTGGTGACCGCTCGCCTGGGCTCTACTGCAGCGCAGCGTCTCGCGGCCATGCGTCGGCTCCGCTTTCACGGCCACCACGACGATGTAGACACAATGCGGACGGTCTTGAGGCTAACGAACAAAAGGGCCGGGGCCTCGACCGGCTAGACCAGCTCCCGGCTACCTGAGCCGTGTGGTTACCGGATACAGCTGGCGGGCGGCCGCGGCCAAGCATCCATGATCCACTGGTGGTGGATCGCATCACAGTGTCGTGCCGAACGATGCACTGCACCAACAACATGCCGATCCCGCTTCAATTCTTCTTGGACCAGCAGGGGCTCGATCGCCCCTGGGGTCCTACGGGCTCCGAGGCCGGCGTTATAGCTGTCTTTCGCCGCCGTCGACGAACAGTTCGGTTCCGGTCATGAAGCTGCTCTCGTCGGAGGCGAGGAACAGCACCGCGGCGGCGACTTCCTCGGGCCGCCCCACCCGGCCCATCGGCACATGCGACGCCTGGGCGTCGAGCAGTGCCTGTTCCTGGCCGCTCGGTGCCAGGCCCTTCAGTCCCGGCGTCTCAACTGGACCCGGTACGACGGTGTTGACCCGGATGCCTTTGTCGACCAACTCAGCCGCCCAGGTGCGTCCCAGCGAACGGATGGCAGCCTTCGATGCCGCGTAAACGCCCATTGCGGGTGTGCCCCCGTACGCGGCGGTTGAACCGGTCAGCACGATCGACGCTCCCGGTTTCAGCAAGGGCAAGACCTTCTGCAGCGTGAATAGGATTCCGCCGACGTTGATCTGGAACGTGTTGGTGAACTGTTCGACGGTCACGTCGGGCAGTGTCGCCAATTCGCCCCCGCCGGCATTGGCGAAGACAGCATCCAGGCCGCGTCCACGGGCCCTGATGGCATCGGCAACGTTGTCGAGGTCGTCGAGATTCGACACGTCGCCGCGGATGCCCGTTGCTTCCGCTCCGATCGACGCCACGGCGTCGTCGAGAGTCTTCTGGTTTCGCCCGGTGATAAAGACGTGTGCGCCTTCGGCTGCCAACCGCTGCGCGGTGGCGAGGCCGATGCCGGAGTTGCCGCCGGTGACGAGTGCCGTCTTCCCGGAAAGCTGACCCATGGTGATCTCCTTTGTTCGAGGTGGGCACAATCGCCAAGCGATCAGGTCAGTTCAACACGTGACACATCACGTTATTCCTGCGACGCCAGTGTCACCACGAACTGCTCGTCGGGAGGGCAGGCGAACCGGCAGCTCGCGCCGGTGGGCGACCGCTCTTGACGCCGTCAAGACTCGAAAACGTCACGGCAAGTAACGAACGGGACTAAGCCGGACCGAGTCGGAACGAAACCGCAGTTCGCACGGCAAAAAGCCCAGGGAGAGCGACGGGTTCGATTCCCGGCAGCTCCACCACGAAGAGGCAGTCAGAGGGGTATCGGCGGGGTTCCGTCGCAGCACTCTACTGCGCACGGAAGCAGGGGATCAGCGGCAATGCCGCGCTACGGGAGTTTCGGGCTAGCGCCCGAGCGGCGGCCAGCGTCATTCCGCGTACATCGCGGCCGTTCGCGACGCCAATCCGACCTACGGCGGACGTGTTCTACCCGGCTCGGTACGGAGTAGCGCGTCCTTTTCCGCGTTTCGGGTACTCCTACCCTCATCGGCGCTGCCGAGCTGCAGATACGTTCTCCGAACGAAGGACCCACCATGACCGTGACCCGAGACATCGCTGCCACCCGTCAACGCGTGTGGGACGTACTGGCCAACGGATGGACCTACTCAGGCTGGGTGGTCGGCAACAGCCGGATCCGCGCGGTGGACCCGAACTGGCCCGCACCCGGCACACGCATTCTGCACTCCATCGGCGCCTGGCCGGCGGTGATCGACGACGAGACCGTGGTAGAACGCAGCGTCTCCGGCGAGGAGCTGGTGCTGCTGGCGAAGATCCGGCCGGCGGCGAAGGCCCGGATCACGCTGCAGCTGACCGATCTTCCCGACGGAGGGTGCCGCGTCGCGATGAGTGAGGTTGTGGTCAGCCGCCCGCTGCGCTGGGTGCCCGACAGTGTGCAGCTGCTGGGGGTGGCTCCACGCAACCGTGAGTGCACGTGGCGGTTAGCCAAGATCGCCGAACAGCAAGCCCCCGATGCCCCCGGATAGCGGTCCGGCCAGTGTCGATGCGCTGGTCATCGGAGCCGGCCACAACGGACTGGTCGCCGCGGCCGTGCTGGCTGACGCCGGCTGGGACGTGCTTGTCCTGGAAGCTCAGCCCGATCCCGGGGGCGCGGTGCGAAGCGCGGAACTGATACCCGGCTACATCAGCGACCTCTACAGCGCGTTTTATCCGATGTCGGTGGTCTCCCCGGCCATTCGCGCGCTGCATCTGGAAGAACACGGCTTGCGATGGTCACATGCTCCGGCCGTCGTCGGACACCCCCGCAACGGGTCCGACGACGACGCACCCGTCATCTACCGCGATCCAGCACGGACAGCGAATGAACTCGCCCGCCGAGAAGCCCACGACGGCGACAACTGGTGGCGGCTAGTCGAGCTGTGGAAGGCCATCAAAGCCCCACTGCTCAGCACGCTCTTTGCGCCGTTCCCGCCGCTGCGCGGCCCCATTCAGCTGCTCCGGAAGCTGGGCACGGCTGAGGCGTTGCGGCTTGTCCGTCTGCTGATGTTGCCGGCCAGTGTGATGGCCGATGAGTTGTTCGACGGCGACGCGGCAAGGCTGCTGCTGCTCGGCAACGCGTTGCACGCCGACGTGCCGATCGACGCACCCGGCAGCGGCGTGATGGGGTTTCTCATGCTGATGCTCGCCCAGGACACCGGATTCCCGGTGCCCGTCGGCGGCGCCGGGCAACTGACCGCGGCGCTGGTGCAACGTGCCACGTCGGCCGGGGCGCAGCTGCAGTGCGACGAAGCAGTCGAGGCCATCGACGTCCGCGGTAATCACGCGGTGGCGGTGCGCACCGCCGGCGGTAACACCATCGGCGTGCGCCGCGCTGTGGTGGCCGACGTCTCCGCGCCAGATCTGTATCAGCGGTTGCTGCCGCGGGATGCACTGCCCGAGAAGCTATTTCAGGATCTGACCCATTTCATCTGGGACACCCCGGTACTGAAAGTGAACTATGCGCTGGATGAGCCGATCCCGTGGCGCTCAGAGTCTTTGAGGGAAGCGGGCACCGTGCATCTCGGCGCCGACGGTCACGGGCTGACCCGTTGGCTTGCGGACCTGAACACCGCGACCGTGCCGGACCATCCGTTCATGCTGTTCGGCCAAATGACGACCGCCGATCCCAGCCGTTCTCCTGCCGGCACCGAAAGTGCCTGGGCTTACACACATCTGCCGCGGGAACAGAACGACAACGCGTCCGCTGACCGGCTGGCGCAGTCGGTGGACCGTGTCGTCGAAGAACACGCGCCCGGGTTTGCCTCCCACGTCGTGGGGCGAGTCGTGCAACGACCATCGGATCTGCAAGCGGCAGACGCCAACCTCAGTGGGGGAGCGCTCAACGGTGGGACTGCGCAGCTGCAGCAACAACTCATCTTCCGGCCATCACCCGGCTTCGGACGCGCCGAGACCCCAATCCGCAACGTCTTCCTCGGAAGCGCCTCAGCACATCCCGGCGGCAGTGTGCACGGGATATGCGGTCATAACGCCGCCCACGCGGCATTGAAATCGGACGGCATTCGGGGCTGGCCCCGCCGCCGCCTCAATCAAAAAGTGATCTCGTTGCTCGTTAGGAAACCCCCCTCGGCTGGGGTGGGGGCGATCGCGAGTCGTGTTTCTCGATCCAGGGGGTTCTTACTGTGACGACTCGTTTTCATGCTGTGGATGTCCGCCGCCGGGCCGGCTGGTTGCCCGACGATCAAGACGATTTGGAGTCCTGGCTCGCCGGGCACCGGGAGCGGGTGGAGGCCCGCGGCGAGCAAGTCGTGCTTCATCCGGTGCTCGTCGAATTTCAGAAGTTAATCGACACCGATCCCGTGGTGCGGATGTACATGAACCAGATGATCTCGCAGGTACCGACTACGAAGCATTACCGAAAGCGGCACCTGGAGAGCGTGCCGCAGCTGCTGCGCTTGATCAATGAGGTGCTGACGACGGCACCTGAGTTCGGTGAGAACATGGTGGCCACCCCACTGGGGGCGATTCTGGACTGGACGATGGGCACACCGGCCGGGTTCGCCGCGTTCCGCGATCCCCGGATCAACGCGATGCTGAAAAAGATCCTGACCGCCTGGTGCGAGTTTCTCGACAGCCCTGATTCGCTGTACGTGCTCAATGATTCACCGTCGGGCTGGAAATGTGCTGCGGCCCAACGGGCCGTCGGTATCGAGCAGTTCGAGCACGACCCCGCCGACGAACACTGGGGTTTCAGTTCGTGGAACGACTTCTTCACCCGACGGTTCAAGGACGGCCAGCGTCCGGTCGCCGCCCCCGACGACGACACGGTGATCGCCAACGCCTGCGAGTCGACCCCGTACGGCATCGCCACCGACGTGGCGCGCCAGGACCGTTTCTGGATGAAGACTCAGCCCTATTCGCTGCAGGACCTGCTCGCACAAGACGAGTCGGTTGATCAGTTTGTCGGCGGAACCATCTATCAGGCCTTTCTGAGCGCGACCAATTACCACCGCTGGCACAGCCCCGTCGCCGGAACGATCGTGCGGGCCTTCGTCCAGGAGGGCACCTACTACTCGGAGGCCGACTCCGAAGGCAGCGATGCGGTCGAGCCGACGAATTCGCAGTCCTACATGGCGCATACCGCTGCGCGGGCGATCATCCTCATTGAGGCCGACAATCCTGTCATCGGTCTGGTCGCTTTCGTGCCGGTCGGTATGTCGGAGGTGTCCTCCTGCGTTATCGACCCGAGCATCACCCCCGGTTATCACGTCGCCAAGGGCGAGGAACTCGGGTACTTCCAGTTCGGCGGTTCCACGCACTGCGTCATCTTTCGGCCCGGCGTGATCGCTGACTTCGCTCTCGGGGCCATTCCCCAACCGCACGACCCCCACGCGCCCCTGATGCTGATCAACTCGAAGCTCGCCGCCGCCAAGGCGATTTAGGTACGGGCGGGCGAACACATCGCCGGTTACCGCAGCGACATCGAGGATTGTCGTGTCGGCCCGTATGTCTGTATTCGGGACGGGCTAACACGGTCAATGCGACAAGAAACGGGTATCTCCACATCTCCACATCAGATATGACCCAGCCGCACTAGAGGAGTTCAAGTGAGAACTGGGTGGTTGAGCGTTCTTGCTGAGCGTCAGTGCGAAGCGGTCAGATCACGGGTGGCCGGTCCTTCTAGCAGCGTGCCATCCGGCGCGAACCGCGAGCCGTGCAGCGGGCATTCCCAGGCCCTGTCGGCGTCGTTCCAGTTGACGATTCCCCCTAGGTGTGGGCATACCGGCGAAATGCGGTGCTCGGTGCCGTCGACCCGGCATCTGGCTTCCAGATGCCATGGGGGTCCGCTCACCACGCCGCCCCCGTCCTCGTTGGGGCTGCGGCGGCCGGTGCGCGCCGCCGGGGTGATCCAGCCCTTGGTCAAGTTAAAGCCGACCTCGAGGTTGGATTGCATGGCCGTTCGCAGGCCCGACAGTTCGTGGGGGCTCCAGCTGGCGAACGCACTGGACCAGTCCATCCGCCCGCCCAGCATGCGGCTCGATAGCGCTAACGCTGCGGCAGCGCCGTTCGTCATGCCCCACTTGTTGAAACCCGTTGCGACGAAGATGCTTTCGTTGCCCGGCAAGATCGGACCGACGTACGGCAAATCGTCGATCGGCGTGTAGTCCTGCGCCGACCAGAAATGGGTCTCCGCCGCTCCCGGGTAGTGCGTGCGCGCCCACGACGACAGTTCCTCTAGCGCCTTGGACGGGCTCTTCTCGCGACCCACGGTGTGGCCTGCGCCGCCCACGATCAGCAGCTCTCCGTCGGCGACGGGTGCGTAGCGCACCGAACGCGTCGGCGAGTCGGTGGAAATCATCATCGCCCGGGTGATGTCGCCAGGGACCTTGAAAGCGAAGCAGTAGGACCGGCTCGGCTTCACGCGCGCGAAATAGCCACCGCGGTCCAGGATCGGAATCCCGGTGGCAAGCACCAATTGCGCGGCCTCGATCTCGACCTCCTGCTGCGCGGCGTCGTTGACGTAGACGCGCAGGCTCTTTCCGTGGGCGGACACCCGCCGCACCCGGGAGTGCTCGACTAACCGTCCGCCGCGGCTGACTAGCTCGACGACCAACGAGTCCAGGAATGACATCGGATCGAACTGCGCCTGCTCAGCCAGTCGCACGCCGCCTTGATACGGAAACGGCACCTTGGCGTCGTCCTCCCACGTGGCGGGCAGTCTCACTGCCTGGCAAGCCTTTAGCTCAGCCCGCGCGGACGCGACGCCCTTGCTGGACTGAGCGTAGGTGTAGGCATCCTCGCGCTGCACCGCCACGCCGTGTGACTGGCAATGGTCGAGCACCCAATGCTGACCTTCACGGTTGCCGTCCACGTAAGCACGGGCCACGCCCTTGCCGTGCTTGGACAGGATCTTCGACAGGTGGCTGCCCTGCAGCAAACTGATCTTTGCGGTGGTGTTTCCGGTGGCGCAGGCGCCGACTGTGCGCGCTTCCAACACCAACACGTCCTTGCCGGCGCGGGCCAAAAGAACCGCGGTCATCAGTCCGGTAATCCCAGCGCCCGCGACGATGACGTCGGCGGACTGGGGGCCATCGTCAAGCTCGCTTGCAGACCAAGCATGTTCGACTCGGTCGCTAAGCCATAAAGAAGTCACGCCGGAGTTGATACCCCGGCAGCACCACAGGGAAACGGTGGACCTGATTCACGGTCGTGAATCCGCTAAACCCAGAGACGACTCGGGTGCGGTTGCCCTACGCCTTCGGGCGGGTGTGAGGTTTACCTCCACTCATCTCAGGGTATTTACGCGTTGAGCCCGATTGATTGGTGGCTCCATTCCAGCCCGAAGACTAGAGAGCACTGGTTCAGGTCTGCATCCATTGCGAAATACCAACTAGTGCAGGAGCACACACATGCGTAAAACCCTTGGCATCACTTTGATCGCTGGCACCTTGATGTTTGGCGGTGCGGGCGTCGCCAACGGAACCGCACCCAGCGCGCCGATCCCGTCATCGACTACAACGACGCAGGCCGACGACACTAACAATCCCGGCACCCACAAGGACAGCGACAAGACCGGTCTGTGGGGACTGGCAGGCCTGCTCGGGCTGATCGGACTGGCTGGGCTGAAGCGACGCGACAACGCAAATCTCGTCGGTTCGACCGCTCGCAGCGCGAATAGTCCTCGGGCTTAATCGGATTCGAGTGCCCCGTCAGAGCGGCTCTGGCCGTTCCGACGGGGCGTCTCAATCCCACAAGTGTGATTCCCATCTGGCGCGGGGCACGGTCGCGCACAAGCAACAGCACTACGAGACGAGGAGTCGGCATGAGTACTTCTCAGCCGGGCAGTTCCGGTCCCGCCGCACCGGAGACCGACGCTGCTGAATCGAACGGGAACGTCAAGAGCGACGCGGGGGACCTAGATCGCCGCGACACTGCGCATCCAACGGGGCAGGCGCAAGCGGAGAAGAACGCGGAGAACGAATCACCGGGCTGATCTGCGCTGGTAACACCGACAGCCTGTGCTGGTAGCCGACTATGGGGCAACCCCATCTAACCAACGGAACGTCGAAACGCCGCCATTCCGAGTAATCAGCAGATCGTTGACCTGTTTTCGGGGCCGTACCGTACCCGCACAGGGCGGCCCTTCGCGCCGCCGTTCCGGTCGCCGTCGAATCCTCTGAGCGCCAGCAAGTGGCGCCACCGATGCTGTACCTCCGCCTGGAGCGGTGAAGTGTCGTTACCGCTGGCCAAATCCACCAGCGCGCGCCCTAGCTCACCGTTCAGCACTCGCCACCGCATCATCGACGTTCAAGGCCGAACCCGCGAAGTTGTAGTCGTGGCTGGTCACCTGCGTAACGACGCCGGAGAGGCGATCGGCACTGAGGGCTTCTACGTCGACGTCACTCGTTCTACCGAAGAACACCAAACAACGATTACCGAAGCGGTCGCCGAAATCGCCAAACACCGGTCCACCATCGAACAGGCCAAAGGCGTTCTGATGGTGGTTTACGGCATCGACGCTGACGTGGCATTCGACATTCTCAAGTGGCGCTCACAGGAATCCAATATCAAACTGCGCCTGTTGGCCGAGCGGCTAATGTCACAGTTTCAGTCGCTCCGATACGACGAAGCGCCACCACGGCGCTCAAACTTCGACCACATCCTTATGGTCGTCGCCCAGCGCGTTACGAACGGGTAATGTGAGTCACCGAAACGTGCGGTAGGCTTGCATTGAGGTTGAGTTGACAGCCTGTGGGCACGCCGGGTAGCGCATCAGCCAATTTCCTCCCAACATCACGGATCTTGTGGACTGGCTACAGCCTTCTTTCGATTCGATCGAGGCGTACCGAGCCCACTTTGCACCCACGATCGAAACGAGCTCCACCGATGATCACTCCTCTCTTTCCAAACGTGGCCACCCCTAGCTTCACGTCACATTCTGGCAACTGCACCGTCGATTGCAACGGCGCCCAAATGCGCGCTCATTGCCGAGACCAGGTGACCGTTGTGAAGGTCACTGGTGACATCGACGCTACCAACATCGACCGCTTCTACGACTACACCCATCGGTTCGTTAGGGAGACACCCGGCCTCGTCCTCGATCTAAGTGGGGTCGATTTTCTCTGTGCCAGAGGCATTTCCGTCCTTAACGCGCTCGATCAAGAGTGCCGCACCGCGGGAACGTACTGGGCCATTGTCGGCAGTCCGTTTGTTCGACGGCTCCTGCACATCGGTGACCCCAGCGACGCGCTGCCCACGGCTAGCTCAGAGCGCCAAGGCGTTAACGCCATTGCCGCGCAGCGCCAGGCGAGTCTGACTGCATCGTAGCGAGTCGGTGACGCCGAATGCCGAACCCAGCCACGCGCTGGGTTCCCACCCCGGTAGGTCTTCGGAATCACCGGGGCGGTTCGAATGAGGCGGTTCAACGCACCGCGGGCGAGACATCCGCATCAGCGCCCCGCGGTGATTTACCGGGGGACAACCTCCCATACCCGAGCCCGACGCCAACCACCGGTAGACTCGGTCTTGGTTGACAGCCCAGCCGGCCCGGAAACGCCGTCTCTCTGGAGCGACAGCGTGAGAGCGACCGCTCGCAACCGGGCATCTCAGTGATCGTCCGTAGAGAGTTCACGATGCAAACGCGTCCAAAGTGGACCGTCACCCGGCACCCCGGTGCCAACAACAAAACCGTTCCTCCGCAGCACCGCCACGCCCTCGCCAAACGTTTCCCCTACCCGGTGACCGCGGAGATCGCCGGCGCGGGGCGATACGGGCACATATCTTCCGCCGATCGTCCGGTGAGGCGCTGATGGCCATCACAGAGGTAGCCGAATACGCCCACCTGAGCGCCGCGGACGTCGAGGCACTCGCCGTCGAATTGGACGCAATCCGTCTCGACATCGAAGATTCGCTCGGCGCGAACGACAGGGCGTATATCCAGCGCACCATCGCTGTTCAACGCTGCCTCGACCTCGCCGCCCGTATCGTGATCGGCGCCAGCCGGACCAGGACCGGATGGGCGCTCGGAACACTCGCCCTGGCCGCGGCCAAGAGCATTGAGAACATGGAGTTGGGCCACAATATCGGCCACGGCCAATGGGATTGGATGAACGATCCCGAAATTCACTCCACCACCTGGGAGTGGGACATGGCAGGGCTGTCCTCTCAATGGAGGTACTCCCACAACTACCGCCATCACATGTTCACCAACGTTGTCGGCGTCGACGACGACCTCGGTTACGGCGTCATGCGGGTCACCCGTGACCAACAGTGGAAGCCCAGCAATCTGCTGCAGCCGCTGCGACACCTGTTGCTGGCGATTGCTTTTGAATGGGGTATCGCGCTGCACGGTCTGTACTCCGAGCAGGACCGCGCGGAGACGGACGCCGAAAAGTCCGCTCACACCAAAGCTCTGCGCCGAAAGATCGCGCGCCAGGCGGGCAAGGATTACCTGCTCTTCCCCGGGCTTGCCGGGCGGCGCTGGCGGCGCGTCCTATTAGGGAACACGCTCGCCAACGTGCTGCGAAACCTGTGGGCGTACGCGGTGATCTGCTGCGGCCACTTCGCCGACGGAGCTGAGAAATTCACCCCCGAAGCCCTCGAGGGTGAAACCAAGGCGCAGTGGTATCTGCGACAAATGTTGGGTAGTGCCAACTTTCGCGCCGGGCCGGTGATGGCCTTCATGAGCGGAAACCTCTGTTATCAGATCGAGCACCACCTCTACCCTGATCTGCCCAGTAACCGCTGCGCCCAGATCGCCGAGCGGGTGCAGGCGGTCTGCGCGAAGTACGACCTGCCCTACACCACCGGCCCGCTGGCCCGCCAATACCTAATGGCGCTGCGCACGATCATCAAACTGGCTCTGCCGGACCGGTTCCTGGCCGCGTCCTCCGATGACGCGCCCGAAACCGCCTCCGAGAAGAAATTTCGCGGCCTCGTCAACGACCGGGTCGAGTAAGCCTCGGGGCCCTGTGCGCGTCGACGCGGACTGGCCACCGCGATCCGCGACCGCAAAAACCGGCTCAACCAACGACACGCATCGGAGCGCCGGCGAGTCATTGCGAGTGCTCGATGACCCGCTACCGTCCGTCAGGCGTTATCGAGTCGAGGGAAAAGACTTCCTGAGTCAGGAGCTGCAGGGCGGCTGCGATCGGGATGGCAACGAGAGCTCCGACAATCCCGAGTAGCGCGCCGCCGATCAAAACGGCCGTAGCTGATGATTCTACCCGGCTCGGGGCATCGGCGGCCGGCCTTGCTTATCGGCGCGGGTCCCTCGGGGGGTATCGCGGGTTTCGGAATGGGTATCGCGGGTTTCGGAATCGTCTCGCGCCGTGGCGCTGGCGTCCGAGTCCGGATCGATCTTGTCGGCGCGCTCGAATTGTCGGTTCAGCTCGCTGCGGGAGGTAGCCGCATCGGTGTGACGTGCTTCCGCTTGGTGTTGTAGGCCGGCCGCGTGCGCTGACATGGCTTCGGCCTCGGCTTGTGCCGCGCGGGCCTTGGCCGCCGTCTCGTCGGCAAGCGCTTCGCGTTGCCCGACCTCGTGGGACTGTTCGACGGCTTTCTCGCGGATGTCGCCGGCTTGGACGCGGTGGTGTTCGGTGCGTTTCTTGCGCGCCACCCACGCGATTGCGGCGATGAGCGATGCTGCCGCGATCACGACGACGACGATCCAAATGATAGCGCTGGTAGTCATGTCGGCTCCTTGGATTGGTTGAGCATGTTGGTTGTTGAAATCGGTCGAATTGAGCTGTGGCAGTTATGGACTGGCAACCCCCAGGCGGCGACGTTGAAGTTGTCGGGGCCGACCCGGCGGGTTACGCCGACCCGGCGGGTTACGCCTGGCCGGTTAGTAGTAGTGGCGGCGACCGCCGACGGCGTGTCCCATCCGTCCCATCAGCGCCAGTAACACGCCGACGACGAGGAGGATGACCCCGAGGACCAACACAACATGGGCGAAGGCGAAGGTAGGGACGAGGCTAGGGAGCAGAAGCCCGAGGACGATAAGGATGATTCCGAGAACGATCATGGCGTTTGCCTAGTTTCTGTGTCGATGTGTGGGAGGAGGATTGCCCTGGGTCAGTGTTTGAAGGCGTCCTTTATCTTTGCCCCCGCCTGTTTGGTGTTGCCCTTGGCCTGATCGACACGTCCCTCGCTGCGGAGGCGGGTGTTTCCGGTCGCCCGGCCAAAGAGCTTCTTCGCGGTGCCCTTGGCCGCTTCGGCCTTGTGCGCGATCTTCTTGCCGATACTCATGTCGATGGGGCCTTCCTAGTGAACGCCTGGTGCGGATGCGCGGTCGCGCGATCACGATCGCCGTCGTCGCGGCGCTGGCGCAGTTCTGTGTGGTCTGGGTCACATACCCCCATTGGTCGGCGGTCAAACTATGCAAGCGGTCGCACGGGTCTGCGTCGAGTGCACAAGGGCTGACTTGCAAGGACAGTTCTTCCGCGTCGCTGCGGGCTGCAGCATCAGCGCCAGGTGTCACAATTTCCCCTATTTTGAAGAGATTTCAAGAGCTGATTGGTGCTGGCCTGGCTCTTCCGAGAACCGGTTGAATACGGTCGAATCTTGGCTATTGACGATGTCGACGCCCAGGCTGGCCCAGCCCAGGCAGCCTTCGCTGTGAGGTTGCCGCCGGCCGCCGGCAGAACGGTGTTTGTGATTTCACGGACCGGGGTATTCGGCGTACGCGTGTTCACCGAAAGCCGGTCCTCTGGACTTGAGGCGATGGAGCCATTCTATGGAGTTGAAAATGCGGAGCCTGACGCGATGGAGTGCGGCTCCCGCGAAGGACGTCGAGACCGCGGTGTCCCCGAAGGTCAATGTGTTGCGTGGGTTGGTGGCTCGCGCGACGACGCCGCTGTTGCCTGATGACTATCTCAAGTTGCTCAATCCGTTGTGGTCCGCGCGGGAACTGCGTGGGGTGGTGGTCGATGTCTGCAAAGAAACTGAAGACTCGGCGACGTTGACGATCAAGCCGGGATGGGGCTTCTCCGGGGACTACCGGCCGGGCCAGTATTTGGGGATTGGGCTTCGGGTCGATGGCCGCTGGCACTGGCGGTCCTACTCGCTCACGTCGATCCCGCGGCGCGACAAAAAACTGGTCTCAATCACCGTGAAAGCAACCCCTGAGGGGTTCCTGTCATCCCATCTGGTCAACGGCGTCGAGGCCGGCACGGTGGTTCGGCTGGCAACTCCGAAGGGCGATTTCGCGCTTCCTGACCCGGCGCCGGGCAAGTTGTTGTTCGTGACAGCGGGCAGCGGCATCACTCCCGTCATCGCGATGCTGCGCTCGCTCAAGCAGCGTGGCGAGAGTCCCGACATCATGCACATCCATTCGGCGCCCGTCGTCGATGAGGTGATATTTCACGACGAGCTACGTGCGTTGGAGCGCGCTCAGTCCGGCTACCGGTTGCACCTGCAGCTGACCGCGGACATGGGCAAGATCGACTTCGCCGAGCTTGACGGTGTCGTTCCGGATTGGAGGGAGCGCTCCGCGTGGGCGTGCGGGCCGCCGGCCATGCTCGACACGGTCGAAAAGGTGTGGACGGACGCGGGCATCGCGGACAGCCTGCACATGGAGCGGTTCACCATCTCCCGCACCGACAAAGGCGGCGAGGGCGGCACGGTCACCTTCGCCGTCTCGGATAAGTCCATCGAACTCGACGGCGCCACATCACTGTTAGAAGGTGGCGAGAAGCTGGGCATCCAGATGCCGTTCGGCTGCCGAATGGGCATCTGTCAATCCTGCGTACTGCCGCTGGAATCGGGCTATGTGCGCGATTTCCGGTCCGGCACCGAGCACAGCGCCGGCGACCGAATCCAGACGTGCATCTCTGCCGCTTCCGGCGACTGCACCATTAAGATCTAGGAGGGCCGCATGGCCATCACAGACATCAAACAGTACGCACACCTCACCGAGGCCGACGTCGAGGAATTGGCCCGCGAACTGGACGCGATCAGAACCGACATCGAAGAGTCCAGGGGTGAACGGGACGCCCGCTACGTGCGCAGGACCATCCAGTTGCAACGCGCGTTGGCGGCTGGCGGCCGAATTGCCTTGATGGCGAGCAGGAACAGGGTCGCCTGGGTCGCCGGTACCGCCATGCTGGCCGCCGCGAAGATCATCGAGAACATGGAACTCGGGCATAACATCACCCACGGCCAGTGGGATTGGATGAATGATCCGGAGATTCACTCGACCGAATGGGAGTGGGACACCACCTCTCCGAGCGTGCAGTGGAAGAAATCGCACAACTTTGTGCATCACAAATACACCAACATCGTCGGGATGGACGACGACGTGGGCTACGGGCTGCTCCGCGTCACCCGAGACCAAAGCTGGGACAAATGGAATATCGGCAACCCGGTCTACAACCTGCTGCTCGGAACACTTTTCGAGTGGGGAGTTGCGTTGCACGGGGTGGAAGTGTCGAAGGTCCGAAGGGGCGAGAAATCCAAGGACGAGGTCCGCAGGGACTTGCGCGTGATCGGCAAGAAGGTCGGCAAACAGGTCGGCAAAGACTACGTGGTCTTCCCGGCCCTGTCGGGCCGGAACTGGAAGCACACCCTGCGCGCCAACGTGACGGCTAACCTCATCCGCAACTACTGGTCGTACATGGTCATCTTCTGTGGGCACTTCCCCGACGGCGCCGAGAAATTCACTCCCGAAGAATACGAGGCGGAGACACACCCAGAGTGGTACCTGCGGCAGATGCTCGGGTCGGCGAACTTCAAGGCCGGGCCCATAATGGCTTTCATGAGCGGAAACCTGTGCTACCAGATCGAGCACCACCTGTTTCCTGATCTGCCCAGCAACCGGTACGCCGAAATATCCGAGCGCATCACAGCACTCTGCGACAAGTACGACCTGCCGTACACGACCGGATCCCTTGGGCATCAGTACATGCAGACATTCTGGACCATCCTGAAACTCTCGCTCCCGAACAAGTTGCTCGAAGCCAGCGCCGACGATTCACCCGAAACCCACTCGGAGTTGAAGTTCCGAATCCGTGCTGGTGTCCGGGATAGCTTTGGTATCGATCCCGACACCGGCAGACGTCGCGGATTGCGGACGGCGTTACGCGAGCTGCGGAACGGGAACGTCGCGACAGCATAAGCGATCTGGACATAGTCGAGCCGCACCTGTGCCCCGGGGAATGGTGTGATGGATTACGTGACACCGTCAAGACGCAACTACGAAACCGCGGAGCGAACCGGCAGCTCAGACGGCAAAAGCCCTGCTAGACTATCGGTTTCGATGCCCGGGAGCTCCGTTAACAAGTGCTGGTCAATGGCCGGCCTCGATGGCCGCGACTCGTGCGGCAGCGTCAGGTCCGCAAAATAGCGGGAGGTCTACCGGGCCAGCGGCCAGTAGGTCGTCAATGCGGCGTTTGAGGTCGCCTGAGGAGAGATGGGCATAGAGATTCGCGCCCGGGCAAGACGTCTGGGCCAGGTCCCGATGGCCCGCCAATGTGCTGGTCGCGATCCCAAAGTTCTGGGCAGCCCATGCGAACGCGAGAGCGGCTCCGTGAAGCTGGGCCTCCGACACAACCTCTTGATCGAAGTCTCCTTCGCAGAGGACAAGAAAGTGGCCTGTGGTGTCGTAGTCCGTCGCGGTGTCGCCCGCAATCTTGGGGCTCCGCAATTCGTAGATGTTGCCGTTGCGGTCGACGCCGACGTGATACGCGATGTCGATCCATCCGTGCTGGTCTTGGTGATACCGCTGGTCCTGTCGCAAATGGCCTGGGGCATTACGGTTGTCGCCGAGGACCACGGCCTCGTGGTGGAGAGTCATACGGGTGATGGAGTGGGGCTTTCCTCCGGCGCGGGCGGGTCGGGCTCCCCAGGCATCTCGGCAGAGCAACTGCGCCGACGTGATGCTCGGGGCCTTTGGGGCCGGGGCTGTCGGTCCAGATAGTGGGCTGGGATCCGTTGTGCCCGCCGCAGCACGATTTGGAGACGGTGGCGTCGGGCCAGTCGCGGGCGCCGAGACGGAGTCCATTCGCGGCTTGCTTGAGCAGGCGCCAACCGTGGACGCCAAGCCGATGCTGCCGGCCAGCCAAAGCAGCTGACGGCGGTTGACGAACTCAGGGCCCTCGTCGGGCTGGTCGGGCGCGGGCGCGTCCATGGCCCTCACGATACGGACGCAATCGTCGCTTGAGGGACGTAGCGCAGACCTGGTGGTCAATCAGTGCCGGGCAACGGAGTGTTGTCCGAGGCGGACCCCGGTCGCGGCGTCTTCCGCGACGAGGTTGCGCTGCTGACGCCTCTCGTCGCGCGTGATCCGACGGCTAAGCACCCGGTCGTCGCGTCGCGTCAGGGTGAAACTGTTCTGAATCAGGCGATCTAGCTGCTCCCAGCTGAGCCCATCGAGCTCGCCGGCTGAGTCGTGGGTGGCGACTACCACTCCGCCACGGAGCAGCGGCACTGTTTTGGCGGTGAACCGAGTTGTGGCCAGAAGCATTTCGCTGGCGCTGCGGTTGACTTTGCGGCGGCACCGCCGTGTTGAAGGAGTGAACCAGAAGTCGAACTGTCGATCAGTGCTGGTCAGGCTTTCGAGCCCATAGTCGTCGACGAGTTCGGCGATATCGGCCTTGCTGTAGGCGCGGGTTTCATAGACGACGCCATTAGGGCTGAAGTAGAGGACGGTGTTCATGTGGTTGTCCTTTTCGGCTCGTGCTGCGCTGACCGAAGGTCCCGGCCAGGTTAATCACACGCGTGTAATTTCCCCGATAACGGATGGACTAAACCTTCCTAACGAAAAAGAAACAATGTTTGACCGCGTACCCGCCTGACCTGGTGTAGCGCCGTTTCGACTAGAGCCGTTCCTCGGACTTTCGTCACGGGGACCAGTCAGCTAGCCGTGCAGACCGGGCTGCCTGCCTTTCGGGTAGCCGCCGCTGTCGCATACGTCGGCCTGCTCGGCACGTGGATGCTGGTGGCGGTGCGCACCGCGAGAGGTAGCCTGCGTGGGAATCTCTTCGGGCCGCCCAGCACCGCCCCGGTGAAGGCGCAGAAGGATCCGGCCGTCTAACTTCTGAGGCGCATTCGGGATTGACTCCAGGCCGCACGGGCTGGATGCGTTTCCGGCTACGGCGCGGCCGCGGCGGCGTAGTCAGCGTCGAAGGTTGAACTGACGGCGGCGATAAGCTCTGGTGCAATTGCGGTGTACACGACAAGCGATAGTTCTCGGTTTTCCAGAAGACTTGTGGTAGTGAGGTTTTGGCTGCCGATGATCAGCGTGGTGTGGTCGGTGAGCAGAATTTTCTCGTGCATGTGCAGCGCCGTGTCGTTGGCCGGTAACAGGTGCACCGAGCAGCCGGCGGCTGACACTTCGGCCACGCCATTAGCCCACGATGGATTCTCGGTGAGAACGATGCGGCATTGCACACCGCGGCGCGCCGCCTTGTCCAGGGCTGACAGCACGGCGCGGTCTTTGAATTCCTCACTAGTGACATCGACGCTAACGGCAGCCTGGTCGATGCGCTGCAGGAAGGCGGCCCGCGCTGCCGGCGACCAGATCAGGTTAGGCGCGGGGGTCGCTTCGGGCGGGTGCCCAGACGGTGCTGCGGTGTAGTCGGTGTCGAACGTCGCCGCAATGGCTGCGACGTCGGTGGGGTTAGTGTCCAGTATCCAGGCGTCGCGGCTGGTCGAGTAGTAATGCGGCGTCAGATTGCCGGTGCCGACTGCCGCGGTGGTGTCGTCGACTGTGATCGTTTTCTGGTGGTAGATCACGCCGTTGGGGGCCCACTTGACGTCGACGCCGGCGTCGCTGAGTTGCTGGAAGGACGCGGCGTTGGCGTCGCGGCCGTGGAACGCGGCGTCGAGGATGACCCTGGTGTCCACGCCTCGGCCGTGTGCATCGATAAGCGCGTTCACCGCGGCAGGAGCGGTGAGTTCGTACATGGTGACCCGTACCGAGCGGGCCGCACCGCTGATCAGATCGATGATGCGGGAAAAGCCCGCCTCGGGCTCCTGAATCAATTGATAGTTCCCGTCGGCCGCGAGTGCGCGCGGCGCGAAAGAAGTTGTGACGGTGGTGCAGACGCAGCCCATCAGGGTCAGCGCGACCAGCGAGAGCGCTTTTCGCGCGGTAATAGGTAAGAGCCGCATCATCTGACCTTATTGCGCCCCACTGACATCGCCCTGCACCGAACGGGGCTCAGCGAGTCGTCGCCCGACCCTCACCAGTGCACTGGTCGATAGCCTGTTGCATATGATCGACGGCGTAATGCTGCTGTGGTGGATCCTCACGATTCCGTCGTTCCTGTTCGTCGTCATCGACGTCTGGCGGACCACCCCCGGGTCGCCGGTCCTTAAATGGGCCTTCGTCATCCTCACCGCATTCACCGGACCGCTCGGAGCGTTCTTCTACGTGCTCGGTTGTCGGGAACCGTTGCGGGGCAACCACGAACAATATGTCGCGGCCCCTTGGCGCCAAGTGCTCGGCTCGACGATGCATTGCGTGGCCGGCGACGGGATAGGAATCGTCGTCGGGGCCGCGATCGGCGGCGTATTGACGCTGCCCTTTTGGCCAGACTTTCTGCTCGAGTACGTACTCGGCTTCGGGTTCGGGTGGGCCTTCTTTCAGGCCTTCGCGATGCGCGACGCGGCGGGCGGGTCATACACGAAGTCTCTGAAGATGACCTTCCTGCCTGAGCTGCTGTCGATGAACCTGCTCATGACGGGGATGATCATCACGTCCAGCTTCGCGATGCGAAGCACGGTCGGCGGCGACGACCCGATGCGCCCGCAGTTCTGGTTCCTCATGTCGATGGCGCTGATCGTCGGATTCGTCTGTGCCTACCCGATCAACTGGTGGCTCGTCGCCAACCACATGAAGCACGGCATGATGACGATTCGCCCGAAGCCTGCTGCGGCGGCGACCGAGGGGCACTCGATGGATGCGATGTCGCATGAAATGTCAGCGGGATCGGGCTCCGGACAACATCAGCCCAGCGCTGGCGTGAAGGCCGCCATGACAGTGTTGACTTTCGCCATCCTCGGCGTCGCGCTCGTCATCGTCGTCCGATTTCCCATGTGAGCCGCGAGTGACCAAGCCGCCGCCGGCGCGGTCAGCTAGGGGATGAGCACCACCGAGCCAATGGTCTTACGGCTCTGGAGATCGCGGTGCGCGCGCGCCACCTCCTTGAGTGGGTAGCGCGCGCTGACCGTCACTTCGATGGTCCCGTCGCCGATGCGGTCGAGCAATTCTCCTGTTCGCCAAGCAAACTCGTCGTGAGTCCGGATGAAGTGGGGCCGCGACGGCCGAGAAAGGTACACCGACCCGGCGGCGTTGAGCCGCTGCGGGTCGACCGGAGGCACCGGCCCGCTGGACGCGCCGAACAGCGCGAGCGTACCGCGGACCGCAAGACTGGCAAGGCTGGCGTCGAACGTTGACTTGCCGACACCGTCATATACCGCGGCCACACCGGCACCGCCACTGAGCGATCGGACCTTGGCCCCGAACTGCTGAGGATCGTCGGGATAGTCGAGCACCTCGACCGCCCCCGCCCGGCGCGACAGCTCTGCCTTCTCAGCGGTCGAGGCGGTGGTGATCACCCGGGCACCCAAGCTGGTCGCCCATTGGGTCAGGATCAAACCCACCCCGCCGGCCCCGGCGTGCAGCAACACCGTGTCGTCGTCCTGCACCGGGTACACCGATTTGATAAGCAGGTGTGCGGTCATCCCCTTCAGGAGCGCCGCGGCGGCGACGTCAAATCCGACATTGTCGGGCACATGCGCTACGACATCGGCTGGTGCAACACAGTATTCGGCATAGGCACCGACTGCGTCGGCGCAGGCAACCCGGTCACCGATACTAAACGACGTAACCCCGTCACCCACCGCGGCGACCGTCCCGGCGACCTCGGCGCCGAGGACGAACGGTAATTCGTGTGGGTACAGCCCGGACCGGAAGTAGGTGTCGACGAAATTCACACCGATCGCCTCGGCTTTGATCAACACCTCGCCCGGGCCGGGGGAGGGCTGCGGCCTGTCGACGTAGTTGAGGACTTCTGGTCCGCCGTGCTCGGCGACTTCAATCGCATGCATACCGCTTAATCTCAAGGTGACATCCGGCCGCCGTCGATGGCACGAGCGACAACGATCAAGGTGCGTCGGTGTCGCGGTGAACAATGCTGCCGGCTGCCCGGTTGCACCTGGAAGTTGATTGCGCGTTGTTCGACTAAACAGCGACGGCCGCTCAACGCTGTCGCGCGCGACATCGACGGCCGCCGTGCTTCCCGCGAAGCTCATCGGTAGCGGCGCGTGGCCGACATGGTGCACGGCTGGAATAAGAAGGGCGGGCAGACCGATGGCAGATGCGAAAAGTATCCACGAGGTGACCTACGACCTGCTTCGTGAGCTGGGGCTCACGACGGTGTTCGGTAACCCGGGTTCTACTGAGGAGACGTTCTTGAAGAACTTCCCCGACGACTTCACCTATGTCCTGGGATTGCAGGAGGCGTCGGTGGTGGCCATGGCCGACGGGTTCGCCCAGTCCACCGGCAAGCCCGCGCTGGTCAACGTGCACACCGCCGCGGGGATGGGAAACGCGATGGGCAACCTGGTGGCGGCGGCTAAGGGCAACATCCCGCTGATCGTCACGGCCGGTCAGCAGACCCGCGAAATGGTGTTGTGCGAGCCATATCTGACCAACAAGGACGAAACTGTGTTTCCGCAGCCGTGGGTGAAGTGGGCGTATGAGCCCAAGCGCGCCGAGGACGTGCCAGCGGCGATCATGCGCGCCTATGCGGTGGCGTTACAGCCACCGGCCGGCCCGGTGTTTTTGTCCATCCCGCTTGACGACTGGGAGAAACCGGCGTTGGGCCCGGCGGTGGTACGTACGGTGAGCCACCGGGTCAGCCCGGATGCCGAGCGGCTGCGCGGATTCGCCGAGCGCATCAACGGTGCGCAGCGGCCACTGCTGGTGTTTGGGCCGGAGGTCGATCGCGCCGGGGCCTGGGATGCCGGAGTGGCGTTCGCCGAGAAGGTCGGGGCGCCGGTGTACAGCGGCCCGCTGCCCGACCGGGCATCGTTCCCCGAGGATCATCGGCTATTCCAGGGACAGCTGCCGATGACCATCGCCGGTGTCACCGAGGTGCTGCGCGGCCATGACCTGGTTGTGGTGATCGGGGCGCAGGTCTTCCGGTACTACCCCTACGTGGCTGGCGAGTACCTGCCTGAGGGCACCGAACTGTTGCAGATCACCGCCGATCCGGGACTGGCTGGTGCGGCGCCGGTCGGTGACAGCGTGCTGGGGGACACGCTGCTGGCGTTGGAGCAGCTGGTGAGCATGGTCGATGATCACAGCGACCGGGCGGTGCCGACTAGACAGGTGCCCACCTCCGCGGTTGACGTGACCGGGTCGGCACCACTGGAGCCGGATGCGGTGTGGTCGACGTTGCGCGATGTCACGCCCGCCGATTCGCCGTTGGTCACCGAATCGACGTCGACGATGGCCCAACAACTGCGATTCCTGCCCAGCACCCGGCCGGGGTCGTTTTTCGCCACTGCCAGCGGCGGTATCGGCTGGGGGTTGCCCGCGGCGGTGGGTATCGCCCTGGGAGACCGGGCCCGTGGCGTCAAGCGCCACGTGCTTGCCACCATCGGCGACGGGTCGTTCCAATACTCGGTGCAGGCCCTCTACACCGCCGCCCAACACCGGCTACCGATCGTGTTCGTCGCGATGCGCAACGGCGAATACTCGATCCTGAAGTCGTTCGCGGTATTGGAAGAGACACCCGGCGTGCCGGCACTGGACTTGCCAGGCCTCGACATCGCCTCCCTCGCAACGGGTTTCGGGTGTCGTGCGGTCAATGTGGACAACTGCGAAAAGCTCGCCCACGAATTCAATGCCGCGCTGAAGGCCGACGGGCCCACCGTGATCGTAGTGCCGACCAAAGTGCAGGCCGCGCATCTGGGATAGCCGTCATGACCGAATCTCAGTAACCGGGACTGGCCAGTCCGAGCGAAGACAAGGTCGTAGCGATCTATGTTTCACAAGCTCACCATCAACTCTATTGCGGCGCGCGCGGTGCTGGTGCCGATGGCCCGGCCGCTGCGCACCGCGGCGGGTGATGTTCCCGCTGCGCCGCTTGTCCTTGTTGACGTCCAGACAAACGAGGGGATTGTGGGGCGTAGTTATGCCTTCGCCTACACCCCTGTTTTGCTGCGCACGCTCGTGCAGTTCCTTCGCGACGTTGTACCCGCGTTGGTCGGGCAGTCGGTTTCACCGCGCGAGCGCATGCGACAGCTCGATGCGCAGTTGAAGCTGATGGGCATGCAGGGAGTGGTCGGCATGGCCATCGGTGCCCTTGACCAGGCGTTGTGGGATGCCCTTGGACGGGCGGCCGATCTCCCCGTAGCGGTGCTGCTCGGTGGCGAGCCCAAGCCGCTGGACGCCTACGACAGCTACGGCCTGGTGGACATCAAGACCGACCTGCCCTTACTGGAGGCGTCGGTGGAAAACGGGTTTGAGGCGATCAAGATCAAGCTCGGCGCCGGCGAGGTGGCCGATCAGGTCGCAACCGTCGCTGCCGTACGGAAGGTGATCGGACCCGAGCGCCGGTTGATGGTCGACCTCAATCAGTCGCAGACCACAGCCAGCGCCATCGATCTCATCTTGCGACTGAAAGAATTTGATCTGACCTGGGTTGAAGAACCGGTCGGCGCCGAGGATCTGCACGGCCACCGTGTCGTTCGTGAGGCCGTTCGCCCGGTTCCTATCCAAACCGGCGAAAACTGGTGGTTCCCCCGGGGGATGGCAAACGCGATTGCTGCCAAAGCCAGCGATCTGGCGATGGTCGACATCATCAAGATCGGTGGGGTCACCGGCTGGATCTCCGCCGCAGGGCAGGCCGAGGCGGCTTCCCTGCCGCTGTCGAGTCATAGCTACATCGAGGCAAGCGCACACACGATGGCCTGCTCACCAACCGCATCCTGGTCTGAGTATCTCGACCTGGCCGGGGCCGTCCTAACCGAACCCTTGGTGCCCGACAAAGGCAAAATCGTTGCTCGAGGACCCGGCCTTGGCCTCGAGTGGGACGAGAAGGCAGTGGACAAATATGCATTCCAATGATGTTCAAACCGGGTGTACAGCACGACGGGCCCACGGTGATCGTGGTACGGACCCAACCACAACACGCACATCTGGGCTGACGCTGCCAGCTCATCGTCTATTCAAGGAGCGAACATGCCTTTCTACACCTGCACGACGACAACATCGACGCTGACCGCCGACATCAAGGGCGCGTTGGCTAAAGAGATTAGCCGCATCCACGCCGAGATCAACCACGTGCCCACCACCTATGTCGACGTCGTTTTCCACGAGCTGCCGGCCGGCGGGATCTACACCGACGGTGTACCCGCGAATCCGGTACTGGTTAACGGCTGGGTGCGATCAGGTCACCCAAAGGACAAAACCACCCGTCTCGCAACGGAAATCGCGGCCGCGGTGTCTCGGATCGCCAATGTTCCTGCCGACCGGGTGATGATGGTGATCCAAAACAGCCCGGCGAGTGGCGCGGTCGAAGGCGGCCGTGTGCTTCCCGAGCCCGGCCAAGAGCAAGCGTGGCTCGCCGGCGAATGACACGTAGTTTGCAGCGACGTCGGTAGCGAGTCCTCCAGAAACGTCCTAATCGGCGAAAGGGTTGAATCAGAATGAGCGCCAACTTCGGTGATTTCCAAAACGAGGTCTACGCCGAAGCAGTACAAGGAGTAACGACCCGATACCCGTTCGACTTTGCCTCGATCGAGCGCAAAGCAGCCGAGGCACTTCCGGATTGGGTGTATCGGTATGTGTCGGCAGCCGCGGGTGATGGACGGACCCAGCGCGCGAACATCGCCGCATTCTCGTGCTATGGCCTCGTGCCCCGGATGATGGTCAGCCCGCCCCAACGCGATCTGTCGATCCGGCTGTTTGGCAAACATCTCATCTCGCCGATGTTTCTGGCTCCGATCGGTTTGGTTGGCTTGTGCGCACCCGACTTTCACGGTGACGTGGCGGCCGCGCAGGCGTCGGCGGCCACCGGAGTGCCCTACACGTTGTCGACGTTCACCCAGACACGTATGGAGGACGTGGTCCCACATGCCGGCGAAACGCCCATCTTCTACCAGCTCTACCTGCCTGCCGACAGGGAACTGGCAGCAAGCTTGATCAACCGTGCCGAGACCAGCGGCTACTCCGCCCTCATGGTCACCGTCGACTCCTGGACCCTGGGTTTTCGGCCGATGGACCTCGAGCGGGGAAACTTTCCGCAGTTCCGCGGCTACTGCATGCAGAACTACTACACAGACGAGAACTTCACCAAGCACCTCGCCAAGCCGCCGGAAGAAGACCAGCCGGCCGCGCTGGCGCACTATACAAAGATCTTCGCCAATCCGCTGACATGGGAGGACCTGCGCTGGATCCGGACCCAGACCAAGCTTCCCATCGCCATCAAGGGTATTCAACACCCCGATGACGCGCGACTGGCCATCGACAACGGCGCGGACGTTCTCTACTGCACTAATCATGGTGGACGACAAGCGAATTCGTCTGTATCCACATTGCAGTTGCTGCCTGGCGTCGTCAAAGCTGCGGGTTCCACACCAGTCATGTTCGACTCCGGCGTTCGCTCGGCGACCGATGCGATCATCGCGTTGGCACTGGGCGCGACGGCCGTTGGGATTGGGCGGCCTTATGCCTACGCCCTGTCCTACGGCGGCGCAGAAAGCCTGACCCACTATCTGCGGTCCTTCCTGGCTGAACTCGATTTATGTTTGGCGGTCTGCGGATTCAAAGACATCGCGACCCTCAAAGAGGCGGGCGTCGAAGAGGTCATCAACTCTCGGACGCTGCTTCCCGGCTGAGCCGCTCCGAGTCGAGGAGTCAAAACCATGAAGATCACCGACGTCACGCTGTCGATACTTCGAACGGAACTCGAAGAGACCGTCATCCCGACCCACGGCGCGGTGGACGCGATGCCCCCGCTTGTTCTGGTTTCGGTTTCCACCGCCGAAGGCATCGACGGGAACTACATCAGCTATCTCATCCCGGCGAAGGCCGTCGAGCATGCCGCCGAGGTCGCGAAAGCCCTTCTGGTCGGCCGGGATACCTACGACGTCGCCGCCCTGAGTCATGAGATGACGACGGCGTTGCCGCCGTATTCCAACCCGCCGACGCTGGCCGGCGCTGACGCATGCCTGTGGGACATCAATGCCAAAGCAGCCGGCGTACCGCTGTACAAGTACCTCGGAGCGGCCCGCCACGAGATACGCGCGTATGCAAGCACTGTGGCCTACCCGACCATCGATGGTTATATCGAGGCGCTGCGCCCTGCGGTTGCCGAGGGTTTCACCGCCGCGAAGTTCCACCCCTTCGGGGAGGCTGACAGAGACATCGAGCTTGCTCGAGCGATCAGACATGAGTTTCCAAACCTCGACTTGATGATCGACCCGGTGTGCGCGTACACGCTGCCCGAAGCCTTGAGGGTCGGCAAGGTGCTCGAAGAGCTCAATTTCTACTGGTTTGAGAACCCCATCTCAGATCACGATTTGGACGGGTTGTCCTACTTGGCAAGCAAACTCGGCGTGCCGCTGGCGATCGGCGAGCAGAACTTCGCCGGGTTCGCGGCCCTGCACCAGTATTTGAGCAACACGAGCGGCTTCTACGTCCGCACCCTGGCCGAGTACGCCGGGGGCATCACCCAGATGATGAAGTCGGCGCACGCTTGCGAAGCGTTCGGCCACAACTACGAAATCCACAGTTACGGACCCCCACTCAACCTGGCGATGTATCTCAATGTGGCACTTGCCATTCGTAACTGCGACTTCGCCGAGATCATGATCCCGCAGAACCTGCTGGGCATCGGAATGGCTGACCTGCCAACGATAAACGAGCACGGCTACATCTCTGCTCCGGAAAAACCAGGCCTGGGTTACGACATCGACCGCGACGAAATCGACAAGCTGACCCTGAAACGCTGCTGACAGCATCAGAGGCCGACATGCCGTGACGCTGAACCGCCGTCGGGGTAGCGCGCTACCGGCTGCGGCGAATCGAGAAACGCACGGGTCGGTCGTTGTCCCGTCCCCGGGATGTAGCCGAATTATGTCTGGTCTTTGAAGTGCAGCGGCGTCTGATGTAGCCGCCGGCTCACCATCGTGACGGGACGCCCGCGCGAATTCTGGCCACTTCAGTACGGGCGAAGCGCACTCGGTCGGTGTCGGCGCCGCGTGCGGCGGCAAGCTCATCGGCGAGGGCATACGCAGCATTGAGCACGTATTGGGCGCGTTTGCGTTCACTGCGTTTACGGCCAGCCTTACGGCCGGCTTTGCGGTAAGCCTTGCGGGCCTTGCGATTTCCGGCCATCGCGTCGAGTTCGGCCGCGGTGATGAAGTCGCGGGCTTGCTCGGGGGCCATGACATCGCGGACGAAGTCCTGTTCGCGTTGCACAGTCGACTGGTAAACCCGCACGACGATCGCAAGCGCTACCACGATCGTCCCGATCAGCAGCCCGATCAGCTTCAGTGCGCTCGGTCCGGCGATGGCGGCCAACGAATCCCACGCCCCATGCAGCAGCATCGGTATCGCGATCAGGAGCAAACCCCGCCCCACCTTGCGTGGTTCGCCGGGCCGGCCAAGTAGATAGACCAGACCGGCGCAGAAGATTGCGCTGTAGAGAATGTGCGCGGCGACCCCGCTCACCATCCGCAGAATGATGGTGCCTACTGACGCCCCAATTTGATTCGCGCCGAACTGGGTACCCGCCGACGTCATCGCATAGGTGATGTCCTCAACGATTTGGAATCCCAGGCCAATGAATGCACCCAGGATGAATCCGTCGAACGCGGTTCGTACTTGCCGTGGCGCCATCGCGATGAGTAACAGCAGGCCCGACCCCTTCGCCCATTCTTCGGTGAATGGGGCCGCGAGGCCCGCACCCCAGTTCAGCGCCCATACCTGGCCGAAGGTTTTCGCGTACAAGGCGAGGATCGCATCGTTGGCGTTGGCCGCCATCGCGCCGGTTGCGGCGAAGCCGCCCCACACAAACGCGACGACCATGAGTTTGGCGGGGAGTTTGGCGTAGTGGTCGATGTGCTGGGTGAACCACCAGAACAGCGCACCGTAGATGGCGAATGACGTTACCGCCAGCCCGATCGCCTGGCCGTATGCGTCGTACTCGCGCGCGAGCGTTGAGAGGAACACCAGGATGCCGATCCCGACCAGCAGCAGATATCCCCAGAATGCAAAGTTGCGTGGCTGGTAGAAGCTGAACCGCCTGCCCCAGCCGGAAAGGTCGAGCGCGGTGTCGCGAGCACGATCGAGCTCGGCAAGCGTCGTTGTCACCGCTTCCCCTCTCCGGTTTGGCTGATGCTGTCGATCATTCGCAAAACCGTGGCCGCGGGCTCCGCGCCGGTATCGGACGGTCCGGTCGCCACGGCTTCAACTCCCCGAGCGTCGAACACGAAGGCGGCGACGACGCCGGCGGTATGCGGTCCGGTGATCCGCACCGTCGCGCCTTGTTTGCCCTGATCGGTGACGATGGTGGTGGGCGCACCGGTCAGGCGGACGCCGCGACCACGATTGAGGGCTTCGGAGGTCGTTTCGATCTGGTCGAGCAGTTGATTGGCGTCTCCGTGGAATTGACCCGTGCGAACCGTGAATTTCATCGCCCCGTCCTCGACGGTCGCGGTCGCGGGATACTCGCCGGACAGGGGGACGTGGCCGGCGCGGAGACCGGAGGTGACGCCCCAGCCGGCCTCCGGAACGAATGTCACACCGCCTTCGAGCTCCAATACATCGCCGGCCTTGACGATGTCGTGGTAGGGCACTTTCGCATCGATGATGGGCAACACCACCGACATCACGAGTGCCAGCGCGAAGACCGCCAGCGTCGGGCGAATGGTGCGCCGATCCAGGCCAAACCATCGCTCGTCAGCGGGCACCCAGCGTTCGTCGGGTTCGAATCTTGGGGTTGCGGCCCCCGAGGAAACAGCGGTTTCAGGATCCGGCATACCCGCCCAACCCTTCTGCCCGTTGTGGCGTCGTCTGAGAGGCGTCGGGGTTCGAGAGTAACGACGGCGAGCAGACGCGACATCAAAAACGGCGAGATCCGCGACTTCGGCGTAGCTCGCGCGACCATCTCCTAGGCTGCGGGACATGACCATCGACCGTTTTGCGCTCTTCGCGGGCAGCGTCCGACTTGCCTCAGGTGTCTCGTTTCTCGTCGACCCGCTCCGTGCGAACCGGTTCTGGGGTGACCCGGACGAGCCGACACCGACGGCGCAACTGCTGTTGCGGTCGATGGGCTACCGCGATGCACTGATCGGCGGGCTGCTCGCCGCCGCGGCGCTGCGTGGCCGAAACACCCGCGGCTGGTTCCTCGCGTCCGCCGGCGCCGACGCGGCCGACTTGCTCGGCGGGACGAGTGTGCACCACGAGATGAAGCGCTCACAACAGCTCATTGGCCTGGGTGGTGCTGCCGTCGGCCTCGCTGCCGGGCTTTGGGGCGCGGTGCGCCCGACCACCAACGGAGCGGACGAGCCGCCGGAACACTGACGCGACGTTGTTTCGCGCAACATCTTGCGAGTAGCCGGATTGTCGGTGAGAACAGCGACAACCGTGCCGGTTTGCCCGACGATCCAAAGAGATGGCGTTCGCGCGTAAAGCCTTCGCGCAGCCGGTAATTGCATACCGAGTGTTGGGAGTGGGCTAGGTAAAGCGTTTGATGTCGAATCGCCGGCGGCTAAGCGGTGGAGTGGTGTGTCGGGTGCGAAGGCCTCGAGTCTGAAGGTGGTGAATGACTGATGCCCAGGATCAGCGATCTGCGGGACTATCTGAGCGTGCTGGAATCGCTGGGGGATGTTGAGCATATCGACCGTCCCGTCAGCGCTGTGTTGGAGGCGGCAGCGATCACGCGGCGCTCAACGGAGCAGGGGCGGCCGGCGCCGTTGTTCGACAACGTCGAAGGTGCAGCAACCGGATTCCGGTTGCTGGGGGCGCCGGGTGCGTTGTCCAGTGATCCCCGGCATCCCCTGGCGCGTGTTGCGCTGTCGTTGGGTCTTGCCCATGACGTAACCGCGCGCGATTTGGTGGAGCATCTGGCGGGGGTGCATAAGAAGTCGCCGATTGCGCCGAAGTTGATCTCGCCGGATTCGGCGCCGTGTAAGCAGAACATTCTGCTGGGTGCCGATGCCACGCTGGATCGGTTTCCGATACCGCAGGTGCATCCCGATGATGGCGGCCGCTATCTGAACACCTGGGGTGTCATTGTGGCGCGAACCCCCGACGGGCGGTGGACCAACTGGTCGATCTCGCGGATCATGATGATCGACAACCGCCACATGACCGGCCTGTTTTTACCCCAGCAGCATATCGGGATGATCTGGGCGGAATGGGAAAAGATCGGCAAGCCTATGCCTTTCGCTGTGGTGCAGGGCGGTGACCCCGGCGTGCCGATGGTCGGCGGGATGCCCATTCCGGCCGAGGTGGATGAGGGAACGTTTTTGGGCACGCTTTATGGTGAACCGGTCGAAGTCGTCAAGTGCGAGACGAATGATCTGGAGGTGCCGGCCGGCGCCGAGGTCGTCATCGAGGGTCATGTGTCGATCACCCGGGATGCCACCGAGGGTCCCTACGCCGAATTCCATGGGTATGCGCTTCCCGAGACCTCCCCGGAGCCGGTGTACACGATCGAGGCGATCACCTACCGTGACAACCCGATTTGGCCGATCAGTGCCACCGGCCGTCCGCCCGATGATTCCCAAATCGCCCCGGCGGTCGGGGTGTCGGCGGAACTGCTGGCGCTGCTGCGCAACGCCGGCCTGCCCATCACCACGGCCTGGCTGCTGGTGGACACCGCGTGTCACTGGATGATCATCACCGTGCCGCGGGCCTGGCGCGACCGGTTGCCGGCAGCCACCACGACCGGGATCGTGCACCGGATCGGGGAGTTGATGAGCGCCAACCGGGTCGGTCACATGTGTCCGGTCACCTATGTGTTCGATGACGACATCGACCCATCCAACACCTCAGATGTGCTGTGGGCGCTGGGTACCCGCATACATCCGAACCTGCGCCAAGAACACTGGCCGGTCCCCATCCTGCCGTGGTATCAGTGCTACACCGAAGAAGAGCGGCACGCCGGGCGAGGGCCCATCGTCATACACGACGGATTACTCACCACCCTCGAAGACGGCAAAGCCCGCCCCGCAACCTTCGACAGCCTCTACCCCGCAGAACTCCGCCAACGCGTCCTCGCCGCCGAATCACACTGAATCGAATCGTCCACGCAGCCTGGTAAATTGGCCTAACGAGGAGCCGACCCTGGTCGCGTGCTCGTCTATGACATTCAACCGGGGGAGCGCGGCGAACCGCCAGTTAGCCTGGGCCACATTGCACTTAGCCTCGACGCGGCGGTGCCCACACCCCTCGACGACCGGCATCACCGGATACCGAACGGCGATCCAGACTCTCCAGATAGGTCGCGACGGCCTGCCCGCGGTTGGCCACGCCGAATTTTTGCAAAATCCTTTTCACGTGCGACTTTACGGTTTCCTCGGAAAGGAAGATCGAGGCGGCGATCTCCCGGTTGGTGGCGCCTTTGGTCATGAGCTGCAGGACCTCGTACTCCCGTCGCGTCAGATCGGAGACGACCTCGCTGCGGCTCTGCCACGGCGCCGTCGTAGCCTGCTCATCCAATTCCAGCAGCGGAGCCTGACTGCCCAGGCCGCCCAGCACGCCCCTTGCCGACTGGGCCAGCTGTTCGGCGACCCGTTGCTGAAATTCCAATTGTTCGATCAGGATCGCCCGTTCCACGATCGGCCCTAGCGACTCGGCGAAGGAGGCAATGACGTCACGGTCGATCTCGTCGACCGGACGGTCGGTGAAATACGCATCACCGTGGATCGTCGCGACGACCTCGCCAAAAGCGATCACCGGCGCACCGACATAGTTTGCGGCCTGCATTTTCTGCACGATCGGCTGAAACGCGTCGGGGTCATTCAGCGCATCGGTGACGATCGCCGGGGAGCGGCGGCGGACGATCAGCGCCTCAGGACGTTTCGGCGCCATCTCATATCTCGTGTGGGCCGAGAAGTCCTGGCAGTCACGGGCCCACTGGTCGTGGTCGGCGAAAACGGTGGCGACGGCTTGCAGCACCCCACCCTCACGCCGGAACACCATGAAGCGCTCAAGTCCTGGGAGATCGCACATCACCGTCGCCGCGCGCTCGAGCAGGGCCCTGACCCCCAACGTCGGGGACAGCCGCGTGCTCACCTCTTGGCCGCTAGTGAGCATGTGCAACCGCTCCTCGTTGACGGCCTGACGATGGCTGGACCGAACGTCCTGAAGCTCGATGGCCACTTCACACAGTCGTGCCAGCTCGCGCGAGTCACCGGAGGCGGCCCGGTCACGCATCGCGCGGAGCAGTTGGGCGTGGAGTTCGTCCGCACGATTGCCCAGCGCGGCCAGGAATCGGTCCCGCCGGACATCGACGTCGCCGAGTCGCTGAACCGGCAACATGTTGGCAGCCTTGGCGAACGCACGCTGGTATCGACGGACTAGTGCCGCGGACGTGGACTCCCAGGCGTCTCGCGGCTGCTTCGGGCCGGATGTCGACGAGAGATCAATCGGCATGGCGCGTGGCCTCCGTGCACATGATGGGCATCATTATGGCCCCGCGGCTCAGCCGGCGGGATGGCTGATGCTGCTGAGCGCGCCGGCGCTTGCCGCCGGCGCATCTCGTGGCAGTAGCAGATGTCAAGCGGCCGAGGCCCATAGGTCCAGTCCGACCGTGTGCGGGTAGGCCATCGCGGCTGCGGGGTTGGCGCGCATCAGCATGTCCGACAGGAAGGGCATTTTGTTGGTCTCGATGTACCACAACCCGTTGTGGCGGCGCCAAGGCCGCAGGGCGCGGCGGATGGCGTCATCGGGGTTCACTCCGTGGATGACCGCTTCGGCCCCGACAACACCACCGACCATGCTCATGATCATGCCGTCTGCGTAAAACACCGGCGCACCACCGGAGTAGTGGCGTTTGAGTTCCAGTGTGCCTGGTGCAGAGGGCGCCACGGTGCCCCACGGTGACGCCGGCACGAAGGCCCGACCGAGGGTTTCCTCGGGGTCGTCGGGCGTCAGACCCATCGCCTCGCCGACGCCGAAGAGCTGCTCAGTCATGATTCGTAGTTCCGCATCTTTGTTGAACGCGGCGTTGCGATCGACGACGCGGGCGTAGATCCCGTACCAGGTGGAGCGCGGTGATAGCGGGTCACGGAACGGGGTGAAGTAGCCCACGTCGATGGTTCCTCCGCGCCGTACCACGGGCGCGAACGCGGTCTCGGCTTCGAGCGGATAGCTCACGCCGCGGTCGGCGGCGATGAACGGGACCTGCGCCCCCAATACCATCCGTTTCGGCGGTTGTGCTTGACCGCCGATCAATGTCGGCAGGGTCGTGGCGTTGACGAGCAGCGGGTGCCGGCCGGAGCCGAAGCTTCGCAGGTGTGATGCCGACTCGACACGCTCGTCGACGAATTCGATTGGCAGCTTGGAAGCCAGTTCCCGCATGCCGCCAACTACCCTGCTGTTGCGCACGCCGTAGGCGATCGGGCGGTTGGCTGACAACCCGTTCTGCCATTGTCCCCGTCGGCCGAATCGATATGACGACCCGCCCTGTATTGCCATGGCCGCGGCCTGTCGGTAGGCCACCGGCGGCGAGTCACTAGACCCGGACATGACCTCGAGAATCTCATTCAGGGTTGTGTTCAGGGCGGCGCTGATGAAGTCGATGCAGCGCCCGCGCAGGGTGACCCCGTTGATCAGCCGTCGCGACTCGACAACGGGGGGCGCAACGACAGTGACCTTGCCTTCGAATAGGGGGCTTTGGGCGAGCCAGCCGGCGAAGGCCAGGGCACCGATTCCGTTGCCGGCGATGACCGCTGAATCGTAGGCGCAGGTTCCGCGGCCGTTGATGGCCCTGCCGAGGAAGTCGCGCACCGCCATCCGTCGAGCCAGGTCGGCTCCACGCACGGTGCTCTCCGTTGTTTGCATCTTTGCCCCTTTCGGTCAGCGGTTAGGCGTCGTGGATTGCGTTCAGTCGTAACGCACCTTCAGGCATCAGCGTGTTGCGGGCGGGCGAGCCCGTCAATCTGATCGGCGACGAAACGCCCACAACGGGTGAGAAAAATCCCCCGGCGTCTCTGCGCCGGAGCTGGGAGTGAGTTTCCTCCTCCGAAAAGGGGATTCCACCGTGCGGTGGGTATCGGCGGCGGGGCTGGGCTGGCATCCTCATGCTATCCGGCGGACGTTGTCGCGTCTGGCACGCGTCGAAACATCGTGGAGGAGTTGTCATTTCCGAGCACCGTGTTTCCCTCTTCGAGCCCTCGGAGCGAGCCGAGGGCTATCGAGCGCAGCTGCTGGACTTCATGGAGACGCACGTTTATCCGGCGGAGCCGGTCTATGAGGTCCAGATGCGCGAGTCTGGTGACCCTCATCATCACCCGCAGATCATCGAGGATCTCAAAGTTGAGGCCCGTCGCCGCGGCCTGTGGAATCTGTTTCACCCACACCCACAATGGGGTCCCGGGTTGTCCAATCTGGAGTACGCCCCACTCGCTGAGATCATGGGACGAAGTCCGCAGCTGGCACCCGAGGCATGCAACTGCAACGCCCCAGATACCGGAAACATGGAAGTGCTCACGCTCTTCGGCAGCGATGAACACAAGGACCGGTGGTTGCGGCCGTTGCTCGACGGCACCATCCGCTCGGCGTTCGCCATGACCGAACCGGCGGTGGCGAGCTCGGATGCCACCAACATCGAACTGCGCATGGACCGCTACGGCGACGGCTATGTGGTCAACGGGCGCAAGTGGTTTGCATCCAATGCGCTGCATGCGAACTGCCGAGTGCTGATCGTGATGGGAAAGACCGATCCGGTGGCTGCGCCCCACCGTCAGCAATCAATGGTCATCGTTCCGATCGACGCTCCCGGGGTGCGGATCGTGCGAAATCTGCCGGTGTTCGGCTATCACGATCGCGAGGGCCATGCCGAGATCGAGTTCGCCGACGTGCGCGTGCCAGCGAGTGACCTCCTCAAGGGTGAGGGTGAAGGTTTCGCTATTGGTCAAGCGCGGCTGGGGCCCGGCCGCATCCACCATTGCATGCGTGCCATCGGCATGGCCGAACGGGCACTCGAATTGCTCTGTTCCCGCGCCGATTCCAGAACCACCTTCGGATCCGCGCTCAGCGAACGCGCCAACATCCGCGACTGGATCGCCGAAGCTCGCATTGAGACCGAGAAATCGCGGCTACTGATCCTCAAAACGGCGTGGCTGATGGACACCATCGGTAACAAGGAAGCCAAAACCGAGATAGCCGCGATCAAGGTTGACGCCCCTAACATCGCGCTGCGAGTTGTCGATCGTGCGATCCAAATTCACGGTGGCCTCGGGCTGACCGAAGACGTGCCTCTCGCCGCATTTTGGGCTCACCTGCGAGCAATGCGCATCGCCGACGGACCCGACGAGGTGCACAAAAGAACCATCGCCCGCGAGGAACTGCGAAAGCAACGACTACGCCGCGATGACGCGGCAGGAGGCACCTGACATGGTTGGTATGGATTTGACAGGCAAAACGGCGCTGGTGACCGGCGCCTCACGCGGTATCGGAGAGGCCGCGGCACAGCGGTTGGCCGAGCTGGGCGCGAATGTGATCCTGACGGCTCGCACTCAGGACGCCGCCGCTGCTGCCGCCGAAAAGATCAGTGGAGCAGTGGGTTTCGCCGCGCACGCCACTGATGAAGACGCTGCCCGGCGATGCGTTGACTTCGCAATTGAACGGTTCGGACGACTCGACATCCTTATCAACAACGCCGCCACCAACTCCGCGTACGGTCTACTCACCGAACAGCACTATTCGGCGTTCCGCAAAACGATCGACGTGAACATGTGGGCCCCGATCCTGTGGACATCCCTGGCAGCGCAGGCATGGATGAGCCAGCACGGCGGAGCGATCGTGAACACCGCGTCGCTCGGGGCGCTGACTACTGAGCCCAAGCTTGGGGTCTACAACGCCACCAAAGCCGCGCTGATTCAGCTCACCAAACAAAGCGCCGTGGAACTTGCGCCTACCGTGCGGGTGAATGCGGTCGCACCCGGCGTGGTGCGCACCAAACTCTCGGAGCTCCTCTGGCGCGAGCACGAGCAAACCCTTACTGACTCGCTGCCGCTGGCACGCATCGGCGAACCCGAAGACGTCGGCTGGGCCATCGCTTTTCTCGCCTCCGATGCCGCAGCCTGGATCACCGGCCAAACTCTGGTCATCGACGGAGGAGCGATCCTATGAATCCCGCGGCTGAAAATGCTTCCGCCTCCTCACAAGACACGGCGCAGGACTCGTTGGTCAAGGTGCCCGGTGTCGAGCATGCCGAGCTTATGACCTGGTTGAGCGGGCTCGATTCAAATGTCACACCGCCGGTGACTGCTCGGCGCATCGGGGTGGGCCAGTCCAACCTGACCTACCTGCTCTCCGACGCTGCCGGCCACCGGTGGGTGCTGCGCCGCCCACCGATGGGCCATTTGCTGAGCTCGGCACACGATGTTCTGCGCGAGGCGCGGATCCTCTCCGCCCTCGCACCAACCGATGTCCCCGCGCCCCTCATCTACGGCGTCGCTCAGGCAGGCGACGTCGGGGATGCACCACTGGTGCTGATGGAGTTCGTGGATGGTGTGGTCATCAGTGACGCGGCCGCGTCACGCACCTTGCCCACACAGGCACGCCACAGCGCGGGTATGGCGTTGCCTGAGACGCTGGGCCGCATTCACGCGGTGGATCTGGAAGCAACCAACCTCGCTGATCTGGCCAGCCACTCGCCGTACGCGCAGCGTCAGCTTAAACGATGGTCCGGCCAGTGGGAGCAGTCCAAGACACGTGAACTGGCCGACCTTGATTCGCTGACCGATCGGCTCAGGGCTGCGGTTCCGCCGCCACGGTCGTTGACACTGGTCCACGGTGATCTGCACCTCCGCAACATCGTGGTGTCCGACTTCGACGGCGAAATCCTGGCCGCCCTGGACTGGGAACTTGCCACGCTGGGCGACCCCATCGCCGACCTCGGTACCACCTTGGCGTACTGGCCCGAGCACGACGAAACGGTCCTGCCCGAATTCCGCGCCCTGCTGTTACCCGGCTATCCCCGCCGCGCGGATCTGGTCGAACGGTACTGCGTCATTAGCGGCCGCGACGTGACCGACACCGAACTCGGCTTCTGGCACGCGCTGGCGCTCTGGAAGATCGCCATCATCGCCGAAGGTATTCTGCGCCGGGCACAACAGGATCCACGTAACCGCGCTACATCCGGGATTCCCGTTCACCAGACTGTGAATGATCTCGTTGCGCTGGCACACGACATCGCACTACGCGCGGGAATCTGACCTTTGTCCAAGGGATGCGTATCACCGGCCTCGGCAGGTGTCAGCGGGGCGTGATCACGCTTGGGACGGGCTACAGGGTAGGTCCGAAGACTACGCGACGGGCCAGGTTGATGTGCGCTGACGTCGCCGGCCCGGAGGACCAATTGTAGGCGGATCAGCCGCTCAGTCTGATCGCCTGAAGGATTCGATCAGCGCGGCTAGGTCGGCGGCGTTGGTGACCAGGTCGACATGGCCGCCGGAGTGTAGGTGCAGCCTCGCGTGCGGCAGCAGCCGGTGCAGGATGTGCGCGTTGGCCACTGGGATGATCGGGTCGTCGGTGCCGGCGATGATCAACGTGTGTTGGCGGATCAGCGGCAGTGCGAAGAGGCTCGTCCAGACCGATCCGGCGAGCAGTTGGTGCAAATAGCCCACCCGCGAGCCGGTCATCAGCTGACGCTCGAAAAGCCGCTTGACGAGCGACGCATCGGTGCGCACCGTCCCGCCGTAGAGGTCACCGGCGATGGACGCGGCGTACTCGTGATCCAGGAATCGCTGTGGGGTGAGCATTTTCGCGAGCACGGTCGGCTTGCCCGGCACCATCGCGATGCCCGTGGCGGTGGCTACCAGGATCAGCCGCCGGCAGCGGCGGGGGTTGTGGAAGGCGAACTGCTGTGCCAGCGCGCCGCCCCATGACAGCCCGAGCACGTCGACACGCCCTTGCAAGCCGAGGTTGTCGAGAAGCCTTCGAAGCGCCGCGGCCAGATACGGAAAGCCATAGGGCAGTGGCGAATCGGGTGAAGCGCCGGTGCCAGGCACGTCGAAGCGGACCACGGTAGAGTCCGGATTAAGTTGCTCGACAAGTGGATCGAGCACTTCGAGGCTTGCCCCGATGCCGTTGCACAGTACGAGCGGCACCCCGGTGCCCGCGCGGACATGGGCGCGGATCTGTTGACCTAGAACGGGTATTAGGTGTTTCTCGCGCGCTGTCGCGCACAGTGCTGTCGTCATGGCGCCGCAAACTCATCCGCACTAACGGCTACCACGGTGTCAGCCCTCCGCGTGTGGCGGTGGTTGGACTTCGCGGTGCAGCACCTTCCCGGTCGGACCGGTTGGAAGGCCGTCCACAAACCAGATCCGGCGGGGTTGTGAATAGGTCGTTGTCACGCCCTCGCAGCGGAAAGCCGCGGCGTGGGGATACCTGTCCGCCGATTCGCTCAGGTAGAAACCCAGATTGGGCATTGTTTTAGCCCCGGCTTATTTGGTCCGTGCGGTGGGGCGCGCGTGGTGGCCTGCTGTACCTGTTCTGCCAAGCCTTTGAGGGTCTGCTCCATGCCGGTGCGGAGGTGCCCGGCGCGGTCGTGGACGCCGACCAGGCGTTGAATCGCCACCACCGGTGCGGCCTGGGGCTGCTGTTTGGTCATTGTCAATGCGACCTCGGTTCCGTCGTCGGTGGCGGCGAGGTCGTAGCGCCACGCGGTTTTCGATGGCCAGGCGACATCGAAGGCGAAGGTACGCCCGGGCGCGTCTTCGGTGACCGTGCACACCGTGCTCCACCGGTACAGCGGGCCGATGTGGTTGTAGCCCTTGAATTTCTTGCCGGGGGTGATCCACTTGGCGGCATGGGTTTCGGGGCTGCGTTGCCCGATAGTGGTGATGTCGCTGACGGCGTCATAGACCGTCAGGGGATCGGCGGGGATCACCCGGCTGACCGAGACGTGCAGCGCCGGCGAGCTCTGGTCGGCCACCAGTTTGTGTGCCAGCATCGCCGAGGACGCCGGGTTCTGTCCGGTGTAGAGATTGCGGTCCACCACTATGTAAGGCCGCAACGGTAAGCGGCCTTTGCTGTAGATGGCCCCGGATTCCACCAGGCGGTCCTGCAGCAGCCATGGCGCTTTGCGCGCGAACCGGTTGAGTCGTTCCTCGGTGTTGGACAGGCCCGTCATTCGATAGCCCTCAAACGGCCATGTCCCGTCGTCGCGCCGCGCCGCCAAGGTGGCTGCGGGCGCATGGCACAGCAGTGCCAGCGTCTGACCGGATTCCATTATCGCCGTGAGGATCCGGCCGGAATCGGCATCAACGGCCAGGTCCTCCATCGGGCCGTGACCCCCGGGGTAGAAGACCACGTCGTAGTCGTCGGGGTCGATGTCGGCCAGCACCTTCGGATGGGCCAGCGCCGAATCGTGTTGGCGCAGATAGTTTGCCACCGCCCGGGTCTTGGCCGGCAAGCCACCGAGCAGTCCGAGGCTGAGCCGGTCCACCGTCGGCGCCACCCCGCCGGGAGTGGCGATGGTGATGTCCCAGCCGGCCGCCGCGAAGATGCGGTGCGGTTCGGCGAGCTCCTCGGCCCAATAGCCGGTGGGATGGCTGGTGCCGTCGTTGAGGGTCCAACGGTTCGCGGCAGAGACCACGATCAATACAGAGGTCATTGCAATTTCCTTTCCAAACTCAGACTTACGTCAGCGACTCCGAGTGGAGACCAACGCTCACAGCGACACCAGGCTGGCGAAGGTGCCGTCGCAATACACCAACGGGTCACCCGACTTACCGAAATGGGCTTGAGTGATCAGGCCGACAAAAATTGAATGCGTGCCCACCTCGAGGAGGTCGTCGACGCGGCAATCGAAGGTAACCAGACTGTCGATGAGCGCGGGAACATCGCTGGCCAGGATTGTCCAGTTTCCCTGCTCGAACTTCGCAGAACCACGCACCCCGGCCATGCCGGCGAAGCGTTTCGCCAAGTCATGGTGATCAGAACGGAGCATGTTCACCCCGAACCTGCCGGTCTCCTTGACGGCCGCCTCCAACTCCAGCGAACGGTTCAAACAGCACAGGATGCTGGGAGGGTCCGCCGTCAACGACGTCACCGCGGTTGCCGTGACCCCCAGCGGGCCATCCGGGCCGGCACCGGAGATGATGCTGACCCCGCCGGCCAGCCGGCGCATCGCCAAGCGGAAATCCTCCCGGCTGATTACCGATTCCTCAAGTAGTGTCGCCGTCTCCTGCAATTCCTCAAGTAGTGTTGCCGTCGCGTGCATTTGTTCACCTCTCACTATTGGTAGGCGCATCGCTGACTGCGTTGATCTGCAACGCATCTGGTGGCATCAGCCTCGGTCGGCTGTGTGCCAGGGGTCAATCGGTTCGGCGATGAAATGACCCCGTGGGGTGAGAAAACCAACCACCTGCGCGTGGCGCGCAGCTGGACCGTGCCCCGCCCGCGGCTGAGCCGTGCCTCGCCCGCGGCTGAGTGCAGCTCGTTCCCCCTTTTCCCCTTTCGGGGTAGGAAAACGACCCCTTTGGGTCTAACCCGCTCTGACCTGCGGTGATTGCATGAGACGTACGAGTTACACCAAGGAGGACGCCATGATCCTGCCCAATGCGACGGGCGATGTGTTCGCCAGCGACGGTCGCTTATTGCGGGTTGACGTCATCGCCAGCGGGCGCCACGAGGTCTAGTGTCGGTGGCTCCGAAACCGGATGTGGACGGCGATGTCGGAGTGGCCCGCCATATCGCAAAGACGGCTGGCCGGCTGCAGGAACGACTGGCACAGCTGTCCTCGGGCATGCAGCTGTACCTGGAGGATCAGATTCCCGAGCTGCGCGGCGATGCCCGAGTCATGGAGCTGCACGGGCCCAGCGTCGAGGGGAACGTAAACACCCTCCTGCACGCGTTGCGTTATAACATCGCCGTCGAGCGTGTCGAGGCGCCCACCGCGGCGCTGGAGTACGCGCGGCGGCTGGCCCAGCATGGCGTCCCGCTCCATGCGCTGGTGCGGGCCTACCGTCTTGGCCAGCACCGGATGAACGAACTGGTGTTCGCCGAGCTGCGCACGATCGATGTGCCCGAGCCGGCGAGATACGCCGTCCTGGAAGCGATGACCAAGACGCTGTTCGAGTACATCGACTGGATCACTCAGCAGGTCATCGTCGTATATGAAGACGAACGCGAACGCTGGCTGGAGGACCAGAACAGCCTGCGCGCCGTGCGGGTGCGCGACGTGCTGGCAGCGCCTAAGCCGGTCGACGTCGATGCGGCCACCACGACGATCCGTTACCCACTGCGGTGGCACCACCTGGCCGTGATGATGTGGTACCCCGATACGGGCACCGACGCAGATGCAATCGCCCGGCTGCAACGGTTTCTGCGGGAACTGGGCCAAGCGACCGGGGCCGCGGCCACCCCATTGTTTGTGGCCGCCGACCGGACCTGCGCATGGGGGTGGCTTCCTTACCGCACAGCCACGCCCGCCGCCGAGGCGGAAGTCCGCCGGTTTACCGCAGGGAAACGGGATGCCCCCGATATCGCCATCGGAACGATGCGCAGCGGGGTCGCGGGCTTCCGGCAGTCCCACCGCGAAGCCGAGCGCGCCCGCCGCGTCGCGCTGATCGCCCAGGGCGCCGAGCCGACGCTGATCTGCGCCAGCGACCCGGGCTTTTCTGTTGCCGCGCTCCTGGGCGCCGATGTCACCGACACCCGGGCCTGGGTGGCCGGCACGCTGGGCGCACTGGCCGCCGACACCGACAACGACGCGCGACTCCGCGAGACCCTGCGAGTGTTTCTGGGGTTCGGGTCCAGCTACAAGCAGGCAGCCGAGGAACTGAACCTGCACTTCAACACGGTGAAATACCGCGTGGGCCGGGCCATCGCGCGACGCGGCCGCAGTATCGGCAGCGACCGGCTTGATGTCGAACTCGCGCTGCTGACCTGCCACTGGTACGGCGCCGCAGTTCTGCTGTCGAAATAAGCCTGGGCCGCGCCTTGCAGGTGCGGCCTAGGTTGGGTGTCGCAGGCAGACGTCACGCCCCAGCGGGAACGCCGAGGCGGCGTGACGCCATACGCCGCAGGTAGCCGGCGATCCGGACCGGCGGGAAGGTCGGCTGCCAGCGCCGGAAACATGGGCAGCGTGCGCGGTCGCCGGGATGAGCACAGGGAACAGGACAAAAGCAAACGTTGCGCGATGGTCAGCTACGGTATGACCTGGTCGTACATGGTTTCACCTACATTTCTGCGGGAAGCGGAATGGTTGGGATAGGTTGTGGCACTTGGTGATTCGTGCCTCTACGGTCGAATCCAAGATCAGCTGGTTGCTGAAACGCGGCGCTGCGTTCGTCAGGAAAGGTAACGGCGCGACCTCAGCTCAGCGAAGGCGTCAACCGATAACTTCGACCACGCTTTTGTCTTCCGGCGACAAATGAGCGACCAACACGGCTGGGCCCGACAAAGTACTGGTCGTTCCCACGGAAGACCCTCGCTGGACCACATCCGGGAGCTGAAGGACGTCCCGGCGTCAGAGCTCGTGGCGATCAATCACTTCTTCGAGCGTTTGCAAGGATCGACGTCTTCGTCTCACCGCTACCCGAGTCCGGCATCGACGATTAAACGTGATAGTCCGAGTTCCTCGCACCGTGTGACGGCACGAGGCAACACGACATTAGCGTCATCGGTTCTGCCGGTTGCCGTGAGTGTTTCGGCCAGCAGCAGTTGCGCGCTCAACGCCGCCCACGGTCGTCGCTCACCATCGATTCCGGCGAGCAGATCGGCCGCGCGTCGGCACGCCTGCTCCCGATCGTCAGCCGAATCAGTCACTGACAACAGCCGAATTCCGGAGCTCTCGTCGAATTCTGCTGTGATCGTGGCGATTCCGTTGCCCTGAGGAATTGTGCGGGTCGCTCGCAACCGGGCGGCAACCGCCGGCGTGATCTCGATGCGCAGCCGGATCCGCTCGTTATTGATTGCCGCCGCGAGCCGCGGCAGCTCGAACTGTTCCGCCGCTTTCATGCCATCGGAAAGGCGATCGACCGCAGCGCCGCGATCTCCGTGCGCTGCCTTGATTTTCGCGCCTATCACGTATCTGGCGATCATGAAGTCGACAGTGCCGACCTCGGACCCGAGCTGGTAGCTTTCGTCCAGAACACGCGCGGCCTCGGCCAACTCGCCGGTCTCGTAGAACAGTTCGCCGAGCAGCGTACCGGCCAGCCGTGCGGCGTGCGACTGCGGTCCTATACCGACGCCTATCTCATAGCCTTCCCGGCAATTCTTGAGGGCGGCAGGGATGTCGAGCTGATACCTGGCGGCGACAGCGCTGAGGCAGCGGGCCCAGACGCTGGCGAACGGACCCATCATCTCTTGGTAGGGCGCCGCCCACGCCAGCAGCCGGCGCGCGGCGTCGAAGTCGAAGCGGTAGATCGCGGCGAACGCCGCAACATTTCCGGCCACGCCGGGAACCCGAGGATGGAAGGTATCCGGCCGTGACAATGCAACGGCCACCAGATGATCGATGGCGTCGGTCCGGTCGGCGAAGGCGTCGGCGATCCCGCGGACCACGTCGGCTTCAGCGCGTAGATCCGCCCGCATCGCGTCGGTGAGGTCTGCACGATCCAGGGCGGTCTCGAAACACTTCAGCGCAGCGGAGGTCGATGCCGGGCGTTGCAGCAGAATGTTCGCCCACGCGATGGTGCGTTGGAGCGGTGCTCGCGAGATCACCAATCGCGGCGGCAGCTTCTTGACGATTGCGAGCAGGGTCGTCATTTTCGATTGGTCGATCAGGGTGTTCTCGTCCTGCTCGACGAGGTCGACGGCGCGGGTGGCGTCGCCTGAGGCCAGCGCGTGGTCGACGGCCTCGTTGAGGTGGCCGTGTTCGGCGAACCAGTCCGATGCGGTCCGGTGGAGTTGTTCGACCCGCTCGGGTTGGTCACGGTCGAGTCGGCGGCGCAGGAATTCGGCGAACATATGGTGGTAGCGAAACCAGTTCGGGTCCTCGTCGATCCGCTGCAGGAACAGGCCGCGCCGCTCGATCTCTTCCAGCATCGCTTGCCCGCGGGGTACTTCAGCAAGCGCGGACGCCAGCCCACCACAGGTCCGCTCGGTGATCGATGTCGCCAGCAGGAACTCGGTCATCTCCGGTTCCAGGGTGTCCAGGACATTTTCGGCCAGGAATTCGCCGATCATCTCGGTCGCGCCGGATAGTCGGCTTAAAAGCGCGTTGGTGTCGCCGCCGCCGCGCAGGGCAAGCGCCGCCAGCTGCAGGGCGGCGACCCACCCCTCGGTCGACGTGGTCAACGTTTCCACGTCGCTTTCTGACAGCTGCAGGCCATCAACGTCGTTCAGCAACGATCGAGCCTCGTCGATGTCGAAACGCAATGAGTCGGAGTCTATTTCGACCAATTCATCGCGCATCCGCAACTTGCTCACCGGCAGCCCAGCGCGCGACCAGCTGGTCACGATGATCTGCAGGTGATGGCATCCATGCTCGAGCAGAAAACCGAGAGCGGCGATGGTCGCTGTGTCCGACACCCGCTGCCAGTCATCGATGACCAGCGCTATCCGGTCGTCTTTTTCGTGAATCTCATCGATGAGCGCGGTCAAGACGTAGCGGGCGGCGTCGTCGTCGTGCTCGTCGAGCACCTGACTCAATGACGCGGCGAGGGCGGGACGGACCCGCCGGACCAACTCGAGCAGATGCGCCAGGAACCACACCACGTTGTTGTCGTCGTCGTCGATCGTCAGCCAGCCGACCGCGACGCCGTCACGGGATAGCTCCTCTCGCCACTGGGCCGCCAGCGTGCTCTTCCCGAAGCCCGAGGGCGCGTGGACAAGGACCAACCGTCGTCGGCCGCCCGCCCGCAGGACGTCCAGCAGCCGGTTGCGGGCCACCAGCGATCGGGTCGGAACCGGTGGTCGGTACTTCGTCGTCGGTGTCGGGGGCGTCGGCGGGGCTGTGGTATCCCGCCGAACCGTTGACGCGGCCACCGGCGATGTTCGGCGCTCCACACCCAACTCGACGGGGCGGGCCATCTCGTCGACGGCGGTTCCGAGTAGGCGCTGGACCTGTCGCAGCTCGTCGCCAAACTCCGCCGCGCCGGCCGGACGAGCAGCGGGATCCCGGGCCATGGCGCGTTCGATGACCGCGGCCACGTCGGCCGGAAATCCGTGCTCGCGCAGATCCGGTATCGGCTGTGAGGTGATCCGGAGGAACTGGGCGACTACCCGCTCGCCGCTGCGGCGCTCGAACGCGGCGTGGCCGGTCAACGCACAGAACAGGGTCGCGCCGAGCGAATACACGTCCGATGCGGGTGTGGGTGTCTTGCCCTCGAGCACTTCGGGCGCGGTAAACGCCGGTGAACCGGTGATGACGCCGGTGGCTGTCTGGAAGCCGCCGGCGATCCTGGCGATACCGAAGTCGGTCAACTCGGGTTCGCCGTACTCGGTCAGCAGGATGTTGCCCGGCTTGACGTCACGATGCAGGATGTTCTCGCGATGGGCGGCATCGAGCGCACCCGCCAGCTTCACGCCGATGCGCAGCGTCTCACACCAATCCAGCGGCCCGTGCTGGCGGATCAGCGCTTCCAGTGAATTCTTGGCGTGGTAGGGCATCACGATGAACGGCCGGCCCGTGGTCGTCGTGCCGACCTGCAGGATGGTCACGATGTTGGGGTGGCCGGAGAGCCGACCCATCGCGTGCTGCTCGCGCAGGAAGCGGTCGAGATTTTCCGGGTCAAGGTCGGCGGTCAACACCTTGACAGCGACCGTGCGGTCCAGCCGCGGCTGAGCGCATCGATACACCACGCCAAAGCCGCCGCGTCCGATTTCGGCGACACCTTCGAATCCCGCGTCGCGCAGTTCCGCGGCGATCTCGGGGACGAGATCCCGCTGTGTCGAGTGCGAATCGACGTCGGCCATCGACGGTCACTATCCTCTGCCGGGAGGCCGCTGACCTCCGTTACCAACGACACAATATCGCCGATCTCCCGACCGAAGACGCGATCGACCCTCGGTAATGCCGCTCAAGTCCGGGACGGCCTCCGAGGGCTCAAACGTCCATCCCACCGTTGACTCTCCGTATCTGTCCGGTGATTTACGCGGAGACTCCTACATCGAAGTCGTCACCGACGAAGATGCGCGCCCATTACCGACCCCTCTCAGGCCGGTTCTGCTGTTTACTCGGTTGTGGGCTCATGAACGTCCAGACCCGGCCCGCTCGCGTAGAGCTCTTCGATTTCGGTGGCGTACTTTTCGGCGATCGGCCGGCGCTTGAGCTTCATCGTCAGCGTGATCTCGTCACCGCCAGGCTCCCACAGGGCGGGCAACACGCGGAAGCGCTTGATCTGCTCCACCCGGGCCAATTTTGTGTTGCCCTCGGCGACACCGGCCGCTATCCGCGCGATCACCTCCGAGTCGGCTGCCAGGGCAGCGGGCGAGGCGTCGGCGAGCCCGTGCTGGGCTGCATACGGACCGACCGAGTCGGCGTCGAAGACCATGAGCGCGGTGTTGTACGGTCGCCCGTCGCCGATGGTGACCATGGCGCCGACCATTGGGCACGCGGCCAGGATCGCGTTCTCTATGTTGGCCGGCGACATGTTCTTTCCGGCCGCATTGATGATCAACTCTTTCTTCCGGTCGACCACCCGCAGGTAACCGTCGGAATCCGCTTCGATGATGTCGCCGGTGTGCAGCCACCCGTCGGCGTCGATCGCCTCCGCGGTTTTCGCCGGCTCCTTGCGGTAGCCCTTCATCACCAATGGTCCGCGCACCAAGAACTCGCCGTCCCCGGCGATCTTGCAGTCCAACCCGGGCAGCAGCTTTCCGACACTGCCTAGCCGTGCATCGCGCGGATGGCTCAGGGTGGCAATGCAACTCAGCTCCGACATGCCCCATAGCTCCGCGATCGGGATACCGATGCCGATGAAAAACGCCAGCGTGGCTTTCGGGATCGGCGCCGCACCCGAGACCGCCCACCGCAGCTGCCCGAGGCCGAGCCGCTCGCGCAGCTTGGACAGCACCAGCTCGTCGGCCTTGGCCCACTCGGTCGCCTGGTCCTCCGACTCGGGCTCGCCGGCTACCAGCGCGGCGGCGCGTTTCGCCGCCACCGACAGACCCCACTGCAACGCCTGCTGCTTGGTTTCGTCGGGCTCGTGTACAGCGGCGAATTCGATTGCAGCCTTGAGCTTTTCCCATACCCGCGGCACCGCGCCCCAGATAGTGGGCCGCGCGTCGGGCAGCGCCGCGGCAATGTTGCGCCCGTCGGAAACCACCGTGACCTGGGTGCCGAAGACCTCCTGGGTGTAGAGGCCGGTCATCCGGTCGGCGATGTGCGCCGACGGCAGGAACGAGGTGATCCGGTCACCGAACTCGATCCCAAGTATCGCTTCCACGGCGAACGCCTCGAACAACAGGTTGGCGTGGGTCGTCTCCACGCCCTTGGGTTTGCCGGTGGTGCCGGAGGTGTAGATGAGCGTGGCGACGTCATCTGGCTGCACCGCGCGCCACGCCGACTCGAAGTCGCAGTCGTCGCCACCGGCGGCGTACAGGTCATCCAGCGACAGGGTCCCCTCCGGCGAACCGTCGATGCAGACGATATGCTCGATCGCTGCCGCGCTGGCGCGAATGCGGTCGACGTACTGTTCCTCGCAGATCACCACCTTGGTCCCGGCGTTGTCGAGCAAGTAGGTAATTTCCTCGGCGGGCAAGGTGTTGTAGACCGAGAACGAAGTGGCGCCGACATGTTGCGCACCGACATCCAGCGGGTAGAACTCGATCCGGTTCGCCATCATCAGGGAGATAGTGCCGCCCCGCCGGACCCCGAGCCCGGACAGTCCGGCTGCGACCTGCCGGACCTGCGCAGCGTACTCCCGCCAGGTCAACGTCTGTGTGTCACCCGGAGTCCGAAGCGCGACGGCATCGGGATCGATCGTGGCGGTGCGTTGGAACGCCTCGCACAGGGTGGTTGGACGGTCAGACATGACAATCTCCTTGCTGTTGTATGGCATGCAGCACCGGTTCGATGAGCTGCCTTGCAAGCAAACGTGTTTGGTCGATGTCAGCCGTGTCAGCGAACCCACCCGGGCTGACGATGAGAGAGGCTCCAAGCCGGACGAACAGTTCCGTTACCCCTTCTACATGAGCACCGAGCATGGTCTACGGGTGCACGTAGCCGGGCGGATTGGGACTCTCCACCCAATAGTCAAGATCCAACTCCGAGCCGGGCACGCAGTCGTAGACCGACAGATCGGTGAGACCAGATTCCAGCAGCACATCCTCGCACAACAGGCTCTGCCCGGTGTATGACGCTGCGGGCTTGGTCAGGATCACGTATACCGCGTCGGAATACAACTTCTGGCTTGCGGGCGCGGGCCATCGCCTCGTCGCCACCGAGCAGGTTCTGCACCGCCGCCGTGGCCACCCGGGTGCGCGGCCACAGCGTGTTCGAGGCAATCCCCGCATCACGAAGTTCTTCAGCAACGCCTAATGCGCACAACGTCATTCCGAACTTCGCCATCATGTAAGCGGTCGGCTTGAGCCACTCGGATTCCAGCCGAACCGGCGGTGACAGTGTCAGGATATGCGGGTTTTCCCGGCCCTTCATGTGCGGGATGCAGGCCCTCGACACCGCGTAAGTGCCGCGGATCTGGATTCCATTCATCAGATCGAAGCGCTTAAGCGGGACCTCCTCGATCGAGCCGAGGTTGATCGCCGAAGCGTTGTTGACGCAGATGTCGATACCGCCGAACTGGTCGACGGCCTTCGCCACCGCCGCGGCCACCGAGTCACCGTCACGCACGTCGCCGACCATCGGGAGCGCCTGGCCCCCGGCCTCCTCGATCTCCTTGGCCGCGGTGTAAATGGTGCCCGGAAGCTTGGGATGGGGCTCAGCAGTCTTGGCGACCAGTGCGATGTTCGCGCCGTCGGCCGCGACCCGCTTGGCGATCGACAGCCCGATACCGCGGCTGGCGCCGGAGATGAACATGGTCTTTCCTGTAAGGATCACCGCGCAGCCTTACCTTCAACTGCACTCTTGTGCGGCACCTGCTCTGCCAAGCCTTTGAGCGTCTTCTGCATGCCGGCGCGGAGGTGTCCGGCGCGGTCGTGGACCCCGACCATGCGTTGAATCGCGAGAACCGGCGCGGCCTGGGGCTGCATTTTGGTCATCGTCAGTGTGACCTCGGTTCCATCCTCGGCAGCGGCGAGGTCGTAGCGCCACCCGCTCTTCGATGGCCACGCAACATCGAACGCGAACGCCCGTCCTGGCGTGTCCTCGGTGACCTTGCACACGGTGCTCCACCGGTACAGCGGGCCGATGTGGTTGTAGCCCTTGAACTTCTTGCCGTGGGTGATCCACTTGGCGGCATGGGTTTCGGGGCTGCGTTGCCCGATGGTGGTGATATCGGTGATTAGGTCGTAAGTTGTCATGGGATCGGCTGGGATCAGCCGGCTGACCGAGATGTGCAGCGCCGGTGAACTTTGGTCTGTCACCAGTCTGTGTGCCAGCATCGCCGACGACGCCGGGTTCTGTCCGGTGTAGAGATTGCGGTCCACCACTATGTAAGGCCGCAGCGGAAACCGACCTTTGGAATAAATGGCCCCGGACTCGACGAGACGGTCTTGCAGCAGCCACGGGGCCTTGCGGGCAAACGGGTTGAGTCGCTCCTCGGCGTTGGACAGCGACGTCATTCGATAGCCCTCAAACGGCCACGTTCCGTCCTTGCGCTCCGCCGCCAAGGTGGCAGCGGGCCCGTGGCACAGCAAGGCCAGCGGCCGACCGGATTCCAGCACAGCGGTCAGGATCCTGCCCGAGTCGGCGTCGACGGCCAGGTCTTCCATCGGGCCATGGCCCCCCGGGTAGAACACCACGTCATAGTCACTCGGGTCGATATCGGCCAGCGCCTTTGGATGGGTGAGCGCCGAATTGTGTTGGCGCAGATAGTCCGCGACCGCCCGGGTCTTTGTCGGCAGGCCACCGGCGAATCCGAGGCTGAGCCGGTCCACCGTCGGCGCCACACCGCCGGGAGTGGCGATGGTGATGTCCCAGCCGGCCGCCGTGAAAATTTGGTGCGGTTGGGCCAGCTCCTCGGCCCAATACCCAGTGGGATGGCTGGTGCCGTCGTTGAGAGTCCAATGGTTCGCGGCAGAGACCACGATCAGTACAGAGGTCATTGCAATTTTCCTTTCTAAACTTAGACCTGCGTCACCGACTCCTAGTGGAGTCCAACGCTCACAGCGGAGCCAGGCCGGCGAATGCGCCGTTGCAGTAGACCAATGGGTCACCTGACTCGCCGAAATGGGCTTCGGTGATCAGTCCGACGAAAATGGAATGCGTTCCCACCTCGACGATGTCGTCGACGCGGCAGTCGAAGGTAACGAGGCTGTCAAAGAGCGCGGGGACATCGCTCGGCAGTATTGTCCAGCTCCCCTGTTCGAACTTCGCCGAACCACGCACCCCGTGCATGCCGGCGAAGCGTTTCGCCAGATCATGATGATCGGTGCGCAACATGTTCACTGCGAACCTGCCGGTCTCCTTGACGGCGGTCTCCAATTCCAACGAGCGGTTCAAGCAGCACAGGACGCTGGGCGGCTCCGCTGTCAATGACGTCACCGCGGTTGCGGTGACCCCCAACGGGCCATCGGGGCCGGTGCCGGAGATGATGCTGACCCCGCCTGCCAGTCGGCGCATCGCCAATTTAAAGTCCTCGCCGCTGATCGTAGAGTTTTCGAGTAGTGCCGCTGTTGCCTGCATTTGTTCACCTCACTGTTAGTGCTGGCATTGCAGAGTGCGTTGATCTGGAACGCATCTGGTGGAATCAGCGTCTGTCAGCCGTATACAGGGGTCAATGGGTTGGGCGGTGAAACGCCCCCATGGGGTGAGAAAAGCACCCCCTCGTTGCGTGTGAGTGCCAACTTGGTGTCTTGGACGCAGCATTCGGCGGCGACCGAGCGAAGGTCGTATCCCCCTTTCTGGGGACAAAAACATCCGCTTTTGGGGCTAACCGTCATTGACCTGCGGTGATTGCATGAGATTCGTCAGTCACCACGAAGGAGAACGTCATGATCATGCCCCATTCGACGGGCCACGTAATTGCTCGTGACGGTTGCTTATTGCGCGTTGACATCATGGCGGGCCGGTGGGTTGCGAGCAGATTCAATCCCAATCTCGTTATCACACACCAGGTCCTCGGCAGCGACGAAGCGGTGCACCGGCAGATCAAGCAGTGGTTATCAGCACCCAGTAGTCCCGAGGTGCCTCACATGTCGCGATCACATGGCTGGCCCTCTGGAGTGTCGCCCTTAACCGGGCGCAAACCGCGCGACGTTGCGCGGGCTGTTGAAAATGCAAATGCCGCCATCCGCTTCGCGGAAGAAAGTAGATGATGTGATGCTCCTTGCAATCGTCATATTCATGATGATCCTGTCTCCTGTGCTGCTCCCAGCGCTTACTAGCGCGTACCAGGTGGTGGCCAATCGATCGCGCAACTCCCGGCGCGTTGCGCAGGCGGTAAGGGGGTGGGCTTCATGAGGCGGATCGTGGTGGGCATGACGGGGGCCACCGGCGCGGTGCTTGGTGTCGAGTTGCTTCGTCAGTTGCAACGGTGTGCCGATGTGGAGACGCATTTGGTGGTGTCGCGGTGGGCGCGAGCGACTATTCATTTGGAGACGGAGTTGTCGGCGCGTGATGTTGAGTCGTTGGCCGATGTTGTCTATTCGTGGGATGAGCAGACGGCGGCGATCTCGTCGGGTTCTTTTCGGGTCGACGGTATGGTGATCGCTCCGTGCAGCATGAAGACGCTGGCGGCGATCCGCATGGGTTACGCCGACGGGTTGATTGCCCGGGCAGCCGATGTGACGTTGAAGGAACGCCGGCGATTGGTGCTGGTGGCGCGTGAGACTCCGCTGAGTCAGATTCATCTGGAGAACATGCTGGCCTTGGCTCGCATGGGTGCCAGCATCGTGCCGCCGATGCCGGCCTTCTACAACCATCCGGCGTCCGTCGGCGACATCGTCGATCACATCGTGACCCGGGTCTTGGACCAGTTTGATGTCGAATCGCCGGCGGCTAAGCGGTGGAGTGGTGTGTCGGGTGCGAAGGCCTCGAGTCTGAAGGTGGTGAATGACTGATGCCCAGGATCAGCGATCTGCGGGACTATCTGAGCGTGCTGGAATCGCTGGGGGATGTTGAGCATATCGACCGTCCCGTCAGCGCTGTGTTGGAGGCGGCAGCGATCACGCGGCGCTCAACGGAGCAGGGGCGGCCGGCGCCGTTGTTCGACAACGTCGAAGGTGCAGCAACCGGATTCCGGTTGCTGGGGGCGCCGGGTGCGTTGTCCAGTGATCCCCGGCATCCCCTGGCGCGTGTTGCGCTGTCGTTGGGTCTTGCCCATGACGTAACCGCGCGCGATTTGGTGGAGCATCTGGCGGGGGTGCATAAGAAGTCGCCGATTGCGCCGAAGTTGATCTCGCCGGATTCGGCGCCGTGTAAGCAGAACATTCTGCTGGGTGCCGATGCCACGCTGGATCGGTTTCCGATACCGCAGGTGCATCCCGATGATGGCGGCCGCTATCTGAACACCTGGGGTGTCATTGTGGCGCGAACCCCCGACGGGCGGTGGACCAACTGGTCGATCTCGCGGATCATGATGATCGACAACCGCCACATGACCGGCCTGTTTTTACCCCAGCAGCATATCGGGATGATCTGGGCGGAATGGGAAAAGATCGGCAAGCCTATGCCTTTCGCTGTGGTGCAGGGCGGTGACCCCGGTGTGCCGATGGTCGGCGGGATGCCCATTCCGGCCGAGGTGGATGAGGGAACGTTTTTGGGCACCCTTTATGGTGAACCGGTCGAAGTCGTCAAGTGCGAGACGAATGATCTGGAGGTGCCGGCCGGCGCCGAGGTCGTCATCGAGGGTCATGTGTCGATCACCCGGGATGCCACCGAGGGTCCCTACGCCGAATTCCATGGGTATGCGCTTCCCGAGACCTCCCCGGAGCCGGTGTACACGATCGAGGCGATCACCTACCGTGACAACCCGATTTGGCCGATCAGTGCCACCGGCCGCCCGCCCGATGATTCCCAAATCGCCCCGGCGGTCGGGGTGTCGGCGGAACTGCTGGCGCTGCTGCGCAACGCCGGCCTGCCCATCACCACGGCCTGGCTGCTGGTGGACACCGCGTGTCACTGGATGATCATCACCGTGCCGCGGGGCTGGCGCGACCGGTTGCCGGCAGCCACCACGACCGGGATCGTGCACCGGATCGGGGAGTTGATGAGCGCCAACCGGGTCGGTCACATGTGTCCGGTCACCTATGTGTTCGATGACGACATCGACCCATCCAACACCTCAGATGTGCTGTGGGCGCTGGGTACCCGCATACACCCGAACCTGCGCCAAGAACACTGGCCGGTCCCCATCCTGCCGTGGTATCAGTGCTACACCGAAGAAGAGCGGCACGCCGGGCGTGGGCCCATCGTCATACACGACGGATTGCTCACCGCCCTCGAAGACGGCAAAGCCCGCCCCGCAACCTTCGACAGCCTCTACCCCGCAGAACTCCGCCAACGCGTCCTGGCCGCCGAATCACGCTGACTGGTCGACGTGACGGATCAGGGTGTCGATGAGCGCGTTAATTGCAGGGCTAGCTTGTTGGGATGCGGCGTAGGCGATCGACAGAGTCCATGTGATGGATGGATGCAGGGGAACCGCACGTAGGTCGGGGAAGCGGTTGGCCACGCTGGTGGGCAGGATGGTCGTTGCCAGTCGGTGGCGGATGAGCTCAGCGGTGATCGCGTAGTCGGCGACTTCGTAGGCGCTTATCGGATGGACGCCGGCGGCGGCGAAGCCGGCGTCGAGGCGCTGTCGTATTCCCCATCCCAGGGGAAAGTTGATGAAGTCGTGTCCGGCGAAGTCGGTGAGTTGCACCCTCGCGCGATCCGCCGGCGGGTGGCTGGATTCGCAGACGAAGACCATGGGCTCGCGCATTAGCTCGCGTAGCGCAACTAGCTGGGACCCTGTCGAGGTGATCGACACGAGCGCCAGGTCCATCTGGCCGTCGACGATCGCGGTCAGATGCCCGGCTGAACCGGTCAGGCTTTGCCGCAGGCGAACGGTGAGCAACGGGTTGGAGCGGCGGAACGCTTCAAGGGCAGCAGGCAGGTTCAATGTTCCCCACGACATCAGGGTGCCCAGGGTGACGGTGCCGGTGAGCTGATCTCGGAATGCATCGACCGAGATCTGTGCGCGACGCGCGGTGTGTATCACTTCCCGGGCGTGCTGAAGGAAGACCTCGCCGGCTGCGGTAAGCGCGATTTGGCGCTTGGAACGGTCGAATAGTTCGACGCCAAGTTCCTTTTCTAGCCTGCTGACCGCCGCGGACAGGGCAGACTGCACAACGTGAATACGCTGGGCCGCCCGCGAAAAGTTCAGCTCGGCGGCCACGGCGACGAAGTACTCCAGGTGGCGGAGCTCCACGGTAAGCATCCTATCGCGATTCGCGATCGTAACGTTCATTTTTCTTCGTTGGACGCGATGACCTATTCGGGTGTTGGCTAGACGCTGTCAGACAAAAGACCATCAGTCACGAAAAGGAGTGGGACTCATGCGGGCCTTGCGTTTTACCGAGTTCGGTGACCCCGGCGTTTTGCACGTGACGGACCTTCCGGATCCAACCGGGACGGCGCGAGAAGCGGTGATCCGGATCGAAGCGGCGTCGGTTAACCCCTCTGACGTGAAGAACGTAGCCGGCGCGATGGAATGGACCGTGTTGCCGCGCACGCCGGGGCGTGATTTCGCCGGCGTGGTCGTCAGTGGGCCACCCGAATGGCAAGGAGTCGCGGTGTGGGGCACCGGCGGAGACACCGGATTCACCCGAGACGGCTCACACGCCCAGTTGATGTCGGTGCCGGTGGAAGCGCTCGTGCGCAAACCCGAACGGCTCAGCTTCGACGAAGCCTCCACCGTCGGGGTCAACTTTGTCGTCGCTTGGTACGGCGCGGTGGAAACTGCGCAGCTGGTGGCTGGGGAAACCATTGCGATCTTCGGCGTCTCCGGTGGCGTGGGTGGGGCTGTGGCACAAATCGCCCATGCGCTCGGCGCCAAGGTGATTGGCGTAGACCGTCGCCGGCCCGGCCTGGAGACCCCCGCCGCGGCTGTCATTGATGACTTCGTGGTCTTCGACCCCACCGCCGACGTCGGCTCTGAGATCAAGCAACTGACCGGCGGCGCAGGTGTACAGGTGGTGTACGACGCTGTCGGCGGGGTGACCACCCCGGCCGCGTTGGCCTCGCTCGCGCTGCGGGGCAGGCTGGTGGTCATCAGCGCCGTCGGCACCCGCACAGTCGACATCGATCTGCTCGACCTGTACCGCAACGAAATTCGTATCTTCGGCACGGACAGCACCAAGCTCGGTGTCGTCGACTCGGCGCGGCGCCTTCAGGAGATGGCACCCTACTTCGAGTCCGGGGAATTTCGGCCACTCCCCATCGCCAAAACGTATCCGCTCGACGACGCGGCCGCTGCGTATCAGGCCGTCGCCGACCACACAGTCGGCCGCGTCGTTATCCGGCCTTGACATCAACGTCAACCAATCCAATCTCATAGAGAGGCAAGGCAATGTCATCCGACCTGAACGAACAAACCATTACCGAGGCAGTCCAGCGGACCTTCGACACGTCGACCGATCCTCGCTTCCGGCACGTGCTCGTCTGCCTGGTGCAGCACTTGCACGATTTCGCGCGTGAGGTGCAACTGACCGGCGAGGAATGGTTCACCGCCATGGATTTCGTTGAGCGAGTGGGCAAAATCTCCAGCCCAACCCGTCAGGAGGTGATGTTGCTATCCGACATCCTGGGGTTCAGCATGCTGCTGGACAGCATCAACCAGCACAGCGGATCATCGGTTACCGCCTCGGCTTTGCTCGGCCCGTTTTACGTCGAGGGCCGTCCGACGGCCAACAACGGAGACGACATCTCCGATGGCGTGGAGGGTACACCGATGTTCGTCACCGGCCGGGTCGTCGACGAGCAGGGCAAACCGATTGCCGGTGCCCACGTAGATACCTGGCACAGCGACGGAGACGGCTTCTACGACGTTCAACAGACCGAGAAGCTGCACGACGAGTTCGCCATGCGGGCGCTTTTGACCACTGACGACGACGGCCGGTTCTGGTATCGATCCGTCACGCCCCGCTATTACCCGACGCCCACCGACGGCCCTTGTGGGGAAATCATGCGCGCCGCAAACCGATCCATCATGCGCCCGCAGCATGTGCACTTCTGGTTCCACGCCGACGGCTACCAACCGCTGATCACCCAACTGTTCTGGCGAGAGGACCCGTACATCGGCCGCGACGCGGTCTTCGCGGATGTGGAATCGCTGCAGGCAGATTACGTGCGTCACGAGCCTGGGGTCGCCCCCGACGGGGCGACGGTCGAGGAGCCCTTCGTGACTCTGGACTGGACCTTCACCCTCGCCGCCCAACCAGACGGAAAGTAAAAGGAGCCAAACCAATGTCGCGGATACCGCTCGCCGCCGTCGACCAGCAGCCCGAGGAGATCCGCCAGTGGATGGCGCGCCGCGGCAATCTGAATGTGTTCGGATTGCTCGCCAACGCCCCCCATGTATTCGCCGGGTGGACGCAGATGGTCGACGAGCTGTTCGACAGCCCTACCTTTAACCTGCGGATGCGGGAAGTGATCATCTTGCGGGTTGCCCATCTGCAGGACTCGCGCTACGAGCTCGCTCAGCACACTGGGATCGCCCGCAGCGCCGGGCTGAACGAGCAACAGATCAACGCCATCATCGGCACGGGAGACCTGGACGCGGCCGGCTTCAGCTGCACCGAACGCACCGCGCTCGACGTCGTTACCGAGTTGTGCAGCACCCACCAACTGAGTGAAAGCTCCTTCGCTGCAGCCCATGCCGTCTTCGGCGATGAGGCTTTCACCGAGCTGCTGATGATCCTTAGCTGCTATTACGGGCTGGCGTTGGTGCTCAACGCAGCGGACCTGGACATCGACGCCACAGCCCGGTTCCAACCGTGACAGGAGAACTCACATGACCCGAATCGCCTACCGTCAGCTCGACGAAATGACCGAGCGGGCTCGCGAATTAACCGTCGAGCGGGGCAATCTCAACGTCTACCGTGCGCTGGCTAACGCGGACAAGGTGTTCACCGGCTGGATGCTGGCCGGGCGCGCCGTCCTGAGTAGCCAGGTGGTGCCTGCCCGGCTGCGCGAACTCGTCACCCTGCGCACCGCTTATCTGATGGACTGCCCCTACGAACTCGGACAGCATCGAGACGTGGCCCGCACAGCCGGGGTCAGCGGCGAGGAGATCGAAGGCATTACCTCCGAGTCCGATTGGCAAGCAGCCCATTTCAGTCCCGTCGAAGTCGCAGTGCTGCATCTGACGACCGAGCTGCTGACCACACGCAGCGTCTCGGCACCAGCCTTCGACCAAGTGCATACTGCGCTCGGTTCCGAGGCCACCGTCGAGATACTGATGATCATCAGTCGGTACGCGGGTCTGGCGTTGATGCTCAACGCGCTTGACGTCGACCTGGACGAATCCGCCCGGCTGCCGACCCCGTCAACGCAGGAGCCACGTTCTTGACCACTCGCCAGAGCCCGTTCCGGGCCGATCTCCTGCAGGGGAAGGTGGCATTAGTCACGGGCGGCGCTACCGGGCTGGGACTGGAGACCGCTCGGGTACTGGGTAGTCACGGGGCTCGCGTCGCCATCTGCAGCCGCAAGGAAGCCAATCTCCAAGCGGCGGTTGCGGCGTTGCGGCAGGAGGGGATTGAGGCCTCCTACAGCATCTGCGACGTCCGCCGTCACGACGAGGTGACGGCGGTCATCGAGGAAGTGCTGCGAACATTCGGTGAACTCGACGTCGTCGTCAACAATGCGGCCGGAAACTTCCCCGTCCCGATCAGCGACCTGAGCCCTAACGGGTTCAAGGCCGTGGTCGACATCGACCTGTTAGGGACATTCAACGTATCGAAGGCGGCTTACGAGCTGTGGCTGCGTGATCACGGTGGCGCCGTGGTGAACATCAGCGCGGCGATTCAGTACCGCGGCATGGCGTTGCAAGCGCACGTCGTTTCGGCCAAGGCCGGCATTGATGCACTGAGCCGCGCTTGTGCGATCGAATGGGGGCCCGACGGGGTTCGCGTCAACATCGTTGCCCCAGGGGCGATGTCAGGAACCGAAGGGGTGAAGCGAGTCGCGGGCGATGATCAACACCGCGCCATCCAGAATCCCCTCCGGCGGTCCGGTTCGACCACCGAGGTGGCCGAAGCGGTGCTGTTCCTGGCTAGTGATGCGGCGTCCTACGTCACCGGAGCGACATTGGTCGTCGACGGCGGCGGTTGGCTGACGGCCAGCGGCGTGCCGGATTTGCCGGGCTACCAATGATTATGCGATGTAGCCCCGCGGCAACACCGAGAAGTCAAGGCAGGCCGCGGCCAATACGTCGCCCAACTCGGGAGCGACTGGCGCGCTGAGCTTGAGCAATACGCCGGCTGACGGTGGTTTGAGGGCGCCGACGTTTTGGTTGAGTAGCCATAGCGTGGTCTCTGCTGCGATACCGCTCCAACCATTTTGCGCCCTCATCAAGGTGAGGACACCGAGTTCGTCGCCGGCGGGCGAGAGTATCCGATGATGCCAGGCGCTGTCGGTCTTGGACCCGGTGTGCGGCTCTATCACGGCTAGGGTGGTGCCGCCACCGGTTTCCAACCGTGCCGCGCCGTCAGCCGGCACAATTTTTCCCACCGGTGTGTTCTGCTTTGTGATGGTTGTGGTTCGGGCCACCGCGATGTGGAGTTCATCGCCTGCGGTGTTGGACAGCGTGTACTTGCTTTTGCCTCCGTTTTTGTACCCGAGCAATACAGCAGCACCAGCCTTTTGTTGCGCGTGGGCCAACTCGGTGCCGTCGGGGGTGGTGAGCTGGACGCGCAACGCATTGGACGTCGACCTAGTCAGTAGCGCGAAGACGATAGTTGCGTCTCCAAGAATCGGCATGCCGAAATCCTAGTCCTGGTGCGGTCGAGTCCGGATCACCACGACCTCGAAGGACGGTTTCCTAGCCCGAAGGGCCTCGCCGAACTGTGCCTTGTGCTCGAGGTGCATCGCCGTCTGATGTAGCCGACGCGGGATCGGGTAAGTCGGACGCCGGACGGTCGATTAGACGCCGATGCAACTCCACTGTGAGCAAATGGATTTGACGTGTTAGGTCGGTATTGGTCTTCAGCTCCAAGTCTTGGGCTTCAAAGTCATGGTCTGCCTTGGCCTGCTGGAACGCCGCCTGTCTGTTCTGGCCGATCATCACGAACGTCGAAAGGAAGATCGCCTCGAGCGACACGACGAGAGTCAACGAGGGCCACGGGCTTTTCTCCAGAAACAGCATCCAGACGGCGAATAACGCCGCATGAATCCAGACGAAGTTCATCGATCCCGCGAACGTGGTGATTCGGTCGGCCAGACGCAGCTGGAAATCCCGGCTTCGTCGCTCGGCCTCTTCGAGCACCGCTGGATGGTGAGCTACCCGGCCGCGCAGGAGCCGGTGGGGGATCAGCTGTGGGATGCGCCGGGCAGTGACGGCGTGGTGATCGGTCGTCATGGTCGTCCCCTTCGCGGCTGACCGCAAGCACCGGCCATCTGCGCACTCTAACCGCGGGTAGGCCAGCTGACGGTGTCCGCCGGCACACCGTCGATACCACGGAACTGGTGTGCGCAACAGCAACGATCTCAGTGCGCCACTTCGGGGGTAGACCCGGCGAGTGTTTGCGAGTTCCGGGCGGCGTCGCCCGGGTGTAGCACGCGACAGCCCCTGCTGACCGAGATTGTCGGCACTCACAATGACGGTGAAAGGTCCGCGCGGCACGATTCAGAAATAAGCAATAGCACGCAAGGAGTCCCATTGACTGACGTTGCGGTGGCAGAACCTGTTCTTCTACGAATGCTTTCCGGCGACAATGGTGCAGGCCTGGTGCGTTGCACCAGAGACACTGGACCGGGGCGGTCGCCGACGTGATCCGCCGCCATCGTGCATGCCCCACTGCGTCGGAGGTGGTTCAGCGACTCGTCGATGGTAAGGATTGCCGATGACCGCGCCGATCTTGCCCGGCAGATCCGCTCCGCTGGGCGCGACGTGCGGGCCGGATGGGACGAACTTCGCAGTGTCATCGAATGGCGAACAGGTGCAGCTTTGTTTATTCGACGACAGCGGAGCCGAGACCCGACTGGCGCTGCCGGAACGCGACGGCGACATCTGGCATGGCTTCGTGCCCGGCGTCGGGGAGGGCCAGGCCTACGGTTTCCGGGTCATCGGCCCCTACGATCGCGCTCGGGGCCTGCGCTACAACCCCGCCAAGCTTCTCCTCGACCCGTATGCCCGCGCGATCGACGGTGAATGCCGGTTCGGGCCCGAATTGCTCGACTACGCGATGGATGACAACGCCGCCCCCAGCCTGCTGGATTCGGCCGGCCACATGCCGCGCAGCCTGGTGACGGCGCCGCTGCCATTTATTTCACCCGTGCCCGGCCCGGGCCATCCGCTCGCCGACACGATCATCTACGAGGTGCACGTCCGTGGCTTCACCGCAACGCACCCCGACGTACCACCCACGCTGCGCGGCACCTACGCCGGCCTGGCGCACGAGGCGGCGCTCGACTACCTCGTCCATCTCGGCGTCACCGCTGTCGAGCTGCTGCCCGTCCACCACAACGTGCCCGAGTCGTTTCTCATCGAGCGGGGGTTGACGAACTACTGGGGCTACAACACCATCGGCTTCTTCGCGCCGCACGCGGCGTACTCGGCTGCGGTACGGGCCGGCCGTCGCGGGGGCCAGGTGGCGGAGTTCCGGAGAATGGTCGAGGCCCTGCACGCGGCAGGGTTGGAGGTGGTGCTAGACGTCGTGTTCAACCACACCGCCGAGGGCGGGCCCGGGGGTCCAACGCTGTCTCACCGCGGCCTCGACAACACCGCCTACTACCGCCTCGACCCGAGCGATCCGAGTCGGTACATCGACACGACCGGGACGGGCAATTCGCTGAATACGGCGAATCCGACCACGCTGCGGATGATCACGGATTCGCTGCGCTACTGGGTGTCGACGATGGGCGTCGACGGCTTTCGTTTCGACCTCGCACCGACCCTCGGACGAGCGGACGGCGACTTCGATCCGTTCTCGGCGTTCTTCGATGTGGTAAGCCAGGATCCGGTCATCTCACAGGTCAAGCTCATCGCCGAGCCGTGGGACGTCGGCCGCATGGACAGTTACGACATCGGTCGCTTCCCGCCGCTGTGGAGCGAATGGAACGGACGCTTCCGCGACACCGTGCGCGACTGGTGGCGCAGCCACGACGGGCTGTTGGGGGATTTCGCTACGCGCCTGTGCGGTTCGGCTGACATCTACGACCGCCCCGATGAAGGACGCCGACCCAGCGCGTCGGTCAACTTCGTCACCGTGCACGACGGCTTCCCGCTGACCGACCTGGTCTCCTACAACAACAAACACAACGATGCCAATGGTGAGGGCAACCGCGACGGCACCGACGACAACCGCTCATGGAACTGCGGAGCCGAGGGCCCAACCGACGATCCTGACGTACTGGCCCTCCGCTCTCGGCAAAAGCGGGCATTTCTTGTGACGCTGTTGCTCTCGGCGGGCGTACCGCTGTTGTTGGGCGGCGACGAGCTCGGGCGCACTCAGCGGGGCAACAACAACGCCTACTGCCAGGACAACGAGATCACCTGGTTCGACTGGACGACAGTCGACCGTGAAATGCTGGATTTCACAACGGAACTCATCGCATTGCGTCGGCGTCATCCGGCATTCCGCAGGCGGCGCTACTACACCGGCACGGCGGCGTCGGACCTGCGCTGGTTCACAACGTCAGGTGCGGAGATGACTGCCGAAGAGTGGTCAGACCCGAGTGCTCGCAGCGTCGCGTTGTTCATCGACGGCTCAACGGATCCGGATGAGGGTCCCGACGGAAGGCCGATGATCGATGACGACTTTTTCGTCCTGCTCAACGCCTGGTGGGAGACGTTGACCTTCACTGTGCCGGACGATCTGCGCGGCAGACGCTGGGACATTGCCTGCGACAGCTTCGACCCTGCGCGGAAGATTACGGTCGTGCAGGAGCTTACGGTGGGGCCGCGCTCGGCCGTGGTCTTGCAGTCGTCGAGACCGGGCTCGACTGGCTTCCCGACCGACAATCAGGTCAAATGAGAATCCGGAACCACCGATCGGGGACCACACAATGCCCACGACGCCTGCATCCACTTCCCGCGGCTCGCGCGCGCAGCGGCAGGCAAACGGGTCGCCTGGCCGTTGCGGTGGGTGCACTCGGTGTCGTGTTCGGCGACATCGGCACTAGCCCGATCTACACCGTCCAGACGATCTTCAACCCGGGCGACCCTCACCCCGTGCCGATCACCAGGGACAACATCTACGGCGTGGTGTCGTTGCTCTTCTGGTCGGTGATGATCATCGTGACGCTGACCTACGTCACGCTGGTGATGCACGCCGACAACGACGGCGAGGGCGGCATCATGGCGCTCATCGCGCTGTTGCGCCGGATGGGCGCGCGCAGCGGTCGTACTGCGGTGGTGCTCGCGACGCTGGGCGTGTTCGGTGCCGCCTTGTTCAGCGGTGACAGCATGATCACGCCGGCGGTCTCGGTGTTGTCCGCGGTGGAGGGCTTAAAGGTGATCCATCCGGGACTGCAGGACTGGGTGGTGCCGATCACCGCCATCCTCATCGTTGCGCTATTCGCGGTGCAGCGCCGCGGAACGGGTGTCGTGGGAGGTTTTTTCGGGCCAGTGATGACCGGCTGGTTCATCGCAATCGGTGCCTGCGGGGTGAACGGCATCCTCGGCCATCCGCAGATACTGGCGGCGCTTTCCCCGGTGTACGCGGTGAAGTTCATGGTGGGGGATTTCGGCACCGCGTTCTTCTCGCTGACCGGGGTGGTGCTTGCGGTCACCGGCGCGGAGGCGCTTTACGCCGACATGGGCCACTTCGGACGCAAAGCGATCACTGGCGCTTGGCTTTTGGTGGTCCTACCGGCGCTGGTTCTCAACTATCTCGGGCAGGGCGCGTTGTTGATCACCAACAAGACCACGATGAGTGCTCCGTTCTTTCTGCTCATTCCGGGCTGGGCGCGATTGCCCATGGTGTTGCTGGCGACCGCCGCGACGATCATCGCGTCGCAGGCGGTGATCACGGGAGCTTTTTCGCTGGCGTCCCAGGCCGCCCAGCTCGGCTACCTTCCCCGATTGCGGGTGGTGCACACCTCGGCATCGACCTTCGGCCAGGTCTACATGCCATGGATCAACGGCCTGCTCATGGTGGCGGTCCTGATACTTGTGTTCGCCTTCCGCAGCTCGGCGTCACTGGCTTATGCCTATGGAATGGCGGTGACCGGAACGATCACCATCACGACGATGCTGTACCTGTATATGGCGCACGCAAGATGGCGGGTTCCGCTGTGGCTGATCGTTGTTGGCGGCAGCGCACTGTTGGGTGTTGATCTGCTATTCGTGGCGGCGAACCTGACCAAGCTTGTCCACGGCGCGTGGCTGCCGCTGCTGATCGCCATCACAACGTTCACGGTCATGATCACGTGGCAGCGCGGCAGCACGATCGTCACCCGCAAGCGTGACATTGCAGAGGGGCCACTGGACGCGTTCGTCGATCAACTATCGAGGCGCCGCGGGCTACTGCGTGTGCCGGGCACGGCGGTTTTCCTCAACCGGGGCAGTAAGACCGCGCCGTTGGCACTACGCGCGAACGTAGAACACAACCAGGTTCTGCACGAGCAGGTTGTGATCGTGACGATCGATACGCTGCCAATCCCGCGGGCCCACGACTCGCAGCGCGTCGAAGTCGATCCGCTCGGCCGCACTGACGACGGAATCATCCACGTGACAGCACGTTTCGGGTACATGGAAACGCTTGACGTCCCGCACACGTTACGTGTGCTCGAGCCGACGAAAACCGAAGGGTCGATCTCGATGGATGACGCTTCGTATTTCTTGTCGAAGATCGATCTGGTGAAGGGCGACGAGCCGAGCATGCCCGCATGGCGTACGAATCTCTTCATCGCCACGTCGCACCTGAGCGCCGACGCTGCCGAGTTCTTCTGTCTGCCCCAAGACCGAACCCTGATCATGGGCTCGCGGATCGAGGTTTGATGTTACGTCGGACAACCTGCGCTGCAGATCACTGTCACAAATAACGTCGACGGCGTCGGCGGTTGGCGCTGCATAGAATAGCGAACACGCGAAGAGGGTGAGTTTGCGAGCGGTGATGAGGTAGTTGGTCCAGCATCGACCTGGGACCGTTAGCGCTGAACGGCGCGCGGTTCACATGGTCACCGTCAGCGGCCAGACCTTCCAGATCTCGTCGCAGTACTCGGCGATGGCGCGGTCCGACGAGAACTTGCCGCTGCGCGCGGTATTCAGGATGGACATCTTCGTCCACGACTCCCTGTCTTGCCAGGCGGCGCTCACCTGGTCCTGGCAGTTCACGTAGGACGCGAAGTCGGCGCACACCAGGAAGGGGTCGTCGTAGCGCAGGTTGTCCACCAGCGGCCGGAACACCTCGGGGTCACCGTGCGAGAACGTCCCGCCGGCAATCAGATCCAGCACCGCGCGCAGCTCGTCGTTCGCGTCGATGTAGGACTCCGGGCGGTAGCCGTCCGCCTTGACCGTCTCAACCTCGGACTCAGTCAGACCGAACAGGAAGAAGTTCTCCGGCCCGACCTCGTCGCGCATCTCGACGTTGGCGCCGTCGAGCGTGCCGATGGTCAGGGCGCCGTTGATCATGAACTTCATGTTCCCGGTGCCCGAGGCTTCCTTGCCCGCGGTGGAGATCTGCTCGGACAAGTCGGCCGCCGGGTAGATGATGTGCGCGTTCTTGACGCTGAAGTTCGGCACGAATGCCACCTTCAGGAACCGGTTCACGTCCGGGTCGGCGTTGACCGTTTCGCCAACGGCGTTGATCAGCTTGATGATCCGCTTGGCCATGAAGTAGCCGGGAGCGGCCTTACCGCCGAAGATGAAGGCCCGCTGCGGAATCGACAGCCCCGGGTTCTGCTTCAGCCGGTGGTACAGCGCGACGATGTGCAGCACATTGAGATGCTGGCGCTTGTACTCGTGGATGCGCTTGACCTGGACATCGAACATCCAGTCCGGGTTGAGCTCGACGCCCGTCGCCGAGCGGATGTACTTGGCCAGACGCGCCTTGTTGCTGCGTTTGATGTCGCGCCACTGCGCACGGAAGGAGGCGCCCTCGATGAACGGCTCCAGCCCGCGCAGGCGCCCCAGGTCGGTCAGCCATCCGTCCCCGATGGTGCGGTCCAGCAGCTCTCGCAGCCCGGGGTTGGCCAGCGCAAGGAAGCGCCGCGGTGTCACGCCATTGGTCTTGTTGCTGAACCGCTCCGGCCACAACTCGAAGAAATCTTTGAGCACACTTTCTTTCAGCAGCTCCGAGTGCAGCGCGGCCACACCGTTGATGGCGTGGCTGCCGACGGTTGCCAGGTGCGCCATCCGGACGTTCTTGCCGCCGTCCTCGCCGATCAGCGACATCCGGCGGATCCGGTCCTCGTCGCCGGGGAACTTGGCGCGCACCTCGTCCAGGAAGCGGCGGTTGATCTCGTAGATGATCTCGAGATGGCGGGGCAGCGACTCCGCGAACATCTCCCGTGGCCAGGTCTCCAGCGCCTCGGGCAACAGGGTGTGGTTGGTGTAGCCGAATGTCGCGACCGTGATCTCCCACGCATCGTCCCAGTCCAGATCGCGCTCATCGACCAGCAACCGCATGAGCTCGGCGACCCCGATCGACGGGTGGGTGTCATTGAGCTGCAAGGCGAATCGTTGGGGCAGTTCCCGGACGCCGGCGTCGGCGAGATCATCCATGATGTGCAGCACGTGCTGCAGCGAGCAGGACACGAAGAAGTATTGCTGTAACAGCCGCAGGCGTTTGCCTGCCTCCGGCTCGTCGTTGGGGTACAGCACCTTGGTGACCGTTTCCGACGTCACCTCGTCCTCGACCGCCTTGTAGTAGTCGCCGGTGTTGAAGGCCTCCAACGCAAACGATTCGACGGCCCGCGCGCTCCACAATGTCAGCACGTTGCAGGTGTTCACGCCGTAGCCCTGGATGGGCGTGTCGTAGGCGACGCCCTTCAGCAGCCGCCCGGGCACCCACCGGACGCGGTCGGCACCGGCGTCGTCGGTGTAGTGCTCCGCGTAGCCACCCCACTTCACCAAGTAGTTGACGTCAGGTTTGGCGATCTCCCAGGGGTTTCCGTTGACCAGCCAGTTGTCGGTCTTCTCGACCTGCCAGCCGTCGTGGATCTCCTGGTTGAAGATGCCGAATTCGTAGCGGATGCCGTAGCCGATCGCCGGCCGCTCGAGGGTGGCCAGGGAGTCCAGGTAACAGGCGGCCAGCCTGCCGAGGCCGCCGTTGCCGAGCCCCGGCTCCGCCTCGCATGCCAGAACCTCATCGAGATCCTGGCCCATCGCCGCCAGCGCGGTCTTTGCAGCCCGCTCCATGCGGAGGTTCAGCAGGTTGTTGCCGAGCTGCGGACCCATCAGGAATTCGGCCGACAGGTAGCAGGTGACCTTGCGACCGAGATCGAGTGAGGTCTGTGTCGACGCCATCCGGCGATCCTGCATGCGGTCGCGCACGGCCAGCGCGAGCGCCCGGTAGTAGTGCTCGGGCCGCAGGGCCGCGGCCGGACGGCCAATCGAGTAGCGCAGATGATCGGTGATCGCCCGCTGCAGCGCGGGCGCACCCATGCCGGTGCGAGAGTGCTCGGCCAGGTCGGCCCGTGCGCCACTGGTGGCGGGCATTCCGTCGGAGGGTGTCTGATCGACATCGGTCATCGCGTGTCCTACTCCCTTAGAGGTGGTGGCAGCACCGCACGATGGCGCGGCGGCGCGCAGGCCGTAATTCTGGCAGCGATGTTTGCACACCAGGCGCGCAATTGACGTCCGCGAAGTGAACGCGAGCCCACGTACTGGCGACGAAATAGCGTTCCGGTCGCGGACGGAGGCGGGGTCGGGGCGTACCGCCAGCGCGTCGGGAACTGTGGGAAACATGGCCGATCTTCTGCAGCCCGGCCGGTGGCTTACGGCCCGAAACTGGGTACATGAATGAGATGACCCACGAGCGGAGCAGCCAGCACGTCGACCCGACGACCACGGACGCGGGTATTCCGGTCGCTAGCGATGAACATTCGCTGACGATTGGCACGGATGGCCCCATCCTGCTGCAGGATCACTACCTGATCGAGCAGATGGCCAACTTCAACCGGGAACGGATTCCGGAGCGTCAGCCGCATGCCAAGGGCTCGGGGGCGTTCGGGCATTTCGAAGTGACTGGCGACGTCAGCGCCCACACCCGTGCCGCGGTCTTTCAACCCGGCACCAAGACCGACACCCTGATCCGGTTCTCCACGGTCGCCGGCGAGCGCGGCAGCCCAGACACCTGGCGCGACCCGCGCGGGTTCTCGCTGCGCTTCTACACCGCTGAGGGCAACCTGGACATCGTCGGCAACAACACGCCGGTGTTTTTCATCCGCGATGCGATGAAGTTCCAACACTTCATCCGCTCCCAGAAACGCCGCGCCGACAACAACCTGCGCGACAACGACATGCAATGGGACTTTTGGACCCTCTCCCCGGAGAGCGCCCACCAGGTGACCTGGCTGTTCGGTGACCGCGGTATCCCGGCCAGCTGGCGGCATATGAACGGCTACAGCTCGCACACCTACAGCTGGATCAACGCCGCAGGGCAGATCTCTTGGGTGAAATACCACTTCGTCACCGATCAGGGCATCCGATACCTGACCCAGGACGACGCCGACCGACTCGCCGGCATGGACGGCGACTACCACGCCCGCGACCTGCACGAGGCGATCAAGCGCGGCGACTACCCGAGCTGGACGCTGAAGATGCAGATCATGCCGTTCGAGGACGCCAAGACCTACCGGATCAACCCCTTCGATTTGACCAAGGTGTGGCCGCATGCCGACTACCCGCTCATCGAGGTGGGCAAGCTGGTGTTGGACCGCAACTTCACCGATCACCACACCGAGATCGAGCAGGCCGCATTTGCGCCGAACAACCAGGTGGCGGGCACCGGGTTCAGCCCGGACAAGATGCTGTTGGCCCGCACGTTCTCCTACGCCGACGCTCATCGGGCCCGCCTCGGGGTGAACTATCAGCAGATCCCGGTCAATGCGCCCAAGTGTCCGGTGCATTCCTATTCCAAGGATGGTGCGATGCGGATCATCCCGGTCAGCGATCCGGTGTACGCGCCAAATTCCAAGGGCGGACCCAAAGCTGATCCGTCGCGTACCGCCGAGGCGCTCTGGCAAACGGACGGGGAGATGGTCCGCACCGCCTACACCCTGCGTGCCGACGACGACGACTGGACTCAGGCCGGCACCCTGGTTCGCGAGGTGATGGACGATGCCGCGCGTGAGCGGCTGGTCTCCAACGTCGCGGGGCACCTGCTAAAAGGGGTCTCCGAGCAGGTGTTGGAGCGTGCGTTCGAGTACTGGAAAAACATCGATAAGGAAACCGGCGACAAGATCGAAG
>CAVVUH010000004.1:0-167489 GCA_963751315.1 uncultured Actinomycetota bacterium | reverse complement strand
TGCCGCGAACTGGGCGCCGAGATCACCATCAACTATCACGACGAGGACTTCGTCGCGCGGGTGCGGGAGGCAACCGACGGCGCGGGTGCCGACGTGATCCTGGACATCATGGGCGCCGCGTATTTGGACCGCAACATCGATGCACTGGCCAGCGACGGTCAGCTGATCATCATCGGGATGCAGGGTGGAATGAAGGGCGAGCTCAACCTCGGCAAACTCCTCAGCAAACGGGCGCGGGTCATCGGCACCACGCTGCGCGGCCGGCCGGCTACCGGGCCCACCAGCAAGAGCGCCGTCGTCGCGGCGGTGGTGACCTCGATCTGGCCGATGATTGCTGACGGACGCTTCCGACCGGTCATCGGGGCACGAATACCGATCCAGCAAGCCGCTGAGGCCCATCGTCTGCTGTCGTCGGGGCAGGTGACCGGAAAGATCGTGCTGACGCTCTAGCGAATCAAACCGCAGCTAGCCCAGCGATGCCAGGGCGCGCACCAACTGGTCGACCTCGGCCATGGTCGAGTAGTGCGCCAGCCCAACGGTGACCGCACCGCCGACGTCGTTGACGCCGATCACGTCGAGCACTCGCGAGCTGGCGTTGGAGATCGCCAGAATGCCGTTGTCCGCCAACCGTTGCACCACCCGCTCGGCCGGCACTTCGTTGACCGCGAAGCTGACCACGGGTATCCGGTCATCGGGCCGGGCGATCACCACCACCAACGGCAGCGAACGCAATGAGCCCATCAGGTAATCGAATATCCCGTCCATATAGGACATCGCCGATTGCATTGAGATAGAAAGTCTTTCGCGCCGGGTTCCGCGAGCTGACTCATCCAGTGAGGCAAGGTACTCGATACTGGCGACGAAGCCGCCGAGCAGACCGAACTGATGCACGCCGACCTCGAGACGAGCCGGCCCGGTGGCGTAGGGGTTCGTCGATACCGAAGCGAAGGTGTTGATTATCGCCGGGTCGCGGAACACCAACGCCCCCACCGGCGGACCGCCCCACCCGACGGCGTTGATGGCCACCACGTCGGCGTCGATCTCGTCGATGTCGATCAGGCGGTAGGGCGCGGCGGCCGAGTGGTCGACGACCACAAACCCGCCGACGTCGTGGATCAATTTGGTGACCGGGCGTAGATCGGTGACCGTGCCCAAGGTGCCCGAGGCCGATGTCACAGCGACCAGACGCGTCGGCGGACCGATTAGGCCCTCCCACTGCCAGGTTGGCAGGTCACCGGTTTCGATGTCGACCTCGGCCCATTTCACCTTGGCGCCGAACCGGTTTGCTGCGCGCAGCCACGGCGCGATGTTCGCTTCGTCGTCAAGCCGGGTGACAACCATCTCATAGCCCAGGCCGGCGCGGGTCGACGACGCGTCTGCCAACGACGCCAGCAAAACCGCGCGATCGGCGCCCACCACCACGCCGCGCGGGTCGGCGTTGACCAGATCCGCCGCCGCCTGGCGGGCCGCCTCCAGCACGGCTGCGCTGCGCTTAGCCGACGGATGCGGACCAGCGGTGTTGGGGAACGATCCGCGGAAGGCAGTCGATACCGTGGTCGCCACCGAGTCGGGAATCAGCATCCCGGTCGGCGCGTCGAAATGCACCCAACCGTCTCCGAGCGAAGGGTGTAACCCCCGCACGCGGGCGACGTCGTATGCCATGCCAGCCACCTTAGAGTTCCGCGGATTCAGCTAATCCGTGACGGTAGCGGGCGCCCAGATGCGTCCCCGCCGTCCCGAGCCAGGTCACCCGGCCAGCCATACTAGTCGAGTGGGGCTCTGGTTCGGAACGCTGATCGCATTGTTTTTGCTGATCGCGCCGGGGGCAATCGTTGCGCGAATCACTCAGCTAACTTGGCCGGTCGCCATCGCAGTTGGCCCGGCGCTGACCTACGGCGTGGTGGCGCTGGCGATTATTCCCTTCGGCGCAGTCGGAATCCCTTGGAACGGTTGGACAGCGCTTGCTGCGCTCGCCGCGGTGTGCCTCGTGATGACCGGTTTGCGGCTGCTGCTCGCCCGCTACCGCGACACCGAGGCCGAAGCGCGAGGGATCGGTCGGTTGCCGGCGCTGACCGTGGCGGCCGGGGTGCTGCTGGGCGCGCTGCTGATCATGTGGGCCGCCTACCGCGGCATCGTGCATTGGCAGTCCATCCCCAGCACCTGGGACGCAGTCTGGCACGCCAACGAGGTGCGCTTCATCCTCGACACCGGCCAGGCGTCGTCGACCCACATGGGCGAGCTGCGCAACGTCGAGACCCACCAACCGCTGTATTACCCGTCGGTGGTCCACGCCCTGACAGCGGTGTTCTGTCAGCTCACCGGCGCGGCACCCACCACCGGCTACACCGTGACTTCGGTGGCGGCGTCGGTCTGGCTGTTTCCGTCCAGCGCGGCGATGCTCACCTGGCGCCTGCTCCGGCCCGGCACGACGCACGATTCGTCAGCCTCCGGCGAGTGGCGCGCCGCCGGGGCGGCGGCCACCGCGGCGGCGATGTCGGCGTCGTTCACATCGGTGCCCTACGTCGAGTTCGGTGTCGCCGCGATGCCCAATCTGGCGGCCTACGGCGTCGCGATCCCGACGTTCGTCTTGATCACCTCGACGCTGCGGCATCGCGACCGCATCCCGGCGGCCGTGCTGGCGCTGATGGGCGTCTTCTCGGTGCACCTCACCGGCGGGTTCGTCGTCATCTTGTTCCTGCTGGCCTGGTGGCTTTTTGACGCGTGGCGGCATCCGGTGCATGGGCGCCTCGCCGACGGGCTGACCCTGGCCGCTGCGGCGGTACCGACGGCGCTGATATTGGCGCCGCAGTTCATCGGGGTGCTCAAGCAGGCCGACATCATCGCCGGGCATGCATTCCCGAGCTTCAAAAGCGTGAAGCAGGGCGTTATCGATGCGCTCCTGCTGCACACCCGCCATCTGAACGATTTCCCGACCCAATACGGCCTGATCGTGCTGAGCGCGATCGGCATGGCGATCCTGCTGTACAAGAAAATCTGGTGGCCGCCGGCGCTTTGGCTGCTGCTGACCGTGGCCACCATTTATTCAGGCGCGCCGTTTCGCAACCCGGTTGGCGCCGCCATCGAACAATTCAGCCAGTTCTTCTACAACGATCCACGACGGCTCTCGGCCGCGGTGACGATGCTCGCGACGCCGATGGCAGGAATCGCGATATTCGCGTTGGTCTTAGCGGCGGTGGCCGTGGCCAGACGACTGACTGAGCGGTTCACCAAATTGCCTGCATCCGTGTGGTTTTCGGTCACGGGGGTGCTGTTGGTGATCGCCACCGTGCTGACGGCCCGGCACTACTTTTACCGACACCTGGTCCTGTTCGGCGACAAATACGACTCGGTGATCATTGACCATAAAGACCTCGACGCGATGGCTTATCTGGCGAGCCTGCCCGGCGCCCGCACGACCGTGATCGGCGACTCCAATGTCGACGGCACCGCCTGGATGTATGCGGTAGCCGACCTGCACCCGCTGTGGACCCACTACGACTTCCCGCAGCAGATCGGCCCGGGCTATTACCGCTTCAATTTTTGGGCCTACGCCGATGTCGACGCCGACCCGCGGGGCGCCGAGGCAGTGCGGGCGCTCAATATTCGCTACATCCTGACCAGCATCCCCACGGTCAGGGGGTTCAGGGTGCCCGACGGACTAGTGTCACTAGACAAGTCGAAGTCGTGGGCGAAGATCTACGACAACGGTGAGGCCCGAATCTACGAATGGCGTGGCGCCCCGGCAACTCCCAAAACGTGACAGAGGCTAGAGCCAATAAGGAAAGGTGACCCGGATTGAGTAACGGCGACGACGACGACGACAACATCGAGATCATCGGTGGCGTCGATCCCCTGCTGATGGCGGCCGCACGGGACGACGACTCCGATGACCGGTCGCTGACCGACCTGGTCGAGCAGCCGGCCAAGGTGATGCGCATCGGCACCATGATCAAGCAGTTGCTCGAGGAGGTACGAGCGGCGCCACTCGACGACGCCAGCCGCAACCGGTTGCGCGCGATCCACGCCACCAGCATCAGGGAGCTTGAAGAAGGCCTGGCACCGGAACTGCGCGACGAACTTGATCGCCTCACGTTGCCGTTCAGCGAGGACACCGCGCCATCCGACGCCGAATTGCGCATCGCCCAGGCGCAGCTGGTCGGTTGGCTGGAAGGGCTGTTCCACGGCATCCAGACCGCGCTGTTCGCCCAGCAGATGGCTGCACGGTCGCAGCTGGAGCAGATGCGCCAGGGCGCGCTGCCCCCGGGAGTCGGCAGGCCCGGTGGGTCCGGTTCGGGCACCGGGCAATACCTCTAGGCAGACAAACCGGTGACGCCAGCTGGTCCGCACATACAAACCCACAACGCGTGGGTGGAGTTCCCCATCTTCGACGCCAAATCGCGCTCGCTGAAGAAGACCGTCCTGGGTGGCACGATCGGGCGCAACGCGTCCAACGTGGTGGTCATCGAGGCGTTGCGGGACATCACGATGTCGTTGAACTTGGGCGACCGAGTCGGGCTGGTAGGCCACAACGGCGCCGGGAAATCGACGCTGCTCCGGTTGCTTTCGGGCATTTATGAGCCGACGCGCGGCTCCGCGGTGATCAGCGGTCGGGTGGCGCCGGTGTTCGATCTGGGCGTCGGCATGGACCCCGAGATCTCCGGCTACGAGAACATCATCATCCGCGGGCTCTTCCTCGGGCAGACTCGCAAGCAGATGCTGGCCAAGGTCGACGAGATCGCCGAGTTCACCGAACTCGGCGACTACCTGTCGATGCCGCTGCGGACCTACTCCACCGGTATGCGGGTGAGGTTGGCGATGGGCGTGGTCACCAGCATCGACCCGGAGATCCTGCTTCTCGACGAGGGGATCGGCGCCGTCGACGCAGACTTCCTCAAGAAGGCTCAGACCCGGCTGCAACGCTTGGTCGAGCGCTCGGGAATCCTGGTGTTCGCCAGCCATTCCAACGAATTCCTGGCCCGGCTGTGCAAGACCGCGATGTGGATCGACCACGGCGTCATCAAACTGACCGGCAGCATCGAGGACGTCGTGCGGGCCTACGAGGGTGAAGACGCCGCACGACATGTACGTGAGGTGCTCGCCGAGACCGCTACCGACCAGCAGCTCGCCAGTAAAGCCCCCGCAGATGAATGACATGGTGTGCGCAGTCGTGGTCACCCACCGGCGCCCCGACGAGCTGGCCAAGTCGCTGGATGTGTTGACCACCCAGAGCCGGCTGCCGGACCAGCTGATCGTGGTCGACAACGATGACGACGACCGCGTTCGCGATCTGGTGAGCGGCCAGCCCATCCGCACGACATATCTGCCGTCGCGCCGAAACCTCGGTGGCGCAGGCGGTTTCGCGCTCGGCATACTTCATGCGCTGGCCGCCGGCGCTGATTGGGTGTGGCTGGCCGACGACGACGGCCACCCGCAAGACAGCCAAGTGCTGGCGACGCTGCTGGCGTGCGCCGAGAGGCATCGGCTGGCCGAGGTGTCGCCGATGGTGTGCAACGCCGATGACCCGCAACGCCTGGCGTTTCCGTTGCGCCGCGGCCTGGTCTGGCGCAGGCGGGTCAGCGAGCTGCGTACCGCCCAGGACCAGGAACTGCTGCCCGGTATCGCGTCGCTGTTCAACGGCGCGCTGTTCCGCGCGTCGACGTTCGAGTCGATCGGTGTTCCCGACCTGCGGCTGTTCGTCCGTGGCGACGAGGTTGAGATGCACCGGCGGCTGGTCCGGTCGGGGCTGGCGTTCGGAACCTGCCTGAATGCCGCCTATCTACACCCGTGCGGGTCGGCCGAGTTCAAGCCGATTTTCGCGGGCCGCATGCACACGCAATATCCCGACGATCCCACCAAGCGCTACTTCACCTACCGCAATCGCGGCTACCTGTTGTCGCAGCCGGGTCTGCGCAAGTTGCTGGTCCAGGAATGGCTGCGGTTCGGCTGGTTTTTCCTGGTGTCCCGTCGGGACCCGAAAGGTCTGTTGGAGTGGCTGCGGCTGCGCCGGTTGGGCCGCCGGGAGATATTCGGACGCCAGGAGGAGCGGCGCTAATGACCATCGTCGACGTCGCGGCGCAGTCCAAGACACTGACCCGGGCCTGGGGTGACCTAGTCGACGGCTATCGCCGCCGCGAGCTGTGGCTGCACCTGGGCTGGCAGGACATCAAGCAGCGGTACCGCCGGTCCGTGCTCGGGCCGTTCTGGATCACCATCGCCACCGGCACCACCGCTGTCGCGATGGGCGGCCTCTACTCCAGGCTGTTCCATCTCCAGCTGTCGGTGCACCTGCCCTACGTCACGCTCGGCCTGATCATCTGGAATTTGATCAACGCCTCCATCTTGGAGGGCGCGGAGGTGTTCGTCGCCAACGAAGGATTGATCAAACAACTGCCGACGCCGCTGAGCGTGCATGTCTACCGGCTGGTCTGGCGGCAGATGATCTTGTTCGCGCACAACATCGTCATCTATCTGATCATCGCGATCATTTATCCGAAGCCGTGGTCGTGGGCCGACCTCTCGGTGATCCCGGCGCTGGGGCTGATCGTGCTCAACTGCGTGTGGGTGTCGTTGTGTTTCGGCATTCTGGCGACGCGCTACCGCGACATCGGACCGCTGCTGTTTTCCATCGTGCAGTTGCTGTTCTTCATGACGCCGATCATCTGGAACGACGACACGCTGCGGCAGCAGGGCGCCGGAGGGTGGTCGAAGATCGTCGAGCTCAACCCGCTGCTGCATTACCTGGACATCGTGCGCGCCCCGCTGCTGGGTTCCCACCAAGAGCTACGGCACTGGGCGGTGGTGGTGGGGCTGACGGTCCTGGGTTGGGTGCTGGCGGCTATCGCGATGCGCCAATACCGCGCCCGGGTGCCCTACTGGGTTTAGCCGGATTCGCCCCGCGGGAATAATCGGGTTCCAGTAGCCACAACAATCGAGGCGTTCCGGAGTCGTAATCGCCGTCGCGCCCTAGCAGACAGGTCGGCAAAGGTGAGCGAAGCAGTCGAGCCCTCTGGGCTTTCCGGTGAGGCGCGCGAACGCATTTCTGCCGAGTTGGCGCGGCTGCGGGAACGACGGGATCGCCTGGAGGCCGAGGTCAGAAACGACCGCGGCGCGGTGAGCGATCACGCCGATGCCGCCGACGCCATCCAGCGCGCCGACGAATTGGCCGGCCTCGACGAGCGGCTCGCCGAACTCGACCGATTGCTACACGCCGGGCCGGCGCCGTCGAACGGAGCCGGCACGCTGCCCTTCGGCACCGAGGTGACGCTACGGTTCTCCGACGGCGCGGTCGTCAAGATGCAGGTGATCTCGGTGATCGAAGAGGCATCCATCGGCGGTGAAGCCGAGGCGTTGACCGCAGGCAGCCCCTTGGGGCTGGCACTTGCCGGACGAAAAGCCGGCGACACGGTCACCTACACAACACCGCAAGGCGAAAACCAGGTCGAACTGTTGGATGTGAAGTACCCGTCGTAGTCGGCCGTAGACTTCCGCCGATGGCCGAGATCGCGGCGAGTGCCCAGCTGCCACTGAAGACGCAGGTGTGGCGATTCATCGTCACCGGCGGATTGTCGGCGGTCGTCGATTTCGGCCTTTACGTGCTGCTGCTTCGAGCAGGCCTCCAGGTCAACGTCGCCAAATCACTCAGCTTCATCGCCGGCACCACAACCGCATACCTGATCAACCGGCGATGGACGTTTCAGGCACCGCCCAGCAAGGCCCGGTTCATCGCGGTTTGCGTGCTCTACGCGCTCACCTACTCCGTGCAGGTCGGCATCAACTACCTCTTTTACCAGCAGTTCGCCAACGAGCCGTGGCGAGTGCCGGCCGCTTTTGTGATCGCGCAGGGCACCGCCACGGTGATCAACTTCATCGTGCAGCGGTCGGTGATCTTCCGGCTGCGTTGAACCCACCTCCGCAGGCGGTACCCTCTTTGACGATGTTTAGCAGTGACATACGACCCCGAACCGGCTGTCCGGGCTGGAGCCGCACCGCGCCTTCGGTGGCGCAGGTGCTGTCCACCCCTGACCCTGAGGTGATCGCGAAGGCGGTTGCCTGGGCCGCCGACGCCGGCGACCGTGGCGTCATCGCTCGCGGGCTGGGCCGCTCCTACGGCGACAACGCGCAAAACGGCGGCGGGTTGGTCATCGACATGACGCCGCTGAACCGGATCCACTCGATCGACGCCGATAGCCACCTGGCCGACGTCGATGCCGGGGTCAACCTCGACCAGCTGATGAAGGCAGCGCTGCCATTTGGGCTGTGGGTGCCGGTGCTGCCGGGCACCCGGCAGGTCACCATCGGCGGCGCGATCGCCTCCGACATCCACGGCAAAAACCACCACAGCGCGGGCAGCTTCGGCAACCACGTCCGGTCGATGGAGCTGCTGACGGCCGACGGGCAGATCCGCCACCTCACCCCGGACGGCGAGGAGGTCGAGCTGTTCTGGACCACCGTCGGCGGCAACGGGCTGACCGGCATCATGTTGCGGGCCACCATCGCGATGACGCCAACCGAGACCGCGTATTTCATCGCCGACGGAGACGTCACCCACACCCTGGACGAAACCATCGCCTTCCACAGCGACGGAAGCGAAGCCAACTACACCTACTCGTCGGCCTGGTTCGACGCGATCAGTGGGCCGCCGAAGCTGGGCCGCGCCGTGATTTCCCGGGGATCACTGGCCACCGTCGACCAGCTGCCTGGAAAGCTCCGTAAGAATCCACTGAAATTCGATGCGCCACAGTACTTCACGATGCCCGACATCTTCCCCAACGGCCTTGGCAACAAGTACACGTTCGGACCGCTTACCGAAGCGTGGTACCGGCTGGGAAAGACCTATCGCGGCAAGGCTCAGAACCTGACGCAGTTCTACCACCCACTGGACATGGTGGGCGAGTGGAACCGTGCCTACGGCACAGTGGGTTTCGCTCAATATCAGTTCGTGGTGCCCGTCGAGGCGGTCGAAGAGTTCAAGGGCATCATGTATGACATCCAGCGTTCGGGTCACTATTCGTGGCTGAACGTGTTCAAGCTGTTCGGCCCGGGGAACCAAGCACCACTGAGTTTCCCGATCCCGGGCTGGAACGTCTGCGTCGATTTTCAGATTAAGTCAGAACTCAACGAGTTCCTCAACGAACTTGACCGCAGAGTGCTGGAGTTCGGCGGCCGCCTCTACACCGGCAAGGACAACCGCACCACTGCCAATAACTTCCACGCTATGTACCCGCGCATCGACGAGTGGATTGCGGTGCGCCGCAAGGTCGATCCGACCGGGGTCTTCGCCTCGGACATGGCCCGACGTTTGGAGCTGCTCTAGATGGTGCTTGACGCCGTGGGAAATCCACAGACCATCCTGTTACTCGGCGGCACGTCGGAGATCGGGCTGGCGATCTGCGCGCGCTACCTCCAGAACGCACACGCGCGAATCGTGCTCGCCTGCCTGCCCGACGATCCCGGCCGCAGCGACGCCGTCGCGCAGATGAAAGCCGCAGGGGCGAAATCTGTGGAGCTGATCGACTTCGACGCCGTCGACACCGACAGCCACCCGAAAGTGATCGACGCCGCCTTTGCCGGCGGCGACGTCGACGTCGCGATCGTGGCCTTCGGGTTGCTCGGTGACGCCGAGGAACTCTGGCAGAACCAGCGCAAGGCGGTCCAGATCGCCGAAATCAACTACACCGCAGCAGTTTCAGTGGGTGTGCTGCTGGGCGAGAAGATGCGCGCACAGGGCTTCGGCCAAATCATCGCGATGAGCACAGTGGCCGGTGAGCGAGTCCGACGATCCAATTTCGTCTACGGCTCTACCAAGGCCGGCCTCGACGGCTTCTACCTCGGGCTAGGTGAGGCGTTGAAGCCCTTCGGGGTCCGCGTCCTGGTCATCCGGCCGGGCCAGGTTCGGACGCGCCTGAGCGCGCACGTCAAAGAAGCGCCGCTGACCGTCGACAAGGAGTACGTCGCCAACCTGGCGGTGACCGCGGCGGCCAAGGGCAAGGAACTTGTCTGGGCGCCAGGCGCTTTCCGTTACGTGATGATGGTGCTGCGCCACATCCCGCGGCCGATCTTCCGCAAGTTGCCCATCTAAATGCGGAACGCGCTGGCCACTGTCGGCCACATGGTGATCGCGGTGGCGGTCGCCGCGGTGATATCGGTGATCGCGCTCATCGCCATCGCACGCGTCGAATGGCCGGCCTATCCGTCGTCGAACCAGCTGCACGCACTCACCACGGTCGGCCAGGTCGGCTGCATCGTCGGATTGCTGTTCGCCGGTTGGCTATGGCGGCGTGGCCGTCGCACCGGCGATGTTCGAAACCGCTTGCTGGCTCAGCTGTTCGCGCTGGTGTTCGTGTCCGCGTTCTCGGTGGTGACGCTGGCGATGCCGCTGGGCGCCACCAAGCTCTACCTGTTCGGCGTCTCCGTCGACCAGCAGTTCCGCACCGAATACCTGACCAGGTTCACCGACAGCGCCGCCCTGCATGACATGACCTACATCGGGCTGCCGCCGTTCTACCCGCCGGGCTGGTTCTGGCTGGGCGGGCGCGCCGCGGCGCTGACCGGTACGCCGGGCTGGGAGATGTACAAGCCGTGGGCGGTCACCTCGATCACGATCGCGGTCGCGGTGGCGCTGGTGCTGTGGTGGCGGATGATCCGTTTCGAGTACGCGCTGATGGTCACCACCGCGACCGCCGCGGTGGCGCTGGCCTACAGTTCCCCGGAGCCGTATTCCGCGATGATCACCGTGTTGCTGCCGCCGGTGTTCATCCTGACCTGGTCGGGGCTGCGCGGCGGAACCAGATCCGGTGGCTGGGCCGCGGTCGTCGGGGCCGGGATATTCCTCGGCGTCGCGGCGACCTTCTACACCCTGCTGCTGGCCTACAGCGCGTTCACCGTGGTGCTGATGGCGCTGGTGCTGGCCGGTGCAAGGTGGCGCCAAGGCGTCGCGACGGGCCATCGGCTCAAGGCTGCCGTGGACCCGCTGGCCCGGCTGGCCGTCATCGCCGTCATCGCGGCGGCCATCGGGGCGACGACCTGGCTGCCGTTCCTGTTGCGGGCGACCCGCGACCCGGTCAGCAACACCGGCAGCGCTTATCACTACCTGCCCGCCGACGGCGCCGAGTTGACCTTCCCGATGCTGCAGTTCACCCTGCTCGGCGCGTTGTGCATGCTCGGAACGCTGTGGCTGGTGGTCCGGGCCCGTTCTTCGGTGCGGGCGGCCGGCCTGGCGATCGGCGTGCTCGCCGTCTACCTGTGGTCGTTGCTGTCGATGCTGGCCACGTTGGCGCGCACCACGCTGCTGTCATTCCGGCTACAGCCGACATTGACGGTGTTGCTGGCCACTGCGGGTGTCTTCGGCTTCATCGAGGTCACGCTCGCCCTGGCCGCCCGCGGGCGAGACCATGCCTGGGGCCGCGCCGTGCTGCCGGTGGCGGCTTCGGTCGGGTTGGCCGCGGCGATCGCGTTCAGCCAGGACATCCCCGACGTGCTGCGGCCCGACCTCACGATCGCCTACACCGACACCGACGGGCACGGTCAACGCGGCGACCGCCGTCCGCCCAGCTCCGAGAAGTACTACCCGGAGATCGACACGGCGATCACCCGGGCGACCGGCAAACCACGCGATGAAACGGTCGTACTGACCGCGGACTACAGCTTCCTGTCCTACTACCCCTACTTCGGTTTTCAAGGACTGACCTCGCACTACGCCAACCCGCTCGCGCAGTTCGACAAGCGCGCGGCCGCGATCAAGAGCTGGTCCAAGCTCAAAGCCGCCGATCCGTTCATCCACGCACTGGACACCCTGCCGTGGGCGCCGCCGACGGTGTTCTTGATGCGCCACGGCGGCTCAGCTGGTGAATCAAGCACCTACACCCTGCGGCTGGCCGAAGACGTCTACCCCAACCAGCCCAACGTCCGCCGCTACACGGTGGAATTGAACGCCGCCATGTTCGCCGACCCCCGCTTCGCCGTCACCACGATCGGCCCATTCGTATTGGCCATCCGCAAACCTGGACCGCGGCCCTGATGGCGACAGGGACGACACATGGCGAGCAATTACCATCTACCTCCGTGAGCCGCGCCGTCGACGATGCAGAGCGAAGCGATGAGGTGGGGGCACTCCCCGGCTCCGCGGGGACCCCACCCGCTCGCGGGGGAGAGCGGCGCCTATCGACCGACGCGGGCACAAACTACCGGGCCGCCAGGGTCGTCGCCGTCGTTGCCGGTCTGCTCGGTGCTCTACTGGCGATCGCAACCCCGCTGCTGCCGGTCAAACAGACCACCGCACAACTGAACTGGCCGCAAAACGGTGTGCTCGGCAGCGTCGAAGCGCCGCTGATCGGCTACGTGGCCACCGACCTCGACATCAGCATTCCGTGCCAGGCCGCCGCCGGGCTGGCCGAGCCCGGCAACGGCGGTAAGACGGTGCTGCTGTCCACCGTGCCCAAGCAGGCGCCGAAGGCCGTGGACCGCGGCCTGCTGATCGAGCACGTCAACGACGACCTGGTGGTTGTGGTGCGCAATACCCCGGTGGTCGTCGCGCCGCTGAGCCAGGTGCTCAGCGCTGCTTGTCAGAAGTTGGTCTTCACCGCCCACGCCGACAGAGTGACCGGCGAATTCGTCGGGCTGAAACAGGGTCCCAACGACGAACATCCCGGCTCACCGTTGCGCGGCGAACGCAGCGGATACGACTTCCGGCCCCAGATCGTCGGGGTATTCACCGATCTGAGTGGACCGGCCCCGCCGGGCCTGACTTTTTCGGCGACCATCGACACCCGCTACAGCAGCTCACCCACGCGGGCGAAGATGGCCGCGATGGTCCTCGGAGTGGCGTTGACCATCGCCGCCCTGATCGCCCTGCACATCCTGGACACCGCCGACGGCACTCGGCACCGTCGTTTTCTGCCGCCACGCTGGTGGTCGATCAGCGGACTGGATGGGCTGGTCACGCTGGTGCTGGTGTGGTGGCATTTCGTCGGGGCCAACACCGCCGACGACGGCTACATCCTGACTATGGCGCGGGTGTCCGAGCATGCGGGATACATGGCCAACTACTACCGCTGGTTCGGAACCCCAGAAGCCCCGTTCGGCTGGTACTACGACCTGCTGGCGCTGTGGGCGCACGTCACCACCGCCAGCATCTGGATGCGATTGCCCACCCTGCTCATGGCGCTGGCTTGTTGGTGGGTGATCAGCCGGGAGGTCATCCCTCGGCTCGGGCACGCCGTCAAGACCAGCAGAGCGGCGGCATGGACGGCGGCGGGCATGTTCCTGGCGGTCTGGTTGCCGCTCGACAACGGGCTACGGCCCGAGCCGATCATCGCCCTGGGCATCCTGTTGACCTGGTGTTCGGTCGAGCGCGCGGTTGCCACCAGCCGACTGCTACCGGTAGCGGTCGCCTGCATCGTCGGCGCGCTCACGCTGTTCTCCGGGCCGACCGGCATCGCGTCGATCGGCGCGCTGCTGGTGGCGATCGGGCCGCTGCGCACCATCCTGCACCGCCGCAGCAAGCAGTTCGGTCTGCTGCCGATGATCGCGCCCATCCTGGCCGCGGCGACGGTCACCGTGATCCTGATCTTCCGGGATCAGACCTTCACCGGTGAAATCCAGGCCAACCTGGTCAAATCCGCGGTCGGGCCGAGCCTGAGCTGGTTCGACGAGCACCTCCGCTACGAGCGGCTGTTCATGGCCAGCCCCGACGGTTCGGTTGCCCGCCGCTTCTCGCTGCTGGCGTTGCTAGTCGCGCTGTCGGTGTCGGTCGCGATGTCGTTGCGCAAAGGCCGCATCCCGGGCACGGCCGTCGGTCCGAGCCGCCGCATCATCGGCATCACCATCATCTCGTTCATCGCGATGATGTTCACGCCCACCAAGTGGACCCACCACTTCGGGGTGTTCGCCGGGCTGGCCGGCGCGCTGGGGGCGTTGGCGGCAGTCGCGGTGACCGCGGCCGCGATGCGCTCGCGACGCAACCGCACCCTGTTCGCCGCGGTCGTGATGTTCGTGGTGGCGCTGTCGTTCGCCAGCGTCAACGGCTGGTGGTATGTCTCCAATTTCGGTGTCCCGTGGTCAAATGCGTTCCCGGAGTGGCACTTCGGGTTCACCACCGGGCTGCTGGGGCTGACCATGCTGGTACTGCTGGTGGCCGCCTGGTTCCACTTCGTCAACAACGGCGACGACGCCGGGCCCCCCGGTGAATCGCGGTTCGCCCGAATCGTCCGGTCTCCGTTGGGTATTGCCGCGTGGACGCTGGTCTTCTTCGAGGTCCTGTCGCTGACGCTGGGCATGACCGACCAATACCCGGCATGGTCGGTCGGCCGCTCCAACCTGCAGGCGTTGAGCGGCAGAGACCTGCGGGCTTGCCAATGACGTGCTCGTCGAGCAGGACCCCAACGCCGGCTTGCTGTCCCCGATCAGGGTGCCGGTAAAAGACGCGCTCGACTCCGGTTTTGCCGACGGCTTCGACCCGAACGGGATCCCCGCCGACGTCTCCGCCGACCCGGTGATGGAACGACCCGGTGACCGCAGTTTCGTCAGCGACGACGGAATGGTCACCAGCAGCGAGGCCGGCACCGAGGGCGGAACCACCCCCGCTCCCGGCATCAACGGCTCGCGCGCGCGGCTGCCCTACAACCTCGACCCGGCCCGTACGCCGGTGTTCGGCAGTTGGCGATCCGGGGTGCAGGTACCGGCCCTGCTGCGGTCGGCCTGGTACCGGCTGCCACCGCGTGACCAAGCCGGTCCGCTGCTAGTGGTGTCTGCGGCGGGCCGGTTCGACTACGGCGAAGTGGCAATCCAGTGGGCCACCGACGAACAAGCCGCCGCCAATAAGCCCGGCGGTTCAACGGGATTCGCCGACGTCGGAGCGGCGCCCGCGTGGCGCAACCTGCGGGCCCCGCTCTCTGCGTTGCCGCCGAACGCCACCCAGGTTCGGGTGGTCGCCACCGATGACGACCTCGCGCCGCAGCACTGGATCGCCGTCACCGCGCCGCGGATCCCCCGGCTGCGCACGCTGCAGGACGTAGTCGGTTCGACTGATCCGGTACTGCTGGACTGGCTGGTGGGGCTGGCCTTCCCCTGCCAGCGGCCATTCGGGCATCAAAACGGTGTGATTGAGGTGCCCAAGTGGCGGATTCTGCCCGATCGGTTCGGCGCCGAGGCCAACTCGCCGGTGATGGACCACAACGGCGGCGGCCCACTGGGCGTCACCGAATTACTGGTGCGCGCAAACACGGTCTCGACCTATCTGAAAGACGACTGGTCCCGCGACTGGGGTGCGCTGCAGCAGTTGACGCCCTACTACGCAAACGCCCAGCCGGCCCGCCTCGACCTCGGTTCGGCAACACGCAGCGGCCTGTGGAGCCCCGCGCCATTACGGCAGTAACCGTTAGACGGCAGCCGGTTAGGCAGAGTAGCGCTTAGAACGCGACCTGCCGTCGGCCGGCCCGAAAGGCGGTGACCGCGGCAGTGAGTGCCAGCAGGGCGAAGACGGTAAACGCCGAGCGAGCAGCCCCCACACCTCCGCCGTCGGAGACATTCACCACGACACCGGCCAGCCCTGCTCCGAACGCGCCGAAAATCAACTGCACCGAGTTGATCGCGGTAGCGGCCGCGCCGCCCTCAGCGGGATCGTCGATGTCGGTCATCGCCCACGCCGACAGATGCGGATAGGCGGCGCCGATGCCGATCCCAACGGCCAGCAACGCCGTCGCGCACAAGATGACGATGCCGACCGGTGCGCCTTGGACATGGCTGACTCCGGCCATCGCCAGGCCGACCGCCATCACCAGTGGTGCCGCCATCACTACACCCACGATCGTCCGTGCTCTGTTCAGTGACCCGCTGCCCAATCCGCTGATCGTCCAACCGATCGATAAGGCCCCGCCCAACAACCCGGCCATCATCGGCCCCAAATGGGCCAACCGCTGACCGAACAACGGGACATACAGGTCCACCTTGGTCGCGGCGACCAGCAGCCCCAGGGTCAAATAGACCCACTTCAACGGGCCGAATCCGAAGACGCTGGCGGGTAGCACCGCCGTGGGCATCCGCCGGTCAACAACCAGAAACATTCCCACCAGCACGGCGCCAACGACCAGCAGACCGGCGGTCGCAACGAAGTTACGCGGCAACGACGCCACGCTCACCACCAGGGCCGCAGCGCCCAACAGAACTATCGACGGCACCGGAATCCGTGCCGGTTCGCGGTCGCTGTCCTGCTCGCACTCGTCAACCGACAGCACACCAGGTACCAGCACGGACATCGCCACACTCACCATGGCCAGCCCGCCGAACGCCCACCGCCACGCGCCGAACTGTGCGAAGAAGCCTCCCAGTGCAGGCCCGAGCAGCGCTCCCACGCCCCACGTCGCCGACGCCATCGCCGAAGCGCGGCTCCACAAGGAGCGCGGCAACACGGCGTTGATCACCGCAAAACTGAGGCCGCACAGCAGACCGCCTGCCAGCCCCTGCAAGAAGCGGCCGGCCAGCAAGACCTCCATGTTCGGCGCAGCCGCGCAAACCAGGCTGCCGACACCCAACACCGCGAAACCCAGTAGATAGGACACGCATGAGCCGACACGATGTAGCAGCGAATTTACCGTCGCCGCGGCGACCACCGACCCGACGAGGTACAAGGTGGTCACCCAGGCATAGATCCGCTCGCCGCCGATCTCATTGATCGTGCTGGGCAGCATGCTGATCGTCAGGAACTCGTTGGTGGAATAAAGCACCACGCCCCCGGCGACCACAGCTGACGTCCGCAAATACCGGGTGCTCCACAACTCACGCCAGTGGCCGGTGGTGATTTGTTTCGTATCCGTTAAATGCACCACCGCTGGCCCACTAAACCATGTTTGGGCGGAGGAGTCGAACCCCCTGAAAGGTGCGTCACCCTCGGTGCCCGTACCTATCCGACGCGCGTTCGGCGCGCGGACCTGCACCATCATCGGCTGGTCACGAAGCCATCCGGTCTGCATCATCGCCGGACGTAGCTTGATTGTCCAGCTCCTCCTCAGGCCGCCACGCGGCCTGCATCGTCGCCGGACGTAACGTAGTCGCCTACCATCGTCCCTCGTGCCCCATGACGAAAGCGAGCGATCGACGCACCGGCTTGCGCGGTTGGTCGCCATCGTCGCGGGGATCGCCGGGGCGCTGCTGTGTGTCGTGGTTCCACTGCTTCCGGTGAAGCAGACCACAGCCACAATCCTGTGGCCGCAGGGTCTTAACGGCGACGGCCACGTGACCGATATCACCGCGCCACTGGTGTCCGGGGCCCCGCGGGCGCTGGACGTTTCCATCCCCTGCGCGGCGATCGCCACCCTGCCCGGTGACGGCGGCCTGGTGTTCTCAACCTTGCCGGTCAACGGGTTCCAGACCGGCAAGAACGGGTTGTTCGTCCGGGCCAATAAGAATGCCGTCGTCGTCGCGTTCCGCGACTCGGTGGCGGCGGTAGCGGCCCGCCCCGCCGTGAATGGTGGCGCCTGCAGTGTGCTGCACATCTGGGCCGACGCCGGCGTGACGGGCGCGGACTTCGTCGGCATACCTGGTGCCACGGGAACCCTCGCGCCGGAGAAGAAGCCGGCGGTCGGCGGCGTTTTCACCGACCTGAAGGTCCCTGCGCAGCCGGGATTATCGGCTCGCATCGACGTCGACACTCGATTCATCGTCGCCGCCACCACGCTGAAGAAAGCCGTGATGGCCCTGGGCGGGCTCGCGGTGGTGACCGCGATTGTTGCGCTGGCCGTCCTGGACCGGCGGTCGGGACCGCGGGTGCCGCGCAACTGGCGACGCTGGCTACGGCCTGGGCTCGCCACCTGGCTGGCCGATGCGGGTGTGATCGCGACGCTGCTGCTCTGGCATCTCATCGGCGCCACCTCATCGGATGACGGCTACAACCTGACCATCGCCCGGGTGGCGCCGAAGGCCGGCTACGTGGCCAATTACTACAGGTACTTCGGGACGACGGAAGCGCCGTTCGACTGGTACCTCGGGGTGCTGTCCAAATTAGCGTCGGTGAGCACCGCTGGCGTATGGATGCGGATACCGGCCACCCTGGCCGGGATCGCGGGCTGGCTGATCATCAGCCATTGGGTGCTGCAGCGGCTGGGACCTGGCAGGGGCGGCCTGGCATCCAACCGGGTGTCGGTGTTCACCGCGGGCGCGGTGTTTTTGGCCGCGTGGCTGCCGTTCAACAACGGCCTGCGGCCCGAACCGTTGATCGCCCTCGGCGTGCTAGTCACCTGGATGCTGGTGGAACGCGCGATCGCGTTGCAGCGACTGGCTCCGGCCGCGGTCGCCATCATCGTCGCGATGCTCACCGCGGCCCTGGCGCCGCAGGGGCTGATCGCCGTCGCGGCCCTACTGACCGGTGCGCGGGCCATCGCCCGGGCGATTCGGCGGCGCAGGCCCACCGACGGGTTGCTGGCACCGCTCGCGGTGCTCGCGGCGTCGTTTTCGCTGATCACCGTGGTGGTGTTCCGCAGCCAGACGCTGGCCACGGTCGCCGAGTCTGCCCGCATCAAGTACAAAGTCGGTCCGACGATCGCGTGGTACCAAGACTTCCTGCGCTACTACTTCCTCACGGTGGAGTCCAACGCCGACGGGTCGATGACGCGGCGATTCGCCGTGCTGGTGCTGCTGCTGTGCCTGTTCGGAGTGCTGGTGGTGCTGCTGCGGCGCGGTCGCGTGCCGGGGCTGGCCAGCGGCCCTGCGTGGCGGCTGATCGGAACCACCGCGATTGGCCTGCTGCTGCTGACGTTCACGCCCACGAAGTGGGCCATCCAGTTTGGTGCGTTCGCCGGGCTGGCCGGCGCCCTGGGCGCGGTCACCGCGTTCATCTTTGCCCGGATCGGCCTGCACAGCCGCCGCAACCTGACGCTGTACATCACCGCGTTGTTCTTCGTGCTGGCGGTGGCCACCTCGGGGGTCAACGGCTGGTTCTACGTGAACAACTACGGGGTGCCGTGGTATGACATCCCGCCCGTCATCGCCAGCCATCCGGTGACGTCAATGTTCCTGACGTTGTCGATCCTCACCGGGCTGCTGGCCGCCTGGTACCACTTCCGGATGGACTACGCCGGCCACACCGAGGTCAAGGACAACCGGCGCAACCGCGTGCTGGCGTCCACACCGCTGCTGGTGGTCGCGGTGATCATGGTCCTGGGCGAAGTCGGTTCGCTGGCCAAGGGTGCGGTTTTCCGCTACCCCCTCTACACCACCGCCAAAGCCAACCTGGCGGCGCTTAGCTCGGGCCTTTCCCTGACCAGTTGCGCCATGGCCGATGACGTGCTGACCGAGCCCGATCCCAACGCCGGCATGCTGCAACCGGCTCCCGGACAAACCTTCGGGCCCGACGGCCCGCTCGGGGGAATCAACCCCGTCGGCTTCAAACCCGAAGGGGTGGGCGACGACCTGAGGTCCAACCCGGTGGTGACCAAACCGGGGGTGGTGAATTCCACCGGGTCACCCAACAAGCCCAACGCCACCATGAGTGACTCCGCGGGCACGGCCGGCGGGAAAGGCCCGGTCGGGCTGAACGGGTCGCACGCGGCCCTACCGTTCGGACTCGATCCGGCCCGCATCCCGGTGATGGGCAGTTACGGCGAAAATTCGCTGGCCGCCACGGCGACCTCGGCGTGGTACCAGCTGCCGCCGCGCACCGGCGACCGGCCGCTGGTTGTGGTTTCCGCCGCGGGCGCCATCTGGTCGTATAACGAGGACGGCACTTTCACCTACGGGCAGTCGCTGAAATTGCAGTGGGGTGTCGCTCGCCCCGACGGCACCACCCAGCCGCTCGCGGAGGTGCAGCCGATCGACATCGGGCCGTGGCCGGCGTGGCGCAATCTGCGCTTCCCGCTAGCCTGGGCGCCCCCGGAGGCTAACGTGGCACGCATCGTCGCTTATGACCCGAATCTGAGCTCCGAGCAGTGGTTCGCGTTCACGCCGCCGCGCGTTCCGGTGCTGCAGACTCTGCAGCAATTGATCGGATCGCACACACCGGTGCTGATGGACATCGCGACCGCCGCGAACTTCCCCTGTCAGCGGCCGTTCTCCGAACACCTTGGCGTTGCCGAACTTCCGCAGTACCGCATCCTGCCCGATCACAAACAGACGGCGGCGTCGTCGAACGGGTGGGAGGCCGGCGAGGACGGCGGTCCGTTCCTGTTCACTCAGGCGCTGCTGGTCACCTCGACGATCTCGACGTACCTACGCGGCGACTGGTACCGCGACTGGGGATCGGTCGAACAGTATTACGCGTTGGTGCCCGCCGATCAGGCACCGGATGCCGTGGTCGAACAGGGCGTGACCACAGTGCGCGGCTGGAGCCGGCAAGGACCGATTAGGGCCCTGCCATGAGCGTCATCAACCACGAACGGCAAGCGGCCACCGCGCACGACAGCCATCGCGATGTGCGGGTGACGCGCTGGGTCGCGACGATCGCCGGGCTGATCGGTTTCGTCCTATCGGTCGCGACACCGCTGCTGCCCGTCGTGCAGACGACTGCGATGCTCAATTGGCCACAGAACGGCCAGCTGAATAGCGTTACAGCACCGCTTATTTCGCTGTCTCCGGTGGACTTGAAGGCCACCGTGCCGTGCTCTTCGGTGGGTGGCCTGCCACGCGACGGTGGGGTCGTGCTGAGTACCGCACCCAAGAAGGGCAAGGATGCCGCGCTCAACGCGTTGTTCGTCGTTGCCAACCGCCAGCGCGTCGACGTCACCGACCGCAACGTGGTCATCGCCAGCGTGCCGCGGGATCAGGCGATGTCCGCGCAGTGCCAGCACATCGACATCACCTCCACACGCGCCGGCACCTTCGCCACCTTTGTCGGGTTGACCGATTCGGCGGGAAAGCCGGTGCGCGGTGGCTTTCCCGACCCCAACCTGCGCCCCCAAATCGTCGGTGTGTTCACCGATCTGACCGGTCCCGCGCCGCCCGGACTGCGGCTGTCGGCGACCATCGACACCCGGTACTCCACCACCCCGACGACACTGAAACTTGTTGCGATGGTGCTGGCGATCGTGGCCACCATCGTCGCACTGGTCGCGCTGTGGCGCCTCGACCAGCTCGACGGCCGCCGTATGCACCGGTTGATCCCGAAGCGCTGGCGGAAGTTCACCCTGATCGACGCCACAGTGATATTCGGTTTCCTGCTGTGGCACCTGATCGGCGCGAATTCCTCCGACGACGGCTACATCCTCGGCATGGCCCGGGTCGCCGGCCACGCCGGCTACATGTCCAACTACTTCCGCTGGTTCGGCAGCCCAGAGGACCCGTTCGGCTGGTACTACAACCTGCTGGCGCTGATGACCCACGTCAGCGACGGCAGCCTGTGGATGCGACTGCCCGACCTGGTCGCCGGGCTGGTCTGCTGGCTGCTGCTGTCGCGTGAAGTGTTGCCCCGGCTGGGGCCGGCGGTGACATCCAGCAAGGCCGCGAACTGGGCGGCGGGCATGGTGCTGCTGACCGCGTGGATGCCGTTCAACAACGGTCTGCGCCCGGAGCCGATCATCGCGCTCGGTTCACTGATCACCTGGGTGCTGATTGAGCGGTCGATGTGCGCCTCCCGAGTGACGCCTGCGGCGCTGGCAGTGGTGACCGCCGCGTTCACCCTCGGGGTGCAGCCCACCGGCCTGATCGCGGTGGCCGCGCTGGTCGCCGGTGGCCGTCCGATCCTGCGAATTTTGGTGCACCGCCATCGTGTGGTCGGCACATGGCCGCTGGTGGCCCCGATGCTGGCAGCCGGCTTCGTCATCCTCACCGTGGTGTTCGCCGACCAGACCCTGTCAACGGTGTTGGAAGCCACCAGGATTCGCACCGCGATCGGGCCGAGCCAGGCCTGGTACACCGAGAACCTGCGCTACTACTACCTCATCCTGCCCACCGTCGACGGTTCACTGTCGCGGCGCTTCGGCTTCCTTATCACCGCGCTATGCCTGTTCACCGCCGTGTTCATCATGTTGCGGCGCAAGCGAATCCCCGGTGTGGCCCGCGGCCCGGCGTGGCGGCTGATGGGCGTCATATTCGGCACCATGTTCTTCCTGATGTTCACGCCGACGAAGTGGGTGCACCACTTCGGGCTGTTCGCCGCGGTGGGCGCGGCGATGGCCGCGCTGACCACGGTGCTGGTGTCACCGAAGGTGCTGCGCTGGTCACGCAACCGCATGGCGTTCGTGGCGGCGGTGTTGTTCGTGTTGGCGCTCTGTTTCGCCACCACCAACGGCTGGTGGTACGTCTCCAGTTACGGCGTCCCGTTCAACAGCGCCATGCCGAAGCTCGCCGGAATCACCATCAGCACAATCTTTTTCATCCTGTTCGTGATCGCGGCACTCTGGGCGATCTGGTTGCACTTCGCGTCGCCGGATCACGGCGAGGGCCGGCTGGCGCGGGCGGTGACGGCAGCGCCGGTGCCGATCGCGGCTGGATTCATGGCGCTGGTGTTCATCGCATCGATGGTCGCCGGAATCGTGCGCCAGTACCCTACCTATTCCAATGGCTGGGCCAACTTGCGCGAATTCGCCGGGGGCTGCGCACTGGCCGACGACGTGCTCGTCGAGCCGGACAGCAACGCCGGCTTTATGGCGCCGCTGCCCGGCAATTACGGCCCGTTGGGTCCGCTGGGCGGCGCCAACCCAGTAGGGTTGACCCCCAACGGCGTACCGGACCATACCGTGGCCGAGGCTGTTCAGGAGACGTCGGTGCCGCAGCCCGGCACCGACTACGACTGGTACGCGTACGACTGGCGCGCGCCGACCAAGCTGAAGGCGCCAGGTATCAACGGATCCCTGGTGCCGTTGCCCTACGGCCTCAACCCCGACCAGGTTCCGCTGGCCGGCAGCTACACCACCGGCGCCCAACAGCAGAGCAGACTCACCTCGGCGTGGTACCAGCTGCCCAAACCCGACGACGGGCATCCCCTCCTGGTGGTGACCGCCGCGGGCAAGATCGCCGGCAACAGCGTGCTGCACGGGCACACCGGCGGGCAGACCGTGGTGCTGGAATATGGCAAGCCCGGCCCCGGCGGTGACATAGTGCCGGCCGGGCGGATGGTGCCCTATGACCTGAACGGGGAACAGCCGAAGGCGTGGCGCAATCTGCGCTTCGCCCGAGACAAGATGCCCGCGGACGCGACTGCGGTCCGGGTGGTGGCCGAAGATCTCTCCCTGACACCGGACGACTGGATCGCGGTGACCCCACCGCGGGTGCCGGAACTGCGTTCCCTGCAGGAGTACGTCGGCTCGTCGCAGCCGGTGCTGATGGACTGGGCGGTTGGGCTGGCGTTCCCGTGCCAGCACCCGATGCTGCACGCCAACGGCGTCACCGAGATCCCGAAGTTCCGCATCACGCCGGACTACAACGCCAAGAAGCAGGACACCGACACCTGGGAGGACGGCGTCAACGGCGGCCTGCTGGGCATCACCGACCTGTTGTTGCGGGCCCACGTCATGTCCACCTACCTGTCCCGCGACTGGGGCCGGGACTGGGGATCACTGCGCAAGTTCGACACCGTCGCCGACGCCCATCCCGCGCAACTCGACCTGGCCACCGCGACCCGCAGCGGATGGTGGTCGCCGGGCCAGATCCGAATCAAGCCCTAGCGCGGCGACGATGCGGGACGCGCAGCGTCCCGAGGAGAAGCCGGGTCACACACCGAACCCGGCTTCTTAGGCGTCACGAGACGTTCGGGATCGGCTTTCTCGGGGTACGGACACCAAGACCCCGATTGAAAGGAGAATCATGGGTAGCAGTGGACCCGAACAGGCCATCAAGGGCATCGTCGAGGATGTCAAGGGCAAGGCCAAAGAGATCATCGGGATCGTCACCAACCGCGACGGTCTGCGCGAAGCGGGCCGAGCTCAGCAGGACAAGGCCCAGGCCGCGCGTAACGTGGCCAAAAAGGAGGCCGAGGCAAAGGCTGCGCGAGCGGCTGAGTCGGCTGCCGAGGCTCGCCAGAAGGCGGCTGAATAGCTTAGGAATTGGCTGGGCGGCAACACTTTTCAGTGTTGCCGCCCAGCTTTGTCCGTTCTGCCGCGTGATCGCTCAGGATTCGGCTCGGGGCACGGCGCGCAGAACCAGGACGGAACGCGCTTCTACGGTGACCGGCTGAGCAGCATCGATTGGTTTGGCTTCGGCGACATGGACCGGGTCGGCGCTATCGACGACCGGTTCCCAGCTGGCGGCGAAATCTGTTGGCGGCATGGCGAACTGAAGTGGTTCGTGGTGGGCGTTGAAGCACAGCATGAACGAGTCGTCGGTCACCCGCTGTCCGCGGTTGTCGCGGTCAGGGATGCCCTGGCCGTTGAGGTAGACCGCGACGGATTTCGCGAAGCCTGCGCCCCAGTCTTCGCCAGTCATCTCCGCACCCTCCGGGGTGAACCACGCGATGTCAGGCAAACCCGCCTCGCCGCGACGGCCCAACGGCTTGCCGCTGAAGAACCGTCGCCGACGGAACACCGGATGCTCGGCGCGCAGCGCTGAAACCACGCAGGTGAATTCCAGCAGACCGTCGTCGACCTTGCCCCAGTCGATCCAGGTGATTTCGTTGTCCTGACAGAACCCGTTGTTGTTGCCGCCCTGGGTGCGGCCGAGCTCGTCGCCATGGCAGAGCATCGGAACCCCCTGCGACAGCAACAGCGTGGCGATGAAGTTGCGTTGCTGGCGGACACGCAGCTCGTTGATTTCGGTGTCATCGGTCGGTCCTTCTGCGCCGCAATTCCACGACCGGTTGTGGCTTTCGCCGTCGTTGTTGTCCTCGCCGTTGGCCTCATTGTGCTTTTCGTTGTAGGACACCAGGTCTCGCAGCGTGAACCCGTCGTGGGCGGTGACAAAGTTGATCGAGGCGACCGGCCGGCGACCGGTGCCTTCGTAGAGGTCGGCCGATCCGGTTAGCCGGTAGGCGAATTCGTCGAGAGTGGCGTGTTCGCCGCGCCAGAAATCGCGGACGGTGTCGCGGTATTTGCCGTTCCATTCGGTCCACTGCGGCGGGAAGTTACCCACCTGGTAGCCGCCGGGGCCGACGTCCCAGGGTTCGGCGATCAGCTTGACCTGGCTGACCGTCGGATCTTGTTGCACGAGTTCGAAAAACGCGGCCAGCCGGTCGACGTCGTAGAACTCGCGGGCCAGCGTGGCGGCCAGGTCGAAGCGGAAGCCGTCGACGTGCATTTCGATCACCCAGTAGCGCAGTGAGTCCATGATCAGCTGCAGCGTGTGCGGATGCCCCACGTTGAGACTGTTGCCGGTGCCGGTGTAGTCCAGGTAGTAACGCTTGTCGTCGTCGACCAGCCGGTAGTAGGCGGCGTTGTCGATTCCGCGCATCGACAATGTCGGGCCCAGGTGGTTGCCCTCGGCGGTGTGGTTGTACACCACGTCGAGGATGACTTCGATGCCGGCTTCGTGCAGGTCGCGCACCATCGTCTTGAACTCTTGCACCTGCCCGCCCGGCGTGGTGGCACTGGAGTATTTCGCGTCAGGCGCGAGGAATCCGATGGTGTTGTAACCCCAGTAATTCGACAGGCCTTTGTCGACCAGGGTGGAGTCGTTGGCGAAGTGGTGCACCGGCATCAGTTCGATCGCGTTGACGCCCATGCTCTTCAGGTGCTCGATGATCACCGGGTGCGCCACCGCGGCGTAGGTGCCGCGCAGGTGTTCGGGGATGTCCGGGTGGGTCTGAGTCAGGCCTTTGACGTGGGCTTCATAGATAACGGTATCGGCGTACTCGTGTTCCGGCGGGCGGTCGTTGGCCCAGTCGAAGAAGGGATTGATCACCACCGACTTGGGCATGCTGGCCGCCGAATCTTCGTCGTTGCGGCTGTCGGGGTCGCCGAAGTTGTAGCTGAACAGCGACTGGTTCCAGTCGAAGTTGCCGGCCATGGCCTTCGAGTACGGGTCGACGAGCAGTTTGTTCGGATTGCACCGCAGCCCCACGCCGGGATCGTAGGGGCCGTCGACTCGGTAGCCGTAGCGCTGACCGGGCTCGATGCCCGGGACGAAGCCGTGCCAGACGAACGAGTCGATCTCGGGCAGGGTGATCCGGCTTTCGGTCCCGTCCGCGTCGAACAGGCACAACTCGACCCGCTCGGCCACCTCGCTGAAGACCGCGAAGTTGGTGCCGGCACCGTCGTACGTCGCGCCCATCGGGTAAGCCTTGCCCCGCCAGATCTCCGTAGCAGGTGTGGAGCCGCTAGCGGCATCGGCGTGTGTCATGGCAGGTCAATACCCGATCGCCGTGGCGGGAAACACTGAGGCGCTGCCCATGTCGCGACGTTAGCCCAATGACAGGAGTTCGTGGACAAAGTCATGGGGCAAGTCACGGTCGGGTTAATTCCACGGCGTTGGCCGGCCGAGTTCTACACGTCCGAAATCGTCGCGCCGGTCTAGACCGGGATCAACCCATGCTTGCGGCCAACGCGCCGATAGATTTGCTTGTCCCGCAACAGGTGTAGCGATTTACGGAGCAGCAGCCGGGTGTCGTGCGGTTCGATGACGGCGTCAATGAATCCGCGCTCGGCAGCGATCCACGGGATCGCCATGTTCAGGTTGTAGCCCTCGATGAAGTCTTTCTTGATCGCCTGCGCTTCGGGCGTGGTCGGGTCGGGGAACCGCTTCATCAGCAATTGCGCGGCACCCTCGGCGCCGATCACGGCGATGCGCGCGGTCGGCCAGGCGAAGTTGAAGTCGGCGGTCAGCTGCCGGGATCCCATCACGGCATAAGCGCCGCCGTAGGACTTCCGCACGGTGATCGTCACCTTCGGTACATCGGCCTCGACGACCGAGTACAGGAACCGGCCGCCGCGCTTGATGATGCCGTTCTTTTCCTGCTCGAAACCGGGGAGGAAACCCGGGGTGTCCACAACGAACACCAGCGGCACATCGAAGGAGTCGCAGAACCGGATGAACCGGGCAGCCTTGTCGGAGGCCTCGTTGTCGATCGAGCCGGACATGTGCATGGGCTGATTGGCGACCACGCCAACCGGGCGACCGTCGACCCGGGCGAACCCGGTGACGATGGCCGGGCCGTGTTGTGCTGCGACGTCAAGGAAATCGCCGTCGTCGAAGATCCGCAGCAGGATCTCGTGCACGTCGTAGGCCATGTTGTCGGAATCCGGCACGATCGAGTCGAGCTCCAGATCATGCGGGGTGATCTCCGGCTCTAGCCCGGGGTTGACGATCGGTGCTTTATCGAAGCAGTTGGACGGCAAGAACGACAAGAAGTCGCGGACGTACTGGAACGCGGCGGCTTCGGATTCGACCACCTGGTGCAGGTTGCCGTAGCGGGCCTGGGCGTCGGCGCCGCCGAGTTCGTCGAGGCTGACGTCCTCTCCGGTGACCTCCTGGATGACGTCCGGACCGGTGACGAAGAAGTAGCCCTGGTCACGCACGGCGACCAGCAGGTCGTCCTGGATCGGCGAATACACCGCTCCCCCAGCGCATTTCCCGAGAATGATGGAGATTTGCGGCACAATCCCGGACAGCGCCTCGTGGCGGCGGCCCAGCTCGGCGTACCACGCCAGCGAGGTCACCGCGTCCTGAATGCGGGCGCCGCCGGAGTCGTTGATGCCGACAATCGGGCAGGCCACCATCGCGCACCACTCCATCAGCGCAGCGACCTTGCGGCCGAACATCTCTCCGACCGTTCCGCCGAACACCGTCTGGTCGTGCGAGAACACCCCAACCGGTCGGCCGTCGATAGTCCCGCGGCCGGTGACCACGCCGTCGCCGAAGAGCGCGTTGGGATCCCCCGGCGTGCGGGCCAGGGCCCCGGTCTCGAGGAAGCTGCCCGGATCCAGCAGCGCGTGGACGCGGGCGCGGGCGCTGGCGATGCCTTTCTTGTCGCGCTTGGCGGCGGCCTTCTCACCACCGGGTTCCTTGGCCAGCTCCAGCTTTTCGCGGAGTTCGGCCAGCAGTTCGGCGGTGGTCTTGGTCGTCACTTAGGCCTCTTCCTGCTCTGCGTCAATCTTGTTGAGCGCCTGGGTCATATGCGCACCGACCTTGGCGATGATCGGCTCGTCAATGGCCTGGATATGCTCCCCGCCGATCGGCACGACCTCCAAATCCGAGACGTAGTCGCCCCAGCCGCCGTCGGGCTTGCGGGTGGCATAGCGCGGTTCGAACGTGATCGCGTCGTCGTGGTAGCGGTCGGCCATGTACAGCGTGACGTGACCGTCGTAGGGCTGGACCTGGACGGTGTCGATCGCACGGTTGTCCAGATACGACGTGCGCTGATGCTCGATGATCCCGCCGGGGATCTGCACACCGCTCTGTCGGACTGCCTCCAGCACGAATTTGATCTGCCCCTCGTCGTCGAGCTCTTCGAGCTGCTCGTAAGGGATTGCGGGAATCTCGACGTTGAACGTCCGCTCGGCGAAGCGGGCGTAACGCTCCCAGCGCTTGCGGGTCTCCTCCTTGGTCTGCGGGATCTCCTCACCGGCGCGCACCGCGTCGATCAGGCCGACAAACGGGACGTCGCAGCCCTGTTGCTTCAGCCCGATCGCGCACGCGTAGGCCAGCACCCCGCCCAGCGACCAGCCGACCAGGATGAACGGCCCGTCACCCTGTAGTTCGCGCAGCTTCGGAACGTATTGGGCGGCGCGCTCCTCGATGGTGCCCTCGACCCGCTCGAAACCGTACATCGGGGTGTCCGGCGGCAAGCGGTCGAGCAACGGCTCGTAGACCACCGTGGACCCGCCCGCGGCGTGGAACACGAATACCGGTGGCTTGGTGGAACCTTCGGGCCGGGGGCGGATGGTGCGCACGAAGCCGTCGATCTGGCCGGCCTCGAGATACTCGCGCACCGTGGTCGCCAGCTCTTCGATGGTTGAGGCGGCTTTGACGTCGTCGACGCTGATCGTCCCCTCGGCACGTTCGGAAAGCCGTTGCGCCATCTTGGCGGCCGCGCCGTCGTCGAGATTCGGCAACGCGTTGAAGATGCCACCCGGAGACTTCCCGGTGACGATCGCCCACGTCGCGAACGTGACCCGCTCGGCGGCATCACGCGGCGGCACATCGGAATTGAGCGCCTCGGCGACGGCCTGCTGGTTGAGTGCCTGCGCGGCTGCCGCGAGGTTCGGTTGCGCGGCGGGCGCGGCAGGGCCAGACGGGTTAGTCGGCGGCGGCGGGATCGGCGCGTCGGAAGCCGGCGCGGGCGCCGTCACCGCAGCCGGCGTCGCCCCGGACAACATCGCCGCCTGCTCCTTGGCGATCTCGTCGGCCGTCTGCGTCTTCTGGTGTTCGTGTAGGTCCTGAACCTCGTCGCGGTGCTCGATCGCGTACTCGATGAGCTTTTCGACGTTGTAGAGGTTCGCGTCGCGGACCGCCTGCAGCTGAATGGGTGGCAGGTCGAAGTCGTACTCGACGCGGTTCTTGATCCGGACCGCCATCATCGAGTCCAGGCCCAGCTCGATCAGCGGCACCTCCCAGGGCAGATCCTCGGGCTCATACCCCATCGCCATCGACACGATGCTGGCCAGCCGCTCGCCCACGGTCTCACCGGAATCCGGTGACCACCTGGACAATCCGGCGACCTGACGCGCAGTGAGGCTGTCGGTCAACGTGCCGGCATCGTCCTGCTCGTCGGCCGCCGGCTCGGCGACCGGTGCAGCCACGTCGGCCGGCGCCGCGGTGACCGTCTGCGCGATCGCCGCACCGGCGCCAACGGCGGTCGGCAACACCGAGGCCTGGCCGGCCCGCGATACCAGCGCGTCGTAGACCAACGTGAAGGATTCGTCGATGCGGGCGTGGATTTGAACGGCCGCGCCGCCGGGGTGGCGGGTCAGCGTCGTGACCAGGCGGGCATTGTCGGCCGGCACTGCGCGTTGCTCGGACGCAACGATCTGGGCATCCGGAAGCACTTGTGTTGCAGCGGCTTTCACCAGCGCTGCCAGGTCAGTCGAATCACGTGGTGCGTACTCCCACACGTGCCGGCCATCGGGCATCGCCACATGGGTGCCGGGCATCAGCACCGACCCGTCACCGGAGAAGTGCGCGTTGAGCCAGTGTTCCTTGCGGCGGAAGCGGGTCGGCGGGATGTGTGCGTAGTCCTCGGGACCGCCGGCGGGGGTAAAGAGCGTGCGGATGTCGAGGTCGTGCCCCAACACGAACAACTGCGCCATCGCCGAAGTCATCGCTTCGAGATCGTCCTGCTTGCGGGCCAGGGTCGCAATCAGTTGCGCGTCCGGCAATCCCGCGGCAGCGGTGGTCAAACCGATCTGCATCAGCGCTACCGGGTTGGGCGCGAGCTCCAAGAACGTGGTGTAGCCGCTGTCGACGGCGTTGCGGACGCCATGGGTGAAGTAGACCGAATGCCGCATTCCCTTGATCCAGTACGCGACGTCGTGGATCGGCTCGCCGCCGGGCTTGATGTAGGTGCCCTCGTGGATCGTGGAGAAGATGCCCGCGGTCGGGCTCATCGGGTGGATGCCCTGCAGCTCCGCGGAGAACTCACCCAGCAGCGGATCCATCTGCGAGGTGTGGCCGGCGCCCTTGGTCTGAAGTTTGCGCGAGAAGCGTCCCTCCGCCTCGCAGCGGGCGACGATCGCGTCGATCTGCTCGGGCGGACCACCGATCACAGTCTGACTGGGTGCGGCGTAAACGCACACCTCCAGGTCGGGGAAGTCGGCGAACACCGTCTTCAGCTCGTCGGCGGAGTACTCGACCAACGCCATCAATCGGATGTATTCGCCGAATAGCATCGCCTCGCCCTCACCCATCAGATGCGAGCGCGAGCAGATCACCCGGGTGGCGTCCTCAAGCGACAGCCCGCCAGCGAAGTAGGCTGACGCGGGCTCACCCAGCGACTGACCAACTACCGCAGCAGGTTTGGCGCCGTGATGCTTGAGCAGTTCGCCAAGCGCGATCTGGATTGCGAAGATGACGACGTTGCTGGTCTCGATGCCGTAATCATGCGAGTCGTCGAGGATCAGTTCGAGCACCGAGTAACCCCGCTCGTCCTGGATCAGCGCATCGACCTTCTCGATCCACTTCGCGAAGACGTCGTTGCGCAGGTACAGGTTCTTGCCCATCTTGCGGTGCTGTGCGCCGAAACCGGCCATTGCCCATACGGGGCCGCTGGTCACCGGTCCGTCGGTGCTGAACACGTTCGGCTTCTGCTTGCCGTCGGCGATCGCGCGTAGCCCTTTGATGGCTTCGTCGTGGTCATGCGCCAGCACCACGGCACGGGAGCGGCCGTGGTTACGGCGCGACAGCGACCGGCCAATCGACTCCAGCGACGACGCTTGGCCTTCCGGGGTTTCCATCCAGTCGGCCAGCTCGGCGGCGGCGGCCTTCTTGCGGGACGTCAAGAACGCCGACACCGCCAGCGGCACCAGCGGCACCGGAATCTCCTCGGCCGCAAGCTCTTCTAGAGCAGCCTCTTTGAGCCGCAACGCTTCCTCGGTGATGCCGGGCAGTCCGGGCTCTTCCTCGACGCCCGGCGTCGTGGTGCCGTCCTCCCCAGCATCTAAGAACTCGCCGTACTCGTCGAAACGCATCCCGCCGATGTACTCGGCCGGCGCCTGTTCTTCGGTCTTGGCCTCAATTTCCGGCGCTACCTCGGGTTCGCGTTCGACAACGTCGCGCGGCAGCACCTCGCGCAGCACCAGGTGCGCGTTGGCGCCGCCGAAGCCGAAGCTCGATACTCCGGCGACCGCATACCCGCCGTAGCGCGGCCAGTCGGCGGCGGTGTCCAGGAACCGCAAATGCGCCGCGTCGAAGTCGATGTAGGGGTTGGGCCCGGCGTAGTTGATCGACGGCGGAAGCTTGTCGTGCTGAAGAGCCAGCACCATCTTGGCCAGGCTGGCCGCGCCGGCCGCCGACTCCATGTGCCCGACGTTGGTTTTGATCGCACCGAGCAAGGCCGGCTTGTCGGCGGCACGTCCGCGGCCGATAACCCGGCCGAGCGCCTGGGCCTCGATCGGGTCGCCGAGCACCGTGCCGGTGCCGTGCGCCTCGATGTAGTCGACCGTGCGGGGGTTGATGCCGGCGTCCTTGTACGCCCGGCGCAGCACGTCGGCCTGCGCGTCCGGGTTGGGGGCAATCAGGCCGTTGGACCGGCCGTCGTGGTTGACCGCGCTGCCGGCGATCACCGCGAGGATCTGGTCGCCGTCGCGGCGGGCGTCGTCGACCCGCTTGAGCACCAGCATGGCGGCGCCCTCGGAGCGGGTGTAGCCGTCGGCGTCGGCCGAGAACGACTTGATCCGGCCGTCGGGCGCGAGCACCTGGCCGATCTCATCGAAACCGAGCGTCACCGCCGGGGTGATCAGCGCGTTGACGCCACCGGCGACGGCGACATCGCACTCACCGCTACGTAGCGCCTGCACCGCCTGGTGGGTCGCGACCAGCGAGCTCGAGCAGGCGGTGTCCACCGCAACCGAGGGCCCGTGGAAGTCGAAAAAGTACGAAACCCGGTTCGGGACAATCGAACTCGCGGTCCCGGTGATCGCATATGGGTGAGCGACGGTCGGGTCGGACATCGCCAGGTAGCTGTAGTCCATGACGGAGGTGCCAACGTAGACGCCGACGGATTCACCGCGCAGGCTCGACGCCGGGATGCGCGCGTGCTCGAGCGCCTCCCAGGTCAGCTCCAGCGCCATCCGCTGCTGCGGGTCGACGTTGTCGGCTTCGGTCTTGGACAGCGCGAAGAACTCGGAGTCGAAGCCCTTGATGTCTTTCAGATAGCCGCCGCGGGTCCGGGCGTTGTTGATCAGCTCGGCCAGCCGCGGTTCTTCCATGAACTCCGACCAACGGCCCTCGGGCAGATCGGTGATGGCGTCGCGACCCTCCAAAAGCGCCTGCCAGGTCTCCTCGGCGGTGTCCATGCCGCCCGGCAACCGGGTGGCCAGCCCCACCACCGCGATGTCGACTCGCTCGATCGGCCCGCTGCGGGTCCAGTCAGTGTCGTCCGTGCCGGCGTCGTCTTCGAAGGGGTCGCCCTCGACGATCCAGGTGGCGAACGTCTCGATGGTCGGATGCTCGAAGGCGGCGGCGATCGACACCGTGACCCCGGTGCGATCCTCGATGTCGGCGGCCATCGCCACCGCATCGCGCGACGACAGACCCAATTCCACCATCGGCGTGGCCTCGTCGATCGTATCGGGCGACTGCCCGACGGCCTTGCCGACCCAGTTGCGCAGCCACTGCCGCACCTCGCGCACGGTCATGTCGGTGCGGGCGGGTTTATCGGCGGGCCCGGCAGCGGCGTCGGCCGATGGTTGGGAACCGATATCTGTGTCAGTCATGTTGGGGCTCAGTCAGCCTGGTCGGGGAAGGCATTCGGGACCGCGGTGCCGCTGCGCAGGCTGCCGTCGATGTAGGCAGTGCGGCAGGCCCGGCGGCCGATCTTGCCGCTGGACGTCCGGGGAACAGAGCCGGCCTGCACCAGCAGAACGTCGCGCACGGTCACCCCGTGGCGGACGGCGATGGCCGTCCGGATGTCGTCGGCGATGGGCTGGTAGTCGAGCTTGTGCGCACCCGGGGCGCGCTCCCCGACGATCACCAGCTGTTCGGAGGTGTCATCCGGCTCGTATTTCAGCCCGGCGTGCGGGTTGTCGAACACCTCTTTGGGCAACTGGTTGGCAGGCACCGAGAAGGCGGCCACGTAACCGATGCGCAAGGCCCGGCTGGCTTCCTGCGCCGAGTACTCCAGATCCTGCGGATAGTGGTTGCGGCCATCGACGATGACGAGATCCTTGACCCGGCCGGTGATGTACAGCTCACCGTCGTGGTAGGTGCCGTAGTCGCCGGTGCGCACCCATAGCCCGTCATCGGCGGCTCCCTCGGCGTGCGACGGGTTGGTGCGCGACTTGAGGATGTTTTTGAAGGTTTCGGAGCTCTCTTCTTCGCGGTTCCAGTAACCGGCACCCATGTTGTTGCCGTGCAGCCAGATTTCACCGATCTGCCCGTCAGGCAGTTCGCTGGCGGACTCGGCGTCGACGATGGTCGTCCACTGGTCGATACCGATCTTGCCGGCGGAGGCCTGCGGGACGCCGTTCGGCGCGTCGGCGAGCACCTCGACGAACCGCCTGTTGTTCAATGCCTCCCGCTCGACGTGGATGATCTTGGGCGCCGCCGCCATCGGGGTAGTCGAGACGAACAGGGTGGCCTCGGCCAGACCGTAGGACGGCTTAATCGCCGTCTCCCGGAAGCCGAACGGCGCAAATGCCTCGTTGAACTTGCGTATCGATGCCGCCGACACCGGCTCGCTGCCATTGAGGATGCACTTGACGTTACTCAGGTCCAGCGGCGGCTCATCGTCCTTGGGCACGCCACGCAGCGCGGCGTGTTCGAAGGCGAAGTTCGGGGCGGCGGAGATGGTCCCGCCGGTCTCGCCGTCCTTGCGCGCGAGCTCGCGAATCCACCGGCCGGGCCGGCGCACGAAGGCGGCGGGCGTCATGAAGGTGACGTGGTACCCGACCACCGTCGACAATAAGGCGGTGATCAGGCCCATATCATGGAAGAACGGCAGCCAGCTCACACCACGGTCGCCTTCCTGGCCCTCCAGCGCGTTGATCACCTGGACTACGTTGGTGGGCAGGTTCAGGTGCGTGATCTGGACGCCCGTCGGGGTGCGGGTGGAGCCGGAGGTGTACTGCAGATAGGCAACGGTGTCGTGCCCGGCGGGCACGTGCTGCCAGGTGGAACCGACCTCTACGGGCACCGCGTCGACGGCGATGACACGCGGCCGCTCGTTGGCCGGCCGGCTGCGCATGAAGTTGCGAACGCCTTCGGCGGAGTCGCTGGTGGTCAGGATCGCCGACGGCTCGCAATCGTCGAGCACCGCGTGCAATCGGCCGACGTGACCCGGCTCGGCCGGGTCGAACAGTGGCACCGCAATCCGGCCGGCGTACAAGACGCCGAAAAAGGCGGAGAGGTAGTCCAGGTTCTGCGGACACAGGATGGCGACCCGGTCACCGGGCTCGGTGACCTGCTGCAGCCGCGCGCCCACCGCACGGTTGCGGGCACCGAAATCGGCCCATGAGATGTCCCTCTCGACACCATCGCGTTCGGTGGAGAAGTCCAGGAACCGGTAGGCCAGCTGGTTTCCGCGCACCTTCGCCCACTTCTCGACGTGACGAACCAGGTCGGTGTTTTCCGGGAACCTGATCCGCCCGTTCTTATCGATGAACGGGTTGTGGTACGCCATGCCACTCTCTCCTGTCGCAACAGTTCTAGGTCGGGCCGCAGCTATGCGAGCTGTATCGGCGGTTACATCCGACGCGGGTCGGCCCATCGGACACCGCACGTTTCGCCTGCGCAGGGCTGTCGCGAACGGCAAACCTCACAGATGGTACTCAAAGGACGTCCGGCGATCCGCGACGCATCGACGCGATGGGCCGACACAGCTGTTCTTAAATATCTCTTAATGTTAGTTGTTGCTGCGCCGCGGACCAAATCCGAAAGTACCCGCTTGTCGCACGCGTCACCGTTGCAGCCGGGCCGTGTCGTATTGCCTGTTAACCGTGTTTCGGGTGTGGCGCGTTGTCGACCGCATCGTGCGCCCAATTCAATGCCCACTCGGTGGCCGGCTGTCCGTTCAGATTCCAGAACTGTGTGGTGGCATACAGCGCATGCACCGGCTGGCCGGCGCCGCCGGCCAGCACATCCAGCGTTCTGGGCAGATTGGCCAGGCTGAACGCCTCCTGGGGGGCGGCGCAGATCAGATCGCCGGCCCCGCAGATCTCGTTGCTCTTGCCGTTGAGCGCGCCGAAACCGCCCGGCCGCGGGCCGGTCATGGTCAAACCGAGCCCGGACAGCACCGGCACCTCATACAGGGTGATCTCGGCGCCTTCGCCGGGCGGATTAGGCCCGATGTCCTGGCCCACACCTTGCTGACGACGGCCGTCGGCGATCAATGTCACACCGAGCACCAAATCGTCGTCGACCGGTCCGCGGCCATTGCCGATATCGCTGGCGAGGTCGCCGGCGATCACCGCCCCTTGCGAGAAGCCGACAAGCACATAGCTGGTCAACGGGCACTTGGCGTTCATGTCGGTCATCGCCTTGACCGCGGCGCGGGTTCCCTCGGCGCGGCTGTCGTTGTAGGACATTTGGGTGTCCCCGCTCAGCGGATTGTGGAACTGGGCGGTGTAGGGCACGGTGTACGTCTCGACTCGGCTGGAGTTGAACTGCTCGCTGATCGGGCGGGTGACGTTGAGTAACAACGCCTTCGGGAACTCGACCGGGTTCAGCGGATTGTCCTGCAGCGACGACTCCCAGGTGCCGGGAATCGCGATCAGTTGCACATCGGCGCAGCTGGCGTCTTGAAAGGCCGGCCGAGGTTTGTGTGGGTAGGTCGAACTGCTGGTCGGCGGCACGATGCTGGGCGGCACCGCGCTCGGCGGGGTTTCCTTTTGCCGCAGGACGGCGACCACAGCGAAGATGACCAGCCCCACGACCAGCGCCACGGACGCCGCGGCGATCAACGCCAGGGTGCGGTGGCGCTTCCGTGGGGAATTACGCCGCGAGTTAACAGCCATGGTCTCCTGCTAGCGGAGTCGTTCGGTCGCAGAGTCGGCGGCAGGCACTGTGTTTCGCGCGCCACGTCCCGGCCACTGCACGGGCCGTAACGTCTGCTGCACCCCTTAACGGTACCGGTTCGCGGCACCGCCTCCGCTGCGCCAAGCCTGCGACAGGCGGCGGGTTGGCGAGCTAGCGGATCGCGCCGACGATGTCGCCAGACATCGCGCCCAGCTGGCCGCTCCATGAGCCCCAGTCGTTGCTGCCGCCACCGGGGAAGTCGAAGTGGCCGTTGTGTCCGCCGACGTTGCGGTACTGCTGGTAGAAGAACCTGGCGTTGCCCATCGCCTCACCCGCTTGGCCGATCATGGCCGCGGCGTCACCGCCCATGTTCGCCGGGCTGTACACCCAGATCCTGGAATTGTTCTGGGCCAGCAAGTCGGCGTGCACCCAGGGGTCGTGCCACTTCCACCGACCCAGCTGCGGAGCGCCCCACATGCCGTTGCCGTCAACGCCGCCGAACTGCTGCAGACCGGCGAGGATCGCGCCACCCGTCGTGGTGTTCGACGGGTACAGGAAGCCCGACAGCGAACCCGCGTAGCCGTAACGGTCGGGGTGGAAGGTGGCCAGGGCCATCGCGGCGTATCCGCCTTGGGATGCGCCCACGGCGGCGTGGCCGCCCGGAGCCAGACCTTTGTTGGCGGCCAGCCAGTCCGGCAACTCGCTGGTCAGGAACGTCTCCCACTGCTTGCTGCCGTCCTGCTCCCAATTGGTGTACATGCTGAACGCCCCGCCGGCCGGTGCGGCCACCGAAATCCCCTTGCCGGCCAGCGTGCCCATCGCGTTACCCGCCGTCACCCAGTTGCTGACATCCGGGGCGGCATTGAACGCATCCAACAGAACCACCATGTGCGGACCACCGGCCAGGAAGGCCACCGGGATGTCACGGCCCATCGACGCCGACGGCACCATCAGCGTCTCGTAGCCCGCGGCGCGGGCGGATCCGCCGTTGACCGCAGCGAGGCCTCCGACCCCGATCGTCAGCACGGCGGCGCACAGGAGCCGTAGCAGCATCGACAGACCCTTCATACCGACCTCACTCGTCGCTCGACCACCAACCCAGGGACCAATCCCGCAGATCGCCCCCTGCCGCGAGGTAGTCAATCACACCCGGGGGGCACCGGACGCCGGAAATGACTAACGGCGACGACCCGCAAGGTCGTCGCCGTTAGTCGTGTTGTTCTTACCGTCAGGTGTGCTGGCCGGTCGCGGAGGCCGCGGGAGCACCCGGAGCCGCGCCCGGGCCCGGACCCGCACCCGGCGTCGCGCCGAGCGTCCGCTGCAAGTCGGGCAACATGGCGTGTAGCTGCGAACCCCAGTACGGCCAGTCGTGCGTGCCGTTGGCGTCGAAGTTGAACACCGCGTTGTGGCCACCGGCCGCGTTGTAGGCGTTCTGCCACTTGATGTTGCTGGTCCGCACGAAACCCTCGAGGAACTTGGCCGGCAGGTTGTCGCCACCGAGGTCCGACGGCTTGCCGTTACCGCAGTACATCCACACGCGGGTGTTGTTGGCGACGGTCTTGCCGACGTTCACCAGTGGGTCGTTGCGCTGCCACGCCGGGTCCTCCTTCGGGCCCCACATGTCCGCGGGCTTGTAGCCACCGGCGTCACCCATGGCCAGACCGATCAGCGACGGTCCCATGCCCTGGGAGGGGTCCATCAGACCGGAGAACGAGCCGACCTCGATGAACTGCTCGGGGTGGTAGTTCGCCAGGTTCAGCGCCGACGCACCGGCCATCGACAGACCGACGGCGGCACCGCCGGTGGACTTGACCTGCTTTTGGGCCGCCAGGTACTGCGGCAGCTCGCTGGTCAGGAAGGTCTCCCACTTGTAGGTCTGGCAACCGGCCTTACCGCAGGCCGGCTTGTACCAGTCGGTGTACCAGCTGGACTGTCCGCCCACCGGCATGACGATCGACAGACCGGACTGGAGGTACCACTCGAACGCTGGGGTGTTGATGTCCCAGCCGTTGAAGTCGTCCTGGGCCCGAAGACCGTCAAGCAGGTACACGGCCGGCGAGTTGGCCCCGCCGCTCTGGAACTGGACCTTGATGTCACGGCCCATCGCAGCCGACGGCACCTGCAGGTACTCGACGGGCAGACCCGGCCGGGAGAACGCTCCCGCGGTCGCGGACTGGCCTACGACGCCGATCAGCCCCGGCAACAGGGCCGCCGCGGCGGCTCCCACTACAAGTCGGCGCGGCATCCTCTTTACCGCGCCGCGAAACCTGTCAACAAGCCTCATTGTTGCTTCCTCATTCTTTGTCGGGCCCACACCTGTGGGTCGGACTGCATGCGCCCGCTTGATTGCTTTGCGGGGCAGCTGTGCCCGTGTAGTCAACCACATCTTTGGGGGTGTCTTCTCCTCAGCGTGGGTCCCTGACCGGCCCCCACGCCGCGGCCGGGCCCACCCAACTCGGCTGCGGATCACCACGTCGTGAATGTGCCGATGGGCGGTCGCCCGCCGGTAAGACTACATACGCCGCGTTGCTGAGCGCCGGTCGGGGCGGTTGCTGAAACGGTCGAAGCGAGACGGCGGAAATAGGTACGGAAAATCCTCTGCCGGCTACGGCCCGGTAGCCGGCAGACCGGTGTACGGGACACCGCCGGGCTCCGGCACGGCCAGGCCGCATCGGATCAGTTCGTAGCGCGGAACCCGGTCGATTCGGTACTTGGTGAACTCATAGGAGTTCAGAAAGTTCGACACAAACCGATGAAGACCCATCGGAGCACGCACCGAGCTCAGCATCGACTGGGTCGCCGGGCATCGCAGAGCCGCCTCGGCCTGAGCGACCCACTGCGCGTCCAGGTAGCCCGGAACGCCCGGATACCACTTCACCCAGGGCCCGTCGGCGATCACCCAGTCGGGAAAGAGGTTCTTGTCGTGACCGATCCGGCCGTGCTGCAAGCGGGCGGTGTGAGCGGCCACCGGGTTGGCCAATCCGATTTGGTCGATCACCCGGATATCCAGCCCGACATTCATGCCCACCATGCCGAGGTTGGTGAAAAACACTGTGTGAGGCCCCTTTTGAGGTGGGCCGGGTAGGCCAGCCGGGCTCGGCGGTGTGTTCGCCGAGATGGGCGGGACGAGATCCCACTGATCGTAATTGCCAGACGGCAGCAGCAATGCTCCCTCCGGCGTGTTGTTGAGCGCCACCAGCACCGCACGCATACGCGGGTAATCCAAGTAGTCGGCGGCCGTCAGGGGATGCGCGTGGCCCGTTGCCTGTGCATAGAAACGGCGCTCGTCCACGATGCCCGAGTAGGTGACCCGGGTGGCGTCGTCGCCCATTCCGGGCGAATTGGCCGCCCACAGCGACCAGCCCGCGAGCGCCATCCACAGCGCGCTCACCGCACCGGCCAACCAGTAGCCGGCCTCCCGGGACAGTCTGGTTCCGTCGGGAAACACCACGGGCACCACCGCCACCGGGGCGAGCAAACACAGCAGCGGCGCCAGCAGAACTCGGCCATGCATGAAATCACCGCCCTGCCGGATCCAGTACAGCGCCTGCAACAGCCCGCTGACGAGGATGAAACCCACTACGGCGGCTGGGCTTTGCACCGACCGGGCCAACGGTCCGGGCGCGGGTGCGGGTGTGTACCGAATCCCTTTGCGGCGGCCGGCGGAGACCGCCAGAGCCAGCCCCGCCAGCAACACCACCGGCACCCACAGCGCGTAGGGCTGGTTGAAGTTCGACAGATAGATCACGCCCTGCGACCACTTGTCGCCGGCCGCGTCCTTGGCCAGCGCGGTCCCCGGGAACAGCAACCCGTAGTAGCCCATCCGGAAGATTTGGTAGGCCACCGGAAGCAGCCCGCCGGCCACCACGATCAGCACTCGACGCCGCCGGCCCTTTGCGGCGATCAGCATCATGATCAGCGCCAGGCCGCCGACCAGAGCCAGCTCGGGGCGCACTAACACGCTGCAGCCGGCGACAAACGCCAGCGTGCCGGTGAACAGTCGCCCGGACGGGCGCATCCGCATCGCCTGCGACCAGCAGACCATCATCCACCAGAGCAGCCCGAGGTAAGCCATCACCAGCCCGCTTTCCAGGCCTGAGGTGGCGAAGTCACGCGCCGGCGGGACCGCGATGTAGACCAGTGCGCCGGCCGGCAGCATCACCGCCCGACGGCCCAGCAAGCCGGGCGCGAACAGCCGACCGGTGCCCAACATCAGCATCGCCAGCCCAGACACGCTGAGCAGCAGAGCCAAGACCAGCGCCACATACTCCAGACGCATCGGCCAGTTCAGCCAGCTGCCCGCGTAGACCAGGTAGGTCCACACCACCGAGGTGTTGGCCTCTACTCGCTCACCCTTGTTGAACACCGGCCCGTTGCCGGCCAGCAGGTTACGCACGGTGCGCAGGACGATCAGTCCGTCGTCGGCGATCCAGCGCCGCTGCCAGGCACCCCACCCGAACAGCACGGCGACCACGACCACACTGGCCCAGAGACTGACCCGGACTGTGGCGTCGTACGGGAACGATGGCCGGCCTATCGCTCTGGCCACCGGCCGGCGAGACGCGGCCGGGATCTTCGAGGCCACGTCAGCCGAGGATAACCGCAGCACCAATGGTTCCAACCCAGGCTAATGCCAGCACCTGTAAGGCGCGGTCACGCAAGGCGATGTCTTCGGGTTCTCCGGCCAGGCCACCGTCGACGTCCACCGCGTACCGCAACATCGCGATGGTGAACGGGATCATCGAGATCTTGAACCAGGAGCCGGTGGACCCGTCGCGCTCGAAGGCCCACAACCCGTAGCACACCACCAGCGCGGCCGCCGACATCGTCCAGACGAAGCGCAGATAGGTACTGGTGTAGCTCTCCAGCGATTTGCGGATCTTGGCCCCGGTGCGCTCGGCCAATTGCAGCTCGGCGTAGCGCTTGCCGGCCACCACGAACAGCGAAGCGAACGCCGCCATCAGCAAAAACCATTGCGACAGATGGATATTGGTGGCCGCGCCGCCGGCGATCGCGCGGAGCAAATACGCCGACGAGACGATGCAGATGTCAATTACCGCTTGGTGTTTGAGACCGAAGCAGTAACCCAGCTGCATGGCGATGTACACGGCCATTACCAGCGCGAGGTTCGGCGTGAGCCACCACGCAAGAAGTAGCGAGGCAACTCCGAGCACCGCCGCCAGGGTGTAGGCCAGCCACTCGGGCACAACGCCGGCGGCGATCGGCCGGAACCGCTTGGTGGGGTGCTCGCGGTCGGCCTCGACGTCGCGAACGTCGTTGACCAGATAGACCGACGAGGCCGCCAGGCAGAACACCACGAACGCGACCGCGACCTGACCCAGCACCTTGACGTACTCGTAGTGGACGTTGGTGCCGAGCGCAGCCAGCGGCGCCGCGGCCACCAACACGTTCTTCACCCATTGCCGCGGGCGGATCGCCTTGACCACGCCGACAATCAGGTTGGCCGGCGCTCCGGTCTCCGGCACTTTGTCCTCGATGTCCTCACTCATTCACTCGCTCCACCTGTGATCCGACCGTCCACCCAGGCGGCAATGGCCGCGACAGCCGCGCCGACGGCCACGCCGGTGGCCACGTCGCTGGGATAGTGCACGCCGAGCAACACCCGGGAGAGTGCCATCGGCGGCACCAGCATGACAGGCAGCGGCGCTCCGGTGGCACGGGCCAGCAGAATAGACGCCGCCGTCGTCGAGGTGGCGTGCGCCGACGGGAAGCTCAGGCTGCTCGGGGTTCCGACGTTCACCGCGACCGCCGGATGGTGCGGCCGTGGACGTCGCACCAGTCGCTTGATCAGCACGGCGGCTGCGTGCGCGGTGAAGGCCCCGGCGCCCGCCACCAGCCAGGCCCGGCGCCGCGCTGGCTGCAGGATCGCGCCGATCGCCGATACCGCCAACCAGCCGATGCTGTGCTCACCGAAGTGGGACAGGGCCCGCGCCGCAGCCAGCGCGCCGGGGCGGTCGGCCAACGCCGATTGAATCGCTACCAGGGCAGCCACTTCACCCCGTGGCGGCGCCAAATCAGCTGCGATGTCGGCCATTGCCGGACACGTTGTCTTGAGCCGGCAACAGCACCGTCTCCCACTTCTCCTTGCTGGACAGCACCGGCAGCGCCGCACGGTAAACGCGGCGCATCTCGTCGAAGCGGCTCAGCAGCAGCCGCTGACGCCGCAGCGACTGCCACAGCAACGCGAACATCTTCGCTCGGTCCCGCTGTCGGTAGACGGCGCCGCGGCCGTCAGCCGTCGTGACGGTGGCGCCGTCCAGCGTGCACAGCCGAAACCATCGGGCGTCCTGAGTCGGCACGTTGAGCTGGGGGCGCTGATGATGCGCCGGGTCGGCCCGCTTGAATTGGTGCAGCGTCCCACGCGCCAGCCGGTACCCGACGGCCAGCGGGTGCACCGGCGGCTTCATCTCACGATTACGCTCCGACGGCGCGGGCAACTCGTCGGACGACGGCAACACCACCGCGTCCGGGTAGGCCTTGCGCATGCGATGCACCTCGGGCAGCGCGGTTTCCAGTATTGAGAAGATGTGCTCTGGGCCGGCGAGGAAGTCGTCGATCGCCCTGTTCTGAATGGCTACTGTCGAATACTCAAGGCAGGAAAGGTGCTTGAGCGTGGCCTTGAGGTGGCTGCGGACCAGTCCGGACACGTCGCCGTCCCAGTGCATGGCGGCGACCACCAGCCGGTTGCGCAGGTGGAAGTAGGCCTGCCAGTCGATTGCGTCGTCCTTGTCGCTCCACGCCATGTGCCAGATCGCCGCACCGGGCAACGTGGCGGTGGGATAGCCATGCTCGGCGGCGCGTAAGCCGTAATCGGCGTCGTCCCATTTGATGAACAGCGGCAACGGCTGGCCCAGCTCCTCGGCAACCTGCCGCGGGATCATGCACGTCCACCAGCCGTTGTAGTCGACGTCGATGCGCCGGTGCAGCAGCTGGCTGCGAGGTTCGTTGTCGTTCAACGGGTATTCGGCGAAGTCGTGGTCGTATTCGGTGTACGGCGCGGACGTCCACATGAAGTTGGCCCGGTCCACCATCTCGCCCATGATGTGCAGGTGCGACGGCTCCTGCAGGTTGAGCATCTGGCCGCCCACCAGCATCGGCGCCTTGGCGAAGCGGTTCATCGCAAGTATCCGCAGAATGGTGTCAGGCTCCAGCTGAATATCGTCATCCATGAACAGGATCTGCTGGCAGTCAGTGTTTTTCAGCGCTTCGTACATCACCCGGCTGTATCCGCCGGAGCCGCCGAGGTTGGGCTGGTCGTGGATGGAAAGCCGATCGCCAAGCGGCGTGGCGGCGGCGGCGAAGTCGGGGTGATCGCGCACCTTCGAAGTGCCCTGGTCAGTCACAATCACCGCACCAATGACCTTGTCCACCAGCGGATCTGAGGTGAGATCCCGCAGGGCGTTGACGCAGTCATTGGGCCGGTTGAAGGTCGGGATGCCCACAGCGATGTTCGCCACACCTGGCGCGGGCTTGTCGGAGTACCACCCGGCGCTACTCAGCGTCACCTTGCTGTCGGTGGTGATGTCGAACCAGATCCACCCGCCGTCTTCGAACGGCTGCAGTCCCACCTGCAACTCGACGGTCACCGGCTGGTCCTCGGCACTGGCGAATTCGCGTCCTTCGACGAAGATCCGCGCGCCGGTGGCCTTGGTTCGGTAGACGTCGACGCGTCCGGTGCCGGTCAGCTCGGCCCGCAACACCACCGACGTGCACGTCGTCCACCGCCGCCAGTAACTGGCCGGGAATGCGTTGAAATAGGTGGCGAATGACACCTCGGACTCGGCACCGATCTGCAGTGACGTGCGGTTGCTCGCGTGCGAGCGACGGGAGTTGGTCGTCGACTCCTCCAGGTAGAGCTTGCGCACGTCGAGTGGCTCGCCCGGACGCGGCAGGATGACGCGGGCCAGCAGGCTTACGGCTTTACCGCCACGCTCTTGCGAGGTCGGGGCGCCCGCATGGGCCGTTGCCCTGGCTGCATCGTCGCCGGTGGTCTTCGTCATCCGCGGATGGTTCCTCTGCTGTTCTCTTCGAGCGCCGCACCGTCACGAAGGTGCGGCGCCAGGATGTTGTCGTACATGTTCAGTGCACTGGCAATGGCCATGTGCATGTCGAGATACTGGTAGGTGCCGAGCCGGCCGCCGAAAAGCACCTTCGACGAAGCGGTTTCATCTTTGGCCCTGGCTCGGTAGGCGGCCAGCACGGTGCGGTCGGCCTCGGTGTTGATCGGGTAATAGGGCTCGTCGTCATGGTCGGCGAATCGGGAGTACTCCCGCATTATCACCGTCTTGTCGGTCGGGTAGTCGCGCTCGGGGTGGAAATGGCGGAACTCGTGGATGCGGGTATAGGGCACGTCGAGGTCGTTGTAGTTCATTACCGGTGTGCCCTGAAAATCGCCGATCGGCAGCACCTCGACTTCGAAATCCAAAGTCCGCCAACCTAAGTGCCCATCCGCATAGTTGAAGTAGCGGTCCAGCGGGCCGGTGTAGACGACCGGAGCGTCGGGACTTTCCGCTCGCAGGCCGTCGCGCACGTCGAACCAGTCCGTGTCCAGCCTGACTTCGATGCGCTCGTCGGCGGCCATGTTCTGACACCACGCCGTGTAGCCGTTGACCGGCAGCCCCTCGTAGGTGTCGTTGAAGTACCGATTGTCGAAGGTGTAGCGCACCGGTAGCCGGGTGATGTTCGCCGCCGGCAATTCCTTGGGGTCGGTCTGCCATTGTTTGGCGGTGTAGCCCTTGACGAAGGCCTCGTAGAGCGGACGGCCGATCAGCGAGATGGCCTTCTCTTCGAGGTTCTGTGCGTCGGCGCTCTTGATCTCTGCGGCCTGCTCGGCGATCAGCTGCCGCGCCTCTTCGGGGGTGAAGTAGCGGCCGAAGAACTGCGCCACCAGCCCGAGTCCCATCGGGAATTGGTAGGCCTGTCCGTCGTGCATCGCGAAGACCCGATGCTGGTAGCCGGTGAACTCGGTGAACTGCCGGACGTAGTCCCACACCCGCTTGTTCGAGGTGTGGAAGAGATGCGCACCGTACTTGTGCACCTCGATGCCAGTCTGCGGCTCGGCCTCGGAGTAGGCGTTTCCGCCGATATGCGGACGCTTTTCGATGACGAGCACACGCTTGTCGAGCTGGCTGGCCACGCGTTCGGCGATCGTCAGGCCAAAGAATCCGGAGCCAACGACGAAGAGGTCGAAACGAGTGGTCATCGGTTGCCTAGGGTATCCGACCGGGCGACCGTAGCCCGCTTGGCAACGGCGTTCGGCCGGGGTGTTCTGTGTGCGGCGCAGCCCGACGACACGGATACCGGCGCCGGTGCTGGCGGTTGAGCGCATTTCAGTGACGAAGGTCGCGATTGGCTCACAATTCGATCTCGCCACTCTAGTCACATCAATCACGTCAGTACCATCGATCACGTGCCCCGATTAGCACCTCTCCAGGCACCGTGCGCGTGCGGAGCGCGCATGAAACGACAGACCACATAGTCCAGATATTGAGGAGACTTCCGTGCCGAACCGACGTCGACGCAGGCTCTCGACAGCCATGAGCGCAGTCGCCGCTCTGGCGGTCGCGAGTCCATTTGCTTATGAAGCCGTCAGCGGTCTGCTGACCGACCACAAGGCACCGGTCGAGCACCACGAGTTCGTCAAGGCCGCGGGGATGACCGACCTGCCCGGCGAGTTGATGTCTGCGCTGTCGCAGGGACTGTCGCAGTTCGGGGTTACCCTCCCGCCAGTGCCTAGCCTGACCGGTGCTACCAGCCCGGGCGGCTTTACCTCGCCCGGCCTGGCGTCACCTGGCCTGACCTCGCCCGGTCTCACCTCGCCCGACTTGACCTCACCAGGCCTCACCAGCCCCGGCCTGACGTCGCCGGGTCTGACGTCGCCGGGTCTGACGTCGCCGGGTCTGACGTCGCCGGGTCTGACCAGTCCGGGCCTCACCCCGGGCACGACGCCAGGTCTGACGCCGGGCGCTTCTCCGGGTCTGACGCCGGGCGCTACTCCGGGTCTGACGCCGGGCGCTATTCCGGGTCTCACCCCGGGCACGACTCCGGGTCTCACCCCGGGCACGACCCCAGGTCTGACCAGTCCCGGACTGACCAGCCCTGGCGGTCTGACGCCAGGGCTGACCAACCCGACCGGCTTCGATCCGGCATTGACCAGCCCGAGTCTTGGCGCCAGTCCGAGTGAGTATCCGATCAGCGACCCGGTCGGATTGGACCCGGGCGCCGGCGGCACCTACCCGATCCTCGGCGACCCTTCGCTCGGCGCGGCGCCGTCCGGCGGAAGTAGCGGCGGGCTGGTCAGCGACATGATGAGCGCGGCCAACCAGCTCGGCGCCGGTCAGGCCATCGACTTGCTCAAGGGCCTGGTGATGCCGGGCCTGACGCAGGCTATGCACGGCGCCAGCCCGGCCGCCGCTGCTCCGGCTGCTGCCGTACCGGCCTTGCCGGCCCCGCCGATGCCGACGCCCTGATCGGAGCCCGGCCGCAACGACCTGCCACCCGAAACGGCACCGCAGAAGGGGGACCGAGCGCGATCTGCGCAGCCCAATCTCTGCGGTGCCGTTCGGCGGGTTCGTCGACTTAATTCACTTGCGTAGCGTGTCGAATCATCTGCAACATCAGACACATACGTAACATCGGGTGGTGCCGCCCCGCCGTCCCGCGCCGACGATGTTGTTCACCGCCATCGCGGCGACCGTGGTCATCCTGCCGTGGGCGACTGACCCGGCCACCGGGCATCGGGACCAGCGCCATCAGCCGGCCCGCCCCGCCGATACCCAGCTCGCCCAACAACCCTTGGTCGGTCTCGGCGGAGGCGTCACGGTTCGCGAAATCAGCCAAACCACACCGTTTTCCATGGTCGCGGTGACCGGCGGAGACCTCAGCGGCACCTCCGCGCGGGTACGCGCCCGGCATGTCGACGGCTCGTGGGGTCCGTGGTACGAGACCGAGGCGCTGCAGGCCCCGGCGGGCCACGGCTCGACACCGGGTCCAAACGGCACCGATCCGGTGTTCGTTGGCAAGACCACGACCGTGCAAATCGCGGTCAGCCGCCCGCCCGACGCGCCGCCGACCTCACGGCCGAGTGGCCCGACGCCGATCACACCCGGCCTGGGCTACCTTCCCGCCACCGCGGAGCAACCGCTGGCGCAGAACATCTCCGCCGTCCTCATCTCCCCGCCACAAGCGCCGGCCGACACCCAGTGGACAGCGCCGACCGCGGTCATCGCGGCGGGTCAGCCGCCCAACATCATCGGTCGCGCGCAATGGGGCGCCGACGAATTGGTGCGCTGCGGCAACCGGCCGTTCAATGCGCCTATCCGCGCCGCGGTCGTCCACCACACCGCCGAGAGCAACGACTATCAGCCGCAGGACTCGGCGGCGATCGTCCAGTCCATTTACGCCTATCACACCCAAATCCTCGGCTGGTGCGACATCGCCTACAACGCGCTGGTCGACAAGTACGGCCAGGTGTTCGAGGGCAGGGCCGGCGCATTGACCGGGCCGGTGCAGGGTGACCACACCGGAGGCTTCAACCGCGAGACCTGGGGTGTGGCGATGATCGGCAACTTCGACGACGTGGCGCCGACACCGATCCAGCTTCACACTGTCGGCCGGTTGCTCGGGTGGCGGCTGGGACTGGATCGCGTCGACCCCAAGGGGACAGTGACTTTGGCCTCGGCCGGCGGAGAGAACACGAACTATCCCGTTGATGCCCCTGCCACGCTGCCGACCATCTTCAGCCACCGCGACGTCGGCGCCACCGACTGCCCGGGCAACGTCGCCTACGCGCTGTTGGACGAGATTCGCGATACCGCGGCCCACTTCAGTGGCCCGCCCAGACCCGAAGACGTGGCCTTGTCGTTGCAGGGCGGCGCGATCTATGACCGGTGGCAGTCGAGCGGCGGCGTCAATAGCGTGCTGGGCGCGCCGACATCACCGGAAGCAACCGGGGCGGGCTCGGCGCGCTACGCGACCTTCGACAAGGGCGCGATGTACTGGTCACCGCAGACCGGTGCCGAACCGGTCACCGGCGCCATCTACGACGCATGGGCCTCGCTCGGCTATGAGCGGGGTGCCCTGGGATTGCCGACCAGCGGCGAGTTCCAGGAGCCGCAGTGGGTGAAGCAGAACTTCCAGCACGGGACGCTGAACTTCGACCGGCTCAGCGGTCGCGTCAGCCGGGTGATCGACGGTGTCGCTCAGGAATTGCCGCCGTCGCCGCCAAGTGGTCCGCCGATACAGCTCGAGCGGTTCTCGCCGCCGGTCGGCTAGAGCCGATTGCCCCGCTCCTCCTCCCGTCGCTACGCGACGCGCATCGCCGCCGGGCTAAAGCCACCAGCGTTCCAGCACTCGCGCCACCCCGTCGTCGGTGTTGGGCGTGGTCACCTCATCAGCGGCGGCTAGCACGTCGGGATGCGCGTTGCCCATCGCCACCCCGTGGCCGGCCCGCAGCAGCATCGGCACGTCATTGGGCATGTCCCCGAACGCGATCACGTCGTCATCGGTGATGCCCTGCGGCCCGGCGAGTTCGGCGATACCGGTGGCCTTGCTGATGCCCAACGGCACGATTTCGATCAGCCCGTTGTTGGTGGAGTAGGTGATGTCGCCCTCGATGCCGATGTGCTTGGCGAGCTCGGCGACCATATCGGCGCTGCGGGCGCCGGCCTTGCGGATCAGTAATTTGATCGCCGGGGCGCTCAGCAGATCTTCGATGGATACCTCAGTGTTATCGGGATTGAGCCAGGCGTGCTCGTAGCCCGGCGAGCTGACAAACTGCGGCGTCGCCGCGTCGTGCGCCTTGCCGCCGACCCGCTCGACGGCTAACCCGGCGCCCGGGATGGCACGCGTCGCGATCTCCACCAGTTCGGCCAGAGTGGCCACTGACAGCGTCCGGGCGGACACCACGCGGTCGGTCGCGGGATCGTAGATCACAGCGCCGTTGGCGCACACCGCCATTGGCGCGAACCCGAGGTCGTCGACCACCGGCTGCACCCAGCGTGGTGGGCGTCCGGTGGCCAGCACGAACTGCGCACCGGCCTCGACAGCGGCGCGCACCGCGTTGCGCGTACGCGGGGTGATCTTCTCGTCGTCGCCGATCAGGGTGCCATCGACATCGCAGGCGATCAGGGCGGGCAAAGTCATTGGGCCGATACGCCTTTGCAGCCAGCCGGAACGCTCAATGCGTTCCGCTTTGGTTCTGCCCCGGCCGGGTTACGCCGTCGGTTCCGTACCTCTCCATCCGCTCTTGCAACTCCGCCAAGCGGATTGCTCTGGAGTCTTCCCGGGTGGGCGCGCTGCCGCCGAGCCGCCGCGGCACCCAGGACTCGCCCTCCGGGTGCGGATACTCTTCCTGCACCCGGTACAGCAACTCGTTCATCGCGTGGCGCAAGGTGACATTGAGTTGTTCGGCGGTACCCCGCGGGGGCAGCGGGCGGCCGAGGGCCACGGTGACCGGAACCTTGTTGCGGAACACCTTCTTTGGGTGATCTTTCGGCCAAATGCGATGGGCGCCCCAGACGACCAGCGGGATTATCGGCACCTGCGCCTCCAGGGCCATCCGTGCCGCCCCGGTCTTGAACTCCCGGAGTTCGAAACTGCGGCTGATGGTCGCCTCGGGATGCATCCCGATGAGTTCGCCCTCACGCAGCCGCTGCACAGCGACCTCGAAAGCGTCGTGTCCCTGCCTGCGGTCCACCGGGATGAGCCTGGCGTGCTTGACGACGTAGTTCACCGCCTTCACGTCGGCCATCTCGGCCTTGATCATGAAGTACATCCGCCGGCCCCGCTCACGCACCGCGAACAATGGCGGAAGCCAGTCCAGGTAGCTGGTGTGGTTCTGGGCCAGTAACGCGCCGCCCCGCTCAGGAATATTCTCCAGACCCTGGAACGTGAACTTGGTTCCGTTCATCGCGACCATCGGCGGCACAACCCACTCGCCGAACCGGTAAAACGGCTCTGCCATGCTCGGTGCTCCTTTCGTGCAACCCGGCGGTTGCTCGCCCCGTCACCGACCGCGCTCAGCCCGCTTACGGGCGCGGTCGGCTTTTTCAGTTTCCTCAAGAATCCTGGCCTCCGCCACCGTAGGTGCGCTGCCGCCCAGCCGCCGCGGTACCCAGAACGCGCCTTCCGGGTGGGGATATTCCTCCTGCACGCGGTGCAGTAGTGACGTCATCTCGTCGCGCAGCGCCGCGTCAAGCTGCTCGACGTCGCCCGCCGGCAACACCGGCTGCCCCGCCGCCACGATGACGGGGATCTTTTGGCGGCCGATATTTCTCGGGTGGTCTTTTGTCCAAATCCGCTGTGCGCCCCAGACGATCAGCGGAACCATCGGGACTCCTGCCTCCAGCGCCATCCGCGCCGCGCCGGTCTTCAACTCCTTGAGCTCGAAACTGCGACTGATCGTCGCCTCGGGCATCAGGCCGACCACCTCGCCGGCCTTGAGTAACCGGACAGCCTCGGCGTAGGCCTCGGACCCGGCTCCACGGTTGACCGCGATGGTCTTGGTGTGCTTGATCAAGAAGTTGACGATCTTCACGTGCTGCATCTCGGCCTTGATCATGTAGCGGATGCGCCGTCCTCGGTAATGCACGGCAAGCGCGGCCGGCAGCCAGTCGACGTAGCTGGTGTGGTTGATCGCTATCACTGCACCGCCGGTGCGGGGAATGTTCTGCAGGTTCTGGTAGGTGATCTCGGTGCCGGTGACCGCGACCAGGGCCTTGGCCGCGATCTCGAGACTTCGGAAGACCGGCTCCATGCCGTTACTCCGGCGCGCCCGCCGAACCCGCCCCGTCGCGGGCCGCCCTGGCGGCCGCGCGTTGACTGGCTTCCTCGGCGTCCAACCGGGCAGCCTCCGCCGGGGTGGGGGCGCCGCCGCCCAGCCGGTGCGGCACCCAGAATTCGCCGGCCGGATGCGGCCCGTAAGAGTCCTGCACCCGCTCCAGGAGGTGCTGCATTCGGGAGTGCAGCAATGCGGTCAGCTCGGGGGCGGGCAGCGTCGGCAGGATCGGCTCGCCGACCGCGATCGCGATCGGCACTTTTGGACGGAGCAGTTTCTTGGGATGGTCCTTGGTCCAGATCCGCTGGGCCCCCCAGACGATGTGCGGGATGATCGGCACGTCGGCCTCGATCGCCATCCGGGCGGCGCCCGACTTGAATTCCTTGATTTCAAAACTGCGGCTGATCGTCGCTTCGGGATAGACGCCAACCAGCTCACCGGCCTTGAGCCGCTGCACGGCCGCATCGAACGACGCGGCGCCGCTGGACCGGTCCACCGGGATGTGCCGGCAACCCCGCATGATCGGCCCGGTGATCTTGCTATCGAAGACCTCCTGCTTGGCCATGAACCGCACTTTGCGCGCGCGGTGCTCCCTGTATGCGGGTAACCCGGCGAGGGTGAAGTCGAAATAGCTGGTGTGGTTGATGGCGATGACGGCGCCGCCGGTGGCAGGCACGTTCTCCTGCCCGACGACCGAGAAGCGCAAACCTTGCACACGCCACGTCAGCCGCACGAATTGGATGACTGCCCCGTACACCGGTTCCACGGTGATCAAGACTAGTGTTTCCGGCTGGGCCGACGCGGCGGGTCCTCGCACAGATATCCGCGCGCGACCGTTCCCCGCGGCCCTCCCGCTAAGCTCGGGGGCGGCGAATCGGCGACGGATCGAGTCGCGGGAATAGCTAATGAAGGGCATCAGTGCAGGTCACAAGTGTCGGCCATGCCGGGTTTCGCATCGAGACCCGGGCAGGCAGCATCCTGTGCGACCCCTGGGTCAATCCGGCCTACTTCGCGTCCTGGTTCCCCTTCCCGGACAACAGCGGGCTGGACTGGGACAGCCTGGGGAACTGCGACTATCTTTACGTCTCGCACCTGCACAAGGACCACTTCGACGCCAAACTGCTGGCTGAGCACGTCAATAAAGACGCCGTCGTGCTGCTACCGGACTATCCGGTGCCCGACTTGAAAAATGCGCTGCAGATGCTGGGGTTTCACCGGTTCTTCGAAACCACCGACTCCATCAAACACCGGATCAGCGGGCCGAAAGGCGACCTCGAGGTCATGGTCATCGCGCTGCGGGCACCTGCCGACGGCCCGATCGGCGATTCCGCGCTGGTGGTCTCCGACGGCGTGACGACAACGTTCAACATGAACGACGCCCGCCCGGTCGACTTAGACGTGTTGGCGTCCGAGTTCGGTCACATCGACGTGCACATGCTGCAGTACTCCGGCGCGATCTGGTACCCGATGGTCTACGACATGCCGTCACGCGCCAAGGAGTCGTTCGGCAGTCAGAAGCGGCAACGCCAGATGGACCGGGCCCGTCAGTACGCCGCGCAGGTCGCAGCGACGTGGGTGATCCCGTCGGCCGGCCCGCCGTGCTTTCTGGACCCCGAGCTGCGCGACCTCAACGACGACCACGGCGACCCGGCCAACATCTTCCCCGACCAGATGGTGTTCCTGGACCAGATGCGCACGCATGGACACGACCGGGGACTGCTGATGATGCCCGGGTCGACAGCTGATTTTTCTGGTGCACAACTGAACTCGCTGCACCATCCGATGCCCACCGACCAAGTCGAGGCCATCTTCACCACAGGCAAGGCGGCCTATATCGCCGACTATGCCGCCCGCATGCAAGCCGTGCTGGAGGCGGAGAAAGCCAGCTGGGCGCCCGCCACCGGCGAGTCGCTGCTCGAGCCGCTGCGAGCGGTGTTCGAGCCGATCATGTTGGCCGGCGACGAGATCTGCGACGGTATCGGCTACCCCGTCGAACTGGTACTACGGTCCGCAGCGCATCAAGAAAGAATTGTGCTCGACTTTCCCAAACGCACCGTGCGGGAAGCGATCCCCGATGAGAAATTCCGCTACGGCTTTGCCATCCCGCCGGAACTGGTGCGGACGGTATTGCGCGACAACGAGCCCGACTGGGTCAACACCATCTTCCTGTCCACCCGGTTCAAGGCGTGGCGGGTCGGCGGCTACAACGAGTACCTGTATACGTTCTTCAAATGCCTGACCGATGAGCGGATCGCCTACGCCGACGGCTGGTTCGGCGAGGCGCACGACGATACCGCGTCGATCACCATGGACGGCTGGGAAATTCAGCGTCGATGCCCGCATCTGAAAGCCGACTTGTCCAGGTTCGGCGTCGTCGAGGACACCACGCTGACCTGCAATCTGCATGGGTGGCAGTGGAACCTGGAGAACGGCCGCTGCCTCACCACGCGCGGCCATGAGCTTCGGTGCTCCCGGCTATGAGCGTGTCTAGCTACGGCTCATACGATGATGGCCAGGTCCAGCTGGACCGGGAAGCGATCACATTGCGCCGCTATCACTTTCCGTCCGGCACATCGAAGATCATCGCGCTGAACAAGATCCGTGGGTACCGGGCCGAACCGCTGGGGCTGTTCGTGCACCGGTTCCGCATCTGGGGCAGCTCGGACCTGCGCCGCTGGCTGCCGCTGGACATGCGGCGACCGCTACGGTCAACGCTGATCACCCTGGATGTTCCGGGAACCAGGCCGCGACCGGCGTTCACACCGGCGGACCCGGAGGAGTTCACCGCGCTGCTGGACCGGCTGCTGGATCAGCGGGACTAGCGGGCCGATCAGCGGCCGGCGTCGGCGAGCGCTTGATGCGCCGCGTTGTATCCCGGGATGAACGTGATCCCCGGCCCGCCGTGACAGCCGGTGCTGGCCAGGTACAGCCCGTCGACCGGAATCGGCTGCCCGATAAAGCCTTTCGGGCCGGGCCGGTTGGGGCCGATCTGTTGCGCGTGGAACAAGCCGTGGCAGTAGTCGCCGCCCGGGGCGCCGAACATCACGCCCATGTGTTTGGGCGTGAAGGTGGTGTGCCGGCTGATGCTGCGCTCGAAGTTCGGCGCCAATCGGGTGATCTTGTCGATCACTCGCTGACCCATTTCGACCTTCGCCGCGCCGTAGTCCACGTCGCCCTCGATCGGGAACCACAGCGCGAACGCCGACGCGGCGTGCTTGCCCTGCGGCGCCAGGTCAGGATCGTTCTGTGAGGGGATCTGGAAGACCACCGTCGGGTCGGCGGGCACGATCCCGCGCCGGCAGTCCTCCCACTGCTGCTGGACTTCCTCCGGTGTGCTGAAGATGCCGATGGACGCCTGCATGCTCGGATCGTTGAGCGCCTCATAGGGCGCGACGAACACGGGGGCCTCGTCCAGCGCGAAGTGCATCTGGATGTAGCTGCCGCGGTGGTCGATCCGCGCATATCGTTCGCGGATGTCGGCGGGCAAGGCGGCCGGGTCGATCAGGTCGTTGAGCGTTAGGTCCGGTGCGATCGCGGACACGACGATCGGGGCGGTCAGGGTCTCACCCGCCTCGGTGCGAACCCCGGTCACATGGGCATCGGAGACGACGATCTCGGTCACCTTGGTACGCAGCCGAACCTCGCCGCCACCGCTCACCAGCGAATCTGCGAGATGCGCGGTGAGGGCGCCGATGCCGCCGCGCAGCTTCTTCATCTGCATGGTGTCGCCGTCGGGAACGCCGAGCCCGAAGGCCAGCGCGGCCGCACTGCCCGGGGTGGCCGGCCCGCGGTAGAGGGTGTTGACGGCCAGCACAGTCATCGAGCCGCGCAGGGCACCGTGCTTCTCGCGGTCGGGAAGGTAGCGGTCCAACACGTCGGTGACCGAGCCGAACAATATGTCATCGATGGCCGAGCGTTCGAATTCATTTGTCGCGCAGGCATACATCTCATCGAGCGTCTTGGGCGGCGCACCGGCCTCGAACCGGCCCAGCGCCCGGGTCGGCGCCTGCGCCCAGGCCATCAGCCCCGCCATGCCGTTGACGGCGTCCGCACCGTGCACCTCGTTGAGGTGGGTGAACAGCTTGATCGGGTCGCTGTACTGGACCATCGGATCGTCACCGACGCCGCGCAGCGCCACCGACATCACGTCCAGGTCGATCGTCGGCAGCGTGTCCAGGCCCAGCTCCTGCCTGACCACCGGTGCGGTCGGAAACTGTACCGAGCCCGCGATCTCGAACTGGTACCCGTCGAAAAGCTCCACGGTGGACGCCATCCCGCCGGCGTAGAGCTTGGATTCCAGGCACAGGGTCCGCAGGCCGGCCTTCTGTAGCAGCACCGCCGCGGCCAGCCCGTTGTGTCCGGCGCCGATAACTATCGCATCGTAACTTTTTTCACGTCCGCTCATGCTTCGCCCTCCAGGAATGCAGGCTGGCATGTGCCCAAAGTTTTGTCAATTATGACGAAACTGGGTCGGGTGCCCAGGCGTCGGTGATGCCGGCGCGCAACGATTCCAGCGCCACATGGCAGACCCGCGCCAGCTCGCCCAATGACCGGTTGTTGCCCAGCATCCACACTTCCATCGCCCCGAAGACCGCTGCGGCGATGCAGCGCGCGGTCACCGCCGTGCGTAGCCGCTCATCCGGCGTCGCGTCCGCTGCACAGCTACGACGTTGCAGCTGTGCCTGGATGGCCTCCGCGAAGTCGGCTTGGACATCTTGGATGTGCCGGACGATGCGGCCCGGGTCGAGCTCGCCGCCCCGTAACGCGGCGATTTTCGTCACTGCCTCAACGTCATACGGAAACGAGAAGATTGCCGACTGCACCGAGTCGATGATCGGTTCATCGGCCGGTCTATCGTCCAGCGCCGCGCGAAACCAGTGCAGTCCGGTGTAGTCGGCAAACAGCAGATCGTGTTTGGACCGGAAGTGGCGATAGAACGTTCGCAGCGACACTCCGGCGTCGGCGGCGATCTGTTCGGCAGAGGTGTCTTCGACGCCCTGGGCCAGGAATCGGACCAGCGCAGCCTGACGCAGCGCCTCGCGAGTGCGCTCGCTGCGCGCTGTCTGCGCCGGACGGACCATGCCAGTAAGGTACCTCAGATTTTGTTGTGTCAATCTTGACAAAACTTGAGGGCCCGATGAGACTTCGCCCATGATCTGGCTTTACGTTCACGCAATACTCGGGCTCGCCGTGATCGGCTGGATTATCGCGTCGAACCCGAAGATCTACGCCAGACCGGCCGACGGACCGTGGCTGTCGCCGCTGGAATGCGTCTACTACGCAGCCGGCATCGCCTCGATCGCGCTGGGCTGGTACTTCAACATCCACTTCGTGCTCGACGCCGGCGGCCAGGGCACCATCGTCCAGGGCCCGGCCAGCTACCCGCACTTCCTACGCGAACAGTTCGCAAACCCGGCCGCAGGTTCGGGCGACCAGGACTACATCATCGCCAACGTCATTCTGCTACCGGTGTTCACCATCGTCGACGGCTATCGGCGCGGCATCCGGCGTCCCTGGCTGTTCTTCCTCGCCAGCTTTTTCACCAGCTTTTCTTTCCCGCTGGCCTGGTACTTCGCCACCATCGAACGGCAGCGCCGCCACCAACACGCCCTCGAGAAGGTGCCCGCCTAAGCGGTGAGTCCGTCACTGCGGTAATCACTTTCGTCAGCATCGAAGCCGTCCGGCCCCGGAGGAAGCGGCCAGTGGTGGTGGCCGGTCTGGTTTCCACCGCGTCGTTTGGCGACATACATCGCGCGGTCGGCGGCCGCGATCAACTCCGCAAGTAAGTCGACGCTGTCACCGGCCCGGTGATCAGGGTGAATGCCGGCGGTGCCGATGCTGGCGGTGATGCTGAACGGGAGTGCGGCGATCACATCGCAGAGTTGCTGCGCTCGCGGCTCCACCTCGTCTGGATGCCAGATGTCGGCGATGACGAATTCTTCGCCGCCCGAACGGCAGATGACTGCGGTGTCGTCGGTGGTGTCACGCAGCGCGCGTGCCACCGAGGCCAGCGCATCGTCGCCGGTGCCGTGCCCGTAGTTGTCGTTGAGTTGCTTGAAGCGGTCCAAGTCGATCACGGCGATGACGAAATGAGCCGGCTCGTCGTGACCCTGCTCTAGGCGGTCTTTCGCGCGCCGACGAAAGGCGCGCCGGGTCAGCAGGCCGGTGAGCTCGTCGCGTTCGGCCCGCACGGCGTCGGAGCCGAGAACGTGCACAACCACCTGGATACCCAAGGGCACAACCAGATTGAGGATTAGCAGCAGCAAGTAAGCGCACGCGCCCGCGACAATGTTGTACCTGGCCGCCATACGGATGGCTTCGACAGCGCCGACCGAGCCGGCGATCGCAAAGTTGTAGGCCATCAAGGGAGCGGTGTGAAACAGCGCAATGTAGCTGGCCGTGGCCGCGAAGGTGGTACAGGTCAGCATGCCGATAACGGTGTGGTGTTGGGCCAGTGCGATCAGTGCGATGCAGGCGGTGGCCGCCACGGCGAACCGAATCGCCATCGCGCGGGTCGGCCAGCGCAGTGCCCATAACAACGCGCCACCCGCGGCGCCGACGGAGGCGGTCAGCGTGCAGGCAAGCGGAACAACGCCGCGTGGACCGGTAGGGGTCCAGATCGTCCCCAGGGCGTCGATCGACAAACCGGCCGCGATCACCGCGATGGTGGCGCGGGTGAGTATGCCCATCCCGCGGGCCTGCAGGTGCGAACTCAGCCGGTCGTATTGGTCGGACTGTCGCCACCACCGATTGAGCCAGCCCATCGCTTTACACCCTCCGACGCGGTTGCCCCATCCACGCATGGAGGACGTTGGTCACAAGATGATAAGGCAGAAAGAGCGCTATCCGGCCTTTGCTCCCGACGACGGCAGCAAAGGCCGGACCTATACCGGCTCCAGCAATTCGGCACCGACGAACGGCACCAGCGCGTCGGGAACCCGCACACTGCCGTCGGGCCGTTGGTGGTTTTCCAGGATGGCGACCAGCCAGCGGGTGGTGGCCAACGTGCCGTTGAGCGTCGCGGCGATCTGCGGCTTGGCCGCGGCATCCCGGTAGCGCGTCGCCAAACGGCGGGCCTGGAAGGTGGTGCAGTTGGACGTCGAGGTCAGCTCGCGGTAGGTCCCTTGCGTCGGCACCCAGGCCTCGCAATCGAACTTGCGGGCCGCCGACGAGCCGAGATCGCCTGCGGCCACGTCGATTACCCGATAGGGCACCTCGATAAGGGCCAGCATCTCTCGCTGCCAGCCCAGCAGCCGCTGATGCTCGGCCTCGGCGTCGGCCGGCGTGCAGTAGACGAATCCTTCGACCTTGTCGAACTGGTGCACCCGGATGATGCCGCGGGTGTCCTTGCCGTAACTGCCGGCTTCGCGGCGGAAGCACGACGACCAGCCGGCGTAGCGCAGCGGCCCGCCGGACAGGTCGAGGATCTCGTCGGCGTGATAGCCGGCCAGCGGTACCTCCGATGTGCCGACCAGATAGAGGTCGTCGGCCTCGACCCGGTACACCTCCTCGGCGTGTGCGCCGAGGAAGCCGGTGCCCGACATCACCTCCGGACGCACCAGCACCGGCGGAATGACCGGGATGAAACCGTTGTCCGCCGCCAGCCGGATCGCCAGCTGGAGCAGCCCAAGTTGCAGTAACGCGCCCCGACCGGTCAGGAAGTAGAACCTCGAACCGGACACCTTGGCGCCGCGCTCCATGTCGATCAGGCCGAGTGCCTCACCGAGTTCCACGTGGTCTTTCGGATTGTCGACCGCGGTCGGCTCACCGACGACGTCAAGGACGCTGTAGTCGTCCTCGCCGCCGGCGGGGACGCCGTCGATGATCACGTTCGAGATCGCCATGTGGGCCGCGGTGAACGCCGCCTCGGCTTCAGCCTGCGCTGCCTCGGCCGCTTTGACCTGCTCGGCCAGCTCCTTGGCCCGCTGCAGCAACGCCGGACGCTCGTCGGCGCCGGCGGCTCCCACCTTCTTGCTGGCGGCCTTTTGTTCGGCGCGCAGCGAATCGGCTGTCGAGATCGCGGTCCGCCGGGCGGTATCGGCTGCCAGCAGCGTGTCGACCAAAGCCGGGTCCTCGCCGCGGCTGGTCTGCGATTGGCGCACGGCGTCCGGGTTTTCGCGGAGCAACTTCAGGTCGATCACGGCCTAGAACCCTACGCGTGCGGTACCCGTAGAAGACAACCACATGACGTTACTTCTGCAACAGCTGTCACGGGACACGGTCGGCCTGTCAGAATGGAGCTGATGTCGAACGCAACCGAGCAGCACAAGTCGCCGGCCGGCCGGCTGGGACTTCGGCTTCCGCGAGCCGAGTGGCTGACTGCTCTGCAGGCCTCGGCCACCCGGCGCGCGCTGCTGCTGACCGCTCTGGGCGGTCTGCTGATTGCCGGGCTCGTCACCGCCCTTCCGATCGGGGGTGGTCCCGGTCGGCTGGCCGGCTACATCGACCCGGTGCCCAGCACCGGGTCGAAGGGTAACGACGCTTTCAACCACGCCACCATCGGTAACTGCCTGATGTGGCCGGATCGGTTGCCCGAAGCTGCGGCCATCGTCGACTGCAAAGACGACCACCGGTTCGAGGTCGCCGAATCGATCGACATGCGCACGTTCCCCGGTTCGGAGTACGGCCCCGACGCCCCGCCGCCGTCGGCCACCCGCATCGAACAGATCAGCCAGGAGCAGTGCGAGTCGGCCGTGCGCCGCTACCTGGGCGCGAAATTCGACCCCAACAGCAAGTTCATCATCAGCATGTTGTGGTCCGGCGACAAAGCGTGGCGGCAGAACGGCGAGCGGCGGATGCTGTGCGGCCTGCAGCTGCCGGGCGCGGGTAACGAACAGATCGCCTTCAAGGGCAAAGTCGCCGACGTCGACCAGTCCAAGGTCTGGCCCGACGGTACCTGCCTGGGTATCGACCCCTCGACCAATCAACCCACCGACATTCCGATCGATTGCGCCGCGCCGCACGCGATGGAGGTCACTGGCACGGTCAACGTGCTGGCCAAGTTTCCCGACGCGCTGCCTCCGGAGCCCGAACAGGACGGCTTCATCAAGGACTCCTGCACAAGGCTGACGGACGCCTACCTCGCGCCGGTTCAGTTGCGCAGCACCACCCTGACGCTGATTTACAGCACGCTGTCGCTGCCCAGCTGGTCGGCCGGCAGCCGGCAGGTTGCCTGCAGCATCGGGGCGACCCTGGGTAACGGCGGCTGGGCGACGTTGCTCAACAGCGCCAAGGGGGCGCTGCGGATCAATGGTCAGCCCCCTGTTCCGCCGCCCGACATCCCGCAGGAGCGGCTCAACCTGCCGCCGATCCCGATAACTCCGGATACCGGCGGATCATCCGCGTCGTCGTCGAGCGGATCGTCGACCAGCCAACAAAGGCAGGGCAGCAACCACCTTCCGGGGCAACAGCCAGCCACCCAGGAGCAGCCAGCTCCGGCCGCACCACCGCCGGCGCAGCCGGCCCCGGGCGCGCCCGCACCGGAGGCGCCGCCACCGCCGGCTCCCGAAGCGCCACCACCTCCACCTCCGCCACCCGCGCCGGAAGCCCCCCCGCCGCCACCGCCCGCTCCGGGGGGATAGCCGGATGGCCGTGCGGATGGATCCGCAACGGTTCGACGAGCTGGTGTCCGACGCGCTCGACCTGATCCCGCCGCGGCTGGCTGCCGTGATGGACAACGTGGTGGTGCTGGTCGCCGACCGTCACCCTGAGGAAGCCGACCTGCTCGGCCTGTACGAGGGCGTCGCGTTGACCGAACGCGATTCCCACTACGCCGGTTCGCTGCCCGACACGATCACGATCTACCGCGACGCGCTGTTCGACATCTGCGACCGCGAAGATCAGGTCGTCGACGAGGTCAGGATCACCGTGGTTCACGAGATCGCCCACCACTTCGGCATCGACGACGACCGGTTGCATGAACTGGGTTGGGCCTGACCAACTTCACGGCGATCTGGCGGGCGCGGCGCCGCAGATCTGTCGGCGATCGGTGCTAAGAACAGCGCATGAGCCGCGCCGGCGACGATGCAGAGCGAAGCGATGAGGAGGAACAGCGCATGAGCAGCGCCGGCGGCGAGGCAGAGCGAAGCGATGAGGAGGAATTGCGCATGAGTACAGGCTGCCGCGACTGCCAAGCAGGCTTGGATCATTGCCACGGCACGATCATTCGCCATTGGTTGCACCGGTCGGAGTGCACCGAGGAAGGGTGCACCAGCCCCGAGCTGATGCCGCACGCCTTTGTCGTCGACTGCGACGCGGTCGGCTGCAACTGCGCCGAGGTGGGCGCGCCGTCCGCCCTGGCGATCTGAACCGCAAACGGCGCTCAGCCCATCGGGTCGATGCCCGACTCCACCGCGTCAGTCACCGGAGTGACGTCTGGCGCCGGGTAGAACGGCGGCGTCAGGGTCCCCCATTGGACGCAGCTCCAGCGGCCGTCGGTGACCGGCGCCAGCACGACCGCCTCGGTGTTTTTGAGGTGATGATCGAGCACGAAGCTGCTTTCGACGCCGGCCAACACGGCGGCCGTCAGCCGAATCGCCGCCCCGTGGCTGACGACGATGATGTCGCTGGTCCACTCGTCGTCGTCGAGATACCGCATCCGTAGATCGGTGACCACCGGCAGATAGCGGTCCAGCACCTGGTTGCCGGTCTCCCCGCCGGGCAGCGGCACATCCCGCTCTCCCTCATGCCAACGCTTGTAGATCGCGTCGAACTCAGCGACCGCATCGTCGTCGCTCCGGTTTTCCAGCTCGCCGACCTGCACCTCGTGGATGCCGGTCACCTCGCTGGCCGGCACGTCGACCTCGGCGCTGATCTCCGCCGCGGTCTGCGCCGCGCGGGTGGCCACCGAATGCAGCAACAGCCCGGGTCGGCTCAACCCGTCCCGCGCAAATGCCCGCGCCTGGTCGCGGCCCAACGGCGTCAATTCGCTTCCCGGCGGTCGGGTGTCCAACCGGCGATCGACGTTGCCGTAGGACTGACCGTGCCGCACTAACACCAGGCGACCGCTCATCGCGGCTGCCCCTCGCCAGCCGACCCGTCGCGCAGTCGCGCCAGCCACCGCGACGCCTCGTCCAACTGTGGTGGCGGTGCTCCGGCAAGTAGCCCGGTCGGCCAGGAACCCAGATAGCGCACATCGGTACAACGCCGGTGCAGCGCCTTGAGTGCCTCGGCGACCGCGTCGTCGTCGATGTGGCCGACGCAGTCCAGGAAAAACACGTAGGTACCCAATTCGATCCGGGTGGGACGAGATTCGATGCGGGTCAGGTCAATACCGCGGATCCCGAATTCGTTGAGCGCTGACACCAGCGCGCTCGGCGCATTGTCTATCCGCAACACCACCGACGTCCGATCGGCACCACTACGTGCCGGTGGTTGCCCCGGCTGACCTACCAGCACAAAGCGTGTGCGCGCATTGGCTTCGTCGACCACGCCGTCGGCGAGCGTCGACAACCCGCGTTGGATGCCGGCCAGCGGCGAACTCACCGCGGCGTCGACGTGACCGTCGGCGACTTGCTGGGCAGCGTCGGCATTGGAGTTGGCCGGGCGCAGTTCGGCGGTGGGCAGATGGGCGGCCAGCCACCGCCGCACCTGCGCCGCAGCGACCGGGAAGGCGGCCAGCGTGCGTACGTCGGCGGCTGTGCGACCCGGTTTGACGACGATGTTGAACGCCACGTCCAAGGTCAGCTCCGCGAACACCTGCAGCGGCGTGCCGATCGCCAGGCTGTCCAGGGTGGGCACGACCGAGCCGTCGATCGAGTTCTCGATCGGCACGCACGCGTAAGCGGCCGCGCCGTCGCGAACCGCGTCGAGTGCAGCCGGTGTGCTGTCGACCGGCATCGGCCGCACGGCGGCCGGGCTGTGCTGCGGAACCATGCCCGCGTCGATCATCTGCAGCAGCGCCGTCTCGGTGAAGGTCCCTTCGGGACCCAGATACGCGATGCTCGCCACGACCAAAACCCTATCGGGTCGTACGTCTTGCGCCGTCCGATCATCCCTAGTTAAGTTAGGCTTACCTTACTAGGTTTCTTTCGCAAGCCAGGATGGTCAACGATGACACTTGCCAACTGCCCGGCACCCACGACGGCCGAGCGGATCCGCAGCACCTGCGTCCGGGCGGGCGGAGCGCTGCTGGCGGTCGAAGGCGCCGAGCCGCTCACCACCCCCCTGCACCATCTGCTCGGCGATGGGTCGTTCGCCGTCGCCGTGCCGGTCGGCGGGGCGGTGGCCACGCATTTAGGCGACTGTGCGGCCGACGGCGCGCAGGCCGTGCTCGAGTTGGCCGACTACGCGCCGCTGCCCTTGCGTGAACCGGTCCGCTCACTGGTCTGGATCCGCGGCCGGCTGCACCAGGTGCCGCTGCCGACCGTGCCCGGGCTGCTGGACAGGATCGCCGCCGAGGACGCCAACCCGGCACTGCTGCAAGTGCAGACCCCGGAGTCCGGCCCGATCGCCGCTGACGACACCCGCTACCTGCTGGCGCGACTGGAGATCGAGTCGGTGGTGGCGGCCTACAAAAAAGACGGAGTGCCCGGGGCTGAGGCCGTCGACGTGGCCACCCTGCTGGCCGCGCGTCCGGACCCGTTTTGCGCGTTTGAATCGTGCTGGATTCGGCACCTGGACACCGCTCATCGAGACGTGGTCGCCCGGCTGGCCGCCCGGCTGCCCGCGCGGCTGCGGCGCGGAGACGTCCGTCCGCTGGGCGTGGACCGCTACGGCGTCCGGTTACGCGTCGAAAGCGCCGACGGCGATCGTGACGTCCGGCTGCCGTTCCGCCAGCCGGTTGACGACGTCACCGGGTTGGGCCAAGCCATCCGGGTGCTGATGGGCTGCCCGTTCGTGAACGGCTTGCGGGCCCGCCGAGACTGACCGGCGGGCGGCCGCCCGGTGCCGGTTACCGTGTCGAGGTGCCCTGGTCCCGCAGTGACGCCGACTCGCAGCTGACGCAGCGCCGCGCGTTGCGCATCGAGCTGGTCGTCGTGTTGAGCGTGACGTTCGGTCTCAGCGCCGTCACCGCGATCCTGCAGCTCGCCGACTCGGTGTTGCGTAACCTCAGCGCTCAGCGGATCCCGCTCAACCCGCGGCGGTCTTATTTCGACCTGATCGACCTCGGCCTGAATGCGACCTTCGTCGTGCAACTGATTGCCTGGGGCGGACTTGGACTGTACCTGTTGTGGCGCAGCGGATTAAGCCCGGCTCGCATCGGTTTAGCGCGCTTCCAGTGGCGCACCGACCTGACCGGCGGCGTCGGCCTGGCCGCGTTGATCGGCCTGCCCGGGCTGGCGCTGTACATGGCGGCGCGGGCATTACGGCTCAACGCGTCGGTCGTCCCGTCCAGCTTGGGCGACACCTGGTGGCGGATCCCGATGCTGCTGCTGGTCGCCTTCGCCAATGGCTGGGCCGAAGAGATCATCGTCGTCGGTTATCTGCTCACCCGGTTGGAGCAGCTGGGTGTGGGCGCGCGTGCGGCGCTGGTGTGGTCGAGCGTGCTGCGCGGCTGTTACCACCTCTACCAAGGATTCGGCGCCGGGCTGGGCAACGTCGCGATGGGCCTGGTGTTCGGGTACGCCTGGCAGCGCACCGGCCGGCTGTGGCCGCTGGTGATCGCGCACGGGATCATCGACACCGTGGCTTTCGTCGGGTATGCCCTGCTGGCCGGTCATCTGCACTGGCTGCACTGATGGAGTCCTGACGATCACATGAACGACCCCCGTCCACCCGAGCCGTCGCCGGTCATCCCGCGCTACCCGCCGCCGAACCCGACCCGGCGACCCCCGCCGCCGGCCACACCCGAGGCCCGAAGCCGGCGACCAGGTCCGGCCGGCCCGCCGCCTGCGCGCCCCCGTAAGCCGCGGCCGCGGCGCAAACGGGCCTGGGGTCAACTGATTTCACTGAGCCTGGTGATCGCCGTTCTGCTGATCAGTGCCGGCATCCTGGGCGGCACGTTGTGGATGGAGACCGCGCTGCACCACCAGCCGGTGCTGACGGACTATCCCGGCCGGCCCACGGCCGGGCGGGGCACCACCTGGCTGCTGGTCGGCTCCGACAGCCGTCAGGGCCTCACCGTCGAGCAGCAGCAGGCACTGGCGACCGGCGGCGACACCGGCAACGGCCGAACCGACACCATTCTGCTGGTCCATGTGCCGGCGTTGGGATCGCCCACTCCAACGACGATGGTCTCCATACCGCGCGACTCCTACGTGCCGATTCCCGGATACGGCCGCGACAAGATCAACGCGGCATTCGCGATGGGCGGGGCGCCGTTACTGGCGCAGACGGTCGAACAAGCCACCGGCCTGCGGCTCGACCATTACGCCGAGGTCGGATTCGGCGGCTTCGCCGTCGTGGTCGACGCGCTCGGCGGGATCACCGTTTGTCCGGTCGCGCCGATGGACGATCCCCTTGCCGGCATCGACCTGCCGGCCGGATGCCAGAAACTCGACGGCCGCGACGCGCTCGGCTACGTCCGCTCCCGCGACACCCCGCGCGCCGACCTCGACCGCATGGTCAACCAGCGGCGGTTCATGTCGGCGCTGCTGCACCGCATCGCCAGCCCGGCGGTGTGGCTGAACCCGTGGCGGTGGTATTCGGTGCCGCACGCGGCGGCTGACGCCCTGACGGTCGACCACGGCGATCACGTGTGGGATATGGCCCGGCTGGGCTGGGCCCTGCACGGATCCACCGTCGCGTTGACCGTCCCGATCGGCGAGTTCACCGGCACCGACGTCGGGTCGGTCGTGGTGTGGGATCACGACAAGGCCGCCCAACTGTTCGAAGCGCTGGCGGCCGACCAGCCGGTACCACCGGCGGTTCTCGGCGACCGACCATAACGCCGGCCTAACTACCGGAATTCGACAAATGCGCACGACGGCTCGACTAAATTAATTCAACGTAGCCTCTCTTTACTTAGGCAAAGCTGGCCTGAGTAAGTATTACCTTGGGTGACAATGGTGTTTGACCTGCGGTAGCGTGGTTGTCATGAGTTATCAGGATGCCCACAAAACCAAATTCCATGCATTATTGCAGGAGCAGATCTACAGCGAATTCACCAATGCCCAGCAGTATATTGCGATGGCCGTTTATTTCGATGGCGCCGACCTGCGTCAGCTGGCGAAACACTTTTACGCTCAGGCTGTCGAGGAACGTAATCACGCGATGATGCTGGTGCAGTATCTACTCGACCGCGACGTGCGCGTCGAGATCCCCGGCGTGGACGGGGTGCGCAATCAATTCGACACCCCGCGGGATGCGCTGGCGTTGGCGCTGGATCAGGAGCGAGCGGTCACCGAACAGGTCAGCAGGCTGGCGGCCGTGGCCCGCGACGAAGGCGACTACCTCGGCGAACAGTTCATCCAGTGGTTCCTCAAGGAACAGGTCGAAGAGATGGCGCTGATGACCTCGCTGGTGCGGGTGGCCGATCGCGCCGGAGCGAACTTGTTCGACCTGGAGAACTTCATCGCACGCGAAATCGACTCGCCGCACAGTGCGTCCGACGCGCCGGCCGCGGCCGGGGGCCGGCTCTGATTAGTGAGAGTCGGCGCCGGGCAGGCCGTCCTCCAGCCACGCTTTGACGCGGCCGGGGTGGTTGGTGGCCAACCATGCCACTCCGACGTCCCGGCAAAATCGGACATCCTCGTACTCGTCGGACGTCCAGCAGTACAGCGCCCGGCCCTGGGCCGCAGCACGGTCGACGAGCTCGGGGTGTTCTCGAAGGGTGGCCAGCGACGGTCCAACCGCGGTGGCCCCGACAGTGCTGGCCGCGCTGCTGGTGAGGTATCGATGGCTCCGGCCGAGCAGCACCGTGGGCAGTAGCGGCGCTGCCCGCCGAACCCGCCACAGCGCGGCGGCGGAGAACGACATCACCACCGCGCGGGATCGGTCGGCGGACGCGGGCGCGGCGATGCCGAAGCGGTGCAGCAACGCCAACACCTTGCTTTCTACCAGTGCGCCGTACCGGACCGGGTGCTTGGTCTCCACGAAGATCTTCACCGGCCGCTTCCAGTCCAGCACCAGTGCGACGAGGGCGTCCAAGGTCAACAGACCGGTGTCGCCATGAGTGCCGTCGGCGCGCCAACTGCCGTGCCACGCACCGTATTCCAGCTGGCGTAGCTCGGCCAGCGTCGTCGTGCTGACCCGGCCGGCGCCGGTCGACGTGCGGTCGAGCCGGCGATCATGCACACAGACCAGGTGGCCGTCACGGGTCAGCCGGACATCGCATTCCACGCCGTCGGCGCCCTCCTTGAGGGCGAGATCGTATGCGGCCAACGTGTGTTCCGGCAGGGTGGCCGAGGCGCCGCGATGGGCCACCACGAACGGGTGCCGAGAGACCACGTCGTCGGCCCGCCTCATGCCACTATGCTGCCGGTTCCGCACCCGCCAACTCAACTGCGGGAGCCGATCCCGGCGCGCCGGTTCCATCGTCGGTGACCACCACCCAGCGATGGGCGGGCCGTTCGACCGGTTTGCTCTCAAATCCCTCGAAGACCCTCGAAGTCGCAATCGCTGCGGCCAACGCCAGCAGGTAGGCGACGATCATGGCCACCGTGTTATTGGCGATACCCTGGGCGTCCTGCGCCCCGCTGGTAACCGATGCGAAGACCGAAGTCACGCTGCTGAGCAGCCACAGCAGCCACCATCCCCAGATCGGCCCGCGCAGCCGGGCGTAGTTGTCTTCGGTTTTCGCCAGCTCGATGACATAGACCAGCGACCACACCGCGGCGAGCAGGGGCAGACAACTGAACACCACGCAGGCGGCCATCAACGACCAGCTGGCTGAGTGACCGAACGTCGCCTGGGTAACGGCGAAGGTGATCGCCAGCGCCATCGCGGCCGACGGAGGAAGCAGACAACCGGCCCTCAGCGCCCACGGCGTACGGGTCTCCGACCTACCGCAATGGGCGAAGGCCGCGGCGCGGCGCGCAATCAACCATTGCGTCAGCAATACGGCGTAGGTGATCACCGCCACGATCGCAGCCAGGCTGGCCAACACACTCAGCAGCGCGGCTGCATCAGCCACCAGCCAATTCAGCAACGTGTTGCGGTTGACGATCAGCAGCAGATAGCGCAGCAGATGAACCAGGGCGGCAATGCCCAGCACCATCGCCGTCGCGAAGAACGCCGCATGCACCCGGCGCGCCGGTGGGGCTTGCCCCACCGCCGAACCGCGCCCGACGCCATCCGATTCGATGCGATCCTGCAGACCCCAGCGCGGTATCACCGGGTATCGCGGCGTCGGCCCGAGCGGCCGCCGACGACGTCGTGGCGGTGGCGGCGGGCCGGGACGCACCGCAATCCACCGGTAGCCCGGTGGCAACCGCGGCGGGGTCTGCGGGCCGGCGCTCCACCGCCGATCGGCGTCGGGTGTCTCTGCCGACGGCGCCAGCAGCGTCCCGCGGCAGCGCGGACACCACACACGCTGTCGATCACGGACGTTCCAGCGTGTGCCGCACTGGGAGCACACTTGGATCATTGGCGCCGCTCCTCCTCATCGCGTCGCTCTGCATCGTCGCCGGCGCGAATCACCGGATCAGCCTAATGGGAATTGATCGGCGTGCCGTTGATTGGGTTGCCGCTCGTCTCGGGGGACGCTGATCGCCGAGCCGCCGACCGGTGAGCACTTTGTCAGCCTGGAGCGAGTGTCGATTCCTAGGGTCCTCTAGATTGTGCCCCGGCCGGTTGGTGGGGTCACCTGTAGCGCTTATGGGATGTCGTGCCGGTCGAGCACTGATCCATTAGGCCGCCGCCGGGTGTCCGCGGAGGCTCAACCAGTTGTGTCGGAAACCGAGGAGGGAATGGGTGATTTTCGTCGGGGATGACTGGGCCGAGGACCATCACGACCTTTATGTGATGGATGAGGCCGGGAACCGTTTGGCGGCGCGCCGGCTGCCTGAAGGGTTGGCTGGTATCCGGCAGCTGCACGAGTTGATCGCCGAGCATGCCGACGAACCCGACCAGGCGGCGATCGGCATTGAAACCGACCGTGGCTTGTGGGTGGCGGCGCTGAGCGCGGCGGGCTATCAGGTGTTTGCGGTCAATCCGATGGCGGTGGCCCGCTACCGCGACCGTCACCACGTCTCGGGCGCCAAATCCGATGCCAGCGATGCCAAACTGCTGGCCGATCTGGTGCGCACCGACCGACACAACCATCGCCGGATCGCTGGCGACAGCGCTAACCGCCGAGGCGATCAAAGTCCTGGCCCGCACCCACCAGAGTCTGATCTGGGCGCGTACCCGGCAGACCAACACGCTACTACGCCGGAACCTCACCATTGACCATCGCGTCGGGCAAAAAGCGCGCTGTGCTGGCCCGCCACCTGCGCAACAACCGCCTCTATGACGCCATCGACCAATGGGCCTTCTGCGCCCTGTCGTGCAGCCCCGGCGCCCGAACCTTCTACGACCAGCGCCGCGCCACCAAACAAAGCCACCACCAAGCCCTACGGGCCCTAGGCAACCGCCTCGTCGGCATCCTCCACGGCTGCCTACGCCACCACACCCGCTACGACGAACACACCGCCTGGGCCCACCGCACGGCCGCTGCTTGACAACTTAGAAACCTGGGATGTCTAGCCGTGCGACGATGCGGGCTGGAACGGCGCGAGAAGAGCCCGGCAATCAGCCCCCAGCCGGGCGACGATGCGCGCCGCCGAACGGCGCGAGAAGGAGCCCGGGAATCAGCCCCCAGCCGGGCGACGATGCGCGCCGCCGAACGGCGCGAGAAGGAGCCCGGCAATCAGGCCCCAGCGGTGCGTCGCGGCATGGCTCGATCAGACGCTGCCGGGGCCGCCGTCATCGGTGACCACTGGACGGCCGGCGTTAGCCCACGCCAGCATCCCGCCACTGACGTTGACGGGTTCATACCCGTTGCGGGCCAGATACTGCGCCACTTTCTGCGAGCGGCCTCCAGCCTTGCAGATGACGTAGAGCTTCGCTTGTGGGTCGATCTCGTCGACCCGGGCCGGCACCTCACCCATCGGGATGTGCCGGGCGTCCGCGGCGTGACCGCGCTGCCACTCGTCGTCCTCACGCACATCTAGCAACACCGTCTCCGGCCCGAATTCGGCGGGCAGGCCGGCGACATCTGTCTGTGCGACCACAGGTTCACTGTCCATGGCCATGATCTTGGCACGCGTCAACCCGCTGCGAAGCGGGCCCCGTCCAGCTACCAAGCGGTATCCACAGTTTCCACAGGTTTATCCACAGCCGGCGACCCGGCGTCGGGCGCATTGAACGCGCGGTCAACACACCCGACGGCTCTACGACTGTGGATAACACCGCGCCGATTCCACGCCGCGATCGACGGTTCCAGCGGAACCTTAGCGAATTCTTAACGCGCGCCAGCCGACGCGCCGCTTCCCCGGTATGGGAGATGTCACAACCAATCCGCCCGGCGGACCACCGGCCCGGCCTATCCGGACGGCGTCGGCGGCGGCTCGGACGCCCTCGTCGCTCAGCAAAAAGGTGCTGGTCAGCCACCCGCTTTTCGCTCAATTTTCCCGCCGGTTCGGCAAGGGGCTATGATCGCGACCACTGGAGTAGTTGTGATTCATCTCACTGGGGGACAGTTGGACGCAAAGGTCGGGATCATCCAATGACCACGCAACCGATCGGACCGCAGTCGGCGGCATCCCCGTCGCACTGGTACACGAGTTCGGCCACCTGCAGTCGCTCCTACTTGCTCGCCGGTTTGCGCGCGGGCCTGATCGCCCTGGTTTTGCTGGCCGTCCTCGCCGTCATCATTTGGTTCTGAAGCCTCGCCGCGGGGTATTCACGCATCGCACTCGTTCTTGCGGTGCGCGCGGTGATGGAGCAGGGTTGACATGGTTGACCAACCCAAGCCGCCGCGCCGCTAACAGCCTGCGAGTGGAGCGTCAGAAGTAGCTCGGCAACGATCATTGAAGGAAGGAATCCCGTGGCTGAATACACTTTGCCCGACCTGGACTGGGACTACGGAGCACTGGAGCCCCATATCTCGGGTCAAATCAACGAGCTTCACCACAGCAAGCACCACGCCACCTACGTCAAGGGCGCCAACGACGCCGTGGCCAAGCTGGAAGAGGTACGCGAGAAAGAGGATTTCTCGGCGATTCTGCTGTACGAGAAGAACCTGGCCTTCAACTTGGCCGGCCACGTCAACCACAGTCTGTGGTGGAAGAACTTGTCCCCCAACGGTGGTGACAAGCCGACCGGCGAGCTCGCGGCCGCCATTGATGACGCCTTCGGGTCATTCGACAAGTTCCGCGGTCAGTTCACCTCGGCTGCCACCACCGTGCAGGGTTCGGGCTGGGCCGCACTTGGCTGGGACAGCCTCGGCCAGAAGCTCTTGGTATTCCAGGTGTACGACCATCAGACCAATTTCCCGCTCGGCATCGTTCCGTTGCTGGTGCTCGACATGTGGGAGCACGCCTTCTACCTGCAGTACAAGAACGTCAAGGCCGACTTTGCCAAGGCATTCTGGAACGTCGTGAATTGGGAGGATGTCCAATCGCGTTACGCGGCGGCGACTTCGAAGGCCAAGGGGCTGATCGCCGGCTGACTTGAGTTGAATTCACCTGATCGGGGCGTCGTGCCATTCGCGCGGCGCCCCGATCACTATTTCGGCCGTGTTTCTTTTTATTGCTTGTTGCAGTTGGTTGCTCGTGTCAGCTTGCGAGTATTCACCGGCTGACGCATGCTGATCTGATCGACCCACCGGCGTATCGCTGGGTACCCGAACCGAACTATGGCGGAGGGCGAAATGGAAACCGGGTCAGGCCGGGCCATCGAGGTGGCCCCATTCCATTCTCGTGGTGCCCTGAAAGGGTTTGTCATTTCCGGGCGTTGGCCCGACTCGACGAAAGAATGGGCACAACTGTTGATGGTTGCGGTCAGAGTAGCGTCGCTACCTGGATTACTAAACACCACAACGGTATTCGGTGCTCGCGAGGAACTCCCGGACGCTCCTGCGCCGGGCACCGTCGGACTGGTGCTGGCGGAGGGTCCGGTGGTTGGCGAATCCGCCATTCGGCCAGGCTATTTCGCTGACCATCAGCCGCCGGCACTGTTGATGCTGCATCCACCCTCGGAGACCACGCCGTCGTTACCCGAATGCAACGGCGCGGCGTCGGGATGCGTGCTGCTGCCGGGGCTGCCGTATCTGGGGCTGGAGCACCGCGCCGCCTGGGTGGAGGCAGAAGCCGACGGCACGATCACCTCGATGGTGAGTCGCGTCGGCGTCGACCCCATCAGCCATCCCGACACTGCGATCCTGGCGATGCTGCTCGCCGCCTAAGGGTCGCCGAACTCGCCACGACGGTTCCACTCGGGACGAAGCCGGCCCTTGGTCTGCGAATGTGGCCGAAGGCATGGTCAGAAACCGCGCTCACGAGTACCGCACTGCGGGTGACAGCAAATCGGCTTTTCGAGACGTCGGCGCAGCGCACCGGTTGCCGTAGCGTCGGACGCACTCGACCGACGAAGCCACCTGCCGCGGTCGCTGAGCACAGACGCGACGAAACGTTACACAATTCGCTTGGCATGTCTTGTGAATTCGCTGCATACAGAGCTCGCGGCACATTGGCCGCGCCGTAAACGACCGCTGCGGCCGTCGGCGGCTACCCCCCACAAGTTTGCACTTGGTTGCGGCGATAACTGTCGCTACGATGGTCAGCAAATACGTGGATGGAGTTATTTGTTCTACCGACCCGGTGGAGGTCATATCGATGAGCACGACGTTTTCTGCCCGCCTGAACCGCCTGTTCGACACGGTTTATCCGCCCGGACGGGGGCCGCACACCTCCGCAGAGGTGATCGCGTCGCTTAAGTCGGAGGGCGTCACGATGTCGGCTCCCTACCTGTCGCAGCTACGCTCCGGCAACCGGACAAATCCGTCGGCTGCCACCATGGCCGCCCTGGCGAACTTCTTCCGTATCAAGCCCGCCTACTTCACCGACGACGAGTACTACGAAAAGCTCGACAAGGAATTGACGTGGCTGATGACCATGCGCGACGAGGGTGTTCGGCGGATCGCCGCTCGCGCCAGCGGCTTGTCCGCGGAGGCGCAACACGATATCGCGCAGCGTGTTGACGAGCTACGCCGCAACGAACACCTGGACGCCTAGCCGGGGATGCGGGCCGGTTAGGGTTGGCCCATCGATGGGGCACAGCGCACCTCGATCGTCGACGAGATACCGGGGAGGCGGCCGCGAATGGGCCTATTCGGCAAGCGAAAGACCCGCGCGACGCGTCGTGCCGAGGCTCGCGCGATCAGATCCCGGGCCAGACTCGAGGCGAAACTGTCTGCGAAAAACGAGGCCCGCCGGTTCAAAGCCGCACAGCGAGCCGAATCGAAGGCGCTCAGGGACCAGTTGAAGGCGCAGCGGGACAGCGACCTTACGGCGTTGAAAGTCGCCGAGACCAAGCTCAAGACGGTGCGAGAGGGCAAGTTGCTGTCACCGATACGTATTCGCAGGGTCCTGACGGTGTCTCGGCTGCTCGCCCCGATCGTGGTGCCGCTGGCCTATCGCGTCGCCATCGCCGCCCGCGGGTTGATCGACCAGCGGCGCGCCGACCAGCTCGGGGTTCCGTTGGCCCAGATCGGGCAGTTTTCCGGGCACGGCGGCCGGTTGTCGGCCCGCGTCGCCGGCGCCGAGCAATCGTTGCACACGGTGCAGGAGAAGAAGCCCAAGGACGCCGAGACCAAGCAATTTGTGGCCGCTATTTCCGAACGTCTCACCGACCTGTCGGCGGCCGTCACCGCTGCAGAGAACATGCCCGCCGCGCGCCGCCGCGCCGCCCACGCCGCGATCTCCAGACAACTCGATGAGATCGACGCCGACCTGATGGCGCGGCTCGGATTGACCTGAATCTGTGGCCGCCCGCCGACGCGGTCTGATCCCACCCCTTCGACAAAGGAAGAGCAATCGGATGTCATGGCACCGCAATACGGTTTGGCGCGCCCTGATCTCGGCCGCCGCCACCACCACGCTCTACCTCCTCGGATCGACCGCCGCCATCGCGCTGGCGTCAGCCCATGTCCATGCCAGCAGCGACGACGCAGTCCGCGGCGGCATGGCGCTGGTCACCTTCCAGGTGCCCAATGAGTCCACCAACGGGAAGCCCACCACCGCTCTCACGGTCGACCTGTCCAACGTCACTTCCGTACAGGCCGAAACGCAGCCCGGTTGGTCGGCCAAACTCGACCGCGATCCCGCGTCCGGCATCGTGCACTCGGTCACCTGGACGGCAGCACCGAACGGCGGCATTCCGGTCGATCAGTTCGGGCTGTTCCGGATCTCCGTGAAGCTTCCGGACACCGACACCGTCAGCTTTCCGGCCACCCAGACCTACGCCGACGGAGCGGTGGTCAAGTGGGATCAGTCGCCGCAGCCCGGCGGGGCTGAGCCGTCCAATCCGATGCCGATGCTGACGCTCACCGAGGGGACGCCGTCGCCGCCCGCCCACCACCCACACCCAACCACCACCACAGCGCCGACCGGCGGGGCCTCGCCGTCCACACAAAAGCCAAGGGCCACAGCCGATAACACCGCCCGGATACTCGGTGGAGCCGCCCTGCTCTTTGCCGCCCTGGGTATCGGCGTCGCGCTGGTCGCTCGACGGACATGAGTCGGCGAGCACGCTTGGTTGCGGTGAGTCTGCTCTTGTTAGCCGTCACCATCGGCGCCACCTTGACCGCGGGAGCCGCCAGTGCACATGCCGCCCGGGTGTCGGTCGACCCCGCCGAGAATACCGCTGTCAGCACCGGTCCGACGCACGTCAGCGCGACCTTCAACGAGGAGCTGCAAACCACGTTCGCCGCGATGACGGTCGTCGGTCCGGACCGCAACCTGTGGTCTTCCGGGCAACCGCAGGTGCAGGGCGCGGTCGTCAGCGTCGGCGTACGGCCGCTTGGACCGACCGGAAACTACACGGTGAATTACCGAGTGACCTCGGCAGACGGGCACGTGGTGTCCGGATCCTGGTCGTTTCGGCTGACGACAGCCGGCACCGGCACACCCGGGCCGACGGCGGACACCTCGGATACGGAGAGCGGCGACCTACCGGTCTGGCCGTTCGTTGTCGGCGCGGTGGTGCTCGTGGCCGCCGCGGCGATATGGGCGGCGCGGAAGGGGCGATGACGGCCCGGCGGTCGCCGGGCTAACCCGGATTGCCCGTCCTGGCATGATGGATTCGACTGCTGGTGTACCTGGCCGGTGTACCCGACGAGAAACTGCAAAGGAGCAGCCGCATGGCAGACCCGCAGGATCACCCGGACAACACACCCGACACCGAACCCGAACACCCGCCCGGCGCCGGACCCACACCGCCCGCGCCGCCCCCATCGCCGGCCGACAACGCACCGGCAAAACCGCCGGAGCACGCCGCGGAAACGTCCACACCATCGGCCAAGGCGCCGGATAAACCGGCGAAAAAGACGCCAGCCAAAAAAGCTCCCGCCAAGGCGGCAAAGGCGGCGAAAAAGGCCCAACAGGCAGCACCGAAGAAGGCACCAGCTAAAAAGGCGGCCGCCAAGAAGGCACCGGCCAAAAAAGCGCCAGCGAAGAAGGCACCGGCCAAAAGCCAGCCCGCACCGCCACCGCGGATCGAGACCAACGGCCAGCTTGCCGCGGCCGCGAAAGATGCCGCGGCACATGCGAAATCAACTGTGGACGCGGCGAACAACCCGGTGTCCGGGCAAGTGGCCGAGTCGTCAGCCGGTCGCTCACCGGTGTCGTTGGCGGTGGCGATCGCGATCAGTCTGCTGGCATTGCTACTGGCGCGCCAATTGCGTCGGCGCGCTAGCTAGCATGGCCCGGTGACGGTGATATTCCGGCCCACGGCTGACCTGGTCGACGATATCGGGCCCGACGTACGTAGCTGTGACGTCCAATTCCGGCAATTCGGCGCGCGAACACAATTCGCCGGGCCGATCACGACGGTGCGCTGCCTCGAGGACAACGCACTGCTGAAGTCGGTCCTATCGACGCCCGGCGAGGCCGGTGTGCTGGTGATCGACGGCGCCGGCTCGTTGCACACCGCGCTGGTCGGCGACCTCATCGCCGAGTTGGCCCACTCCAACGGCTGGGCCGGGCTGGTGATACACGGCGCCGTTCGGGATGCCGCGGCCCTGCGCGGCATCGACCTCGGCATCAAGGCGCTCGGCACCAACCCCCGCAAGAGCGGCAAGACCGGCGCGGGTGAGCGAGACGTCACGGTCAGCTTCGGCGGGGTGACATTCGAGCCGGGCGACATCGCCTACAGCGACGACGACGGTATCGTCGTTGTCGCCGCAGCCGCTACCGGCTAAACCGGTAGGGCGGCAGGCTTTCTGGCGAACTGCAGCGCCTCGTCATCAACCCGGCCACGCCGGATCAGCTGCAGGTCGAGCAGATAGTTTTGCTTGAGCCGCCACGGGGGGACTGACCCCGCCTTCGGCAGGTGGTCCAATGCCCGCAGCACATATCCGGGCGTGAAGTCCATCAGCGGACGCTCGTCCACCGAGTCCCCCGGATGCTGCGGCACCACGGTGTCGTAGCCATGCGAATCCATGTAATTGAGTACCCGGCACACGAACTCCGATACCAGGTCGGCCTTCAGCGTCCAGGATGCGTTGGTGTAGCCGATGGTGAACGCCATGTTTGGCATGTCGGTCAGCATCATTCCCTTGTAGGCCATGGTGTCGGTGAGTTCGACCGGCAGGCCGTTACGCCGGATCTCGGCGCCCCCGAACAGCTGCAGGTTCAAACCCGTTGCGGTGATGATGATGTCGGCTTGCAACTCGTTACCGGAGTTGAGCTTGATCCCCGTTTTGGTGAACCGGTCGATGGTGTCGGTGACGACGTCGGCCTGGTCGTGCCGAATGATCTTGAACAGGTCACCGTTGGGCGCCAGGCACAACCGCTGGTCCCACACGTTGTAGCTCGGGCCGAAATGCTTCTCCACGTCGTAGCCCTCGGGTAGGCGTCGCTTGGCCATCGTCATCAGGGTCTTGCGCATGTAGGCGGGGAATTTCCGGGAAAGCTGGTACTGGGCCGTGCTGAAAGCGATTGCCTTCCAACGGTTCACGACGTGCGCGGCACGGACCGGTAGCCACCGGTTGGCCCGCTCAGCGACGGGATCGATCAGGGGCAGCGAGCCGATATAGGTCGGCGAGCGCTGCAGCATGGTGACGTGGCCGGCGCCGGAGTTCACCAAGGCCGGAATGAGCGTCACCGCGGTCGCGCCGGATCCGATGACCACGACCTTCTTGCCCGCGTAGTCGAGGTCCTCCGGCCAGTGCTGGGGATGGATGATCGTGCCCTGGAAATCTTCCGAGCCTTCGAACGTCGGTGAGTAGCCTTCGTCGTAGTTGTAGTAGCCGCTGCAGGCGAACAAGAACTTGCAGGTGATCTCTTCCTGCCGGCCGTCGTTGTCCACCGTGACGGTCCATCGATTGTCGGCGTCGGACCAATCGGCGCCCAGCACCCGGTGGCGGTAGCGGATGTGCCGGTCGATACCGTTTTCGGTCGCGGCCTCCTTGATGTAGGCCTTGATCGACTCGCCGTCGGCGATCGACTGGGCCGACTCCCACGGCTTGAACCGGAAGCCGAGCGTGAACATGTCCGAGTCGGACCGGATGCCTGGGTAGCGGAACAGGTCCCAGGTGCCGCCGAGGTCGTCCCGGCGCTCGAGGACGGCGTAGCTCTTGGTCGGGCAGCGGTCCTGCAGGTGCCAGGCCGCGCTGATGCCGGAGATGCCGGCGCCCACGATGACGACGTCGAGGTGTTCAGTCATGACGCCACGGTATCAACACCGTGTTGAGTGCGTCAACACCGTGTCGAATTTCTCAACACCGTGTAAAGTAGCGCTCGTGGCTACCGTCAGCTCCTCCCGCACCTCGAGAGGGCGTCGCTCGGCACGCCCGTCGGGCGACGACCGTGAGCTCGCCATCCTGACCACCGCCGAACGACTGCTGCAGCAGCGTCCGCTCGCCGACATCTCGGTCGACGACCTGGCCAAGGGTGCCGGCCTGTCCCGGCCGACGTTCTACTTCTACTTCCCGTCCAAGGACGCTGTCCTGCTCACCCTGTTCGAACGGGTAATCGTCGAAGCCGACTCGGCGTTGGAAGGCATGGTCGCCAATCCCCCGGTCGACCTGAAAGCCTTGTGGCGCATCGGCATCAACGTCTTCGTCGAGACGTTCGGTTCGCACCGCGCCGTGTCGTTGGCCGCCGACGCCGCCCGCACCAACAAGGACCTCCGCGAGCTGTGGTCGCGCTTCATGCAGAAGTGGGTCGGCCACATCGCCACGGTGATCGAGGCCGAGCGCGCCCGCGGCGCGGCGCCGGTGACGCTGCCTGCCCAAGAATTGTCGACGGCGCTGAACCTGCTCAACGAGAAGGTGATGCTGACGTCCTTCGCCGACGATCGTCCGTCGGTGCCGAGGGAGCGCGTGCTGGAGACGCTGGTACACATCTGGGTCACCAGCATCTACGGCGGATCTACGCCCGACTAGTCACCCGTTGATGCGAACATATGTTCGTGCGCACCGAGGCGAGCATTCTCCATGCAGATCTCGACTCGTTCTACGCGTCGGTCGAACAGCGCGACGACCCGGCCCTGCGCGGCCGGCCGGTGATCGTCGGCGGCGGGGTGGTGCTGGCGGCCAGCTACGAAGCCAAGGCCTATGGTGTGCGCACCGCGATGGGTGGCGCGCAGGCTCGACGGTTGTGCCCGCACGCCGCGGTGGTCCCGCCCAGGATGGCCGCCTACTCGCAGGCCAGTGACGCGGTCTTCGAGGTTTTCCGCGACACCACCCCGCTGGTGGAGCCGATTTCGGTGGACGAGGCGTTCCTCGACGTCGGCGGGCTGCGTCGAGTCTCCGGAACACCGGTGCAGATCGCGGACCGGCTACGCCGCGAAGTACGCGACCGCGTCGGCCTGCCCATCACCGTCGGCATCGCGCGGACGAAGTTCCTCGCCAAGGTAGCCAGCCAGGAAGCCAAACCGGATGGCTTGCTGCTGGTTACGCCCGGACGAGAGCTCGCCTTCCTGCATCCGCTCCCGGTGCGCCGGCTATGGGGCGTCGGGGCGGTAACCGCCGACAAGCTGCACGACCACGGCATCGAAACGGTTGCCGACGTGGCTGAGCTCAGCGAGTCGATGCTCGCCTCGCTGGTGGGCGGGGCGATGAGCGGCCGGCTCTATGCGCTGTCCCACAACGTCGATGCCCGTCGGGTCTCGACGGGCGTTCGCCGACGCTCGGTGGGCGCGCAGCGTGCGCTTGGCCGCGCGGGCAACACCATGTCGCCCGCCGAGGTCGACGCGGTCGTAATTGGCCTGGTCGACCGGATCACCGGGCGGATGCGGGCGGCGGGGCGAACCGGTCGGACGGTGACATTGCGGTTGCGGTTCAACGACTTCGGCCGGGCCACCCGGTCGCACACGTTGCCGTGGGCCACCTCCTCGACGCAAACCATCCTTGCCACAGCGCGGCAACTGGTCGCATCCGCCGCGCCGCTGATCGCCGAGCGTGGTCTGACCTTGGTCGGGTTCGCGGTCTCGGAGATCGACCGAAGCGGCGCCGAGCAGTTGATGCTGCCGTTCACCGCCGCGCACGGCGCGCCCAAGGACGTCGAAGCCGTCGACGCGGCGGTCGACCGGGTGCGTCGCCGCTACGGGAAGTCGGCGCTCATCCGTGGCGTGCTGGTCGGCCGCGACCCTGGCGTGGAGATGCCGCACCTACCCGACTGACGCCGTCCACTCGAGCAGCTTGTCGGCCGGCCAGGTGTTGACGATGCGCTCGGCGGGCACACCAGCGTCCAACGCTCGCTGCGCACCGTAGCCGAGAAAGTCGAGTTGACCCGGCGCATGCGCGTCGGTGTCGATGCTGAAATCACACCCGATCTCCAGCGCGAGGTTCAGCAGACGGGTTGGCGGGTCGCGACGTTCGGGTCGGGAGTTTATTTCGACGGCGGTGCCGTGATCGCGACAGGCGGTGAACACCACTTCGGCGTCGAACTTCGACTCCGGGCGGATTCCGCGGTTCCCGGCGACCAGTCGGCCCGTGCAATGGCCCAGCACGTCGGCGTGGCCGTTGCTGACGGCGCGCACCATCCGGCGGGTCATCGACGCGGAATCCATCGACAGTTTCGAGTGCACGCTGACCACCACGATGTCGAGGCGCTCCAACAGTTCGGGCTCCTGGTCCAGGCTGCCGTCGTCGAGAATGTCCACCTCGATGCCGGTGAGGATCCGCATCGGCGCGAACCGGTCGCCCAGCTCCTCGATCACGCCGAGTTGTTTGCGCAGCCGCTCCGGCGACAGCCCGTTGGCGATGGTCAGCCGCGGCGAGTGGTCGGTCAGCGCACAGTACTCATGGCCCAGCGCTGCCGCGGTGGCCATCATCTCCTCGATCGGCGCCGAGCCGTCCGACCAGTTCGAATGCAGATGCAGGTCGCCGCGTAGCGCCGCACGAATTTCACCACCGCCGAGATCCTCAGCGGCAGCACGTAATTCGACCAGCACGTCGGGCTCCCGCCCACACCAGGCCTGGTCGATCACCTTCGCGGTCTTCGGCCCGATACCCGGCAGCGACTGCCAGCTGTTGGCCTGGCCGTGGCGCTCTCGCTCCGCGTCGACAAGGCGCTCAACGATGTCGGCGGCGTTGCGATAGGCCATCACCCGGCGCGAGTCCTCACGAGCCCGGTCCTTGTAGTAGGCGATCTGTCGCAGCGCGGTCACCGGATCCATGGCTTCAGTGTGCCCGCTTGAAGCGAGGTTCAAGTCACCAGCTGGCCGGCGATGAACCCGGCGAGCAGCACTCCGAAGCCGCCGATCTCACCGACGATGAGCAGCGCCATCGCCACCTGCGATCCCCGGGTGGGGTGTTCGAACTGGTTGGTGGTGTCGCGCCGGGCGCCATGGACGATGTAGTCCGCGATAGCGCCGACGAAAAAGACCACGACCACCGCCGCCGCGGTCAGGTTTACCCAGGTGGGCCAGGCGCTCAGCTCCACGAAGGCCGCGAGCAGCAACGTCGCGAACGAGTAGAGCAGGGCCGCGCGATGCGCGATGTCGACGTAGGGATGCGCGCGGTGATCCGGCGCGGCCATGATCTGGCGGTACTTCCACACACCGAGGACCAGCGCCAGCAGGAATATCAATCCGGCTGCCAGCAGGGTGATTCTGGTGTCGATGCCCAAATGCCAGTTCATTGCCCGGCCGAGTCTAGTTAGCTGCGGGTTTCGGGTGGCCGCTGGCCTTGATTGTCCGCCTCCTCCTCGGCCCGCTACGGCGGCCCGCATCGTCGCCGGACTAGTGTGGACGTAATGCGATTCGCGTTCAAAACCTCCCCGCAGGACACCACCTGGGCACAGATGCTCGCCGTCTGGAAGGAAGCCGACGACATCGACGTCTTCGAATCCGGGTGGACGTTCGATCACTTCTACCCGATTTTCGGAAACTCCACCGGCCCGTGCCTGGAGGGCTGGACCACGCTGACCGCGCTGGCCCAGGCCACCAGTCGACTGCGGCTGGGCACGCTGGTGACCGGCATCCACTACCGTCACCCCGCGGTACTGGCCAATATGGCTGCCGCCCTTGACGTCATCTCGAACGGCCGGTTGGAGCTGGGCATCGGCGCCGGGTGGAATGAGGAGGAATCCGGCGCCTACGGCATCGAGCTGGGCAGCATCAAGGAACGTTTCGACCGATTCGAAGAGGCCTGCGAGGTGCTGACCAGCCTGCTGAGCCAGCCGACCAGCAACTTCGACGGTAAGTACTACCAGCTCAAAGACGCCCGCAACGAGCCCAAGGGACCGCAGCGCCCGCACCCTCCGATCTGCATCGGCGGCGGCGGCGAGAAGCGCACGCTGCGCATCACCGCCCGTTACGCCCAGCACTGGAATTTCGTCGGCGGCACACCCGAGCAGTTCGCCCACAAGCGCGACGTGCTGGCCTCCCACTGCGCCGACATCGGGCGCGATCCCAAGGAGATCCGGCTGTCAGCCCACCTTCGCCTGGAACCAGACCGCAACTACGCGAAGGTCGTCGAGGATGCCGCCGGCCTGGCCGCCGAAGGCCTGGACCTGGGCATCGTGTACATCGCGCCGCCGCACGACCCGGCCGTACTCGAGCCGCTGGCGGAGGCGATCCGAGACTCGGGGCTGACCACGTAAGCCGTTTTCGACAATTTCCAGATCTCCGTGTCGGGAATCGCCGCGAATCCCAGATAACGGGTCGATTACGTTTAGCAAACGTCTGGCGTAATCAGCAGGCCGACGGAGTTGGTGCTTACACGCCGAAGCGCAACAACTCTTCCGCGGTGACCAGGCGCTCGTGCTTGGCGGGGAATTCCCGGCTCTTCACCGGGTGTCGGAACCATAACCAGGCGATTCGGCCGACCCGCGACCGGCTCATCGGATTGATATACACGGTGCTCACTCCTGCGATTGATCAACGTGGCCGAGCACCACGCCCCCGCGGCGCCCTATATCGAGCAATTAGACACCCTATAGCTGGCAAACAGTGTAAGACTCGCCGAGTAAGTTATCAAATGTTACCCATGGGGCAGATGTGACTAACGTTGCGGAGCCGCCGTGGGCACGATCGGCGCCGGCAGAGCGCTATGGCCCATCAGGAATCGGTCCACGCCCGCCGCGGCCGCACGGCCCTCGGCGATTGCCCAAACGATCAACGATTGGCCTCGGCCCATGTCGCCCGCAACGAAGACGCCGGGCACCGAGGTCTCGAAGCTGTTGCCGCGCGCGACATTGCCGCGCTCGGTGAACTCGACACCCAAGTCGGTCAGCAGGCCCGCCTTCTCCGGCCCGACGAATCCCATCGCCAGCAACACGAGATCGGCCTCAATTTCGAAGTCGGAGCCCTCGGTCTTGACGAATTTGCCGTCCTGCATGGCCACCTCGTGCACCTTGAGCGCAGCGACATGCCCGTCACGGCCGACGAATTCCTCGGTGTTGACCGAGAACACCCGTTCCCCGCCTTCCTCGTGGGCCCCCGAGACCCGGAACATCAGCTCGTACAACGGCCACGGCGTCGATGGGGCGCGGGTGTCCGGCGGCCGCGGCATGATCTCGAACTGGTGCACGTTGACCGCACCCTGGCGGTGCACGGTGCCCAGGCAGTCGGCGCCGGTGTCACCGCCGCCGATGATGATGACCTTCTTGCCCTTTGCGGTGATCGGTGGCTCACCGTCGGGGCCCAGCACGTCGTCGCCTTCCTGCACCCGGTTGGACCAGGGCAGGTATTCCATCGCCTGGTGGATACCGTCGAGCTCGCGGCCGGTGATGGGCAGATCGCGCGATGCGGTCGCCCCGCCGGCCAGCACCACCGCGTCGAAGTCGGCGCGCAACTGCTCGGCGGTGATGTCGACACCGACGTTGACGCCGGCGTGGAATTCGGTGCCTTCGGCCCTCATCTGCTCCAGCCTGCGTTCCAGGTGGCGCTTTTCCATCTTGAACTCAGGAATGCCATAGCGCAGCAGGCCGCCGATGCGGTCGTCGCGCTCGAACACTGTGACCTTGTGTCCGGCCCGGGTCAGTTGCTGCGCCGCGGCCAGACCGGCCGGGCCGGAGCCCACCACCGCCACCGTCTTGCCGGTGAGCTGATCCGGTGGCAGCGGCACCACCCAGCCTTCATCGAAGGCGTTGTCGATGGTCTCCAGCTCAATCTGCTTGATTGTCACCGGATCCTGGTTGATCCCGAGCACGCACGATGATTCGCACGGCGCTGGGCAGAGCCGGCCGGTGAAGTCCGGGAAGTTGTTGGTCGCGTGCAGGCGTTCGATCGCGTCGCGCCAACGACCGGTGCGGACCAGGTCATTCCATTCCGGTATCAGGTTGCCCAGCGGACAGCCGTTGTGGCAGAACGGAATCCCGCAGTCCATACAACGAGTCGCCTGGTGCTGCAGCGTCTCGTGCGGGAAGTCCTCGTAAACCTCATGCCAGTCACGCAGCCGCAGTGACACTGGTCGGCGTTTCGGCGTTTCGCGATGGGTGTACTTCAGAAAGCCCTTCGGATCAGCCACTGGCGACCGCCATGATCGCTTGATCGGGATCGGCGCCGCTGCGCTCGGCCTCAGCGATCGCCTCCAGCACCCGCTTGTAATCGCGGGGCATCACCTTGGCGAAGCGGCGTTGCCCGTCCGTCCAGTCGTTCAAGATGCGCTGACCGACCGCGGAGTCGGTGGCGTCGACGTGCGCCTGAATCATCCCGCGCAGCCAGGCCAGGTCGTCATCGTCGAGTGCCTCCAGTTCCACCATCTCCGAATTGAGGTTTTCCGACAACGCGTCGTCGGGGTCGTAGACGAAGGCGATGCCGCCGGACATGCCCGCCGCGAAGTTGCGGCCGGTTTGACCCAGAATCACGACCCGGCCGCCGGTCATGTACTCGCAGCCGTGATCGCCGACGCCTTCGACCACCGCGTGGGCGCCAGAGTTGCGCACGGCGAACCGCTCACCGACCACCCCTCGCAGGAATGCCTGGCCGCTGGTGGCGCCGAACAGGATAACGTTGCCGCCGACGATGTTGTCCTCGGCGACATAGTCCGACGGCACGTTGTCGGACGGGCGCACCACGATCCGGCCCCCGGACAATCCCTTGCCCACGTAGTCGTTGGCATCGCCGTACACCCGCAGCGTGATGCCCGTAGGTAAGAACGCGCCAAAGCTGTTGCCCGCCGAACCGTCGAAAGTGATGTCGATGGTGCCATCCGGCAACCCTTCGCCGCCATAGGCTTTTGTCACCTCATGGCCGAGCATGGTGCCAACAGTTCGGTTGACGTTGGCGATCGTGGTGGAAAATCGCACGGGTTTGCCGGAGTCCAGTGCCTCGCGGCTCATCACGATCAATTGTTGATCCAGCGCCTTGTCCAGCCCATGGTCCTGTTTGGAGCTGCAGTAGTAATCCTGGTTCATGAACGCTGATTCCGGCTCGAGCAGCACGGGTGTCAGGTCGAGTTTGTGCGCCTTCCAATGCGCGCGGGCCAACGTGGTGTCCAGCGACCCGACTTGGCCCACAGCCTCGTTGAGGGTGCGGAAACCCAGCTGCGCCATGTACTCGCGGACCTCTTCGGCAACGAACAGGAAGAAGTTCTCCACGAACTCCGGTTTGCCGGTGAACCGCTCCCGCAGCACCGGGTTCTGGGTGGCCACCCCGACCGGGCAGGTGTCCAGGTGGCACACCCGCATCATCACGCAGCCGGACACCACCAGCGGAGCGGTGGCGAAGCCGAACTCCTCCGCACCGAGCAGCGCCGCGATCATCACGTCACGGCCGGTTTTGAGCTGGCCATCGACCTGGACCACGATTCGGTCGCGCAACCCGTTGAGTAGCAACGTCTGCTGGGTTTCGGCCAGCCCGAGCTCCCACGGCGCGCCGGCGTGCTTCATCGACGTCAACGGCGTGGCTCCGGTGCCACCGTCGTGTCCGGAGATCAACACGACGTCGGCATGGGCCTTCGAGACGCCGGCAGCCACTGTGCCAACACCGTTCTCGGAGACCAGCTTGACGTGGATACGCGCCGACGGGTTGGCGTTCTTCAGGTCGTGGATCAGCTGGGCCAGATCCTCGATCGAGTAGATGTCGTGATGCGGAGGTGGTGAGATCAACCCAACGCCTGGTGTGGAGTGCCGCACCTCGGCAATCCACGGATACACCTTGCCGCCCGGAAGTTGGCCGCCTTCACCGGGTTTGGCGCCCTGCGCCATCTTGATCTGGATGTCAGAGCAGTTGGTCAGGTAGTGCGAGGTAACGCCGAACCTGGCCGACGCGACCTGCTTGATGGCGCTGCGGCGCCAATCCCCGTTGGGGTCACGCTCGAAACGGCTCACGGCCTCGCCGCCCTCACCGCAGTTCGACCGGCCGCCCAACCGGTTCATCGCGATGGCCAGCGTCTCGTGCGCCTCGGCGGAGATAGAGCCGTAGCTCATCGCGCCGGTGGCAAAGCGTTTGACGATCTCACTGGCCGGCTCGACCTCATCGAGCGGGACCGGCGGGCGGACGCCTTCGCGGAACTTCAGCAGACCTCGCAGCGATGCCATCCGCTCGCTCTGGTCATCGACCAGCCGGCTGTAATCCTTGAAGACCTTGTACTGGCCGGTGCGGGTGGAGTGCTGCAGCTTGAAAACGGTCTCGGGGTTGAACAAGTGGTACTCGCCTTCACGGCGCCACTGGTATTCGCCGCCCACCTCGAGTTCGCGGTGTGCGCGTTCGTCGGGCCGATCCAGGAAAGCCAGCTCATGGCGGGCCGCGACATCAGCGGCGATGTCGGCGAGGGTGATTCCGCCAGTGGGGCAGGTCAATCCGGTGAAGTACTCGTCGAGAATCTCCTCGGACACGCCGACGGCCTGGAACAGCTGGGCGCCGGTGTAGGACGCCAACGTCGAGATGCCCATCTTGGACATCACTTTCAGCACACCCTTGCCGGCGGCCTTGATGTAGTTCTGCAGTGCCTTCTCGCGGTCGAGCCCTTGGAGCACGCCACGGTCCAGCATGACCTCGACCGACTCGAATGCCATGTACGGGTTGACCGCCGCTGCGCCGAAGCCCACCAGCGCGGCCATGTGGTGCACCTCGCGTGCATCACCGGACTCGACCACCAGTCCGACTTTGGTGCGGCTACGTTCGCGTACCAGGTGGTGGTGCACAGCGGAGACCGCCAGCAGCGACGGGATCGGGGCCAACTGCTCGTCGGATTCCCGGTCGGACAGGATGATGATCCGCGCGCCGTCGGCGATCGCCGCCGAGGTCTGCGCACGCACCTCGTCGAGCGCCGTCTTCAGACCGGCGCCGTTCTCGGCGACCGGGTAGAGACAGCGAATCACCTTGGACCGCAAACCGTGCCGGCGTCCGTTGACCTCCACGTCGGGGTCGAGATTGATCAACTTGGCCAGTTCGTGGTTGCGCAGAATCGGCTGCGGCAAGACGATTTGGCGACAAGAGTCCTCGTTGGGGTTGAGCAGGTCCCCCTCCGGCCCGAGGGTGCCCTGCAGGCTCGTCACCACCTCTTCGCGGATGGCGTCCAGCGGTGGGTTGGTGACCTGCGCGAACAATTGCTGGAAGTAGTCGAACAGCATCCGTGGCCGCTGGGAGAGCACCGCGACCGGGGTATCGGTGCCCATCGAGCCGAGCGGCTCGGCGCCGGTCCGGGTCATCGGCGCCACCAACAGGTTGAGCTCCTCGTAGGTGTAACCGAAGACCAGCTGACGCAACACAACCCGATGGTGCGGCATCCGCACGTAGTTGCCCTGCGGCAGCTCGGCCAGCGGAATCAGCCCGTCGTCGAGCCAACGCTGATAGGGCTGCTCGGCAGCCAGCTCGGCCTTGATCTCCTCGTCGGAGACGATGCGGCCCTGCGCGGTGTCGACCAGGAACATCCGGCCGGGCTGCAGCCGCATCCGACGCACCACCGTCGACGGGTCGAGGTCCAGCACGCCGGCTTCGGAAGCCATCACGACCAGGCCGTCCTCGGTCACCCAGATCCGGGACGGGCGTAAGCCGTTACGGTCAAGCACGGCGCCGATGATGGTGCCATCGGTGAACGTCATCGACGCCGGGCCGTCCCACGGCTCCATCAGCGAGGCGTGGTACTCATAAAATGCCCGCCGGGCCGGGTCCATCGACGGGTGCCGCTCCCAGGCCTCCGGGATCATCATCAGCACCGCGTGGGCCAGGCTGCGCCCGCCCAGGTGCAGCAGTTCGAGCGCCTCGTCGAAGCGCGCGGTGTCCGAGGCGCCCGGGGTGCAGATCGGGAACAGCTTGTCGACGTCGTCGTAGGACCCGAAGATGTCGGTGTTGATCAGCGCCTCGCGGGCGCGCATCCAGTTCTCGTTGCCGGTGACGGTGTTGATCTCACCGTTGTGCGCGATGCGGCGGAACGGATGCGCCAGCGGCCACGACGGGAAGGTGTTCGTGGAGAACCGCGAGTGCACGATGCCCAACGCACTGGTGAGCCGCTGGTCCTGCAGATCGAGATAGAACGCCTTCAGCTGCGGCGTGGTCAGCATGCCCTTGTAGACCAGTGTCTGGCCAGAAAGGCTTGGGAAATAAACAGTTTCGCGTCCTGGCCCGTCCTGTCCCGGGCCCTTGGTGCCGAGCTCGTGCTCCGCGCGCTTGCGGATCACGTATGCGCGGCGTTCCAGCTGCATCCCGGAGGCCCCGGCGATGAACACCTGACGGAAGGTGGGCATGGCGTCACGGGACAGCGCGCCAAGCGACGACTCGTCGGTCGGCACGTCGCGCCAGCCGAGCACCTGCAGACCCTCGGCTTCGACGATCTTCTCCACGGCGGCACACGCCGCCGCCGCCTCTTTCGACGACTGCGGCAAAAACGCGATGCCGGTGGCGTAACTACCGGCTTCGGGCAGCTCGAAGTCGACAATCGAACGCAAGAAGTGATCGGGGACCTGGATCAGGATGCCGGCGCCGTCACCACTATGCGGCTCAGCGCCTTGTGCGCCGCGATGCTCGAGGTTGAGCAGCGCGGTGATCGCCTTGTCCACGATGTCGCGGCTGCGGCGGCCGTGCATGTCCACGACCATGGCCACCCCGCATGAGTCGTGCTCGAATGCGGGGTTGTAGAGCCCGACGCGGTTGGGCGCCATTCTCACCTGACCCTCCACCAGAACTTTCTGCCGCGGAATTTATCAATCGCTCCGTTGGCGCCGCGCCCGGAAGGCTTGCGGGCTAGGCCCCATCGGTCTTGTCGATACGCTGGTCGCCTGGCGGCGGTGATCCGGTTGGGGATGCATCCGTGCAGCGTTGAACGGTGGCCCTGTACCCGGTCTCGACAAGTCGTAAAACGATATGACAAACCCCGCCTGACATGCCAACTTGACCAATACTAACCCGTCGATCGGGGGCGCCGCTTGGCTGCGGCGGCACCGGTCGGCGGGTTTGCCGGGTCAGTATGTGGCGCTGCGTATTTGGGCCCACCGAAGGGTGTTTGCTGGGCGGGCAGCCCCCGGCATGCGTCCGCGTGACTCGCAGCGGCAGTTTGCTGTGATGGTGGTCAAACGACGCGAAATCGACCGGGCTGCTCACCCGGAATCACGGCGGCCAAGTCATGCACCTCGCCATAAGTCGAGGCAGCGCCGCTCTACGGGTCTATTCGGAGAGCAATTTCAGGTCCTGCGGCCCGTCCGCGCCGGTAGCGGATAACTTTGCCGAAGACATTGCCCGGATTTTTTTGCCGACCAGTGCCCGCTAGCGTCGTGAGTCATTAATTCGCCATCGGTTGTTAGGATGGCGTATGGCGGCTCGAGGTTCGGCAGCAACGGAGATCGTGTTGAGCGACGATGAGCGTGCTGAGCTGCAACGATGGGTGAGACGGCCGACGAGTGCGGCCGGTTTGGCGCTGCGGGCCAAGATCGTGTTGGCTGCAGCCGAGGGTGGATCCAATACTGAGCTTGCCGTTCGTCTTGGTGTGAATCGAGGCACGGTTACCAAGTGGCGCAATAGGTTTGGCGAAATGCGTTGCGACGGCCTGCTTGATGAGCCGCGGCCGGGCCGGCCCCGGTTGGTTGATGACGACGCCGTGGAAGCCTTAATCGTCGCGACGTTGGAAACCGCGCCCACTGACGCCACGCAGTGGTCGTCGCGGTCAATGGCCAGGCATCTGGGCATGTCGCAGTCAACGGTGTCGCGGGTATGGCGGGCGTTTGGGCTGGCGCCGCACAAACAGGATTCCTGGAAGCTGTCCAGCGACCCGTTGTTTGTCGAGAAGGTCCGCGATGTGGTCGGGCTCTATCTGAACCCGCCCGAGCGGGCGATGGTGCTATGTGTCGACGAAAAGACCCAGATCCAGGCGCTCAACCGGACCCAGCCGGTGTTCCCGATGCTGCCCGGCACTCCCAAGCGGGCCAGCCACGACTACGTCCGCCACGGCACCTCGAGCTTGTATGCCGCGCTCGACCTGACCACCGGCAAGGTCATCGGCTCACTCCACGCACGCCATCGCGCGCAGGAATTTCTCGCCTTCCTGAAGAAGATCGACACCAACGTCCCCGCCGACCTCGACATTCATCTGGTCCTCGACAACGCCTCCACACACAAAACTCCGGCGGTAAAACGTTGGCTCACAGCCCATCCCCGCGTCATCATGCATTTCACACCGACCAGCGCATCGTGGCTGAATCTAGTCGAACGTTGGTTCGCAGAACTGACCACCAAGAAACTACGCCGTGGCACCCATACCTCGGTGCGCCAACTCAACACCGACATCCGTGCCTGGATCGACACCTGGAATGCCGACCCGCGACCCTACGTTTGGGCAAAGACCGCCGACCAAATCCTGACCAGCATCGGCAACTACTGCCGACGAATTAATGACTCAGGACACTAGCCCACCGCCGTCAGGACGATCGCCACGCCGGCTGGCGGACCGGATAGCCACCCCGCTCGGCCAGTGAACGCAGCCGGCGAAGCGCGTGGGTGCGCCCGCGCCCGGCCTCGGGATGACGACGCCGGCCCACATCGCCTCGGCGCGAGGCATCTCGCAGGCCCCGCGCGCACAACCAGCGCCGCCGGCAATTCAGGCAGACGGCCTTCGCCTGCTCGTCGATGGTCGTTATCCAGCGCTCCGGATCGTCGACGCAGGCGCCGACGACGGCTTCCGGCGACGAGACCTCGGCCAGGGATCTGGTCATCACACTGCCTCCCTGTTGGCCTTTCTATTAGGCGGACGTGCCAACTCCCTTGGTGGCGGCCAGTTCACCCCACAGTGCGTCGGGGCCGAGTCGCGCCGCAGCCACCTGGCGATATCGTTTTGCGCTAATCGAGTCTCGTTTTGTCTCTTTTTGCCTTAGCCTCTTCTTGTGACCATCGCGCTGAAGTCACTGCTGCAGCAGCGGTACCTGCACGAGTATTCGGAGTTCGTGGTCGAATACGAGCGGCGCGCAAAGGAATTGGACCTGCCCCGGCATGCGTCGGCGCCGACGAAGGCGCAATACTATCGCTGGGTCGGTGGCCACATTCAGAACCTCCCGCGCGGCTACCACTGCCTGGTGCTGGAGCGGATGTTCCCAGGCTGGACAGCGCGAGAACTGTTCGGCCACATCGATCCTCAGCACGCCGCCACCACCAACGAAGCGCTGTTCGCGTCATTCGCGCCGGCGGTCGAACCCGCCCAGTTGGCGGGCCTGTGGGTTACCGGTTATGTGTTCGACCGCACCAAGCATCATGTGGACCTGTCGACCGTCGTCGTCACGAATAACGCTGTAACGGCGAGGAATTACCCGCCTGAACCGCGGGCCGAAGCACACGCGTCCGGCTTCCGGAACGAGATCGAGGCGGGTCTGTTCGGCAGGCACTTGATCGGGCGCTGGCGCAATATCAGCGACACCTACTTCTACGGTTCGGTGCACTTTGCGGTGCTGCCCGGTGAAACGATGCTCGACGGTTACTACACCGGGTTCCTCAGTGACAGCCAGGTCGTTGCCGAACGATGGCGATGGGTCCGCGTCGAACCGCAGTCGGCGGAAGGTGTCGACGTGAACACTGTGGTGCTGGGTGAGCCGCGGCGCATCTACGATGCCATTGTCGGGCGTAGCCCCTTCGACGCACCGATTCCGCTCGAGCAGCTAACGGAGAATCCATGAGCTTGGCCAAAGAGGACGCACGCAAGCTCATCGACACCTACATCCGCGCATGGACTACCCAGGATCCCGATCTGATCCTCACCATCTTCACCCCGTCCGCGACTTACCACGAACGGGTGCTGGAGCAGCCTATCCGCGGCCACGACGGCATTCGGGAGTACTGGCAGACCAAGGTCGTCAAGGAACAGGCCAACATCTCCGCCGAGTTGCTCAGCGTCTATCTCGACGGCACGACCGCCATCGCCGAGTGGGAAGCGCGGTTCGACGACGTCGTCAAGGGACACCGCAAGCGCATGCGCGAGGTCGCCATCCTGGAATGCGACGGCGATCGGATCGCCAGCTTGCGTGAATACTGGACATCCGAGCCACTGAGCTCCTGACCTACCGAGACTGCGATTTCGAGTTGACGATGAACGACCATGACGATTTCCTGCGGAGCCGGCTAGCGCCTGTGCAGCGCCCCGGCCCGGCGGGGCCACCGCCACGCCCGCAGGCCAACGATCCAAAAGCTGTGCCGCCCCCGTGGTCAGCGCCGCCGCGTCCCGGCCCTGCGCCTCATCGCCCTGAATGGGGCGGCATCGACATCTCGCAGATTGCGCCCAAACCGCGGCGCCCCAGCCCCCAACACGGCTGGCGCCGCATCGTTCACAGGGCGACTTTCGGCCTGATCAACCCCGGGCCATCGACCCAGGAAAAGCAAGAAACCGCTGATGAGGCCGCCATTGCCTCAGCACTGCACGGCAACTTCAAAGTGGGCGTGCTGGGCAAGGGCGGTGTCGGGAAAACCACCGTCGCCGCCTGCGTCGGGTCGATCTTCGCTGAGTTGCGCCGGCAGGACCGCGTGGTGGCGGTCGACGCCGACACCGCGTTCGGTCGGCTTGGCAGCAGGATCGACCCGCGGATCAGTGGCTCGTATTGGGAACTGACGTCCGACCGGAATCTTCAGTCGTTCGCCGATGTGACCTCGCGCGTCGGCAGTAATTCGGCGGGTCTGTACGTGCTCGCCGGGGAACCGACGGCCGGTCCGCGCCGCGTGCTTGATGCCGCGCTTTATCGCGAAGCGACGTCGCGGCTCGACCGTCACTTCACGATCTCGATCGTCGACTGCGGTTCCACCATGGACGCGCCGGTCACCCAGGAGGCGCTGAGTGATCTCGATGCGCTGATCGTGGTGTCGTCGCCATGGGCAGACGGGGCTTCCGCGGCCGCGCAGACGATGGAATGGCTGGCGGCACACGGCCGCACCGGCCTGCTGCAGCACACTGTGGTGGTTCTCAACGATTCTGACGGACATTCTGATAAGCAGACCCGCTCAGTTCTGGCGAATCAGTTTCGCAACCGCGGCCAGATCGTGGTGGAGGTGCCCTTCGACCCGCACCTGCGGCCCGGCGGCGTCATCGACGTGAAGGGTGAGATGGCTCGCGCGACGCGACGGACATTCCTGCGCATCGCCGCATCAGTCGCGGGATTCTTCGCGTCACGCCCAAACGAAAAGCCGAAACAACCCTGATCATTGCGTTCGGGCCGACGGGTCCGCGGTGGCTTCGATCTTGGTGACCAGGTCTCCGCGGATGGTCAGCACGATCACGGCGAAAAGCCGCCGGTCGGCGAAGGCCAACAGCACCGGCTGGCCCGCAGGACCGCTGACGACCGTCACGCCCGGCCCCAGGTAGCGCAGCAGATTGACGGCGACATCGTGCGGGCCATGGTTGATCTGGGGTGGCGGGGCTGGCTCGAGGAGCACCGTCCCGACACCCCATACCGTCGGGTCCAATACCGCAGCCAAGGCCTGCAGATCGCCGTTGGCGCAGGCTGTGATGAATTTCTCGGTGACGAGCTGGTGCTCGGCCACCACTACGTCGCCCGGCTTCGGCTGCGCCAGCGCGAATTTCGCCCGCGCCCGCCGTGCCAGCTGGCGGCAGGTGCCGACCGGACGGCCCACCGTCTCGGCAATCGCGTCGAACGGAACCCCGAACACGTCATGCAATACAAACGACACCCGCTCGCCGGGACTCAGCCTGCGCAGCACCTCCAGCAGCGCCGTGCGGACCTCGTCGTCGAGGGTGATCTGGTCAGCCGGGTCCAACCGACCGGATTGGTTGAGCGCGGCCACCTCTGGGCCGATGTCGCCGGGTCGCTCGTATCGGGCGCGCGCGGAACGCACCTGGTCCAGGCAGAGCCGGCCAGCCACCACCGTCAGCCAGGCGCGGACATCATCGATCTCGTCGGAATCGGTGCGAGAGAGCCGCAGAAACGCCTCCTGCGCAACGTCTTCGGCTTCGCCGACGTCGCCCAGCATCTGATAGGCGAGATTGACCAGGTACGGGCGATGCCGACGCCAGGCCTCGGTGATCCGGTCTTTCGCGGACTGCGGTTGGCTCATTCATTCACGACGATCTGGTCGGCCAAAAAGTTACGCGGTGCGGCTGTAACTTTCCCATCTTCTGGCCCGTCGTAGATGAAAAGCACTTTTTGCGAAGGAGACCATCGTGACGATCGTCGTGACCGGAGCGACCGGCAATGTCGGCCGCCCGCTTGTTTCGGAGCTAGCCGCCGCAGGTGCGCGGGTGCGGGCGATCACCCGCACACCCGAGGCCGCCGGATTTCCCGACGGCGTCGAGGCGGTGTACTCGGCCGTCGACGCGCTACCCGGGTCGACGGCGGTGTTTCTCAACTCCCGCGCGCTGGGCGGCGACCTCGCCGACGTGGTTGCGCTGGCGCGGCGCAGCGGGGTCACCAAGCTGGTTGCGTTGTCGGCTATCAACGCCGACGATGACTTCTCGCGCCAACCTTCGCGGTTTCGCGGTGACCGCAATAAGGAGGTCGAGCAGCTCGCCGTCGACTCCGGCCTGGACTGGGTGAGTCTGCGGCCCGCGGTGTTCGCGTCGAACTTTGTCGGCATGTGGTCGGCGCAGGTTCGCGCCGGCGACGTCGTCGGTGGGCCGTACGCCGCGGCGTCGGCCGCGCCGATCGTCGAAACCGACATCGCCGCGGTGGCTGCGCAGGCACTGCTGACCGATGAGCTCGTCGGACAGCGGATCCCGCTGACCGGGCCACAGGCGTTGACCAATTCCGAACTGGTGGAGACCATCGGCACCGTCCTGGGGCGCCCGCTGCGTTACCTCGAGGTGCCAGCGGATGTCGTGCGGCAGCGCTTCATCGGTTTGGGTCTGGGAGCCGAATTTGCCGACGCGTACACGGCGATGCTCGCCGACGCGCTGGACAAGCCGGCGCTGGTGACCCGCGAAGTGGAGAAGATCACCGGCCGCCCGGCGACCAGCTTCGCCCAGTGGGTCTCTGACCACCGCGATCTGTTCACAAATCAATAAAGGAGACAAGACATGTCCGATCCGCGCCCACCGCGCTACCTCAAGCCGATGAACAAGGTCATGATCGCCGTGCAGAAGTTCGGCATACCGACCGGGCCTGCCATGGTGCTGACCGTGCCCGGACGCAAGTCCGGTCAGCCGCGCAGCACCCCGATGACGCCGTTCGAATTCGACGGCGGCCTCTATGTGGTCGCCGGATATCCCGGCGCGGATTGGGCGGCCAACGCCCGCGCCGCGCGCACCGGCACGCTCAGCCGGGGCCGTCGCTCCCGGCCCGTCAACATCGTCGAACTGACCACTGACCAAGCCCGCCCGGTGCTTCGGGCTTTCCCGGTTGAGGTCCCGGTCGGCGTGGCGTTCGCCAAGCGCTCCGGAATGGTCGTCGACGGCACCTCCGACGAGTTCGAGGCGCTGGCCGGCCGGATCGCGGTTTTCCGGTTCGACCCGGTCACGTCTTAGCGATCGAGCGGTTGCTGGCGTTCAAAGGTGCACCGGCACATGCTTTTCCGCGCACGCGTCCACGACGGCCGCGACGATGTCCTGGGTGCGCAGAGTCTCCAGGTCTTCCACAGTTACCGAGCCCTTGTCGGTGCGGTGCTGAGCAGCGACGCGAGAATCGCGCAACCGCTCGGCACGCTCGATGACGTTGCGAGCGAAACGGCCGTTCTGCATCACGTCGATTCCGTGGCTGCCGTCCGGCGCCAGATATGCCCGCAACGTCTTACACGCAATGTTCAGCGCCTCGCGGGCGGCGGGCTCGATCACGGTCGCACGCGGTTCGCCGTAGCGGACCGCGATCTCCACCAGCTCATCGGGGGCATAGGACTCGAAGCGTAATTTACGATTGAACCGGCCCGCCAAACCGGGGTTGACGGTGAGGAATTCGTCGACTTCCTTTTCGTAACCCGCGCCGATGAAACAGAAGTCGAATCGATGCACCTCGAGTGCGACGAGCAGCTGGTTGACCGCCTCCATGCCGATCATGTCCGGGCGGCCGTCCTGGTGGCGCTCCACCAATGAGTAGAACTCGTCCATGAACAGAATGCGGCCGAGCGAACGGGCGATCAGCGCGTTGGTCCTCGGGCCGGATGCCCCGATGTGCTCGCCACAGAAGTCGGCCCGTTTGACTTCGACGACCTCGGGATGCCGCACGATTCCCAGCCCGGCGTAGATCTTTCCGAGCGCCTCGGCTGTGGTCGTCTTTCCGGTTCCGGGTGGACCGACGAGAAGCATGTGATTGGTCTGATTCGTCACCGGCAGCCCGGCGGCCATCCGCAGCCCCCGGACCTCGATCTGGTCCTCGATTTCGGCCACCGCCCGTTTGACTTCACTCAACCCGACCTGGTTGTTGAGCAAGGCACGACCTTCAGCCAACAGCTCTTCGCGGCGCTCTTCGTTCTCCTCTTCGCGGCGCTGCCGCTCAGACCGCTCGGTGGTGACGTCCCATTTATTGCTGCGGGTGTTGATGGTTTCCTCGTCGGTGATCACCAGCTGCAGGTTCGGGTCGGCCAGCGCGTCCTTGGCCGGCTCGATCAGTGCCCCGTTGATCGTCGCCCTCGACAGCCAGACCTGTGCCTTGTCCTCCTGATCGAGCTGACGGTGAGCCATCCCCCGGACGTAGGCGAGATCTGCTGCGATCAAAGGAAATTCGTTCGGATCGATCGCAGTTACGGCCGTGTCGGTCAGCTGGTGGCGGCGTGCCTCGGCCACGCCGACGTGTCCGGCACGCAGATCGACTCGATCTGCCCAGTCCAGCGCGACACGCCCCTGCCCCAGATGGGCCGCGGCATGCGCCGCCAGTGCGTTGGTGGCCGCGGTGACCGCCGACATGATGATCGCCTGCGGCGGCAAGATGGTCGCCGCCACCGAAATTACGTCAGGCCAGCGCTGCGTGCCGAACATCAGATACGCCCGCACATACTGCTGCCACTGATGGTTCTCCCAGGTATCCAGCAGCGTCGAATCTTTCAGCAGCGATTCGGCTTTCTCGTACTGCCCGTCATCGACCAGCGCACTGGCCAGCGCTAACCCCGCGTGTGATGACTCCGTCACCGAGATCGCCAGATACGGCCCGGCCTTGATCGACGCGGACAGCCGAATACCGAGGCGGTTGGTCTCCCGGTGCAGCCGTGCCCCATACGCGTACAGCTGCTGCAGGGTCGACAGCGCCTCGTCGCCGGCGGCGATCCGACCCAGCCACGCATCGGCCATCGACGGGTCGATTTCGGTCGCCTCGCGAAACCGCGCCTGGGCGGCGGACAGGTCGTTGTCGAACGACGCCATCGCCTGGTCGAACTGCTTGCGCGCGGCGGCAGTGGTACTGCTGCTAGTCATGCGCGCCGCTCCTCCTCATCGCTTCGCTCTGCATCGTCGCTGGCGCGATTCATGCGCGCCGCTCCTCCTCATCGCTTCGCTCTGCATCGTCGCTGGCGCCCGATCATCGTCTAATCCACCGGTTCGAGCTCGGTTGTACTCAGGGTCGTCGGCTCTGACGATATGTAACGATTCTCGGCCCTGAACAACTCGACCTCAACCGTATGGACTTGTCCAGCGGCCGTCACGTCCACGGTCGCCGGGCCGATCTGGGTGATCAGCACATCGGCCGATCCGCGGTAGGGCGTTCCCGGCTCCCCGATCGAGATCAGGGTGTTCGGCCGCGGGGCGGGGGTGACGGTGCCGTCGACAACGCTCACCGTGGTGCCGGCTATCGGTCTGACCTGATCGCCCACGGCGATGTCGGGCATCCGCACACTGGCCCACCGCTGCTGATCGCGGGTGTGCACGGTTATCCGCTCGCCGGCGCCGGCCAGCCGCACCACGATTCGTTTGGCCAACGAGTCCTGTGCGGCGATATGCACCCGACTGAACTCTCCCGGGTCGTCCAGCGGCAGCATCAGCCGGTTACCGGCGTCGACCTTGCCCAGCAGGACGCCCGAGGGCCCGATCGGGATGATCAGCCGTTGCGCCAGAACGCCGCGACGGACGCTGTGCAACGTCGGCATCGGTCCGCACAGGTTGGCGGCGATCGCTCGCGCCTGCTCTCCGGGCAGCGTCTTCAGCATCACGCTCGGTGGAGCTGTCGGCGGCTGTGCGGTGCGCACGGTCACCGTTGCCGTGATGCTGCCGTCGACGAAGACGGTGATGTTCTGGATGATCCCGTCGGCGCGCAGCGCCCAGGCGTGCTCCAGGTTCTCCGCAGTGATGTCGCCGGGCCGGTACCAATAGGTGGTCAGCCAACCGCCCTCGCCCCGCGCCGTGCGCCACCGCTGGTGCTGTGCGTTCAGCGCCGAGGAACCCAGCCGTCGTTCCAATTCGACGATGTCCGTCGCGGTCGCGACCTTGGCGCGAAGGCCGTGCTGCCGCAACGCGGCACTGATCCGTTGCGCCGCAGCGAGCGTCGCGGTGCCCACCGACGTACGCCATTGCAGCGCTTCGGCATTGGGGAACGACGCGATCCGCACGATCAGCCAGGTCTCCCGCTGTCCTGCATAAGGCGGCGTGCCGATCAAGGTGTCGTAGACCCGCGGGTAGTCGCCGCTGCTCCGCCGCCGCGCCCCTACGCTGACCACGCTCAGCGATTCGATCGCCAAACCCAGGCTCTGGTGCAGCAGCGGCAATAGGCTGGCGACGTCGACGGTGTTTTCGGTGTACGTCGCTGTGGACCCGGTGAGCAGGGTCGGTCGATGCGCCTTGCCGAGCAGCTGCACGACTACCACCGCGATGCCGTCCTGATACCGGACTCCACCGCCGGAACGGTCGTTGGCCACCGTGATGGGCTCGCTCAAGGTGATCGCTCGACGACGCTGGCGCCACAGCATCAGCCACGACCACAGCGGCTGACGACGCCAGCGGATCACGCCAGCGGCCACTCCGAGCGCTAAAGCTCCTGCGGCGCAGGGATATCCGCCCAACGCCCAGCCGACCATGCCGGTAGCGAGGACAGCGACAATGATCGCCAGCCTTGTCGTGGCCTTCATCGCTCTCGCCGAGCCCGTGCAACAAGCGAGGCGATCAGCACCGCAGCCGCCACTACACCGGCGAACGCCAATGCCACGTTGCGGGCGCGGTGATCCGGCGGCGGTGGCGGTGCGGCCGGCACGATCAGTCGGCTCTGCGCTCCCGGCGCGAGGCGGTCCCCGGGTGGCACATTGAACGTCAACGCGGCGACCGGGTCCACGACTCCGTAGCCGACCTGGTTGTCCACACCACGCGGCGGATTATGCGCCGTCTGCAGAATCCTGTTGACGACCTGGTGGGCAGATAGCCCCGGATACTTGGCACGCACCAGCGCGGCGACCCCGCTCACGTAGGCGGCCGAAAAACTTGTCCCCCAGAACGGCATGTTTTTTTCACCCGGCCGGATCGGCGGATAGGCGTTCACCGGTCCGCCGGTCTGCGGCGACAGTCCCATGATCCCGACGCCGGGCGCCGCGGCCGCCACCCACGGGCCGGAAAGGCTCTTGCTGACCGGTGCGCCGGTGTTGTCGACCGCTCCCACCGACAGCACGTAGTCCGAGAACCAGGACGGCGCAGACACCGTCTTGACTTGATGCCAGTCCCGCGGATCGGAGGTGTCCAACGGGTCGAAACCGGGATTCTGGGCACACTCGTCTTCGCCCTCGTTGCCGGCTGCCGCGACGATCACCGCGTCCTTCACCGTCGCGGCGTACCAGACGGCGGCGCCAATGGCGCTCTGGTCCAACGGATCAGCCGCCGAGACGCACGCGGTAACGCTGATATTGATCACCTTGGCGCCCATGTTGGCTGCATGCACGATCGCGCTGGCCAGCGTGGCAACAGTGCCGGCCTTCTTCCGGGCTTCCGAGTCGCCGCCGCCCGGACTGGCCAGCTCGTAGGCCCGCGAGGACTGACGGATGGAGATGATCGTCGCGTGCGGCGCCACCCCGGCGACCCCGTCCGGCGCTCTCGGCGGAGGCGGCGGCACCTCGGGGTCGTCCGGTTGCGCGGGCGCCGGATCGCCGGGCCCATTTGACGGTTCGTCTTCGGGAGGCGGAGGTGGCGGAGGTGGCGGCGGTGGCGGCGGAGCCGGTTTGGTCTCGGTGATTGTCACCGGCGATGGGGGCGGGGGTGGTGCGGTTGGTGGTGGTGGTCCGCCGGGCGGTGGTGGCGCTGCGTTGATCGGAGGTGCGCCCACCGGCGGCGCGAACGCCGGGGCGGCGGGCATCGGGGCGGGCATCGGAGTGCCCTGCGGCGCGGCGGCGATCAGCGACGCCACCACGGTGCCGTGCGCGTCGCAGTCCATCAATCCGTCGCTGCCCATGATGTAGTCCCCACCAGCGACTGCCGGCAGCCGAGCGCTGGGGTTGACACCGGTGTCGATTACGGCGACGGGCACCCCGTTCCCCGTCGAGTACTGCCAGGCCTTGGCGATGTTGAGCATCGTGAAACCCGGCGCGGTCACGGCCACGTTCGGATCAGCGACGGTGATGGTTCGCGCGCAGATGTTGCTTTGCCGCATCGGCTGATCCGCAGCCGGCTTGCCGTCCGCAGGCACCCGGCCAGGGTCAACGATCGGGCGCGGAATTGCCTGCGCCGCAGGAAGACCGGTCGATAAGCCGACCAGCAGGCCAACGAGCGTGAGGGCGGAGATCCGCAGCGCCGCGGACGCTAAGACGCGCGTGCCCCGATCGCTCATCGCATGCGCACCCAGGTGAACAACCCGCCGATCCACGCGGCCAGCGGCAGCGCAGCGATTATCGCCACGATTTCCAGCCATTCGGCGATCATCCGGACCAGCGGGGTGAACCTGGTGATCGGCACCAACAGCGCCGCGGCCAGACCGGCAACGCCGAAGCCGGCCAGAACCAATGCCGCCCACAGCACCGACTCAGCCGATGCGGCCGGCCCGTGCAGGACATATTTGATGACGCCGACGCATACCGCGGCCGCGGCCCCGCACACCAGCGCAGTGGCCTGCCGCTTGTCGGCGAACGCCCGTCCGCGACTGATGAAGATGAGCACGAACAGCCCGACCAGCGCCGCGGCGGCGCCACTGCGGTTATGACCCGGCATCAGCGTGGCCCACACCGCGGCGGGCAGCGTCAGTCCCGCACCCACACACATCCCGGTCAACACGTTGTTCGCGCGCACGGCGGCGGCCGCGATCTGCGCCCCGCGAGGAGTGGTGTCCGGGCTCAGCTCCTCCTCGGCGGACTCGTCCACCGGCGACACCGCGTCAACCGGGAGTCCGGCGCTGCGGCGAAACAGGTCGCGGCCGGTGACCGACCCGAAGTACGGCGGCCGGATCCGGGCCGCCCAGAGCGCGATCGTGGGGGCCAGGGTCAGCAGGAACAGCAGAATGACCAGGGTGCACATGCCCAGCCATTGGGCAGGAACCGGCCGCCACATCCGGGCCGCGGCGACTACCCCGCCCAACCCACACAGGGTCACTATCGTTGCGGCCACATTGATGTGACGTCGGGTTATGACCGCCACCCCGCAGGTGAGCACCCCAGCCGCGAGGGCCGTGATGAAAAGATGCGCTGCCCCGAGGGCGCCGGGAGCTCCGGCACCCAGGCTCACCGCAAGCAGCGGCACCGAAAGCCACGCGAACCCACCGGTCAAGTCAGCGCGATGCGGCCACCACTGCGCCACGGCACCCGCGCCACCTATGGCAAGTAGGCCGAGAGCGCCCGTCACAACGCTAGGCACGATCGAGTCGCCAGCAGTGCGGTTACGCACAGCCAATCCGATCACCGACGCAGAAATCATGGCCAGGATGGCCAGCGCCGTGTGAGCGGCCGTGTCGGCTGTTACGGGGTGGAACAGGTTCTTGCCGATTCGGGCAAGTCCGGTGGATAGGGACTCGTATTGCGGCTCGAACGAGTCGCCCTCGACTGCGGGCGCCAACACCAGCGTGGCGCCGTCCTCCACGCCTAGTTCATCGAGGGTTTTGGTGACGTCCAGCCGCACACCGTTGACCTTGTGCAGCTCGTAGCCGACTCCGGATTCCAACCCGGTCAGACCCCGGCGCTTGAGGTCATCATTGAGCAACTCAACGATGTTGTCGACGAACACCTCCACCGGCACCGATGCCGGATAGACCTGAGAGACAAGGTGTTCGCCGCATACCACCGCAACTGCGCAACGCGCCGGGAATGCGACCTTCGTCATTACCGTGGCCTGTCGGCGTCCGGAACATATTTGTCCGCCAACGCCGCAGTAATCTCGAACAGTCGCAGCCGTGTTTTCTTTTGCAATTCATGTTGCGTATCGATGATTCCGCCCTTGGCCAAATGCGGGTCGAAAGGCATGAACTCGACTGTCGCACCTGATTGCCCGAAACGCTCGGTGAGATATGCTTGGGCATCGGAATCGTATTTATTGCGGCTGTCATTCAGAATCACCATGCTGCGTGACACTAATTCGTGATAACCCATCGCCCGCAGCAAATCGATAGATCGCGTCACCGGTAACGAAGTATCGGCGGTAAGCCCCGACACGAAGACCAGCGTGTCGCAAGCGTCGAATACCGCCTTCATCACCGGGTGTTCCAGGTCGTCGGAGGTGTCCACCACGATCACGTTGTGGGTGCGACGCAGCCGCGAAAGCACCCCGGTGAACATCGACGGCACCAGCGGCCGCGGTTGGTCGGATGCCCGGTTGCCCGCCAGCACATCGAGACCTAAGCTGTTCTGCCCCAAATGTTCCCGGATGTCGGCATAGCCCTGGACATCCGTGTCGTTTAAAACGGCCGCGTAGTCGCCCGGCGGGGCTTCGTCGATCCGCCCGGCCAGGGTTCCGAAACCGGGTGCTGCGTCGATGGCAACCACGTTCTCCGGTCGGCACTCACGAAACACCGCGCCGATGCACGCGGTCATCGTGGTCTTGCCCACGCCGCCCTTTCCGGAGACTACCCCGACGACGTACTGCTTGCGGATGTGTCGCCTTATCCGCCCTTGCAATTCGCGTAAATGGCGTTCGGCCGGCGATTCACCGAGATTTATGGTCTGGAACGACACGGCATATACGAATTTGCGCCAGCCTGATCCGGGCGGAATTTTGCGCGGTGCGACCATATCGGAGATGCGCAACGTTTCCGAAACGGAGTCCGGATGCTGAGGACGCGAACCCGCAGGTTGTCTCGGCGTTTGCCGGCCTTGCTCCGCCGAATTGGGCGGCGCGTTCCACGGATTTGTCACGATGCCGATGCTAACATGCGCGCGATACCCATCACTTACACAACCTTTCGATACGAATGCCATTCTTCATTCGCGGGAAGGCGCCGCATCATCCGGTTCACCGCAGTCGCGATGCTGGAGCTGGTGCCGGGTGCGATGATCATCCATCTCTTGCCGTCCGACACGAAATGCTCGCCGATGAGCCGGCCCTCCGGGGTGTCGGCGATGGTGACCACGCTCTGTTCTATGTGTTTGCGGGCGGGCTGACCGGAGTCGACGCCGGACTGGATGGCGACGATGAAGGCGCGCGCGGTCCGGCGCGGGTCTGCGGCCATCATCAGGATCTGGAGCTGGTCCCCGTCCAATCGCTCGCGGAGTAGCTGCTCACGCAGCATTTTCTGACCATTTACGCCGTCCATCACCCTGTCGATGTCCACGGTCACCGGCTGCAGCGGCGCCGGCTCCAGCGTCCCACACATCCGCTCGATCTGGGCGTTGACGATGTCATTCGCCGCGGATTCGGTATTCGAGGTGCCGGCTCCACTGATGCGGACCAGGTCCTCCGATCGTTCTAAGGCAACCCACCAATGCGCAAATCGGGCAAGCAATGCCCTGGCGGGCATATCACCCGCGCCGGGCGTGGACACGTGGATCATCAGGGCGACGTCCCGGCGGGCGAGCACGGTCAGCCATTCCCGCACAGTGGCGTCGACCTGCCCCGCCTCGTCGATCACGCCGACATCTCGCAACTCGGCAGCGATCGGGTGCGCAAGCGCCATCTGCGGTGTCTCGACGCTGGGCAGAATCGGCCGTAAACCCAGCTCCGGGGCCAACACCTCAATACCGGTGAGTACCTGCAGCACCCACAGCCCGTCAATGGTCGTGGTCAACACGTTGATCCTCCAAGCCAAAGCGCGGGGCGCACGACCGCGCGCCCCGCGGTCAGCGAGATGCGAGGCCTAGAGGCTCAGCGATTGTCCAGCCGCTGTGTCGGTGGCGTTTGCGCCCTGGAATGAGGCCGTCACGGCGCTACTGTGCCGGGTAATGGTGTCGGCGATGTCGAACACCGCATTGCAGAGCCGGTTGAGGCTGTCGATGTAGGCGTTACCGCCCAGACCCTGAAAACCCTCAGACACCAACGCGTTGCCAGCGTTCAAAAGGTCATTTGCATGCTCGTGGAGCATCTGGGCCTGCACAGCCATGTTGTGGGAAAGCTCTTCTCCCATGCCGTAGTGGTACGAAATTGTCATCTGTAACTCCTTATGCGAGTGCGTCTCTGGGATTCAAGTTCGATCGAACGGCGCGAATTACATCTGCGATGACGGGGCTGCGCCAGGATGCACACCAGCCAGGTGATGGGACGAATCGGCCTGCTGGGCAAGGAATTGCGCTTTGGCATCGGCAAGGTGCTGGTGCAGTTCCATGTTGGCGGCGAGCGCCTGATTAAGGTCGGCTTCCACCTGCCCCGCAACAGCGTATGACGTCTGCGAAGCCTGGCCGTCCCATCCCACGTGCAGGATGTCGCCCGACTGGGTTAGGTATTGCTGACCGAGATTTTGTGCTTCTGCCAGAAGGTGGTCAGCCCGCTGGATCATGGCATCGATCGGTTCGAGCGATACCACCGTTTTCGACCCGGAACCCCCTGGTGCCACATCTACCATTTGCGTCTCCCTTTAATGATCTGGACCGGCCCCGAGGATGCGGAGCATTGCATGAAGTGTAGTGACTTCGCGGCAGCTGTCACTTCGGCTTTTGTCAATCCAAGCCATCGTCCGGAATCGGCCGCTGAGCAGCTGATTTGGCGACAGTCGGGGCGGATGGCCCGCACCGCGCCGGCTACTAGACATCCTGGTTGTCGCGCTCGACGACAATGCGCGCGTGCGTCACCTTGTCTTTGCCCGCGCTTCCGTTCTCCCGACCCAGCATCCCCGCGGTCGCTGGCGACATCGGAATTGCGCCGCCGCCCGTCGGAGTTGTGATCGGGCCACGAAGATCGGCCGCATTGAGAACACCGCTCGGCCGAAGCCCGGTTGGCCGGCCGGCGGTCTCGGGCGAGAACGTGCTGGCGGGACGGGTAAAGCTGGTCAGCCCTGCACCTGGATATCCAGCCCCGATAGCGCCTGCCCCGCCGCCGAGGCTGCCGGCCGCTCCGCCGCCGGCCCCGACCGGTGCAGCCAGCTCGGCGGCGGCGGTTTCAACCGCGGCATTCGGCGACGACATCGGGGAGAAGCCGCCCATGAAGCTCTGCATCAAGCCGGACATGCCCTGGGTCCCGCTCTGCAGAGCCTGTGTTGGGGCGCTGCTCAGCTCCTGCAACGGCTGGGTGGCGCCCGACAGCAGGCCCTGCGCCGACCCCATCAACGACTGCAGCGGATCGGTCATGCCGGCGGCCGGCGATGCCGCCTGCCCCGCGGCGTCGCCGAGCCCGGAAGACGCTTGCAGTCCGGTGTTGGCCGCCGACTGAGTGACGGTCTCGACCGGGGCGGCCGGCGACATCCCCGCTGGCGTGATCGGCGGGGGCGTCGACACAATCGAGCTCGTTAGCGTGTTCAGCGCGGTGGCATACGTCAGGCCGATGTTCATGTTCTGCGGGGTGAAGTTCCCCCAGTACATTTCTTCGTTCGCCACGATTGCCGGGGTATTGCAACCGCAGATATTGCTGGCGTACAACGCGGCCGTTTCGTCGCGGTTGGTCTGGCAGACGATCGCGGGTATCACCGCGGACCTGGCGACGGTATTAGCCTCCACCGCGGCCTGCCCGATCGCTACGTGTTTCAGGCAGTGCGCCGCCAGCGGCTCGAGCCCGAGAAAGTTGAGCTCGCTTCCTTTCATGCCGTATGCGGCACCGCCGACGCCCATCCACTGGCTGAGGGTGGCGCCAATGTTGGCCACCGACATTCCCATAGACAGCTCGTGTTGGATCGCCTCGGCAAGCCAAGCCGCGATATTGGCGACTATCGTCGACGGGTCGCTGGCCTCAAGGAGAGCAGCAACGCTTTCGGGTGGACCGAACCATAGTGGGTCGGGCATGTCGTCCTGTTAGAAGATGTTATTGACGTTCGTGGCGCTCATCAGTTCTTGCAGCACGTAGCTGATCGCGGAGAGGTTTTGTGCGCCCGCGTAGGCAGTCCGTTGCCCGACATGTGTCTGCGCCGCACCGAGGTAGCCCGCACCCGCAGAGTTCAGAGTGCCGGTGAAGGCGGCGTCGTCTGAGGTCAGCACCATCGGCTTTGTTGCGATGAGCGCCGCCGACCCTGCCGCAGTGCTGGCCTCCATCTCGCCGCTGATGACCATCTCCGTGACACCCGACAAAGCCGCGGCGGCCGGATCAACGTTCATAAACCCTGTCATCGTGTCTCCCAAGGTTGCTTCTGCGGACCGACTCCGCGGCGTGGTGTGAGTCTAAGGTGTCCTGACGCTGCCCGTATCCGCAAGCTTCCTAAAAGAAGAGTAGTGGGTCAGTTAAGGCCTGGAGAGCCCCGGTCCGACTGCTCGTGAATTAATTCACTAGCAGGAATAACTCCGCAGCCGACGTTGGCTGCTCAATCCGGGCGTGCGCAGAGACCTCGGGAGAAAGTCCAGTGAGCTGGTCGTCGCCCACGCTGCCCACCAAGCGGGGTGACGGCCGCCGCGGACCTCCTTCCGGACAGGCCGTATTCGTCGGCGCCTTGGCTCTGCTGCTGGCAACCGGATGGGTCGCCAACCACTTCGTCGCCTTGATGCCCTTGATCAGCGAGCGCCAACATCTCAGCGCGGCCGCTATTGACGCGATCTTTGGAATCTACGCATTGGGATTGCTTCCCGGCCTGCTCGTCGGCGGGCGCGCATCCGATTCGTTCGGACGTCCGTCCGTCGCGTTCGCGGGCTCAACGACCTCTCTGGTGGCGACGCTGGCGATGTTGATCTCGCAGCAATCCGACGTGTTGCTGGCCGGGCGTTTGATCGTCGGGGTCGGCGTGGGTCTGACAATGAGCTCCTGCACCGCTTGGGTCTCCGACCTGAAAGGTTCCGCCGGCGCGGCCACCGGCGGGGCCGTGATGACGGCCGGTTTCGCCATCGGCCCATTCGGCGCAGCGGGAATCGTTCGGGCGGGCGAATCCGGCATTCGGGTGTCGTTCGGAATCGCCGCCGCCATCGTCGTCGCGGCGATGGTCATCGCCGTCGTTGCGATGCAGCGTGCAGACGTGACCGCGCCGGCGACAGCCCATGATTCGGAGCGATCGGCGTCGGCGCGGCAGGGCGCCGCGCGGGCGTTGAGCTGGGCCCTGCCGTTGGCGCCATGGGTGTTCGCCTCGGCGACGCTTGGTTTCATCACGATCCCGACGCGTGTCCACGTCGGGCTCGCGGCTCCGCTGGCCGCGGGAACAGCGACGCTGCTTGTCAATGGTGTTAGCGCGGTTATTCAAGTGGTCGCCCGTGGCGGTAACTGGGGGCCGCAAACCGGCACGGTCGGCGCAGCGCTGGCTGCCCTCGGCTACGCCGCAACGGTGGCCGCACCACCGACCATGCCGCTGGCGTTGGGTCTGCCGCTGCTGATCGTCCTCGGGTGCGCGGCCGGCCTTTGTTTACGCGAGGGTTTGATTGATTTGGAAGTCGCTGCACCGCAACGGGTGCGCGGTGCCCTAACCGGAGCGTTCTACGTACTGACCTACCTCGGCTTCGGGCTGCCGCTGCTGTTGACCGTTGTCGGATCCCCAAAGGCCTCGGCGATCATTCTCGCAGCGATGGCCGTGCTCGCGTCGTTAACAGCGGTCAGTCGAGCGGTACGGCTGCGACGAGTTAGTCATCGCCAGAACTGATTTGGCGCTTCGCGCCAACCGATTTCCTAAACCGCGTCGGCGGCTTCGTCTCAATAGGGCTGGACGCCTTCAGGTATCACATACTCGGAGATCGGTGCAGAGACACCGTTGACGGTTGTTCCGTTGTTGATGACGCTGTGCGCGGTTGTCAGCAGGCCTTGAGGGAACCCGAAAGTCGGTTTGGTGAGCGCGTCCAGCCGGACCAGCTCCTCGGCCGTGAGGCTCACGTCGACGGCACCGACGTTGTCATCGAGCTGCGAGAGCCTGCGTGCCCCGATGATGACTGACGTCACGGCCGGCTGTGCCTGCACCCAGGCCAGGGCCACACTGGCGACCGTAGTCTCATGCGCTTTCGCGATGACCTCGAGTTCGTCGATGATCGCGTAGGTCTTCTCGTCGAGGAAAGCCTCGACGATCACGCCGCGATCGGGCTTGTTCTCCTCAGTACTGCGTCGGGTGTACTTGCCACTGAGCACGCCGCTTTTCAGCGGTGACCACGGCGTGATTCCGAGGCCGAATTCGCTGGCCATGGGAACCAGCTCTTGTTCGATGGTGCGTTCCAGCAGCGAGTACTCGACTTGCAGCCCGATGAATGGCGACCATCCGCGGAAACGAGCGATCAGGTTTGCCTCAACGATCTTCCACGCCGGGGTATCCGAAACACCGATGTAGCGCACCTTGCCGGCCTGAACGAGGTCGTCGAGTGCGGCCATAGTCTCATCGATGGGGGTATTCGCGTCCCACATGTGCAGCCAGTACAGGTCGATGTAGTCGGTTTGCAAGCGCCGCAACGAATTTTCGCAGGCGCTGATCAGTGATTTACGCCCCGAGCCACCGCCGTTGGGATCACCCGGATACAGGTTGCCGCTGAATTTGGTCGCGATCACCAGGCGATCGCGTCGGGCGGCGTGCCGCCCGATGTGGTCGCCGACAATCTTCTCGGAGTGGCTCCTTGTGTAGAAGTTGGCGGTGTCGATGAAGTTGCCGCCGAGTTCGACGTATCGGTCGATGATCTGTTGGGACTCTTCCACACCGGTGCCCCAGCCGAGGTCTTCCCCGAACGTCATCGCTCCCAGACACAGCGGGCTGACGCGCAACCCGGATCGTCCGAGTGTCACGTAGTGATCCAGAGGCATAGTGGTCGCTTTCTGGTAGATTGTTCACTTATGAGTTTGTATACTTCTAAACTAGTTTATCTCTGAACTATCTGGCAAGCAACTCGATGCCTGCAGCCGACGCGGCCAAGATCTGGTCGCTGAACTACCGGTTACTGCTGTCGGTGATCTCCAGCGTCGAGGCCGACATCGGCGCGTTGGGGCTCGACTGCAAGGAGCTGTTCCTGCTCGCGGAAGTCGGCGAGCATCCCTACCCTGCCGAGCTTGCAGCGATACTGAACATGCCCAAGGCGACGGTGACGGTTTACCTGAAACGGCTTGAGGGCGCGGGATTCATGCGCCGTGAGATCGACCCAGCCGATCTGCGGCGCCATCGCTTGCTGCTCACCCCGGCCGGATGTGACATAACCAGAGACGGCCTCGCGCTGCTATCAGGCGCATTCGACAAGCGCCTTGGCCGCCTCACCGCCGCACAGCAAAAAGACCTCAAGAGCCTGCTCGAAAAAATCCTCTGACGTCGGCGCTAGGACTTTGACTCGGCTCGCACTGCGTCGCCGGGTTGCTGCTCGCCGAGCAGCTCATCCTGACCGACCTCGGGGAGGCTCTGAGCGCGATCGTTCCCGCCGCTTCTCGCCGGCTTTTTCTTCGACGTTTTCTGCGGCGCCGGCGCGGGCGTGCTGTCTGCGGAGCGGTGGCCGTTGGACGGCAGCCCTACCGATGCGGCGACCATCTCGATCGCCTTCTCCGTGTATACGCGATAGCCGAAGTTCGGCTCGTAGCCGTGAATTTCGGGTGTATCGAGATCGCGCATGAACTGCAGTATGCCGCGGCTGACTAGCTGGCCTGGTACCAAGACCGGGAACCCTGGCGGATAGGGCGTTACGTAGGTCGCTGATACGACGTCAATGCCCGCATCGAGGCGTTCGTCAATCTGTTCGCCGAACAGGTATTCGCAGTTGGTGTCGTCATAGGAAAGATAGAACGCGCGGCGAACGTCGCCTTCCGGCGTTGGCTCGCTCCCGCTGTGATCGAGGAACGCGGGGTGGAAGCCGCTGAAATCCGGTAGTGGCAGCGACATTTCGGTAAGCCGATATACCGCTCGCTCGAAGTGTTCGCGCTCACCCAGACTCATTTCGGAGATTTCTTGATCGAGTTCGTTGGCGATGTTGACCAGGACCTCGACCAGGAAAGCGACCGAGCTGCGCGTGGTGCCGATATTCGTCATGAACAACACGCTGTTGCGCGACGTCTTGTTGATCTGAATGCCGTAACGGTCCATCAGCTGTTTGCGCTTGAACGTGTCGCCGTCATAACCGGTGCGCCCGATCCACAAGGTGATTCTGGAAGGGTCGAGCACGAACTCGTCGTGATCCCAGGCCGCGATCATGTTGCGCAGCCCCGAACGCAGCGGCTGGTCGATGGCCGTCGGGCGGAACCGGTCCGGGATCAGGTGAGACGTGCCAAGGCAGTTCATGTACTTCTTGAGCAACGGATGGTTGTCAATCGCGTCGCGAAGTTGCATCGCGTTTTCGATTTGCCGCTGCACCAATTCGGCGCCTTCCAACGCCACCTGTCGACGACCGAGGTCTAAGGACGCCAGTATCTGGTAGTTGGGTGAAGTCGACGTGTGCGCCATGTAGGCCTCATGGAACGGCACGGCGACCTTCTGGTCGAAGTCCTGATCGAAGGCATGAATCATCGATCCCTGCCGCAGCGCGGTCAACGTCTTGTGGGTCGACTGGGTGGCATAAACCCGAACCCGCGCTCTTGCGGGGTCGGCCATCAGGCGACGGTCCAGAAGATCATCGTCACTGGGTGCATCGGCGGCCTCGGCAGCCAGGTACTTCTCGAAGCGATGTTTGTAGTCGGGGTCCTGGAACCGCTCGCGCAGCGCCTCTGCCGACGCCATCGCGGTGCGTGTCCGATAGACCGGGTGGAAACGGGCGAAGGCGAACCATGCCTCGTCCCACAAGAACACCAGATCGGGCTTGATGGCCAGGCACTCTTCCATGACACGCTGGACGTCATAGACGATCCCGTCGAAGGTGCAGTTTGTCAGCGACATCATCTTGACCCGGTCGAGCTTGCCGGCACGCTTCAGCGCCAACAATTTCGACTTGATCTCGCGCAACGATACCGCTCCGTACATCGAGTAATCGTTGAGCGGATAGGCTTCTAAATAAACAACATTCGCACCGGCAAGCAACATCCCGTAGTGATGTGACTGGTGGCAGTTGCGGTCGAGCAGCACGATGTCGCCGGGCGCCACCAGCGCCTGGGTGACGATTTTGTTGGCCGTCGACGTTCCGTTGGTGACGAAGTAGGTATGCCGCGAGCCGTACGCTTCCGCCGCGAGCTGTTGGGATTCGCGCAGCGGACCGGTGGGCTCCAGCAATGAGTCAAGGCCGCCGCACGTCGCCGAGGTCTCGGCCATGAAGACGTCCAGGCCGTAAAAGCCGACCATGTCCTTGATCCAGTGCGAGTTGACGATCGACTTACCCTGCGAAATCGGCAGCGCGTGAAATACGCCCGTGGGCCGGTGGCTGTACTGCTTGAGCGCGCTGAAGAACGGAGTGCGGTAACGCGCCGCCACGCCCTGCAAGATCGACAGGTGAAGCTCGAGCATCCCTTCCCGGGCGTGAAACACCCTGCGGAAATACTGACCCAGGCGCCCGGCGATGTCCTCCACGTCGATTTCGGTCATGAGGTACAGGTCTAGCTCGGGCCGCAACTTCGCCAGCGAGACCGCGAGGATCTGCGCGCGTTCTTCCGGCGTCTTGTGATCGGCCATCTCGTCCGACACCGCGGTATCGACGAACTGCGACAAGCTCGACAGATCGCGGGTCGATTGGTGGGAAAAGCGCCGCCGGATTATCACCGCTTGCAAGTTGACGTTCAGCCGTGCCGCAATGAGTGCCTCGTCGCCGCTGGACACCACCACAAGCTCGTAGACGAATTCGTCGTCGGGGCGCCGCCATTTGCGAACCTCGTTGCGCAGCACCCGTTCCTGGTCTTCGGTCATCTTCTCGACGACGAGCACCTCGAAATAGGGACGGTCACGCTGCGCTGCCGGCTGATGCTCGAGCGTGCGCGGATCGGACGGGAACATGTCCAGCTCGTCGGCGCCGGCGTTGTCGACGTCACCGGTGCGGTACGACTCCGTGGTCAGCGCGCGGTTGACCTGCCCCACCGCCTGTGCGAACTTGTCGTAGCTACCGGCCGCAAAAAGTCGTTGAATCCGCGCGAAGTGGGGAGAGCCGGGGTAGGCCCAGTAGGGCTCGAGTGTGCTCAGGCGCGTCAGTAATTCCTGGCAGCCGTTCGCACACTGTTCCTTTAACGCTCCCGCGGTGTCCGGGCGCGTCAGCCGGTCAGCGGCCTCCTCCAACCGGCACCACGAGTCGCTGCGGACCTGCCACAGACTGTTGTAAGCGCGCAAGTGTTCCGTCATGACGGCCCTTTCCCGAGTCGCGGCGACTCCTGGTCTCCCGGAGCGTCGGATCAAGGCTTGCAGACCCAGCCCGCCCTCTAGTGACCAGCAGACAAACACTGGGCATCCGTCGCGTGACCGCCTGAGCAGACACCGACTACTCAGGCGATACGGGTGGCGAGGAACATTCCAGCGGCGGCGGCCACCAAGCAAGCGTCACACCCGCCGGGACGAGCGCTGCCACGACATCGTCGGCAGCCGTCGGAAGCTAGTTGACACAGGCGTGCTGAGCCAGCTCGTGAACGTGGGGTCCAGCACGGATGCAGCGGCGTCCGTGGTGTCTGAATGCGACTCACCTGTCAACGATGTCGAGGACTCAGACACCTCCAACCGCGCTGACTCCAGCTGCTTATCTGCGGCCAGTGGCCGGGGCGAGGCGGGCCACCCCGCGCAGGATCCACGGTGTCCGCCTGGCCATCACCGCCACGGCCCGGTCCGAGCGGCGCATCACGGTCCGAGGCCCGGGAGTGGGCATTGACACCAGTTCCGCCTCGGCCGATCCGGCCGGCGGGCCGTGGCGATCGACCGCCAAAAGTTGCCAGGTGCCGGGCACGCCGCGCAACTCGACGCCGCCGCGATCCTCGAAGCCCGTGCCCGAGCCGACCACCAGGTCACGCACGGTGCGCGAGACCAGGATTTCGCCGGCGCCGGCCTGGCCGAGGATCCGCGCGGCGATGTGTACCGCGAGCCCCCCGATGTCGCTGTCGAGCAGTTCGCATTCGCCGGTGTGGATGCCAGCGCGGATCTCGATGCCCAGCGTCTCGGCGTCCGCGCGCAAGGCCTCGGCGCAGCGAATGGCCTGCGTCGGCCCGTCGAAGGTGGCCAGGTGACCGTCGCCGGTGCTCTTGACCACCGTGCCGCCGAATCGTTCCGTGAGTTCGGCGGTGTTCTCACCGAAGTGCTGTAGCACCGCCCGCCACCGCTCGTCGCCCATCGCCACGGCGTGTTGCGTCGACGCGACGATATCGGTGAACAACACGCTGCGCAGGGCGCGATGTGCCTGAGACGGTGCGGCATGGCTGCCGGTGAGGAACTCCTCGATCTCTGTCAGCATCCTGTCGGGCTCGGTGAGCCAGGGCGCGGTGCTCACGCCGTCGACCTCGAGGTACCGCGCGCCCGGGATGTGGTCGGCGAGGTACCGGCCGCCCTGCACCGGAACGAGGTCGCCGCGGGCATGGATGACCAGGGTGGGCGCGGTGATCGTCGGCAGGATCGGCCGGACATCGGTCCGGAACCCCGCTTCGAGCATCGCCCGCATCATCCCCGGGCTGGCGCTCATCCGCTCGAACATCGCGAGGTGGCGCATCGACCGGACCGACGGCAAAGCGATGCTGAGTGCCGCACCGCTGCCCCACCCCGAGCGGACCGCGCGGCCGAATTCCTGCAGGCGGGCCAACTGCTCGGTCGACGGCGTGTACTTCTCACCCAGCTCGGAAAGGAAGCGCGCCCGCACCTCGGCCGGGTCACGATCGATATCGTCCCACCCGGTGTTGTTGAACGGACCCGTGCCGCTGAGGATCAACGCCCGGGTTCGCTCCGGCCGTGTTGCCGCGAACACAATAGCCTGCGGGCCGCCCTCGTTCAGACCAAAGACGACGGCTTGTCCGAAGCCGGCGGCGTCCATGACGGCCTCGATCTCGGCCGCTCGATCATCTAGCGTGCGAACGTACGGGACCGGGTCCGACAGCCCGATCCCGGCTTTATCGAACCGCACGACGCGACAGAACGTGGCGAGCTGCTCGAAGAAGGCCTTGTATTCGGGCAGCGCCCAGAACACCTCCACCTGGCTGACCGGCCCCGAAACGAAGACGACCTCGACCGGCCCGTCGCCAAACACCTGATACGCCAGGCTGAGATCGCCACACGGTGCGTACGACGTTTCCGCCACGGCACTGAGCGTACTGCTGTCGAGCGCTACGACTCCCGGCCCGTTTCCGGTCGTGTCGGTGGTCGACGACTAACTGGCGCCTTCCTGCCAGGTGGTTCCAATTAGTAATTACCCAGGCAGCTCGTGAAGGTGGGGTGCAGCACGGATGCATCGGCGTCGGTGCCATCTGAATGCGACTCACCTGTGAACGATGTCGAGCACTCAGACTCCTCCAAGCGCGCCGACTCCGGCTGTTCAGCGGCGACCGGTGGTCGGGGCGAGGCGGTCAATCCCGCGGACAATCCACGGTGCGCGCCTCGCGATCGCCTCCACGGCGCGGTCCGAGCGGCGCATCGCGGTCCGACGGCCGGGGGTGGGCATTGACGCCAGGTCCGAAGGTGGCGAGGTGGCCGTCGCCGGTGCTCTTGACCACCGTGCCGCCGAATCGTTGTGTGAGTTCTGTTGTCATCTCATCAAAGCGGTGCAGCACCGCACGCCACCGCTCGTCGCCGGTCGCTGCGGCGTGTTGGGTCGAGGCGACGATGTCGGTGAACAACACGGTGCGCAGGGCGCGATGGGACTGCGACGGTGCGGCATGGCTGCCGGTGAGGAACTCCTCGATCCCGGTCAGGATCTTGTGGGGCTCGTCGAACCAGGGGAAGTGGTCGGTGCCCTCGACCTCCAGGTACCGCGCGCCCGGGATGTGATCGGCGAGGTACCGGCCGTACTGCACCGCAACGGTGGGGTCCTCGCGGGCATGGATGACCAGGGTGGACGGGGTGATCGTCGGCAGGATCAGCGTCGGCGGGGGCCGTCACTGAGATCTATACGTAGGGGTCATAGTGCGGTAACCCTGGTGAACGGCGGACCGACCACACCGGCCCACCGGCGTAGAGTCGCCGGGATGACCAAGCTCGTGTACTGCGTCCGCCGCCGCGAGGACGTGCCGGAAGACGAGTTCCACCGCTACTGGCTCGACGAGCACGGGCCGCTCGTGCGGAGCGTCGCCGACGCGATCGGCGCGGTCCGCTACGTCCAGAGCCACACGGTCTCGCCGGAGCTGAACGCGTTCCTGAGGCAGAGCCGCGGCAGCGCCGAGCCGTACGACGGCATCACCGAGGTGTGGTGGGAGTCGCTCGAGGCGGTTCACGCCGGATTGGGCGCGCCGGGGAGCCTCGAGGCCCAGCAACGCCTCATGGAGGACGAGTCGAAGTTCATCGACTTCGCGCGCTCCTGCGTCTTCATGACCGAAGAGCACGTGATCTTCGGCGACTAGGTCCAAGTGGACATTGGCAGTTTCATTGGCAGCGGGCTCAATTTTACGGCCGAAAAATGGGCTTTACCTGCGGATATGCTTGGTGCGCGATAGTGGGATTAAACCAGTGGCAGACTGCTACTTTCGCACGCGCAAACGTAGTCGCTGCCCGCCGCATCCGATTCCCAATGGTGCCGGGTGGGTGGTTCCACCTAGGGATTGACGAGGCAGCTCGTGAATGTGGGGTCGTTGGCCAGCACGGAGCGATCGGCGTCGGTGGCATCTGAACGCGACTCACCTGTCAACGATGTCGAGGACTCAGAACCTCCAAACGCGCTGACTCCGGCTGTTCATCTGCGACCGTTGGCCGGGGCGAGGCGGGCCATCCCGCGCAGAATCCACGGTGCGCGCATCGCGATCACCTCCACGGCGCGGTCCGAGCGGCGCATCGCGGTGCGACGGCCGGGGGTCGGCATTGATGCCAGCTCTGCCTCGGCCGATCCCGCCCGCGCGCCGTGGCGATCCACCGCCAGGAGTTGCCAGGTGCCGGGCACCCCGCGCAGCTCGACGCTGCCGCGGTCTTCGAAGCCCGTGCCCGAGCCGACGACCAGATCACGCACGGTGCGGGAGACAAGGATTTCACCGGCACCCGCGTGGCCGAGGATCCGCGCCGCGATGTGTACCGCGAGCCCCGCGATGTCGGCGTCGAGCAGCTCGCATTCGCCAGTGTGGATGCCAGCGCGGATCTCGATGCCCAGTGTCTCGGCGTCACCGCGCAACGCCTCGGCGCAGCGGATAGCTTGCGTCGGCCCGTCGAACGTGGCGAGATACCCGTCGCCGGTGCTCTTGACCACCGTGCCGCCGAAGCGTTGCGTGAGGTCAGCGGTGATCTCACCAAACCGGTGCAGCACCGCGCGCCATCGCTCGTCGCCGGTCGCTGCGGCGTGTTGCGTCGACGCGACTATATCGGTGAATAGCACGGTGCGCAGGGCGCGATGGGACTGCGGCGGCGCCGCATGGCTGCCGGTGAGGAACTCCTCGATCTCGGTCAGGATCCGGTCGGGCTCGGTGAACCAGGGTGCGTGGTCCGCGCCGTCGACCTCGAGCAACCGCGCGCCGGGAATGTGGTCAGCGAGGTACCGGCTGCCCTGCACCGGCATGGGGTCGTCGCGGGCATGGATGACGAGGGTGGGCGCGGTGATCGTCGGTAGGATCGGCCGGACGTCGATCCGGAAGTTCGATTCCAGTGTCGCGCGCAGCATCCCCGGGCTGGCGCTCATGCGCTCGAACATGGCGAGCTGGCCTATCGAGCGGACCGACGGGAACATCCGCTTCACTGTTGCGCCGCTGCCCCACGCCGAGCGGGCGGCACGGACCATTTCCTGCATGCGGGCGATCTGCTTCGTTGACGGCGTGTAGTCCTCACCCAGCTCGGCAAGGGCGCGCGCCCGCAGCTCGGCCGGGTCGCGATCCAAGTCGTCCCAGCTACCGCCGGCGGTGGACGCGAACGAGCCGTAAAGGATCAGCGCCCGCGTTCGCTCCGGTCGTCTTGCCGCAAACACGATGGCCTGTGGGCCGCCCTCGCTCATACCGAAGATAACGGGCTTTCCGAAGCCGACGGCGTCCATAACGGCCTCGATCTCGGCCGCTCGCTCTTCAAGCAAACGAACTTTCGGGATGGGGTCCGACAGCCCGCCCCCAGCCTTGTCGAACAAAAGGACCCGACAAAACGTCGAAAGCTGATCAAAGAAGGCCTTGAACTCGGGCATGGCCCAGAACAGCTCGACGTGGGTGAGCATCGGCCCGACGAAGACGAGCTCGACCGGTCCGTCGCCGAACACCTGATACGCCAGGCTCAGATCGCCGCACTTGGCGTATGACGTTTCCGCCATGGCATGAGCGTACTGCTGATCCCACCGCTCGCCGGGGCACCAGTGATAGTCCCCCCTCCCCGGGTATTTCCCCTTAGTGATTGCTCAGGCAGCTCGTGAATGTGGGGTCGTTCGCCGGCACGGATGCATCGGCGTCAGCGAAAGCAGCGTCGCCATTCTTGTCGGCAAAAGCCCGCCCGGGTCTGCTGCACGGATAGGTCGCACGTGACATCGCTTGCCCAAAGTGGGCGGGCTGTAAGGATGTCACTGTGCCCAAGCCGCACCCGAAAGAGTTCCGTGACGATTTGGCGACAAGCTGGAGCAGATCAACGAGGCGATCGACGTGATCGCGTCTCGGTCACGCTCAAGTCGGGCCGGGTTGTTGCCAACCCGCTTGTGGCCGAAGCCTGGCCTGCTGGTTGCCTACCTGGTGGGCGGCGCGTTGGCGGAGTTCGCCGACCGATGAGCGCAAGCCCGAAGCGCGAGCACGTCGGTCGCCGGCTCGAGGAGCGCTACCGGCGGCTGGAGGAGGCCCGCAGCAAGCGGCCGGCCGCCGCAATCCTCGCCCGCTTCAACGAGATCGATGGCGGCACGCAGAGCGGACTTGTCTCGATCGAGCTGTTCACCACGGTCATCCCCTTGATCATCCTTGGATTCGGCTACTTCTCCGGCTTCGCTAAGGACGCCAGTCCGGGCATACTCCTGATCCGGGAGCTGGGCCTCCAACACCCCCTAAGTGACAGGGTCCGCGAGGCGTTCGGCAGTTCCTCGGGACTGAGGTCGAGTTGGACGATCATTGGAGTCGCCGGATTCCTTGTGTGGGGAATCCCGATGTCGATCACCATCGCCGGAATCTTCGCCAGGGCCTGGCGCCGTGAGCAGTTCGGGCTGAGCCAGAGGCTGCTGCGGGGCGCCACGTGGTTCGTCCTATACCTGACGATGATCGGTTTTCGTGAACGGATCGCCTTCGCCGGCGATCACACCGGTGCGATGCGCGTGCTGCTGTTCGTGGCGGCACTCGTGCCGGCATGGGTCTTCTGGTCGCTCACGCCCGTTCTCCTGGTCCGGGACGGTGGCCGGGGATGGAAGTACCTTGCGCTCGCCGGGCTCGCCGGGGTGGTGATCGACGGAACCATCATCCCGCTCGCCGCCCGGGTGATATTTCCTCTGTTGCTCCGCGGCTGGGACGGGTTCGGCCCGATCGGTGTCGCGATGACATTGATCATGTGGTGCGGGGTGATTGGCTTCGGATGGGTGGTGACAGCGTGCGTGGGCGCGGTCCTGTGGGAGCGCACCGCCCCTCCCGAAACCGTCATCGAGTCACAGACAGCCGAATCCAGCGCCTAGACCAACCCGGTCATGCCCACTGGCCGGGGCACCAGCTACCCGACAGGTCGATCGTCCATGACCTTGTTGCTATTTCCCTGTGTCTTCAGGGCAGAAGCCGTCGGTCCCTGCCAAGCATCTCGGCTCCTCACCGTGCATCAGCAAAAATAGGGTAGTCGCCTACTCTAGGCGCCCACTCTGCCGCGCCACAGACTGTTGGGGTTCTGTCCCCTCTAGTGGAGGTTTCCACCATGACAATCGTCGCAACCACTATCGTCCATCCGAACCCCGGCGTGGCCTGGGGCGACGTTCAGAAGCAGCTGAAGCGTGCGAGCGAGCTTGCTAAGAAGCATGGCGCGGAGAACGTCACGGTGCTGGTCACGATGGTCGGGGGCCAGGGGACCAACGCCATCGGCTTGCTGACGACCGCCCAGGACTGGGCCACCTACGGCAAGATCCAGCAGAGCCTCAGTACCGACCCGGATTACCAGGGACTTCTGATTGACGCAGGCAACATCGCCACCTGGGAGAACTACGTCAGCCAGACGATTGACGTGTAACGCGCCGCGTTATAAGTAATCGACAACCCTCAGCCGCGGTTCGGTGTTCATTGTCGGTGCTCCCACCAGCTGCCTAGGTGGTTCCAGCTAGTAACTACCTAGGCAGCTCGTGAATGTGGGGTCGCTCGCCAGCACTTATGCATCGGCGGCGGTGGCATCTGAAGGCGACTCACCTGTCAACGATGTCGAGGACTCAGACACCTCCAACCGCGCTGACTCCGGCTGTTCAGCTGGTTGACGGCGTTCGCGGCGGCGCAGGTTGGCGGTCGCGACGCGGATCATCATCTTCGGGTGCAGCAGCCGAATGGGCGGGTCGATCAGTGCGATGACCTTTGTGAACTGTTCGGCGACAACGAGGTCGGACTCGGCGGCGGTCTGTACCCGGTCGACGTACCGGTTGGTGAGGCGCAACGACAGTGGCCTGGGGCCTTCGACCTCGGGCAGGTTAAGGTCAGCGCCAACCGCGAATCGCCAGGCCACCCCGATCGGTTTCGCCGCGGCACGGAAGTAGCGCCGCGCCAAGCCATTCGCGCCGCGGTGTAGACATTGGCGCAGCGCCTGCGCCTGCAGGGCGGCCACTGTCATGCCCTGTCCGTAGACGGGGTTGAAGCTGCAGATTGCGTCGCCGAAAACCAGCAGACCGGCCGGAAACCGCCGCACCTTGTCATAGCGTCGCCAACGACTCTCGGGGTAATGGAAACGACAGACTTCGGTGAGCGGCTCGGCGGCACCAATCGCTGCCAGCACATGCGCTGGAATCAAACCCTCGGCGAAGGCCAACATTTCGGCTGGCTCGCTCGGCGGCTCGCGACCCGCTATGCCGGCTACGGTGAACATCCAGGTGTCGTCCTCGTGACCGAATAACGCGATCCCGGTGGGCCGGCCCGGGGGGCCACCGACGAGAACCATCAGCTCCTTGAGCGTGCCGGGCGGGATCCGCAGCAGCTGACTGGAATACGCCACACGCACAGCGACTTGGTCTTCGACCGGGCGCCTATAGCCCAAGGCGTCCAAGAACGCCGGTGTTCGCGCACCCCGACCGGTGGCGTCAGTGACAAGATCCGACGTCAATACCCGTTCACTGCCACCGTCACGGGAACGGACCCGCGCGCCGGTGACACGATCGCGCGCCGTGGTCGACGTCAGATCAACAACGTCATAGCCCTCCAGCAGCGTGATATTCGCCGTCTCACGCACCCGTCGCCGAACAAGACACTCCAACAATGGTCTGCTTGGGATAAAGATGGGCGGGATGTCCCTGAACGCTCCGGTACGGAGCATTTGGTGGCCAGCAAAAGAAATGAACGCCTTGGACAGATCGGTGTAGTCGAAGAGAGGGACGCCAGCCACGACGAGTTCGTCAAGGAACCCGGGAAACAGCTCAGCAAGGACCTGGGACCCTCGCCCCAGCAAGGCATGCACATGGCGGCCCTGCGGAACCCCCCGCCGGTTGACTGCATCGTCCGGCAACACGTCCCGCTCCACCACGGTGACCGCCTCATAAAAGTCGGAAAGCACCCTCGCGGCCAACAGCCCGCCCATGCTCGCGCCGAGAACCACCGCATGCTCACCGATCTTCGGCACGAGCCACCACCTAACCTCGCCGTTAGCTGATCGCGACCGACTATCCTCCACTTGCCGCACGCGGGCACGAGTAGTCCGCTACTTCACCTGTTCCGTCCCTCGCGTATCCCTCGGTGTTTCCATTGCTGCCTGAGATCGTGCGCTCTCATTTCTGGTGTAAGTGGGAGGCACCTGGCCTGCAGGGGCCTTCGCTGAAGGGTGGCGCGCCAACTTGTGTTCACCTGAACAGTTGGGCGAGTTCTGCCGCCGAATAACGGCTTGGCCCAAGGCCGTTGCGGACCGTAGAACGCGCTGCGCGTGCTACCGCGGCATTCAGTGGTGCCGTGATGCCATGGCGGTGAGCGATCCGGACGATCTCGCCGTTGAAGAAGTCGGTCTCGACGTTGCCAGTATTGCGGCTCAACGACTGCCACGTGGAGTTGCTCGCCCCGGTAGTCCGTCCGGGTACCGTGCGGACGCTCGGTCCGTGCGCCCGCGCGGCCGTGGATGTCTCGAACGAGACCCACTCGATTCCGGCGTGCCGCAACACATTCTCACCTTCACTGCGCAGCGCGGCCTCCACCGCGCTTGTGTCGGCCGCCTCGGCGGCCAGGGCGCGAACAGCGTTGCCGAGGTTGCTCAACAGCTTGTTGTACTTCCAGGGGGCGACGTCGTCGGGAGTACGCACCTGGATCCCTGCGGCGGTCCACGTTTCGGCGAGGCCCGACAACAGGTCGGCGTCGTCCTGCGTGCTGATCGACGCGGGCCACCGTGCGATGTGGAACTGGCCGGCCACCGGCCACGACCGCACGATCACCTCCCCGGGCTCGAGGTGCACGGCCGGCAACCAGACACAGATACCAAATACCCGCCGGAAGTAGCGCAGCGCTTTCTCCTCGGCGGCAACACCGTTGAGGGCGGTCATCGCCGGCAGGCGCTCACCCGCGGTCCCGACCAGGTCATTTGGGCCGTTCGGCCCAAAGACCGGCTGGTCCACCCATTCCTGGAGAGCCGCGTCGAGTTGCTGGGTCTTCGTCGCGAAGACCAGCACGTCGCGATGGGTCAACCGCACATGCTCGGGCCCGGACGCCGCGGTGACCGGCGTGTGGAAGGTACCGTCGGCCGTTCTCAACGTCATGCCGGCGATCGCCAAGACTTCCGCGTGTCGACCCCGTGCCACCAGCACCGTGGCAGCACCGGCCCGGGCCAGCAGTGCGCCCAGGGTGCCGCCGATCGCACCGGCACCAATGATCACGTAGCGGTGGTCGTCTCGAGAGGTCGCTGCCTCATCCAATGCCGCACCTTCCGTCGCTTCCGGACTTTCCCGCTATTGAGCGAGGTTACGTATCCCCGTTGCCATAATGACAGCGTCCACCAACGACGCTGCCAGCAGGAAACACCACACGGACGGGGTCTGATATGTGCGGATCGCTCCTTCAGCACATCAAGCCAGGACGCCACCTGCCGTTCGCTCATCCACGGCTAGACCGCTACCGGAAGTACCTGGAGCGGCCGGCGGAGCCGGCGACCACGGGGCTGAAGGCGCACTTCCTCGGGACGAGCTCGGTGCTACTCAGTGACCAGAACACCTCCATCCTCTCCGACGGCTTTGTGACCAGACCCGGGATGTTGAGTCTGCAGTTCGGCAAGATCAACCCGAATCGCCAACTCGTTCGCGATGCGATCGACCGCCTCCACGTGGCAAGCTCATTGGCCGCGGTGTTCTGCGCACACTCGCACTACGACCACGCGATGGACGCATCCATCTGGGTCAACGAGACCGGTGCCGACCTCATCGGTTCGGAATCGACCGCCAACATCGGACGTGGCCTGAACGTACCCGAGTCCTCGCTGAAAGTCGTCACCGACGGACAAACGCTGTCCTACAACGACTTCGAGCTGACGTTCATCCATTCGGTGCACAGTCCCGGCGACCTTTACCCTGGAGTGGTCACCGAGCCGGTCGTCCCGCCGGCGCCCACCCGAGCGTGGAAGAGCGCCACCTGCTACTCCGTGCTGGTCAACCATCCCCAGGGACGAATCCTGATTCACGCCAGCGCCAATTTCGTTCCCGGAGCGTTAGCCGGGCACCACGCTGACGTCATCTACTTCGGCGTCGGCTTGTTGGGTAAACAATCAGACGAGTTCATCAACACCTACTGGGACGAGGTCGTCGTCACCACCAGAGCGCGGCGGATCATCCTCGTGCACTGGGACGACTTCTTCCGCACCCTGGATCACCCGTTGCGCCCAATGCCCTATCTAGCCGATGACTTTGACGCCACCATGAACCGGCTACTCCCGCTCGCCGAACGAGCCGGCGTCGAAGTACTAATCCCCACTCCATGGCAAGCCACCAACCCACTGGCCAATCACTAAGCTAAGCCTTGAAAAAGGCGGCCAGGCGTTCGACGGCCGCAGCGGACTCGGGTAGCCCGGCCGAGATGAACACCGGCCAAACGTGAATTCCATGTCGCCAAGACTCGAAGGACACGTCGGCACCAGCCGCGGTGGCGGCATCTCGGATACGGGTGGCATCGTCGTGGAGGATCTCGTTCTCACCGACCTGGATGAGCATCGGGGGGAAACCCTGCATGTCGGCGAAGATCGCAGAGCATCGGGGGTCGCGCGGATCCGCCCCGGCAAGGTAGTCGACGACGGTGGATTCGAGCATCTCACGAGTGACTAACGGGTCCAGGTGTTTACGTTGCTCGATGGAGGCGCCGCCAAAAGTCAGGTCGGCCAACGGCGAGAGCAGAGCGATTCGTTCGGGAAGCGCCAAGCGTTGATCGCGGGCCGCTGCGGTGACGGCGACCGCCAAGTTGCCGCCGGCCGAATCACCGAGCACGGCCAGCATTTGCGGGTCGGAGTCGCTGTGTGTGACAAGCCACTGATAGGCGCGCAGGCAATCGTCAAAGGCGCCTGGGAAGGGGGTTTGTGGAGCGAGCCGATAGTCCACCACGAACACTCGAGCGTTGGCGGCCAAAGCTACCGCGGCCGCAAACGGCAGATAGCGGTTCGGCGGTGAGCCAGTGACGTAGCCGCCGCCGTGGAAATACAGGACGGTCCGTCCGGGGCTACCGACCTGCGGTTGCAGCGCGATGGCGGGGACGCCCCCTAATTCAGTGCTGCGGCGTGACACGCCTTCCAGCTCTGACGAGCCGTCGACAAACGCCGGGCTTCCGGAATCGACGGCGGTGGGCCGTGCCCGAAGGTAGTCAATGAAGGCCTGCAGCAGCTGCGACGGACCGTCATCGCGCGGACCCGTGATGACGGTATAGAGCTCGGAGACGAGCCCATTGCGCACGACGGCCACGTCGAATCCGCAGGCCACTGGCTCGCCTCCTGGCGGCCCGAGCTCAAATGCCATGTAGCCCAGTCCCCGAGTTTGGTAGACAGGGCCTGCTTTGGTGAATACCAGCCCCTGTATCTGCGATTGCAACGCTGTTGCCTTGGCGTCTAAGGCTTCACGACCGACCGTGCTCCCCTCGTCGTCCGTCCACCGCACATCAGCGGAGTAGATGGTGTTGATCACCGCGGCCCTGCGACCCGCGTCGCGTTCGTTGAATACCCCGAGCAAATTCGCTTCCATCAAGCGACTGATGGTCTCCGTCATCGTGAGTCCTTCCCGCCCGCTTTGGCCTCATCACTATACGTGATACATCACTTAAAAAACGGCGCTGATGTTCGTATTCGCTCCCGGTCATGCCCTACTGGCGGCGGTCGGTCGCGACGCGTCGAAGGGGTTTCCGGCGGTGATCTGGATATCCTGGGCGGATAGCCGGAGAAGGAATAGCCGAAGTGTCACGTAGTCAGCGCCGGAAGACCGATCAGGGCCCTTGGCTGTCGCCGGCCGAGCTGCAAGCCTGGCGCGCGTTCATGCGCGTGCAGATGCGGATGAATTATGAGATGAATCGGCAGCTGCAGAGTGACAGCGATTTGTCTCTTGCCGACTACCACGTTCTGAATGCGTTAACCGGTGCGCCCGGCGGCCGCCTGCAGGTCTCTGACCTGGCGGCGCTGATCGGTTGGGAACGCAGCCGCGCATCGCATCAGCTGCGCCGGTTATGCGAACGCGGCCTCGCTGAGCGGGTTCCATCGCAGGATGACCGCAGGGCAACCGATGCGATTCTGACAAAGGCCGGTCGCAACGCGATCGACGCGGCAGCTCCGGGTCACGTGGCGTTGGTCCGGCGCCTGTTCTTCGACCCGCTGCCCGACGAGCTGCTCGCGCCGCTCACCGCGGCGCTGGAACACATCCACGTACACTTGGATTTCCATAGCTCCTTGCCGCCGGTTCCCTGATGAGTAGCTGCCGACGCTAGAGGGCGGCGCTTGACGGGTCCAGGTCCTGCCCGCTCGCTGGCTAAGACCATCTGGGCCCTTGATATGCATTCCGCCGCACCACCATCTTGCGAGTAACATGACGTATCACGTATCGTGGTTGCCACGCTGCCCCCTTGTGAGAGAGGGACCCCTATGCGTGCAACAACGCGTGCCCAGACGCTCAAGCTCTTCGCGTTGGTCGACGCGATGGACGTTGCGGCGTTGACCCCACTTTTTGCCGAGGATGGACGGGTCGTGTTCGGCAACAGCCAGCCGCTGGTTGGCATCGGGGAGATCCGTATGGGCCTAACCAACTTCTACGACACGATCGCCGGCCTGCACCACGAGGTCGTGCGGGAATGGAACGTCGACCGAGACACGATCGTCGAGCTGAAAGTCACCTACGACCGTAAGGACGGTCAGCAGGTCACCATTCCGTGTGTGACGGTTTTCCATCTCGACGCTGCCGGCAAGATCGACGCGTACCGCGTCTACTTCGACGTTGCGCCAATTTATGCCTAACCGTGCGTCTCGCTATCCCCTTGCCGGCAAGGCGGTTTGGCGCGTCGGGTATGGCGCGATGCAGCTGGCCGGAGACAACGTCTACGGTCCGCCACGGGACCGTGATGAAGCCATCGCAGTGCTACGGGCCGCGGTGGAGGCCGGGGTCGATCACATCGACACCGCGCAGTATTACGGGCCAGGGGTGGTCAACGAATTGATCCGTGAGGCGCTTCACCCCTACCCCGACGGTTTGGCCTTGGTCAGCAAGGTGGCGGCCCGCCGCGACGATTCGGGAGCGGTGCTGCCCTACGACGAACCCGACCAGCTGCTGTCCGGCATATACGACAACCTCACGACACTGGGAGTCGAGCAACTTACCGCTGTCAACTTACGGGTGCTGGACAACGCCGCACCCGATGACCGGTTCGTTGATCAGCTCGGCGCGCTGGTCACAGCCCGGGACAAGGGACTGATCGGCGGAATTGGGATCAGCAATGTCAGCCGCACCCACCTGATGCGGGCGCTGGACGTCGCCGAAATCGTCTGCGTGCAGAACTTCTTCAATCTCGCAGCCTGTGAGAGCCTGCCCGTCTTGGAGGAGTGTTGCGCACGGGACATCGCGTTCGTGCCGTTCTGTCCCTTGGGCTTTCCTACAGCGCAGCGCGACGAGATCCTGAACAACTCGGTCGTGGCCGGTGTCGCCGATCGCCACGAAGCGAGCGCCGCACAGGTCGCGCTCGCGTGGTTGCTGGCCGTCGCACCGAATGTCCTGCTGATTCCGGGAACCCGCACTCGCGGCCACCTAACCGAGAACCTTGCCGCGGGCGGCCTATCGTTGAGTGACCGCGAGATCGAAGTCCTCAACCAGGAATTCGGCTGACAAGTGTTAACCATGAAAACAATGAGGAGGTCTGGATGAACCTAGCGCTGTGGATTATCGCGATAGTCCTTGCGGTGGGTTTCGCCGCAAGCGGGCTGATGAAGATACTTCGCACCAAGGAGCAACTCTTGGCGTCCGGCTTCGGCTGGGCGCAGGACTTCAGCCCGTCCACAATACGGCTCATCGGGGTCCTCGAGATCCTCGGCGCGATCGGGCTAATCCTGCCGGCCGCGCTGCATATTGCGCCGATCCTGGTGCCACTGGCCGCAATCGGGCTCGCCCTGACGATGGTCGGTGCGGCCGTCGTGCACGCTCGGCGCAAAGAAGCGCCGATGATCGCGATCAACGCGGTGCTGCTTACGCTCGCCGTCATCGTGGCCTGGGGCCGTCTCGGGCCGTATTCGCTTACGTGACAATGCTCGCGGTGGTACTCACCGCTGACGGACGCATCGCACTACAGGATCGACCACGCCCCACGCTGCGACCCGATCAGGTCCTCGTCGAAGTCGATCTGTGCGGCATCTGCGGCAGCGATCTGCACGCCTCCCAGCTGCCGCAGGTGTACCGCGGTGACTGCATCCTCGGACACGAGTCCACCGGTCGGATCGCGGCAGTCGGCCACGACGTCGCAGACTGGGCGATCGGCCAGCGGGTTGCGGTCAACCCCAACGGCAACGTGGACGGGACGTGCGTGTACTGCCGCTCAGGGCGGCCGAACTTCTGTCGACAAGCCACCTTGGAGACGGCGCTAGGCCTGCAGGCCGATGGAGCGCTGGCGCCGCTGATGGCCGCCTTCTCCGGACACCTGCGCCGAATCCCTGATGAGCTGGGGACTCTCGAGGCGGCCTGGGTCGAGCCGACGGCGACTGCGTTGCGAGCGGTGGACCTCGCCGGCGAGCTGTCGGGGCGGACGGTATTAGTGACCGGCGGCGGTCCAATCGGGCAGCTCGCCTGCAGGCTCGCTCACCTCAGATCGCCCGCACGAATCCTTCTCATGGAGCCGGCCGCGCAACGGGCCGGGTTCGCGAAGAGTTCCCATGCGGTGTCGATCGCCGCCGACGCCGACACCAGCGGACTGGAGGTCGATGTCGTGCTCGAGTGCTCGGGCAACGCCGCCGCGACCTCCGCCGCACTGAAGCTGCTGGCCCCCGGCGGCATCCTGGTGGTGGTCGGGGCGGGACCCGACCCTGGCCTGGATTCGGCCACCATCCTGCTCAAAGAGATTACGGTGCGGGGTTCGTACATTTACACCGACGAATTCGACCGCGCGATCGGGCTACTGGCCGCTCGAGAAATTGCCGTTGCGGACCTCACCACGGTCATCAGTCCACTAACCGATGCGCTGACCGCGTTCGACGCGCTTCGCGCCGGCCGAGTCATGAAAGCCCTCATCTCCCCGGCCACCCAGCCGTAATCGTGATCTGCTGTGCATGCTGTGCGGCGCGCCTAATCACTCATCCTCTTGCCACGGGGCCTCGCCCATGACTTCTGCGAACGTCTCGGATAGGTTCGCCACCATTCGCTCCGATAGCCAATCATCTTGGCGCGGATCGTAGTTGGATGGCATATGAAGCTGGCCGACGTAGGCGCCCGCTGCGATGGCCGACCACATCGTTACCGCGCGCTGCACCCGCCGATCCTGGGAATCGGTTCCCATCCGGCCCGCGAGCGCCTGCGTCAGCACCCTCTTACGGACTGCAGACGCTTGCTGTTGCAGATGCGAGGTTGAGGTGACGACGCGCCCCATCGCCAGCATTCGATCACGCGTTATGACGCCACGGCCATCGATGATCGCGCCCAACAACTCGATGGTCGCGATCAGCATCGCGTGCTCTGGTTCGACCTCGGCCTTAACGTCGCCGAGTGCTGCGGCGGTGGCCTGCAGCAGGTCATCGACAACCGACATGATGGCCGCATCCTTAGTCGCGAAGTGGCGTCCAAAGTCAGCTGGCGTTACGTCGGCCGCAGCGGCGATCTGATCCACGGTGGTGGCGTCGTACCCCTGGCCCATGCAGAGATCCAGGGTGGCATCGACCAGTCGCTCGCGGCAGTCGTCATCCCGATCGCCGGGCATTCGCGTTCTCTTTCCCCAAATCTCCTGAAATCCCCACCCAACCGCGCCTCAAACTTAGCGGTGGGTAGCGAACGCGACAACTAAATCGCCGTGTTAGGTGTCGTGGATATTTCAAGCCAGAATTGAACACGAAGTTTGCGGATCTGGATCCACAGCGGCCATCAGCTACTACGCCAACGTTTTCGGTCCTGACCGATGTAGCTCTGTTACCGGAACGTGGCCGACACGTACTGATTGTTGACTAGCTTTACCATTCGGCCGATCTAGTGCTTTTACGAAGCAAGAGGGATACATGGATTTCGAGGGCGGACATACCCGACACCTCCTGACACTGGCTCAGCGGGCACTACAGGGCGACAACGTCGACAAAGGAATGGTCTGCACGGCCGCGATCAGGGTCATCGACAACCCTCCTCGGGATGGCATCTTGCGCAGTCTGGCCGACCACGTATGTCAGGCCGTCTTTGACTGGGCTTGCTTCGAGGGCTCCAGTGCACGGCTTGAGGGTGTCGTCGAGAGCTACAAGACCGCCGCCAGCGCCCTACACGTCGAGGACCAGCTCAATAAGCTGCGGCACTAGCGTCGTCAACTTCCCGCTGAGCATCGGACGCGAAACGATCCGCGGCAACGTATCCAAGCGCGCCCGTAAGGACTGCGAACTTGATGAGAGCGGCGACTTGCGCACGCCGTGCGTCAACGGCAACTCGCGTGCGGCGAAGTACGTTCAGTAACGAGACTCCCTCTATCGCGTCGGCGACGACGGCAACAATCACAGTTGCGGGCAAGACAACCGGATGGCCGCGCCGCCGACGGACGCCGTCGACAAGCAGCGCCGTGAATGTGCCGTAGGTTGCCATGTATCCGAAATCGAGCCATAGGGATAACCGCGCGGCCCGCTGACCGTCGCTGCCCCAGCGGGTCATAATGTCCTCAGCTCGAATCGCACTGCCGGCCAACTCAAATGGAATAATCCCTGGACCACCGGTCGCGCGCATACGCCGTTCCAGCAACAGCATTACCAGCGTGTAGACGACAAAAGCGACAGTAGCTGCCACGAATCGATTGTCGCGTCTGCGCTCGCCCACCATATTCGACTCCTTTGGAACGGCCGGATTCTCGCGTCATCTGATTCCGAGGGGATTCATTGTGTGCTAGTTCTCCCAGGCTGGTGGCGCCGGTTCGCGCGTCGCTTGTACAGATCCGTCGTCTTTGATCAACCGGCCACATTCAGTACATCTGGTTGGCGTGTGAACCGTCGCCGAATCCGACGGATCCGTACAAGTAAGCGCGACCGGTGTGACATCACGCTTGACGTCATTGGGTGGATTGGCACGGAGGTGGTGTTGGATGTCCAAAGTCGCTCCTGAGCTGGGTCACGTGCAAGAGACACTGTTGATTCCGCTGTACGGCAGGGCCCGCGACGCCGCCAAGCGCCATCCGGTGCTCAATGACGAGCGGGCCGGTGAGCTCGTCGACTGCCTTGAATACGACTTCAGCCGGTTCGGCGGCCCCGCGTTGTTAGGTTGCGTGCTGCGTTCGGCGATTCTCGACGGATGGGTGCGCGCTTTTTTGACCGCGCATCCGACCGGAACGATTGTCGAAGTCGGCACCGGGCTGAACACCCGATTCGATCGGCTCGATAACGGGGCGGTCCGCTGGTTCGATCTGGATCTTCCTGACACGATCGCGCTACGCCGGCGTTTCTTCGCCGACCGGCAGCGCCGCACGATGCTGGTGGGTTCGGTACTAGACACCGACTGGTTCGACACCGTTGCCGCTGCCCCTGGTCCGTATCTATTCGTATGCGAGGCGGTCTTCGTGTACCTAACTGGGGAGCAGGTCCACACCGTGCTATCGCAGCTTGCTCATCGGTTTGCGGGGTCCCTGATCGCCTTCGACACCGCCGGCGCGGTGATGCTGCGAAATCAGCACCGCAACGGGTCGATGCACGCGGTAGCCGCCCGGATGCAGTGGGTTTGTGACGACCCGCGCGAGCTCGAGCGGTGGGGACCCGAGCTGTTGGACACCCGCACATTCGCCACCCCACAACCAGATGTTGCCTCGACCTGGCCTGCGCGCTATCGCTACGGCATGCCGCTACTGGCCCGGCTACTTCCCTTCATCGTCAACAACTACAAACTCAACCTGTTCAGGCTCGCCTGAGTTTCTCAATGAGGCAGCGATGCTGAACATACGGCGCACGTTGCGTCGGTTAGGGGATGCTCAGATCGGCTGTCGTCCGATAGATGCGCCGCCGTCGACGAATATCGTCTGTCCGGTGATGAACGATGCGTCTTCGGATAGCAAGAAGGCGATCGCCGCAGCGATGTCCTCGGGGCGTCCCAGGCGGCCCATGGGAACCATGGCACGGTAGCGGATCTCGCCCTCGCTGCCGGGTGGATTGTTCTCGCGGAACAGCTCCGTTTCGACGGGTCCTGGTGCGACCGCGTTGACGGTGATGCCGGTGGCTGCCAGCTCTAGCGCCCACACGCGGGTGGCGCTGATCAGGGCCGCCTTAGCAGCGGCATACGCGGTGCGCTTCTGAGGGGCGCCAAGCGCGACCAGGCTCGCGATGTTGACGACGCGGCCCCACCCTTGCCGGCGCATCGCGGGTAGGACCGACTGGGCTAGTTGGATCGCGGTTCGCAGGTTGACATCGAGCACTGCGTCGAGCGCGTCCAGGGTGACGTCTTCGAGTGACTGAGGACGAACCAAACCTACGTTGTTGACCACTGCGTCGATTCGGTGCGCAGATGAAATCTGCTGTAGTGCAACAGAAGTCGCGGTTCGATCGGAGAGATCGGCGGTATACAACAGGCCGGGGAAGGTAGCGTCCGGAGTCCGCGCGATGCCCACTACCGTGTCACCTTGCTCGGCCAGGCGTTCGGCTAGAGAGCGGCCGATGCCCTTACTCGCCCCGCTGATGAGTACCGTGCGGCTGCCTTGTTCCCTTGAGATAGTCATCGTGGACTCCTGGTCTGTCCTGTGGCCAATGTGATTCACCGCCGTTGTGATCAATGCCGATCACGTCCGACAGCTCTCCCAATGCCGCGAGGACGACCAGAAGGAACCCCGACGGGCCCGGAAGGACTGTAAATGACACTCCCCCGCTCCAGTGGCGATCGGCGAATTCCTCAACTCATTCCGCATCGGTTGCTACATAGCACTCAACTCCACCACCCAGCCGTGCTGGAGGAGGCCACGCGACGAAGCGCCAACATCCAGCTGCGACTGGCCGATCGAATCACCGCGTTTGCCGGTTCGATGAACTTCGTCTGGATCCACGCAGTCCTGTTCGCCGTGTGGATGGCCGCGCTGGAAAAGAACCCCTGGCCGACCCTGACCCTGGTGGTTTCACTTGAAGCGATCTTCCTGTCGACGTTCGTGATGATCGGCCAGAATCGCCAATCAGCCTTCCAGCAGGCGAAAGCCGACCACGACTTTGAAGCTCAAGAACTCGAGCTCAAGACCAACACCGAGCTGACCCGCCAAATCCATGTCCTCACAGAGGAATTGCACAGACGCTTCATCGGTGAGTCCGCGTAAGCGTCTCGATGCCGCCGCTCGATTGCCGGGCCAGCGCTGCGCAGCGTGCGCAGATCACAGCGGCGGCAGGCCTGGAGCGGCTGGCAGGTCAATAGCGTCCTGAATTCCCTGATGAAGCTGATCATCGACATGTGGGCTGGTAACCGCGCCGGGCGCCCGGCAGCTACACGTGAGGTCATTGAAGTCAGTCTCAGCGCCAGCAGGTGCTGCCAACCCCGCGGCGGCGCCGAGAACAATGGTGGCACTGACGAAAAGTTTTGCGATCACTTGCGTTCTCCGTGCTAGTTGCCGTCTGGATTCTATGTGGTGCTGGTCTCCGGCGCGTACTGCGGGCAATAGGCACGTGCGCTCGCGCCGACAAAGTAGCCGGAATCGTAGGCGGGCAGGTGACTGCTAAACACCACTTCATACACGACCTGCTCCGACGTCTTGCCCTGACCAAGGTACTCGCAGACCTTACGACCGGCCTCGATCGCAGCTTGCGGTGAGTCGTGGGTAATGCCGTCGGACCGCAGCATTCCGAGGAATGCGTCATCGGCCGGGTCGGCATGAGCGGTCGACGCTGCTCCCAGCGGGCCGAGCAACGCGGCCACCACAACCACGAGGCGGGTGGCCAACAGTAATGGCAGGGGGGTGCGTCTGCCTGCACGGGTGCTCGTCATTTCGGATGCCACTGGTGCACCCTCATTGATCGGTGCACCCTTTTGAGGTCGGTGATCTTGGATGGGTCGCCGATGCCGGGTAGCCGGATCTGAACGCTCTCGCTCTCGGAAGACGAGAAGGCGTGGATCCTGGGCCGTACCGCGCGCCAGATTCTGCGCTGGCCCGCGCCCGACAAGATCCATTCGAGCGCAACGTAGCGGGTTCACGATCCCGCGGGGTCGATGAGTTCGTCGGCGACCCACGAAGCGACACCGTCCGGGTAAGGGCTCGCCAGCCCGAGCACAATGTGCGCGAAGCCGGCGGCGATGGCGCGGTCGATCGCATCGCGGGTGTCGTCGTAGGACACCGATAGGTACGCCGACCGGGTGAGAGAGCCTGGATCACGGCCGATCTCGACGCAGTAGCGGTCCAACAGCACGCTGCGGGCGATTGCGTCGTCGAGGTCGTCGCCAGGGACGTTCCACAGATCGGCATGTTCGGCGACGACGCGCAGCAACCGCGCCGAACGGCCCCCGATGAGGATCGGCGGGTGCGGCCGCTGCATCGGTTTCGGGTTGCCGAATGCGCCGGTGAGTCGGACGTGGGGGCCCGCGACATCGAAAGGCTCGGTCTCGGTCCACAGTCGCCGGATGACGGTGAGCGCTTCGGCGAGACTGTCCACCGAATGTGAAAAGTCGTGGTATGGCAGCCCGTGTGCTTCGTACTCACGCCGGGCCAGGGGAAGGCCCGGGCGCGAGCCGGCGCCGATACCGAAGTCCAGCCGTCCCTGAGACACGATGTCGACGGTCGCAGCGATTTTGGCCAGCATCGCCGGCGGCCGGAAGCGGTTGCTGGTCACCAAAAGCCCGATCCGCAGTCGGTAGGTCTTCGCGGCGAGTGCGGACAGCAGCGTCCAACCCTCGAACGTCGGGCCGTTTCGATCGCCGAAGATCGGCATTAGATGGTCGTAGAGCCACGCGTGGTCAATCTGCGGGATCGCATCAGCCTCCTGCCAGACTCGCAGGATGTCTTGGTAGTCGACCTGAGACGGGGCGGTCATGATCCCGAACAGCGCCCGCGAAGTCTTTGGCATGAATCAGTTCTCCTCTACGCCATGTGTTTTGGTCAGCCGGAGTGGCATCGCTGGTCGTCAGGCAGCGCGCTCGCGCAGCGGTCGGTGGCGCAGGCCCGCGATCGGGGGTGCCGTACCCTGGCATTAATCGGAATGCCTTTCCGGAACTATATGGAACGGCGTTCCGGAAAACAAGGCTATCCGGAAGATCATTCCGAATAACTCTGAGCGTAAGGGCAGTGTCAGGAGGAACATGGCATCGACCGGACTCGAATCGTCGGGCTCCGTGGACCCGGACGAGTCCGAACCCCAGCCGCGCCGACTGCGCGCCGACGCGCAGCGCAACGTCGCCGCGCTACTGGAGGCGGCCAAAAAGGTCTTCGCCACCTCAGGAGTCGATGCCCCTGCCAAAGAGATCACCGATCTGGCTGGCGTCGGAATCGGAACGCTCTACCGGCACTTTCCCCGGCGCTCGGAGCTGGTTGCGGCGGTGATGCAACGCGAGATCGATGCCTGCGCGGACGCGGGGCCGGCGTTGAGCGCCGCCAACGAGCCCGCCGCGGCGCTCACGAAGTGGATCTACCGGTTCACCGAATTCGTCGGAACCAAGCGCGGACTGGCCACCGCTCTGCATTCAGGTGATCCCGCTTTCGATGCCCTGCCCGGCTATTTCACGCAGCGACTCGAACCCGCGCTCGAGTCGCTGCTGGCGACCGCGACCGCGACCGGCCAGATCCGCGACGACGTCACCGCTAAAGACCTCATTCACACCGTCGCTCTGCTGTGTCAGCCGGTGCCCGGCGAAGAACTCGCGTACAACCAGCGCATGGTTGCCGTCTTCGTCGACGGTTTGCGCCGCACAGGTGTCAGCCCGTCATAAACCCCTCAGACACGCCGTCAGCCGGCGCGATGAAATCGCAGGCAGCGCGGCGGGCTCAGAGGGCCTCGAAGGTCATGGCCACGCCGTTCATGCAGTACCGCAGGCCGGTCGGCTGCGGTCCGTCGTTGAACACGTGGCCGAGGTGGCCCCCGCATCGGCTGCAGAGGACTTCGGTGCGCATCATGCCCATGCTGCTGTCTGGGTGTTCGAGCACCGCGTTGTCCAGGGCCTTCCAGAAGCTCGGCCAGCCGGTGCCGCTGTCGAACTTAGTGTTCGAGGAGTAGAGGTGCTGCGCGCAACCCGCGCAGCTGAACACGCCGTGACGGTGTTCGTCGTTGAGCGGGCTGGTGTACGGAGTCTCGGTGCCTGCGTTGCGCAACACGTCGTATTGGGCCGGGGTCAGCAGGTTTCGCCACTCGGCGTCGGTGTGGGTCACGGCGAAGCCGGTGTCGGCCGACGTCGTACTCGCGGCGCAGGCCCCTATCGCGACCAGCGACATCGCGGTCACGCTTGCGGTGATGAAGAATCGCCGTCTCGTCACGTCCATGGTGTCAGTATGTACCCGGAAGCGAGGAGCGCAGGTGGGTCGACGCAAGTTGGCACTTATCGCGTTCTGCGCACTAATCGTCATCTTCGGCGCATGGGTGTTGGCGCGGACCCATTCTTCTGCCCCGGCACCGACGACAGTCAGTGGAGTCACTGAGCCGACGTGCCCAATGGCCACCCTGCCGCCGGAGGTGGTCGACACCGTGAGGCGCATCCACGCAGGCGGCCCCTTCCCGTTTCCGCGCAGTGACGGTGCGGTGTTTGTTAACCGCGAGGGTCATCTGCCTAAGCAGCGCAGGGGGTACTACCACGAGTACACCGTGATCAACCCGCGTGCCCGAGATCGGTCGCTGAGACGCATCGTCACTGGCGGAGCACCATTGACCGATCCGACCCAATACTTCTACTCCGGCGACCACTATGACTCGTTCTGTCTGGTCACTGGCGCGGGAACGCAACGATGACGCGAAAGCCAGACGCAAACCCACCTGTGATCTTCCGAATCGACGGCCGAAAGATCAGATCAGCCAACGACTTCTATCGTGAGATCGGATCCGCCGTCAACGGGCCCGGCGGATACTTCGGACGCAATCTCGACGCGCTGGCCGACTGCCTACGGGGCGGATTCGGCACCCCCGAAAATCGGCCTTACGAATTCGAATGGCAACACAGCGCGCTATCGCAGCACTACCTCAACGATGTGCGCCAAGGTCAGCGCACATTGTTCGATGCGATACAAGAAGTCTTCAACGATGCCGGGGTAACGCTGAAACTTATGTGAGACCTCTGTGGGCACGCGGATTTTCTATCTGGACGGCCGCCTAAGCCCAAGGTGATTGCGCAACGTCTGGCCGGTGTACTCGGTGCGGAATCGGCCACGGCGCTGCAGGATCGGCACGACATGATCGACGAACGCCGTAAGTTCATGCGGCAGTGTCGATCCCATGAACGTGAAGCCGTCGACCGCACCGGCATCCTGCCAAGCGATCATATGAGCGGCCAGTTGCTCGGGTGTGCCGATGAAATGCGACCCTCCGGCCCCTCCACCCGCCGGCCGGGTGATCTCGCGTAGGGACGCGTTCGGTCGCGCACGCGCGGCCGCATAGAGCTGCTCGGCGCGGCTTGACGGTATCGACTGGTCAGCCCAAAGCTTGGCGGGCAGCGGAGCATCCGGATCGAAACCATCGGGATCGAGTCCGGCTGTGTACAAGGCGTTTTGCCAACGAAACTCCGGGCTCGCCAGATCCTCGAGTCGCCGCGCTCTGGCCTGCGCTTCGGCCTCGGTGCCGCCCAATGTCACCATCAACGCCGGCAGGACCAGCACCTGGTCGGGCTCACGGCCTGCGGCAGCGGCCTGCGCGTGCAGATCAGCCCGGAACGCGACCGCAGCCTCGAGCGATGGTGGCCCAGAGAACACCACCTCGGCGTATCGAGCGGCCAGCCCGACACCGGCGGCCGACTGTCCTGCTTGAACGAGCACCGGGTGCCCTTGCGGCGACCGGGGAAACGGCAGGACCCCTTCGACGTCGTAATACTGACCGTGGAAGCGTGGCGCGTGCAGCTTGGCGCGATCTGCCCACACGCCACGCTCACGGTCACCGATGACCGCGTCGTCACCCCAGCTGTCCCACGAACGCGTGACAGCTTCGACGAACTCGTGAGCGCGCGCATACCGATCGGCACGCTCGGGATGAAACCGTTCACCGAAATTCGCCGCCGCCAATGGCGTGACGGTGGTGACGATGTTCCAGCCGGCGCGACCGCCACTGAGATGATCCAGCGTCGCAAACCGGCGGGCGAGATCCCACGGCTTGCTGTAGGTCGTTGAGCCCGTCCCGATCAGCCCGATCCGGCTGGTGACCGCGGCCAGCGCCGACAGCACCGAAATCGGGTCGAATTGCGTCTGAGGGAGATATGTAGCTCGGTATTCCGCGATGGCGATGTTGTCGGCCAGGAAAATCGAGTCCATCAAGCCGCGTTCAGCGATTCGTGCGATATCGGTGTAGTAGGACATGCCGAGGACGTTGCGAACATCGCCGTCGACGAGGCGCCACGCGGCTTCGTGATAGCCGTTGGGCCAGATGAATGCATTGAAGTGCAGCTGTTGCGTGCTCATTGGTTCGGTTTCCTACCCACCCGAGCAGCAACACGGCTCGGAGTCGGAATAGTCCTCCGGCCGCTGCGCGGAGCGAGTGGCGGGACTCGAACCCGCGTATACGGCTTTGCAGGCCGCTGCCTAGCCGCTCAGCCACACCCGCACAAGCCACCACCGTGCCAGCTCAGACCGCTGGCGGTCCATGATTTCGCTCGACCCGATCATTTCGCGCGGGGAGCGCTTTGACGACGCTATTCCAGCGAGGATCGTTAGAAGAGACCCTGGCCCCCGTCTGCGATGAGACCGGTCTGCGACGTCCATTTGTCGTCGCCGACTGGCGCTTGTTGCGTCGCAACAATATGTTTTCGGGGTGGTATCCCCAGTTGCCGGCGCGGTCGCGCGGTGGATTGTCCCCTTCTTGGCGGTTGCGAGCGTTCTTGGCATCGGTTGTTCTGCCGCCCCGACGCGGGTCGGTCCCGCCCCGGCGGTGCGCCTGGTCGACGACGCAAACCCGTTGGCCGGAAAGCCCTTCTACGTCGACGCCACGTCGCCGGCCATGGCCGCCGCGCATAACGCCAATCCGCCGAGTCTAGAACTCAACGCGATCGCCAACACACCGCAGGCGCACTGGGTCGACCCGGGGGTTTCTTCCGCTGCGGTCGCCGGGTACGTCGGCGCGGCCCAGGCCGCCGGCAGCATGCCGGTGCTGGCGCTTTATGCCATTCCACACCGCGACTGCGGGAGCTTCGCGGCGGGTGGATTCGCGACGGCCGCGGACTATCGCCAGTGGATCGACGGCGTCGCAGCCGCTGTGGGGTCCTCGCCAGCGGCCATCATCGTCGAACCCGATGCACTCGACATGGCCGACTGTCTCTCGCCTGGCCAACGCGACGAACGCTACGGTTTGTTGCGCTACGCCGTTGACACGCTAACCCGCGATCCGGCCGCTGCCGTGTACATCGACGGGGGACACTCACGCTGGTTGAGCGCAAACGAAATCGCAGCCAGGCTCAACCAGGTCGGTGTAGACCACGCGCGCGGTTTCAGCCTCAACACCTCGAATTTCTTCACTACCGATGAGGAGATTGGTTACGGCGAAGCGGTTTCGGCGCTCACAAAAGGTGCGCACTACGTGGTCGACACCTCGCGCAACGGCGCCGGACCCGCGCCCGACGCCCCGCTCAATTGGTGCAATCCCAGCGGCCGGGCACTCGGCGCCCCGCCCACGACCGCTACCGCGGGTGCGCATGCCGACGCCTACCTCTGGATCAAGCGTCCCGGTGATTCCGACGGATCATGCGGACGCGGCGAACCGGGGCCGGGCCACTTCATGAACCAGTACGCCATTGACCTAGCTCGCGCCGCGCACTAATAGGGAGCTCCAGCCAGATCGGCGTGTATTGCCGCGGTGTGCGCGCGTTAGTGTGCTGTGGTCGGCCTCAGTGAACAGGCCGACAGAAAAGTTGAACACATTCATGACTGCACCAGCAGAAGCGTCGGCGCTCGAATCGCGGGTCGGCCACTACTACCAGATGGACGGCACCTACCTGGTCGGCCGCGAGAAGGTACGCGAGTACGCCCGTGCAGTGCAGGACTATCACCCCGCGCACTGGGACGTCGCCGCCGCCGCTGAGCTGGGGTATTCGGGCCTGGTGGCGCCGATGACTTTCACGTCAACCCCGGGCATGACCTGCAATCGCCGCATGTTCGAGCAGGTGGTCGTCGGCTACGACACCTACATGCAGACCGAAGAAGTCTTCGAGCAACACCGCCCGATCGTGGCCGGCGACGAACTGCACGTCGACGTCGAACTGACGTCGGTGCGACGAATCGCCGGCAGAGACCTGATCACCGTGACCAACACCTTCACCGACACCGCCGGGGAGCGGGTGCACACCCTGCACACCACCGTTGTCGGTCTCACAGCAGAGGACGTCGATCCGGCGATCAAGACGGCCGTGCAGAAGATGATGATGCACGACGTTGACATCTTCGGAATCGGCGAATCCGAGTACCACAAGACGGTGCGCCCCGAAGGCGAGATACGCATCGCCGAGGACACCACCCGTACGCCGGGCACGCCGTCGTTCGACGACGTGAAGGTCGGCGACGAGCTACCGGTGCACCACACCCGACTGTCCCGCGGCGACCTGGTGAACTATGCGGGTGTGGCCGGCGACGCCAACCCGATTCACTGGGACGAGGACATCGCCAAACTGGCTGGGCTGCCCGATGTGATCGCCCACGGAATGCTGACCATGGGTTTGGGTGCCGGATTCGCCTCCGCATGGTCGGGCGACCCCGGCGCGGTCACCCGCTACGCGGTGCGGCTGTCTGCGCCCGCGATCGTGGCGGCCGCCGAGGGCGCCGACATCGAGTTCAGCGGCCGGATCAAGTCCCTGGACCCGGCAACCCGCAGCGGCGTCGTCATCGTCGCCGCGAAGTCCGGTGGCCGGAAAATCTTCGGCCTGGCGACGTTGAACGTCCGCTTCCGCTGACCCGGCAACCCAGTCGCAAATTGTCACACCAGTTTCATCGGTGGATTCAGGCTAAGTGGGCGCTCAGTCCCCGGTGGTCAGCACCGCCAAACGTCGACCGATCAGCCCGTCCAAGCTGGCCTTGCCGGCTCCAACACACAGAAGCCAAAACAGCAGCCCGACCAGCAGCCACTCCGGCGCATAAAACAAATTGCTGAGGAAATCCCACAGAGCCGGATTCTTCTGCGCCAGATTCGGGCCGACGTCGGTGATCAACGCGCCGACCATATCCGCGGCCAGTACCAGAGACACCAGCCGGGTACCAAGGCCCAGCATCAACGCCGCACCACCAACAAGTTCCACCACTGCCGTAACCGGGGCGAGCACCTGCGCAGCGGGAATGCCCAGGCCGACAAACATCGCTGTGAACTTACCGAGATCACCGAGCTTGCCCACCGCACCGCTAAAGAACATGAACCCAACAGTGACCCGGAGCACCAAGTTGGGCAGCCAGCCGAGGTTGTTCAGTGCGTCGGTAGTACGAAGGTAGGCCGGGCGAAAACGTCCGGTAAAGACGAAAGATTCGCGGGCCATCAGATACCTCCTGCGTTGGTGGGCAATTGACGAGCGTTCGCTCTGACGCTCTCCCCTTGCGATTACTCGTGGGCCGGCGGGGCCTGGATCACAACTTTCAGGCTGAAATGAGATTCCGCGTAACCAATGTGTGCACACACCATGACGAATCTCACCCGGTGTGCACCACACGGCGCGTCCTCCGAGGGCTTTTGGCTGCAATTCCGGCATGATGGCCGAACCGAGGGGCGCCGATATCTCGGCTTGTGTGCTTGCGCCCAGGCGCTGGCCACCGTGACCGCTCAAGAAATGTCTTTAGGAAAGGCTGAGTATGTCAACGTCAACACTGACGATGCCCATGCGAACAACGTCAACAACCGGTCCACCGCGCCAGCCCAGCCTAGCCAAGCTCATCTTTCTATCGCTCCTTGTCGTTGTGCTCACGGTCCTGAGCATCTCCTTGTACTGGCTGGAGCACCACAAAGGCCACCATCCGACTGTGCTCGGCGACACCGACAACCCCGACCATGTGACCCTTACCATCCTCATCCAGAAAATCGACCCGTCTACAGCACGGGTAAGTGCCCAATTGGAGCTAAAGGGCGCGGGCTCCTTGGTGGACGAGCACACACATGATCTGAAAGAAGATGCGACCCTCATCAGCAACGCGGTCAGCAACCGCACATTGGTCTCCAAAGCACATCAGCGCCCAGAATTCGTCTCGGTCCAATTCGCGCTTCGCGACGGGACCATCACCGACTACCCCTTCGACAGCTATACGGCGAACTTCTATTTTCGCGTACTCGTCGGCGACGGCCCGAATCAGCGCGCCGTCCCGGTCCGAGTCGTATTCAACAACATCGACACCTTCTTCAAGCTCGGCCCGAAGCAAGAAAAATCCATCCAAGTGCACCAGGATGATGGAGAAGCCAAAACCATCACAACACCTCAATCACTGTTCGCCGCAACCGCAAAAGTGCAACGTTCGACGAGCACAATCGTGTTCGCCGCGTTCATCATGGTGTTCATGTGGTGCCTGACCATCGCCTCGCTCATCGCGGCGTGGTACGTCGCCAGCGGCAAGTTCGGCTTGTTCTGGCCTGCACTCGCTTTCCTCGGCACATTGCTATTCGCGCTCATCCCCTTGCGAGATGCCGTCCCGGGAGACCCACCGATCGGCTCGCTCATCGACTTCGCCGCATTTTTCATCGCCGAAGGCGTCGTCTCAATCTCGATGATCGTCACAGTCCTCCACGGCTACCACGTCGAAATCTCCAAGAAGCAGAGGAACATCCCACTCGACGACTAAACGGCGCCCCTCTGTGTCAAGCGTTCGCGTCCAACGGCTGGTGCGAGTACCGCTCGACGAAGCACCAAGCCCATCGCGATCAAGAACACGCTGTACGTCGTGAGTGCGAGCCAGAACACGAGGACGCCTTGCCATGAAAGCGGACCGCTGTGAAAGAAGAACGCCATGACGTCGGGGATGAAAGACGCGGCGATCCAGAAATTCATGTACCCCACCCAACGCGGCAGGGTTTCTGCCCGGTCCGTGAGGATGGCGATGCCGATGGCGATGTTCTGGATCATGAACGGCGCGATCGGAGTGAGGAACACCAGCCAGGCAATGTCGTTGAGCGTCACTGTGAGCTCGGGGTTGCGATCGGGCCGGAACGCGATGACCGCCATCAACAGCATCGGCAACAGCAGCAACACACCGGTCGCCGCGCCAGTGACCAGCTGGATAAAGGTCAGGATCGGGTGGCGGCCCTCGATGCGCAGGAGAAAGTAGCCGATCAGGCCGATCAGTGGGAACACGAGACAGATGCCGAGCTGCGCGATGACCAGTCCCGTGAGGACGCGGGTGTCGTTGCCATAGAAGTCCAGCACCTCTCGGGTGGTGCTTGATGCGCCCAACGGCAGCGGCAGGATGCCCGCAATCAACCAACCCAGCAAGGTGATAACCACCGTGGCCGGCCCGGCCCATGCACACCCGATCAGTATCCGGTTCGGCATCGCACTTCCTCCGCATCGACAACGTTTTGAAGCACCAGTAAAAACAGTAAGCCTGCGAACGGCTGCCTACAAGAGATCGCGAAAAGTGGCTTCGTCTTCGCACGACACGACTTCGACTCGATCAGACACGCACAGGGCGCAAACGCGCTGCTAAGAAGGCTCGGCTGATCGAGGCGGGAGGGTCACGTGAGCGCACGTGACAGCGATCGAATCGAAAGTAAAAAACGTCGTCGATTTCTTGACTTGCGCGAGGCTTAGTCCATAGCGTCATGAGTGGGATCGGCGCCGAAGCACGTTGAGGACGGCCACCAAGAGAGGCGACTTCAATGACCGTCACCGAGTACGTCATTGCTGAATACACCCCGCTGGTGCTTACCGAACTGCTCTGTAGGCGTCCCGAGTGGAAAACCCTCCTCGTCGAGTCTGTCGAGGCCTCACCCGTGGGAACCGGACAGATGGCCCAGAGCTACCGGCTGGTGCTGCATTACGGCAAACGTCCCGAGGATGCACCCGACACCTTGATCGCCAAAGTATCCAGCACCGACGCCGCCAGTCGGCAGATGGCCGTCGCCACCGGCGCGTATCAACGCGAAGTGCTGTTCTATGAGCGCCTTCGGGAACTCACCGATATCCGTTCACCGCAATGCTTTCACGGAGAAGTCGCTGACGACCTCTGCGGCTTTGTGCTCCTCCTAGAAGACATGGGCCCGGCCCAGACCGTGGAGCAAATCGGGGGCTGCAACCCCGACCAGGCCGACTTGGCGCTGGCGCAGGCCGCCGCATTACATGGCGGATCGTGGCGTCACAGCATGCTTACCGCGCAGAAATGGCTTCCCGTCGAACATGTCTGGGGCGCACTGGCCGGAGCGCTGCCCCAAGTCATCGGCCCCTGGCTGGAGCGATTCGGAGCTTATCTGCAACCCGATCACATCACAGCCGTCCATCAGCTCGGGCTCGAGGTGAAGACATGGCTGTCAACACTGAGCGACCACCGAACTATTTGGCACGGCGATTTCCGGCTCGACAACATGCTGTTCGACGCCCAGAACGGCCAAATACCAATCGCTGTGGTGGATTGGCAGAGCACCGCGGTCGCACCGGGCGTCATCGATGTGGCGTACTTCCTCGGCAACTCACTAACGGAGAAGGATCGCCTTGCCCATGAACAAGCACTCGTCGCCGAATACCACCAGCGCGTCCTGTCCTACGGGGTCGAGGGCTACAGCGCCGAACAATGCTGGCGGGAGTATCAGGCGCACGCCCTCTACGGGCTGGTGCTAACCATCCCCGTTTCGTTAGGGGTGCAAGCCACCGAGCGAGGCGACGCCATGTTCGCAGCGATGGCCCGCCGTGCGGCGGATCAGATCCTCGCCAACGACAGCTTTGCAGCGTTAGCGTGGCTCGATCGATAACCGCTGAGCGCCAGCGTGTCTCACCGCCGTTTCAAATCTGTTGGAAGGTGTTCGTCGGTCTCCACGCTCGGCGGTCGCCACCGAGCGTGGAGATTAGCCCCGCCCGGGACAGGGTCGCGATTTCGACCCGCGGGCCACACTAGGCGCGTGATCGAATTGTTGACGGCATTCTTGCCAGCGTTGTCCCGATTCGGCTACTGAGAGAGGGTGCACATGAGCGTCGCCTACATCAGCACGGTCATCGACGCCAACGTCGACACCGTCTGGTCGGTGCTCGGCGACTTCCACGGCCTTCCCGCGTGGATAGGGCGCATCAGATCCAACGAACCCGAGAACGGTTCAGGCCCGGGCGCTGTCTGCTCGATACGCAACCTGACCCTGGAACCCGACGGGCACAGCGCACGCGAACGGTTGGTGGCCTACGACGCCTCCGACCGTAGTTACCGCTACGAGTTCGTCGACGAGATCCCCTTTCCCGTACGGACGTACCGTGGCACCGTGCACGTGCTGCCAATCACCGACACCGACACCACCTTCCTGGAGTGGTACGGCGAATTCGACTGCGAAGAGGCTGTTCTCGACGAGGTAACCGCGACATTCGGCGCCATATATAGCGAGTTCATCGCCGACCTTCGCACCTACCTGCGTGCCGGGAGCCAGTCATGAGCGGCAAGGCCGACCCCATCGAGACCAGCGACCCGAGCCTCCGACGACGTAGCCGGGTCCTCAGCGGAAACCGAAACGTTCACCACCAGTCTCCCCGGTATGTTGGCCGACCTCCAACGGTCCAGCGAGGCGCCCCGGTTCGCATGGACAATCGTCGTTGTCCCGCCCTGGCCGGGGTGTCGGCTGAAGCCTGTGCCGTCACGCCTCGTATCCGAATTGGAGCGCTCGTCTTAACTGCTCGCGGGGGAGAGCGCAGCGATGTGCGCCAGCAGGCCGCCGTCCACACAGATCACCTGGCCGGTGATGAACGCTGCGGCGTCCGTGGCCAGGAACACCACCACATTGGCGATGTCTTCGGGTCGGCCCAGTGTCGGGGTCAAATGGGCGTCTCTCAATGCAGCCATCTGTCCTGGGGGGATGCTTGCAATACCGTGGGTCATCACGATGCCAGGTGCCACGGCGTTGCAGCGCACCCCGCTCTTGCCGTACCCGGTTGCGACCATGCGCGCCAAAGCGTTCAGGCCGGCCTTGGAGATCGAGTAGGCGGTGCGGTAAGCGCTGCCGGTAAGACCCTTGACCGATGACGTGATCACGATGGAACCGCCGCCGGTAGCGACCATGTCGGGTACAACGTGTTTGCAACCCAGCACACCGCCGCGCAGATTCACCGCGATGACGCGGTCGAATACGTCAGCGTCGAGGTCGACGACTCCCAGATCGGCGGCATAAGCCTCGGGCGAGGTCAGCGCGGCGTTGCTGTGCAAGATGGTGACCGGTCCCAGCTGCTGTCGGACAACACCCAGTGCTTCGGTCCAATCCTTCTCGATCGCGACATCCAAACGCACCGCGATCGCAGAGAAACCCCCGTCGAGGATCTTGGCCCTCACCGCCTTGGCCGCGCTGAGGTCGATGTCGGTCACCGCGACCGCCGCGCCTGCCTCGGCCAGCGCGCGCGCGCTCGCGGCACCAATGCCGGAGCCTGCACCGGTCACCAGTGCGACACGCCCGTCCAGTCGTTGGCCTACCATCGCTTAGGCCGATCCTGTTGCGGGGCAGACACGTTCACAAGTCACCTGCGGCGGCCGGCGCGAATTCGACCGGCAGTACGCGGACGCCACGCCGGACCGCGCCGGATCCCCAAACCGCCTCAGCTCCCTGGGGGATGCGAAAGTCGGGCATCGTGTCGAGGACGTAGTTGACGGCGACCCGGAGCTCCATCAGTGCGAGATGCTCGCCCACACAGCGGTGCGGACCGCTGCCGAAGGCGATGTGGGACACTCCTCGGCCAAGCTGGAACTCGTCAGGCTCAGGGAAGCGGTCGGGATCGAGATTGGCGGCCCCATAGAGCAGAAGGGCCTTGTCCCCGGTTCGCATCGCCACATCGCGCACTGTGGTATCGCTGACCACCGTGCGGGCCATACAGGTGATCGGCGACTCGATCCGCAGCGACTCCGCGACCACAGCGGGGACCAGGGCGCGGTCGGCCAGCAACTGTTCGCGGAGCCCGGGCACGGTCGCGATGTGAAAAAGCACGTTCGCCAGCCCGTTGATCGTCGTTTCGTGACCTGCGGAAATGATCACGTGCACCATCCCGAGCAACATCTCCGGTTCGATCGGGCTGCCATCGATTTCGGAGTGAACGATCTGAGCGAGGACGTCCCCACCGGTAGCGACGTCCCGCCGCTCGTCGATCACTTTCCGAATGAACCGCTCGAACTCAACGGCGGCCATCCGCCGCTGCTCGGGATCCTTGCCGAACACGTCGAGGTAGGCGTCGATCAGGTCCAGGGTCTGCGCGCCCTCGTCGGGGTCGAGTCCCAGAACCCCGGCCAGGACAAGCGTCGGCAGCGGCTTGGCCAGGCACTGGACGAGATCTGCATGCCCTTCGGGGAGAACCGGTGCCAGCAGGTCCGCGACCGCCGTTCGGATCAACGTCTCATAGCCGAGAACGGCTTTCGCGTTGAAGTGCGGGTGCAGGATTTTTCGGTAGGCCGCATGCTCCGGCGGATCGACCTGCACTGGGGGGACCGGGGTGCTGGCACCCGTTGCCGGCACCATGACGCCCTGGGCGACGCTGAAAACCGCGTAATCCCTCGCGCTGGCGACAACGTCATCGAACTTCGCGATCGTCCAGAATCCGCCATGCGCCTCACTCCAGCCGACCGGGCAGCTCTGCAACATGGTCGACAGCACTTCGTGTTGCACCGGCGCAAGGCCAGGATCGTGCGGATCGAAATCCGTCTTCGCCGGCGGGTGCGCCATTGAACCAAACCTCTCAGAGTGGGGTGGGTGCTCGGTCGACATGCTCTATAAGGAGGATACGAACTTGCTGGAACTCGTCGACGCAGTTCGGCGCGACCGCGCCACCGTGCTGCTGGCTCGGGGGCTGAGCAGGACGGCGGTAGCGGCCCGGCTGGGTCTCAGCGACGCTCGTGCGCTGCGCGGCGCGCTACGCCGCTGGCACCGCAACGCGGACGACTGACCCTCCGCGGCTTTGTCCGCTTTTCAGGCCCACTCCCTGCCCAGTTCCGAAAAGCTCGCGACTTTGTGTGCCTTTGCCTAAAAGCCTGGGCCGCTGATTTGTCATTGTGACGGACCACCTCTGCGACGGCAGAGATAGCCGGCCTGGGCGCTATGCGAGACTGTTTCGACGAAGTGACTGGAGGGACATAATGTCGGGCTGGACGAGGGGAAGCTTCTTCGCCGCGCTGAAGGCAGCGGGAGTGGCGTCGATATTGGGCTGGGTGCTGGTGCTGGGTACGGGTCACGTGCTGGCGGATCCGCCTCCCGGCGATCCAGGGGTTGTCGCGGGCCCCGGTGCGGGGCAGGACTCGACACCGTTCACTGGCGCGGCGCCATTCGGGCCGCCGAGGCTCGTTCCTACCAACGGCTCGACGGTGGGTGTGGCCCAGCCGATCATCATCAACTTCCCGGGGCTCGTGGATGACGCCGGTGCAGCCGAAAGCGCCGTCCACGTCTCTTCGGTCCCGCCGGTTCCCGGCAAGTTCTACTGGATGACGCCCACGCAGCTGCGCTGGCGCCCGCTGAACTTCTGGCCCGCGCACACCGCGGTGACCGTCGACGCGGGTGGCACCGTGTCCAGCTTCCAAACGGGTGACAGCCTGACGGCTACGGCCGACGACGCCACGCACCAACTGACCGTCACCCGCAACGGGGCCGTGGAGAAGACCATTCCCATGTCGATGGGGATGGCAGCCGGCGGCCACCAAACCCCAAACGGCACCTACTACGTCCAAGAGAAGCTGCCCTCGGTAGTGATGGATTCCTCGACCTACGGCGTTCCGGTCAACTCAACGTACGGATACAGGACCACGGTCGAGCTAGCCGTCCGGTTCGATGACAGCGGCGACTTCGTACACAGCGCTCCATGGTCAGTGGATGACCAGGGCAAGCGCGACGTCAGTCATGGCTGCATCAACATCAGCCCTACCAACGCGAAATGGTTCTTCGACAACTTCAACGCCGGTGATCCCATCGTGGTGACCAACTCCAGCGGCGGCACCTACTCCAGGCACGACCGCTCCAACGACTGGCAAAGCTAGCTCGCGGCGCTCCGAGACGAGGAGTGGATGACGCCCCTGCCATCCGAGGCCCCAGCTTCAACTTGAACCACTCCATGTTCCCTATCTGTCTATGCGACAGCAGCTTTCGTGATGTCACCTATGACGGAGTGTACAGTGCGATTTCTAATGCGGTTCACATCAACGGATTTCGATGCTGCCGGGCCTGCTTAGTTCCGAGTTTGATGTTTCATCGTGTTAATCGAACTGGTCGATACCCAAGAGGGTGGTTCGGAGTGGTTGGGCAAGCGCCGCTCCCCCGCCGGGGGATTCGTGAGGGGGACCCGTTTTGTGGTCCAGTCGCTATGCGGCCTGGGGTTGGTGGGTCTCGGAGCGGTCGAGCTTCAGTGCGCAGTCGCCTCTAGGTGCAAAAATATTGCCCGTTGAGCAGACAATTCGACGGTGGCGAGTAGGAACCGGTCAGCACGCCTCTTAGACCACCTGTGGCTGAACCACCGGGTGCAATGATGCGATTCCAATTCGCGGGGGTGAGAACATAGTGCGTGCCAGATTGTGCAAGGGTGCTATTCCACGTGTGCGAGACGGATTCTCCCATCGGCAAGTCGAATTCAAGCTTCCAATCGGTTAGCGGCACCGTGCTCGAGTTGGTGATGGTGAAGTGGGCGATGAAACCGGTCTGCCACGTCGATGACACCGACAACGTCGCCGTGGCCGCAGCCGCATGAGCTACGGGGGTGATGGCGAGTCCGAGGACGGCAACTATCAATGCCGACACGGTTACGTGAAGCGCTGTGCGCCAGCGCTTCACGTAATTGTCCAGTCCGGCCATAGCAGCCAACACTAAAGCCAAACAGGCGATATCGGCCCTCGCATCGCGGGTAAGCTGCAGTACCTTTGCTCAACTGAAACCGTCATGAAATTTTAGCCTCGATCCACCCTGAACCATGTATCGGCCCGGCCGAACGCGAAGTTGCGGACGGGGAAAGCCAGAACGCCAGCCTCATCGGGGGCGCGGAGTCGTTCAGTCGCCAGCAAACGAGCGGTCTCGCGCACCACCCCTAAGGCGCGGCCGGCCGGTATCGCAACATCGACCGCACTCCCCCGTCAGCGCCGCTCACGGTTCCACGGCGACCGCATGAGCAGGAATACGGCGGGATCGAATATGGCGGGTTACCAGTCGAGGACGGAGCACCACGAGCAATGAATCATATTGTCCAGCAAATGAAATGATTCCGGCGTGAACGCTCCCTGCCTCCACCACGCTACCTATCGATACTGCAACGGACGGTTTCTAGGTGTTCGTCTGCGCACAGAGCGTCGATCACCTCCGTCGAGCCGCTGACTCGTGTCGCTTCAAGGTCGTAGTCGGTGTAGATCAGCCAGGACTGATCCGCGGGCCAGACATTGTTTGGCGTGAATGCGGTGCCGTGTTGGGACGCGACGAGAGCGGGCACGTCGTTTAGCCTCGCGGCATACACGGCGGCGCCTTCTTCTATTTTTCTGAACGTACTGCATCAGATTGCCTTTGGACCAGCGTGATTATCTGGCGAACACTGTTCGCGAATATGACCAGGGCGTTTGTCCTGACCCACCAGCGTTGCCGCGGCTGCCGGCATCTACGTACTGCCATTGTTGGGGGCGCTGCGGAGGGATGCCACCCAACTGCTGCGTAATCTAGTTGACTCCTCAGCGACTCACCAGCTGTGAGTGACTCGTCACATTGGCCGAACCGGCTTCACCCGCTCGTCGTGAAATGCATTGGAGGTCAATGAGGATCTGTGACATGCACCATCACAGCCGAGGAGACCATCATGACAAATCTAGACCCGCAGACCACGGGCGACTTCTGGGATGCATACCTCCGCGCCGCCAGCGCCGGTACCAACCTGGCGCAGGTCAGCCGCACTTTTCCCGATGCCCCGCACGAACTCTGCTCTCCGGTTAGCGGGCCGGTGTCATACGTGCCGAGAACTGCCCCTGCGACAATAACATTCGCCTGGGACCTCGTTGTGCTGCGGGCTCCGATCGCTGTGGGCGCGCCACCTAGGGTTGCGTAAGCGGCTGAGTAAGCGTTCAGGCAATGTTGATGTCGGCAACGTTACCGCCCTCCGCGAGATCGGAGCTCGGCAACCGGAGCTAGTTCGGAAATCACAACGAATAAGGAGTTACGATGCGTTTGCCGTTGCTTCTGCCGACAGATTTGACTGCCGAGCAGCGTCCTATGTACGACTCGTTCGAGAAGATGGTGCAGGCGAGGGAGTACTCGGGATTTGAGGTGCGTAATCCGGAAGGTGCGTACATCGGCCCGTGGGGGGTGTTCCTGCAATTCCCGGAGCTTTCGAAGCCGCTGATTGATTTCATTAACCTGGCGCAGAAGCTGCCGGGTCTGAGTGAGCGGGTGCGTCAGGTTGTGATCCTGGCGATCGGTGGGCAGTTCAACGTCGCGTACGAGCTTTATGCCCACGATCCGCTGGCGTTGAGCGCCGGGCTGCGTGTGGACCAGATCGGGGCGCTGAGCGCGGGTGCCCGCCCGGCCGACCTGAGCGAAGACGAACTGCTGGCCTTCGATGTCACGAAGGCGCTGGTCGGCGGTGCCGGCCCGGTTCCCGGTCCGCTGTACGACGCGGCGGTCGCGAAGCTCGGCCAGGAGGGTTTCGACGCGATCATCTTCATCACCATCCACTACCTCGCCCTCGGCGTCATGCTCAACGCCTACGACGTCCCGGTCGGGCGCCCGGTCTCGCAGCTGTAAAGGAGTACTCATGAACACTCCCGATCACTCCGCACTGGAGAAGCTCCTCGACAGCTCCGAGGACTTCGGCACTTTCGGCCGCTACGAGGAGACGCCGGTGGCCGAGATGTCGCCGGAGATGCGCGAGGCGTTCGACTTCACCAAAAATCTGCGTGGCCTGGTTCCCGGCCCACACAAGATCTGGGTGGCGAACCCGGAGCTGTCGAAGACGATCGTGCCCACCGGTGCCTACTTCCAGACGGCCTCGACGCTATCGAAGGCCGAGATCGAGATCGCGACCTGCGTGATCTGCGGGCAATGGGGCGCGGCGTACAGCAGCTTCGAGCACGAGAAGATCGGCGTGCACCTGGGTCACCTCGAACCGGCGAAGTGCGCGGCGCTGGTCGCAGGCCTGCCGACCTCGTTCGACGACCCCCGCGAGCAGATCGTGTACGAGCTTTCCTCGGCGCTGGCCGAGGCGCGCGTGGTGCCGCAATACCTCTACCGGCGGGCGCAGGAGCTGCTCGGAGACGCCGGCATCGTAGACGTCACGGTCCTGATGGGCTGGTTCACCATGGTCTCGCTCACGCTCATGGCCTTCGACGTGCCGTCCAACGCCGTCGGACTCAAGCAGTAGCCCGTCTGGCATCTTGAGGAATGTGAGGAGGCAATCATGGCGCTTGCGCCGCTGCCCGAAGTGACTGTGACCCCGGTCACCCAGTTGCCCGAGAAGTACTTCCTGGAGAACCTCGTCGTCCGCGCCGATGGCTCGGTGCTGATCACGGCTCTGCTTTCGAAGGAGTTGTGGCTTGTGCCCGCCCCTGCGCGCGAGCTTGGCGAGCCGGTTCTGCTGCACCGCTTCGACCACCTGACCACAGGCATCGTCGAAGTTGAGCCGGACGTGTTCGTGGTCAGTCTCTCGGAGCTCTACACCACGCACGAGTCCCACCTGGTTCGGATCGACCTAAACGGCTGGACTCCGGGCACACCGGTCAACCCGGAGATCATCTACACGTTCGACGAGAGGGTGCGCGCGCTTAACGGCAGCTGCGCCTTCGGTCCCTCGTCGATGCTGCTGGCCGACTGCTTCGCCGGGCTAATCTGGCGGGTGGACCTGTCCGACCACGCCCACAAGGCGACCGCCGACGTGTGGATCTCGCATGACACGATGTGGCACGACCCCGACAGTGAGGTGCCCCCGCCGCTGCAGCCGGGTGTCAACGGCGTGCGCTACGGCGCGAAGACCGGCTACGTGTACTACACGTCCACGGCGCAGAAGGTGTTCATGCGCGTTCGGGTCGACCCGAAGACGCTCGATCCGACCGGTCCCCCGGAGTTCATCGCCGCGATCGACAACGCCGACGACTTCTGCATCGACGAGGACGCCGGCTTCGCCTACGTCACCCGCCACCGCGGCAACACCCTCGACCGCGTTCCGCTTGCCCCGCGCCACGGCAGCGAGGTGCGGCACATCGCCGGCGACCCGTTCGACCCGGTAGTCGTTGGTCCCTCCAGCGCCTACTGGGGCCGCGAGCCCGGCGACGTGGGCAAGGTCATGTACGTCACGACCGACGGCGGCACCACCGCCCCGCCCGACGGCATCGTGCGCAACGCCGCACTCGTGCGCGTCGAACTCAAGGCGCCTACCGCGTCGTGATGACTTTGTCGTCTGAGGGCGCAGGGTTGTGCGCGCCGCTGCGCACACCGCTATCGGTGCTGGCTGCGCCAGGAATCCCCGCCCTTTAGTGCGGGAAGGACGTCAATGGCGTCGGATAATTACTGCATGTCGGTTGTGCAGGCGTGTGCTGATGCTGAGACCGCGATCGCCCGCGCCCGGTCGCTGTTCGGGTCGTCGGGCAGCATCGACGTGCCCCTGTGGCCGATGTGGCGGCCGCCGCGCTGAATACAGATCCAGGCCACGGCTATGTGAAGGCAGTTAGGACCAAGCGCCGAGCAGGAGGCCGATGAGGCAGGTGGTGGCGGCTGGCTGGCCGAAGCCCGCAACATCGTGCTGCTGGGACCACCCGGTACCGGCAAGACACATTTGGCTACCGCGTTGGCCATCGCGGCCGCCCAGGCCGGCCACCGGGTCGCGTTCGCCCCGGCCACCGGCTGGGTCACCCGGCTGGCCGAAGCCCATCGCATCGGTCGCTTGGAAGCCGAGCTACGCAAGGTCTCGCGCACCGGTCTGATCGTCATCGACGAAGTTGGCTACATACCCTTCGACACCGAAGCGGCCAACCTGTTCTTCCAACTGGTCTCCACCCGATACGAGAAATCCTCGATCATCTTGACCTCCAACCTGCCGTTTTCCCGCTGGGGCCAGGTCTTTGGCGAAGCCACCATCGCCTCGGCGATGATCGACCGCATCGTGCACCACGCCGACGTCATCGCCCTCAAAGGCGCCAGCTACCGCATCAAACACACCGCAATCGAGTCCCTGCCCTCCGTCGAAGCCGACCGTCAGGCAGACTCAACCACGTAACCACCTGCTCAATTTTCGACCGCAAGAAACTGCTCAAGATTCGACCGGAGCCGACAACCATCATCAACCGAGCCGCTCGAACATCATCAATGTGACAACCTCGTGACACCGAGGTGGAGTCGCGCCGTCGGCGTGTGCGGCAGTCACTGCACGGCCGGAATCGAACCCTGACCTACTCGACGCGAACGAGACCACTTGGACGTTGACTGCGGAAAGCTGTGATGGCTGTGCGATGCACCCGCAGGTCAAGCGGTTGACTGCGACGGTTGCGAAAAACTGTAGCAAGTTCTACTGCGGACTGGCTGCGGACTGGCTCGCCGTTGTGGTCAGCCCAGCAAACCGGGCCAGGACTTCGCAGTTCCGAGGAACTAGGCCGAGGCATGGTCCAGAGTGCGCTTTCGATCTGGTCGAGCATCCGCTACTCGCGATCAGAGACTGGCATTCGTCCAATCCGAGCGGTACCAGGGTGATGTGAGGCCCAGTCTGAGGCCGAAGGCCGCGCGGGTTGCAAAGTTCATGCGTTGCCTGGGGGCAACGCGGGTGATCAGGCGAAGCGGGCGGCCAACGCTTCCAGGGTCTTGGTGATCCCGATGCCATTCTTGGCTGGCTGACCGAACAACTCGAGCAGCTTCGGGGCCTTCGCGGTGCTGTAGTCAAAGGTCTCGGTGATCTGGGTAGTGCCGGGCTTGGTTTCGTCCAGTTCCCAGCGCCACCGGTGCCCGAGCGGGTGCTGCCACTCGATGAGATGGTCTGCCTCGAATGCCGTCACAGTCGAGGTGATCTTGTAGGGGACGCCGTACTGCTTCATGCCGACGCTGAACTTCGCGCCATCGCTCAAGCGTTCAGGGCCGGTGACCGGGATGTCGCGGACAGTGCCGGAGCCGTCCAGCTCAGGGTGGCGATGCGGATCGGCGAGCAACGCGAATACATCCGCGCTGGATGCGCGGACCGACACCCGCCGAGTGACCCTGCGTGCGCCGCTGTCCACCGTGGTCACTGCCGAGTCAGTCATCCCGCAATCCTAACGGCCGGGCCCTTGGCGGGTTCCTCGGGTGATCTTTGGTTGCTCTGCGACCGTCACACCGCGACGAGGTGCCGCCGATGATTTTCAGCGGCGTCGATGATCTTGGAGACCGTCTTGTGGTGGATGCCCAGATCCGACGCGATGCGGTTCAGCGCCGTTCCCTCAGTGTGTGCCGACAGGATCGACGCGACGACCGCTACGGGCTTCGTGGTCGCACCTGCATCGACCAGGGCCTGTGGGAGTGCGGCGTGATCCGCCCCCGCACCCGCATGCTGATCGGGTGCAGATTCCGCGCTCGTTGCGACCCGATCCGCACGCACTGAGTGCGGTCTCGGAGGTGCGGAAACAGGTGCGGGTGCGGTCGGCGCAGTGGCTCTGACCTGTTCGGATGCAGAGGCGCCCACAGTGCGGGTGCGGCGTACTGGTTTGTCCCCGAGCGCGACCAGCATCATCGTGCTGACCGCCACCCCTGTGTCGATGAGCACGGGGAAAATCCAGGCAGTTGTAGCGCTGTATCCGACGGCTTGCATCAGACTGAGCCAGCACCAACCGCGGCAAAGCCGAAGCGGCGCAGGCGGTCACGGATCATCGCAAGGGCAGCGATAGCGGCCCCGATAGGTGGCTTTTCTTGGGGGTTTTTCCATGCAGCTGACTAAACACATCCTTCGCCACATTTCGGCTCCCTGGAACCGTCACCTTGAACCGGCGCGTTGCCGATCTCGTGCTTATGAGAGTGAAGACCAGATCGACCTCCGAGAAGAGACCAATGCCCAGCTTCGACATCGACGTCACTCGTGACGGCGGCTGGTGGGCGGTCCACATTCCCGAACTTGGCGGGCTCACGCAGGCTCGCTATCCCAGCGAGGTTGAGCCGATGGCACGTGAGTACATCGCCGTCAGTACCGGAACGTCCGTCGACCAAGTGGCGATCAACTGGCGTCGCTGCACACTTCAACCCCGGTAACCGAGGACGTGGGCGGTCGAGACGGAGTGCTCGTTGGTGCGGTTCGCCGGCGACCAGCAGCGTGAGGCTGATCGACTCCGGCGGTGGGCTCATTGTCAGGCGGAGGTCAGCGGCACCTCGATCCAGCTTTCCGATTCTGACGGTAGTCGACGAAATGGGTTCGCTGAGAAGCCCAGGCTATGGAGCTGGTCCGTGCGTTACGCGATGAACTGCACGAGATGACCTCCCAGTTGGCCTGGGTCCAAAGCCGGAGTATCACCGGCGCGGGCGGCCGAGCATGCGCGATGCGGTTAGAAGCGGCCGCGCTGCGCCGAGACATCGCAGAATCACAGCGTCACATCAATCGGCTACAGCGCCGCTACCTGAACGGCGGCGAGCGCATCCAACAGCGTCCCACCGGAGGACAGCCCCAAGCCATGGTGGACCTGCAAGCCAGGTAACAACGAAAGCGTCCCCGTGAACGGCGAAGCCCTCAAAGCGCCGGGCAGCGCGGTCGCGGTGCCGGCTGAAACAAGGACGGCCCGTACCTCGCGTGCAAAACAGGTAGTGCACAGCGCAGCGTGCCGAAAAACAAGTAACGCAGTACTCGTGCACACTTGCCGTCCCGGCCTGCAAAATTCCCACCATGCGAGGACCACGCCGTTCCCACAACACCGAAACGGGGTTGCCCAAATGCGTAGATCATCTCTTCCACCGGGCTCCAACCTCGGAATCCCTGCGATCAGTCGTTCATGCCCTCGCGAACAAGGTCGTCGAATTGGCGCATAAGGACGGTTCAGTCGTGCGAGCGTTGATGAGAAGGTCGGCCCTCATGAGCGCAGACGATCAGTTTGCCCTCGCGGCGTTTCAGGATCTACCTGAGCGGTCATGGGAAGTGTGTTCGCCACCGCGCTGCTGATCGGCAGCACGCCGCGATGCTGGCCAGGCGACCATCTCGTCAGCATGTGCGGCGACTACCCGCCAGCGGTATGAGAGTCGGCGCAACGCGCAGGTGAAGTGCTGCGAGCGGCGCGGACTTAGGTCGCTCACCGGAAGCGCTTCGAACGCTTTCCCCTTTTCTGTGTCGTATCAGTGGCGTTGCTGGACTTCGTCTCTTCAGGAACGCCGTTCGCTCCCGAGTGCATCGCCGACGCCTACTAGACCATCCGTCAGGAACATCCCGAGAGATGAGCCAGCGAGTGCCTCTACGACGGATCACTAAGTCACAGAACACGCCCATAAGATGCACGTCATGCTGGATCCTCTACGCTCGGAGCCGTTTATGCTCCGGACCGAACCCGCCGAGCTCGACGACCTCCACGCGCGGCTGCGTTTGACTCGCTGGCCGGATACCCCCGTTGCCGCCGAGTGGTCACTGGGGGCCGAGGTTGACTATCTGCGCGAGCTCGTCGCCTACTGGGCTCACGGTTTCGACTGGCTGGCTCAAGAGGCAATGCTGGCCCGACATCCCCACTTTCGGGTGGCGCTCGATGGTCTCGGTATCCACTTCGTCCACGTTCGGGCGGCCGCCCCCACCGGGTGGGCAATGCCGCTGGTCCTCTGCCACGGCTGGCCAGACTCGTTCTGGCGCTACCTCAAGGTCATCCCCCTGCTCACCGACCCTGGCGCGCACGGCGCCGACCCCGCCGACGCCTTCGACGTCGTCATCCCAGACATGCCGGGCTACGGCTACTCCGACGCCCCCACCGGTCCACCGCTGGACTACATCGGCGTGGCCGGACTGTGGGCCCAGCTCATGGATCTCCTGGGTTACCGCCGGTTCGGCGCGGCCGGCGGGGACATTGGTAGCAGCGTGGCCCGGTACCTCGGACTCGACCACGCCGACCGCACGGTGGCCGTGCACCGAATCGACGCGGGCACGCCCGTCTTCACCGGTGACGCCGCGGATCTGACGCCCGACGAGAGAGTCTTGTTCGAAACGGCGGCGAACTGGGGTGCGGCCGAGGGCGCCTACATCGCAATGCACCGCACGAAGCCGCAGACGGCTGCGGTCGGTCTCACAGACTCCCCAGCCGGACTCGCCGCCTGGATCGTCGAGAAGCTACGCGCGTGGAGCGACTGCGACGGCGACGTCGAGCGCCGCTTCACCAAGGACGAGATCCTCACCAACGTCACCCTCTACTGGCTGAAGGGGACCATCGGCTCGTCGATGCGCATGTACCATGCCAATGCTGCAATCCCGGCCGCACAGCACGCCCGCAGAGTCGAGGTGCCGTCAGGCTTCTCGCTGTTCCCCGCCGACATCCTCCACCCACCGCGGGCATGGCTCGAACGGATGGCCAACGTGGTGCGCATCAGCGAGCCGGACCGCGGCGGCCACTTCGCGCCGTTCGAGGAGCCGGAACTCTATGCCCGCGAACTTCGTGAGTTCTTCCGCCCTTACCGGGCGTCAGCCAGCGCAGACTTCGAGCCACTGTGCGGCTAGTCGCCTCGAAGCTGGACCGCGAACCCGCGAGAGGCCCCATCACCCCATCGCGGGTGTCCCGAGTGGTTCTGATCGGGAGGGCCTCGCCGCACCCGTGGCCGCAGCGATGATCCCCGAATCCTCACTGCCCGTATGCCGGTCTTTGTTCAACTTCGAACGCTGTCCTTATCCGGCGGCTCAATTGTGCGGGACTTTCCGACGGCGTCGAGGTCGGTCTGCGGCCGTGGCCCGATTGCGCCGTCATCCGCCGATCCTGCCCGGCGCTACCGTGGCGTTGGCAAAGCCAGGGCGTCAGTGTCGGCGATGTCGTAGTTGTCGTGGGTGGGTGGCTGGGGCCGGTCATGGTCGCCGCGGGGGTAGACGACTTGCGGCCACCAGAACCACCGTCCCAGAAGGGTGGCGATCGAGGGCATCAGCAGCGAGCGCACGATCAGGGTGTCGAGCAGTAGCCCGATGGCGATGGTGGAACCCATCTGAGCGACAATGATCAGACTGCTTCCGAGCATGGAGGCCATGGTGACGGCGAACACCAGGCCCGCAGAGGTCACCACGCCACCCGTGCCGGCCATGGACCGGATCATTCCGGTCTTGAGTCCGGCGTGGATCTCGTCTCGGATCCGGGAGACCAGCAGCAGGTTGTAGTCCGATCCGACAGCCATGAGGATGATGACCCACAACAACATCACCAGCCAGTGGATTTTGATGCCGAAAACGTCCTGCCAGATGAGCACCGAGAGCCCGAAGGATGCCGCCGACTCCAGCCGAGCAGATGTGGCCAAGACTCCTCCTCACACCTACCGCGCCATGTTGGCGAACCGCGACAGGTGCAGCTGGTGAGCGACCGTCACCGTCTTGGTCGGGCCGTTGCGGTGCTTGGCCAAAATCAAGTCGGCTTCGCCGCCACGCGGGTCGTCGCGCTCGAAGGCATCCGGCCGGTGCAGCAGGACCACCACGTCGGCGTCCTGTTCCAAAGAATTATGTGCAGTGATTCCATTTGCGACGAAATTGTGTGTGCCACTCACGGTCCCATCGTAGACATCCATTTCGCCAATGCTGCTGATGTCGACGACTTTGTCCCAGAAGACATCGCTTCTTGCTAGAGCGTGGAATTCGGGGTCTTCGAGCATCGCGGCCACGCGGTGCAACCGGGGCCGGCCAGGCGCAAACCTCCGCGTCGATATGGCGAACGAAGAGTTCATCGCGACCATTAGTTCACGGTAGGTTATCCTTTTGGCGGCAAGGGCTTTTCGGACCTTGTCCCAGACCTCTCTAGGCACGGTGTCGCCACCTGGACGCCCTGTTCGTTTCTCGAGTTCACAGAGAACCTGCTCCGCTGAATCACTTCGCGCACCATGCACACCGACGTTGCGAAGAAACGTGGTCTGATTCTCCGCGCGGTCGATAGACAAGTGCCAGCAGTCCCGGTAGCCCGACTTCGAGACCCGTGCGATCCGACTCTGGATACCCACGCGGAGGAGTAGCTGTGCAACGTCATCGACGAGCCGGCGACTTGTCGACGCGTAGTAAATCTTTGCTTGACCCGCTACAGGCTCCCAGCGCACCGATCCATCCGTCGCCCAAAGGTGCCGGAGGAAGAGTGCCACTTGATCGATTGGCAAAGCGAAAACCTGTTGCGGCACGAACTTTTCATGACTGCGCAGCCTAAACAGGCCCAGCTCATCCAGCCACGATGCGATCGGATTCCGGCGTCCACGCGCCAGGCGATACGGCGCCGGCAGTCGCAGTGTCGTCACGCGTGCACCAGGATAATCGTCCCGAACCGCCGTCACGCCGAAGCTCGCGGCAGAGATCGTCACCGCGGCAAGGTTCGCCTCATCGATACTCGCGTAGCGGATCGGCTGGTTCCTCACGCACGAACCGTCGCCGATCATGTGCGCCAGCAGAATCACTTGAGCATCGGGCATCCGCTGCGTGTCAACCGGCTCGGGAACCCGGCGGGGCACGGCAAGCCGGTCGCCAACCGTCAACTCTTCCAGCGGCGTCCAGCCGTCGAGCGTCATGAACGGATGGTTGCCGGTGGCCTCGACCTCGCGTCCAGAAGCCAGCCGCAGCCGGAACACCTCCTTGCGGCCACTCGGGAAGACATTGGTCATCGGCCGAGCCACCATTCGTAGCTGCTCGTCCAGCGACCACACCAATGGCCGCTCGCCGGTGCGCATCAACTCGCCAAACGTTGCCTCGGCGCCGGTATCGGCCCGCAGAATACGGGTATTCGCTGTGAGACATCCCGACTCACGAAGGTCGGCCAACATCGGCTTCTTGTCGGTGCGCTGCTCAGGACCACGGTTGAGCTGGCTGATCGCGATCACCGGAACCTCGAGCTCCTTGGCCAAAAGCTTTAAGTGACGGGAGAACTCGGACACCTCGACCTGTCGCGACTCTGTCTTTTTCCCGGAGGTCATCAGCTGTAGGTAGTCGACGACGATCAGGCGCAGATCGGCTCGCTGCCGCAGCCGGCGCGCCTTGGCGCGGATCTCCATCATCGTCAGATTCGGTGAGTCGTCGATATACAGTGGCGCCTCACTGATTTCGCTCATCCGTCGCGCCAGCCGGGTCCAGTCGTCGTCGCTCATCCGGCCCGAACGCATGTCGGCGAGTTTGATCTTCGCCTCGGCCGACAACAGGCGCATCACGATCTCGGACTTGCTCATCTCCAGCGAGAAGATGACGCTGGCCATCCGGTTCTTGATCGAGCAGGACCGCAGGAAGTCGAGCCCGAGCGTCGAGTTATGCGTCGGGACCATGCCCCGGCCGGCCAGATACAGGTGCGCGGCGTTGTCCACCTCTACGCAACGGACCGGAACGCTGCGCACCCGCCGCACCGCATCCAGCTGCAGCACCGGTGCCATCAAGGTCGTGGCGCCCGAGCGCTCCCCGTACCGTGCGATGGAACCGGCCGCGGCAATGCCGTCCAGGCCGCAACGCAATTGACTCGTTGTGCGGATGCCATAACCCGTCGGCCACTGGTGACCGGCGTCAGCGACGATCACCGTGCCATCGGAAAACTCCACTTGGTAACACGGCCGACCGAGCATCACTTCGGTCGCTGCCACTACTCGGGTCGGCCGCCCGTCGGCGCCCAGCAGTTCATCACCAACCGCGACGTCGCCCATCGTCGTCCACCCGGTCGGCGTCGGCAGCGGCGTATCTAATGCCAACGCCTTCCCAACCCCAGGCCTGGCCGCCACGATGATCATCTGACCCGGATGCAGGCCGTTGGTCACCTCGTCGAGCTCGGTGAACCCGGTCGGCACCCCGCGGGCAAGGCCGCCGTTGGAGGCGATCGCGTCGATCTCGTCCATCGTCGGCTGCAGCAAATCCTCCAACGGGACGAAGTCCTCGGACAGCCGCCGATCGGTGACGTCGTAGATCTCGGCCTGCGCGCGGTCGACCACCTCGGCGACGTCGGCGCCCTCGGCGCCCGCGTAGCCGTACTGGACCACCCGGGTGCCGGCTTCCACCAGCCGGCGCAGCAGCGCCTTCTCGGCGACGATGTCGGCGTAGTAGCCGGCGTTGGCCGCCGTCGGCACCATCGAGATCAGGGTGTGCAGGTAAGGCGCGCCGCCGACCCGGCGCAACAGGCCGCGGCGGTCCAACTCGGCGGCGACCGTCACGGCGTCGGCCGGCTCCCCCCGCCCGTACAGGTCCAGGATGGCGTCGTAGACGTTCTGATGCGCCGGGCGGTAGAAGTCGCCGGGCCGCAGCTTTTCCAGCACGTCGGCGATGGCGTCCTTGCTCAACAGCATTCCGCCCAGGACCGACTGCTCGGCCGCGAGATCCTGTGGCGGCTGACGGCCGAAGTCCTCGCTGGGCACGTCCATGCCGGGGTGGCCGAGATCGTCAACGACTGCCATGGCCTCCCCACCTCCTTCGGCACGACGCTCGAACGCACATTCGATATGGCGACTTGACCCTAATTCATGCCGCCGACATCCCTCCTAGTCAAAGCACCGCGATCACCCCACAACCGGGTCGACGCTAAAGGTTGCTGGCAAGGACTCCAAACGCCGTTGTTCATAGACCTGTGGATCGTGTGTGGATATCCGTCAGCGCCTGTGTTGAGGGGGTGTGGAGAACTTGTGGAGCAATATGCGGCATTGCGGCATCACCGCAGATAAGCGCACCACACAGCTAGACACTTTGTGTGGATGGGAATCTCTTCGGCGTGTCGGGTCGGGTTGCCACTTCGGGCGTGTTGCGTTTCAGGTAATGATTCGCGGCGTTAACGGACGGTTACGTTCGCTAACAGTCGTGCTTGCGTGCAAGTTCGCCAGCCTCTGTAGCAACGCCAAAACCCCGGTCGCGGCCAGTCGGCCGCCACCGGGGTAGGGTATCGAGCCTTAACCCTCGGCGACGACGTCGAGTGCGACCTCGACGTCTACCTCTGGGTGCACATGCAGCGTGACCGGATGGTTGCCGACGGCCTTGATGTGGCCCTTGGGCAACCGGACGATGCGCTTGTCGAGGTTGGGCCCGCCGGCCTTTTTGATCGCGGTGACGATGTCACCCGGTGTCACCGACCCGAACAGCTTGCCCGCGTTGCCCGCGGTCTTCACCGGCAGTGCAACCGCGCCCAGCGCCTCGATCGCCGTCTTGATTTCGTTGGCGTGCTCCAGGTCTCGCACTTGCTTGGATTCACGGGCACGACGGATGTCCTCGACCTGCTTCTGCGAACCGCGCGACGCCACGACCGCCAAGCCACGCGGAAGCAGGAAGTTGCGGCCGTATCCGTCCTTGACCTCGACGGTGTCGCCTACGGACCCGAGGTGGTCGACGTCGGCGGTCAAAATGAGCTTCATCTTTTCGTCAATTCCGTTCTGCGTTAAGCGGTTACCGCGCCGAGGAAGTGAACGGCAGCAGCGCCACCTCGCGGGCGTTCTTGACCGCGATTGCGATATCACGCTGATGCTGCACGCAGTTGCCGGTGACGCGACGCGCGCGAATCTTGCCGCGCTCGCTGATGTAGGTGCGCAGCAGCTGGGTGTCCTTGTAGTCGATGTCTTGGCCCTTTTTGGAGCAGAACACACACTTGCGCGTCTTGACCGGCTTCTCCGGCGCCGGCCGCCGCTTGTTACTGGACTTGGCCATGTCTGTCTCTTTCGTTCTGTCGATCTAAAAGTTCGGAAGTTGGTTAAAAAATTAGAAGGGTGGTTCGTCGTCGCCGCCGCCGAACGAACCGGAAGCCGGGGCGCTACCCCACGGGTCGTCGCCGCCGGTTCCGCCGCCGGTTCCGCCGCCGGTCTGGGCCGGCTGACGGGAGCCCCCGCCGCCACCACCGAAGCCACCGCCCCCGCCGCCGCTGCGGCTGGCCTTGTTGACTTTGGCAGTGGCGTAGCGAAGTGACGGGCCGATCTCGTCGACCTCGACCTCGACCACGGTGCGCTTCTCGCCCTCGCGGGTCTCGAACGAACGCTGCTTGAGCCGGCCCTGCACGATCACCCGGGAGCCCCGGGTGAGGCTTTCGGCCACGTTCTCGGCGGCCTCACGCCAGATGGCGCACCGCAGGAACAGCGCCTCGCCGTCCTTCCACTCATTGGTCTGACGGTCGAACATGCGCGGTGTCGACGCGACCGTGAAGTTCGCGACGGCCGCGCCCGACGGGGTGAACCGCAGTTCGGGGTCAGCGGTCAGGTTTCCGATGACCGTGATGGTGGTGTCACCAGCCACATTAACCTCCTGGTCCTCGTGATCCTGCCGGGAATCGGCGGGTGGGTGGTCAAGAGCGTGCTGTCGCAGAGCCTACGCAACGGCTACGACACGACGCGGTCATTCGCCAACAGGCCTGGCAATCTGGCTCTGCTGATTGCCCGACTCGCCCCCGCAAGCGGGGGGACCCCATCGCTGCGCTCTGCATCGTCGTCGGGCTAGTGCTTGTCGGTGCGCATGACTTTGGTGCGCAACACCGACTCGTTCAGGCTGAGCTGACGGTCAAGCTCGGACACCGTCGCGGGCGCGGCCTGCAGGTCGATCACGGCGTAGATGCCCTCGGCATGCTTCGCGATTTCGTACGCGAGCCGCCGCTTACCCCAAATGTCGACCTTGTCCACCTTTCCGCCGTCCTTGCGGACAACGTTGAGAAAGGTCTCCAACGACGGGGCTACGGTGCGCTCGTCGAGGGTGGGGTCGAGGATGACCATGATTTCGTATGGACGCATGGGGACCTCATCACCTCCTATGGTCGTGTGCGGCCACGGTCTTTTCCGTGGCAGGAGGGTCGCCTGCGTCGGCAACCGCCCCAGGCTACCGGACGTGGGCCGAGCCTGCGAAATCCGCTCCGGCCGCGGCGCTGGACAGGGCCGGTTGTCGTAGCCGGGCCGGACGCAGCCGGGGCACCAGCCAGCTGGGTGGCGCATCGCCGGCCCGGTCGAACACCCCGCCCGCCGGATCGTCCACCCGTCCACTCCAGCGCACCAGATCCTCCCCGGGCCGGTAGATCTGGCGGACCACCAGTGCGCACAGGGCCAGCACCGCGACGTCACGCAGCAGCACCGTGGCGGTGAACCACTGCTCGGGCAACCCGCGGTTGGGCACGCTGTAGAGGTAGTACATCCGCGGCACCCACACCAGCGCGTCGATCGTCATCCACGTCAACAGGATTCGGCGGTGCGGCAACGCCAGCACCGCCAGCGGCACCAGCCACAACGAGAACTGCGGACTCCACACTTTGTTCGTCAAGAGAAACGCCGCCACCACCAAGAACGCCAGCTGGGCAACGCGTGGTCGCTGCGGAGCCGTCAGTGCGACGTAACCGATTGCCGCACACGACACCACGAACAGCGCCAGCACGACCATGTTCAGAACCTGCGGCGGCTGCCAAAAACCCAGCTTCGGATCGAAGCCCTGCCAGCCGCTGAACGACTTGACGACGTTGAACAGCGAATCCATGTCATCGCCGCGGCGGGCGTTCAGCCGGAAAAACTCCGACCAACCCCGGGGAAAGAGCACCATCACCGGCAGGTTCACCGCCAGCCACGTCGCCACCGTCGCAGCTGCGGTGCGGGCCAGCTCACGAAGCCGCCCCGTGCGGATGCCCAGCACCAGCAGCGGGCCCAACAACAACACCGGATACAGCTTGGCCGCGACACCCAGCCCGAGCAGCACCCCGGCCAGTACCGGTCGCCGTCGCGCCCACGCCAGCAGTCCGCCAATTGCCAAAGCCGTTGCCAGCGCGTCGAAATTCGTGAACATCTGAAAGATCACCAGCGGCGACGCGCCGACCAGCGCCGCGTCCCACACCCGACGGCCCGCCAGCCCCGCGGTAACCCACAACGTCGTCAGCCAAGCCAACGCCAGCCCGAGTGCGGCGACATCGAAAAAGATCACCACCTCGGCGATCACCCGTAGCCCGATCAGTTTGCTCACCGCGGTATAGGTCTTGGCCAGCGCCATCGAGATGTACTGATACACCCCGGTGAGCACCGGATACTCCATGTAGCGCACCGCGGGCCGGCCGTCATAGCGGGTCTGCGGCTTGCCGTCGGCGTCCTTCTCGACCCAGCTGGCCTTGTACGGAAACTTGCCCTGGCTCAACAACTCCGCGCCGTACAGCGGCACGGTGTCGGAGTAGCACAGCTCGTAATAGGCGCGCTGGTTCTGCCAGTTGGCGACCCGCTGGTCGCCCGGCCCGGTCCCGCTGCTTTGCAAGCACGCCGCTTTCGTCGACCAACCCAGTGCCAAAAACACCAGCGCGATCAAAAACATCACTCGCAACGGGGTCAGGAAAGCGGTGCGCCCTATCATCGCGTGCCGGCCCACCGGGCCGCCGACGACGTCGGACAGCGCCGCTCCCAGAACGTCGGTGCGACTGGGGCAATCGCGGTCGTCAGCGGAGCGCAAGTCGGCGGCCAAGGGCCGCGGCGAAACGCCGGCGCGGCCCGTCCCGGCGCCGGTCACGGCGGCGGCTGAGCAGGCTCGGGTGCTCCCGGTGGCAGCGGCGCAGGTGCCGGCGTCGGCCCGACCGGGACGGTAGTGGGCGGACCGACCGGGATCGTGATGCCCGGTGCCACGTCAATCGTCGGCTGGATGACCGTCATCTGCGGCGGCGCAGGTGGCGGTGGCGGCGCGGCCGGCGCCCCGGCGTAGCCACCGATCTCGGCCGGCTTGGGGAAGGACTCCGTTGTGGTGCCCTTGAGGGCACCGTCCATGGTTGCCTTCCAGATGTCCGACGACAGGCCCGAACCATAGATCGGCGAGCCCCACTTGTTGACCAGTGGCTTGTCGCCGGTGACCGTGCCCACCCATACCGCCGTCGAGAGCGACGGGGTGTAGCCGACCATCCAGGCGTCTTTGTCGGCGTCGGTGTCACCCAACTGCGTGGTGCCGGTCTTGGCTGCCGACGGCCGTCCGCCGGCCAACGTGTGGCCGCGCGAATACGCGGCGATCGGCTGCATCGCCGACGTGACGTTGTCGGCGACGTCCTTGGGGATTCGCTGTTCGCCGGAGTTGTCCGAGCCGGTGGCGTCGAAGAGCACCCGGCCCTCGGAGCTGACCACCTTTTGCACGAAATGCGGTCGGTGATAGACACCCTCTGCGGCCAGCGTGGCGTACGCCGAGGCCATGTCGATCACCCGGGTCTGGTACTGGCCCAACACGATTCCGTTGTTGGGTGGGCCGCCCTTGCCGTCTTCGGACAGCGTGTGCTCAACACCGGGGAAGCTGGTCGCAATGCCCGCCTGGTGTGCGGCGTCCGCGACGTCGTCCGCACCGTGCTTCAACTTGAGCATCAGCCGGTAGTAGGAGGTGTTCAGCGACTGCTTGAGCGCCTGGGCGATATTGCAGGTTCCGCAGCCCTCACCGTCGACGTTGGTGATCTTGATGCCGTTGACCGTCAGCGGCGAACTGTCCACCTGATAGCCCAGGCCGATGCCCTGCTCCAGCGCGGCGATCAGCGCGAACACCTTGAACGACGACCCGGTCTGCAGCCCGGCTTGGGCGAAGTCGAAGCCGTGGGCATCATCACCGCCGTAGTAGGCCTTCACCGCGCCGTTGTGTGGATCGATGGAGACCACCGCGGTGCGCATGTCGGGGGCCTGCCCGTCCATGTACTTCGACACCGCGTCCTCCGCGGCCTTCTGCGCTTGCGGATCGATGGCGGTGGTGACCTGTAGTCCCTGGGTGTTCAGCGTCTGCTCGTCGATGTTGAACAGGTCAAGCAGCTCTCGGGTCACCTGCCGCTCGATCAACCCGTTGGGTCCGGTGGTCTGGTTTTGCGCGCGGGCCTGATCGGGCGGCACCGTCGGCGGAAACGCTTGCGCCGCCCGATCCTTCGGCGACAGTGCGCCGATGTCCACCATGCCGTCGAGCACCCAGTTCCACCGCAGCTTAGCGCCCGGGAGGTCCACTGCGGGGTCCAATGTCGAGGGACGCTGGATCAGCGCCGCCAGCAGTGCTCCGTCGGCCACGGTGAGCTGATCAACGGGCTTGCCGAAGTAGGCCTTGGACGCCGCCGATA
>CAVVUH010000003.1:0-44817 GCA_963751315.1 uncultured Actinomycetota bacterium | reverse complement strand
TCGAGCACGGGCACCTAAAACCCGGGTGTCTGCCAATTCCACCACGCCCGCAAGCCCCACGAGCGACCGCTCACGTCGTTGACGAAAGAATTTGCTCCGGGCGGCCCCTCCTACCTGTCTATTTGCTCACGGCGGCGAAGGGGCTTAGAAATGCGATCCGCGAAGGAGTTCCAAGTCGTACAGGAGCTGATTCTGGCCGGTGTAAACGACTGCGGATCGCGCGTCAAACAGGGTTGCCGCGAAGGACAGTGTGCGATTGGCGCCTCAAATCACCAATTCGAGTAGGAGTTCAAGTACATCACCCTGCTGCGTTGATCGTGACTTCTCTGCGCTGCCTCCTGCTGCGTACTGCTATTTACTCGGTCTGTACCTCGGCGATGGCTGTATCACGCGACACCCGCGCGCATGGCGGCTGAGAATCGTGCTCGACGCCAAATACCCGGGGATCATCGAACGGTCTCGCGAAGCGATCGACCTCCTGATGCCCGGACAACGGGCGGGCATATACCGTCGCTTTGATCAGTGCACGGAGGTCTACCTGTACTCCAAACATTGGCCGTGCCTTTCCGCAGCACGGTCCGGGCAAGAAACACTTAAGGCCGATCAGGCTGGAGCTGTGGCAGCAAATGCTTGTCAAAGAGGCCACCGAGAATTCGTTCGTGGCCTGATCGACAGCGATGGCTGCCGCGTGGTCGCGAACGACCGCGGGGTTCGAAGCGTCCGCTACCACTTCTCGAACCGATCCGACGACATCCGTGCGCTGTTCTGCGCCGCGCTGACGATCTCGGAATTCCGTGGACACAGCCGCGTTGGTTCGAGGTCGCCGTCTATCGCAAGGCCGCGGTGGCGCGACTCGACGAATTCGTCGGGCCGAAAGCATGATGGGTCCCCACTGAAGACCTCGGAGTACCGTCTAAGCGTGTCCACTACACGTCGTCGGAGACCCGCACTGATTGTGCTGGTGATCCTCGCGGCCGGCGGTTGCCTGGCTCTCGGCTGGTGGCAATGGACGAGGTTTCAGTCGACGTCAGGCACCTTCCAGAACCTCGGATATGCGATGCAGTGGCCGCTGTTCGCCGGATTCTGTGTGTACGCCTACCGCAAGTTCGTCCGCTATGAGGAGGCACCGCCCGAGCCGCCAAAGGACCGCGCGATGACCGAACTGCCCGACGGACTGCTGCCCGAGCGGCCCAAACCCGCACAGCAGCAGGCCGCGGATCCAGCGCTGCGCGAGTACAACGCCTACCTCGCCGAGCTCGCAGAGCGCGATGCCGAAAGACAGAACAGGACCACCGCATGACCACACCTGAGACGCCCCAAGCGCCGCAGACGACGCCCGCCGACAAGATCCGCACCGCGCTGCTGGCCTATCGCGTGATGGCGTGGACGACGGGCATCTGGCTCATCGCACTGTGCTACGAGATCGTTTCGCATCTGGTCTTCCATCACGAAATCCGCTGGATCGAAGTCGTGCACGGCTGGGTGTATTTCACCTACGTATTGGCGGCTTTCAATCTTGCCGTCAAGGTCCGGTGGCCGATCGGCAAGACGATCGGCGTGCTGTTGGCCGGAACCATCCCGCTGGTCGGGATCATTGTCGAGCACTTCCAGACTAAGGACGTCAAGGCTCGCTTCGCCCTATAGCCCAACACAATTCGCGAGCTCAGTGTGCTTCAGTAGCCAGCGCTCGCAGCGCCGGCAACAACAACGTAAGCGCGCGACCGCGATGCGACACCGCGTCTTTTTCGGCCGAACTCAGTTGCGCCGCAGTGCAATTGAAACTGTCTGGAATGAAAACCGGGTCGTAGCCGAAGCCCGCGTCGCCGCGCGGCTCTCGCGCGATGGCGCCGGGCCACTCGCCGCGTACAACAACTTCGCCCGACTCCGACACCAGCGCGCACGCCGACACGAACGCCGCACCACGTCGCTCATCGGGCACATCACGCAGTTGTGCCAACAGCAACGCGGTGTTGCCGACGTCGTCGCCATGCACACCCGACCACCGCGCCGACAGCACGCCGGGCATGCCGTTCAGGGCGGCGACCTCCAACCCGGAGTCATCGGCGACGGTCGGCAGCCCGGTCGCGGCGAACCCGTCGCGGGCCTTCGCCAACGCGTTGTCCTCGAAGGTCGCGCAGGTTTCCGGTGCTTCGTCGAACGGCGGCACGTCGTCGAGTGACACCAACGCCAGTCCCGTCAGCGCGGCGGCATCCAACACGCGACGCAGCTCGGCCAGTTTCTTGCGGTTGCGGCTGGCGACCAAAAGGAGGGTCAGCTTCCGAACGCCTTCTGCGGGGCCGGCCCTTCCGGCAGCACACCCGGATACGGCAAAGCCAACGCCTCCCGCTGCGCCACAAAGAGCTTCTCGCACGCCCCCTGCGCGACGTCGAGCAGCTTGTCGAGTGTCGAGCGCGGGAACGTCGCACCCTCGCCGGTTCCCTGGACCTCGACCAAGGTCCCGGTGTCGGTGGCGACGACGTTCATGTCGACCTCGGCGCGGGCGTCTTCCTCGTAGGGCAGGTCCACCCGCACTCGGCCGTCGACCACTCCGACGCTGACCGCCGCGATCGCACACGACAGCGGCCGCGGATCGGACAGCTTGCCGGCGGCGGACAGGTACGTCACCGCATCGGCCAGCGCGACGTAAGCACCCGTGATGGCCGCGGTGCGAGTACCGCCGTCGGCCTGCAGCACATCGCAGTCGATCGCAATGGTGTTCTCCCCTAACGCCGCCAGATCGATGCATGCACGCAGCGACCTGCCGACCAATCGGCTGATCTCTTGAGTGCGGCCAGACAGGCGGCCTTTCACCGATTCGCGGTCTCCGCGAGTGTGGGTGGCCGACGGCAGCATCGCGTATTCGGCGGTGAGCCAGCCCAACCCTGACCCCTTGCGCCAGCGGGGCACGCCCTCGGTGACACTCGCCGTGCACATGACTTTGGTCTGGCCGAACTCGATCACCACCGAACCCGCCGGGTGCGAGGTGAACCCGCGGGTGATGACAACCGGTCGAAGCTCGTCGTCGAGGCGGCCGTCTTCTCGTTTGGACACGCCGCCAACCCTAGCGCTCGGCTACCCGATCAGGAGCGGCCGACGTTGAACGTCTCGCCGCAGACGACTGCATGCACCGGGCCGCCGAATTCGGCTTTCGCCTCGCTGATCACGTCCTCGCGGGAGGTCCATGGCGGGATGTGGGTGAGCAACAGCTCCCCTACTCCCGCTGCGGTCGCGATCCGCCCGGCCTCGGTGCCCGACAGGTGCAGGTTGGGTGGACGCTCAGGCGAGTCTGTCCAGGACGCCTCACAGAGGAAGGCGTCGGCGCCGCGGGCCAGCTCGATGACCGCGTCGCAGTACCCAGTGTCACCGCTGTACACAAACGTCGCGCCCGCGGGATTGGTGATGCGCAGGCCGAACGACTCGGTCGGATGACACACCAGCCGCGGCAAGACTGTCAGCGCGCCCACGTTGACGGTCTCACCGTCGACCCAATGCCGGATATCGAAAATGTCGGAGAAATCGTCGATCTCGCCGCCGTACGGCGACGACGCCGCACCGAGCCGCGACCAGGTGTCGCTCGGGCCGTACATCAAGGCCTTACCGGCCGGCGGCGACGGGTGGTAGCGGCGCCAGACGAACAATCCGGGTAGGTCGAGGCAGTGGTCGGCGTGCAGGTGCGACAACAACACGTGGACCGAACCCGGATCGGCGTGGCGTTGCAGCGAACCGAGGACGCCTCCACCGAAGTCGATCGCCAGGGGCGGGGTGTCCGGCGCCCTCAGCAGATAACCCGATGCGGGCGAATCCGGGCCGACCACGCTCCCGGAGCAGCCCAGCACGGTAATTCGCACGGTCACTACTGTGCCATGCCCACTGCCATGTTGGCGAAAACATCTCAGCTTTCGTATGCGAGAGGTTCAGCGGGTGTCGCGACGTGGCGGTGGATGGGTGGACGCCGGTGATCGCCGGTCCCAAAAACCGCGCCGCAAGGCGGAGAAACGCCTCCGGGTCACCGGTGGCTTCGAACACGCGACGCGGCGCGGAAACCTCGGGACGATCGGGGTGCGGATGCAGTAAATCACCCTCGGTGAGCACCCGTACCAGCTCCTTCGCGGTCTCCTCGGCGCTGGAGACCAGCGTGACGATCTCGCCCATCGCCAGCTGGATCAGTCCGGAAAGCAGCGGGTAGTGGGTACAACCGAGTACCAGCGTGTCGACGTCGGCGCGCTGCAACGGCTCGAGGTAACCCTCGGCCAATCCGAGCACCTGGCGGCCACTGGTGATGCCGCGCTCGACGAAATCAACGAACCGCGGGCAGGCCACCGCGGTGATCTGGGTGTCCCGCGCGGCGGCGAACGCGTCCTCGTAGGCCCCCGAGGCCACGGTGGCCTGAGTGCCGATCACGCCGATGCGACCGTTGCGGGTTGCGGCGACCGCGCGGCGCACCGCGGGCAGGATCACTTCAACGACGGGCACGTCGTAGCGCTCCCGCGCGTCATGCAGGCATGCCGAGGATGCCGAGTTGCAGGCGATCACCAGGGCCTTGACTCCGCGGTCGACGAGGTCGTCGCCGATGGCCAGCGCATGCCCGCGGATCTCGGGAATCGTCAGCGGGCCGTAGGGGCCGTTGCCGGTGTCGCCGACGTAGATGATGTCCTCGTCGGGCAGTTGGTCGATGATGGCACGCGCCACCGTCAGCCCGCCGACGCCGGAGTCGAAGACCCCGATGGGGGCCAGTGCATTACTCATCTCTGCTCAAGCTTTGAGGGGTCGTTGGGGCCCGCGGCGGCGAAGCTCGCGAGCTTTCCGTTCTGGGCTCGACAGCAGGTAGGCGGCGAGCACGCCGGCGATTCCACCGCACAGATGCCCCTGCCAGGACACACCTCCGCAGACATTGAGAACCGGCACCGCGCCCAACAGGACACCGCCGTAGCCGATGAGTACCAGGATCCCGATGACAATCTGCCAGGCCGAGCGAGTGAAGAATCCGAACACAAGCAAGAAGGTCAGCCAGCCGAAGATCAGTCCCGAGGCGCCGATGTGATCGGTCTCGCCGCAGGGCGATCCCATGTTGCCGATAAGCCAGGTGCCGAAGCCGCCGACGATCCACACGATCGCCGTCGCCCACAGAAACCGGGACAGCCCGGCCAGCGTGACCAGAAAGCCGAGCACCAGCGCGGGTCCGGTGTTGGCCGCCAGATGCGCCCAGTTCGCGTGCAGCAGCGGAGCCAACAAGATGCCCCACAGGCCGTCGGCCTCCAGCGGCCGGATGCCGTTGTAATCGAGCTGGTGGTCGTCGAGCTGGTCGAACAGCTCGACGATGTAGAGCAGCGCCACGAAGCTGATGATCGTGGCTCCGCCGACCAGCCACGGGGAGCGTTTCTTCGGCCGCCGCGCCGGTGTGTGTGTCGAGCCGGCAGTCATATGCGCCGCTCCTCCTCATCGCTGGCGGTCATGCCCACAGCTGCCCTTCCAAAGCGTCTTCCGCTTCATCCAAGCTACCGGCGTAGGCGCCCGTCGATAGATACTTCCATCCGGCGTCGGCCACCACGATGGCGATGTCGGCGCGCTCAGCGGCGTCGACGGACTTCGCCGCGATACCCAACGCGGCATGTAACACCGCGCCGGTGGAAATCCCCGCGAAGATGCCTTCGGCGTCAACTAGCTCGCGGGTGCGGCGGACCGCGTCGGCGGCGCCGACTGAGTAGCGGGTCGTCAGCACCTTCGGGTCGTAGAGCTCAGGCACAAAGCCCTCGTCGAGGTTGCGCAGCGCATAGACGCCCTCGCCGTAGCGGGGTTCGGCGGCCACGATCCGGATCTCGGGGACCTGCTCACGCAGAAACCGGCCGGTGCCCATCAACGTCCCGGTCGTGCCCAGCCCGGCCACGAAATGGGTGATCTCGGGCAAATCTTTCAACAGCTCGGGGCCGGTGCCGTAGTAGTGCGAGTCGGTGTTGGCCGCGTTGCCGTACTGGTAGAGCATCACCCACGACGGGTTGTCAGCCGCCAGCTCCTTGGCGGTCGCCACCGCGGTGTTCGACCCGCCCTCGGGCGGCGAAAAAACGATTTGCGCGCCGTAGAGCTCGAGCAGTTGGCGACGTTCGATCGAGGTGTTCTCCGGCATCACGCAGATCAGCTGGTAGCCCTTCAACCGCGCTGCCATCGCCAGCGAGATACCGGTGTTGCCGCTGGTGGGCTCGAGGATCGTCGCCCCCGGCGTCAGCCGGCCCTCGGCCTCGGCTTGCTCGATCATCCGCAGCGCAGGCCGGTCTTTGATCGAGCCGGTCGGGTTGCGGTCCTCGAGCTTGGCCCACAGCCGCACATGAGGGCCGCCCGGCTCCTCGTCCCACCGGGGCGACAACCGCTGCAGTCCCACCAGCGGCGTGTTGCCCAAGGCGGCGAGCAGCGAGTCGTATCGGGTCATGCGGCCCGCTTACCCACCCGCGACGGCGGGCAAGATGGTGACCGAGTCGCCGTCGGTGATCGCAGTGTCCAGCCCGCCCGAAAATCGCACGTCCTCGTCGTTGACGTAGATGTTGACGAAGCGGTGCAATTTGCCGTTCTCGACGAGACGCTCAGAAATGCCGGAATAGTTCGCCTCCAAGTCGCTGATCACGGCTTGCAGCGTCTCGCCGCTGGCCTCGACGCGTTTTTCGCCGCCCGTGTGCGGACGCAGGATGGTCGGGATGGCGACGGTGACGCTCATGAATGCTCCTGGTCTTGGTAATGCTCGACGATGTGGACGGGCTCTTCGGTGACGACGCCGTCGACGATGCGGTAACTGCGGACTTCGTCCTGGCCAGGGTTGCGGGTAGACACCAGCACGTAGTGCGCGTCAGGTTCGGCGGCCAGACCCACGTCGGTGCGGCTGGGGTAGGCCTCCGTCGCGGTGTGCGAGTGATAGATGACCACCGGCACCTCGCCTGACTCCTCTAGCGCGCGCCACACCTTGAGATGCTCTTGGGCGTCGAAGCGATAGAACGTCGGCGAGCGTTCGGCGTTGACCATCGCGATATGCCGCTCTGGGCGGTCCGAGCCCTCCGGGCCGGCCAGCACGCCACAGGCTTCGTCGGGGTGGTCGGCGCGAGCATGCGCGACCATCGCCTGCACCAGCTCAGCACGAATCACCAGCACGTCACCGATGGCCTTCTGGTAGCAAGAATGCTCCGGGCAACAGGTCCCGGTATGTCGGTATTCCGGCCACCGATTCGGCGGCGATCACACCAACCAACACCGCGCGGGCCAGGCAGTCAGCCGCCGCGGCGCCAACGGCGGTGGCCAACGGCGTCTCCGGCGAAAAGGCGGCCGGCGTGTCGACCGACGGCGCAACCTCGACGGCGCCGGTGGCCAGCGCGAACACGATGTCACCGTCCACCGGGGTATGCGACGGCCGGATGCTGCGGGCGAGCCCGTCGTGAGCAGTGCTCGCAATTTGTCGGCAGACGGCCGGGCTCAGCACGGCGTCGGTCGCGACCACCGCGACCGCGGTATTCAACGAGCTCAACGGGGACTCGAGCTTTGCCAGCTCAGCGATCTGCTCAGCGGGTGGCGGCGTCAGGCCGAGCTCGTCGACCAGATAGGTCAGCCACGGCAGGCCGGTCGACTGGTCGATGACATTGCCCGCGGAGTTCACCGCGACCAGCGCACCGACGGTCACCCCCGACGGCAGCGTTGTCGATGCCGTCCCCACACCGCCCTTCAGCACACCGGCGCACGCCCCCACCCCGGCGCCGACCGTGCCCACCGCGACCGGCGCACCTTCGGCAACGGCGGCGAACGCCGCCTGGCAAGCGTTGTAGCCGAACTCCGCCGTCGGCCGATGGCTCCAGGCACCGACATCCAGATCGAAGATCACCGCGCCCGGCACGATCGGCACCACCCCGCCGGCCATCGCCACGCCGCGGTCGTGCTCCTCCAGCCAACGCATGATGCCGTCCGCGGCGGCCAATCCGTAGGCGCTGCCCCCGGCGATGAACACCGCATCCACGTGGCGCACGCTGTTGGACGGGTCCAGCAGATCGGTCTCCCGGCTGCCGGGCGCACCGCCGCGGCAATCGACGGCGCCGACCGTGCCGGGCGGCGTAAGGACGACGGTCACGCCGCTCGCCCAACCGGCACCCATGGTCGCGTCGGGGTCCAGCCGGTGATAGTGGCCGACCAGGATGCCCCCGACGTCGGTGATCGAGCTCATCGGGACCCCATCAACGCCAGGACCAGGTACTCCTGCAGGAAGGTCAGCCACTGATAGACGTCGAGGTGCGGGGCCAACGGATGGTCGTCGGGCAGTCGATCGGGGCCGTTGGGATGGATATCGAGCATGGTGCCCAGTGCCAGGCGGATGTCGTTGACGGCTGCGATCCAGGCGTTCGCGGCGTCCTCGGTCAGCTCGAATCGGCCGCCGTCATCGGGGACGGTGTCCAGTAGTTGTTGTGCGGCAACACGTTTGGCCTCGATGATCTCCGGCTCGCGCAGGCTGCGCAGAGCGGCATTCAGGCTCTCGGTCGCTTCGGGTGCAGCATCGTCCGGCTTCGAGAAGTCCGGCAGCAGCCGCTGCAGCGTCGCATTATCAGGGCGTTCGGAGCTGCCGGTCTTCATGCCGGTGATTTGCTCGAGTTCGTCTGCCGGCGAAGACGATTCCCGTTCGTCGAGCATTCCGATCATCGAGCCGACCAGATTCTTGAGCAAGGCCGCCTCATGCGAGTCCAGCGCGGACCGAAAACGGGGACCGTTCGCGGTCTCAACCCGCTTCCACTTGCGCACCTGGCGACCCGGACGCCCTCGATCTCAGCGGTCCTGCTGCATGGTGGCCCACAACCCGGCCGCATGCAGCTTGGACACGTCGATCTCCATCGATTCGCGGCTGCCCGCCGACACCACCGCCTTGCCTTCGTTGTGGACCTGCAGCATCAGCTTGGTGGCGTGCGGCTCGGTGTAGCCAAACAGCTTCTGGAACACATAGGTCACATAGTTCATCAAGTTGACCGGATCGTCCCACACGATGGTCACCCAGGGAGCGGCCGTGGCCTCGACCGAGTCGGCTTCCCGTTGCCCGGTGGTTCCCGGTTTGGTCGGGGCTGACGCAACCATGGTTTCTAGGATAGCGAGCCGCAGCAATTCACCCGATACGGTTGCGATGTGGATGACTCGGTTTGCGCGGGGCTGCTGACCGACCGGTACGAATTGACCATGCTGGCGGCGGCGCTGCGCGACGGCACCGCGGATCGCCGGACCACGTTCGAGTTGTTCGCTCGCCGGCTGCCCGACGGGCGTCGTTACGGCGTGGTGGCCGGGACAGGCCGGTTTTTGGAAGCTCTGGCCGAGTTCAGGTTCGACGACGTCGCGTGCGAATCACTGGCGGAGTTTCTCGACCGCGATACGTTGGCGTATCTGCGCAAGTTTCGCTTCGGCGGTGATGTCGACGGCTACGCCGAGGGCGAGCTGTACTTCCCCGGATCCCCGGTGCTGTCCGTGCACGGCAGCTTCGCTGAATGCGTGGTGCTCGAGACGCTGGCGCTGTCGATCTTCAACCACGACAGCGCCGTGGCGTCGGCAGCCGCGCGGATGGTCAGTGCGGCGCAGCGGCGGCCGTTGATCGACATGGGGTCACGCCGCACCCACGAGCGCGCGGCAGTCGCCGCGGCCCGCGCTGCCTACATCGCGGGCTTCGCCGCATCATCCAACCTGGAGGCCCGTCGTCGCTACGGCGTTCCGACAGAGGGCACCAGCGCGCATGCGTTCACCCTGTTACACGCCGGCCCGGACAAGTCCGGCGAGCTGGCCGCGTTCGCGGCACAGGTCGACGCGCTCGGTCCCGGCACCACGCTTCTGGTCGACACCTACGACGTGACGACCGGTGTGGACAACGCGGTAGCGGCCGCCGGCACCGGGCTCGGCGCGGTGCGGATCGACTCTGGGGACTTGGGCGTGTTGGCTCGTCAGGTCCGCGAGCAGCTCGACGGGCTGGGGGCCAGGCAGACCCGCATTGTGGTGTCCGGTGATTTGGATGAATTCGCCATCGCCGGATTGCGGGCCGAACCTGTCGACAGTTATGGCGTGGGCACCTCGCTGGTCACCGGGTCGGGCGCGCCGACTGCCAACATGATCTACAAGCTGGTCGAAGTGGACGGCACGCCGGTGCAGAAGCGCAGCCCCCGCAAAGAGTCCCACGGCGGCCGCAAAGAGGCCCTGCGGCTGTGTCGTTCGAGCGGCACCATCACCGAGGAGATCGTGCATCCCGCGGGACATCCGCCGCAGACCACCGAGCCGTCCCGGGTGTTGACGGTTCCACTGGTCCGTAACGGCCAGGCCGTGGTTGACGTGAATCTGGGCGTGGCGCGCGAGCTGGTGGCGTCGGGCTTGCGAAGCTTGCCGTGGGAGGGTCTGATGTTGTCCCACGGCGACCCGGCGATTCCCACAACCCAAATCCCGGCCCGATGCCGGCCCATCGACCAACAGGAGTAGCCACGCCCGACGAGTTGCCGGTGTCCGTGCCTGAGCTGCTCGCCACCGCGGTGGCAGCGCTGGGCGGCAGCGAACGCAGCGGCCAACTACAGATGGCCACCGCGGTTGCCGACGCCTTCGAAACCGGACAGCACCTGGCCGTGCAGGCAGGAACCGGCACCGGAAAATCGTTGGCCTACCTCGTTCCGGCGATTGTTCGCGCGGTGTCCGACGACACGCCGGTCGTGGTGTCCACCGCGACGATCGCCCTGCAGCGCCAACTGGTCGATCGTGATCTGCCCCAGCTGGTGAACGCGCTCACCGATGCGCTGCCCCGCGCGCCGCGATTCGCACTGCTGAAGGGCCGGCAAAATTATCTGTGCCTGAACAAGATTCACAATGGCGCGGCCGCGAGCTCTGCTGAAGACGAACCGCCGGACGAGCTTTTCGAGCCGCAGGCGCTCACCGCATTGGGCCGCGACGTGCAACGGGTCACCACTTGGGCGTCGACGACGGAGTCCGGTGACCGCGACGACCTCAAGCCGGGCGTAGCGGACCGATCCTGGTCACAGGTGAGCGTGTCCGCGCGGGAATGCCTCGGCATGGCGCGCTGCCCGTTCGGCACCGAATGCTTCGCCGAACGCGCCCGAGCCAAAGCCGGCCGGGCTGATGTTGTCGTCACCAACCACGCGCTGCTGGCCATCGACGCCGTCGCCGACTCGGCCGTGCTGCCCGAACACCAGCTGCTGGTCGTCGACGAGGCGCACGATCTGGTGGACCGAGTAACCGGCGTGGCCACCGGCGAACTGACGTCGACCGCACTCGGGGTCGCCTCCCGGCGCATCACCAGGCTGGTCGAACCGGAACTCATGCAGCGGTGGGAAGGGGCGTCCGCCAGGTTCGCCGCGGCGATCCAGAACGCGACCCCGGGCCGCATCGACCGCCTCGACGACGAGCTGGCGACCGATCTGACCGCGCTGCGCGATGCGGCCAGTGCGGCACGTTCGGCGATCGACATGTCGCCGTCCGATACCAAGGCTGCGTCCGCGCGTGCCGAGGCCGTCGCCAGTCTCAACGAGATCGCCGATACCGCATCGCGGATGCTGACGTCGTTCGCTCCGGCGATCCCGGACCGCACCGACGTGGTGTGGCTGGACCATGAGGAGAACCGCGGTTCGACGCGTGCCGTGCTGAGGGTGGCGCCGCTGTCGGTGGCCGGACTGCTGCGCGACCGGTTATTCGCCGGCGCCACCGCGGTGTTGACGTCGGCGACGCTGACCGTCGGCGGCTCCTTCGACGCGATGGCGACGGCCTGGGGCCTGGCCGACGCGCAGGCTGACGCGCGCGCTGACGACGAAAAGCATTGGCGTGGAATCGATGTCGGATCGCCTTTTCAGCACGCCAAAGCCGGGATCCTCTATGTCGCCGCCCATCTGCCTCCGCCCGGCCGCGACGGCACCGGCTCGGCCGAACAGCTCAGCGAGATCGCCGACCTCGTCACCGCGGCCGGCGGGCGAACGCTTGGGTTGTTCTCGTCGATGCGGGCGGCACGCGCCGCAGCCGAGGCGATGGCCGAACGCCTCTCGACGCCGGTGTTGTGTCAGGGCGACGACAGCACCGCAGCGCTCGTCGAGCAGTTCGCCGCCGACGCGGCGACGTCGCTGTTCGGCACACTGTCGCTGTGGCAGGGCGTCGACGTGCCCGGTCCGTCGTTGTCGTTGGTCATCATCGATCGCATTCCGTTCCCGCGGCCCGACGATCCACTGCTGAGCGCCCGGCAGCGGGCGGTGGCCGCCCGCGGCGGTAATGGATTCATGGCCGTCGCTGCCAGCCATGCGGCACTGCTGCTGGCGCAGGGCGCCGGACGGCTGCTGCGTGGCGTTGACGACCGCGGGGTAGTTGCGGTGCTGGACTCGCGGATGGCCACCGCCCGCTACGGCGGCTATTTGCGCGCCTCCCTGCCGCCGTTCTGGCCGACGGCTGATGCCGCCGCCGTACGCGCGGCTCTGGCACGGCTGCGAAGCGCTGGAGGTGTGAATGACTAAGTCGCAGAATGGCAATATCGATAGGTCTAGGTGATGAGCAAGTCAGACGAATCATGTGACCAGGAACTACCAGAGTGGGCGCGCTCGCTTTCGCTTGCGGCGGTCAGCCCTTACCCGCAATCCGGACCGCCGCCAAAAGAGCCGGTTGCCCCGCGCACGGCAGCTGTTTTGGTCCTCCTGACCGACGGACCCAGCGGCGTGCAGGTGCTGCTGACCGAGCGTGCAGCGGGCCTGCGCAGCTATCCCGGGCGGCTGAGCTTTCCCGGTGGTTCTCGGGACCCCGCCGACGCCGATCCCGCCGGGACGGCCCTGCGCGAAGCGCACGAGGAGATAGGGCTGGACCCGGCCAGCGTGCACATCCTCGGCTCACTGCCCACATTCCGCGACCCACAGGGAAAGTTCATTGTGACCCCGGTCCTGGCCTGGTCCGCTTGCCCAGACTTCACCGGGCCAGTGAGCCCGGACGAAGTCGCCAAAGTCCATCAGGTGGCTATCCGCGACCTTTCCGCGGCCCACGGCGCTGGGCAACTAGCCACCCGTTCGTCCGATGGATCAACAGTGCAGGTGAGCCAACTTGGAGAGATGACGGCCGCGATCGTCGACGCTGTGGCGGCTTTGCTGAGCACCCCAAAGCCCAACGACTCCAACAACATCCACTCTGAACCGCCCCGCGACTAGTGCGCGGCGCAGGAGAGCCGCTGGCGGGACGTCCGGGTCTGGCCGGAATTCCGCCGGGCGTGGCTAGCCGTAGGTGAGGAAGCCCTTGAAGCGACCGACCGGATCGCTTGGTACTCGCGATACCTCGGCGACGGCGAGGTTGATCGTCCGTTCAGGAAGGTTGAGCTTCCATCGCTTTGCGACCGCTCGGATGTCCTTATCAGAGGCCACGCCGGCAGACGGCTTGGTCGGCTCAGTGTTGTTCGCGAGCCAGAAACTGGCCAGCGTCGCGGCGACGCCTTCAGGGCTATCCGACGCGGTGAACTCGGCCACTGCGCGCTTCCATGCCAGGTCGGCACGCTGTTTGTCACCGGCCACCGTGGAAAGGACACCGATCCGGCGGTTGATGGTGGCCGCAGTCCAGGAACGCGCGGGCGAAGAGATGCCGGTAGATTCCTCCATCTCCGCGGACGTCTTCTCGAGCTCTTCCCGGAGCGATCGCGCGGCCGCGGGAGTCTTTTTACCGGCGATGAAGGGCGCCATCTCTGCGGACGCCCTCGCCATCGCAGACTTGTCCTGGTCACCTAACGCGCTGTACAGAACCGCTGCGGCCAGGAGGATTTCGCGAGCCTCATTGTCGTTAATCCAAATCTTGGCTTGACCCTGCCAGAACAAGCCGTCGGCGATCAACGGTTTGTAACCGAGGCGTCTGGCCGACTCGACAACCTCGGCGAGCATGTCATCCGCCGCGATCCCTTCTCCGAGGGCGAGTTTCGCTCGCGCGGCGACGATCTGACTTGCCAGCCGACCGTAGTGATCGCCAAGACCGTCGAACTCACTCGACGCCCCGCGCGCCAGCGACTCGGCATGCGTCCAATCCCATCGCAACGCCGCCCAGCTCGATCGTTGATAGAGACACCAGGCGTGGAGATCTGCGCCGTCAGGTCCGCCGGCCGCGGCGGCGTATTCCTGCGCCGTGGTCAGGTCATCCTCGATGCCGCTCTCATCTGTGCTCTCGTAGCGCATTGCCCATCGGGCGCGCTCGTAATGAGCACGTCCGGCGATCAGCGGACTTCCCTCTGACGCGAGGGCGAGCAATTCGTCCACCCAGCTGCGCGACTGCTCAGCCGAGACGAGGTCGGGTTTGCTGCGAGCGAGGACGCTCAGTCCACCCAGCGCCTCCGCGCGCAACTGCGGGTCGTCAACCTGATCTTTGAGTAGCTCGAGCGTTGGATATAGGCCGCTGGCGATCACTGGGTCGTGTTTGCTCAGCTCCGCGACGAGCTGCGTCAACCGTGCGAGCGACTGGCCGTAGTCGTACTCATCGTCTTCGTAGCTGTCCTGGGAAACGGGGTCGTCATCCCCGAGAAGACCAAAGAAGTGGTTATCCTGCCGCCTCTCGCCCGTCTCGGTGAGCTGGTACATCACGTATCGGCCGTCGGAATGCTCGGAGTTCGGCGTGCGTTCGACGAGTTCGCTCTCGCGCAGCCGGCTAAGCGCTCGTGACGCGGTGGCGACGCTGCAACCGATCTCGCTGGAAAGGCTTTTCGGGTTTCGGGGCTCGATCGCAAGGAGATTCAGCACGCGCTCGCGGACGGTGAGCGGTGAGCCCGCCCGCCCTGCATATTGGCGATGCGACAGGACGCCCTGCAAGAGACCCGACAACATCGGGAAAAGTGATTCGCGAGACATCGGCGCGGCTTGCCGGTCCTGGTGGGTGGTGACGATCAGCTCGCCGAGCTCTGTGTCGGGTGCCGACGTGACGAGTTCCGCGGCGAGCTGCCCGATGAGGTACGACGTGGGACCGTCGATCCCTCCCTCGGCCGAGTCAAGTAATTCGCCCAACACGACGGCGGTTTCGCTCACCTGAACATCCCTTCACGGTCTTCGCGGAAATGACCGACCTAAACCATAGTATATGATCGATCATTGACCGTCGAACTCCCTGATGAACTCGGCCCCTCGGCGACGTGGGCTGAAAAGGACCTGGTACGGCGGCTTGTCTGACGGTTTTGGCGCCTCCTCGATGATCCACTCTTTCGGATCTTCGAGTGGCATGCCGATCACCGCGACGGGGGGTGTGGCGTCCCCCCAATCGTGTGGCCCGTTGGCCACCACGACCGTCGACTGGGATTGTCTGATCACCGGGCCCATGTTCTTCACAAATTCCCCGGTCTTGATGGTCATCGATGGCACCATCACGAGCCGCGGGCAGAGACGGGCGACTGCGTTGACCACGTCGGGGTCCAAGAAGTCGGCGCAGATCAACGGGATCATCGACCACGTCAGGCCAGCATGAATCCGCAATTGCCGGGAGCGGTCAATGGCTTCGTCCAACACATAGCGCTTCTTCTTGTCGTCCTCGAAGCGGAACTGGTAGTCGCCGATCTTGTCGTGGGTGACCACCAGCGGCTTCGGGCCGGTGTAGATGGTCGACAGTCTGTTCCGGCGTTTCCCCTTGATGGTTAAGTGGGTTCCACCGGCGATGACGATCTGTGGCCGCCCGTCGGCGGTGCTTCGCTTAAGCCACTCGACGGTGGCAGTCGTCGACGAAAGTTCGGGCGTCACAACGATGTCGGCCTTTAGGTCAATCGCTTTGCGCAGCGCGGCTTGGACGATGTCGTTCTGATGTCGGGGTTTGAGCAGTTATGCGCCGAAGAAGCTCTGCGTCGTTAATTTTTTGAACCAGAATTCACCCGATAACTTCTCATTCGGCGTAACTGCGAGAATGTCGACCGTGCGGCCCAAGGCATTGTCCAGGCGGACGCCGGCCACCGTGTCATAGATGACGCGCACGGAGCCACTCCGCCACAATGCCAGGCCATCGACACGATCGAACGCGGATCCCGAATTGGTGCCAGGCCGACTCGACAGGCCGCTTGAGCCGCCGTACATCACAGAAAGGTCCACCGACGGGGTCGGGTATGGGTCGCCTTCCTTGAGCTCACGTTTGGGCCTTTGGCGCCGCCATTGTCCATATGCCGTCGGGTCACGAAATTGCATCGCGGCGCCGATACCGAGGGCCAAGGCTCGCGCCTTCACCGCGAGGTCCGATCCGTCCCCAAGGTTATCGATCGCCAACTGTTTAGTTCCCTCGGACAAGCCGACGCTGGTAAATGTTTTTGTCGCCTCTTCCTGCAGGCGCGCCCTCTCGTCGCTCAGGAGGGCTCGCTTCCGCCAGTCCTGGTGGGCCTCCTGTACCGCCTGGGAGTGCTCGCGGCAGATCCTCAGCAGCACAACCACGAGGTCCACGACGTCTCGGCTTTTTCCGATGTCTTGGACGACGCGGTCCAATTCTTTAGTCATTGCATCTCCTCAGCCCATGCGATATGTCCCTGGAATTCAAGCGATTTCGCCATGTCGCGGTAGCGATCCCGCAACTGCGCGTAGGCTGCGGCGTCGCCGTGAGCACGCGCCAGTAGAGCGCGCAACCGCAGCAGCCAGATATCTCGCAGCACCACATCCTCATCGGCTGGCGCGGCCGCTAATCGGTCGATCGCGACCTCGGCTTCGGCCAGGTCGGCGTCGGCCCCGCGATCGAGCAGTGTCTCCACGAAAACACCCGTCGCTGGCACGCCCCAGCCCAGCTCCTGTCGCTCGCGGACGAGGTCATCGACGGCGGCGCGCATGAGCGGTATCGCGCCATCGAGATCCCCACGCCGAGCCCTGTCACGCGCCAAGTACACATGGACGATCGGTAACTCGCCAAGGTTGTGTCCCTCGCGCGTGAACACTTCGCTGGCCTCGGTCAGCAGCTTCTGCCCGCGATCACGCTCCGCAGCCGTCGGGCGGTTGACCAGCACAACGCCCAGCGACACGCGGGCGAAGGCCAACGCCAGGTCGTCAACCGATCGTTCGGCACTAACGATGGCGCCCTCGATCTCGCGAACCGCGGAATCGCCAGGCCCCAACACACCGCCCAGTACTCCCGGGAAGTAGACGTAGCCGACAACCAGGGCGTGGGACAGGGGGTCCGCATCGCGCGACATGGCCAGGCCGTGGCGCACGTCATCGCGCCATCCAGGACGACCCAAAAAATAACGAGCAATAGCCCGCAAGGCCAAGGCGACGGCTAATGGAGAAATCCCGAGCATAAAGTTGCCTTTTGAGGGATCACTGTCGGCCAGGTCGATGACCCTCTGCGACCATCGCAACGCGTCAGACCACTCGCCGCTCTCAATCTTGGCGTAGACCAACGGCACGGACAGCCCCACCGTCAAGGTCGGCTCGTCGATTGACTCGATGAGGGCCATGGCTTCCGATGCCAGCGTCGACGCCTCTCGCATCCGGGCCTGATACGCGTAATCGAGCACCAGCCCCACCATGGCGATGGCCAGTGACGCTTTGTCGCCGGCGGCGGTGCACAACTGGCGCAGTTCATCGAAGGGGGCGCCGGCGACAGTGGCATGGACTCGCCAGGCGCTGCCGCACAACATAGTTCGAGGAGCAATGCGCATGGTTGCCCGATTCGGGTCATCGGCGGGTAGGGCGTCGGCGATTTTTTCGGCGCGCTGCCAGCTGAGTCGCGCTGCCGCGATGTCGCGGTTCATCGCCCAGCCTGCGGAGCGCATGTGCCAGCCGTAGGCGGCGTGCGCATCCCCGGCGGCCTCCAGATGTTCGGCGATCAGTGCCGCGTTGTGTTCGGCCGCGTCCGGGTCATGTGATTCGATCGCGGCGGCCAGTCGTCTATGCATCTGCGCACGATCGGATTTGAGCTGTGCTTCATACGCCACGGTGCGTATCAGCGGGTGGTGAAATGCATACTCCGGCTCGCCGGTGAATCGGATTTGGTCGATGAGCTCGCCCCCTACCAGCTCCTCCAGAACGGGTTCAATCCCAAGCGTTTCCAGTAGGGCGCGGCTGAACCGCGCGCCAATCACCGCCGCGGCGCTCAGGGTGCGCTTCGCCGCCGGTTCGAGCCGGTCGATGCGCGCGGCGATAGTGGCCTGCAAGGTTGCCGGCACACCGACCTCACCAGCTCCGGCCGTCGAAGCGTAGGCACCGCGGTCGCCGGCCAGCACACCGCGCTCGGCCAGGTCACGGGTCATCTCCTCAGCGAAAAAGGGGTTCCCAACGGCCTTTTCGGTGATCATGGTGACCCACCCGGTTACCGAGGGGTCCGGCCCGAGCAGCTGCGAGACCAGTGCTGCGGTCTCCAGAACACTCAGGGGCGCAAGGGCGATGGTCTGAGCACCGGGCGCCCTGCTCAACGCGCCGCCGTATTCGGGGCGGAAGGTGACGAGCACCAGCGAGGGCGTCTGCGGGATCACAGTGAGGAAAGCAGTCAGCATCGACTCGCTGGCCTCGTCAATCCAGTGCGCGTCCTCAATCACATAGACCGCCGGGGTTCTGCGCGCGAGCGACGCGGCATTGACCAGCGCGGTCAACCGCCGCCGACGGGCATCCGGATCGATCTTCGGCAGCTCCACATCGGGATCGGCAATGCCCAGCATGTCGTCAAAGAGCAATAAGTCCTCAGGCTCCGCGTCGGGAGCCTGAGCCCGGATCTGCGCTCGGGCGGCATGCGGGTCGAGACTCTTGACACCGGTGGCTACTCGCAGCAGCCGTGCGACGGTATGGAAGGGCACTTGGCTGGTGTGCGACTCGCAGAAGGCCGTGAATACCTCGACATCACGAGCAGCTGCCATCGCGGAGACTTCACGCACTAGACGACTCTTACCGATGCCCGGTGCCCCGAAGAAACCTACGACCGCGCCGTGGCCGTCAACTGCACGCCCCAACAATTCCTCGACGGCGAGCATCTCCCACCGTCGACCGACCAAATCCGACTCAACACGCCCGACAGCACGATGCTGTGCCTCCATGCCCAACAATCGCTGGGCGGAGACCGGTTTTTCCGCACCCTTGATCCGAACTAACTCGGGCTGGCCGAGAACCGCTGCACCATCAACCAATCGGGCTGTCGACGTACTGAGCAGCACCTCACCCGGCGGAGCGGCGGACTCCATCCGTTGAGCCATCCCGACCTCCTCACCGACAGCGGTGTAAGCGAATGGCCCCGCCCCGATTTCACCGGCGACCACTTGGCCGGAGTTCAGCCCGACGCGCATCTGAAGGTCAACGCGATCGCGCTCCCGGACTTCGACGGCGAGCCGCTTCACGTCCTCCTGAATGCCCAACGCAGCCAAACAGGCACGCACAGCGTGGTCCTCCAGAGCTACTGGCGCACCGAACACCGCCATGATCCCGTCACCGGTGAACTTGTCCACCGTGCCGCCGAAATGCCGCACAACCGTCGCGCAGCGGTTGACAAGGTCAACCATGATTTCGCGCAGCCGCTCAGCGCCGACACTGGCGGCAATGTCCATCGAGTGCACCATGTCGGCGAACAGCACCGTCACCTGCTTGTACTCCGCTGGTTGAGTCGCTTGTGTGACTTGGGTCGATGGGGCCACAGGTTCCACAGCAGCCGCCCGGGAGCCGCCTGTCTGCGCGGAAGCGGTGGACGGTGCAGTGATCCGCGGCGATGCTGCCCCGGGTGGGCTGGGGCTTGTCAGCGCCCCGCGCGCCGCACTGGCGAGGTCCTTGGTTGTGGCGTAACGCTCGCCGGGTTCTTTGGCCATGCCGGTGGCGATGACCTGGTCCATCGCCGCCGGAACCCCGGCCTGTAGCTCTGATGGCTGCAGGGGCGGCTGCAGCATATGGGCGACGGCGATCTGTTCCAGGCTGTTGGCTGGAAAGGGCGACTGACCGGTCAGCGACTCAAATAGCACGCACGCCAGCGCGTAGATGTCTGCGCGCGCGTCGGCGACTCCGGTCTGGAATCGCTCGGGGGCCATGTAGGCCCAGGTGCCTATCGGAACTCCGGTGTCCGTCAACACAGTGTCTTCGGCGACCCGTGCGATACCGAAGTCGATTAGATAGGCGAAGTCGTCCTGCGCCACAAGGATATTGGACGGTTTCACGTCGCGGTGCACTAGACCAATATCGTGGGCCACGTGCAGCGCCGAGGCGATCTGCTCAATGATTCTCACCGCGCGATCAGGCGACAGCGGGCCGTCCTCAAGGAGGTCCTCCAAGTCACGACCCTTGATCAGCCGCATGCTGACGAACAGGCGTCCGTCGATCTCTCCGAAATCGTGAATCGGGACGATGTGGGGTTCGTCGAGTCCGGCTGCTGACCGGGCCTCCCGCCGGAACCGCTCCTGGAAGACGTCGTCGTCCGCGAAATTCGCATGCAGAAGCTTCAGAGCGACCATCCGGTCAGTGCCGGTGTCATAGGCGCGCCACACTTCGCCCATGCCGCCCCGGCCCAACAACTCAACCAACCGGTAGCGCCCGAACGGTGTGCCCTCCACGCCAGCCTCCCCGGCGAACTGCGGTTCAGAACACGATAGGCCAAGCCGACGTCGTCGCGGATCGAAAACGAGACCACGACGCGGTCATCGGACCGACATGAAGGCAGGGATGTGGCTCGCTCAATGCTAGAAACCCGCCAACTGGGAAATCGGGCAGAGTGCTCGTTACGGTTCGAGCTCGAAGGTGAACTCGTGACCGCAGATGCTGATCAGGTCTCCATCGGCGAGGGTGGCGCTGGGGCGTAGGTGGCGGTGTTGGACTCGCACGCCGTTAGCCGACCTCAGATCGGTAATCACGAAACTGCTTCCGGTATCGATGATTACGGCATGGTGCCTGCTGACATCGTCGTCCTCCAGAATGATGTCGTTGTCCGAATGGCGCCCGATCCGGGTGGCCGCCGCTTGTAGCGGATAGTGGCGCCCGGCAGCGTCACGCAACCTGGCGACAACGGACTTGCGGGTGAACGCCGTGTACGTGCTGGACATTGCGCGCTTGGCGGTGGTCTTGGCGGCCTTCTTGGTGTCCAGCCGGTCCTGCCGCAGAATTCGCGCGTGCAGGGCGCTCACTGTAGGCCCGGGATCGATGCCGAGATCCTCGGCCAGCACCGCTTTTAGCCGCCGATAGGCTTCCAGCGCGTCGGATTGGCGTTCAGCAACGTAATAGGCAGTGATTAGCTTCGCCCATAGCGGCTCGCGGTAAGGATGCTTGGCGGCAAGTCCTTCGAGTTGACCGATGATCGCGCCGGCACGCCCGCACGCGATTTCGGCTTCTGCACGGGCGATTTGGGCCAACATATAGTCTTCGGTCAGCGCGGTAGCGAATACCTCGACGAAAGCGAAGTCGTGTAAGTCATCGAGTACCGGCCCGCGCCATTCGGCCAGTGCGGCCGAAAAGTGGCCGCTGGCCTCTTCCAACTGTCCCGCTTCGGCAGCGTGCAGTCCGGCGGTCTTCTTGGTGATGAAGCGGTCCAGATCGCAGTCGCCGTCAGCGACGCTGAGTCGGTACCCGGGCGGTGCGCTGGCTAGCACCGTGTGAGCGTCTACCTCAGCACTGGCCAAGATTCGGCGCAGGTTGGAGACATAGGACTGGATGCTTGCACGTACGACCGGCGCCGGGGATTCGTCCCAGGCCGCAGTGACCAACGATTCCGTGCCCACCGCGCGATTTCGGTTGATCAACAGCACGGCCAATAGCGCCCGCTGCTTCGGCGTACCCAATGCAATCGGCCTGCCCGCCACCGTCATCAACAGCGGACCCAGCACACCGAACCCAAGGCGACCACCGCCCATCGCGCCTTTAGCCCTCCAGGTCGTCGACGTCAGGTTCTTATTGTGACGCCATCGGACCAATCGGCATGCACGATCGCCGATTCGGGCGAGTCGAGCACACTGACTCGCTCGCACCAGCAGGGGGACCAAAGTTTGTTGTCGGAGCTGGACTCAGATCAACCCAGGGTCCGCCGCCGAGACCATCAGGACGGCGGCGAGGTTAACAACGCCGCTGAGTGGTGTCGGCTCTAAGCCAAACCATTTGCTTGGTTCTGCTTCACAGCCTCTTGGTAACAGGCGATTACCGACCAGATATCGACGGCAATCGCGAAGATCGCTCCGATGCCCATCATCCAGACCGTGATCCAAAAGAGAACCCACAGACCTACCATCCAGGCGCAGGTCGACCTGTTCCCTCCCATGAGGAAAAGGACCAACGGCGGCAAGAACAGACCGCCTATGGCGTAGAGGACCGGGTTCTTGTACAAGTGCGACTGTTGCGGGGTGTGGGCCACAAAGGCTTGAGTATCGGGCAACTGCGCCCTGGGCGTGGCGTCCAGGTCTTGCTGCCATTCCTGGCCATCCGCGGGCTGTGATCGTGTCGTCATGTTCGTTGTCTTTCTCCGGACGATGTCCGGGTTCGGGGTGGTCACTACGACCGGTCCTGCGCCCGGTCACCTATAAGGTTTCAGCCGATGGCTAAGGTTTCAGCCGATGGCTTGGAGATTTCTTGGCGTAATCGCGGGTGCGACAGCCACTGCGGGGGTCTGCGATTCCACGTTTTCTATCTCTGCTGTTACCCGGGACGACCGTTGTTCACTTTCTCCCCAGCTGTTCCCGGCGATCGTGTATGCCGATCGCACCCTGGCTTTCAGCGAACGGCATGCAGCTCAGGCGCTGCACAATTCCCGCCCGTGCGGCGCGCTAGATGACAGCCAGTTAATGATGCCAGCCCGCCCGCACGCGGGTTCTACTGCTGCACAGGCGATTTAGACCGTCTCAGTTTCCCATCTTGAAGCTGGTGCCTGACTGATCGCATTCCAGGTAGGAGTCGGCGTGACTGCGGCCCGGAAGTAAAGGTGAGTAACACTTCCAACCGTTGATTGTCCACGGTCACGTAATTCCCCAGGGGTAGCCGTCACGTAATTCCCCAGGTTCGGAGCTGCTGTGGGTGAGGGTAGCCGGGCTTGTTCTTGGTGTCAGGTGGTGGCGGTCCCGGGTCGTTTCCGGGGCCGGTAGGACGGGCCGTCCATGAGGACTTGGTGGCTGGTGTTGATGAGTCGATCGAGCAGCGATTCAGCGACGACGGGGTTGGGGAACAGCGGATACCAATCCTTGGGGGCTCGGTTGCTGGTCAGGATGAGCGGTTTGGCGGCGATGGCGCGGTCGGAGACCAGGTCGTAGAGATCATCGCTTTGAGTCGGGGTGTGCTCGCGCATGGCGAAGTCGTCGACGATGAGAACCAGGGGCCGGGTGTATTCGCGCATGCGTTGCCCGATGGTGCGATCAGCGTGCCCGCCAGCGAGGTCGGCGAGCATGCGTGAGCATTTGACGAACCGGATGTCGCCGCCGCGGCGCGCTACTTGATGTCCGAGTGCTTGTGCCACATGGGTTTTCCCGACGCCAACCGGGCCGTAGAGGATGACTGATTCGCCGGCGTCGAGCCACCGCAGCGCGGCCAGGTCGCGCAGCATCGCGGCGGGCAGTTTCGGGCTGACAGTGAAATCGAAGTCCTCGAAGGTGTTGGGTTGTTCGAAACGGGCGCGGCGCACTCGACGAGCCAGGGCGGCGGTGTCGCGGCGGGCGATTTCGTCTTCGCAGAGCACTTGCAGGAATTCCAGGTGGCCGAGTTTCCCGTCGCGGGTTTGGGCCAGGCGGGCATCGAGGGTGTCGAGCATGCCGGTCAGTTTGAGGGTTTTCAGTGCGGCCCGCAGGCTGGGATCATGAATGGTCATGACAAAGTCCTTTATTCGAAGTGGTTGCAGTACAACTAGGTTCGGTTCGGCAGCTCAGGCGGTGCGTTCGGTGTCGAACGCCTCAGGGCCGCGCAGTATCGCCGGCGGCGTCGGGGCGTGCTGTGGTGGGTCGTCGCCGTATTCGGTGCCGGCGACCAAGATGCCTTTGACGGTGCGGTAGTTCGGATCCCCGACCTGGAGTGCTCTCGCGCAAGCCGCATCCAGGCGAGTGTCGCCGTAGGTGTCGCGCAGCCGGATGATCCCTTGGATGGCCCGCAGCCGGTGGATCGCATTGACCTGGGAGAGCTCGGCGACGATCGCCACCACGGCGGGGCCGATCTGCTCAGCCTGGGTGCGACACCACGTCACGCTGCGCAGCGTGTGAGCGATCTTGTGCGGCGGATAGTGTTCGAAGTTCGTGGAGCGACCCGACAGGTGCAACACATGGGTCGCGACCACCGCACCGTTGTGGAAGATCTGCACGACATCACCGGCGGTGCGGACCGTGACTTGTTGGCCCATCAGCCGCCACGGCACCGAGTAGAACGGCTTCCCGGATTTGACGTGGCAGTCCGGGGCGACCCGTCCGATCGTGTAGATCACCGATTCAAAGGGCCTGCCCGGCAACGGGAGTAGCGCATCGGCTTCGATCGCGGCGAACACCGATCCCGGGGTCTGACCATCCAAACCGCGGTGCTTGTGGACTCCGTAGACCTCGGAGGCCCAGCGCAGCGCCTCGGCCTGCATCCGGGCCAGTGAAGCGAACTCCCGGCCGGCGAAGAACGAGTCCCGAATGTAGGGCATCGGCCGTTCGATCCGAGGTTTGTCCTTCGGTTTGCTGGCCCGGGCCGGGTCGATCAGGGTTCCGTAGAAGCTGGCGAGTTCACCGTAGGCCAGGTTGATCTGCGGGTCATACAGATCCGGGCGGACCACCCCGGTTTTGAGGTTGTCGCACACCAGCCGGGCCGGGACGCCGCCGAAGAACTCGAACGCCGCCACATGCGAAGCGTTCCAGGAGGTTTGGTCCATCCTGAGCACCGGTTGCACGAACAGGGCCCGTGAGCACGACAGGATCATCGCGAACACCCAGACCGCGACGCGGCGCCCCGATTCGGGGTCACACCACATGCCGAGCTTGCCGTAGTCGATCTGGGCTTCACTGCCGGGCTTGACCGTACCCCGCGGCACCGTCACCCGGTCTTCGAGACGCGATTCAGTGAAAGTCGTTGCAATGTAACGACGTACCGTCGACTCCGATACCTCAACCCTGTGGTCGTCGCGCAGCCGTTGCGCGATCGTGGCCACCGTGACCGGCACCTTCAGCTGATCGGTGATCCACTGGTGATGGGACGCGATCTGCGGCCACGTCAACGCCCGCGCCGCGGGGTCGACCAGCTCAGGGAACCAGCGCCCGATCCGCGCCCGCCACAACTCCTCATCGAACGGCTCATCCGTGCACGGTGCCAGACCCTCGGCCAGCGCCGGGGCCAAGTATTTGCGGATCGTCTTGCGGTCGATGTTGAGTGCCTGATAGATCTGCACCTGGGATCGGCCGGCGTTCCAATGCCGGAACATCTCCACGAAGTCGGTCACGTTCCACGATCTCCTCGCCACCTCAGGCCCCTTCCAGGACCCCCGGTGGGGCACCTGAACGGAGCGAACCTGAGCAGCACCTCAACCCCCGCCGGACACGCCCCAGGGGTGGGGAATTACGCGACGGAAGGTGGGGAATTACGTGACGGACAACCCCTCAAACCTGAGGAATTACGTGACCGCTGACAGTTGATGTTCTGGAGCTGAAGGGTGCCGCCATCGACAGGTTGTGATCCAGTCAAATATTGCGACGCAACGTTAGTCGCGGTCATACAGTCGACATCACCGTTGAGCACAATGACGGGGAGAGCGACCCCAATGCGATTCTCGACGTGACCGCAGAGGGTCCCAGGTGGTTGTGCGTTGGCTGACGGCACGCACGCTGTGACGCCGGCTCCCGCAGCAAGCACGAACGCGGTAGCGATAAGTAGTGACCATTGCGTGATGCAGTTACGTGCACGAGTGTGTGTCTTAATCATTGCGGACCTCCGTTGGGTATTCGGTGACTTCCTTTGTTGCAGCGCAGCCGAGTGTTTGGCTGTGCTCGTAACGTAGTAGCGAATTCGTTGTCGATCGGCGGAATGCATCCCAGGCGAAAATTATTTGCTGCCGCGAGGATTTCGATTGTCTCTTCGTTACGCGTCGGGGCACAGGTGCCGATGCGCGCCAATGACGATATCTTCGGACTGGGCAGCGCCCCTTTCTTTCTCAAGCTGGATGATGAGAAAGCGCTCGGACTTACCTTCGCGCAGCGCCGCGCGATCCTGCGTCCCCATCGAAAGAAGGCTGGTCCCGTCCGGTAACGGGCCCGTCACGCCATGGTTCTGTAGCCACGCCGAATCGTCCGCGGTGTCGGCGCGAGCCGGTACCGCAAACGCCAGCCCCGCTCCGAGCGCCAGCGCGGCCCGTGAAACGCGACTCATCATTTCGAATGTTCTCCTGTTCACAGCTGTTGCGTTGACTAAGAACTCGAGCCCTTGGCTAATTAGTGGTGGCTTCTTGCAGGTTGGGGCAGTAGATCTGCGCCGCGTCGAGGACCGCTCATCATGTCCTGAGTCTGGCCAAGACTTTTGCCTTCCTTCTTTGCGGCGACCTCCTGCTGTCTTTGCTGCGTCCGAGCAACTAGTCTGAGCACGCGGCGCCGAGCTCATAAGGCAAATAGCAATATCAAGACGATGGTTCCGCCCGCGATGGCCAAAGGAAGAACACTAGCCAAACGGGCAGCCCAGGCTCGCATGTATTTCATTGCAATCCCTTCTCTGGCTCCCACGGCGATAGTTTGAGACGGGATTCTTGGAATTTTCTTGGCGCGCCGGCACGAACCCCGCGTGGCCCGATGGCGTCCAGAGCCGTTGCGGACGGGAACACGTTGAGCGCCGGGCAGCTAGCCGTTCCCCTGGTTGCTCAACCACGTGCACACATGGCAACACCAAAGCGGTTGTTGCAGACGGTCGGAGACGGATCAGCTGACCCGCGGCGATCCTTCCGAAATTCCGGCGCCAAGAATTTGAAAGCTAGTTCGGTTCTCGAGTAGTCATGGCAAACAAGGTCTTTCACCCACGGCCAACATGCGCAGCGCGGTCCTGGCCCACCGGGCCGTCACGTGCCAGCAGACCCCGGACGTCGATGCCCTCGATGATCGGCATCACCAGATACAGCTAGCGTTCCGCGCCACGTCTGGATCGAGGCCACAGGTTCCACGAGGGATCGCATGTTGGCGTCACCGTCCGCGCCAAGAAAATTCCAAGAAGTCCACACCAACCTTTGGCGATGGAGGAGGCAGTCCACCCACGGGGCCCAACAAAGGAAAAAAAGATGAACAAAACACTCGCCGCTGCAGCAACAGCCGCTATCGGTTTCACCGTCTCCAGTTTGGTCGCGCCCGGTGTAGCCGGCGCATGGCCGGCACCTTGCCTGCCGTATATCGGGTGCGTCAACGTACCCATTGATCCACGCGGCGGGTTCCCAGGGTTCGGCGGCCTACCGCACGGGCTGCCCGGAATGCCCGGGATGCCCGCAGCACCACCGATTGCTGCTCCACCGCCTGTGATGGCTCCACCGATAGCGCCACCACCGATCGCTCCACCCGTTCTCGCCGCTCCTCCGCCGGTCATTGCTCCACCTCCGGTAGCACCCCCGCCCGTTCTCGCCGCAGCATCACCGCCGGTCATTGCTCCTCCGGTGGCACCGCCCCCGCTTTCTGTAGAAGCCGCCGCACCACCGGTGATCCCGCCGCCGGTAGCACCACCTCCGGTCGTTGAAGCAGCGGCCCCTCCAGTGGTGGCACCTCCTGCGCCCCCGTTGACTCCCGCCCAGCTCGACGCGCCCTTGATCGCTGCGCTGCCGCACCCCGAAGCTGTACCACCGCCAGCACCGGCAGCACCGGCAGCCAATCTGGCTCAACAGGTCGTGCCCAAGCTGTTGGACAATCTGCCTGGCAATACGCCTGCGGCTCCGGTAGCAGCACCAGCGCCAGCTCCTGAGGCGGCGCCACCCGTAGCAGCCCAACCTGGGGCAACGCCAGCCCAAGCACCTGTTGAGGCCCCCGCTGCAGCTCCCGCTGCGGCACCGGCACCGAGTGCAGGCGCAAACGGTACAGCCGCCGGTGGTGGCCTTGAGTGGTACAACGGGCAGCAGGTCGCCGTTGTCCCGGGCGGAAACCCGCCACCTGGTTGTGTGGAGTTGAGTGGCGGTTACACCTGCCCGTCTGGCGTTACACCCGCCGCTACACCGGCTGATCCCGGTGCGACAACGGGTACTTCGACTGTTGGGGCACCCAACGTCTCATCGGGTCCGGTGTCCAGCTGGCCCGAGGGAGTGGCGGTGGACTGCACCAACGCCGCCTATGCCGCGCAGTACAACATGTTCTGTGCCAGCGCCGCGGTGCCACCGGGCATGACGAACATGGCCTATGGGAATGTGCAGGCGGGAGGACCGGGACCGGTACCGGCAGCCCCTCCCGCTCCAGCGCCTGCCACCGTGGGGCCGGGTATCACTCCTGAGCAGATCGCGGGCACCCTGCCTGTGCCAGTGCTCGGTCAGCTGTCCCCGCCCACTCAGGGCTACACCGACGTCATCACGGATTCACCGTGTAACCCCGCCGATGGGGTACCGACCTGCCTGAACCCCAACGCCCCGGCCACCTACCCCGGCGTGGTTGCGGCAGCCGATCCCAATGCACCGCCAGCGGCGACACTGGATGGGAATCCGACGCCACCGCCGCCTGATGCACCACCGCCACCGCCGCAAGGTCCGTGCCAGGTGGGTGCACCGGTCAACCTCGATGGCTCCTGTGCGCCACCACCGGCTCAACCGGCAGGTTTACCGTTGCCGCCGCCGATTGCCCCGCCAGCGGTCCCGATGCCGGACAACCCGACACCGGACCAGCAGGCCATTATCAACGGGATCAACGGGGCACAGACAAACCAGGCTGGTACACCGGTGGCCGGTACCGACCCGAACGACCTGCAGTTCCCGAAATCGCAGAACCGGCCAGTGCCGGTGGTGCCCATCACGCCGGTGATATCGCCAGCGCCAGCGCAACGGCCTGATCAGCCATCGCAGTACCCCGGTGGACCAGCGCTGGCGCCAAGCTCATGATGATCGCCAACATCGACATCGGACTCGGCTTGACCATCGGGTTTTTGTCGGCCATCCCGGTTGCCATCTTCATCGTCATCGCCGAGAGAGCACGCACGCATGAGAGGAAAATGATGAACAAACTGCTGATGGGGGTGGTCGCACTTGCGGCCATCACCTTTGTCCCTGTGGTGCACGCCGACCCCGGTGGGCAGGCGGGATTGAGTAGGCCGTTCTCTGCGGCTGGTGGCCCGTTCATCGGGGACTGGGGTGCTCATAAAGAGAGGGTGACCGTCAACGCTGACGGCTCCGGTGTCGAGACAGCGGGCAGAGGCACGCTGTACTTCACCCTCGGGTCCGTTCAGACCTCTGCCAATCCGTGGGACACCGCTTACGGCAACGTCACCAGCGGCTTCCTGGAGCGGGGTGCCTTCGTGACGCTGCAACTCGCTGACGGCGGCAACGGGATGAACTTCAGCGCCGGGGGCGGGGACACCATGTTCCCGTTCTGCAAGTACGTCAGCGGCAGCCCGGTCAACAGCGCCGACTGCGGGGCCTAGTGGTCACCGCCAACGTCGATTACGGGCTGGGCCTGGTCATCGGCACCGTGGCGCCCTACCCGTCCTTGCCGTCGTCCTCGTGGGAGAGAGACACCGATGAGAAAACTCCTGATCGCGGCAGCCATCGCCTTCACACCAATTTCATTGCTCGGTGCGGGCACCGCTAACGCCTGGTGTTTCTACGGCTGGTGCGAGCCGAACATTCCAGGTATCCGGGGACACGGCGGTATCCCCGGGCTGGGAGGGCTGTGACCGGGCGGTGACCGTGGCCAACAACGTCGCTAATAGACGTCACCGCATGCCTCGGCCCGCCCGGCGCCGCGATCAGCCTCGCCACCAAAGTGCGCTCGGGGCCACTAACCGCGGCCAACAACAGTTATCGCCGATGCCATCGCCCGGCCCGCATCGTCAGCGAGTCGAAGCCAGTGTGACCAGACCGAGCTCGGCTCCGGAGGCCAGCATCGGATGATGCGGCAGCACCCGCACGGTGTAGCCGACCGAGCCGGCGACCGGAAGCGGCGTGGTCGTGGCGAAAATGTGGTCGCCGCCGGCCGCGGTGCCGGTGTACGGCATCTCGACGGTGACCGGGTCCACCAGCGCGTCGCCGGTGTCGACTCTGCCGACCACAGCCTGGACGGTGACCTCGTCGGGCCGTAGCCCGGCCAGCTGAACGGTCGCGGTCAGGGTCAGCTTCGATCCGAGCACCGGAGTGTCGGGCAGGCCGGTGCTGTCGACGTCGGTGACCTCGATGTCCGGCCACGCCTCGAACACCCGGCGGCGGTAGTCGGCCAGTTCGCGGGCCGGGTCGAACGCCGCCTGCCCGTCGCCGTCGAACGTCACGGTCTTTCGCAGCGACTCCGCCGCCGGCACGTAATAGCGCTCGACGTAGTCACGGACCATCCGGGAGGCCAGGACTTTCGGGCCGAGTGTCTGCAGGGTGTGGCGGACCATCTCGATCCACCGGCGCGGTACCCCCTGCTCGTCGCGCTCGTAGAAGGTCGACGCGACGGATTTCTGGAGCAGGTCATAAAGCGCCGTCGCCTCCAGGTCGTCACGACGGCCCTCGTCAGCCACCCCGGAGGCCGACGGTATTGCCCAACCGTTCTCGCCGTCGTACCACTCGTCCCACCACCCGTCGCGGATCGACAGGTTCAGCCCGCCGTTGAGCGCGCTCTTCATCCCCGATGTGCCGCACGCCTCCAGCGGGCGCAGCGGGTTGTTCAACCAGACGTCGCAGCCCCAATACAACAGCCGGGCCATCGACATGTCGTAGTCAGGCAGGAACGCGATGCGGTGGCGCACCTCGGGCCGGTCGGCGAACTGCACCACCTGCTGGATCAGCGCCTTGCCTCCGTCGTCGGCGGGGTGCGACTTCCCGGCAACGATCAGCTGGATCGGCCGTTTTTCGTCGAGCAGCAGCTGTTCCAACCGGTCCGGATCGCGCAGCATCAGCGTCAGCCGCTTATAGGTCGGGACCCGTCGAGCGAACCCGATGGTCAGCACGTTTGGATCGAATGCTGTTGCGATCCAACCTAATTCGGCCTGGGGTGCACCACGCTCCAGCCACGATCGATGCAGCCGCGTCCGGACGTCCTCGACCAGCAGTGCCCGTAGTTGCGACCGGATCCACCACAGATGACCGGGGTCGACTTCCTTCAGTCGCAGCCAGACGCCGGGCTCACTGAACGAGTCCGACCCCGCCAGCTCGCGGCCCAGCTCCAACCACTGCGACGCCGCCCAGCTGCGCGCGTGGACACCGTTGGTGATCGAGCCGATCGGCACCTCGTCGGAGTCGAATCCGGGCCACAGTTCGTTGAACATGGCTCGACTGACCCGGCCGTGTAGCAGCGAAACACCGTTCGCGCGCTGGGCTAGCCGCAGGCCCATGTGGGCCATGTTGAACTTCTCCGGATCGTCCTCGGCGCCCAGCGCCTGAATCCGGGCCAGCGGCACGCCTGGCAGCAGCGCCCGGCCGTGGTGGCCGTCGGGACCCGCCGGATTGTCGGCGAAGTACCGCTGCACCATCTCCATCGGAAACCGGTCGATACCCGCGGGGACCGGGGTGTGGGTGGTGAACACGGTGCTGGAGCGAACCACGGTCAGCGCGGTATCGAAATCCAGTCCCGCATCGACCAATTCGCGGATGCGCTCGGCGCCCAGGAATCCGGCGTGGCCTTCGTTCATGTGGAACACCTCGGGCGCCGGCAGCCCTGCAATGGCCGTCAAGGCTCGGATCGCTCGTATGCCGCCGATGCCCGCCAGGATCTCCTGCTGCATGCGATGTTCCTGATCGCCGCCGTAGAGGCGGTCGGTGACCCCACGCAGGTCGTGCTCGTTCTCCGAGATGTCGGAATCCAGCAGCAGCAGCGGAACACGACCGACCTGGGCCACCCAGACCTGCGCATGCAATCGGCCGCAGTCCGGCAGCGCCAGCTCAACCAGCGCAGGCGCGCCGGCACCGTCGGTGAGCAGCCGCAGCGGCAGCCCCTGCGGGTCGAGCGCCGGGTAGGTTTCGTGCTGCCAACCGTCGGCGGTCAGCGACTGCCGGAAGTAGCCGGAGCGGTAGTACAGCCCCACCGCGATCAGCGGCAATCCGAGATCCGACGCGGACTTCAGATGGTCGCCGGCCAGGATTCCCAAGCCACCCGAGTAGTTCGGCAACACCTCGGCGACCCCGAACTCCATCGAAAAATAGGCGATGCAGTTGGGCATGGCGGCGCCGTTCTCTTGCTGCTGCTGGTACCACAGCGGGCGGCTCAGATACTCGTTCAGATCGGCGACCAGATGATCGAGCCAGTCCAGGAATCCGCCGTCGACCGCCAGTTCGTCCAGCCGTGCCGGGCTCACCGCGCCCAGCAGCGCGACGGGATCCTGACCGCATTGCGCCCACAGGTCCGGGTCGATCGCGCCGAAGAGATCCTGCGTCGGCTTGTCCCACGACCACCGCAGGTTGGTCGACAGCTGTTCGAGCCCCCCCAGGCGTTCCGGAAGGTGAGCACGGACCGTGAACCTACGGAGGGCTTTCACGCATCCTTACCTTACTGACCACACACCGGAGTTCGCCTTCCGAACGGCGCGCGCATCCCACCCCCAGGTGTGGCCCGACACTACGGTGGGTATTGGGCGCAAAGAGCTTCTCGACAACATGCACGCTGCGGTTTGGTCGCGCCCACGACGACAACGGACTAGCGAAGGGAGACTCCGGTGACGATGCAGGCCTTGCGCTGGCCTGGGGAGGAACTGGAGAACCAGGACGGAGTAGCGGTGCCCGGTCGTGTCGAGATCGATGACGTCGCGCCCGTCGTATCCTCTGGCGCGTATCCGGCAAAAGCTGTGGTCGGCGAGATGGTTCCGGTCCGCGCGGCGGTGTGGCGTGAGGGCCACGACGCGGTCGCGGCGACGCTGGTGGTGCGCTACCTCGGGCCGCGCTACCCGCAAGTCGGCGAAACCCGGCGGGTCAAAGCGGTGCAGGCCCCTGAACTAACCGAAACCGCGGCCGAGCCGCTCCCCCGAGTCAAGCCGCTGCTCCTGCCGATGAGCACGGGCCAGGAGCCCTACGTTTTCCACGGTCAGTTCACCCCGGACAGGGTTGGGCTGTGGACGTTTCGGGTGGACGGCTGGGGTGATCCGATTCACACCTGGCGGCATGCTGTAGAGACCAAGCTGGAGGCCGGCCAGGGCGAGACCGAACTGTCCAACGACCTGCTGCTGGGTGCACAGCTACTCCAGCGCGCCGCAACCGGTGTTCCCCGCGCTCAGCGGGACCCGTTGCGCGCCGCCGCAGCCGCCCTGCAAGCGCCGGGCGATCCGGTTGCACGCGCCGCGCTGGCGCTGGCTCCCGAGGTCGACGAACTTCTGACGCAGTACCCGCTGCGTGAACTGGTCACCCGCGGCGAGCAATACGGGGTGTGGGTGGATCGGCCGCTGGCCCGCTTCGGCTCGTGGTACGAGATGTTCCCGCGCTCGACCGGCGGCTGGGACGCCGACGGAAACCCGGTGCACGGGACCTTTGCCACCGCCGCGGCGGCCTTGCCGCGGATCGCGGACATGGGCTTCGACGTGGTGTACCTGCCGCCGATCCACCCGATCGGCAAGGTGCACCGGAAGGGGCGAAACAACACCGCGACCGCGGTCCCCGGTGACGTCGGATCGCCGTGGGCAATCGGCAGCGATGAGGGCGGCCACGACGCGGTGCATCCGCGGCTGGGCACGATCGACGACTTCGACGAATTTGTCGCAGCGGCGCACGACCTGGGCATGGAGGTGGCTCTGGATTTGGCGTTGCAATGCGCGCCCGATCACCCGTGGGCCAGGCAACACCGCCAGTGGTTCACCGAATTGCCCGACGGCACGATCGCTTACGCGGAGAACCCGCCGAAGAAGTACCAGGACATCTACCCGGTCAACTTCGACAACGATCCCGCCGGACTGTACGACGAGGTGCTGCGCGTGGTGCGGCACTGGATGGACCATGGGGTGAAGGTCTTCCGGGTCGACAACCCGCACACCAAACCGCCCAACTTCTGGGTGTGGCTGATCGGTCAGGTGAAAGCAGTCGATCCGGATGTGCTGTTTCTGTCCGAAGCGTTCACCCCGCCGGCCCGCCAGTTCGGGCTGGCCAAGCTGGGCTTCACCCAGTCCTACACGTACTTCACCTGGCGCACGTCCAAGTGGGAGCTGACCCAATTCGGCCAGGAGATCCCCGAACTCGCCGACTTCCGTCGCCCCAACTTGTTCGTCAACACCCCCGACATCTTGCACGCCGTCCTGCAACACAATGGCCCGGGCATGTTCGCGGTACGCGCGGTGCTGGCGGCAACCATGAGCCCGGCCTGGGGGATGTACTCCGGCTACGAACTCTTCGAACACGAGGCCGTGCTGGAGGGCAGTGAGGAGTATCTCAACTCCGAGAAGTACGAGCTGCGACCCCGCGACTTCGCGGGCGCCTTGGCGGCGGGACGATCGCTGGAGCCATTTATCGCACGGCTGAACAACATTCGCCGACTCCATCCGGCTCTTCAGCAACTGCGGAACATCACATTCCATGGCGTCGACAACGACGCGCTGCTGGCCTACAGCAAATTCGACCCGATCACCGGCGACTGCGTGCTGGTGGTGGTGACGCTCGACGCGTTCGGGCCGGAAGAGGCGACGTTGTGGTTGGACATGGCCGCATTGGGTATGGAGCACTACGAGCGGTTCTGGGTCCGAGACGAGATCACCGGCGAGGAATACCAATGGGGACAGGCCAACTACATACGCATCGACCCTGTCCGCGCACCTGCCCACATCATCAACATGCCGCTCATACCGCCCGAATCCCGAATGACGCTGCTGCGCCGGAGGTGACGCCGCGATGAAGCCCACCGAGCAACTCGCCGGGACCCACCTGGCGCCCGAACCCCGCGACTTGGCCCGCCTGGTGGCCGGTAAGCACCACAACCCGCACGGCATCCTGGGCGCCCACGAGTACGGCGATCACACCGTCATCCGGGCCTTCCGGCCGCACGCCACCGAGGTGGTCGCACTTGTCGGCGAGGAACGGTTTCCGCTGCAGCACATCGACTCAGGATTGTTCGCAGTGGCGCTGCCGTTCACCGACCTCATCGACTACCGTCTCGAGGTGAGTTACGACGGCGCCGACCGCCACACGGTGGCCGACGCCTACCGCTTCCTGCCAACCTTGGGCGAAGTCGACCTGCATCTGTTCGGCGAGGGGCGTCACGAACGACTATGGGAAGTGCTGGGCGCCCATCCACGCTCGTTCACCACTGCCGACGGTGTGGTCGAAGGTGTGTCGTTCGCGGTCTGGGCGCCCAATGCCAAGGGCGTCGGGTTGATCGCGGAGTTCAACGGCTGGAACGGCAACGATGCCCCGCTGCGGGTGCTGGGTTCGTCGGGCGTGTGGGAGTTGTTCTGGCCGGGCTTCCCACGCGACGGCCTGTACAAGTTCCGGGTGCACGGCGCTGACGGCTCGGTCACGGACCGGGCCGACCCCTTCGCATTCGCCACCGAGGTGCCACCGCATACGGCGTCGCGGGTGAACGTCAGCGACTATCGCTGGGGTGATGACGACTGGATGACGGCACGCGCCCAACGCAATCCGGTGTTCCAGCCGATGAGCACCTACGAAGTCCACCTGGGCTCGTGGCGACCCGGCCTGGGCTATCGCGATCTTGCCCGCGAACTGACGGATTACGTTGTCGCGCACGGATTTACTCACGTCGAAATGCTGCCCGTCGCCGAACACCCGTTCGGCGGATCGTGGGGATATCAGGTCACGTCCTACTACGCACCGACCTCGCGATTCGGCACACCGGACGAGTTCCGGGCACTCGTCGACGCGCTACACCAGGCCGGAATCGGTGTCATCGTGGACTGGGTCCCTGCCCACTTTCCCAAGGACGCCTGGGCGCTGGGCCGTTTCGACGGCACGGCGCTGTACGAGCATTCCGATCCCAAACGCGGCGAGCAACTCGACTGGGGCACGTACGTGTTCGACTTCGGCCGCGCCGAGGTGCGCAATTTCCTGGTGGCCAATGCGCTCTACTGGCTAGAGGAATTTCACATCGACGGCCTGCGAGTTGACGCTGTCGCTTCGATGCTGTACCTCGACTACTCGCGCCCTGCCGGCGGCTGGACACCCAACATCTACGGTGGCCGGGAGAATCTGGAAGCCGTGCAGTTCCTACAGGAGGTGAACGCCACCGCGCACAAGGCGGCGCCGGGAATCGTCACCATTGCCGAGGAGTCGACGTCGTGGCCAGGCGTGTCGAGACCGACCAGCGTCGGCGGCCTGGGCTTTTCGATGAAGTGGAACATGGGCTGGATGCACGACACCCTCGACTACGTCAGCCATGATCCCGTGCACCGCAGCTACCACCACCACGAGATCACCTTCTCGATGCTCTACGCATTCAGCGAGAACTTCGTCTTACCGCTCAGCCACGACGAGGTGGTGCACGGCAAGGGCACACTGTGGTCGCGAATGCCGGGCAACGACCACGTGAAGGCGGCGGGGTTGCGCAGCCTGCTGGCATACCAGTGGGCGCACCCGGGTAAGCAGCTGCTGTTCATGGGCCAGGAATTCGGGCAGCGCGCCGAATGGTCCGAGGAACGCGGCCTGGACTGGTTCCAACTCGACGAGAACAGCTTCTCCAACGGCATCTCGCGCCTCGTCCACGACCTCAACAAGATCTACCGCGGCCGCTCGGCGTTATGGAGCCAGGACACCAGGCCGGAGGGCTATTCCTGGATCGACGCCAACGACTCCGCGAACAACGTGCTGAGTTTCCTGCGGTACGGCAGCGACGGCTCGGTGATGGCCTGCGTGTTCAATTTCTCCGGTTCGGAGCACAGCGGCTATCGACTCGGCCTGCCCAACGCCGGGCGATGGCGTGAGGTGCTCAACACCGATGCGACCAACTACAACGGCACCGGGATCGGCAACCTCGGCGGTGTCGACGCAACCGACGAGCCATGGCACGGCCGTCCGGCATCCGCGGTGTTGGTGCTGCCGCCCATGTCGGCGCTGTGGCTAGAGCCTGAATCGCCGGCGGGCACCTAGTACAGCGCGTTGGCGAGGTTGCGCCGGCCGGTGATGACATCGGGGTCGGCGGGGTCGAAGAGTTCGAACAACTCGATCAGCCGGGTGCGCAGCAAGGTTCGCTCGTCACCGGACGTCCGCCGCACTACCGCGACCAGCCGGTCGAAGGCGCCCTGCACGTCCTGGTTGAGGATCTGCACGTCGGCGGCGGCCAACGCGGCCTCGATGTCATCGGGAGCAGCATCGGCGACGGCCACGGCGTCAGGCCCCTGCGCGGTAGCCCTTATCAAGAAGGCGAGCTGACGTACCGCCCCCTTGGCTTCGGCATGGTTCGGATCGTCGTCCAAGATCGCCTGATACGAATCGGAGGCGGCGCCGAAGTCACCGTCCTCAAGCTGCTGGCGCGCCTGCGCGAGCGCCGGGTCCACCTCTTCGGGCTCCTCGGAAGCCGTTGCACCGCTGAGCTTTCCCTCAGTTGCCGACAGCAGCGAGTCCACCCAGCGGCGTAACTGGTCGGCCGGCTGGATGCCCTGAAAGCTGGAAAGTGGCTGTCCGGCAGCCAAAGCCACCACGGTCGGGACGACTTCGACCCCGAATATCTGGGCCACGCGAGGAGCCGTGTCGACGTTGACGCTCGCCAATGACCACTTTCCGTTGTCGGCAGCGGCCAGGCCGGACAAAATGTCGGCCAACTGGAGGCAGACATCGCTGCGTGGCGACCACATCAGCACGACCACCGGCACCTGGTTGGAACGCAGCAGCACCTCGTTTTCGAAGTTGGCTTCGGTGATCTCGATGCCGACGGGTGTCGCCGATCCGCCCACGCCCGCATCGCCGCTGGACGGCGGACTTTGTTTGAGGGCGGACAAGTCGACCGCGCCGGTCATCGTGGGACCAATCGGAGGTCGGGGACGGGTCACGTCGTCAAGTTTGGCACGTGGCTTTCCGGTCCGTCTCACCCGGTTGCGGCGGCAGCGGGCTGGACACCGAAACGCAGTTGCGGCCGTTTTCCGGCGGTGATATGACCAAAATCACATGAGCTGTCAAATTTGCCCGCGATCACGTCGCTAGCAACCATCTCCGGGGCGGCAACCGCATATGTGCGAGCTGAATCCCCGCTAACGGCCTTTGATGGTGCGCTGGCCGGCCCGCAGGATCAGCGCATCGCCCTGTCCGCCTGCTCCGCATAGCGCTGCGACGCCGTATCCGGAGCCCCGGCGCGCGAGCTCAAGTGCCGCATGCAGCGCGATCCGAGCGCCTGACATGCCGATCGGATGCCCGATGGCGATCGCACCGCCGTTGACGTTGACGATGTCGGGATCAACGCCCAGTTCCCGTGTCGAGGCCAGTGCCACCGCAGAGAACGCCTCGTTGATCTCCATCACGTCGAGTTGGTCGACGGAGATACCCTCGCGGCCCAGCGCTTTTCTGATCGCGTTGGCGGGCTGCGATTGCAGCGTCGAATCCGGGCCGGCCACCACGCCATGTGCGCCGATCTCGACCAGCCACGACAGCCCCAGCTCGGTGGCCTTGTCCTTGCTCATCACGACCACCGCGGCCGCGCCATCAGAAATCTGCGATGCCGATCCGGGAGTGATGGTGCCGTCACGACGAAACGCGGGCTTGAGACCGGCCAGCGATTCGGCGGTGGTGTTGGCGCGAATGCCCTCATCCTCGTTGAACTGCAAGGGATCGCCTTTGCGCTGTGGGATGTTCACCGGCACGACTTCGTCGGCGAAGATGCCGTCCTTCCATGCCGCGGCGGCCTTCTGGTGCGACCGTGCAGCGAATTCGTCCTGTTCGAGACGGGTGAACTTGTCGACGTCGTTGCGCTGCTCGGTCAGCGCGCCCATCGGCTGGTCGGTGAACACGTCGTGCAGGCCGTCGTAGGCCATGTGGTCCAAAACCGTCACGTCACCGTACTTGTAGCCGGATCGGCTATCCATCAGCAGGTGTGGCGCCTTGGTCATGGATTCCTGGCCGCCGGCCACCACCACGTCGAACTCACCGGCCCGAATGAGCTGGTCAGCGAGTGCAATGGCATCGAGACCGGACAGGCACATCTTGTTGATGGTCATCGCCGGGACATCCCAACCGATGCCGGCCGCCACCGCGGCCTGCCGTGCGGGCAACTGACCGGCCCCGGCGGTCAGCACCTGCCCCATGATCACGTATTCGACCGCCGACGCGGGCACGTTGGCCTTTTCCAGAGCGCCGGCGATCGCGATGGCGCCCAGGTCGCTGCCCGAGAAGTCCTTCAGCGAACCCATCAACTTGCCGATCGGGGTCCGCGCTCCAGCAACGATCACCGACGTCGTCATGATTACCTCCACAGCGGGGCCTAACTGCCCATCCGGCGGATCGGAGAAGCAGAATCTTTCCCGTCAGGTTACCGTTACGTTATGACCACCGATCAAGTTGACGCCCGTCCAGTCCTCGCCACCGCGCTGGTGACGGCCGTCGACCATGTCGGCATTGCGGTTCCCGACCTCGACGCCGCCATTGCGTGGTACCACGACCACCTCGGCATGATCGTTTTGCACGAGGAAATCAACGACGACCAGGGCATTCGCGAGGCGATGTTGTCGGTACGCGGCGCTGCGGTCGGCAGCGCGCAGGTGCAGCTGATGGCCCCGATCGACGAGTCGTCGGTGATCGCCAAGTTCCTCGACAAGCGCGGGCCCGGCATCCAGCAACTGGCATACCGCGTCAGCGATCTCGAAACCCTCACCGAGCGGCTGCGCGAGCAGGGCGTCCGCCTGCTCTACGAGTCGCCCCGGCGCGGCACAGCTAACTCGCGGATTAATTTCATCCACCCCAAAGACGCCGGCGGCGTTCTGATCGAGTTGGTTGAACCGTGGGCCGATTCAGACTCTGACCACTAGCCGCTAGGACCACCTTCGGGTCGGCGCGCGGGTCGCCCGATTGGCCCAGCATGGCGTGTGCCAGTGCCGCCGATCGTCGATCGCAACCTCACTGGATTCTGCTAACCACACCACCACATGCGCTGTGCCCGAATGGATTTCGTGATCGCATCCGGGGCACCGATACGTCTTGACAGCCCGCGCGGCGGCGACCGGTCGCACTTCGTAGTCGTGACCGTCGGGGCCGGTTTCCACGCGGCGCGGCGCCGGCACCGGCCGTGACGGCTGCTGCCGGCGCGGTGGGGTGCGGCGCCGAGGCACGGCACCAGTCTAGTTAGACAGCTCAGAACAGCCGGTATTCGTCGGAATCCATTCCGCGCATCTTGTCGTAATCCAATGTTAGACAACGGATCCCGCGATCGGTCGCCAAGGTTCTGGCCTGCGGCTTGATCTGCTGTGCGGCGAAAACCCCACGCACCGGCGCGAGCACGCTGTCGCGGTTGAGCAACTCGAGATAGCGGGTGAGCTGCTCGACACCGTCGATCTCCCCGCGGCGTTTGATCTCGACCGCGACCGAGCCGCCTTGTTCGTCGCGGCACAGCAGGTCGACCGGCCCGATCGCCGTCATGTATTCGCGACGCACCAGGGTGTATCCGGAGCCGAGCAGCTCCACGTGCTCGGCGAGTAACGCTTGCAGGTGGGCTTCGACGCCGTCCTTGACCAGGCCGGGATCGACCCCTAAGTCGTGGCTGGAATCGTGCTCGACGTCCTCGACGGTGATGCGCAATTGCTCGCCGGCTTTGTTCTGCACTACCCACACCGGCAGTGAGCCGTCCAGCTCTTCAGCGAGCCAACACGGCGGGCTCATCCAGTTCAGCGGCTTGTAGGCGCGGTCGTCGGCGTGCACGCTCACCGAGCCATCCGCCTTGAACAGCAGTAATCGGCGTGCCGACGGCAGATGAGCGGTGAGCCGGCCGAGATAGTCCACCGTGCACCGGGCAATGACGAGACGCACCCGACTCACATTAGGGGCAGTCCGCCCGCCCAACCCAGACAAATTAGGCTGGCCCCAACATGATGGCCACACGAACGGTCGCGCAACGACTGGGCCGGTTGCTGGAGATCGTCACCCGACAGAGCGGTCGGTTGCCAGAGACCCCGGCCTACGGCTCCTGGCTACTCGGGCGCCCATCGGAAAGTCAGAGCCGTCGGCGGGTACGCATTCAGCTCATCCTGACCGTCTTTATCCTTGCGACCAATCTGATCGGGATCGGCGTCGCGGTGCTGCTGCTGACCGTCGCCTTCCCGGCCCCCAGCATCTTCAGCGACGCTCCATCGTGGATCACCTTCGCCGTCGGGCCAGCCTACGTCGCCGTGGCACTGGCCTTCGGGGCGTACTGGATAACCCGGCGGACAATCGCTGTGCTCCGGTGGGCGATTGAGGGGCGCAAGCCCACCCCTGCCGATGAACGCAACACGTTTCTGGCCCCGTTACGGTTAGCGCTCGGCGTACTCGTGCTATGGGGCCTTGCGACTGGATTGTTCACGACGCTCTACGGTCTGGCCGATAGCACGTTCATCCCCATCGTGGGTTTCTCCGTGAGCATCTGCGGCATTCTGGTATCTACCGCGTGCTACCTGTTGACCGAATTCGCGCTGCGCCCAGTGGCCGCACAAGCCCTCGAGGCGGGACGAGTGCCACGGCGACTAGCACCGGGGATCATGGGCCGGACACTGACAGTCTGGCTGCTGAGTTCCGGCGTACCGGTTCTCGGCATCGCGATTACCGCGTTCTTCGCCTTGACGCTGAGAAATCTAAGCGAGACCCAATTGGGCGTCGCGGTGCTGATCATTGCCTCCGCAACGCTGATCTTCGGATTCGTCTTGATGTGGATCCTCTCCTGGCTGACGGCGACGCCAGTGCGGGTGGTGCGCGCGGCACTCAAGCGTGTCGAACAGGGCGATCTGCGAGGCGATCTGGTGGTTTTCGACGGAACAGAGCTCGGCGAGCTGCAGCGTGGCTTCAACTCGATGGTCGACGGATTGCGCGAGCGCGAACGAGTGCGCGACTTGTTCGGCCGTCACGTCGGGCGTGAAGTCGCCGCCGCCGCCGAGCGGGAAAGACCAAAACTCGGCGGCGAAGAACGCCATGTCGCAGTGGTTTTCGTCGACATCGTCGGCTCGACGCAACTGGTGACGAGCCGCCCCGCCGCCGAGGTCGTGCAGCTTCTGAACCGCTTCTTCGCGGTGGTCGTCGAAGAAGTGGACCGCCGTTGCGGGCTGGTCAACAAATTCGAGGGCGATGCCGTGCTGGCAGTATTCGGCGCACCCAACCGCCTCGACCGGCCGGAGGACCAGGCGCTGGCCGCCGCCCGTGCCATCGCTAGTCGACTCGACAGCGAGGTACCCGAGTGCCCAGCCGGTATCGGGGTGGCGGCCGGGCAAGCCGTCGCCGGGAATGTGGGCGCCAAAGAGCGGTTCGAATACACGGTAATCGGCGAGCCAGTCAACGAAGCCGCCCGACTGTGCGAACTGGCGAAGGATGAACCCGGCCGACTGTTGGCATCCTCGGACACCGTTGACGCCGCAACTGAAAACGAGCGGGCCCGTTGGTGTTTGGGCGAGACTGTCACGCTTCGCGGCCATGGCCAGCCGACGCGCTTGGCAGCACCCGTTTAGCCGGTATGACTGAGGGCTCGAACGTCAGCCTGGTTCGCCACCCGGTCAACCACGACGATGTCGGATTTCCGCCAGTAATGTCAGTGGTCGGGTGTAATTGTCGAACCGTGCATGAAGACTTCGACCGCTGCTATCGGGCCGTGCAATCCAAGGACGCTCGGTTTGACGGCTGGTTTGTCACCGCCGTGCTGACCACCGGGATTTATTGCCGCCCCAGCTGTCCGGTCCGGCCACCGTTCGCCCGCAATGTCCGGTTTTATCCAACCGCGGCGGCCGCGCAACGTGCCGGCTTCCGCGCGTGCAAACGCTGCCGCCCGGACGCGTCGCCGGGGTCGCCCGAGTGGAACATCCGCGGCGACCTCGTCGCCCGGGCCATGCGGCTGATCGCCGACGGCACCGTGGACCGCGAAGGTGTCACCGGTCTTGCCGCCCGCCTCGGTTACACCACACGTCAGCTCGAGCGGCTGCTGCAGGCCGAAACCGGTGCCGGCCCGCTTGCCCTGGCCCGCGCGCAGCGCACGCAAACTGCGCGAATACTGATCGAGACAACAGATCTGCCTTTCGGCGATATCGCTTTTGCCGCAGGCTTTTCCAGCATCCGCCAGTTCAACGACACGCTGCGCCTGGTGTGCGACATCACTCCGACGCAGTTGCGCAAACGCGCAGCGGCACGGTTCGGGCGTGCCGCATTGGACGTACGGTCACCGGGGACGGTGTCGCTGCGCCTGCCGGTACGGGCCCCGTTCGCCTACGAAGGCGTCTTCGGTCATCTGGCCGCCGGCGTGGTGCCCGGATGCGAGGAGGTGCGCGATGGCACATATCGCCGCACGCTACGGCTGCCGTCCGGAAACGGCATAGTCAGCCTGACGCCCGCGCCCGATCATGTCCGATGTCTGCTGGTGCTCGACAACTTCCGGGACCTGACGACCGCGATCTCCCGTTGCAGGCGGCTACTAGACCTCGACGCGGATCCGGAGGCGGTGATCGAGATCTTGCAATCTGATCCGGCACTGGCCCCGGTGGTGGCCAAGGCGCCGGGGCAACGCATACCCCGCACTGTCGATGAGGCCGAACTCGCGGTGCGAGCGGTACTGGGTCAGCAGGTGTCAACCAAGGCCGCGCGAACCCACGCGAGCAGGCTGGTCATCGCATATGGCCAGCCGGTCCACGACGCCGACGGCGCACTGACGCACACCTTTCCGTCGGTCGAGCAGCTCGCCGACATCGATCCGATCCATTTGGCCGTCCCGGCGGCACGCTGGCGGACCCTGACCGCCCTGATCGCCGGGCTGGCCGATGGCAGCGTGGTCCTTGACACCGGCTGCGACTGGGACGCGGCCCGTCAGCAGTTGCTGGCACTGCCCGGCATCGGGCCGTGGACCGCCGAGGTGATCGCCATGCGCGGTCTGGGTGACCCGGACGCCTTTCCAGTCAGCGACCTCGGATTGCGCTTGGCTGCCGAGCAATTGGGTTTGCCGACCGCTCAGCGAGCACTGACTGCACGAAGCCGTCCGTGGCGCCCCTGGCGCTCCTATGCCACACAACATCTTTGGACCACGCTGGAGCATCCGGTGAACCACTGGCCGTCGAAGGAGATCGCATGATCCACTACCGCACCATTGACAGCCCGATCGGTCCGTTGGCGCTGGCGGGGCGCGGCGGCGCGCTGACGAATCTGCGCATGCTGAACCAAACCTATGAGCCGAACCGCACTGACTGGGTGCCCGACGACCGGGTCTTTCCGGACGCGGTCAATCAGCTCGAGGCGTACTTCGCCGGCCAGCGCACCGATTTCGACCTCGAACTCAGCTTGGTGGGTAGCGAGTTTCAGCGGCGGGTTTGGCAGGCGCTGCTGACGATTCCGTACGGGGAAACCCGATCGTACGGAGAGATCGCGGAACAGATCGGCGCATCGGGTGCCGCTCGCGCCGTCGGGCTGGCAAATGGCCACAATCCGATCGCCATTATCGTCCCGTGCCACCGGGTGATCGGTGCAAACGGAAGTCTTACCGGATACGGCGGCGGCCTCGATCGGAAACGGTCGCTGCTCGAAATGGAGAAAAACGTAAAATCGGGGAATTTAATGCTTTTTGATTAAGGCTTCGTTTGGGTGCAAAAAAGGGCACCGTTTGTGGTGCCCTTTTTTGGGTGTGTGTTCGGCGGTGTCCTACTTTTCCACCCGGGTTGGGTAGTATCATCGGCGCTGGCAGGCTTAGCTTCCGGGTTCGGGATGGGTCCGGGCGTTTCCCTGTCGCTGTGGCCGCCGTAACTTTATTTTATTTGTCATTCAGGTGTGTTTTGGTGGTGGGGTGCG
>CAVVUH010000002.1:0-281763 GCA_963751315.1 uncultured Actinomycetota bacterium | reverse complement strand
GGTGCCCGGACGGATACAGTGCCGAGAAGTCCACCGCCGCGCCCGCGCTGTGCAGCTCGCCGACCAGCTCGCGCAGTCCGTGCGGCAGCGGCTGCTCGCGCCGCATGCCGGCAAGGGCGGCTACCGACATGTCGAGGCTCTCGGCGGTTTTTTCCAAGGCACGAGTCAGCAGCGGGTGTGGTGACAGCTCGGTGAAGACCCGATACCCGTCCTCCAGCGCCGCGTGGACCGCCGCGCCGAACCGCACGGTGTGACGCAGATTGTCCACCCAGTAACCGGCGTCGCACTCCGGATAATCACGCGGGTCGAACAGGGTAGCGGAGTAGTAGGGAACTTCCGGTTCCATTGGCGTGAGGTCGGCCAGCGCCTCGTAGAGATCGTCGAGGATCGGGTCGACCTGCGGAGAGTGCGACGCCACGTCCACGGCCACCTCACGCGCCATCACCTCACGCTGCTCCCACGCTGCGACGAGCTCGCGAACCGTCTCGGTAGCCCCGCCGATCACGGTGGACTGCGGAGAGGCCACCACGGCCACCACGACATCGTCGATGCCTCGCGCCATCAGCTCCGAAAGTACTTGCTGGGCAGGCAGTTCCACTGACGCCATCGCGCCCGCGCCGGCGATGCGCGACATCAGCCGGGAGCGGCGGCAAATGACCCGCGCCCCGTCTTCCAAGGACAGAGCTCCCGCGATGACGGCCGCCGCGGACTCTCCGAGGGAGTGTCCGATGACTGCGCCCGGGCGCACCCCGTAGGACTTCAGGGTCGCGGCCAGCGCGACCTGCATGGCGAATAGGGTCGGCTGCACCCGGTCGATACCGGTGACGGTCTGTGACGCAGACATCGCCTCAGTCACAGAGAAACCGGACTCCTGGGCGATCAGCGGCTCCAGTTCTGCGATGGTTGCCGCAAAAACCGGTTCGTTGGCCAGCAGGTCTGCGCCCATGGCCGCCCACTGGGAACCTTGCCCGGATAACACCCAAACCGGTCCGCGGTCATCGTGGCCGACAGCGGCCTGATACGGAGCGTCGCCCGCGGCGACCTCGCGCAGATTTTCCACCAGCTCTGTGACGTCGTTCGCGACCACGGCGGTACGCACCGGACGGTGCGCACGCCGACGTGCCAGGGTGTAGGCCAGGTCCGATAGCACGGTGTCTTTGGCTCGGCTTTGCACCCAGTCGGCCAGCTGGCCCGCGGTTTGGCGCAACGAGTCAGCGGAGGTGGATGACAGCGGGAAAACGAACGGGGCAGCTATGCCGGATGATGCTGCCCCGTTTTGGTTTAGCTGTGTGATGGCTTCGGGAGCTTGTTCAAGAATGGCGTGCGCATTGGTTCCTGAGAATCCGTACGACGATACCGCCGCCCGACGGGGCGCTTCGTGATCCTTGGTCGGCCACGGTGTAATTTCTTGCGCCACAAAGAGTTCCGTGTCGATTCGGGCAAGATCATCAGGCAGCTGTTTGAAGTGCAGATTGGGGGGAACGACACCGTGCTGCAGAGAGAGGATGGTCTTGACCAGCCCTACTGCTCCCGCGGCTGACTGGGTGTGTCCGAAGTTGGTCTTCGCCGAGGTGAGCGCGCACGGGCCATCGAGGCCGTATACCTCTGCCAGGCCGCCGAATTCGATCGGGTCGCCGACCGGCGTACCCGGGCCGTGCGCCTCCACCATGCCGACCGTGCCTGCGTCCACGCCTGAAGTAGCCAATGCCTCCCGATAGGCCTCCACCTGTGCGGGCTGCGACGGCACCACAATATTTGCGGTGCGGCGGCCCTGCTGATTGCTGGCCGTGCCACGCAGCACCGCCAGAATCCGGTCACCGTCACGCAGCGCGTCCAGCAATCGTTTGAGCAGCACGATTGCGGAACCCTCGGCAGGCACGAATCCATCCGCTGCGACGTCGAATGCGTGGCAGCGTCCGGTCGGGGACAGCATGCCCTGCGCCGAAGCGGAGGAGTACTTGCGCGGATCCAGCACCACCGTAGCGCCGCCCGCCAGGGCAAGATCGCTTTCGCCGTCATGCAGGCTGCGGCACGCCATATGCACAGAGACAAGGCCAGACGAGCATGCCGTGTCGATCGTCAACGCCGGACCGTGGAGCTGCAGGGCGTAGGCGATCCGTCCGGACGCCAAGCTGAAACTCGTCCCCGTGACTCCATACGGTCCCTGCAGGGCTTCGGTATCGGCTGCCAGCAAGGTGTAGTCGCCATGCGTCAAACCCACGAACACACCGGTCCGCGTGCCGGTAATCGTTGCGGGATTAATACCCGCGTGCTCCATCGCCTCCCATGAGGTTTCCAGCAACAACCGGTGCTGCGGATCGATCGCGGTCGCCTCCTGCGCCGTGATCCCGAAGAAATCGGAATCGAAGCCCCCGACGTCGTCCAGGAAGCCGCCCCACCGGCACACCGAGCGCCCGGGCACACCGCGCTCGGGGTCGTAGTACTCGTCGGCGTCCCAGCGGTCGGCCGGAATCTCGGTGACCATGTCATCGCCGCGCAGCAACGCGTCCCATAACTGCTCGGGGGAGTCGATGCCTCCAGGAAGCCGGCAAGCCATGCCAATCACAGCCACAGGAGTCACATGTGGTTGGTTCATGGCCGATTCACCTCTTCTTTCCCCCTTGGTTCAGGACATACCGTCGAGACATCGTCGAATCTCGATCCGGGCCGTTGATGCGGTAGCGTCGCGCAACGTCCCACGGTACCAAAAGTGCATCCGAGGTAGTGTGTGGCACGTGGTTGAGTCGTCGATCCCGGCTGTGTTGCGCGAGCGTGCCAGTCTGCAGCCCAACGATACGGCGCTCACTTTTATTGACTATGAACAGGATTGGGACGGTGTTCCACAAACCTTGACATGGTCGCAGTTGTATCGGCGAATGCTGAACGCTGCAGAAGATCTCGGACAGTGCGGGTCGGCTGGTGACCGGGCAGTAATACTGGCTCCGCAGGGACTTGAATATATCGTTGGTTTTCTGGGTGCATTGCAGGCCGGATTTATCGCGGTTCCGCTTTCGGTTCCGTATGGCGGCGTCCACGATGAGCGCACTGTTTCGGTGCTGGGTGACACGTCGCCCGCGGTCATTCTCACGACGTCCGGGGTCATGGAGTATGTCGCTGGGTTTGGACAGCCGCAAGCCGGGCAATCTGCGCCGTCGATCGTCGAACTTGATTTGCTGGAACTAGATTCTCGGCGGGGTTCATCCAGCAGGCCGGGCTCGCGCACCGTGGGTGACGAGGGATCGAAACCCGTGTATTTGCAGTACACTTCGGGGTCAACCCGTACGCCGGCCGGTGTCATGGTCTCGAACAAGAATGTCTTCGCCAATTTCGAGCAGCTCATGGACGGTTACTATCGCGCCTACGGCAATGTTACCCCGCCAGGCACCACTTTTGTGTCGTGGCTGCCGTTTTATCACGACATGGGTTTCTTTGTGGGAATTATTTTGCCGATTCTTTCGGGAAGTTCCGCCGTGCTGACGAGCCCGGTGGGCTTCTTGCAGAGGCCCGCCCGATGGCTGCAATTGATGGCAAGCAATACTCGAGTTTATTCGGCGGCACCCAATTTCGCTTATGATGTGGCGGCGCGTAAAACCTCAGACGAGGATATGGCGGGGTTTGATCTAGGGGGGGTGCTGCATATTCTGAACGGTAGCGAGCGGGTACAGCCCGTCACCCTCAAGCGCTTCGCTGACCGATTCGCCCCGTTTAATCTTGACCCTGCGGTGCTACGACCCTCATATGGAATGGCAGAAGCAACGGTGTACATAGCAACCCGTGAACCGGGTGCACCACCGAAAGTCGTTCATTTCGATTCCGAGAAACTGCCCGCCGGCCAGGCGGAGCCGTGTCCCAGCGGAAGCGGCACACCGCTGGTCAGTTACGGCGTCCCGCAACAGCAGACGGTGCGCATCGTCGACCCCGACACCAGTATTGAATGTCCAGAGGGAACGGTTGGTGAGATCTGGGCGCACGGCCGCAACGTCGGCATCGGCTATTGGGAGAACCCTGAAGGCTCTCAGCGCACGTTCTGTGCACGGATTGTCACCCCATCGGCCGGCACACCCGAAGGTCCTTGGCTGAGAACCGGGGATTCGGGCTTCTTCTCCGACGGCGAGCTGTTCATTATCGGCCGCATCAAGGATCTCTTGATCGTCTACGGGCGCAACCACTCTCCCGACGACATCGAGGCGACGATCCAAGAGGTCACTCCCGGCCGGTGCGCGGCGATAGCGGTTCCTGATCATGGTGCTGAAAAGCTGGTCGCCATCATCGAACTCAAGAAGCGGGGCGACTCGGACGAGGATGCGACGGACAGGCTACGCGTCGTCAAACGTGAAGTTACGTCTGCGATATCGAAGTCGCACGGATTGAGTGTGGCGGACCTCGTTCTGGTATCCCCGGGGTCGATTCCTATCACCACAAGCGGCAAGGTAAGGCGAGCGCAGTGTGTCGAGCTCTACCGACAAGATGAGTTCACGCGTCTAGACGCTTAAAATCACCGCCGTTTGGTGGAGTCGAGCTTTGACGTAGTCACCGTGAACGGTTTCGCCGTATCGGCGCTACCACGGGCCGATGACGCGGAGTGGCCGTTGCCGTTGGTGTGGCCGTTGCCGTTGGGTGTGGCTGTTGCCGTTGGTGTGGCTGTTGCCGTTGGTGTGGTTGTTGCCGTTGGTGTGGTTGTTGCCGTTGGTGTGGTTGTTGCCGTTGCCGTTGGCGTTGCCGTTGCCGTTGGCGTTGCCGTTGGTGTGGCCGTTGCCGTTGGCGTTGCCGTTGCCGTTGGCGTTGCCGTTGCCGTTGGCGTTGCCGTTGGTGTGGCTGTTGCCGTTGGTGTGGCCGTTGCCGTTGGTGTGCCCGTTGCCAATGGGAAAGATTGGGGTCGTTTTCCGCAGGATCGCGGGTCGGTGTTCCGGCTGAAGGAGTAGCCGTTTGATCAGCTGAGGTGGCAGACGGATGGGGCCCAACAGCGGTAGCGCTTGGCTGTCGAGATCGTCGATGGGGTCGTTGCCATTGATAGTGATTGGGAAATCTGACGTCGCCTCTCGCATGTCGTCGCTTCCATGCCCGTTGTTAACCGGAGTGACGCTAACTGTGGACGACGAGGACGCCGAAATGTGAGTCTTGGGGGTTAGGGTGGCCTTCACCGTGGCGATTAGGTTGGCCTTCAACCGGTCTAGTTGGCTCAACAACGCCATCATGATGCGCGGACCGCCGCGCTGAGCGCAGTGCTGGCCTCGGCTGGCCTTCCGTACCCGACTCGGCGGGTACACCCTCGGCGGGTACACCCTCCGACGTGGACTTGTATTGTCTCCTAGTTTGGAGGGCCACCAGTTTTTCTGCCCAATTAGCGCGGCCAAAGCCGGCACTGTAATGGTGCGCACGAGGAACGTATCGATCAGAATGCCGCTCCCGATTATGAAACCGGCCTCGATCATCGTGCTGATGCTGGCGGCCAGCAAGCCGAACATTGAAGCCGCGAAGATGAGGCCAGCGGACGTGATCACAGCGCCGGTGGAACCCACTGTGCGGATGACGCCCACCCGCACACCATGCGGTGATTCGTCACGGATTCGTGAGATTAGCAGCATGTTGTAATCGGCGCCGACCGCGACGAGCAAGATAAAGGACAGACCGGGCAGGCTCCAATGCAAATCCATGCCAAGTATCAATTGGAAAACGATTACACCGAGGCCCATGGCTGACAAGAACGAAACGAGTACCGAACCAATTAGATATAGCGGCGCAACAATCGCTCGCAGCAGAATTACCAGAATGAGAAACACAATGATGATGGTCGCCAATACGATCGATACGATGTCGTTATTGTAGTAATCCTTCGTGTCCCGAAGCCCACCGGGAATTCCCGCCAGCGATATGGAGGCGTCCGACAGCTCGCTATTCGGTTGGGCAGACCGCGCAGCATTGAGAATCGTAGTGACCTGATCCATGGCGGCCGTGGTGAACGGTTTGAGTGCGCTTTGGATGAGGTAACGTGCGCCGTGCCCGTCAGGCGAGACAAAAATCACGGCGGCTTTTTTGAACTCGTCTGCGCCCAGCACCTGCGCAGGAATATTGAAGCCGGCCATCGACGGTTTCTCGGCGTCGTGCTTCATGGTCAACAGGAATGACGACGCCTCGTTGAGACCTGCCCCCATCTTCTTGGTCTGGTTGACCAGTTCTTGGACGCCTTGGTCAATTGCGCGACTACCTTGGGCGAGTGCATTTGCGCCTTCTCGCGTTTGCTTTATTCGCGTCTGTAATCCGTCAACGGACGCTAAGGTGCTGACGGCCTGGTTGAGGTTTTGCTCCAGTTTGTCGACTGTCTGGCCGACGGTCTGCATTTCTTGGGTTTGCTGTAGGTCGTGAGCAAGTGCAGTGATGCTGCTTAGGGTTCCGCTGGTCTGCGCTTGGACCAGCGCCCGCAGCTGGGCGCGCGAGCTCACGCAGGCGGGGTCAGCGTTGCAGACTGGGCTGGCGTCAAGGGCCGTCACCATGGGGCTGGCCCAGGCGACGGTATTGCCAACATCCACCATGTTCGAGCTGAGATCATTGCCGAGTGTCCGCATGCGGACGGCGAGCTGGGCCGTTTCGGCAAGGGCGTTGAGCGTCTTATCGCCGCCGATCAGTTGCTTCATGGTCGTCAGCACGGTGACCAGCGTGCCGGCGCTGCTGACGGCCCCAGTGACTTGATCCCGCACCTGAGCGAGGGCGTCGGCCAACTTGTTCGAACCGTCGACCAGCTTGTCTAGGTCGCCTCCGTGGTCGTGGATCGCGCTGGAGGCTTGGTCGAGTTTGCTGCCGACTTCGCCCGCCTGATACGACAGCTTGGTCTGTTGCAGTGGTTCTCCGTTGGGTCTCGTCAATCCGCGTATCGCCGTGATATCGGGCAGCTGACTTACCCGGCTGGCCATCTGCTCGAGGTCGGCAAGGGCGGCCGGCGTCCGCAAATCGTGTTGTGACTTTATGAAGAGCACCATTGGAGTCATGAGGTTCTGCGGGTAATGGCGATCCAGCGTGTTGTATCCGGCAACGCTCGCGGCGTCAGACGGCAGTGCCCTAAGGTCGTCGTAGTTGAAGCGCACCAGCGTCGTGCAACTGGCGAGAATGACGAGCACGATCAGACTCGCGACCAGATGGACCCAGGGCCGGCGCACAATGCGTGTTCCCGTGACCCGCCAGAGACGACGGGTCAGGTCCTTTCGCGGCTTAATCCAGCCACGTCGACCAATGAGCACGAGGATGGCGGGAAGCAGGGTCACCGCCGCGAAGAAACCGACAACGACCGAGACTGAAACCGCGGGACCGACCGATGAAAAGACACTCAATCGGGCGAAGACCATCACGAGAAAGGTGATTGCCACGGTGGCGGCTGACGCGGCGATTACTTTGCCGATGGACATCAATGCGTTCTTGACCGCTTGATCCGAATTCATGCCCTTCCGCACATAGTCGTGATAGCGGCTGATGAGAAAGACGGCGTAATCCGTTCCCGCTCCGATCATTACTGCGCTCATGAAGACAACGGTCGTAGATTGCACCTCCAGGCCCAATTCTGCTAGCCCGGACACCACACCCTGTGCGGTCACCAGGGATAAACCAATTGTGGCCAACGGTACCAACATGGCTATGAGGTTTCGGTAGACGATCATCAGGATTACCAGGACACTGACCGCGGTGGCGATCTCGATCAGATGCCCGTCTTCCTGACCGATGTTGTTGAGGTCGGCGATGCTGGCTACCGGTCCGGCATAGTGGGCTGTCAGCGTCGATCCCGCGAGGGTCTGTTTGACGATTTCCTGAACGCGTTGGTACCCCGCCTGAGTTAGGGGATCAGTTACGTCGGCAGGGAAGTTGACCGGTAGATTCCAGGCCTTGTTGTCCTTGCTGGCCAGGATCTCGTGCAGGGCCGGTGTGGTGATGAAGTCCTGTATCGACATTTTGTCCTGCGGCTCCTGATGGAGCTTGTCGACCAGTTTGGTGTACGTGACCAAATCGGCGGGTCCGAGCCCGTTCTCGTCGGTCAAGACGACCATCACCTGAGAGCTTTCGCCTGTCTCGTGAAAGGACTTCCCCATATCTTTGGCGGTGGCCATCGTGGGGGCATCGTCCGGCAGGGCGGCGGCGTGACTCTTTGCGGCCATCTCCATCAGGGGTGGGAATGACATAGCGGGAAGCGCCGCCAGCGCGATCCAGAACGCGATGACCAGCAAGGGCCATCGCACGACGAAGTTGCCCAGTGAGTCGAAAATGCCCCCAGGAGAGGCTGCCTCAGAACCGCTCATCAGCCGTCACACCCGTTGAGGTCGGTCACCCGATCGTCGCCGCGCAACGACGCCTCGCACACGCCACGGAAGTCGACGCCGCCGGGGCGCTGCCACGAAATGCCGCCGACAGCAACAGGAGCGGCGCGTGTCTTATTCACACCCGGCCACCTCTTCCCGGTGGTGTTCAGACTGGGAATCCTGGAGCTTCGCACGTCGACGACGTAATCCCCCAACGTCCAAGCCGATCCTTAATTCAGCAAGTGGTCAACACACTAGTGGGTTCATTTCTGGCCCGTCAAAAAATCGTGCGAACGTGCAAAGAATTTACATGCGATGTGCAAAAATCACTGCTCCCGGTACGCGCGCAGGCTCCGCCGGCTGGGCGCGAGCGGCCGGCCAGGGCACCGTCGGGGACAGACTTATCCGGTCAACGACTCGTTGAGCCAATATGTCGCCGGCGTGGTGATGTGGGGACAATGGGGCTTCGGGGCACGACAAGTTGCCTGAACAAGGGAAGACGCGATCAGGTACGTTGCCACTGCAGCTGAGGCCGTATCGCGGGAAGGCGGGGCGATCAGTGGCTCTGATATCCGGTCGATACCGGTTCGAAAGCCTGCCCGGCCGCTGCGTACGGCACGAAGGTGCCGAGAAGTCGCTGGCTACCATGGCCGGTGAACGCATCGGTGTCTCTCTATGGTGCGCGACGGCGCGGTAACTGCCGAAAGCTGGGCGGCCTGTGAACGGCGACAGAACGATTCTCATCGAGCTCGTCACCGCCATCAGTGCATGGCGCATGGTCGCCTCGATGCTGCACAGCCTCAACGTCCCGTCGGAGGACGGCGTTAGCTGGCCGCCCGACGGCCGATCTCCTTAACTGTCCCCGGGTGTGGACTTATGAACGGAGCCCCGGCTGTGGCGGCGAGGTGACAGAGGATCCAAATGTGGTCACTGCCATACTTCCCGCATGGCACTCTCCACAGCAATCAAGGACCGCGTATGGCAGCACCCGCTCTTCTGGAAGCTCAACCAACGGCTTGTGAAGTATGCCTACATGTTTTTGACGCGCCGAGTCAGCCAAGACGACATTCTCTTCCTCAACTTCGCGTATGAGGAGGAACCGCCGATGTCTCTGGAGTTGGAGGCCTCGGACGAGCCCAACAGGGGTTGTATCCAGCTTTACCACAGCACGGCGAGCCAGGTGGATCTCAACGGCGAGAAGGTGCTGGAGGTCGGTTGTGGCCATGGGGGCGGCGCTTCATATATCAAACGCTACTTGGGGCCGGCCTCCTACACGGGACTGGACCTGAACCCGACCGGTATCGCGTTTTGCCAAAAAAGACACCAGCTGCTCGGCCTGGATTTCGTCCAAGGCAACGCCCAGGATCTGCCCTTCGCCGACGAGTCCTTCGACGCGGTGGTCAACGTCGAATCCGCAAATTACTACCCTGACCAAGCCCGTTTCTTTAATGAAGTGGCGCGCGTGCTGCGCCCTGGAGGGCATTTCCTCTATACCGACTGCCAACCTCCCGCCGGTGTTGCCGTCTGGGAGGCCACGCTCGCCAACGCCCCGCTGCGGAAGCTTTCGCAGCGGGACATCAATGCTGAGGTCATGCTCGGGATGGAGAAACATTCGGAGCACTGGCTGGACGTCATTGATCGCCATGCGCCGTCATTTATGCGGAGCACACTCCGCGAAGGCCTCCCCGTGCCTGGCGGGAGGCACTACCAGGGCCTACAAGACGGGACAACCACCTACCGCATCCACCTCTTCGTCAAGGATTGATGCGGCGTCCGTCCGAACCCGCGGTTGCACCCATCGTGTGATCCGCCCGCGAAATGTGTGACACGAACACATTCGAGGGCTCAGGCGATGCGGTAGGTCCGCACGGCGTGGCGACGACGTTGCCGTCGACATCGGTTGCGGTGGTCTCGGCCAAGGTGAGTTCCGCGCACCGTCGGGCGGTGTGAGCACGGACGGTTGCCGATCGGAACTGCGGCGCTCTGGCCAGCGAAGTTCCTACTTCTTCGGGTGAGTCATTTTGCGACAACCATGGAGCGGAGCCAGTAAACTGCCGATCCACAAGACAAGTCGTGGTTGAATGCGCGAAGCGGGGTCGAGGGAGCGAACCAGGATCGAGAAAGCAGAGGTGGGGGTCGCTCCATCCCGCAACGTGAATCCGTGCGCTAGCCGCCGTCGAGGCCGCCTCAGCGGCCTGATCATGGACACCTACCACGCAGCAGGTATCAAGCGGGGATCGCCATCACTGCATCAGACCCGGGACGACCGGGCCTGATCACGGTCGACTAAGAAGGGGTCGAACCGAATGACTGAAAGTGCGCTAGCACGGCCGGACAATCGGCTCTCATTCATTGATCAAGCCATGTTTCTGTGGCTACGTGCCTCCGGTGAAGAGCCGGCCATGCAGATAGTGTGGATTTATGAGCACCCCGTCGACTTCGATGGGCTGAGGCGTTTTCACCAAAGGTTCATTCAAGAGCCGCTGGGACGGCTGCGGATCGAACGTTCGCCGCTACCATTCGGGCGGCATCGGTGGGCCTTATCTAAGGAGCGGTCGGTGGTCGATATCGCTGAGTGTGCCCGTCCACGCGCTGAGCTCACCGACTGGGCGGATGAACGCGTACAACTGCCTATCGATCCGGAATTAGGGCCCGGTTGGCATATGGGAGTCCTTCCATTGACCGACGGTTCGACTGCGGTCAGCATAGTGATTTCGCACTGTCTGGCTGACGGCCTGGGGACTCTGTCGGTGATCGGCGAGATGGTCAAGGGCAACAGCGTCGATTTTGGCTACCCACCCGCACGTTCGCGTACTCGACGGCGCGCGATAGCTGCCGATGCCCGTGAGACCCTGAAGGGCGCACCCGAGGTTGGCCGGGCGCTTCGCGTGGCGGCAAAAATGGGATTTCGTCGCCGGCATGATCTTGTCCGATCGAAGGCATCGCGACCCACCCCGGTTGTTGCAGACGGCGCCGATTGCAATGTTGTCGTGCCGGCTATCGTGATCTACATCGATCTCGACGATTGGGATGCCCGCGCGAAAGCCCTTGGCGGAAACGGTCACTCGCTGGTCGCCGGGTTCGCCGCGAAACTCGGCGAACGCATGGGGCGCAGTCGGGCCGACGGCACCGTCACCCTGCTCATCCCTACTAGCGACCGCGACCAGGACGATTCGCGTCAGAACGCGGCAGCACTTGCGCACATCAGCGTCGACCCGACGCAGATAACCACAGACTTGTCCGCCGCCCAGGTCACCATCCGGCATGGATTGAAGTCGGCGCGGGAAGTGCCCGATCAACCGTTGGAACTCCTTCCCCTGGTCCCGTTTATACCGAAGCGGGTAGTAAAAAAGGGGGGCGATGTGATCTTCGGCTTTGCCGCCGATCTACCCGTGTCTTGTTCCAATCTCGGCGACCTCGACACTGCGATCGGCAGCGTTGACGGCACCCCAGCCGAATACGTCATAATGCGCGGGGTAGACCGACACATAACGCGACAGACTCTGGAGCAAAGACGTGGCCTACTCACTTTGGTGGCTGGACGTATCTGCGGCAAGATGTCCATCAGCATCATCGCCTATCAGCCCGGCGCGGAGAACTCGAAGCCCCTTCTGCGTGAGCTCGCGGCGCACACCCTGGCAGAGTTTGGCCTGAGCGGCGTGATCGACTAGGCGACCAGCGTTGCGTCCCTTAGTATTTCAGGGGTCGCCAGCCAGCTCAGACGCCCCGGCGAGCAGCAATTTCCAGAAGATCGGCGGCGCTGGTAACGCTGGCCGTGGGTTTGGTCATCCGGGTGGCTATTTCGCGGGCTCGAGCGACGTACTGTGGCGCGAGGATAGCGCGGAGCCCTGCGACCAGCGATTTCCGGGTGATGCGCGAGAAGCGCCGGGCCAAACCGACTTTGAGCCGTTTGACCTGAATTGCCCAGACTGGCTGTTCGGCCCCGATCCAGAGGATCAACGTGGGGATTCCGGCTCGCATGCCTGCGGCCGTGGTGCCCGCGCCCCCGTGGTGCACTACCGCGCGGCACGCGGGAAAGACGGCCGCGTGGTTCACCTCGCTGACAACCTTCACGTGGTCGTACTGCCGTATGTTGTCGAATTCGCTCACCCCAGCGCAAATCAAGGCTCGCTCGCCTAACTGTGCGCAGGCCTGGCTGATCATTCTGATTGTGTCGGTGGGAGATTCGATCGGCATGCTGCCGAAGCCGAAGTAGATCGGCGGTGTTCCCGCGGCAACCCACGACGCAACCTCGTCGTCGGTGTCCGTCGCTAACTCAAGCGTCAGCGCGCCGGTAAAGGGGCGTTGGGCGCCCCATTCGGCTGCTAGCCCCGGAAAGTAAAGCTCTTCATAAGCCTGGATCTCTAGCCATCCGCGGTCCGCAATCCGTCGCACCGAGGAGACTGTTGTCTTCGGCAGGCCCAATTCACGCCGTTGCGCGTCTTCAGCACTCTTCGTTACGCGCCAATAGAGCGACTCGAGCACCGTCATCGTGGAGCGGATCAGCCGCGACGGCAAGAAGGGCACGAGATGGCCGTTGACCCGGTGCGGGAAGTGGTGCATCGCGGCCATCGGAATGTTGTAGTACTCGGCGACGTTGGCGGCGATCCCCTGGTAGGTCTGGCCGTGCAGTATCAGGTCGGCCCCGTCTGCCAGTGACGTCAGCGTGGTGCTCATCTCCGCCCAACCCCGCGTGATGTACTCCGTGCCTGTGCGCCACAAGTCGATCGGATTGCGAACCTCAAATAAGTTGCGGAATATATCCTCTTCCAGCTGCGCTTGCGAGTCCGGGCCGTAGGCGACCGCCTCAAGCCCGACCGATTCGATGAACCCAACCAGGTTGTCCGGCACGGCCATGCGCACTTCGTGTCCGCGGCGCAGCAGCTCCAGACCGACCGCGGCGCAGGGCTCGACATCGCCGCGCGTACCATGGACTGCCAAAACAAATTTCATTGTCGTTCGTCTCCTGGTCGTGCGTCGTCGGTCCCGGCTGGGAAGTAACCTGCCTCGATGCATGTCTGGATGCGCCCCACCAGCGCACCCACTCACGACATCGGGCTTTCGGGTGCGGCCGATACAATCACGCGGGTGGACAACACGCTCGCCTATATGGATCAGGGCTCGTTCTTTGGCCTGCGGGCACTCGGCCGCGCGCCACTGCCACAGGTTACCTGGATCTATGACCGCCCCGTCGACATCGACGGGCTACGCAGATTCCATTGCAACTTGGGGCACGGCCTGCTGGGCCGGCTCATCGAGTGCTCGCCGCTCCCGTTCGGCCGGCATCGTTGGGTGTCCGAGCTCAGTCCCGCCGAACTCGAGATCGCAGCGCAGGATCGCGCCCGCAGCGAGGTGTGGAGCTGGGCCGACGAACGCATCTGCCTGCCGATTGATCCCGAGACCGGGCCCGCGTGGCGGCTGGCGGTCCAACCGCTGACCAATGGTGGTGCCGCGGTGACACTAGTGGTGTCACATTCGCTGGCCGACGGGCTCGGCCTGAGCCTATCGATTGCCGATGCGGCCAACGGGATTAGGCGCAACTTGCACTACCCGGCGCCGGGATCGCGTACACGTAGACAAGCACTGATCGAAGACGGCAAGCAGACCGTGCGCGCACTCCCAGGCGTGGCAAAAGCGGTGATGGCCGCAACGCGTGTCGCCCGCGCCGAAAGTGACGGCCTCGCCGCAGCGGCGAAGCCGTCAACCGCGGCGCTGACACCGGGCAAGGAACGACCGGTGGTCGCGCCCACGGTAGCTGCATTCTTCGACCTCGATCATTGGGACGAGCGTAGTAGAAGTATTGGTGGCACTAGTAATTCGCTATTCGCCGGGTTGGCGGCCAGGCTCGGGCAGATCCTGGGCCGGGTGGACGATGACGGGCGGGTGAAGTTGTCATGGCCGGTGAATGACCGCACCGACGGTGACACCCGCGCCAATGCGCTCACTGTTGCCATCGTGACCGCCGATCCGTCCAAAGTCACCGACTCGTTGGTCGACTTGCGCGCCGATATGAAACACACCCTGACCGCACTGTCGGAATCGCCGAACGACCTGCTGGCGCCACTTCCGTTGGTGCCGTTCACCCCCAAGGCGCTAGCCCGCTTCCTAGAGAAGATGATCACCAAGGTCGGCAGCCCGATCGGCTGTTCTAACCTCGGCGAATTGGATCCAGCGGTGAACCGCCCGGACGGCACCGACGCCGACTACATCGCGTTTCGCCTGCTCGAGCCCCAGATCACCACCCATATCCTCGACCGCATGGGCGGCTACCTGCACCTGGTATCGGGTCGCGTGCACGGACAGATCTTCGTCACGGTTGGCGCCTGGACCGCAGGCGGAATGAACACCAAAGAGAGCCTTCGCCGCTCGGTGCGTCAGGCGCTCGCGGAGTTGCAGCTGACTGGCATCGTCGAATAAGCCGATCGCACGCTTGGCCAGCGAGCACGCGTGCCCGCCAAGCCCGGCGCAGCTGAGTCCGAGAGAATGGCTCCCGCACCCCAAGGACGACCAACGGGTCCGCAGGCGGCGCGGCCAACGCGGGGCGGCCCGACCCAGACGTCTTCACGCCGGACGACGACGACGCCGCCGCTTTCTTCCCTCGTGCCACCTTCTTCGCGGACGCCGCCTTCTTGCCTGCGGTCGTCATTTTCCCACCACCGACTCAACGTCTCACGTCTGACCGACAGGTGTATGAATGTGGGCTGGATCTGCTTTGTAATCACGGGAGACTAGAGGCTGCGGCGAGCGGCAGCTTCGGAAGGAGTGCCTCAACCGCAATCACTGGAACACCCTGTTCGAGGCCCGTGTGGTCATCGGCGACGTCAAGCACGAACACAACCACCGACACCGACACTCGGCCCTGGGCTACCGCACGCCCGGCCGAGTACGCTGCCGGATGCAGGTGCACCCACATGCCAGACTCATTGCGCAGTCGCACAGACGCCGCCCAGCCAGCGCACAGACGCGGCTCAGTTGCCGCACAGACAGAGAGGCCTGAGCTTTGCGCACAGTGATCCTGGTCCCCTACCGGCCTGATAGCGACCGCCGGGACCGGCTGTGGAATTTCACCCGCAGCTGGCTGGAGCAACACCACCCCGACTACCCGATATACCTCGGCTCATCCCCCGACGGACCATTCAACCGGAGCGCAGCGATCAATCATGCGGCCAAAGACGCCGGCGAGTGGGATGTGGCCGTCATCTGCGACTCCGACACCGTGGTACCACCGGCTCAGCTCGACAAGGCAATTCGTGACGCACACGAGACTGGCCTGCTGGCTTCGGCCCTGACCAAAGTGGTCGAACTCTCGAAGAAATCCACCAACCGGCTGCTTGCCGACAGTCAGACCGACATCCTCACTCTCAACAAGATCCGGACCCGCAGAAAAGAGGACATGACCCAGTCTTCGGCCATCGCCGTCCCGAGGACACTGTGGGACGCCATCGGCGGTTTCGATGAGGGGTTCTGCGGCTGGGGATGCGAGGACAACGCGTTCTGGATTGCCGCCACGCTGCTGGGCGGGGCAGGGCGCGGTCGTCCCACCGGAGGCGAACCGTTACGCGTCAACGGGGCCGCCTATCACCTGTGGCACGAAAAGGCATCCAAGATCAAACTGTTCGACCCGGTCTTCCGCACCAACTTCAAACGGCTGCGGCAGTACAAGAAGGCCAAGACCCCCGACCAACTGGCCCTGCTGTGCGGCGTGTGAGCACCATTATCGAACACACGAAAGAGGTTGGGCACTGTCGCATGCGGCTGAAACCCACGCCGTGGCAACCCGTGGCCGCCGCAACCACCACAAGCGCAGTGACGAAATCGCTGTCACCACGTGTCGCCGCAGAACGTGAGCGTTGCGTCCCCGTCCGCCACCGGGAACCCAAGCATTGTCAGAAGGCCCCGGCAGGCGCTGAAGGTGCCCTGCCTCAGGGGTCGGCAGAGAGCGACACGAACCCTTTGAACGTAAACTGTGCGCCCAATGCGACCGAAAGGTACAACGATTGGATACAGTCCAAAATCCCGATCTGATTTTCGATATCGGTGCGCACAAGGGAGAAGACAGTGACTTCTATCTGAAGCTCGGTTATCGCGTGGTTGCCGTCGAGGCCAACCCTGCGCTAGCCGCCGAGCTCAGAGAGCGATTCCGTGCAGCTATCGATTGCGCCGACTATGTCCTGGTCGACAATGCTATCGGGGAGACTGATGGCTCTATCAGCTTTTTTGTGAACAAAACGGTGTCTGTTTGGGGAACCGTTGATCCGAAGTGGGCTGAAAGAAACAAGAAACTCGGCGCCGACTCGGAAGAGATCGCGGTGAAGTGCATACGCTTCGCCGATCTGATCGCCCAATATGGCTGCCCACATTATCTGAAGATCGATATCGAAGGGGCCGATATGATGTGCGTCAACGCCCTGGAAGCCATGGGGTGCCGCCCGAAATATATTTCGCTCGAGTCGACCAAGACGTCCTGGTCCGACTTGATGGATGAGTTCGATACTTTCGAGACCCTCGGCTACACGAAATTCAAGGTCGTTCGCCAGGGAAGACACAAGAGCCGAGATTTCACCGACCTGGACGGCAGAAAAGTCCGCTATACATTCGAGAAAGACGCGAGCGGGCCGTTCGCAAAAGACCTCGATGGTCCTTGGCTCACGCGAAGACAGGCGGTACTCCTCCGGTACATCCCGATCTTCTTCGTCTACAAGACCATCGGCGACAATTCGTTCCTATCACGACTCTTCAGTCACGTACCGATAATCGTTCGTGCTTTGAGCTTCATTGCGGGTTGGTACGACACACACGTAATGCGAGAATGACCACGTTCTCGCAGCCCGTCGTCGTCAACGGCCGGGATCTTGCTCAATGGAAGGCCGGCACGAACGGCCTGGTAGCTCAACACCAAATCAGACATGCCGGCGACCGAGAACGGTCGTAGAGGTGACTAAGAAATCTGGTTGGGTCGGGATACCGGGCACTTCCGGGTGGACAATCACCGAGTAGCCGAGGCGCCGATAGAGCGTGTAAACGTAGAGCTCCCACCATGCGCCTATATGCTGCCTCTCTTCCCGTTTACGAAATGCCTTCCGCAGCTTCGACTTTGAGTTGTCCGTGGAAGTGTCGTCGGGATACTCGCCGAACCAAGCTTCCAACAGTTCCCTGATACCTGACCAACGCTCACCGGCTGCGCGATTTAGAAACTCGAATGTGCTCTCAGAGTAGGTAGCGGGGCCAGGCAAGGTGCGCTCGATGTCGTCGAACAACGTGACGGTGGGGTTGCTTGCCACATGTCGGACGCTACAAGGTGTCGGCTTCTGAGTCGCCGTCGGGCACAAATCAACGCGCCCGGCGCCACGGTGGCGGACCCAGACAGGATAACTCGGTCAGCTTCCAGTTAGCTCTGCGCGCTCATCGAGCAGTTCATCGACCTGACGACTCGACGGCTCGCCGCCGTGCTCGCGGATTGAACGGCGCACAGCGGCCAGCAGCCGCAGCTCGAAGTCGACGGTGTCAAGGTCGCGCATAAGCCGTCAGCGTGGCCGCCGGGTCGACGTCGCGCAATTCACTGATGGTGAGCAATTGCACGTCAGCATGTTACGTCCCGTTTGGCCCGTGGCAACGCGCATAAGCAGACTCACAGCCAGACGTTTAGTAATTACCTTTGTACCAACGACGGGTTGGAAACTGGAGTGCCGAGAAGGGCATTGAGGCGATCAAGACTCACGCACCCGACGCCAAGGTCGAAGACCACAGCGACGCCAAATCCAGCTAGCGTCTTACCTATTCATCGTCCGGCCGTTGTGGGGGCCGCGACAGCGCGCCGCGTCGCCGGCTCCTAAACCAGTCAAAGGCCACGCCGCCGATCATGATCGGTGAGCACCAGCGCCTGCTTCTGATCGGCCAAGTCGATTCCCAGGATCGCGTGATCGACCCGAACCAGACCGCGCAACCGGGCCAACCTGGCATTGCGGCGCTTGTCACCACACGAGAGCCCGGTACCCTGACCCACGACGTCCTCCTCGATGCATTGGGCACAAACCCGTCAACGACATCAGGACGACGTCCTTATTACATTCATCGACACGCAGCGGCACAGTTCTCTTACTACGCACGCATGAAGCGAGACAGGCACGTATGAGCGGAAGTGACACAACGTATGACGCCATCGTTGTCGGCTCCGGAGCCTCTGGCTCGTGGGCTGTCAAGGACCTGACGGAAGGCGGCCTGAAGGTTCTCCTGCTCGAAGCTGGCAGGAACCTGGACATCGCCCGTGACTTTCCTGCCGACGCAGAGGTGGGTGGCCTCGGGATTGTGGCGCGCGTCAAATCGGCGATTCAGGGCCAGCACGTTCAGGCGCGACTCTCAGTCTTCTCCGAGACCACCAAGCAGTTTTACGTCAACGACAGAGAGAATCCCTATACGACGGCGCGGGGAAAAACGTTCCTCTGGTTCAGGGGCCGGCAACTCGGCGGCCGCCTTCACACGTGGAGCAGACATGTACCCCGCATGTCGAATTACGAGCTCAAAACCGCAAGCGTCCGTGGAGATGGCGTCGATTGGCCGTTGTCGTACGAAGACCTGGCGCCGTACTACGACATCGTCGAGCGGACGCTCGGCGTCTACGGGAAACCCGCAGGCATTCCAAACTGTCCGGACGGACAGTTCATCGGGCCCGCGAAAACGACAAAGATCGAAGAAGCGTTCCTGACCAATGTCGAGAAACGACTTCCGAACGTCCGCGTGACGTACGGGAGGATCGCCAGGTACGACAACAAGAGGGTTCCGCTTCCCGTCAGGCTCGCTCTGGCAACCGGCCGCCTCGACATACGGACAGACGCCATCGTGAGCCGATTGCTGATCGATGCGCGGTCGGGGAAAGCGACCGGCGTTGAATACATCGAGCGATTGACAAATAATACGCAGGCAGTTCAGGGAAAGGTCGTCGTCCTCTGCGCGTCAGCGATCGAGAGCGTGCGGATCCTTCTGAACTCGGAATGCGCGAAGCATCCGTCAGGTGTCGGCGGATCGTCGGGCCATCTCGGTCGCTATCTGTGCGACCAGGTTATGTACCAGCAGATCGGCCTAGTGTCTAAAAGGCATGTCGAGCCCGCTTTCAACGAGGATGGGTTCGACTTTGCGGAAACGGGCCTCTACATTCCGAGCTTCTGCGAAAAGGAATCAAAGAACTTTCCTGGCGGCTACGGCATTCAGGTCGCGATTGGCCGCGGGAGGCCGACGTGGATCATGTCGGCGTTTGGCGAAATGCAGCCCCGATACGAAAATCACGTGTCGCTCGACCCGACCGTCAAGGACGCGTGGGGGATCCCCGTAGCCAGAATCGAGTGCAGCCATTCTCAGGATGAAGTCAATATGGTTGCCCACATGAAGCGGAAGCTTCCGGAAATTGCAGCCGCCGGCGGCCTGCAGGTCTACAAGAACGTCAATCTCCGCTTGAGCCACCTTTACCGGCCTGGGGAAACCATTCACGAGACCGGCGGCGCGCGCATGGGCGACAAACCGGACAACTCGGTGCTGAACTCGCACTGTCAGTGCTGGGATGCTGACAACGTGTTCGTGACCGATGGCGCATGCTTTGTCTCCTCGGGATTCCAGAATCCCACGCTCACGATGATGGCCCTCACGGCGCGAGCGTGTCGGTTCATCGTTCGTGACTATGCGAAGCGCGTGAACTGAATGGACTACGGGAAGGTTACCGGGATTGATAAGCCAGTCTCCCGAATCGTCTTCGGCACCGATCGATTGCGGGGCCGGCGATTACCGTGGCTGCCCAATCGAAGCCTTGGGCAACAGGCCTTCTCGCTTTTGGATCGGTCATTCGAGCTCGGATGCAACTCATTCGACACAGCGCGCATGTATTGGGACAGCGAACGGACGCTGGGGGCCTGGATTCGGGAACGCCGGAACCGCGACAAGGTTGTGGTCATCAGCAAGGGATGTCATCCCAACCTCTTAGGACATCCGCGGCTCTCTCCGTCTGGTGTGTCGCACGACCTCCACGCATCCCTCAAGGCGCTCGGCACTGATTTCATTGATCTGTATCTGCTCCACTTCGACCACCCCACTGCGCGAGTCGAACCGATTATGGAACAGCTCAACCGTCACATCGACGAAGGCAAGATCAGCGCGATAGGTGCGTCGAACTGGTCTCACGAGCGAATTGCTAGCGCCAACACGTTTGCCGCCAGCAAGGGTTTGAAACCGTTTAGTGCGTCGAGCGTTCAATTCAGCCTTGCTGATCGGACGCGATCTCCGTGGCCTGGCAACGCTGTCACAGTTGGAGGGGACGGCCAGCGTGCCGCAAGAGAATGGTATTCGACGCACGGGCTGCCAGTGTTCGCGTATTCCAGCCTCGCCCGCGGATTCTTTTCAAATCACTACGATCCGAAGAATCCAGACAGCAACCGCGTGAGCCGGTGGTGTGCGACCTACTTCGGCACCGAAGAGAACATCCAAAGGCTGGAGCGCACAAGGATGTTCGCGCGCGAGCATCACGTCACCGTCGCGCAGGTTGCGCTCGCGTACGTGCTGTGCCACCCGCTCCATGCGTTTGCCGTGGTCGGTTGCACGACGTTTGAGAAGTTCGCGGAGAACGTGACCGCACTTTCTCTGAAGCTGGATGAAGCGACGCTCCACTGGCTTGCTACAGGTCAGGCCTCGCGATGAAGATTCTCATCTTTGTGAACATCTTGGCAGCGGGTCGACATCGCCACCACCATAATCCGTAACCTGGTCATTAGCGATTTAGCTCCCATCACTTATCCTCCGTTATTGCTGTGGCGTAGTAATCTCGAAACCGAACTGCGTCAAGCTGTTCGCCGGGATCTGAAGCCGCTTACACACATCCGCCGTCGCGCGCAACGGGTGAGCGGCAGCCTCAAATTCACTCTGGACGTATTCTGGCGGGGCGAACGACCCGCCGTCGCCGACCGTCTCGTCAAGACCCCGCAACTCGTCGTACGACGAGAAGCCGTAGGCACAGCCGACCTCCAGGGTTCGGGTGATGTCAGGACGGCTGGCGATGAACTCCGATAGGAAGCGGCCTTCGGCAGCGTCGATGCCGTGCTTCTGTATCGGGTATGTTTTGCCGTCTGCGCTGGTGACGGTCCGTTGCCGACGGATTTCGTCAATTACCGCTTGTGGCTGCATGATCTCACTGTCTACTACTCGGACTTTCCTATGACCAACGCATAGGCAACTCCATGGCGGTTCAACGGCGTGCTGAGGTCATCGGTGTGGTCGGCGACAGCTCGGAGGCCGCGCCCAGCTCGTTGCAAGTTCACCTGTCTGATGCGTCGCCTTCGCGTGTTCCCCGCTTATCCGGTGCGCTAGCTAATCAAGGGGCGCGCCGCTGCAGGGGCTTCGCACGGTGTGTGGCGACTATGCGCAAGGTGCAGTCGACCGTTGCGGCGCCGAGCCGGCATCACCTCGCGGCCCTCAGCGATGCGAACCATTACCGATTTGAATACCTCTACATAGTGGGCAACTGATTCGCGGGCGATCGGGTTGTCCGGGAACAACAGCGTCAACTGGGTTTCGTTCTCAAGCCGATTCACACGTAGATTGAGTTGCCGCAGAAGCCCACCGTCGTGGTAGAGGCCGGCACCTAACCCTTCCAGTTGAGTGTTGACCAGAGCAGAAAGTGGAGGAATGCCGGCATCGAGGTAGAACACCAAGGGAGCTCCCCAATCACCCTCTCGCAGCCATGGCGCCAATTCCAATACGCGGTCCAGCGGCACCTGCGCCAGGTCTCTACCCGAGTCAAAGGACGTTTGCGCGGCCCTGGCGATGTCAGCGAACGACGATCCGGTTACGGGGACAGTGATCGGAACAAAGCCGGTAAACCAACCACACGTTATGAAGTCCTCTGGAGTGCGCCGGATATCGACGGGGATAATCGCGTGATACGTATCGGTTCCGGTCAGTTCGTGTTCCACCAGAGCAGTCGCCGCGAACACGCCGCCGCAGAACCGGACCCCCGCGGATGTGCAAGCGGCTTCGAACGCGGCTGTCTGTCGCTCGTCCAACAGGCGTTCGCCAGTGAGGGTGCAGGGCACCGACGTGTCACCGAGCGGCACCGGGTCGCCGGGAAGGGCTCCGTCATTGTTCTCGAAGAAGTCGACCCATTTGCGCACCTCTGGGGAGTTTAAGGTGAGCTCGGATGTGTACTGGCGCTGCCGGACGCAGTAATCGTCATAGCTGCCCGGGTCTGGTAGCCGAAGTGGCGCACCGCCTCTGACCAGCGCCGTGTACATCATATGGATCTCTGCGAATGCCACGCCGATGACCATGGCGTCGCAATGGAGGTGATCGATAGTCGCGCAGAATGTGAAGTGGTCTGCACGCTGAATGATTGAGAAGCGGAAGCAATCCCATACGAGCGGACTGGGCGTAGCCAGTAGATGGCTTCGCCATTCTGCTAGCGTCGTCAACCCGTGCTCAGTCGCGACAAACTGAATATCTCTCGGCTTTTCGATGGTCCGCCGCACGAAGTGCTCGCCATCAGTCGGCTCGAACCAGCTGCGGTAGCTGTCGTGGCGACGCAGGTGGGTATTGATGACGTGCGTCATGGCACGGGTATCGCACCGACCGGGTATGTCCCAGGCGGAAATGACCAACCGTGACATTTCCTGATCCTGAGCGGCGTATGCGCGATAGTTACGTAGGTGTTGGACTTGCATGTAGCTGGGCGGCACCGTGCTGATCGGTGCCTGGCTGGCCTTCGTCAGCGTCGCAGGGGACGGTTGCCAAGATACGAGTTTGCCGGGTTCCGGCACCCAATCCTGGATGGTTGCCGCCTCCACTTTCCCTACTCTGACCATTTGTCTCCAAGTCCCTCAGCAGGTTGCGGTTCACCGGATGGCCACGGGTGATCCGCGAAACCTGGAATGGTGATGATGTCTGTAGAGCCCCCGTAGATCAACAGACGTGCGAGTCGACGCCAAAAAGGGTGGTGACCGTCTGCGTGTGACGGGTATGGCGGCGGTGCGTCCAACGACGGGGTCGTGATCGTCGCGGAACGACCGTCCTGATTAGCGGCCGTGCCACGCACCACAGCCAGAATCCGATCACGATCGCGTAGCGCATCCACCAACCGCTTGAGCAACACCACGACGCAGCCCTCGGCGGACACGAACCCGTCCGCCGCGACGTCGAATGCATGACAACGTCCCGTGGGAGACACCATGCCCTGGGCCGACGCTGAGACGAACCTCCGCGGCTCTAGCATCACATTCACCCGCCCGCGAGGGCGAGGTCGCTTTCACCCACGCCGGGCTCGGGGTCGTAGTATTCGTCAGCGTCCCATCGGTCGGGCGGAATCTCGGTGATCAAGTCGTCGCCATCCTAGCAACGCCTCCCACAACTGGTCCGGCGAGTCGATGCCTCCGGGAAGTCGGCAGGCCATCCCGATGATGGCAATCGGAGCGGGAGTTTTGTTCATAGCGAGCACAGAATGGCTCGAATCTGGGTCCTGCGCGCGGTCGTCATTCGCGTGGACGGTAGCCAATTCCCCTCCTCACAGCAACAGCACAGTTTGGGCGTGCCGGGAGCGTGGGTCAAGGTGTCGGACCCCGCATGGGCTCAGCGGTTGTCTAGGTCAACGTAATTTTGCTAGTGGTCCGCTAGTGTTCGCGGTCGAGGGTTTCGTGCACGTCAACGTGCTACATGACAGGAGGACGGTATTCGACACGCGGAATATTTCCAAACCCTTGTGCCCTTGTGATCGGGATCGTTACCTGATCGTGATGTTACTGGGGTGTCTCATGTGATCAACTGCCAATTATTTAAACTCGCGTTAACATTGCCTTGCCGATTAGCCAACCTATTGCGGTCTTACAGTATTTCTATTGCGGTCTTACGCAATTTCTATTGCGGTCTTAGTATAGTTTTATACTGTTGTCCTTCCGGGGTTACGTCTGCCTTATTCACGTCTGGGTTTATTGGAGTGGCATACCGGTGGATTGGATTTTCGGCTTCTTTCTGCGTTGATGGTGCTTCCGGTCGTGTATGGCCGGCGGGCTACCAGGCAACGCGGCTCCGACGCTGCTGCGATGTCGACGTCGCCGTGCCCGGGCCGGACTTGGGCGATTCAGCGAAAGACGTTGAGCGACAGCGGCATAACTACGGGCTCATGGCGCTCGCAAGGGTCCAATGGTCGCATCTGCAAACCGCATCCAACAGGGCATACACGTCGTCGGGCTCACATAGTGCGGCCTGATATGCCCTATAGGCCTGCGTCGGGCCGCCCCAGCGCCACAAGCGCTTGGCGTGATCGAGAGCTTAATGAACAATCGTTTTCGACAAGCGTCGCCTAGGACTGTACTGTGAACCCGGGGCTAATGACAATCATTCCCAATAAGGGGGCGGGTGTGATGGGTGCTCCGGTAATTCTCGTGCCCGGTCAAGGCGACGCCGACGCAAATCAAAAGTGACCAAATGACAGACGCTCAACGGCTTCGGCGAGTCAGAGCTGGCCCCGCGCGCGTCGGCGGCGGCAAGCTAGTGACGCGCCCGGGCCACACCCTGCAGGAACAACGATGGATGATGCCGGTGAGTATGCTCACCTCCACCGTCGCCGGGACCGGCCCATGAGCGCCGCGTCGGCGATCGAGAAGAAGCGGTGTCCGGTCGATTCCTCAGCACAGGCACCTTGCGCGCCGCACCCGACCTCGCGTAACAGCGAGGGTTGAGCGGTGAGACCGGAAGCGTCTGTGCCGTCAGGCCGAGTCTCTCGATTGACTCGTCAGTCAAGAGCTCTTTAATGTGCCGATATGGCGGACGACGCGGTGGCGCAGGCGTTGGTGCTGGAAGCGCCGCGCCGCCTGGTCGTCCGGGAGCTTCCGCTCCCGGACCTCGGCGACGACGATGCGCTGGTGCGGGTGGCGGCCTGCGGACTGTGCGGGACCGACCATGAGCAGTTCACCGGCGAGCTCGGCAGTCCTGCCGGGCAGGGGAGTATCGGCGCTGCGCGCGGCACGGCCTGGCCGATACGTACGGGTTTCTCTCCGTCGACTGCGAGCCCGGCCTGTGCCGCGGGCTGTGCGCCGCCGCCGCGGCTAAAGAGGCCGGCGCCGGGTTCGTGATGGTGACCGGCTTGGGGGCTCGCGATGCCGACCGGTTGGCGCTGGCGTCGAAGTTCGGCGCTGACCTCGCGGTCGACGTGAGCGCCGACGATCCGGTCGTCGAGTTGACGAAGGCCATCGGCGCGCTGGCCGATGTCGTCGTCGACGTCACTGCTCGGGCGCCGGCAGCGTTTGCGCAGGCGATCGCGCTCGCCCACCCGGCCGGGACCGTCGTGGTCGCCGGCACCCGAGGTTTCGGCAGTAGCGCCCCCGAGTTCTGGCTCGACGTGATCGTGTTCAACGAGCTACGCGTGCTGGGGGCATTCGGGGTTGATGTCACCGCTTACCGGGCGGCGCTGGATCTGCTGGCGTCCGGCCGTTACCCGTTCGCGAGCCTGCCGCGGCGCTGCGTGGGCCTCGACGATGCAGAAGACCTGCTCGCCACCATGGCCGGCGAGCGCGACGATGTCCCGCCAGTTCACGGAGTGCTCACCCCATGACCGAAGCCCGTGTTCCTCGTCTGCCGGTCGACGAGGCCAAGGCCGCCGCCGACGAAGCGGGCGTGCCCGATTACATGGCCGAGCTCGCCATCTTCCAGGTGCTGTTGAACCATCCGAGGCTGGCCTGTGCCCTCAACGACCTGCTCGCCACCATGCTGTGGCGTGGCACTCTGGACCCGCGGCTACGCGAGCTGGTGATCATGCGCATCGGCTGGCTCACCGCCTCCGATTACGAATGGACGCAGCATTGGCGGGTCGCGCAGGGTCTCGGGGTAAGCGCCGAAGACCTGCTCGGCGTGCGTGATTGGCAGGCCTACCAGGCGTTCGGGCCCGCGGAGCGGGCAGTGCTGGTGGCCACCGACGACGTGGTGCGCGACGGCGCGGTCAGCGCCGAAAGCTGGGCGGCCTGTGAGCGCGAATTCGGCGCCGACAAGGCAGTGCTCATCGAACTTGTCACCACGATCGGCGCGTGGCGAATGGTCGCGTCGATCGTGCACAGCCTGCATGTTCCGCTGGAGGACGGCGTGGCGAGCTGGCCGCCCGACGGGCAGGCGCCGGCGCAGTAAACGACGAGATCACACGATTCAATAAGTTTGCACGAGGTCACCGTCGGCGTCGGTAGTGAGTGATTGACACGTCAATCAGTAGCTCATAGCGTTCGGGCAATGCGAACCAGAGTCGCCGAGATGCTCGGCGTCGAGTTCCCGATCTGTGCGTTCAGTCATTGCCGGGATGTGGTGGCCGCCGTCTCCAATGCGGGCGGGTTCGGCATCCTCGGCGCCGTCGCGCACAGCCCGCAGCGGCTGGAAACCGAGCTGACCTGGATCGAGGAGCAGACCGGCGGCAAGCCGTACGGTGTCGATCTGTTGCTGCCGCCCAAGTATGTCGGCGTCGAGCAGGGCGGGATCGATACCCGGCAGGCGCGCGAGCTGCTGCCCGAGGAGCACCGGGCGTTCGTCGACGATCTGCTGGTCCGCTATGGCATTCCGGTGCCCACTGACGAGCAGCGTCTGCCGCTCGGCGAGCTCAACATCTCGCCCAAGGGCTACGAACCGCTGCTTGACGTCGCCTTCGCCCACGACATCCGGCTGATCGCCAGCGCGCTGGGCCCGCCGCCGCCCGACCTAGTCACCCGCGCGCATGGCAACGACGTGGTGGTGGCCTCGCTGGCCGGAACCACGCAGCACGCGCGGCGGCACGCCGCAGCCGGGGTCGACCTGATCGTCGCCCAGGGCACCGAGGCCGGCGGGCACACCGGCGAAGTGGCGACGATGGTGCTGGTCCCCGAGGTAGTCGATGCGGTGGCTCCGGTGCCGGTGCTGGCCGCGGGCGGGATCGCCCGCGGCCGTCAGATCGCCGCGGCGTTGGCCTTGGGCGCCGAGGGTGTGTGGTGCGGCTCGGTATGGCTGACCACCGAGGAAGCCGAGACGCTGCCCGTCGTCAAGGACAAGTTCCTGGCCGCCAGCTCGTCGGACACCGTGCGCTCGCGATCGTTGACCGGAAAGCCCGCGCGCATGCTGCGCACCGCCTGGACCGACGAGTGGGAGCGGCCCGGCAGTCCCGACCCGCTCGGCATGCCGCTGCAAAGCGCGCTGATCGGCGATCCGCAAATCCGCATCAACCGGGCCGCCGCCCAACCCGACGCCAAGGCCCGCGAGCTGGCCACCTACTTCGTCGGGCAGGTCGTGGGTTCGCTGAACAAGGTGCAGCCGGCCGCCTCGGTGGTGCTGGACATGGTTTCCGAGTTCATCGATGCCGTGGGGCGTCTCGACGAGTTGGTGGATCGGTGAGCACCGACACCCGCACACGCAGGCGGCCTGCGGTCAGCGAAGAGGACAAGTCGCTGCGGCGTGACGAGATCATGGCCGCGGCCAAAAAAGTCTTTGCCCGCAAAGGCTTTCATGCCACGACGATCGCGGACATCGCCAAAGAAGCGGGGCTGGCCTACGGGTCGATCTACTGGTATTTCGACTCGAAGGACGACTTGTTCCACGCGTTGATGGCCGTCGAGGAGTATGCCCTGCGCACCCACGTCGCGGCCGCTGTCGGTGCGCGCCAGGACAGTCACGGCGAGGCGCCGTTCCGCACCGCGGTGCGGGTGACGTTCGAGTTCTTCGAAGCCGACAAGGCCACCGTCAAGCTGCTTTTCCGCGACGCTTACGCGCTGGGCGACCGGTTCGAAAAACTCCTCGGCGGCATCTACGAGCGGTTCATCGACGATATCGAAAACGTCGTCGTCGCTGCCCAGAATCGCGGCGAAGTGGTCGTTGCCCCGCCCCGGATGGTGGCCTACACCCTGGCGGCGCTGATCGGTCAGCTGGCGCACCGACGACTGTCCACCGACGACGGCGTCAGTGCAGCCGAGGCTGCCGATTTCGTTGTCGCGCTGGCCTTTAACGGGCTCCGACCCCGCGAAGGGTGACATGCGTTTCGTCGTGATCGGCGCGGGAATGGCCGGGGTGCTGAGCGCCATCAAGCTCCGTGAGGCCGGTTTCACCGACGTCACGGTGTACGAGAAGGCCGACCGGCTCGGCGGCACCTGGCGCGAGAACACCTATCCGGGCATCGCCTGCGATGTGCCGTCGCACCTGTACACCTACACCTTCGCCCCGAACCCGGAGTGGAGCCACGCGTTCGCGCCCGGTCCGGAAATCCTCGCCTACTTCGAAAGCGTCGCCACTCGTTACGGCGTCGACGGGATGATCCGCTACAGCACCGAGGTGCTCCGCCTCGAACACGACGGAAATCGTTGGCGCATCGAGACATCCACCGGCGAGCGTGACGATGCCGACGTCGTCATCGCCGCCACCGGCGTCCTACACCACCCGCGCTACCCAGACATCGAAGGGCTCGACGACTTCGCCGGCCCCGTGTTCCACAGCGCCCGTTGGGATCACACCGTGCCGCTGGCCGGTGCTCGGCTCGGCGTGATCGGCACCGGCTCGTCGGCGGTGCAAGTGACCGGCGCAGTGAGCGACCTGGTCAGGGAATTACACCTGTTCCAGCGGACCCCGCAGTGGATCTTGCCGGTGGGCAATCCGCCAATCGACGACGCGGACCGGGCCCGCTATCGCTCCGACCCGGCGGCGATGACCACGCTGCGCGCCGAACTGAACACCAGCTTCGTGCAGACCTTCGCCAACGCGGTCGTCGACGCCGACTCGGCTCCGCTGAAGACGCTGCAAAAGCTGGCCTGCGCCAACCTCGAGGACAGCGTGGCCGACCGGGAGCTGCGGGAGAAGTTGCGGCCCGACTATCGCGCCGGGTGCAAGCGGTTGATCATCTCGCCGAACTTCTACGACGCCATCCAGCGGCCTAACGCCCACCTGGTGACCGAGGCGATCGCGCGTGTCGAGGCGGACGGGGTGCGCACCGTCGACGGTCGGTTGCACGGGCTCGACGTGCTGGTGCTTGCGACCGGATTTCGAGTCGATCGCTTCCTGCGCCCGATCGACGTGATCGGCCGCGGCGGCGTGCGGCTAGACGAGGTGTGGAGGGAGCGGCCGTTCGCGTACCTGTCGGTGTCGGTGCCGGACTTCCCCAACCTGTTCATGCTCAACGGGCCCAACGGACCGGTTGGCAACTTCTCGTTGATCGACGTGGCCGAGGCGCAATTTGGTTACCTGATGCAGCTCATCGACCTGCTGAGCGACGGCCGATGTCGGCAGATCAGCGCCACCCGGGACGCCGCCGCTCGCTTTGAGGCCGACCGCGTGGAGGCCGCCAAGAAGACCGTCTGGGTGACCGGCTGCCGCAGCTGGTACCTCGACGATCGCGGTGTTCCGGCGGCGTGGCCGTGGAGTTTCACCCGTTTCGAGAAGGCCATGGCACGGCCGGTCCTGGACGATTACGAACTCATAACGGCTGGTCAGGGCCCCTAGCACCGCTCAGTAAGTTTTCAGGCGTGGCGAATTGACCCGGGCGGAATGTTCGTGCATCATCGATGGGGTAAGCACCTCGTTAGGTGAGGCGTCTACACGGATACAGGCCACTGACCCCGAACGTCGAGAGACGCCCAGGGTCAGGACAGCTCCTCCCGGGTTAAGGGTTGAGCCCAAGTGGCTTCCGGAATCTCCGGACACGCCGTGTATTGCCAAAGCTGTGACGAGTGGGGTGCGGTTTTCCCGAGATCATCGGGTTTCCTCTGCTCCTGCTTGCGTGTGAATTTGTGCGGTAATCCGCACGTGGCGCGACCGCGAGGAGGTGAGGGACGAATGAGTTCCAGTTCTAGTCCGGATCGATATCCGGGCTCTGTGTCGTCCCGATCCGGTCTCCCGCGCGCCGCTCGCAGCTGAGCCTTCTGTGGCCTAGGCAGCACGTCGCCTCATCGGACGCCGTTTCGGACGGACATCGAATCCTGTTATGCCCGTTTGACTTTCCGCTTAGGAGGCGACCATGACCGCTGTACTGTACGACGAAGTGGTGACGGCGACGCCCGCACGCCGGCTCAGGGCAGTGCCTGCCCCAACGCCGATGGCAGTGCCGGCGCCGAAGCGGACCTCCAAGCGGCCCGAACAACAGCTGGTCGGCGGCGACCCGTTGGTCGTCGGAGCCGCTCGGTTGCTCTGCATTCCGTTGCGGCAGCTCTACGCCGCGCTGTGGCGCGCGGGCGTTTTGGAGGTTGCCAGCTAAAGGGTCCGGCGACGATACCGGCCTGTAAAGGCCGGGAAGGCCGGACAAAGACGAGAAGCTAGGCGCTCCCGGCACCTGAGGTGATGTTCCCCTCGGTGCTGGGAGCGCCGTCATTTCTGGGCGGCGATGAGTTTCGACAGTCCCTTCTGATAGGCGACGAGGTCGAACGCCACAGCCGCAGTTATAGGAAAACCGCTGCGAGATTCATGGATCTTCGGCCGCGTGCCGCCGGGAAGCCGGTGTTCCGACATCGGCTTAGGCAGTAGCGTTGACATACGATCCGCTCAGACCTGGTGCGAAGGGAGCGCGTCATGGCGACCGATCTGACGCTTTATCTCGACGACGAACCCGGCGAGCTGGCCCTGATCGGCGACGTGCTGGGCAAGGCAGGCGTCAACATCGCCGGTCTGTGCGCCCTGACCAGCGGAGGAGGGCAGGCGGAGGTGCACATTCTGGTGCAGGATGCCACCTCGGCATTTGAAGCGCTGGAAGGTGCCGGAATCAAAATCGCCGAGGAGCAAGAGGTCATCGTCCTTGACATCAAGGACCGTCCCGGTGCGCTCGGCGAAGTCGTCCACAAACTCGGCGCCGCGAAAATCAACCTGGAAACCGCCTATCTCGCCACCAACACCCGCTTGGTGCTTGGCGCGGACAATCTCGCCGAGGCCAGGGCCGCGCTGGACTGATGTTGATTTGCGGCGGCCCGTAGAATCGGCTGGAGCGGCGTCGATCCGGTGATCACCGGGGAGCCTTCGGAAGAACAGCCGGCTTCGGTATTAACGCCGGCCCAGTAGAACCGAACGGGTAGGGCCCGTCACAGCCTTCAACGAGCGGCCACGCCTCGGCGTGGCAAGCGGGGTGGTACCGCGGCGCTTGCGCACCGGCGCAACGTCGTCCCCGGGCCTAGCAGTGGCGCATGGTGCCTACCCGGCACTGTGGCAACAGGGAGACGACGCGCGCAGTGACCGATAACGCCTACCCCAAGCTGGCCGGCGGCGCACCCGACTTGCCTGTGCTGGAACTCGAGGTCCTCGACCACTGGGCGAGTGACGACACGTTCCGGGCCAGCATCGCGCGGCGTGCCGACGCTCCGGAGTACGTGTTCTACGACGGACCGCCGTTCGCCAACGGCCTACCGCACTACGGGCATCTGCTGACCGGCTACGTCAAGGACATCGTGCCGCGGTATCGCACCATGCGCGGTTACAAGGTGGAACGCCGCTTCGGCTGGGACACCCACGGGCTTCCTGCAGAGCTTGAGGTCGAGCGACAGCTCGGGATCACCGACAAATCCCAGATCGACGCGATGGGCATTGCCGCGTTCAACGAAGCCTGCCGCGAATCGGTGTTGCGCTACACCGACGAATGGCAGGCCTACGTCACCCGCCAGGCCCGATGGGTGGACTTCGACAACGACTACAAGACGCTGGATCTGTCCTACATGGAATCAGTGATCTGGGCGTTCAAACAGCTGTGGGACAAGGGCTTAGCGTACGAGGGCTATCGGGTGCTGCCGTACTGCTGGCGTGACGAAACCCCGTTGTCCAATCACGAGCTGCGGATGGATGACGACATCTATCAGAGTCGCCAAGACCCGGCGATCACCGTCGGATTCGCAGTGCCGGACGGCGAACTGGCCGGCGCGCACCTGCTGGTGTGGACGACGACACCGTGGACGCTGCCGTCGAACCAGGCCGTCGCCGTCAACCCCGACGTCACCTACGTGCAGGTTCGGGCGGGGGAGCAGCGCGTGGTGCTGGCCGAGGCTCGGCTGGCCGCCTATTCACGAGAATTGGGCGATGAACCGGAGGTGCTGGGCGGCTACCGCGGCAGCGATCTGGTGGGCATGCGGTACCTGCCGCCTTTCCCGTATTTCATGGACTCGCCCAACGCTTTTCAGGTGCTCGCCGCGGAGTTCGTGACCACCGAGGACGGCACCGGGATCGTGCACCTGGCGCCGGCCTACGGCGAGGACGACAAGGAGACCGCCGACAAGGCCGGCATCGTGCCGGTGACACCCGTCGACGCCAAGGGCCGTTTCGACGGCACGGTCCCCGATTACCAGGGTCAGCACGTCTTCGAGGCGAACTCGCAGATCATCCGTGACCTGAAAAACCACAGCGGCCCGGCCGCGGCCAACGGTGCGGTGCTGATCCGTCATGAAACCTATGAGCACCCCTATCCGCACTGCTGGCGTTGCCGAAATCCGCTGATCTATCGCGCGGTGTCATCCTGGTTCGTCAAAGTCAGCGAATTCCGGGACCGCATGGTCGAACTCAACCAGCAGATCACCTGGTATCCGGACCACGTCAAAGACGGTCAGTTCGGCAAGTGGCTGCAGGGTGCCCGCGACTGGTCGATCTCGCGAAACCGCTACTGGGGCACCCCGATTCCGGTCTGGCTCTCCGATGACCCGAGCTATCCGCGGATCGACGTCTACGGCAGCCTCGATGAGTTGGAGCGCGACTTCGGTGTGCGTCCCGACAACTTGCACCGGCCGTATATCGACGAGCTCACCCGGCCCAACCCCGACGACCCCACCGGGTGCTCGACGATGCGGCGCATCGGCGATGTTTTCGACGTGTGGTTCGATTCCGGGTCCATGCCGTACGCGCAGGTGCATTACCCATTCGAGAACCGGGACTGGTTCGAGACCCATTACCCGGGCGACTTCATCGTGGAGTACATCGGGCAGACCCGCGGCTGGTTCTACACGCTGCACGTGCTGGCCACCGCGCTGTTCGACCGACCGGCGTTCAAAACCTGCGTGGCGCACGGGATCGTGCTGGGCAGCGACGGGCAGAAAATGAGCAAATCGCTGCGCAACTATCCCGACGTCAGCGAGGTGTTCGACCGCGACGGCTCCGACGCCATGCGCTGGTTCTTGATGGCCTCACCAATCCTTCGCGGCGGGAACTTGATCGTCACCGAACAGGGTATCCGCGAGGGGGTGCGACAGGTGCTGCTGCCGTTCTGGAATGCCTACAGCTTCTTGGCCCTCTACGCGCCGAAAGTCGGCACCTGGCGCACCAATTCAGCGCATGTACTGGACCGTTACATCTTGGCCAAGCTGGCGGTGCTGCGCGACGACCTGACAGCCGGGCTGGATGTCTGCGACATCTCCGGGGCATGCGAGCAGCTGCGGCAGTTCACCGAGGCGCTGACGAATTGGTATGTGCGACGCTCCCGCTCGCGGTTCTGGGAAGAGGACCCCGAGCCGATCGACACATTGCACACCGTGCTCGAAGTGACCGCCAGACTGGCCGCACCGCTGCTGCCGCTGACCACCGAGATCATTTGGCGCGGTGTCACCGCCGAGCGTTCGGTGCACCTGAGTGATTGGCCGGAGGCCGAGGTGCTGCCGGCGGACGCGGGGCTGGTCGCAGCGATGGATCAGGTGCGCGAGGTGTGCTCGGTGGCGTCGTCGTTGCGTAAAGCCAAGAAGCTGCGGGTGCGGCTGCCACTGCAGAAACTCACCGTGGCCGTGGACAATCCGCAGCGACTGGAGCCGTTCACCGATCTGATCGCCGACGAGCTCAACGTCAAGAAGGTCGAACTCACCGAGGACATCGACACCTACGGTCGTTTCGAGCTGACGGTGAACGCGCGGGTCGCCGGGCCGCGACTGGGCAAGGATGTGCAGGCGGCGATCAAAGCGGTCAAGGCCGGCGAGGGTGTCGTGAACGCGGACGGCACGCTGACCGCGGGCCCGGCGGTGCTGCAACCCGACGAGTACAGCTCCCGGCTGGTGGCCGCCGACCCCGATTACACCGCCCCGCTCCCGGGCGGGGCCGGACTAGTGGTGCTGGACGCCACCGTCACGCCCGAGCTCGAAGCCGAAGGCTGGGCCAAGGATCGGATCCGCGAACTGCAGGAGCTGCGCAAATCGACCGGGCTGGACGTCTCCGACCGGATCACGGTGGTGATGTCGGTGCCGCCGCAACGGGCCGATTGGGCCAGTACGCATCGCGATCTGATCGCCGGGGAAATCCTGGCCACCAGTTTCGAGTTCGGCGAGCCCACCGATGGCGTGCCGATCGGCGACGGAGTGCGGGTCGCGATCGCGAAGACTCTAGTAGCCGCGGCTAGAGGTTCCGCAGGGCGCGGCGTGCGTGTGGCCAGAATGGCATGCCGGCAACGATCGTGCCGCCGGCTGCGATGAGACCGATCGCGAAGTCGACGCTTTCGCGACCCTCGGCCTTCCAGTAGACGTCCTCAAGATCGAGCAGCAGCGCCAACTCGTCGGCGATCATCGCGTTCGCCGCTCCGAAAGCGACGGCCGCGACAGGGTGGCGCCGTTGTTTTTCCGATCCCCGCAGGCCCACCGCGCCCACGGTCGCCAGCAAGGCGATTCCGAGGTTGTAGTGATGGAAGTGCTTGCCGCCCATCGTTATACCTCCACCCGATGGCCCGTGCCCGGCACGGATCCAGTGGGTGAGCGCCCGCAGGCCGACGAAGGTGACGGTGAACGCCGCCCAGGCCAGTACCGTGGCCTGTTCACCGGGTTCGAGCCGCGCGCGCCATTCGTCGCGAACCCGCGCCCACCATCGCTTGTTCGGATGCTCCGGAGGCGCCGAGCCTCGGCCCGTCTCGGCTTCCATCAGCCGGCCTTGCCCGCGCGCCAACGCAGCCTGTGGCCGTTGGCCTCGATGTGCACATCGCTAAAGCCGATGCGCCGCAAGCACTCCGGGAACGTGTCCGGCGAAACCGGGTTGCAGGTATCGCGGAAATGCAAGATGCGGAACAGCGTCGAATCTGCGCTGTCGCTGCCGGCGAAGATGCCGCCGGGCCGCAACACCCGGAACACCTCGGCGAACAACCGGTCCTGCAGTGCCGGCGTCGGAACATGATGCAGCATCGTGAAACACACCACCGAGCTGAACTCCTCGGACGGCAGGCCGCTGTCGGTGCCGTCGCCGTTGATGATCCGGGCCCGGTCGCCGTACGTGGCCTCCAGCCGATCCGCCATGGTCGGGTCGATTTCGACGGCGGTGTAGTGCGGCGCTTTGTCGATCAGCACCCGGATGTTGGCGCCGTAGCCTGGCCCGATCTCCAGCACGTTGTCGCCCAAGTCGACGTCGCCGAGGACCCACGGCAACAGCCCGTCCTCGACCGCCTTGAAGTAGCGGTTCGAGCTGCAGCACAGCCGGTGGCACAAGTTCATCGCCATGGAATCAGACGCTAGCTGTTTAGGGGCGGTTTTGCCCCGTCGTGGTGACTGAAAATTGTGCCACTGGCTGGGTTGGGTGGGTGGTTGTGTTGATTGCTGGGCTGGGCGGATGCTGGTGGGGTGTTTCGGTGCGACCCCGGTCGCTCTGTGTTGTCGGTGAACCCGCACGCTAGCTTGGGGCGGAGGGCACTATGTATCCGCGGGAACCGCGGAATGTTGCTTCGAGCACGTGTGTCAGACTCCTGTTTTGTCCCGTCCTCCCCCGAAACACGCATTGGCACAAGGCAATACGGTTTCGGGAGAGGTGAGCTTAGATGGATGTGATTCACCCGCGGTGCGCGGGTATCGACTGCTCGAAGAAAGACGCCAAGCTCTGCGTGCGAATCCAGGGCAAAGGGCGGCGCGCTACGTCGGCGACCGTGACCACCTGGGGCGCGACGACCGCGCAGATCCTGGCGCTGCGTGAGCACCTGGTCGCAGAAAATGTCACGTGCGTGGTAATCGAATCGACCAGCGACTACTGGAAGCCGTTCTACTACCTGCTCGACGACGCGGTGCAGGTGATGCTGGTCAACGCCGCGCATGTGCGCAACCTGCCGGGGCGTAAGACCGACGTGTCGGATGCCGCGTGGCTGGCCGATTTGGGCGCACACGGGCTGGTCAAGGCATCGTTTGTGCCGCCGGCACCCGTGCGGGTGTTGCGGGATCTGACCCGCGCCCGCACCGTCATTACTCGAGCGCGTACCCGTGAAGAGCAGCGGCTAGAGAAGTTGCTCGAAGACGCCGGGATCAAATTGTCCTCGGTGGCCTGCCGCATCACCGGTGTCTCCGGGCGAGCCATGCTGGAGGCCTTGATCGCCGGGCAACGCGACCCGGTGGCGATTGCCGAGCTGGCCCGCGGCCGGATGCGGTCGAAGATACCGGCGCTGACCGAAGCGCTGACTGGGCGGTTTAGCACCCACCACGCGTTCATGGCGCGGCTGTTCTTAGACCGCTTCGACGCCCACACCGCCGACATCGCGCGACTGGACGCGCGTATCGAGGAGGCGATACAACCTTTTGCAGCGGCCCGGGACCTGCTGATGAGCATCCCGGGCTTTTCCCGGATCATCGCTGAGGTGTTCATCGCCGAGACCGGCGCCGAGATGGGCGTGTTTCCCACCGCCGGGCACCTGGCGTCGTGGGCGGGTCTATCGCCGGGATCAAACGAGTCGGCCGGACGCATCAAGTCCACCAAGACCCGACCCGGCAACCGCTACCTCAAGGGCGCGCTTGGAATCGCGGCGTTGTCAGCCATGCGCTCAAAAAATACCTACTTCGGCGCCAAATACCGCCGGATCGCCGCCCGTCGCGGCCCGATGCGCGCCGTCGTCGCCGTTGAACACGCCATGATCACCGCCGCCTGGAATCTCTTGGTCAACGGCGACTTCTACCGCGACCCCGGCCCCAACTACTACACCATGCGCCATCCCACCCGCACGAAAGCCCGAGCAATCAGTCAGCTCGAATCACTTGGATACACAGTCACACTCGAACCACTCGCCAAAGCCTGCTAACACCCGCCCCCGACCGCTCACCGATGGTGGTCACCCATTTTCGTGTCAGCGCAATAGCATCGAAGATTGTGGACTCGCGTTGGGTGCTGCACCTCGACATGGACGCGTTCTTCGCGTCCGTCGAGCAGCTCACCCGGCCCACGTTGCGGGGCCGCCCGGTGCTGGTCGGCGGGCTGGGCGGCCGGGGCGTGGTGGCCGGCGCGAGCTACGAATCCCGGGTGTTCGGCGCCCGCTCGGCCATGCCGATGCACCAGGCACGCCGATTGATCGGCGTGACGGCGGTGGTGCTGCCGCCGCGTGGCGTGGTCTACGGAGTCGCCAGCCGCCGGGTCTTCGACACCGTGCGCGCGGTGGTCCCGGTCGTCGAACAGCTCTCCTTCGATGAGGCGTTCGGGGAGCCGCCCGAACTGGTCGGCGCATCGGCGACCGAGGTCGAGGATTTCTGCGAGAACCTGCGGCGACGGGTGCGCGACGAGACGGGCCTGGTCGCCTCGGTCGGCGCCGGCTCGGGCAAGCAGATCGCCAAGATCGCATCGGGTATGGCCAAACCCGACGGCGTCCGGGTGGTCGGGCGTGCCGACGAGAAACCGCTGCTGGGCGGCCTTCCGGTGCGCAGACTCTGGGGCATCGGGCCGGTGGCCGAGGAGAAGCTGCATCGGCTGGGCATCGACACGATCGGGCAGTTGGCCGCACTGAGCGAAGCCGAGGTGGCCAGCATCCTGGGTGCGACGATCGGGCCCGCGCTGCACCGGCTGGCCCGCGGGGTCGACGACCGCCCGGTTGCCGAGCGAGCCGAAGCCAAGCAGATCAGCGCCGAATCCACCTTCGCGGTTGACCTGACAAGCTTGGAGCAGTTACGCGAGGCGATCGACCCGATCGCCGAGCACGCTCATCAACGTCTGCTGCGCGACGGCCGCGGCGCCCGCACCGTCACGGTGAAGCTGAAGAAATCCGACATGAGCACGCTGACGCGCTCGGCGACGCTGCCCTATGCGACGACCGAGGCCGCCGCGCTGACCGCGATGGCCCGGCGGTTGCTGCTTGATCCCCAGGAGATCGGCCCGATCCGGCTTCTGGGCGTGGGATTCTCGGGTTTGAGCGACGTGCGACAGGAGTCGCTGTTTCCCGACTTGGAGCTGTCGGAGCCGGAGTCAGAGCATTCCGTCGAGACGGTAACCGCGGCCATGTTCGGCCCGGATCCGGAACCCTCGCCGTGGCGGGTGGGTGACGACGTGACACACCGCGACCTGGGGCACGGCTGGGTGCAAGGCGCCGGCCACGGCGTGGTCACGGTGCGGTTCGAAACCCGTAGCTCCGGACCGGGCCCGGCCCGAACGTTTTCTTCTGGTCAATCCGACACCGGCGAAATCGTGTCGGCGAATCCGGTCGACAGCCTCGACTGGCCCGACTACGTCGCCGCAATGACCGAGAACACCTCAGCGCAGACGGTCGACGACGTCGCGCAGCGGTAACTGCGCCGCCAACGCCGCCATGACCATCACCCGGGCCTGACTCGGCGGCAACCGCGACATCATCACCGCGCCCGCGTCGGCGAGGTCACGGCCCGGGCCGTAATCGGGGGTGACGCGTCCACCCGGGACCCGGGTGGACACCGCTACCAGCACTCCGTCGCTGCAGTGCCGCCGTACTCCGTCGACGACCGCGGCCCCGGCATTGCCCGCACCCAGCGATTCCAGCACGATGCCGCGGGCACCGGCGGCCACACACGCATCCATTGTCACGGCGTCACTCCCCGGGTAGGCCGCGACGATGTCGACCCGCGGGGCTGTCGCCGCGCTCAGCTCGCCGAGGAATGCGCGTTGCTTGGGCCGGTTCAGCACCACGCCATCGTCGACGGTGCCCAGCAGCTGGCCAGCGAAGCCGTCCTGGGTTGCCACCTTGCGAAGACCCAACGGCCCTAGCACCCGACCGGCAAAGCACACCAGCACACCGAGGTCGCGAGCAGCGGGATCCGACGCCACCGACAGCGCGTCGCGCAGATTTGCCGGCCCGTCGGCGTCGGGCGCGTCGGCGCTGCGCATTGCGCCGGTAAGCACCACCGGAACATCGCCCGCGTAGGTGATATCCAGCCACAGCGCGGTCTCCTCGAGGGTGTCGGTGCCGTGCGTCACGACCACCCCCTTGGCGCCGCCATTGGCCGCGGCCCGGGCGGTCGCGCCGATCACATCCCAGTCGGCCGGAGCCAGCTGCGAGCTGTCGAGGGACATCACGTCGACGACGTCGACGTCCAGGCCGGCGGTCAACTGCGCGCCGCCGCGCGTCGGCCGTCGCACCCCCTCGGCGTCAGTGGTAGTGGCGATCGTCCCACCGGTGGCGATCACGGTGAGGCGGCTCATGCTGAAATCATCCCCCACATCCGTGTAGTGGATGATGTAGGAGTGACTGACCAACCAACGGGATCGGCTGAGCCGGGGACTGAGGACCCGACGGTAGGGGAGGCCGGAGCTCCCGCGCCGCGACGGCGTCTGCGCCTGCTGCTCGGGGTCGCTGCGGTCGTGCTGGTGCTGGACATCATCACCAAGGTGCTCGCGGTCAAACTGCTCACTCCCGGCCAGCCGGTGCCGATCATCGGTGACACCGTGACCTGGACGCTGGTCCGCAATTCCGGCGCCGCGTTTTCGATGGCGACCGGATACACCTGGATGCTGACGCTGATCGCGACCGGTGTCGTGGTCGGAATTTTCTGGATGGGACGGCGGCTGGTGTCGCCGTGGTGGGCCATCGGCCTGGGGATGATCCTGGGCGGTGCGATGGGAAACCTGGTCGACCGGTTCTTCCGTTCGCCGGGCCCGCTGCAGGGACATGTCGTCGACTTCTTGTCGATCGGCTGGTGGCCGGTGTTCAACGTCGCCGACCCGTCGGTGGTCGGCGGGGCGATCCTGCTGGTCACGCTGTCGGCAATGGGCTACGACTTCGACACCGTCGGCCGTCGCCGCGCCGGCGACGATTCAGAGCGAAGCGATGCGGAGGAGCGGCGCCTTGTGAAGGCGGACGACGCGATCGATGTCGCCGACGCCGCCGAGGACACCCAGACATCGGACGAGCCGGCCGAAGCCGTCGACGGCGATGAGCCGCAGGACGGCACCGTTGGCCGATCCACAGCCGACCAACGGTAGCGGCGCTGGTGACCGACCGGTCGATGCCGGTGCCCGAGGGCCTGGCGGGTATGCGTGTCGACGCCGGGCTGTCCCGGCTGCTGGGCCTGTCCCGCACCACCGCGGCGGCGCTGGCCGAAGACGGCGGTGTCGAGTTGGACGGCGTGCCGGCCGGTAAGTCGGATCGTCTGGCCGCCGGGGCTTGGCTGCAGGTGCGCCTGCCCGAGCCGCCGGCGCCGTTGGAGAACACGCCCGTCGAGATCGAGGGCATGACGATTCTGTACTCCGACGACGACATCGTCGCGGTCGACAAACCGGCAGGGGTGGCCGCGCATGCGTCGGTGGGCTGGACGGGGCCGACGGTGCTCGGCGGCCTGGCCGCCGCCGGTTACCGGATCACCACCTCCGGGGTGCACGAGCGGCAGGGCATCGTGCATCGCCTCGACGTCGGCACCTCCGGTGTCATGGTGGTCGCGATCTCCGAACGGGCGTACACCGTGCTCAAGCGGGCGTTCAAGCAGCGCACGGTCGACAAGCGTTACCACGCGCTGGTGCAAGGACACCCGGACCCGTCGAGTGGCACGATCGACGCGCCGATCGGCCGTCACCGCGGCCATGACTGGAAGTTCGCCGTGACCGCGAACGGCCGGCACAGCCTCACTCACTACGACACCATCGAAGCCTTCGTCGCCGCGAGCCTGCTTGACGTGCATCTGGAAACCGGCCGCACACACCAGATTCGGGTGCACTTCGCGGCGCTGCATCACCCCTGCTGCGGCGACCTGACCTATGGCGCTAACCCGAAGCTCGCGAAAAAGCTTGGGCTGGAACGTCAATGGCTGCACGCCCGGTCGTTGGCGTTCACTCACCCCGCCGACGGAAGGCAGATGGAGATCGTCAGCCCCTACCCGCCGGATCTACGGCACGCGCTGGATGTGTTACGCGACGAGGGCTAGTTTCGCGCTCGACGCGGGTAGCCCTTGGCTTCGTCCATCCACTGCTTTTCGACCCGGCCGATCTCCAGCGACAGCAGCACGACTGTCTGGTTGTCGCAACTGACTTCGTGCGCGGTGCGGTATTTCGCAGTCTCGCCGATGTTGGGCAGATGCGGTCGCAAGCCCTCGAACCACTCGTCGCCCACGACGTTCGGCGGGTCATGGTCGCGAGGGCCGGCGGCCCACTGGCGGTGGGCGTCTCGCGCACCTGCCAAGCCGGCTCGCCACCGGGCAACCGCGTCGGCCCGCTGCGCGTACAGGTTGGCGATCATCTGGTGTTTCTGCTCCGAGTGCGCGTTCATCCACGGGAACCACGTGTCGGCGACAAGCCGGACCATGCCCAAGGCGCCCGCTGTCGACGCGCCCGCCACCAGCCCCATCACGCCCATGCCCGCCATGCTCATGGTGCTGATCGTTGCATGAATGTGCGCGGCAACGATGCGTTGTCGATTGGGTCCGGTCCCAATCGTCATTGAGGTGTCATCATCGAGCCGGAAAGGACACCACTATGCAGTACTGCCTGCTCATGCACTATCAGGAGGGCCCCGAGATCGGCCTGACCGAGGAGGACATGGCCCCCGCGCGCGCGGCGTTCGCCCGCTACGCCGACGACCTCGACGCGGCAGGTGTGCTGATCGGCACCCAGGTGCTGCAATCGGCCGTCGTCTCGACGACGTTCACCGCGCGCAACGGCACTCCCACGGTCCAGGACGGGCCGTTCGCCGACACCAAAGAGCGCCTCGGCGGCGTGTTCGTCATCGACGTGCCCGACCTGGACGCCGCATTGGCCTGGGCGAAGCGCTGCCCGGCCGCCGCTTGGGGATCCGTCGAGATCCGTCCCGTCGCGGTTACCTACGGCAGCGGCAAAGGCTGGTACAGCCCTGAGTGAGGCGCAGATTCGGGTCGCCGAGCTGGTGGGAACCAGCTACGGGCGGCTGCTGGCGCTGCTCGCCGCGCGCAACGGCGACATCGCCGCCGCCGAGGACGCCATCGCCGACGCGCTGGAGCGGGCCCTGACCCGATGGCCGGTCGACGGCATCCCCGCCAACCCGGAAGGCTGGGTACTCACCGTGGCCCGCAACCGCCTGCGCGACCACTGGAAGTCACACGCCTACCGGATGACCGATCCGGTGCCCGAAATACCCTGTGATGCAACTGAATTCGAGGTCGACGCCATTCCCGACCGGCGTCTGGAGTTGATGCTGGTGTGCGCTCACCCGGCGATCGCCGCCAACTGCCGCACTCCGTTGATGCTGCAGACCGTGCTCGGTGTCGACGCCGCGGCGATCGCGCAGGCGTTCGCGGTGCCGGCAGCGACGATGGCGCAACGACTGGTGCGCGCCAAACGCCGCATCCGCGACGCCCGCATCCCATTCGTGCTGCCGGGCCGCGCTGACCTCGACGAGCGGTTGCCTGCGGTGCTGGAGGCCGTGTACGGCGCGTATGCGATCGACTGGCAGGCGGCGGGTGCCGCGGTCGAATCGTTGTCCGCTGAGGCGCTTCACCTCGCGCTGGTGCTCGTCGAGCTGCTACCCGACGAGCCCGAGGCGCTGGGCCTGGCGGCGCTGATGTGCCTGTCGGAGTCGCGCCGACCCGCCCGGCGCCGCGCCGACGGTGCGTTCGTGCCGCTGGACGAACAAGACCCGGCATCGTGGGACGCGGCGCTGATCGGCCGCGGCGAAGCCCTGCTGCACCGGGCCCACGGCTTTGGTCGGCCGGGCCGTTACCAATACGAAGCGGCGATCCAGTCGGCGCACTGCAGCAGGCCGGTGGACTGGCCGGCGCTGCGTCGCCTGCATCGTGCTCTGCTTCGGGTCGCGCCGTCATTGGGCGGGGCGGTTGCCATGGCCGCCGTCGACGCCGAGGTCGACGGGCCGGACGCAGGTTTGCAGACACTGGACGCGATCACCGATCCGGCGCTGCAGCGGTTCCAGCCGGCCTGGACGACCCGCGCGCACCTCCTGGCCCGGGCCGGGCGCTTTGATGAAGCCCGATCGGCGTATCGACGGGCAATTGAGCTGACTAACGATCGCGGCGTTGCCGATTACCTGCGCGATCGGCTCGAGTCCCTGCTCGCCGGCTAAGAGCCCGTTGGCGACTGTCGAGGGGGTCGGATCTTGAACGAGATCCGAAGCTTTGTCCGGAAGGTGATCCCACCGGCCTCGTCCATGGACATGTCCTGCTCGAGGACTTCGGCGACACGGATGTCCTCGATGGTCTGCTGCGCTCTCCGCACAGCCTCGGTCGCTGCGTCCTCCCATGACGTGGGGCTAGTCCCGATCAGCTCGGTGACCCGGTACACGCTCATGCCTGCCTCCTCAGGTCGACGAACACTCAAGCTAGAGCAGGTTCGCAGGATCTGTCCTGAAAACCTTATTCCTGCGTTCGACCGGTCGGCGCATCGGCTCGGCTAGATCAGCCGGTTGCTTCCCCGGATGGCCCTTCTATTCCTTGGCGAGTTCGGAGCCGACGATCGCGGCGATGTCGTTGCCGTCAGCCGTTGGGTGAAGTGTGAAGGTGACGCTGTTGATGTCGCCGGTGAACGGGAAGGGTGCCGGATAGTCGTCGACGACAGGTGACAGGGAGTCACGCCCAATGTCGACGCCGGTCCACCCCAGGATCAGCATGATCTTGGGGACCTCGACAGATGCGAGGTCGTGGCCGTCGGCGCCGATCGTGAGGGTTCCGCTCGGCGCGGTGGCATCGAAGTGGGCGGTGAGGGTGTGGCGCCCGGGGGCAAGCGCTAGCTGCGCATGTGCCCGGTGGTGGTCGCCGAGCGCGTTGTAGTCGAAGTGCAGCTCGCCGTCGGCGGCAAGGAAGAAGGAGTGGCCGGTGTTGTGGGTTCCGCGGGCGTAGATCACGCCTTCGGCCCCGCCGGGCGGGATGGTGACGTCGGCGGTGATGTCCCAGCTGCTCATCCCGAGGCGGGGTGCTGCGTCCATCGGTAGGTGCGACATGGGTGGGTAGTACACGTAGTCGTGGCGGGCGTGGGGTGTCCCGGGGCGCGAGGGCAGCAAGAACAGTTCGATCAGGCGGTCATCAAGGGGCAACACACCGTGTTCGCCGGCCTCGACCCACCATGCGTCGATCATCGCGCGCAGTCTTTCGGGGTTCTCGGCGGCGAGGTCGTGACACTCGGAGAAGTCTTCGTCGACGTGGAAGAGGCCCCACTCGTCGTCGTCGAAGGGCTGACCAGCCTGGTGGTAGGTCGTGATCTTCCATCCGTCGTCCCATAGCCCGCGGTGGCCGAACTGCTCGAAGTACTGCCGCGACCGCGGCGCGGGGACTGCGCCATCGGTGAAGGTCGACGCGATCGATTTGCCGTGTAGCGGCATCTGCGGGATCCCGTGGTAGTGCTCGGGGCTCGGGGCTCCGGTCAGCTCAAGGATCGTCGGCGCCAAGTCGATCACGTGGCAGAACTGAGTCCGGATGGCACCTGTGTCGTCGATGCCGCCCGGCCAGTGCACGACCAGCGGGTCGCGTACGCCGCCGCCGTAGGTGTTCTGCTTGTACCACCGCAGTGGTGTGTTGCCTGCTTGTGCCCAGCCCCACGGGTAGTTGCAGCTGGAGTGCGGGCCGCCGATGTCGTCGAGCTGGGTGGCAACGATGTCGTCGATGTTCTCGGGGGACCCGACGAAGAAGCTGATGTCGTTGAGGACCCCCAGCGGGCCGCCTTCCTGGGATGCGCCGTTGTCGGAGAGCACCATCAGCACCGTGTTGTCCAGGAGGTTGCGTCGCGCCAGGAAGTCGACGAGGCGGCCGATCTGGGCGTCGGTGTGCTCGAGTTGGGCGGCGAACGCTTCTTGCAGGCGCGCCGAGAACGCCCGCTGATTCGGCGAGAGATCCGCCCAGGCCGGCACGCCGGGGTTCGGGGGCGCCAGGGTGGTGCCCGCCGGAATGATGCCGAGCTCCAGTTGGCGGGCGAACCACCGCCGCCGGGTGACGTCGTAGCCGTCGTCGAAGCGACCTTTCCAGCGTTGCAGGTACTCGGTGGGCGCCTGATGCGGAGCGTGGGTGGCGCCGAACGCCAAGTACAGGAAGAACGGCCGGTCCGGGCGGATCGACGTCAGGTCGCCAATCCATCGGGTCGCCTGATCGACGAGGTCTTCGGACACGTGATAGCCGTCCTCGGGTCGACCGGGCGGATCGATGGGGCCGTTGTCGCTGAACAGCTCGGGGTAGAACTGGTCGGCCGCTCCCTGGAGGAACCCGTAGAAGCGGTCGAAACCCTTCTGCAGCGGCCAATTGGTGTGCGGCCCGGCGGCCGTGCCCTCCGCCAGCGGCGCCAGGTGCCATTTGCCGGCGGCATACGTCGCATAACCGTGCGCCTGCAGAAGCTGCGCCACGGTAGCGGCCTGTGGGCTGATCGCGCCCCGCATGTGCGGGAAACCGGTGTCGAAATTCGATACTGAACGCATCCCGATCGCGTGGGGGTTGCGGCCGGTGAGCAATGCGGCCCGAGATGGCGAACACAGCGCAGTGGTGTGAAAGCCGGTGTATCGCAGGCCGTCGGCGGCCAGTCGATCGATCACCGGTGTGGCCAGCTCCGAGCCGTAACATCCCAAATGGGCGAAACCGGTGTCGTCCAGGACGATGACCACCACGTTCGGGCCGCCGAGACCAGCGGGCGGATCGGGCCACCACGGCTGCGACTCGCGGTACGTCCGGCCGATCCGGCCACCGAAATCAGGCTCGTTGGGCGCAGTCATAAGGTCCTCCGTCGATGTGGGAATGGTGTCGCGTGGCCGAAGCCCGTGACGAAAACGCATGTGTTAGTCAGTTGACTACTTGATCATGCGGCTAGCGTAGTCATATGACTAACGGACGCGCAACAGGCAACCGAAACGACGGAAGCACGCCGGCAGGACGCGACGAGGTCGTCGCCGCGGTGCTGACCCACGCGGCTGACCTGTTCGCCGAACGCGGACCCGCCGCCACCTCGATCCGTGACATCGCCGTCCGCTCAGGGGTCAACCACGGACTGGTGTTCCGGTATCTGGGCACCAAGGATCAGCTCGTTGGAGCGGTCCTGGATCACCTGGCCGATGAAATGGCGCTGCTGCTGTCGACCGGCGCCTCCCCGGACGTGGTCGAGGCCAAAACAGAGCGGCACTGGAAAGTGATGGCCCGGGCAATCCTTGACGGCTTTCCCGTCGGGCAACTCCAGCAACGGTTTCCCACCGCAGCGAAGCTGGTCAAGCACGCCGAACACAGCCACCACAACGAGCTGGCCGGCCGTATGGCCGCCGCCAATGCGATGGCCCTGGAACTGGGCTGGCGACTATTCGAGCCCTTCCTGCGCTCAGCAACCGGCACCGAAAAAGTGTCGGCGGCGGACCTACGACATGCCATCAACTCTGGAACCGCGAGACTGATGGAACCGTAACCAGAGGTCACGTCTTAGCGGCGCCGGCGGGGCCGATTGTTGAGCTACTCGGCGAGCGTTTTGAGGTTGCCCTGGCTAAATATCGTCAGATCGGCGTTCCTGTGCCACGCCGCGCCGCAGGGGTGAGGTTCGCCGAGCGTGCCATCGACGCGAGACCCAGGCCGATAAATTCGCAGACGGGCACGCTCGGCGAAGCTTGGAGTGGCGGCTAGACGCCCGCCCTGGCGTGATCCGGCGCGATCTCGTCGGCCAGCGGCGCAACGACACTGAAAATCTCGGCGATCGTCGCCTCGGGTACGCCGGCCGCGCACAGCGAGTCCTTCAAGTGTCCGGCCACCAGGTCGAAGTGATACCTGGTGATGCCCCGGCCTTGATGCGCCTGCCTCATCGACGGGCCGGAGTAAGAACCGGGCCCGCCGAATGTCGCGGCCAGGAACTCGGCCTGCCTGTCTTTTAGCCGTTTCATGTCCGATCCGGCAAAGAAGTTCGACAGGTGATCGTCGTCAAGCACACGGCAATAGAAGTCTTCGACGATCACTTCCAGGGCGCCGTAGCCACCGATCTTGTCGTAGAGGGTGGCTGCCTTGGGCTCGCGGAAACGGGTGAGCATTCCCATGCGGATAGCGGACCACTCCACCATTGCCCGCCAGTTAGGGCGCCGTCACCGGGCGATTACCCGGCGTAACAAGCGGATTGCCGCAGAATCACCAGAACTCGGCACCCGTGTAGCAGACTCGGTGGGAAGTGCACGGAGAACATCACCGGGAGCGAGAAACCTATGAACCTGGGTGACCTGACCAGCCTCGTCGAAAAGCCGATTGCCGCGGTGTCCGACCTCCTCAACACCCCGAACTCGGCGGGCCGATATCGACCGTTCTACCTTCGCAACCTGCTTGACGCGGTTCAGGGCCGCACACTCGACGATGCCGTCGACGACACGATCACCCTCATCACCGGCGGGTCGTCGGGTATCGGCGAGGCGGCCGCGAAGAAAATCGCGGAAGCCGGCGGCGAGGTAGTGCTGGTTGCGCGCACACGGGAGAATCTCGAAAAAGTCGCCGACGAGATACGGGGCAACGGCGGGACCGCCCACGTGTACCCGTGCGACCTGACCGACATGGACGCCATCGCGACGATGGCGGACCAGGTGCTCGCCGATCTCGGCGGCGTCGACATTCTGATCAACAACGCCGGACGGTCGATTCGACGCTCGCTGGAACTGTCCTACGACCGTATCCACGACTACCAGCGGACGATGCAACTGAACTATCTCGGCGCGGTTCAGCTGATCCTCAAGTTCATCCCGGGCATGCGGAAACGCGATTTCGGGCAGATCATCAATGTGTCCTCGGTCGGGGTGCAGACCCGCGCACCGCGGTTCGGCGCTTACATCGCCAGCAAGTCCGCGCTGGACAGCCTCTGCGACGCGCTGCAAGCCGAGGTCGTGGATGACGACATCAAATTCACCACCGTACACATGGCGCTGGTGAGGACGCCGATGATCAGCCCGACCACGATGTATGACAAGTTCCCGGCACTTACGCCGGATCAGGCTGCCGGGGTGATCACCGACGCGATCGTGCACCGGCCCCGGCGGGCCAGCTCACCGTTCGGGCAGTTCGCCGCCGTCGCCGACGCCATCAACCCGGCGGTGATGGACCGGCTCCGCAACCGTGCCTTTGGCATGTTCAGTGACTCAGATGCGGCCAAGGGGGGCGAATCCAAGGGAGACGAATCCGAAAGCCGCACACCCGAATTCGATGCGCGAAGCGAGACTTTCGTGCGAGCTACCCGCGGAATCCACTGGTGAGGCGATCATGAGTCTTCCGGAACCCGGCAACCAGGCACCCGTCGTCGTCACGGGTGCCTCCTCGGGCATCGGCACCGAGTTGGCCGGCGGTCTGGCCCGGCGCGGCTACCCGCTGGTGCTGGTCGCCCGCCGTCGGGAACGCCTGGATGACCTCGCCGGCGAGCTGCGCACGCAATACTCGGTAGGGGTCGACGTTATGCCTCTCGACCTGAGCGAGGCCGCGTCCCGGGGGCAGCTGGCAGAGCGGCTTCGCAGCGAACCGGTAGCCGGTCTGTGCAACAGCGCCGGCTTCGGCACCAGCGGGGTGTTCCAAACCTTGCCGATCGAGCGCGAAAGCGAAGAAGTCGTCCTCAACTCGCTGGCGCTGATGGAACTCACCCATGCCGCGCTGCCCGGCATGGTCGAGCGGGGAGCCGGAGCGGTGCTCAACATCGCCTCGATCGCGGGATTCCAGCCGATTCCCTTTATGGCCGTTTATTCGGCCACCAAGGCGTTCGTGCAGACCTTCTCGGAAGCCGTTCACGAGGAACTGCACGGAACGGGTGTGTCAGTCACGGTGTTGTGTCCGGGCCCGGTGCCGACCGAGTGGGGTGAGATCGCCAATGCTGAGCGTTTCAGTATTCCCCTTGCGCAGGTCGCGCCGCACGACGTCGCAGAAGAGGCGATCGGTGGAATGCTGGCCGGTAAGCGCAGTGTGGTGCCCGGCATCGTGCCCAAGGCCGTGAGTATCGGCGGAAGATTCGTGCCGCGCACTCTGTTGTTGCCCGGGATCCGGATCGGCAACCGATTCCGCGGCGGACCCAACCGCTGATGGCCGCCGTTGACATGGCCGCCGACGTGCCGATAAGCCCGCAGCAGACGTGGGATCACGTCTCCGATCTGTCCAATCTGGGTGATTGGCTGGTGCTGCACGAGGGATGGCGTAGCGAGCTGCCTGACGAGTTGAGCGAAGGAACCCAAGTCGTGGGCGTGGCACGCGCCAAGGGCCTGCGCAACCGGGTGACGTGGACGGTGACCTCGTGGGAGCCGCCGCACCAGGTCGCACTGTCGGGATCCGGGAAAGGCGGTGCAAAATACGCTGTCACGCTCACCGTGCAGCCCACCCAACAGGGGTCTGCCCTCGGTCTGCGCCTGGAGCTGGGCGGGCGTGCGTTGTTCGGTCCAGTCGGCTCGGCAGCGGCTCGGGCCGTCAAAGGGGACGTCGAGAAATCGCTGAAGCAGTTCGTCGAGTTGTATGGGTAGCGGCCGCAAGACACACTCGCCGACACGCCGGGGAGTCGTCGGTGTGCGGCCATAGACTGGCGTCCCTATGACCGATCCGTCCGCTCTTCGCGCAAGCGCTCATCGCGCGTCCTTCGTGCACCTGCACAACCACACCGAGTACTCGATGTTGGACGGTGCCGCGAAGATCGCGCCGATGCTGGCCGAGGCGCAGCGGCTGGAGATGTCCGCGATCGGGATGACCGACCACGGCAACATGTTCGGCGCCAGCGAGTTCTACAACGCGGCCGCCGCGGCGGGTATCAAGCCGATCATCGGCGTCGAGGCCTACGTGGCACCCGCTTCTCGTTTTGATACCCGCCGCATCCTGTGGGGCGACCCGGGGCAGAAGAGCGACGACGTGTCTGGCAGTGGCTCCTACACCCACCTGACCATGGTCGCCGAGAACGCCACCGGCCTGCGGAACCTGTTCAAGCTGTCGTCGCTGGCGTCTTTCGAGGGCCAGCTGGGCAAGTGGTCGCGGATGGATGCCGAGCTGATCGCCGAGCACGCGGCCGGCATCGTCGCCACCACCGGCTGCCCCTCCGGGGAGGTGCAGACCCGGCTGCGGCTTGGGCAGCGCCGCGAAGCGCTTGAGTCCGCCGCCAAGTGGCGGGAGATCTTCGGGGCCGACAACTACTTCCTGGAGTTGATGGACCACGGGCTCGACATCGAACGCCGAGTACGGGACGGGCTGCTGGAGATCGGCCGCACGCTGAACATCCCGCCGCTGGCCACCAACGACTGCCACTACGTCACCCGCGACGCCGCGCACAACCACGAGGCGCTGCTGTGTGTGCAGACCGGCAAGACGCTGTCGGATCCGAACCGGTTCAAGTTCGACGGCGACGGCTACTACCTGAAGTCCGCTGCCGAGATGAGAGCGATCTGGGACAGCGAAGTCGCCGGTGCTTGCGATTCGACGCTGCTGATCGCCGAGCGGGTGAGCTCGTACGCCGATGTGTGGGCGCCGCGCGACCGGATGCCGGTCTTCCCGGTGCCCGACGGCCACGACCAGGCCTCCTGGTTGCGCCACGAGGTCGACGCCGGTCTGCGCCGACGGTTCCCCGGCGGCCCCCCGGACAGCTACGAAGAGCGGGCGGCCTACGAGATCAAGGTCATCTGCGACAAGGGTTTTCCGTCCTACTTCCTGATCGTCGCCGACCTGATCAACTACGCGCGCTCGGTCGACATCCGGGTCGGCCCGGGCCGTGGCTCGGCGGCCGGTTCGCTGGTGGCCTACGCGCTGGGCATCACCGACATCGACCCGATCCCGTACGGGCTGCTCTTCGAGCGGTTCCTCAACCCCGAGCGCACCTCGATGCCCGACATCGACATCGACTTCGACGACCGTCGCCGCGGCGAGATGGTGCGCTACGCCGCCGACAAGTGGGGACATGACCGGGTCGCCCAGGTGATCACCTTCGGCACCATCAAAACCAAAGCGGCGCTGAAGGACTCCGCCCGAATCCACTACGGGCAGCCCGGTTTCGCGATCGCCGACCGGATCACCAAGGCGCTGCCGCCGGCGATCATGGCCAAAGACATCCCGCTGTCGGGCATCACCGACCCCAACCACGAGCGCTACAAGGAAGCCGCCGAGGTCCGCGGCCTGATCGACACCGACCCCGATGTGCGGACCATCTACCAAACCGCGCGCGGGCTGGAAGGCCTGATCCGCAACGCGGGTGTGCACGCCTGCGCGGTGATCATGAGCAGCGAGCCGCTGACCGAGGCGATCCCGCTGTGGAAGCGGCCGCAAGACGGCGCCGTCATCACCGGCTGGGACTACCCGTCGTGCGAGGCGATCGGCCTGCTGAAGATGGACTTCCTGGGTCTGCGCAACCTGACGATCATCGGCGATGCGATCGAGAACATCAAGGCCAACAGGGGAATTGACCTTGACCTGGAATCCGTGCCGCTGGACGACATGGCCACCTTCGAGCTGCTGGGTCGCGGCGAGACGCTGGGGGTGTTCCAACTCGACGGCGGGCCGATGCGCGACCTGCTGCGCCGCATGCAGCCCACCGGATTCGAAGATGTCGTCGCGGTGATCGCGCTGTACCGGCCGGGCCCGATGGGCATGAACGCCCACAACGATTACGCCGACCGGAAGAACAACCGGCAGGCGATCAAACCCATCCACCCCGAACTCGAGGAACCGCTGCGCGAGATCCTCGCCGAAACCTACGGCCTGATCGTGTATCAGGAACAGATCATGCGCATCGCGCAGAAGGTCGCCGGCTACTCGTTGGCCCGAGCCGACATTCTGCGAAAGGCCATGGGCAAGAAGAAGCGAGAGGTCCTGGAGAAGGAATTCGAGGGCTTCTCGGAAGGCATGCAGGCCAACGGATTCTCGGCCAAAGCGATCAAAGCGTTGTGGGACACCATCTTGCCGTTCGCCGATTATGCGTTCAACAAGTCGCATGCCGCCGGATACGGCATGGTGTCGTACTGGACGGCCTATCTGAAGGCCAACTATCCCGCCGAATACATGGCCGGACTGCTCACCTCGGTCGGCGACGACAAAGACAAGGCGGCCGTCTATCTGGCCGACTGCCGCAAGCTCGGCATCACCGTGCTGCCGCCGGACGTCAACGAGTCCGGATTGAACTTCGCCTCGGTCGGCACCGACATCCGCTACGGGCTGGGTGCGGTGCGCAACGTCGGCGCCAATGTGGTTGCCTCACTGCTGAACACCCGTACCGAGAGAGGCAAGTTCACCGACTTCTCCGACTACCTCAACAAGGTCGACATCGCGGCGTGCAACAAGAAGGTCACCGAATCGCTGATCAAAGCCGGCGCATTCGACTCGCTGAAACACCCGCGCAAAGGGCTCTTCCTGGTGCACACCGACGCGGTCGACTCGGTGCTGGGCACCAAAAAGGCCGAGGCGATGGGTCAGTTCGACCTGTTCGGCGGCGACCCGAATGACGGGGGAGCAGGCGCTGACGCGGTATTCACCATCAGGGTCCCCGACGAGGAGTGGGACGACAAGCACAAACTCGCGCTGGAGCGCGAGATGCTGGGCTTGTACGTCTCCGGTCATCCGCTCAACGGGGTGGCACATCTGCTGTCGACTCAGGTCGACACCGCAATCCCGGCGGTACTTGACGGCGACATCCCCAACGACACCCTGGTCAAGGTCGGCGGCATCCTGGCGTCGGTGAATCGGCGGGTCAACAAAAACGGAATGCCTTGGGCGTCAGCGCAGCTGGAAGACCTCACCGGTGGTATCGAAGTGATGTTCTTCCCGCACACCTATTCCGCCTTCGGCGCTGACGTCGTCGACGACGCGGTGGTCGTCGTCACCGCAAAAGTCGCGATCCGCGATGATCGGACCACACTGATCGCCAACGACCTTGTGGTGCCTGATTTTTCCAATGCGCAGGCGAACCGGCCGCTGGCGGTGAGCTTGCCGACGCGGCAATGCACCATCGACAAGGTCAGCGCGCTCAAACAAGTGCTGGCCCAACACCCCGGTACGTCGCAGGTGCATCTGCGGCTGGTCAGCGGGGACCGGATCACCACCCTCGAACTGGACGCGTCGCTGCGGGTGACGCCGTCCCCGGCGCTGATGGGCGATCTGAAGGCGCTGCTCGGTCCGGGTTGCCTGGGCGGTTAACGCGCCGAGTGTGAGGCCAGCTGCACACTCGCGATCGAGTGTGCAGCTGGCCTCACACTCGATGATGTGCACTAGTCGGATCCTTGTAGATCACACCCTCTTTCATGACGAAATCCACCTGTCCGGTGACGTCGATGTCGGTGAAGGGATCGCCGGGCATGGCGATCAGGTCGGCGATCTTGCCCTCGGCGATCACACCGAGATCGTCGAGGCGCAGCAGTTCGGCGGCCACGCTGGTGGCCGCGCGCAGGGCGCGCAACGGGGTGATACCGGTGGACACCATCATCGGGAACTCGCGCCAGTTGTCTTGGTGCGGAAACATTCCGGCGTCAGTGCCGAATGCGATCCGGACGTCGCTGGCGGCCAACCCCTCGGCCGCATCCAACAGCGCGCCGCGATACTTCTGCATCTTGCGGTGGGTGTGCTCCGGAAAAGCGGCCCACGTGGGGTCGTCCTCGCCGCGGCGGGCTCCGGACAGGATCGTGTACTGAGTCGGCACCATAAACACCCCGGCGTCCTGCATCATCCGCATTGTCTCGGGCGATGCGAGGTTTCCGTGTTCGATGCTACGGACCCCCGCTCGAACGGCGCGTCGGATGCCTTCGTCGCCGTAACTGTGCGGGGTGACCGGGACCTCGAGGTCGCGGGCCGTCGCGACCAGGACATCCATCTCGTCCTGGCTGTAGGTGGCGTGTCCGGGGTCGTCCGACGGTGAGGCGAAGCCGCCGGTGGCGGCGAACTTGATCCAGTCCGCGCCGGCCCGGATCTGCTGTCTGACCCGGGTGCGGATCTCGTCGTCGCCGTCGGCCGCAGCCAACTCCAGCGGCCTGGAGGACCCTTGGTATTCGTCGGCGACCATCCCGCTGAAGTCGCCGTGGCCGCCGCGCGCCGAGATCATGTGCGGCGCCACCACCATTCGCGGGCCGACGACGATGCCGGCCGCCACCGCGTTGCGAAGGTCGATCGTGGGGTAATCGACGTCTCCGCAACCCAAGTCACGCACCGTAGTGAACCCGTTCATCAGCAAGGCGCGTAGCACCGGAAGCGACTTCAAGGTCTTGGCGGTGCTCGAGTCGAGCGCCATCATCACGCCCACCGGTGGTGCCAACGTCACGTGAACGTGGCAGTCCATGAAGCCCGGCGTCAGGGTATGCCCGGAAAGCTCCACCACCCGTGTGTCGGGCGGCGCCTCGATGGCGTCGGCGAGCTGCTGGATGCGCCCGTCGACGACCAGCACCTGTCCCGGCGCCGCCTGGGCCGAGATGCCGTCCCACACGTTTGCGCCGGTGATCAGCGTTGCCGCCATCGTCGCCACCCTTTCTGTCTCGCGTCGTGTCGCCCCTAGAAGCGATAGCGCAGCACCCGCGCCGTGCGCGCGCCGGCCTTGGTCATCCCCATCAGTCGAGTCGACACCCGGACACCAGCCGGATACAAGTCGACCTCCGGCTATCACCGGGCACGAGTTCATTGCGCAGTGCGATGACGTTCGGCAGATCGACGTTGTACCAGTCCACCGTGGCCGGTGGCTTGACCCTGAGCATGCCGGTGTCCAGTCCCGCGCCGAGAGCCACCACGACCGCGTCGGGATGTTCGGAGATGAAACCTCGCACCCGCTCGTCGAGCATCTTGGCCCGTAGCGCGGTCTGGCGCACCGCGCTCGATGGCAGGCCCAAAGCCTGGAAGTCGTAGTCGATCTTGGCCGCGATCTCGTCCGCCAAGGTATCGCCGAGTATCGGCCGGGGCCAACGGCTGTCGAGCGCGCGGTCGTACTGGGTCACCAGCGCAGTCTGCTCGACCGGTGTCAGCTCGGTGATCGCGATTCCCATACCGGCAACGTACCCCCCGGACTAGCCTCAGCTTCATGATCGATTCGACAACGGGGACGACGTCCGAACCTCCGACCACGCTGTGTGAGGCATTCCAACGCAACGCGGCGATCGACCCGGACGCCGTCGCGCTTCGCACCCCTGGCGACACCCAGACAATGACGTGGCGCGAGTATGCGGCCGACGTGCGCCGGGTCGCGGCCGGCCTCGCCGGCCTCGGGGTCCGCCACGGCGACACGGTTTCCCTGATGATGGCCAACCGCATCGAGTTCTACCCGCTGGAAGTGGGCGCACAGCATCTCGGCGCCACCTCGTTCTCGGTGTACAACACGCTGCCCGCCGAACAACTGACCTACGTTTTCGACAATGCCGGCACCAAAGTGGTGATCTGTGAGGAGCAGTATGTCGACCGGATCCGGGCCAGTGGCGCGGAGCTGCAGCACATCATCTGCATCGACGGTTCCCCGGAGGGCACGCTCTCGCTGGACGATCTGCACGCCGCCGGCAAAGAAGACTTTGATTTCGATTCGACCTGGCGGGCGGTGCAGCCCGACGATGTGGTCACCCTCATCTACACCTCAGGGACGACGGGAAATCCCAAAGGGGTGGAGATGACGCACGCTCACCTGCTGTTCGAGGCCCAGGCCCTCGAAGCCGTTCTGGGCGTTCAGTTCGGTGATCGGGCGACCTCCTTTTTGCCGACGGCGCACATCGCCGACCGCACGATGGCGTTGTACAACCAAGAGGTGTTCGGAGCCCAAATCACGGTGGTCTCCGATGGTCGCGCGATTGCGGCGGCGTTGGCCGACACGCGCCCAACCATCTGGGGCGCCGTGCCCAGGGTCTGGGAGAAGCTCAAGGCGGCAATCGAATTCGCCGTCGCCCACGAGGAGGACGAGGCCAAGCGCCAGGCTCTGCACTGGGCCATGTCCGTCGCTGCGAAACGGGCCGCGGCCATGGTCGCCGGCGAGGATCTTCCCGATGACGTGGCCGCGGAATGGGCACAGGCCGATGAGCTGGTGCTGTCGCAGCTGCGTGCCAAGCTGGGACTCGACCAGGTCAGGTGGGCGGTCTCCGGTGCGGCCCCGATTCCGAAGGAGACGTTGGCCTTCTTCTGCAGCATCGGCATCCCGATCGCGGAGGTGTGGGGCATGTCCGAGCTGAGCTGCGTTGCCAGCGTGAGTCATCCAGCGGAGGCCCGACTGGGCAGCGTGGGCAAGCTGCTGCCCGGGCTGGAGGGCAAGATCGCCGAAGACGGCGAATATTTGGTGCGCGGACCGCTGGTGATGAAGGGCTATCGCGGCGAGCCGGCGAAGACCGCCGAGGCTATCGACCCCGACGGCTGGCTGCACACCGGCGACATCCTGGACGTCGACGCCGACGGTTATCTGTGGATCGTCGACCGGAAGAAGGAGCTGATCATCAACGCGGCCGGAAAGAACATGTCGCCGGCCAACATCGAGACCACCGTGATGGCCGCGTGCCCGATGGTCGGCGCAATGCTCGCGATCGGCGACGGCCGCCCGTACAACACCGCGTTATTGGTCTTCGACGCAGACTCGGTCGGCCCGTACGCGGCCCAGCATGGGCTGGCTGACGCCTCTGCCGCGGCACTGGCAGCGCACCCGGAGGTGATTGCCCGGATCGCCGCGGGGGTGGCCGAGGGCAACGCCAAACTGTCCCGGGTTGAGCAGATCAAGCGCTTCCGGGTGCTGCCCAACCTGTGGGAGCCCGGCGGTGAGGAGATCACGCTGACGATGAAGCTCAAGCGTCGGCCGATCATGGCCAAGTACGTCGCCGAGATCGAGGAGTTGTACGCGAGCGAACCGGGCTCGGACGTCCACGAGCCCCAGAGCGCATCAACAGCGCAACCCGCGTGACGGCCTAAGAGCGCTCTTCGGGCTGGCGTTGGTTCCGGTGGGCAAGGAGTGCTGTCGCCAACCCGCGTCGCCGCACGTCGTCTCCGACGCATGGCAAGTCCGATCGCTTCTTGACATTCCGGAACTTGTTCTCGGAGGCCGTTTCTGGTGCGTCATCGCAGGATGCGGAAAGAAACCGGGCCGGCAGCGCCAATTTGCAGATCGTGCGCACCGTGAGTAGGTACTGGCGGATGAAGGAACCTGTCGTGTAGGGCAAGTCGTAGCTGACGCACAGCGCGCGGACCCGTTCGGCGATCTCGGGTAAGCGATTGCTCGGCAGGTCAGGGAACAGGTGATGTTCGATCTGGTAGCAGAGGTTTCCGCTCATGAAGGCCAGCACCCGCCCGGCCCGGAAGTTTGCGCTACCCAGCATTTGTCGCAGATACCACTCCGGTTTTGTCTCGTCCTCCAAGACTGACGCGGCGAACTTTTCTGCGCCGTCGGCGAAGTGCCCGCAGACGATGACGATGTAGGCCCACCCATTGCGAAGCCCGTTCGCCACCACGGTGGCTCCCAGTGTGCGGCGCCACCGCCCGCGGCTCAAAGCAGGAAAGAGGACATAATCCTTGACGGCTTGGCGGACCATCTTGCGGATCATCGTCTTTTTATGGGCAGATTTAGCGGCCTCGGTGTCCTCGCGAGCCTGCACCGAGTACAGGCCGTGCATTGCGACACCCCATTCGAACGCGGTCGCCAGCAACACTGCGCGCAACGGCTGCAACAGGTTGCTCGGCCGCCACTCCTGGTCGCGGGTGACCCGCATGACTCCAAAGCCGAGGTCGTCGTCCACGTCGACGACGTTGGTGAACGTATGGTGTCGGTGGTTGTGCGAGGTCCGCCAGTGCGACGAGGGACCGACCATGTCCCATTCCCAGGTAGCAGAATGGATTTCCGGGTCGTTCATCCAATCCCACTGACCGTGGGTGATGTTATGGGCGAGTTCCATGTTCTCGATGCACTTGGCCGCAGCCAGCGCGACGGTTCCGGTAATCCAGCCGACCTTGGTTTTGCTGGCGAGGATGGTCAGCCTTGCCGCGACCTCGAGGCCGCGCTGAAAGGCGATGGCGCGCCGGATGTATTCACGGTCCTTGGAGCCGCGCGACTCCTCGATGTCGCAACGAATCGTGTCCAACTCGGCCGCGAGCGCGGCGACATCCGCGTCGCTCAGATGGGCGTATTCGGGTATTTCGGTGATGGCCATCGAGGCTTACCGGGGTGTGGCCGGGGTGGCAGGTGGCCCTAGCCGCGCGACAGCGCGCAACGGCCAGCCGAACAGCTGGGGCATGTGTTTGAGTACCTGCTTTATCGGCTCTACGCCGGGCGTCTGACCGTGGATTATCGGTATCGTCGGAGACTCTACACGGCAGACGCCCCCCTTTCTTGCTCTATAGCGGATCGTTAACGGTCTGATGTCATCGATTGACCAGGCGCCGCCTCGTGCCCGGGGTGGCCCGCAACCATCTTTTCAGCCAGGCGAAACACCGTGTGAGGTCGCAACCAGTGGTCGTCGCCGTAAGCTGGTGGCCATGCCACTTGAAGGTGAATACGCCCCTAGCCCGTGGGATTGGTCCCGGGAACAAGCCGAGAAGTATGCCGAGTCCGGTGGAACCGACGCCGCGGATATGAAGGGCATGCCCATCATTCTGTTGACCACGGTGGGCGCCAAGACCGGCAAGCTTCGCAAGACGCCGCTGATGCGGGTCGAGCATGACGGCGAGTACGCGATCGTCGCGTCGCTGGGCGGGGCGCCAAAGAACCCGGTCTGGTATTACAACGTCGGGAAGAACCCGCGGGTCGAGCTGCAGGACGGCGAGGCTACCCACGACTACGACGCGCGCGAGGTATTCGGCGACGAGAAGGCCGCCTGGTGGGAGCGCGCGGTGGCCGCCTTCCCGGACTACGCCGAGTACCAGGAGAAGACCGATCGGCAGATTCCGGTCTTCGTGCTCACCCCTGTGCAGTGAATTTGCAGCTGGGTGGCACCATTGATCGGTGTCCGCCGAACTGAGCCAAAGCCCCGGCACCCCGGGTAGTGGGCCGCTGCCTCTTCTCTCTGCGGCCGAAATCGATGCGGCGGCGAAGCGAATTGCCGGGGTCGTCACGCCCACACCACTACAGTTCAGCGACCGGTTGTCCGCGACGACCGGTGCCAGTGTCTACCTCAAGCGCGAAGACCTGCAGGTGGTGCGCTCATACAAGTTGCGTGGCGCCTACAACCTGTTGGTGCAGCTGTCGGACGAGGAGCTGGCCGCGGGCGTGGTGTGCTCGTCGGCGGGAAATCACGCCCAGGGATTCGCCTACGCATGCCGCTCACTGGGCATCCACGGTCGCGTGTACGTGCCGGCCAAGACGCCGAAGCAAAAGCGTGACCGCATCCGCTATCACGGCGGGGATTTCATCGAACTGATCGTGGGCGGATCGACGTACGACCTGGCGGCGGACGCTGCGCTGGCTGACGTGGCACGCACCGGCGCCACGCTGGTCCCGCCGTTCGACGACCCGCGGACCATGGCCGGCCAGGGCACGATCGCCGTCGAAATACTCGACCAGCTCGAGGACGAGCCGGATCTGGTAGTGGTGCCAGTCGGTGGTGGCGGTTGCATCGCCGGTATCACCACCTACCTGGCCGAGCGGACGACGAATACCTCGGTGCTGGGTATCGAACCGGCCGGTGCCGCAGCGATGATGGCGGCGCTGGCCAACGGAGGTCCGGTGACCCTGGACCACGTCGATCAGTTCGTCGACGGTGCGGCAGTGGCCCGAGCGGGGAAGCAGACGTACGCGGCACTGGCCGCCGCCGGCGACATGGTGTCGATCACTACCGTTGACGAGGGTGCCGTGTGCACCGCGATGCTCGACCTGTATCAAAACGAGGGGATCATCGCCGAGCCGGCGGGCGCGTTGGCCGTCGCCGGACTGTGCGAAGCCAACATCGAGCCGGGATCTGTCGTCGTGTGCCTGGTCTCCGGCGGGAACAACGACGTGTCCAGGTATGGGGAGGTGTTGGAGCGCTCGCTGGTCCATCTGGGCCTCAAGCACTATTTTTTGGTCGACTTCCCGCAGGAGCCCGGGGCGCTGCGCCGGTTCCTGGATGACGTCCTTGGGCCCAACGACGACATCACGCTGTTCGAGTACGTCAAGCGCAACAACCGCGAGACCGGTGAGGCCCTGGTGGGTATCGAGCTGGGCTCGGCCGCCGACCTGGACGGCCTATTGCAGCGGATGCGGGCCACCGAGATGCAGATCGAAACCATCGAGCCCGGCTCGCCGGCCTACCGCTATTTGCTCTAACTGCTGCGGGTGGCAGCGCCGCGAGGTTCACCGTCGCCCAGACGCTTCGTGACTCAGCAGTTCTAGGCGCCGAAGTTTGATCACCGGATGGATTCGACGGCCAATTTCGCCTCCGCCAACCCGGCGCCAGTGGCGCTGCGGTATTCCTGGATCGCCGCGATCGTCTTGCCCGCGCGGACAAGTTCGACCACCCCCGGTGGCATCCCGTCAGCGCCGGCCACCGCGAAAGGGACGTAGCGACCGGGGAACAGAGCTTCGAGCTGCTTTTCGACGTAATCGAGGCGGGCTCTGGCCCCGTGGTCAATTTCGCTCATCGGACGACCCTCGCTTTCCGTGCGATTTCTGGGTGGTCATTAGCGCAAGCTACCCGAGTCGCTACGCCGGTGGGGACTGGCCGACGAGCTCAAGCGGGACCGAACCCGCCGAGATCACATGTGGCCGCCCGGCCCCATGTGGTGGTCCATCCCCATGTGGTCGCAACAGGACATCGACGCCGAACCCATGTGATGACCGGCCCAATGTCCGCCAGTGGTCCAGCTCAAAAGAAAGCCCGAGAAGAAGATGACCGCGACGATGAACACGGATCCAGCAGTAATACCCACCCAAGCCAAGGCCCGATTGAGCCCGGCTGGTCCAGCAGCGCCTGACGTCACAGTCGTAGTGCTCGATTCAGATGCTTCAGCCACGATAGGGTCCACCTTCCTGTGTTATCGCCGGACTGGTTGATTGAGTGCATTTGCACAACCAGCCGACGTACTCTGATACCGATACCATACCCCAGTAGGGTATTAGGGACCAACGCAACCTTCGGTTTTGCTAACCAACCAGCTCGAGGGAGTCGTCGTTGGCGCGGAAGATCGGTTCCAGCGGAACGGCGAACCTTTCGGCCATGTCGCTCAGTGTTTTCGACCACACCCGGTCAGCCGAGGCAACCGGTCCACGACCGGGCCCGGTTAGCAGCAAAGCCACCGTGGTGTCCGGCCCCAGGTCGTCGAGTAGCGTGCGCAGCGCTGACATGAGGTTCCAGATGATGCGGCCCTGCGGCCGCGGACGGATCTGCACTTGGCTGAGCTTTTTGGTAAAGCAACGATCCGGCCCGATGAGGCCGAACCACAGCAGCCGTTCCTCAAATCCCAGTGGCCCGACCAGCGCTCGCCACCGCTGGCGCAGGTCGGCGGCCGAGTGCACGGGGTCGTTCGCGGTCTCAATGGGCGGAATCGGCAACAGCTCGCGATGATTCATCCGCGAATCATTAGCGGCGCCGGCGCCGCCGGGTAGTCAGCTATCCACAGCCCGTGGGATGGCGACGAATCTGGCTTAATCTCGGCGGTGTTGGCGCCGACCTCGTTCGAGTCCAATCTGCGTCGGACCCGAGCCCAGCTGGAAGTCGCCTGCTGGTGTCGTCCAGTCGTTGTGCGTTCCTGCCGCCGGCGCGCCCCGTCGTCACAGCAAGGCCGGAAAACTTATTCATAGGCTACGAACCTCCCGCTGCCGCTAGAGGATTTCGGTGAGCATCAACTGCTTAAGGTACCCACAGACCGCAGGATCGCGAACGAATATGGCTGGATCTCGGCGGTGTTGGCGCCGACGCTCGGCGAAGCCGAGCACAACACCACCTCGCCAGTGATCGGAACTTGCACCGGCTCGGCGCCCAGGTTGCACGCGACCGCCAACCGGCCTCGGTGCATGACGATCCAGCGCTGGTCTTCGTCGTAGTCGATCACCATGTGGTCCAACCATGGGTCGGCCAGGTCAGTTTCACTGCGTCGCAGTGCGATCAGGTCCCGATAGATCCGACGCAGTCGCGCGTGCTCACCGGCGTCGGCCTCGTTCCAATCCAGTTTCGAGCGCCGGAAGGTCTGCGGGTCCTGCGGGTCGGGAATTTCGTCGGCGTCCCATCCGTGATCGGCGAACTCTTTTTTGCGGCCCTCGGCGGTGGCGCGCGCCAGCTCGGGTTCGGGATGGGAGCTGAAGAATTGGAACGGGGTCGACGCTCCCCATTCCTCGCCCATGAAAAGCATTGCAGTGTAAGGAGAACTGAGCACGAGCGCGGCCTTGACCGCCAACTGGCCATAGGTCAGGTTCTGCGACGGGCGATCTCCGAGCGCACGATTACCGACCTGGTCGTGGGTGCAGGTGTAGGCCAGCAGCCGGGTCGCCGGAATCCCCGAGCTCTCCGCTGTGTTCAATGGCCGTCCGTGTCGCCTCTTTCGAAACGACGAATAGGTACCCGCGTGGAAGAAGCCGTTGCGCAACGTCTTTGCCAGCGTGGCCAGCGAACCGAAGTCGGCGTAGTAGCCCTGGCGCTCCCCGGACACCGCGGTGTGGATGGCGTGGTGGATGTCGTCATCCCACTGCGCGGTCATCCCGTACCCGCCGCTGCGACCGCGCGTGATCATCCGCGAGTCGTTCAGGTCGCTCTCGGCGATCAGCGACAGCGGTCGGCCCAGTTCCTCGGCCAATAGCTCGGTTTCGGCCGACAGCTCTTCCAGGACGTGGATCGCGGTGGTGTCCACCAGCGCGTGCACGGCATCCAGTCTCAGCCCGTCGGCGTGGAAATCACGCATCCAGCGCAGCGCGCAGTCGATGATGTAGCGGCGTACTTCGTCGGAGTCGGCGTCGGCGATGTTGATGCCTTCCCCCCACGGATTGCTCGCAGACGACAGGTACGGACCGAATCGAGGCAGGTAGTTGCCCGACGGTCCGAGGTGGTTGAACACTACGTCGATCAGCACCCCCAGGCCGCGGCGATGGCAGGCGTCGACGAACCGGACCAGCCCGTCGGGTCCGCCGTAGGGTTCGTGCACGGCATACCACAGCACTCCGTCGTACCCCCAGCCGTACGTGCCGGAGAACGCGTTGATCGGCATCACCTCGACGAAATCAACGCCGAGATCCACCAGGTAGTCCAGCTTTTCGATGGTCGAGTCGAAGGTGCCATCAGTGGTGAAGGTCCCAATGTGCAGTTCGTAGATCACCGCACCCTGGGCAGAACGGCCGGTCCAATCGCTGTCCGTCCAGGCGTGGGCCGCCGGCTCCCACAGCTGCGAGCGGCCGTGCACGCCGTCGGGTTGGCGGGGGGATCGCGGGTCGGGCAGCACCTTGGGATCGTCGTCGACGAGGTATCCGTAGCGAGCGGTCGGTGTCGCATCGACAGTCGCCCGCCACCAGCCGTCCCAACTGCGTGTCATCGGAAACACCTCGCCGTCGACGTCGAGGCGGACCGTTTCCGGTTTAGGTCCCCACACGGCGAATTCATGCATCGGCACGCTCCAGCAGAACCACCGGCAGCTCGGTGAACAACTCGGTGGCCGACACCGGCCCGGTGACTACCGCACCGGTCAACACGTCGGTCCACGAACCGTCGGGCACCGCCAATACCGTGTCGCCCCAGCCGGTGTGTTCGAGGTGCACCGTCCAGCGCGTCACCGCGACCAACACGTCGTCGCCGCGCCGGAACGCCACCACATGATCGGCGGCGGTTCCCGCGGCGAGCACTGGGTGGTAGCCACCCCGCAGGAATGTGTGCGGACGTGCGCGACGCAACTGCAAGGCCGCTTTCACGACACGAATCTTAGGATGCTGCAGAGACTTCAGTTCCTGCCGTCGGGCAGCGTAGTCCACCGGGCGCCGGTTGTCCGGATCGACCAGGCTGTCGTCCCATAACTCGGTGCCCTGATAGATGTCCGGCACACCGGGCACGGTCAGCGCGAGCAACTTTTGACCCAGCGCGTCGTTCTCGGCGTGCGGTTGGAGCCGGATCACCAGCTTCGTCAGCTCGCGCGCCACCGGCCCGTCCAGCAAGGCGTCCAGCCAGCCGTGCACCGCACCCTCGAAGTCGGCGTCCGGATCTTGCCATGACGTGTGCCAGGCCGCTTCCCGTATCGCCTTCTCGCCGTAGGCGTGTAACCGGTCGCGCAGCTCGGGGGTGACCTCGCCGCTGGCCGGCCAGACGCCGAAGATGTTCTGCCACAGAAACAGTCCGGTCGCCGGGTCGGGGGCGGGGGTCAGGGTTTCCCAGCGGGCGACGAACTCGGCCCACAGCGACGGCACCTGCGACAGCACACCGATGCGGGCGCGGACGTCTTCGCTGCGTTTGGTGTCATGGGTAGACAACGTCGTCATCGTCTGCGGCCACAATCGGGCGCGGGTCGCGGCGCGCTGATGGAATTCGGCCGCGCCGACGCCGAACCGATGTGGTTCGCCGCCAACTTCGTTCAGCGATACCAGCCGCGCGTCACGGTAGAACAGGCAATCCTCGACAGCCTTGGCCGTCACCGCGCCGCACAGCTGCTGCAGCCGCGCCGCCGGCTCGCCCCCGCCGGCTAACGCGGTGGCGATCACCTGCAACGGAACGTCCAATTCCGGTGCAGCAGACTGGGTCGCGGCCAGAGCGGTGGGCAGTACCGTCGCCAAGCCGCGGTAATCGCTGCGATAGACGTCGATGTGAGACAGCAGCGCCGCCACCGCGGCGGGCAGTTGGGGATGGTCGGCGCCGGCCGCTGCGGCAATGCATCGCCGTAGCCTGCCCAGCTCGCTGGCCAGCGTTTCGGTGGCCGCCGCGGTCTTGAGATCGGCCAGCATGGCCGGCATCTGCTGGTAGTCGACGCCGGCGGATTCGAACAGCGCCGTCAATGCCGGCGCACCGTTCGGATCGACGAAAACCCCGCCGACCTCCCGCAACACGTCGTATCCGGTCGTGCCGGCCACCGGCAGTGTCGGCTCCAACGCCTCGTCGATCGCGAGGACCTTTTCGATCACGATCCACGCGTCGGGTCCGGTGATTTCGCGCAGCCGGCGCAGGTACCCCGAGGGATCCCACAAGCCGTCGGGGTGGTCGATGCGGACGCCGTCGACGAGTCCGTCGGTGAACCAACGGGCCACCTCGGCGTGACTGGTGTCGAACACCGAATCATCTTCTTGGCGCAGCCCGGCCAGCGATGTGATCGAGAAGAAACGGCGATAACCGCACCGTCCGTTCCGCCAACCGATCAGCCGGTAGTGCTGGCGTTCGTGCACTTGCGCACCGCTGCCATCGCCGGTGCCCGGTGCGATGGGCAGCGCCAGGTCACCGAGCCGCAGTAGGCCGTCGTCTACGGTGAGATCGGCGGCGTCGTCGTCGGAACCCAACAGTGGCAGCACGATTCGGCCGCGTCCGGAATCCCCGTCAAGTTCCCAGTCGATGTCGAAGAACGGCGCATAGGCCGACGACTCGCCGTGCCGCAGCACATCCCACCACCACGGGTTCTGTTCGGGCTTGTCCACCCCGACATGATTGGGGACGATATCGACGACCAGCCCCATCCCGCGGGCCCGCGCCGCCGCCGACAGCCGCGCCAGACCCTCCGGACCGCCGAGCTCGGCCGAGACCTTCGTCGGGTCGGTGACGTCATAGCCGTGCGCCGACCCGCCGACCGGGGTGAGGATCGGCGACAGATATATATGCGAGACCCCGAGCTCGTCGAGATAGTCGAGCAGGTTCTCGGCATCGGCGAAGGTGAAGCCGAAACCACTCGACTCACCCCGCAGCTGCAACCGGTAGGTGGACAGTACCGGAAATGCCATGCGTCACTTGGTCTTACGGAACACGAGCAGCGCTCGTCCCGGCAGCGAGACTTGGTCGCCGTGGCTTACGACCAGCTTTGCCTCACCGGTGGAATCGGTGGTGTCCAGTTCCGCCGTCCACTCGGTGGCGTAGTCGTCATTGGGAATGACGAAATCGACTGCGTGGTCATGGGCGTTGAAGCACAACAGAAACGACTCGTCGACCACTCGCTCTCCGCGAGCGTTGGGCTCGGGCAGAGCCTCGCCGTTGAGGAAGACCGAGATGCACTTGCCGAAGTCGCTGTCCCAATCCTCCGAGGTCATCTCGTCGCCCGTCGGCGTCAGCCAGGCGATCTCGCGCACCTGATCGGCGCTGCGGATGGGACGCCCCTCGAAGAACCTGCGGCGGCGAAAGACCGGATGGTTTTTGCGCAAGGCGGCGACTTTGCGGGTGAACACCAGCTGGTCACCGTTTTTGTCGACCAGCGACCAGTCCATCCAGGACAGCTCGGAGTCCTGACAGTAGACATTGTTGTTGCCCTGCTGAGTGCGTCCGATCTCGTCGCCGTGCGCGATCATCGGGGTTCCCTGGCTGAGCATCAGCGTGGCCATGATGTTGCGCATCTGCCGGTGGCGCAGGTCCAGGATTTCCGGGTCATCGGTCGGCCCTTCGACGCCGCAGTTCCAGGAGCGGTTGTAGCTTTCGCCATCCTGGTTGTGTTCGCCGTTGGCCTCGTTGTGCTTCTCGTTGTAGGACACCAGATCGTTCAGCGTGAACCCGTCGTGGGCGACGACGAAATTGATGCTGGCGCTGGGACGGCGGCCGGTCGCCTCGTAGAGGTCCGACGACCCGGTCAACCGGGACGCGAACTCACCAAGGGTTGCGGGCTGACCCCGCCAGTAGTCACGCACGGTATCGCGATACTTCCCGTTCCATTCGGTCCACAAACCTGGGAAGTTGCCGACCTGGTAGCCGCCTTCGCCGACGTCCCACGGCTCGGCGATCAGCTTGACCTGGCTGACCACCGGATCCTGCTGCACCAGGTCGAAGAACGCGCTCAGTCGGTCGACGTCGTAGAACTCACGGGCCAGCGTGGACGCCAGGTCGAAGCGGAAGCCGTCGACATGCATCTCGGTCACCCAGTACCGCAGCGAGTCCATGATCAGCTGCAAGGTGTGCGGCATGCGGGCGTTGAGACTGTTGCCGGTGCCGGTGAAATCCTTGTAGAACCGCAGATCCTCATCGACGAGTCGGTAGTAGGCCCTGTTGTCGATCCCGCGGAAGTTGATCGTCGGGCCGAGTTGGTTGCCTTCGGCGGTGTGGTTGTACACCACATCGAGAATCACTTCGATGTCTTGCTCATGGAATGCCCGGACCATTGTCTTGAATTCGGCCACCGCACTGCCGGCCCGCCGGTTCGCGGCGTACTCGTTGTGCGGGGCGAAGAACCCGAAGGTGTTGTACCCCCAGTAATTTCGCAGCCCCAGCTCCAGCAACCGGCTGTCGTGCAGGAACTGATGAACCGGCATAAGTTCTATCGCGGTGACATTCAGCGATTTGAGGTGATCGATGATCACGGGATGAGCCAGGCCGGCGTAGGTTCCACGCAGTGCTTCGGGAATGCCGGGATGGGTCTCGGTCATGCCCTTGACATGTGCCTCGTAGATGACCGTCTCGTGATACGGGGTGCGCGGTGCCCGGTCGGTCGCCCAGTCGAAGAACGGATTGATTACCACGCTGGTCATGGTGTGCCCGAGCGAATCGACCTGCGGGGGAGTTCCGGTCTCGCCGGGGTCTTTGGCCGCAACGGCCATGTCGTAGGAGTAGAGCGCCTGGCCGAACTGGAACTCGCCGTCGAACGCCTTCCCGTACGGGTCGAGCAACAGCTTGCTGGGGTCACATCGGTGACCGGCGGCCGGGTCGAACGGCCCATGCACTCGAAACCCATAACGCTGTCCAGGGCTGACGGTCGGCAGGTAGGCATGCCACACGTATCCGTCGACCTCGTCAAGGGGGATCCGAGCCTCGTCGCAGTTCTTACCAATCAGGCATAACTCGACCTTCTCCGCGATTTCGGAGAACACCGCGAAGTTGGTGCCGCCGCCGTCGAAAGTGGCGCCCAGCGGATAACTGCTGCCGGGCCAGACGGTGCTCAGCTGCGGCGATGCTTTGGCAGCACCACTGGTTGGGTCTGACGGGGGCATTCTTCGACCTTATCGGCGGCCCGATCTGGTCGCTCTGTTGCCTCTCACGGCCCGCATCGTCGCCGGGCGGGATTTGATGGCCCGGTTCCTCAGCGGGCCGCTGCGCGGCCCGCATCGTCGCCGGGCGGTCACCACCAACCGGTGGCCGCCCCGACCTGCCGACCCAATTCATTGGTCATGGTGCGCATGTAGGTGGCGGACAGGTGATGAGCGTCGTGGTATACCAACACGTTTCCCTCGATGGCCGGGCAGATGTCGGGTCGACAGACGGCATCGCTCATGTCCAGCGGTTTGAGCCCTGGGAACTGCTCGACGAAATCGAGGGTGGGGTTGTGGTCGGCCAGCACGTCGGAGCGCTTGATACCGCACGAGATGGCGTCGCCGCCTTTGGCCAGGCAGTCCGAGGGGTTGAAGGGTTGGCCGTCTTTGACCAGCCACGGGGTGTCGCGCATGGCGAGGACCGGAATGTTGTTGTCGGCGAACGTCTGCCAGATCCCGATGTAGGTTCCCGGCATCACGTCGCCGGGTTTGATATTCCACGGTCGCGTCGAGGTGGTGAACACGTAGTCGGGGTGGTCGGCGACCAGCTGGGCCATGGCCTTGGGCACCCAGTCGCGGCACTCCGGGTACGGCGCATTGTTACCCATCACCAACGGCATCGTTTCGGTGGACAGTGGGCAGCCCATCTTGAGATAGGTCGTCACCTTGAAGTGGTGCGTGCGGCCGAGAATGTCTAGTGCGGTCAACCAGTGCTCGGCGTGCGAGCCGCCGGCCAGCGCGATGGTGCGGGTGGCGGCCTTGTCGCCGTAGGTGCATTTGATCAGCGCGGTGTTGGCGAAGTCGCTGATGCAGCCGTCCTGGGTGGACGGCGGGTAATCCTTCTGGGCTTCCAACACGGTCGGCCGGGTGCGGAGCTTGGGCACCCGTACGTGTTTGACCAGGGCGCGAGCACCGGGATAGTCGTGGGAGTTGAGCCCAGTTAGCTCCTTGCCGCTGGCGCGTTCCACGTTGACGTGCTCGACCCAGGTGAACGCGGTCGCGGTGAGCGTGACACCCAGCATCGCTACCACCGATCCGAGCACGATGGTGGGGCGACGCAGCCGCACCCGCCACGGGATGGACGGGGCGGACTCCGACGCCGCACTGGCCGGTGCGCGGTGCCGCAGCGGGTCTTCGACGAAACGGGTGGTCAGATAGGCCAGCACACCGGATATCAGCAATACCGCGGTGCCCTCGACGAAGTTGGCGTGCCGGTGACTGGTGTATGCGAGCCAGAAGATCAGCAGCGGCCAGTGCCAGAGGTACAGGGAGTAGGCCATCGCGCCCAGCTTCACCAGCGGCTCGGCCGCCAGCAGCCGGTTGGGCAACGGCAACTGGTCGCGCGTAGTGGGGTGGGCGTACCGGTTTGCGCCGGCCAGGATGAACAGCACGGCTGCCCCGACGGGGACCAGCGCCCACGGTCCCGGGAACTCCTTGACGCCGTCGATGAGCGCGCCGCAGGACAGCACCGCTATCAAGGCGATCGTGGCGATCACCGTGCGCAGCCACATCGGCCAGCGAATGTAGGGGACCAGCGCGCCGGCCAGCACCCCGAGCAGCAGCTCCCAGGCCCGTGCAAAGCTGTTGTAGTAGGCGGTCGCCTGGTTGGCCTGGTGGGCAAAGATCGCATAGACAAACGACGCCACCGCCAGCGCGCTGAGCAGCAGCACGAACGTCGTCCGCAACCGGTTGCCAAGACGGCGCCGGAACAGAAACGCGAATCCGAAAACTAGGGCCAGGAAAGCGATATAGAACTGGCCCTGCACCGACATCGACCAGATGTGCTGCAGCGGACTGACCGCTTCACCGGCCCGGAGATAATCGGCCACCGTGCTGGCCAGCTCCCAGTTCTGGTAGTAGCCGAGGCTGGCCAGGCTCTGGTCGGCGAAGGTCTCCCAGCGGGTCTCTGGCTGGATCAGGATGGTCAACAGCGCGCACCCGGCCAGCACCACGACGAGAGCCGGCAGCAACCTGCGGACCAGCCGAATCACTTCGGGCACCGGCGACAGTGACGACGCCGGGTTGAGTGCAGCGCGAAGCAATTTGCCGCCGAAGAAGAAGCCAGACAGCGCCAAGAACACGTCCACCCCGCCGGAAACCCGGCCGAACCACACGTGGAACATCGCGACCAGCGCAATGGCAATGCCACGCAGCCCGTCGAGATCGTGACGATAGAACCCTGCTTTCCGGTTTCCCATTGCGGACTGGGCGGATTCCGCAATGGCGGCGACGGCCGGACGGGTCGGGGAGACTGTCATGATTGACAGACAATCTACCTAACCCGCCGACCGCCGACAGCGCGCTAACGGCGCGCCGCTGACTTACCGGTCAGGACTCGATTATTCGGGTCAGATACGGAGTCATCCCGTTGGTGCGGGCCGGCGAGACCGTGACGGCAGGCTCGGTGGCCTCGATCATCTGACCGTTGCCGAGGTACATCGCGACGCTCTGAGTGCCACCGGGGCCGTAGCAGAGCAGGTCACCGGGGCGTGCTTGTGCGGGAGCAACTTTGCGGCCGACGTTGCACTGCTCGCCCGAGGTCCGCGGCATCTTGAGCCCGGCGCCGGCATAGGCGTACTGGATCAGACCTGAAGCGTCGAACCCGACCAAGTTGGCCTTCAGCCCGGTGCCGCGGGTTGGGCCTGCGACGTTGCCGCCGCCGTACAGGAACGGCACACCGCGCTGCGCAAGCGCGCGTTGAATCACGTAGCTGGTCGATTGCTGGTAGCCCACCAGCGACGGGTTCGGGTCAGCGGTCGCGAAGTTGGGGCTGAGCATCGGTAGCGTCAGCAACAGGGTCAGACTGATCGGGACTGCGTAGTTGCGTCTCATGTGGTTCACCTCTCTGTGGCTTCAGCGCGGTGACTTCGCGCATCCGCCGTCGTTCCATGCCGGTTCACCACAGAGACTCGTGTGCTGGCCCGCCCCGTTGGGGGCCGCACGCCGCCACCTAATGTCCGTGAGGACATGGAAGAAGACGTCGACCCTCGGTGAACCGTTGAATTCACAACAGTCACTACAGACACTTTGGCAACAAATAGCCGCGAGGGCCATAGTGCGGGTGCTTCCCGAGGGATTTTTTGTCGTAACGTGACCGAACGGTGACCGCTTATTGGGCCTTATTGGACCAAAGCCCAATCTGCTGCGGGCAGTTGTGATTTCGCTCTCATCCGGACTTTCGCCAAGCGTGTCGCCGGATCAACCTTGCCAGTGCCAGTACGGCTCGCTGAAGGCGGTCAGGACGGAGCCCGCCACCGAGGTCAATACGAGGATGCCGAACGCCAAGAGCGGCCAGAAGGACAGGTACCAGCCCTTCAACAGGGAAACCACCGGTCCGATAAGAGCCGCGGAAATCGCGGCGCCGATACCGCCCCACACCACCGGGTAAATGTAGAAATCGACGCCGTAGGGCACCGGCGGGCAATCGTCACCCGTGCACACGTCGCTGAGGAAGCCGAAAAGCCGTGAGTACCAATCCGTCGTAATGGCCAGGACGACCAGCGTGGCCAGCGTCGCGACGGCGCAGGTGACATCCCACCGGACCAGTCGCAGCCGCAGTACCGGTGGCGGGGAGGAGGCTGAAGAGTGAGCATCGTGGCCCGCGGACGGGTCAACGGGCTGTTGCGTCGAAGCCATGGTCGTTCAATGCTGACCGAAGGCTCAGGTCGCGGGCAAATCGATCGACTGCTTTACCCTCGTTCTCTATGGTCGCGGCGACTCCCGGGCTCACACCAGAACAGATCAGCGCGATCGACGCGGCGCATTTATGGCATCCCTACAGCACGATCGGCGGCTCTAATGCCGGCGCGGTGCCGCCGGTTGTCGCGGTCGGCGCCCACGGCGCCCGGCTGACGCTTATCCGCGACGGCAGGCCGATCGAAGCGCTCGACGCGATGAGCTCCTGGTGGACGGCCATCCACGGGCACGGTCACCCGGCCCTGGACGCGGCGCTCGCGGCGCAGCTGGCGACGATGAACCACGTCATGTTCGGCGGGCTGACCCATGAACCCGCCGCGCGGTTGGCCCAACTGCTTGTCGAGATCACGCCGTCGGGGCTCGAGACGGTTTTCTTCTGTGACTCCGGATCGGTGTCCGTGGAGGTCGCGGTGAAGATGGCGCTGCAGTACTGGCGCGGCCGCGGCCGGCCCGGCAAGCGGCGGCTGATGACCTGGCGCGGCGGCTATCACGGCGACACCTTCACGCCGATGAGCATCTGCGACCCCGAGGGCGGCATGCATTCGCTGTGGACCGACGTGCTGGCGCGGCAGGTGTTCGCCCCGCAGGTGCCCCGCGACTACGACGCCGCCTACAGCGCGGCGTTCGAGGCGCAGCTGGCCGATCACGCCGACGAAGTGGCGGCCGTCGTCGTCGAGCCGGTGGTACAGGGCGCCGGCGGGATGCGCTTCCACGATCCGCGTTACCTGGCCGACCTGCGGGAGATCTGCCGGCGGCACGACGCGCTGCTGGTGTTCGACGAGATCGCCACCGGATTCGGCCGTACCGGCGAGCTGTTCGCCGCCGACCAGGCCGGCGTCAGCCCCGACATCATGTGCGTCGGCAAGGCGCTCACCGGCGGATACCTTAGCCTGGCCGCGACCCTATGCACCACCGACGTCGCGCACACCATCAGCTCCGGTGAGGCCGGGGCGCTGATGCACGGGCCTACCTTCATGGCTAACCCGCTGGCCTGCGCCGTGTCGGTGGCCAGCGTGGAGCTGCTGCTCGGCCAAGACTGGCGGTCGTCAGTTGCCGCGATCAGCGCCGGCCTGACGGTAGGCCTGGAACCGGCGCGGGCATTGCCGTCGGTGACCGACGTCCGGGTGTGCGGGGCCATCGGCGTCATCGAATGCGACCGCCCCGTCGATCTGGCGATCACCACCCCGGCGGCCTTGGACCGCGGGGTGTGGCTACGGCCGTTCCGCAACCTGATCTACGCGATGCCGCCGTTCATCTGTACGGCTGACGAGATCGCGCAGATCACTTCGGCGATGGTCGAGGTGGCGCGACTCGTAGGCTGAAACCGCAGTTCAGAGCCGTTTTTGCCGGCCGGCTAATCGGAGCGGCACGATCACTACTTGGCCAGGGTGAATTGGTTGACGTCGATGTAGCCGACGCGAAACATCTTGGCGCAGCCAGTCAGGTATTTGATGTAGCGCTCGTACACCTCTTCGGACTGAATCTCGATGGCCTCATCCTTGCGCGCCTCCAGGGCCTCTGCCCACAGGTCGAGGGTCCTGGCGTAGTGCGGCTGCAGCGACTGGCGGCCGGTCAGGGTGAAATCCGTCTTCGCCGAGTGCACCTCCACCATCTCGATCGTCGGCAGCCGGCCCCCCGGGAAGATTTCGGTCATGATGAACTTGCCAAAGCGGGCCAGCCACAACGTAATCGGCAAGCCGTGGTCGATCATCTGCTGTTTCGTCAAGCCGGTGATGGTGTGCAGCAGCATCACGCCGTCAGCCGGTAGCACGGAATGGGCCATCTTGAAGAAGTCGTCACACCGATCGTGGCCGAAGTGCTCGAAGGCGCCGATAGACACGATGCGGTCGACGGGCTCCTCGAACTGCTCCCATCCATTGAGCAACACCCGCCTGCTGCACGGGCTGTCCATCTCGTCGAACAACTTCTGCACGTGGGCGGCCTGGTTCCTCGACAACGTCAGGCCGACCACGTTCACGTCGTACTTCTGGACGGCCCGACGCATGGTGGCGCCCCACCCGCAGCCGACGTCGAGCAACGTCATGCCCGGCTGCAGGCCCAGCTTGCCCAGCGCCAGGTCGATCTTGGCGAGCTGGGCCTCTTCCAGCGTCATGTCGTCGCGCTCGAAGTAGGCGCAGCTGTAGGTCTGGGTCGGGTCCAGGAACAGGCGGAAGAAGTCGTCGGACAGGTCATAGTGCGCCTGCACATCGGCGAAGTGCGGCGTCAGCTTATTGGCCACAACTGCCTTAGCCTGAACGTTCATCATTGAATTCGATTCCTTTGCTACACATGGCCTTGCCGCCCTCCTCCCTGTTAAACGCAAGTAATTCGAAGTGACGCCGGCCACGGATGGGTCCGAGAATGGCCCCAATCAGAACCGTCCTTATCTCCTCGGATCGCGACCCACACAATCAACTCCCCATTGACACGTATCTGGCACGCCTTCAGTTCGACGCGTCGAAAATCGCCCCTGACCTGCAAAAATTCTGGTACGCGATACCGGGATTGAACTAGCTCAAGCGATTTGGTTTGGTCCCTTGCCGAACGTCAAGTTCATTGGGTCGTGACCCCCTGAACTGGGGGTAGCGGAGATCGCGCAGGTCACCTCCGCGGTGGTCGAGGTGGCGCGACTCAGCGGCTCTCGTAGGCTTTAGTGCGATGACGCAGATCGATACGTCACCGCTGGCATGGCTGGAGGCGGTGGAGCAGCAGCGCCGGCAGGCCGGGCTGCGGCGCGCGTTGCGTCCGCGCCCGGCAGTGTCCACCGAACTCGACCTGGCGTCCAACGACTATTTGGGTCTTTCCCAGCACCCCGACGTCATCGAAGGCGGAGTCGACGCGCTGCGCACCTGGGGTGCCGGCGCCACCGGTTCGCGGCTGGTCACCGGTGACACCATGCTGCACGGGGAACTCGAGTCTGCTCTCGCCGAATTTGTCGGCGCCGCAACGGGTTTAGTGTTCTCCTCCGGATACGCCGCCAACCTGGGGGCGGTCGTCGGATTGTCCGGCCCGGGTGCGCTGCTGGTGTCAGACGCCTACTCGCACGCCTCGCTGGTCGACGCCTGCAGGCTGTCGCGGGCCCGGGTGGTGGTGACGCCGCATCGCGACGTCGACGCCGTGGACGCGGCATTGGCGGCGCGGGACGAAGAGCGGGCGGTCGTCATCACCGAGTCGGTGTTTTCCGCTGATGGTGCGCTGGCTCCGGTGCGGCAGCTGCACGAGGTGTGCCGCCGGCATCGCGCGCTGCTGATTGTCGACGAGGCTCACGGTCTGGGTGTGCGCGGCGCCGGCGGGCGCGGGCTGCTGCATGAGCTGGGACTGGCCGGCGCGCCAGATGTCGTGATGACCACGACGCTGTCCAAGGCGCTCGGCAGCCAGGGCGGCGCGGTGCTTGCGACTTCGCCCGTGCGTGACCACCTGATCGACGCCGCCCGGCCGTTTATCTTCGACACCGGTCTGGCGCCGGCGGCCGTGGGCGCCGCGCTGGCCGCGCTGCGCGTCCTGAGCGCCGAGCCGTGGCGACCCGAGGCGGTGCTGCGACACGCGGGCACGTTGGCGCAGATCTGCGAGGTATCCCAGGCGTCGCAATCGGCGGTGGTCTCGGTGATCCTCGGCGCGCCGGAGGTGGCATTGGCCGCCGCCACGGCGTGCCTGGACGCCGGGGTTCGGGTGGGCTGCTTCCGGCCACCGACCGTGCCGGCCGGTACGTCGCGGTTGCGGCTCACCGCGCGCGCTTCGCTGGATGCCGACGACCTCGAGGTGGCCCGCACGGTGCTGACCGACGTGCTCCGCGCGGCACGGCTTTGACGGTCCTGATCGTCACCGGGACGGGGACCGGGGTCGGCAAGACCGTCGTGACCGCGGCCCTGACTTCGGCCGCGCGGCAGGCCGGGGTCGACGTCACGGTATGCAAACCGGTCCAGACCGGCACCGAGGCCGGTGACGACGACCTCGCCGAGGTGACCCGGTTGTCGGGGCTGACCAAGGTGGCCGGACTGGCGCGTTTCCCGCAACCGCTGGCGCCGTTGGCGGCCGCCGAGCAGGCCGGGACGTCATTGCCCACCCGCAGCAACGTGCTGAAACTCGTTCGCGCACTAGACCGCCCGGGACAGCTGACGCTGGTCGAGGGCGCCGGAGGCTTGCTGGTCGAACTCGCCGACGCGGGCGTGACGTTGCGGGATCTCGCGGTCGACCTGGGTGCCGCGGTGCTGGTGGTGGCCACCGCCCAGCTCGGCACCCTCAATCACACCGCGCTGACCGTGGAATCGCTTGCCTCACATGGAATTTCGTGTGCTGGGCTGGTGATCGGCACGTGGCCGATGCGGCCGGGTGTGGTGGAGACCTCCAACCGGTCTGCGCTGGCACGCCTGGCGCCGCTGCGCGCCGCGCTGCCTGCCGGTGCGGCGTTCATGGAAGCTGCCGAGTTCGCCGCGATGAGCGCGCAGGCCTTCGACCGGGAATGGGTCACCGCGCTGGTCGGCTGATGGTCCATTCGATCGAGCTGGTCTTCGACCGCGACACCGAGGCGGCGATCCGTCGCATCTGGGGGGACCTGGCCGCGGCGGGCATACCCAGCCAGGCGCCGGCCAGTCGTCCGCACGTGACGCTGGTGGTGGCCGAGCGGATCGCGCCGGACGTCGACGCGCTGCTGCGGCCGGTGGCGCAGCGACTGCCGCTGGGGTGCGTCGTCGGGGCGTCGCTACTGTTCGGCAGATCGAACGCCGTGCTGGCCCGCCTTATCGTGCCGACGGCCGACCTGCTCGCGGTGCACGCTGAGGTGCACCGAATCAGTGGGCCGTACTTGGCGCCCGGCCCGATGCCGAACAGCCTGCCCGGTCAGTGGACGGCGCACGTCACGCTGGCCCGCCGAGTTGGGGGAGCCCAACTCGGGCGGGCCCTGCGTCTTGCGGGTCGACCGTCAGAGATTCACGCCGACATGGCCGGTTTGCGCCGCTGGGACGGCAACAAACGCGTCGAGCACCTGATCAACTGACCGGCTGACCGCTGCCTGGGCTGGGGCCACTGCCTGCGGTGTAGGACGCCTTTCCGGTACCGGCCAGCGCTCCGCCGGCCACGATCAGGTATTCGTCGCGGATGGGACGGTCGGCGAACCAGTCTTCGAGGATCTCGCGGGTCCCTGCGGCGTAGCGGGCCTGGGCCGACAGCGTGGTGCCCGAGACGTGCGGCGTCATGGCGTTGTGCGGCATGCTGCGCCACGGGTGATCGGCCGGTGGTGGTTGCGGGTACCACACATCTCCGGCGTAGCCGCCCAGCTGCCCGCTCTTCAGCGCCGCCACAACCGCATCGCGCACGCAGATTTCGGCGCGCGCGGTGTTGACGATGTAGGAGCCGTGCCGCATCGACGCCAGCAGCTCCTCGTCGAACAGGTGATAGGTCTGCGGGTGCAGGGGAGCGTGGATGGAAACCACGTCGACCGCGCGCACCAGCGACGCGGCATCAGGATGGTAGGTCACGCCCAGTTCGTGTTCGACCTCTTCAGGCAGGCGGCGAGTGTCGGTGTAGTGCAGCCTGACATCGAAGGGTGCCAGCCGGCGCAGCACCGCTCGGCCGATGCGGCCGGCCGCGATCACACCGACGTCCATGCCCTCGAGGTCGTAGGCGTGTTCGACGCAATCGGCGATATTCCAGCCTCCGTCGGTGACCCATTTGTGGGAGGGGACAAAATTGCGCACCAGCGTCAAGATCTGCATGACGGCGTGCTCGGCCACGCTGATGCTGTTGCAGTAGGTGACCTCGGCGACGGTGATCCCGCGGGCAATCGCTGCGTCGAGATCGACGTGGTCCGAACCGATCCCGGCAGTCAGGGCCAGCTTCAGATTGGGAGCTTTGGCGATCCGCTCGGCGGTCAAATATGCCGGCCAAAACGGTTGGGAGATCACGATATCGGCGTCGGGCAGCTCACGTTCGAACTCCGAGTCCGGGCCGTCCTTGTCCGACGTCACGACCAGCTGGTGGTGGCCTTCTTCGAGGAATTTGCGCAACCCCAGTGCACCGGACACGCATCCCAACAGCTGGCCGGGAGTGAAATCGATTTTCGACGGGCTCGGCAAGGTCTGGCCACCGGGGTAACCGTGAATCACCGGGATGCTGTCGCGGCCGTACGCCGGCGGATAACCAGTGACCGGATCTGGATACAAAACGAGCAGTACTTTGGCCATCACCATTCTCCTCTGTTGTTATCGCGCCGACTACCTGATTGGATCCAACCTAGACTTCACTGCTTCGATCACCAAGACGCAGTAGGAGCCCAAAATTATTGCAGCCCAGTAGATCATCACTGTCCTCGCTCGGCTAGGCCCGCGTATCAGCCGGCGACCAAATCGCGGCGTTGGGTGAACTTGATGTCGAGGCTGCGCAAATAGGTCTGCAGCCCCGCGTCCTGGACGGGGATCAGGTGCGCGGGCTGATCGGTCTCGTTGTAGTGGGCGTGCCACATGCCGGGCGGGGTGGTGAAGGCGCCGCCGGCCTGCCAGTCCACCCGGATCGGGTCGACGATTTCCCCGCGCTCGTCAAGCCGGGTGCCCAGCAGGGTGTAGCAGCCGCTGGGTGGCGCATCGAGGATCAGGTCCAAGGCGACCGACTGGTGCCGGTGCGGACGCTGCTCCTGGCCGGCGGGCAGCACACCGAACATGGCCCACAGCACGTGGGTGATGGTCAGCGTCTGCTCCTGGTCGGCGTTGGCCAGCAAAACGCTGACCCGGCTCTTGTCGTTGGCACCGGGGCGTGCGGCGATGCCCTCGAGCTTGGCGACGGCGTCGGCGCGGCGGAACTTGGTGGGCCGAAACCTGGGCTGGGTTGCGTCGGCGCCCAGGTAACGCAACAGCGGTTCGTCGTGCACCCAGTACATGGCCGTCTCGGCGTCAGCGTAGAACACCGCGTGGGAGCCGGCGGGCAGCGTCAAAAAGTCGCCTTTTTCCCACTTGACCAGGTGGCCGTTGATTGCCGCGAAGCCCCGCCCATACAGCACGTAGTACAGCTGGCTGGTGGCGTTCGGGCTGGTGTCGATCTGCTCAGCGGCGCGGATGCGCACGAAGTTGGCCAACAGCGCCGGGCTGGTCGCCTCACCGTTCTTGACTCCCAGGTCCTTGGACAAATCCAGCGGCACCACGCCGGTCGGCTGGTCCAGGTAGATCTCGGGGCCGAACCGAACGATCGGCACCTGCGGCGCATGCCCCGAGCCAATGGGGTTGGCAGCCTTGGAGTACTCGAAATAGCGGGCGTCGTCGGCCCACTCTTCGAACCGTCCTTCGAACCCGTACTCGGCGACATTGGTCATCGGCGCCGGAATTGTCGGGTCTAAGTTGACTGACGTTTCTGGATTCGCGGTGGACATCGCGGGCCTCCTTGCAGTGCTCCGTTGGGCTTGTACTCAGATCGTATCTATCTTGTATCTCAGCTGTCAAGCGGTGATGACTGCCAAGTCACCAGGAGAGGCCCGGTCGCGATGTCGGCTAGTCGGGGATGTAGTCGAATCCGTCGGGGTTGGGACCGGTGCGTCCCGATTCGCCGCGGTCCAGGCCGGTGACGGCGTCCATCTCGGCGCTGTCGAGGCTGAAGTCGAAGATGTCGAAGTTCGACTTCATCCGCTCGCGGTGCACCGACTTCGGGAACACGATGTCGTCGCGCTGGATGTGCCAGCGCAGCACCACCTGCGCCGGCGTTTTGCCGTGCGCCTCGGCGATGCCGGTAATGACCGGGTCGCCGAGCACCTTGCCCTGCGCGATTGGTGACCAGGCCTGGGTTGCGATCTGGTGCTCGCGGTCGTAGCCGCGCACCTGCTCGTTGCCGAAGTACGGGTGTACCTCGATCTGATTGACGGCGGGCACGGTCTGCGATCCCTCGGCGAGCCGGTCGAGATGCGCGACCTGGAAGTTGGACACGCCAATGCTGCGTGCGCGGCCGTCCCTGGCGAACTCCTCCAGCACGTTCCACGTCGAGACGAAATCACCGTCATAAAGCGTCGGCAGCGGCCAATGGATCAGGAACAGGTCAACGTAATCAGAATCCAGCGCGCTCAATGTGGCGTCGAACGCGCGGCGCGCATCGTCCGGCCCGTGATACCCGTTGTTGAGCTTGCTGGTAATGAATACCTCACCGCGATCCAGCCCGGCATCGCGGATGCCTTGCCCGACTTCTTTTTCATTGCCGTACATCTCGGCGGTGTCGATATGCCGGTACCCAACCTCCAGCGCCGAACGCACCGCGGCGGCAGTCTGATCCGGTTTTATCTGGAAGACACCGAAACCCAATTGCGGGATGGTGTTGCCGTCGTTGAGCGTGATCGATGGGATAGAACTCATCTGTTTGACCTCCTGGCGATCCCGGTGGTTGCGGTCGTGTTGCGATCGTGAATGTGGCTGCCCGTCACCGCGCCAGAACAAACTCGGCCTGGGACGCCACTTCGCGTCGATTGTTCACCGATGCCGCTTCGTTGGGGGAGTTGTCCAGCCCGGCGAGGTGATGCCACGAGGCGATCGCCTGCCTGGTCAGTTCGACCGTACGGCTGGCTGCGGTGTCCGCGGCGGCCCGCGCGTGGGCGCGCATGGCGAATGCGGTCGCGGCGTCCAGCGTCGACTGGTAGTGGCGCACGTTGACAAGTGTGGTCGACTCGTATGCGGCCCGGATGGCGAATGCGCCGGCGCTGTTGGACGTGGGGCTCATCGCGCAGGCGGCGGCGCGAGCGGCACGGTCGGCGGCATCCCAGGCGGCACTCGCGGGCATGTCGCCACGCGCGGCTTGGCGGTGCAGCTCGGCGATGTCGAGGATCGCCTTCACCTCGGTGATTTTGACGTACTGGACAACGCCCCAGACGGGGTTGGTCAGCAGTTCGGCCAGCCACGCGTGGACAACGGTGTCGGCGACGCCGGCTGTCCCCACCGTCTGCCAGGCGAGTTCGATCGCGAGCACGCTGTGTTCCGGTGACAGGTAGCCACTAGGTCCGGCCAGCAGGTCGTTGCAGGCCTGGACGACGATCGCCAGGGGACGGGCTGAGCAGGTGGGGAAGTCCGTGATGCGGTCATCGCCGTTGGTGTAGGAGATGACGTTCATGGCGCAGCCTTTACCTGATCCCGGCTGGTGGGATCCTCTGGCCAACCTGAGTGGGTGGGTGATGCGATCGAGATCCATGTGAGTTTCCGCGGCAGACATTGCGGGCCTCCTTCTTTGTGCACCTCTTAAATATTCTCTAGATATGACTGAAGTTTATCTTGTATCTAAGTAGCTGGACCTGCGAGATCGGTCACAGCCGCGCCTACCGAGCGGCGGCGACACGCTGGTGTACCGTGATGTACACATGTGGGATACGGCTTAGCTGCAGGGGAGGCGCGTGGTGGCGACCAAGGCAAATGGTGGCGTCCGGGTTGCTGCCAAGGACCGCGCGCACGACTACGTGAAGCGCCAGGTGCTGACCGGAGGCTTTCCGGGCGGGGAACTGATCAGTGAGGGCGAGGTCGCGGCCGCCCTGGGGATGTCGCGCACACCGGTGCGTGAAGCCTTCCTGCGGTTGGAGGCCGAAGGGTTACTCCGGCTGTACCCGCAGCGCGGTGCGCTCGTCGTGCCGGTTTCCTCGGAGGAGGCCCGAGCGGTCATCGAGGCCAGGCTGGTTCTCGAACAGTTCGCGGCAGAAAAAGTCATTAAACGCGGCCCCACGGCGTGCGCAGCGGTATTCGAGCGGCTATCGGCGGAACTGCAACGGCAGCGCGACGCCGCCGCTAAATCTGACTGGGAAGAGTTCTCAGACGCCGACCGCGCCTTTCACGACGTCACCCTTCAAGGGTCAGGAAACGCCATCGTGGCCGGTTTCTACTCATCGCTGCGCGACCGTCAGATGCGGATGAACCGTGAATTGGTGATGCACGCGGAGCGGGTCACGACGATCCTGGAAGAGCATCGGCTCTTCGCCGAAGCAATGCGCGACGGGGATCTCGAACGCACCGAGGAGATACTGCGGACGCACCTGGCGAGCACGATGCGCACGCTTGGTCTTGCCGTCATGAATCCGGCCTAGTGCACCGACTCCCGCGTTCTCACACCTGACGCCATGATGGCTGGCTCGGGTCGACCAGCTGCACGTCGACAGGGCCAAGGCCGAAGATGGCAATAACGGCCGGGTCGGGCTGGCCGGCTGCTACGCCGTCGTAGTGCGGGGTACGCGCGGTGCGCTTCACATAGCCACCCGCTCCGACCGGAACCGCCTCGTGCGGTTGGAAATCATTGCCGCTGTTGACAAACCAGGTGCCGAACACCACGACCTGAATCCGGTCGGTCGCATAGGTATGCGGCGCGCTGAACCAACCCGGATTCCATTTCATCAGCACCAGATACGGACCCGGGCTGTTGAAATCTCCATACAGCTTGGCCATTTCGCCGCTGTGCGGCGGCAAGTTGCCCCATGGCTCGAAAGTGATGTCTTGGTAGGGCTGGACGAACGTTTCGCTTGGATCCGGGCCGACGTCAGGTGCCGGCGCCAACTTGATGTTGTCGAGCTTGGCCGTCTTGTCACCGGCGGCCATCGCCGCCATCAAGAGTGGTGCCGCGGCCAGCAGCGATCGCCGGTCTAATTCCATATCACCCATAGATGTCTCCCGTGCTCGTATTGGCTTAACGGCTACGCGCCACAGCCAAAAATTCTCCCGCGGGAACTGGGAACTTCCGGCTGTCTTCGCGAGATTTCCGGGACTGGGTGCAAACTAGGCGCGTTAAGCGGGGCTGCCTTTTAGGTCGGCGTGCGGAATGTGGGCGGAGCGGCTCTGGTTTCCGCCGGCGTGTTTCGCGGTGTACATGGCTGTGTCGGCGAGGTTCACCAGGTCGTCGATGAGTTCACGCTCGGTGGGGGCAAAGCTCGCGGCCAGCGGCGCGGTCGCGATACCGATGCTGGCCGTAACCGGAAAGTCGATGGCGGCGATGGCCATGCGCAACTGCTCGGCGATGTCGAGCAGGTCGTCAGGCCGAGAATCTGCCAACGCGTAGGCACCGGCGTCGGTGTGCCTTGCTGCGCAACCGCCAACGTTTTCGCGGAGCCCGCAATCCGGATCAGCATGAAGGGGTGGTAGGGCTGCCGCGAAGTCGCACGACAGCGGTTGACGGCTTTGGGAATCAGCGCAACGATTCTCGTGCACAGCATCACAGGGTGTCGACGACAATCCATGCCGACCGGGGAGATCCAAGGTGGCCTTTGATCCGGCCGAGTCCGCAGCCAGCGTCCTGCGGGGTTGGGCGCACGCGATGCTCGCGCATCACCACGGCAGTGAGGTCTACCAGACCTCGACGATGGGCGCTTTGCTCGACGGCGTCTACGACGGCGATGTCACAATCCGGGAGCTGTTGCGGCACGGGGACTTCGGCCTGGGCACGTTCAATGGTCTCGACGGCGAGATGCTGGTGCTCGACGGAGTCTGCTATCAATTGCGCGGCGACGGTAGTGCACAGGTCGCCGATCCGGAGCAACGCACCCCCTTTGCCGTTGTCACCTGGTTCGCCGCCGACCGCACATTCGAGGTGTCCGCACCCGTCGACCGCGCGGAGCTCAAAGCACGCATCGATGAGTCGCTGCCCAGTACCAACCTCATCGTCGCTGTCCGCGTCACCGGTGATTTCAGCGTGATTCGTACCCGCACGGTAACCGAGCAGCGCCGGCCCTACCGACCGTTCACCGAGGCCACCGAAGATCAACAGGAGCTGGCCTTCACCGACGTGACCGGCACGCTGGCTGGATTCCGGATGCCCGAATATGAGCAAGGTATCTCGGTGGCGGGCTACCACTCCCACTTCGTCGACACCGAGCGTCACCACGGCGGCCACGCCCTCGATTACCGGTTAAGCCGGGGCAGCGTCGAGATCGGCGTCCGTTCTGATCTGCACTTGAGTCTGCCGCGCACGCCGGAATTCCTTGCCGCCGAGTTGAACAAAGCCGACCTCGACGCCCAAATCCGCCGCACCGAGGGAGAATGAGGTGAGTAAGACCGACGCGCGATCAGCCCAACGCGTGGTCGAGACGCTGTCCGCGTACGGCGTCCAATTCATCTTCGGGGTGCCGGGGGCCAAGGTTGACGCCGTCTTCGACGCTCTGCTTGACGACGGCCCCGAATTGGTGGTTTGCCGGCACGAGCAGAACGCGGCGTTCATGGCCGCGGCGGTCGGCCGGCTTACCGGTACGCCCGGTGTCGCGCTGGTGACATCAGGACCGGGCACCACCAACTTGGCCACCGGTCTGATCACTGCCACCACCGAGCAGGACCCCATGGTCGCCATCTGCGGGGCCGTCGCCCGAGCCGATCGCCTCAAGCGCACCCACCAATCGATGGACGCTGTCGCGGCGCTCAAACCCTTCACGAAATACACCGGGGAGGTCAACGACCCCGACAACGTGCCGGAAGCGATCGCCAACGCCATCCGCGCCGCAGTTGCCGCACCTCGCGGCGCCGCCGCGGTGGTACTCCCGGCTGATGTATTGACGACTTCCACGTCGGCGGCAATCGTGGAGCCGTCGCCGGTGCCAGCGCTGGGCCCGGCACCCGCAGATCGAATCATCGAGGCCGCCAACCTGATTCGGGCAGCACAGCACCCGGTTCTATTTGTCGGTGTTCGCGTCGGCGATCCGGAGCCATGTGCGGCGCTGCGTGAGTTGCTTGCGGTCACCGACCTGCCGGTCGTGGAGACATTCCAGGCCGCCGGTGTGGTGTCGCGCGAACTCGAGGATCACTTCGTCGGCCGCGTTGGTCTGTTCCGCAACCAATCCGGCGACATCCTCATCAGCCACGCCGATGTTTTGGTCACCGTCGGGTACGACCCGGTCGAATACGATCCGCGGCTGTGGAATCCGGATCCAGCCCGGACGGTGATCCACATCGACGAGATTCCCGCCGACATTGACAACCACTATCAGCCCAGGTGCGAGTTGCGTGGCGACATCGCCGCGACGCTGACCGCGCTGATCCCGCCACTATCAGGGTTGCGGCTGAGCGACAGCGTGAACGCCGGCATCGCGGAACAACGTGCGGCGCTGCTGAACATCGACGCGGAGGCACGAAACCGCCCGCAGACCGATGTCGGCCTCAACCCGGCGGCGGTTGTCCTCAAGATCCGCGATCTGATCGACGATGACGCCACCATCGCCTGCGACATAGGGTCGCACTACATATATATGGCCAGGCATTTTCGCGTATACCAACCACGGCGATTGTTGTTCTCCGATGGCCAACAGACCCTTGGTGTCGCGTTGCCGTGGGCCATGGCCGCCGCGATGGTCCGCCCGGATACCCAGGTGGTGTCGGTGTCTGGCGACGGTGGATTCCTTTTCAGTGCACAAGAATTGGAGACCGCGACTCGTTTGGGACTCAGTTTCACTCACGTCATCATGCGGGACAACACTTACAACATGGTCGCGTTCCAGGAGGAGCTCAAGTACGGCCGCACGTCAGGGGTGCAGCTGGGCGACTATGACATCGGGCATTACGCCGCAGCGTTCGGCGCCAAAGGCATCCGCGTCGGTGGCATGACCGAGTTCGAGGCTGCGCTCAAACAATCGCTGAACGAACCAGGAATCACCATCATCGACGTACTCGTCGACTACAGCCGGAACACCGAACTGTTCGCGGAGCTGCACGAGGACGCTGTGGAATAGACGTCAGCGCATAACACGGGTGCTATGCGCTGAATAGCAAGTACAAGCCGGTAAAGGTATAGCCGACCATCACCAGCATCATGGTGAGCTGGCCGGTGAGCTGATGGCCGGCCGGCAGGAGACGCAGCGCTTTGTCATGGGCCGCAATCACCGCCACGATGTGTCCGGTGACCACGCATGACACCTTGATCACCGCCAGTACCGTCGGATGCAGGGACAGCACATAAGCGGCGTGCAGGTGCGCCAGCCCGAGCGGGTTCCATCCCCGGCCGAACGGATCGGCGAGGGCGAACACGGCCTGTTGACCGCGCTCCACCAGATAGGACAGGTAGTGAGCGAAGATGTAGCCCACCACGATGGGGATCAGCGAGTGCGCCATCTGGCCCGGTAATGCGCGACCCTGCTCGCGGTTGATCCCTCCAGTGGCGCGGGCGGCCAACGAAAAGGTCAGCGCCACAACCGAAATGAAGATGACCAACCCTACGGTCCGCAGCGCCGACAACGACACCGTCACAGGCACATCGCCAACAGCTTTCGCAAGCCGGTCGGCGAAGTTGCGCCACGTCACCGACGACGAGAAGCTGTCGAACGCGGTCGAGCCAAGCAGCACCGCCAAAATCGCGACCACACCCGGGCGAATCGGCAACGACAACAGATGGTCGAACGGGTTGCCGATCGCGATTCTCCCGGTTCCTGGGTTGCGTCGAAACGGCGACAGCCGCGAAACCGCCATGCTGTAAACGCCAAACGGGTCGACCCGGGCGAACCATCGTTGCCCGCACAGCCAAGCCCCGCCCAACAGCACCACGGCATAGATCAGGACCCAGCATTTGACCCACGGCAGCGAGGCCGGGTTCGGGCTGGCCAATTCCATCCACACAAAGGCGAAGAGGCCCAACGCCGCTGGGCGATACCCCCACGTTTCCGGGTAAGAGAGCCGGGGCCGGGCCAGGCGTGCCGGTGTGACGCGCCGCAGCAGCAGATATACCGTGCGCACCGGTGAAATCACTCGCCACACCGGTCCGAAAAGCAGCGAGACGGCCACCAGCCCGACCCACAGCAGCACATAGAACACACCAAGGAGGGCGTTCGCCTGCGTTTGCGGTCCGCACAGCCCGGCCAACACCACCCACACCGTGAACGTCAACGCGGCGGCGGCCGCGACCCCACGGGTTAGCCGCGAATCCACCAGCGCGGTCAGCGCCGCCGGCAACGGGTGGGCGGGTTTGAGCGGATCGAAGCGCGGCCGTCGCCACGCGAACGCGACCAGGGCGAAGGTAAACGTCAACGCCCACGCCGCCCCGATCACCGAATAGGCGTAGGGGACCGGTAGATCGCTGGATCCGCCAAGACCGTGCGCCAGGACCACCGCGTCAGTCACGGACGCACTTGGATCGTGGCGATCGTGCGGTCCAGGTGATGGAGCTCGACGTCGACATTGCCCGGGATATCGACGCTGAATTGAAACGTCTGGTTGGCTGCGGCCGCGACCTGAAACTTGTGATCGGGCACCGAATGCACATGTAGCTCATCGACGGCATCACTGGTGACACGCAACGTGATCGGTTGCGAAACCTTGGCCTGCAGCGTGGCATTGCTCGGCGTGACCTGCCCCTTGGCGATGGTGATGTCGACGACCAGACCCGCGCCCGAGGGTTGGGTGGCTTTCGGTGAACCACCGCAGGCAACAAGCCCGCATATCAGCAACGCCGCACCGACAGTGGCGACCAGACCTTTGACCATCCTCATCACGCCGCTCGCGGCGGCGCGCGGTTCTCCTGCACTGGTTGCTTGGGTGAGCTCTCGGCGGCGTTGATGCGGCCCGCGCCCCAGGTGAGGGCCGCGATCACCATCAGCGTGAAGATCAGCACCACGATGCCGCCGGCGGTGAACAACCACGTCGGGACATTCGGGTCGCGTTCGCGCTGAAGGATTGTGACCTCCAGGACGAACGGCCGCGTGCTGGATGCCATGGCCGGAATCTCCGGTGCGGGAATGGCGTCGTCGGCCGGCGCCCAAATCGGAACCGCGGTCATGGTCCTGCCGTCTTGCACACGCAGCAACGTCTTCCATGAGCCCCACACCGGCAGGGGCCGGTTGGACACGTAGTGTCCGGGATCAAGCGGCGTGAGCCAGTCGATGACCAGGCCCCGATCGTTTTGCATTCGGCCCTGCCAAGACAAAATCGTCACCCAATCCGGGTGGCGGCTCACCAGGTTGGGCGGACTGATTCGTACGTCGGCCGAAACCATTCGTTGCCCGGGTGGGCTGGGAAGATCGGTCAGCTTGATCGTGGCGGTGTCCTGCTCAGGCACCCGAATATGCAAACCGTTGGCCACCGCGCACCCGGTCACCAGCACGGTAGCGGTCACGATCGTGATGCCAATTGCCTTGCCCGGCAAGGGTTGTGCCGTCAGCACCATTCCGAGCATCGCCGCGCACAGCCCGGCCAGCACGGCCACCGGCACCGCCATCGTCAGCGCCTCGCCCCACATACTGACCGGCCAGGGGTAGTGGTACATCGCGCCAATCCACAACGACTCGAGCCACAGCCCGACGGTGCCTACACCCAAACCCGCGACGGCGCCGAACAGCATCGGCCGCCGGAACAACGGAGTGAAGGCCAGTAGCTCGACCACTAATGCCGGACCGAGATACAACGGAAACCAGTTGATTGCCGCGCCTAAGATCGGTCCGACCGTCAACGCAACCGCGCCGCGTAGCGCCGCCGCGAACAGGGCCGCCAGGATCGCCGCGCCCCGCCCCATCGTCATGCGCGCGATGACGGTCCCGATCGTCGCCGCGGCGGCGATCAGCATCGGCTGGAATACCAGCCGGAACTGGGGGACGCCGAAGTCGAACTCGATCTGATAGACCGACATCCCGATCAACACGCCGCCGAGGGACAGGTAGCGCAGGAATCGGATGAACCGACCGTCGGACGTCTCGGCGGTCGCGTCAGACAGTGAACGGTCGCCTTCGTATTCCAACATCAGCACCGCGAAGAGAGAAAATCCAGCGCCACCGATCATCATCAAATGCGTTGGGCCCCAGAGCGTGACATCTTGACCGAAGATGCGATGCCAGATGTCGTCGAGCGGAAACCCGATCAATGCGTACAGCCCGCAGCCGGCCATCAGCAACCCGCCGACAGGTGCATACCAGTTGCGGGTAATGCGCACCGCGGACGACCCTGGCTTGTCGTACGGCAGCGTGACCGCCAACATGCCCGCGACGAAGATGCCGAACAGGCCGATCACGATGAAGTAGTGCGCAGGGTTGGCCAACGGGCCCGGATCGCGGCCGTTACCGATGTGCCAGCTGACGTCCCAGATGAAGCCGAACAGTGCGCAGATGATCGACGTGGTGAACACCAAAACCGGCAGGGCGACCCACGACGGACGGTCGAACTTTCCGGCCATGTACTCCGCAAAGCGGTTCAGCCAGGTGATCCGGCGGGTGCGATGGGCGTAGCCGACCCACAGCATGACCACGCTGATCACCATCGCGGCGATCGACAAGCCGATCACTTGGTTGAGGCCGGCGCCGCGTGCCGGCGGATCTGCAAGAACGGTCAGTTCCAACATGAAGCCTCCCCACCGCGCTGTGGCCGCCCGGCAGGGCCGGGCGCTAACTTACTTCACGGTAGGTTGCCGCCCCGCCGTCCGTTTAAACTTCGGGCGATTTGGGGTGGCTTCGGTTGTCTTCGGCGGCCGTCTGGTGATCGTCGGCAGTGCGGCGACGGTCCCGGATCGCGATGTACAACACAACCCCGACGACGATCACCGCGGGCAAGAACGCCGGCCCGGCCAGCAGGATCCAATGATGGGCCAGGTATTCGACGTGCTGATCAGTCACTTGCATTCATTTCCGGGGCTCTACCTCGTACCCATCCGGGTACCCGCGGCGGTCGATGCAACCACATCACGTTTGTGCAGGTGCACACCGCTAGCCTAGCGTGGGCACCGTTCAACGCAGGCCGTGATGAGCCGGGGGCGCGAGCGTCCCGCGTGCTCGTACACGACGTGGACGTGGTTCAACAGACATAAGGAGTAGCTGGTGACTCAGGCGGCGACTCGGCCAACCCCCGGCACCGACAGCACCGACATCCTGACCGTGGCCCGTCAGCAGGTGCTCGAGCGCGGTGGGGGACTGAGCCAGGAGCAGGTGCTGCAGGTGCTGCAACTGCCCGACGACCGACTCGAGGAACTCTTGGCCCTGGCCCACGAGGTGCGAATGGCCTGGTGCGGACCCGAGGTCGAGGTCGAAGGCATTATCAGCCTGAAAACCGGTGGCTGCCCGGAGGATTGTCATTTCTGCTCGCAGTCGGGGCTCTTCGCCTCGCCGGTGCGCAGCGCCTGGCTCGACATTCCCAGCCTGGTGGAGGCGGCGAAGCAGACCGCGAAGACCGGTGCCACGGAGTTCTGCATCGTCGCGGCGGTGCGCGGACCCGACGAGCGGTTGCTGGCCCAGGTGGCCGCAGGCATCGAGGCGATCCGCGATGCCGTCGACATCCAGATCGCCTGCTCGCTGGGGATGCTGACCGCCGAGCAGGTGGACCGGCTGTCGGCGATGGGGGTGCATCGCTACAACCACAACCTGGAGACCGCCCGCTCGTTTTTTACCAATGTCGTGACGACCCACACCTGGGAAGAGCGCTGGCAGACGCTGTCGATGGTGCGCGAGGCAGGCATGGAGGTGTGCTGCGGCGGCATTCTCGGCATGGGCGAGACGGTGGAGCAGCGCGCCGAGTTCGCCGCCACCCTGGCCGAGCTGGACCCCGACGAGGTGCCGCTGAACTTCCTCAACCCGCGTCCCGGCACGCCGTTCGGCGACCTGGAGGTGCTGCCGGCCGGCGAAGCGCTCAAGGCGGTGGCCGCATTCCGGCTGGCATTGCCGCGCACCATGCTGCGCTTCGCCGGCGGTCGCGAGATCACCCTTGGCGACCTGGGCGCCAAACAAGGCATTCTGGGCGGGATCAACGCCGTAATCGTCGGCAACTACCTGACCACACTGGGCCGCCCTGCTGAGGCCGATCTCGCGCTGCTCGACGATCTGCAGATGCCGATCAAGGCGCTCAACGCCAGCCTGTAGAACGAGAAGTTGATGGTTCGCGATATGCCTGCACCGATCGGTGCGGGTGTCTACAACGTCTACACCGGCTTGTCCTGCCGCGACGACCCGACCGGTCGTACCGTGCCGACGGCGGCCCAGCTCGGCCTTGAGCCGCCCCGATTCTGCGCCGAGTGCGGCCGCCGGATGGTGGTGCAGGTCCGACCCGACGGCTGGTGGGCCAAGTGTTCGCGGCACGGGTTGGTGGACTCGGCCGACCTGGAAGCGCGCCGATGACTGGGCCGCAGCCTTCCAACGCCCCGCGCACGTCGCGGCGGCGGGCGGTCGTCGCGACTGCGGCGGGGTTGCTGCCCGCGGGCGTGCTCGTCGGCGTGCTTTGGTCGTGGATCGCCCCGCCGATCCACGGAGTGGTGGCGTTGACCCACGAGGGTGATCGGTTGCAGGACTACCTAGGCGATGAATCCGAGAAATTTTTCGTCGCGCCATTTCTGATGCTCGGGCTGTTGAGCGTCGTCGCCGCGGTGGCGGCTGTGCTGGCGTGGCAGTGGCGGGCACATCGCGGGCCGGGAATGGTCGTCGGGCTGTGCACCGGTGCGGTGATCGCCGCCGCGGCCGCCGCCGGGGTGGGCGTGCTGCTGGTGCATCTGCGTTACGGCGTCGTGGATGTCGCCACGGCGCCGGTGGGTCACGACCACCCGTTCTACTACTTCACCGAGGCGCCGCCGGTGTTCTTCGGCCGCACGCCGTGGCAGATCGCCTGCACACTGCTGTTACCCGCGAGCACCGCGGCCCTGGTATATGCGGTACCGGTCGCGGCAACCGCGCGCGACGATCTCGGCGGCTATCCGGCCGTCGACCCGTCTTATCCGCAGCTCGCGGATGCGCCGACGTCCGCGCGCTCATAGCGGGCGGCGGTGGATCGCCTTTCCAGTGATCACCTTGGCCGCGATCGCGGCCAGTCGTGCCATGCCGACGTAGGTCGCCGGGTTGAACAACGTCGGCCATGTCGTGCGGACCAGATGATCGGTCAGCGGTCGGCCGGCAAACCGGTCCTGCAGCCAGCGCAGTGTCATCGGCGCAGACAGCGGATGCAGCAGCAGGTGTTCGTTGAACGCGTCGCGGTGGTAGGTGACGTCGGCTCCGCCGGCCGAGTAGGTCTCGGCCAATTCGTCGATGTCCTCGACGTCGATCAGGTAGTCGTGCACGGCCTGCAGGATCAATACCGGCGGTGTCGGCACGGCTGCGCCCAGCTTGATGCTGTCGAAGACGTGCTGAACCTCCGGCATCGTGAGGATCTCTTCGAGGGGCCGGTCGAGGTAGACGCCGACGTCCTTCTTCGCCAACCGCATCACCGCGCCCACCGTGGTCATCCGCTCCAACCGCTGCAGCAGAGCGCGCCCTTCGTCGTTGGCGTGCTCTTGGATGACCCGGTCCAGGTCGGGGTAGATGTGAACCAGCGCCGCGATCACCATCGCGGGCAAACCAGCCAGGAAGGTGCCGTTGAGCCGACTGAAAGTGTGACCGAGGTCGCCGACGGGCGATCCGAGTACGGCGCCGACGATGTCGAGTTCGGGCGCGTAGTCGGCGCACAGTTCAGCCGCCCAGGCGGTTGCCAGTCCGCCGCCGGAGTAACCCCACAGTGCCACTGGGGTCGAGCCCCCCGGGGTCGACGGGGACAGCCCGAGGCGCTCGGCGCCCAGCGCAGCCCGGATGCCGTCGAGAATGCAGTAACCGGGTTCGTAGGGCGCGCCCCACATTCCGTCGCGGCCTTCGTGGTCGGGTATCGAGACCGCCCAGCCTTCGGCGAGTGCAGCCGTGATCAACAGCAGCTCCAGCTGCGCCAGCGCGCCCACCGCCACGGCCCGTCGCCGCAGCGCATAGGACGGAAAACAGCGGGAGGACACGGCGTCGATGGCGCACTGGTACGACAACAGCGGGCAGGGCCGCTCGGGCGTGACGTCCGCGGGGACGATCACCGTGGTCACCGTCGCGTCCGGTTTGCCGTTCATGTCCGTCGTCCGGTACAGCAGCTGGGTGGCCATAGCCCGCTGCGGTATCAGACCCAGAAATGCCAGTTCGACGTCGCGCGAACGCAGCACGGTGCCGGGCACGGCGTGCTGGTAACCGGGTGGCGGCTGGTAGAACGGGTCGTCCGACGGCAGCAGCGGGCGGGCCTTGGGCCGCAATTCCTCGTGTGGTGCGCGACCGATCCATTCCGCGCCGGTTGTGGTCGCGAGGCTGCCAATGTCCATCCAGGCATTGTTGCTTAAGAAGGCATTAAGAATCCAGTCGGCCCGCCGGGAAGTCCGACGCACAGCCTCCGTCAGCAGAAAGTGATAATGATATTCATTTTCGACAATGCTCGCTGTGCGCTGTAATGTCGAGGCGTCTTAATGAGAACCATTTTCAACACGGGGGACCATGTCGAATCGTCGGCCGCGACGACACGCGGACGGACAGCGCGACATGCGTCGATATCGCAAGTGGCACAAATGACATCGGCGCGATGCCCTACCAGGCAGCCGTTCACCCTCGCCATCTGCACGGCCTGCGGCGCCGAAGTGGCACCCCAACTTCTGCAGATGCTTCGAAACGTGATCCGCCGCTGTCCGCATGGCATGTTGGTCATGACGGAATGCTTACTCGGACAATTCGCCTGCGCGACTCGGCCGGCCCACGAAGGCGCGATGCTTTTGCTGCAGCTTTGCTCGATCGAACGCGCCCCCACCGCGCCGGCGCGGTGGCTCGGACCGATCACCGACCTGGCGGATGCACGCCTAATCTGCGAATGGATCATGCGGGGCGACTGGGATTGCCGAGAGCTGCCGATCCGTCTTCGCACGGAAGCGACCCTGCAGCAGTCCAGCATCCGAAACTGACGGTCCGCCGACCTAGCGATGGGTATGCGTGACGCCCCAGGCAGGCAGCGGGTCGGTGTATGTCAGCCATTCATGTTGCGGTGCAGCGAATTCCGCGTCGGTGAGGGTGACGGGGCCGCGGTGTGGCTAGCTGAGCCCGCCGGGAGGTCGCAGGGCGGCGAACTCGTCGGTGACCCGCAGCTGTGAATCGGTGAAGCGGTACAGCGCCGCAGGGCGGCCGCCGCTGCGCCCGGATTGCGCGACGGTGCCGGTCGCGGTGATGACGCCGCGACGGGCCAGCACGCGCTGCAGGTTCGTCGTATCGACCTGGTAGTCCAGCGCGGCACCGTAAATGTCACGCAGCGTCGACAGCGCGAATTCGGTTGGAGCTAAAGCGAATCCGATGTTCGTGTAGGACATCTTGGCGGCCAGCCGGGTGCGGGCGTGGGCGATCATCGGGCCGTGGTCAAACGCCATCGTCGGCAGTGCGGTGACCGGGTGCCAGCGGGTATCGGGCGGCAATTCCGGGGTGGCGGGGGAGGGCACCAGACCCAGAAATGTCGACGCGATCGTGCGGTTGCCGGGCACCCGCTCGGGATCGGAGAACACCGCGAGCTGCTCCAGATGAGCGACTTCCCGCAGGTCGACCTTCTCGGCCAGTTGACGTCGCACCGACGTCGTCATGTCCTCATCGTGGCGCAGCCGTCCGCCCGGCAACGACCACGCACCTCGCTGCGGGTCGCGGGCGCGTTGCCACAGCAGGACGCTGAGCTGCGGCTTTTGGGCCTTCGGCCCGGGCCCGAGACCACGAACCTGGAATACGACGGCGAGCACTTCGTGGGCAGTGCTACCATGGGCCATGTTTTCGATTATAAGTCGAAAACCGGGTTTGGTGCGAAAGGAACGGCCATGACGGTCCTGAATCGCTCAGATCTGGTGGCAAATGGGTTGGTAAAAGACCTGGCCGCGGCAATCACCAGTTCTCCCACCGGTTACGCCGGCGTCGACGGCGACGAACGGTGGGCGGCCGAGATCCGGCGGCTGGCCGAGCTGCGCAACGCGACGATTCTGGCGCATAACTACCAGCTGCCGGCCATCCAGGACGTCGCCGATCACGTCGGTGACTCGTTGGCGCTGTCGCGTATTGCCGCCGAGGCGCCCGAGGAAACCATCGTGTTCTGCGGCGTGCACTTCATGGCGGAGACCGCGAAAATCCTCAGCCCGGAGAAGACCGTGCTGATCCCCGACCAGCGGGCGGGCTGCTCGCTGGCCGACTCGATCACCGCCGAGGATCTGCAGGCCTGGAAGGACGAACACCCGGGCGCCGTCGTCGTCTCGTACGTGAACACCACCGCGGCGGTCAAGGCGCTCACCGACATCTGCTGCACGTCGTCGAACGCCGTCGACGTGGTCGCCTCCATCGACGCGGACCGCGAGGTGCTGTTCTGCCCCGATCAGTTCCTCGGGGCGCATGTGCGCCGGGAGACGGGACGGGAGAACCTGCACGTGTGGGCCGGCGAGTGCCACGTGCACGCAGGGATCAACGGCGACGAGCTCACCGCTCAGGCCCGCATGCATCCGGACGCCGAATTGTTCGTCCACCCGGAGTGTGGCTGTGCGACGTCGGCGCTGTATCTCGCCGGCGAGGGCGCCTTCCCACAGGACCGGGTGAAGATCTTGTCGACGGGCGGCATGCTCGACGCCGCGCGGGCCACCCACTCCCGTCAGGTGCTGGTCGCCACCGAGGTCGGGATGTTGTATCAGCTGCGCAATGCCGCACCTGGCGTCGACTTCCGCGCGGTCAACGATCGCGCGTCGTGCAAGTACATGAAGATGATCACCCCCGCGGCGCTGTTGCGCTGCCTGATCGAGGGCGCCGACGAAGTCGACGTCGATGCCCAGATCGCCCGCCTGGCGCGGCAAAGCGTGCAGCGGATGATCGCGATCGGCCAGCCCGGCGGCGGCGAATGAGGATTCGGCCGGCCTGGGAGCAGCGGGCCGACGTCGTCGTCATCGGCACCGGGGTCGGCGGCCTGGCCGCCGCGCTGGCTGCCCATCGTGCCGGGCGCCGGGTTGTCGTGCTCAGCAAGGCGGGCCGGAGGTCGGGCATGACGGCCACGCACTACGCCCAGGGCGGCATCGCGGTGGTGCTGCCGGAGACCGACGACTCCGTCGACGCACACGTCGCCGACACGCTTGCTGCCGGTGCCGGCCTTTGCGATGCGGACGCCGTGACGTCGATAGTTGCTGACGGCTACCAGGCGGTGACCGAATTGGTCGGCGCGGGAGCACGATTCGACGAGGCGGCGGCCGGCGGATGGGCGCTGAGTCGCGAAGGCGGGCATTCCCGGCGGCGCATCGTGCACGCCGGCGGCGATGCCACCGGCGCCGAGGTTCAGCGCGCACTCGACCGTGCGGCGGCGGCGCTGGACATCCGCACCAACCACGTCGCCCTGCGCCTGCTGCACGACGCGGGTGCGGGCACGGATTCCGTCACCGGGGTGCTGGTGGCCAATCCGGATGGCGTCGGCATCGTTCACGCGGCGTCGGTGATCTTGGCCACCGGCGGGCTGGGACACCTCTACGGCGCGACCACCAATCCCGACGGCTCGACCGGTGACGGGATCGCGTTGGCGCTGTGGGCCGGTGTCGCGGTGAGCGACGTCGAGTTCATCCAGTTCCACCCCACCATGCTGTTCAACGGCCACCGCGGCGGCCGACGACCGCTGGTCACCGAGGCGATCCGCGGTGAAGGCGCGGTTTTGGTTGACAGACAAGGCAATTCGGTCACCGCAGGCGTGCATCCGATGGGCGACCTGGCGCCGCGCGATGTGGTGGCCGCCGCCGTCGACGCCCGGCTGCGCGCAACCGGAGACCCGTGTGTTTACCTCGACGCCCGCAGCATCGTCGATTTCGAGAACCGTTTCCCGACCGTCACCGCAGCGTGCCGCAAAGTCGGCGTCGACCCGGTCCGCCAGCCCATCCCGGTGGTTCCGGGTGCGCACTACAGCTGCGGCGGCGTGGTCACTGACGTGCATGGACAAACCGAGCTGCCCGGCCTATTCGCCGCGGGCGAGGTCGCTCGAACCGGCATGCACGGCGCCAACCGGCTGGCCTCCAACAGCCTGCTGGAGGGGCTGGTCGTCGGGGGCCGGGCGGGAAGGGCCGCGGCGGGATACGCGGCGCTGATCGGCCCGGGCCCGCGCGCGAGCGTGCCGGATCCGACCGGCCGCGCCGCGCTGGCCCGGGCCGACCTGCAGCGCGCGATGAGCCGCGATGCGTCGGTGGTTCGCGACGCCGATGGTCTGCGCCGGCTGACGGGCACGCTGTCGGCGGCGCCGGTCCGGGCGATGTTCACTCATGTCGATCTCGAAGACGCGGCGTTGACAGTGACCGCCGGCGCCGTCGCCGTCGCCGCGCTGGCTCGCGACGAGAGCCGGGGCTGTCACCACCGCGCCGAATACCCCGACGCCACACTCGCCGAAGCGCGAAGCATTGTTGTTCGGCTGGCCGACGACGACAGCGCGCAGACCGATGCGCTGGCGGCGGTGTGCTGATGCCCCTCTCGCCGTGTGAGCTCGCCGAAGCTCGCGCCACGATCAGCCGCGCGCTAGACGAGGACCTGCGCTACGGGCCGGACGTCACGACGTCGGCGACGGTGCCCGACGGCGCCATCACCACCGCGTCGCTGATCACCCGTGAGCCCGGTGTGATCGCCGGTCTGGACGTCGCACTGCTGGTGCTCGACGAGGTGCTGGGCGCCGGTGGCTACCGGGTCCTCGACCGTGTCGAGGACGGCGCGCGGCTGCAGCCGGGTGCGTCGGCGTTGACGGTGGAGGCCCAGATGCTCGGTCTGTTGACCGCCGAGCGGACCCTGCTCAACCTGGTCTGCCACCTGTCCGGGATTGCCACCGCAACGGCCGCCTGGGTCGACGCCGTGCACGGCACCAAGGCGAAGATCCGCGACACCCGCAAGACGCTGCCGGGCCTGCGCGCGCTGCAGAAGTACGCGGTCCGCGTCGGCGGCGGAGTCAACCACCGGCTCGGCTTGGGCGATGCAGCGCTGATCAAAGACAACCACGTCGCGGCGGCGGGATCGGTCGTCGCGGCGCTACGCGCAGTACGGGCGGCCGCGCCCGATTTGCCGTGCGAGGTCGAAGTCGACTCGCTCGAGCAGCTCGACGAGGTATTGAACGAGGGAGCCGAGTTGGTGCTGCTCGACAACTTTCCGGTCTGGCAGACCCAGATCGCGGTGCAACGCCGCGATGCCCGCGCGCCGGCAACCAAACTGGAGTCGTCCGGCGGGCTTTCGCTTGACACCGCCGCGGACTACGCCGGCACGGGCGTGGATTACCTGGCCGTCGGCGCGCTCACCCACTCGGTGCGGGTGCTCGATATCGGCCTGGATATCTGACCGTCAGGCCTTGACGCCGTCCAGCAGAATGAAACTCGGATACTTCAGGAAATCGTCCCAGTAGGCGGGATCGTCATCGGGGGCGTGTGACACCTCGGGCATGTGCACCGCAAAGTCCCGGAAGCCCGCCTGGGTGAGAGCGGACTCGTAGGCCGCGACCGGCATGTAATAGTTCTCGATCTCCAGCGTCGAATCCTCCAGCAGCAGGATCACTTTGGTCGGCGCACCGTCGACGGCGCGATCGGCGAGTGACAATTCGAAGCCGTACTTGCGGTAGTCGGGCAGCGGGTCGAAGACGTACACCGCGGGGTTGTTGACCAGGGTCACAAAGCGCCCGCCCGAACGGAGCCGGCTCGCCAGCCCCCGGCACATCTGCAGGAGTTCGGCTCGGGTTTGCGCGTACACCAGCAGCCAGGCACCGACCACCAGGTCGAAATCCGCATGCTCGGCCACGGCCCGGGCGTCCTCGACGCGGTATTCGATACCGAGCGGCTGACGCGCCTCCTGCAGGCGGGCCAAGTCGATCATCCGCTCGGAAATGTCGATCCCGACGACCTCTGCGGCACCGGCGGCGCGCAGCATTCGCGTGAAATGCCCTTCACCACAGGCGACATCGAGCACTCGTTTGCCCTTGACGTCGCCGATCAGTTTCAGGAATGAATGGGTTTCAGTACGCAAGCGCCAGGGCTGAGCCTTGGCTTGTTGATACTGCTCTGCGATCCGATTCTGGTTGTAATCGGTGACCATGATGGCGTGGCTTTCCGTAGCAGAACGAAGCTGGCGTGGATATTCGAGTGACGACTCAGAGTAGCCATCTCACCACCGTGGCGGCGCGGCTCCCCGGCCGAAGCCCCACGTCGACTGACCCAACCTGGGCTTATGTGGTTCGTCGGGCGGTCGCTGAAAGTCAGCCTGCAGCAATGGTTCTGCGTCGGCTCCCTCGGTGATCGCCGAACAGGGCGTGGTGAATTCGCAGTCGCGACAATGCGCGGCGAACGTCGGGTAGACGGTTGGCCAACTGGTCATGTCGACCGCCTCGGCAGCGATCTGCGACCCCACCGTAGCGATCTCGTGGCGGCTGCGACGGATGCGGGTACGACGCAGTACGCCCGCGGTGCGCTGCTCGATCCGGTCGGTCGTACTGCGGCGCGATGCCTGCGCGGACACCCGCTGGTGCTGCGGGAGCGATCGACCACCACCGCTGGCCTCGTGTTGGGCTACCGCTTTCGGCAGGCGCTTCATCGCCGACCCGGCCGGCGGGAACTTGAGCGGGCCGGCGACGCGCACCTCGTTGTGGATGGTTCCGGCGATCTGTACGCCGATGTAGTCGTGCTCGAACGCCCAACACGACGCCACCGCCTCCTCGTCGCGGACCAACGTGTCGATGTCCTGCCAGTCGTCGACGATCCGATGGCAGACCACCCAGTACTCATCGGCGGCGTCCACGGCCACCAAATCGATTTGGCAGGGGTAGATCACCGGCGATCCGTCGTGCACCAACAATCCGCGCTCGGGATCGTCGGGATCCGGGACCAGGGCGTCGACGTCGAGGTTGATCTTGACCGGTGCGAAGTCGTCGACAACGTTTGCCCAGGCGTCATAACAGTCCAGCAGCGCTGCTGCCTTGTGGAGCATGTCGGTCGCGTCGGCATCGTCCAACGACCGTTCGAGCGCCTTGTGCACCAGGGGCTGGGTCACCTCGTGTTGCCAGTCCCAGGTGCCGGGGTAGTAGTACACGGCCAGCGCATCCTTGAGCGCGACGGGCAGGGCCGGCTGGACGAACGCGAGCGATCGTAGGTTGCGGCGATGCGGTGAGGCGAAATCCCACTGCCGGCGGCAGCGCTTGAACCAGGTGCGCTCCTGCGCGGTGATCCGATAGTCGACCATGGGTTCAGCCCTCAGTGATGGTGCGCGTGCTGCTGCGGCCAGGGCTCGTCGACCGGCCATCGACACCGGTCCGCGCTGTCGGCCATCGACTCGAGTTCGGCGAGCAGATCGTCGAAGAACGCGCGCAGCCGCACCGGTTCATCGAGGGGCCAAATGGCCGTAAACGACATCCACACGTCGGGGGCGCTGGCCGGAGAGGGGATTTCGGCACCCGTCAGCAGCCGCCAGTGATAGGCATCGCCGCAGCGCTCGAGGTACACGAGGTCATCGCGACCGGGGCCTGCCGCCACGATCGAGGCGAACAGTTCATCCCGAGTCATTGCCGCGCCCCCGTCGGTCCAGCATAGCTTTCGCAGCACCACGGGAGTTGAGCAACTGAACTTCAGCTGCGTGAGCCAGCGCTTCCATCGCGGTGAGCGCCAGAGGCGGGTCGTCCTTGACGCTCCGTGGATGTCGAGACTCAAGTACCTGGTTTTGTTCCTACCTGGTTTTGCGGGGAGCGACTGGCAGGCTGGCTAGTTGTGAGGCGCCGCTCAGGCGGCCTCGTTCTAGGCTGGCGGAATTTAATGACTGGCAGATCCTGCGCCGGTGCCGTCGCCGAGCGAGGCGATCTACTCAGCCTTAAAATCATCGCCGGAATCGTGAACCGCGAGACCCGCACCCAGTTACGGGTCAAGGCTTAGCGTCTACCACAATCCGGTGCAATCGTCCCGAGCCGAAGGACACCTGGTGTGTAACGCTCGGCTGTCCAGACAGCCGTTGTCGCCTTCGAAATTCGGTGCCGCCCACGCGTCTGATGCGGTTTCGGAACAGCTTGACCGTCGCTGATTGCAAGGCGTTCCTGAAGCCGCGCCAATGGCTTGGGCGCCCACCAGTTCCACCGGACCAGCAGATGCATGAACGCCGGTACGAGGACCATCCGCACCAGCGTGGCGTCCGCCACCACGGCCAGTGTCAGACCTACGGCGAACATCCGCATGAACGACACATGTGCGGCAATCAGTGCCGCAAAGGAAATCGACATCACCAGCGCTGCCGCCGTGACGACCCGACCGGTGCGGGCCAAACCCAACGCGACGCTCTCGTCGTTGTCGGTCCGGGTCCGTCCCGATGCCAGCCAGAATTCACGCACCCGGGAAACCACGAAGACCTCGTAGTCCATCGACAAGCCGAAGGCTATGCAGAAGAGCAGCACCGGCATGTTGGCTACCAATGTCCCGGTGGATGTTGTTCCCAAGCCGCCCAGATGCCCGTCTTGAAAGATCCACGCCATGGCACCGAACGCGGCGCTCAGCGATAGCACGTTGAGCACCAAGGCTTTCAGCGGCAGCACCACGCTGCCGGTCAGCAGGAATAGCAGCCCGAACGTGATAACGGCGATCAGTCCAAGCACCAGCGGCAGGTGCGAGGTGATCGCGTTGATGCTGTCTCGATTGATCTGGGCGGTACCGGTGAACTCGACAGGCTTGCCGTCTGGGCGGGCCACCGCGTGCAGGCGGCGCAGCTGAGCCTCTGAGCTGTCGGAGAACAGCGGGGCCGCGCTGTTGACGGTGAGAAAGGCACTGCCGCCCACCACGCCGGTCGGCGCTGACGGTGGCCCGACCGGGGTGCCGCGGACGAAGGTGCCAGTTGGAGCCGATACCGCCAAAACGTCGGGCACGCGAGACAAATCGGCCGCGTATCGCACCATCGCGCGGTTGGACATGCCGCTGGCGTCGGGGATGACCACGCCCACCGCGGTCGCGGAGTCGTTGGCGAAGTCGCTGCGCAGCTGGTCGCCAACCTCGTGAGCCGACGCCGAGCGCGGCAGCACCCGGTCATCGGGCATACCCCAGCGCACCGAAAGGAACGGCGCACCGAGCAGCACCAAAAGCACAACCACCGCTATTCCAACTGGAATGGCATTGCGGATCACGAACTTCGTTGAGCGGTACCAGAACTCCTGCTCGATCGGACCGCGAACCCGTTTGGGCCGACCTAGCAAACGCCGGGTCAGGTGGCGCACATCCAGTGAGTCCAAGCTGTCGCCGAGCAGCACGATGGCCGCGGGTGTCACGACGACTGCCGCTATCGCGGTGAAGGCCACCGTGGCGATACCCGCGTAACCGAACGACTTCAGGAAATACATTGGGAAAAGAATCATTGCGGCCATCGAGAGGACGACGGTCGTGGCGGAGAACAACACCGTGCGGCCCGCTGTGGCCATGGTGCGCACCAGCGCACTGTCGCGGCTCGCGCCGCCGGCCCGCTCGTCGCGGAACCGGGTGATGATCAGCAGTGTGTAGTCGATCGCCAGCGCGAGACCCAAAGCGGTGGTCAAATTGAGCGCAAAGATCGACACGTGGGTGGCCAGCGTGATCACGCGCAGTACCGCCAACGAGCCCAGGATCGCCACAGCGCCGATCGCTACCGGTAGCGCGGCCGCCAGCAGCCCACCGAACACCCAGACCAACACGACGAAGCTGAGCGGAATGGCGATCGACTCCATCAAAAGCACGTCGCGCTGCGCCTGCTCGGTTATTTGCGCGTTGACCATCGCGACCCCGCCCGACCGCACGCTGACCCCGTCGCGGTCGTGCGCCAACCCAGCAGACAGCGAACGGGCGTAATTTTGCGCCTGGTTCTCCTCGCCGCTGATGCCCGCGACGATCAGCCCGGATTTACCATCCTTGCTGACCAGCTTGGCCGCGGCCGCCGGCGGCGAGGTCCACGCGGAGGTCACGCTCGCCACATGCGGTGACCTGCGCAGCTGGTCGGCTATCTGCGTGCCCACCGCGTGGGCCACTGGGCCATCGAAACCGTGTGGCGAGGAGACGACGATCAGCAGTTGCATGTCGCCCTGGCCGAACTTGTCGGTCAGCAGCCTGGTCGCCCGGGCGGATTCTGAGATGGGGTCCTCGAAGCCGCCGGCGGATAGGCCCTTCGCGACCGGGATGCCGAAGATACCCGCGGCGACCATGACCAGCGCCGCGATAGCGATGGTGCGTCGTGGCGCGGCAATAGCGAGCTGCGCGATCCGCTGCAGTACGTCTCCCCGATACGGTCCTGAGCTTTCGCCGCCTGCGGCGGCTGGCTTTCGTGCGTTTACTGCACCTCTGCCGGTGCCGGTGAATTGCGATTCGTGATCCACGCTGGTGGGGTGCGCGGACAGATCGCTAGTGATGTCGATCAGCTTGACGGTCGGTGTTGACATTTGGTGCTCCTCCCATCCAGGCCATCGGGCTGGTTCGGGCTAGCTGGCGAGCGGGTGGACAGTCACAGTGATCTGACCGTTGTTGCTGGCGGTGACTGCGTCGACGCGGTACCAGCCGGAGAAGGTCGGGAACTGCAGCGCCAGGTCGGCGGCGGGGCCCAGGTGCACATCACAGAACGCCTGGTGGCATCGACCGCCCGCCATGATTACAGGCTGGCGCCAGCAGCCGGGCACGTCGCAGGTGCTGGTTCGTGCAACGGACCAGGTGAGGGTGTCGGTGTTGATGCGTGCGTCCAGCGGGTGCTTCGCTCGTGAAGCTGATCGGCGCGCCGGGTGGTGTGCCTGCTGGGGGAACCGGCGGAGATGGCCTATGGCCGCGAGAGGCTCAACGATCCGGTCAACCATCCGATGCTGCCTAATCACGGAACCATCACCCTTTCCGGTTTCAACATGCGATGACTTTTGTCAACAATCGATGACTTCCGACCATACGCTGGGGCTTGCCGCAAGTCAACGATTGGTGACATCAGTTCGGGTATGGCTACCAAACGGCCTCGCAATGCCGCCCAGACGCGCGCCGACATCCTCTCGGTAGCGGCAGCTCTGGTGATCCGCTACTTCGGCAGCAAGCAGGATTTGTGCGCGCCGGCGGCCGCGATCTAGCGGCGAAGCAGGCGGCGTGCTGCCGGTTTGGCGGCGATGAGTGCGCGTGCATCGCCCGCGATGCGGGACAAAATAAGTGCTCCCTCGATCAATGAGATGACCGCAACGGCAATGCTTTCCGCTTCGGACCTCGGCCAGCCTTCGGCGACCAGTCGCTCTTCGATCGCCCTGCACCAGCCGGTAAAGGCACGGGCCGACGCCTCGCGCACCAGTGGACTGGCATTCACCGACTCGGTGGCGATCGGCTCGATTGGGCAGCCGTCGCGCCGATCGGCGGTCAGCCCGCCGACCAGCAAGTCAACCCACCGATCGACGATGTCGGCCAACGGCAGACCGCCGGCCAGGAATCTGCGCAACAGTCGCTCGATGGCCGCTCCGCTGCCGTCGACGACGGCGGCGGCGAGCTGCTGCTTGCCGTCCGGAAAGTGGTGATACAGCGAGCCGGGCTTGACGCCTGCTTCGTCGAGGATCTGGTTGAGCCCGGTCGCGGCGTAGCCCTGACGGCGAAACAGCGTGGCCGCGGTGTCGATCAACGCCGTCCGGCTGCGGTCAGGTCTGGGCACCCTATTGACAATACTTGAGTGATCGCTCAAGAATTCTGGAATGAGGCAGCTGACATTCGAGGAAGCCGGTCAATACGCCTGGCGCGAGGCTCCCGACCCGACGATCACGGCGCAAGGACAGGCGCTGGTCAGGCCGGTGCTGGTGGCCTGCTGCGACCTCGATGTCGCGGTCGCGCGGGGCGCGGCTCCGCTGCCGCCCGGGTATGCGGTCGGACACGAGGGGTTGGCCGAGGTCGTCGCGGTCGGTGACGGCGTGTCGGGTGTGCAGGTGGGCGACCGGGTGGTGGTGCCGTTCCAGATCAGCTGCGGAGACTGCCGCGAATGCCGCCGGGGTGTGACGGGTTCATGCGGCTCGGTGCCGTTGATGGCGATGTACGGGCTGGGCCCACTTGCCGGCCTGGATGGCGGCGGATTCATGTCCGATCTGGTGCTCGTGCCCTACGCCGACGCGATGTTGATCCCCGTTCCGCCGACCGTCGATCCGATCGCCGTCGCGTCACTGTCGGACAACATTCCCGACGGCTGGCGCGCAGTGGGCCCGTTCCGGGCGGAACTGGCGGCCCTCGACGCGGCCGATCGTCGCGTACTTGTTGTCGGTCGGCAGTCGATCGGGCTGTATGCGACCGCGCTCGCCGCTGCCCTCGGCTATCACGTTGACTACGTCGACACCAATCCGAACCGCCTCGCCGCAGCGGAGAAAGTCGGCGCCGCCGCGCACGACCTGGCCAAGCCGGACAAGTCGTGGGATCCCTATCCGGTCACCGTGCACACATCGGCCGATCCGTCACTGCTGGCCGCGACGCTGCGGGCGACCTGGCCGGACGGTGTGTGCACCGACACCGGGATTTACTACCAGGCAGGCGTGGAAATGCCGTTGCTGCCCATGTATACGCGCGGTGTGCGGTTCGTCACCGGGCGGGTCAGCGCGCGTGCCGTGATCCCGGAAGTCCTGGAATTGCTGGCCGGTGGCTGCGATCTGTCGCCGGTCGTCGACCGCGTCGTGGCATGGGACGACGCGCCATCGGTCTGGCCGACGATGGCCGGAAAAACCGTGTTTACGCGGGTTTAGGCGAAATCGTCGAGATTGCACTCAGGGCTGTGATCTCTCGAAATCCACGACCCTGGGCGCAATCTCGTCGCGCTGTAGGCTCCCGGCTTAGGCGATATCGGCGACGAAGACCCCGACCCGCCCGATCTGCTGGCGGGCCAAGAAGGGCAGCCCCTTGCCGTCGCTTCCGGCGGGCAGGACTCGCGGATTGGTGATGTGGATGTCCTTCCGGATGAAGTGCACGTCGGCTTCACCGGCAGCCAGTACGTTTTTGACCCAATCGGTTTTGCCGTGGGCCAGTCCGATCGCCAGCACGTTGCCCTTGCGGTAGGCGGTCACGATGGTTTCGTACTGCTTGCCGGATGTGCGGCCACGGTGCTTGATGACCGAGAACGTCGGAAGAAAGCGCGCGATCGGCTTTACCGCCGGGTTGAAGTATTTGGTCTGGAACTTCTCGAACCAGACCGGGAAGAGCATCGGGACGCCCGGGGCGTTGTTGGGATGGTCCTTTCGGGACATGGCGGCTCCGTTTTTCGTGGTTTGCGGTCAGCTGTACCGGTCCGATGTGCAGTTGCTCTGGTCTGGGACAGTCGGCGCTTTATCGCTGATCAGGTACTCACTTGCGGTTTGCGCTGCCGAAGGCGGGGGCGCCGAAGCGACGCAGGATGGACCGGTAGCGCTTGAGGTCGCCGTCACCATCCTCGAGATCGCGCATCACCATGATCGCGACGTTGCCGATCCACAGGTGGATGTCGGAGCGTGGCAGCCCGTGTGGCCTCTGACATTACACAAGACGTCCGATGTATGACATCCGATGCATACGGAATCCTAAGTTATATCTTGACATATGGCTGTCGTGAGAGACAATATAACAAATGACGTTATATGTCAGCCATCGGCAAACCAAGGTCTGCATCTAACGCACAGTCGGATTGCCGGACCGTGGCGCTGGCCGGGGGCGAGTGAAGGGAATCGCCAAATGACAAGCGGGCAAACACTGTCCAAGCCCAAGGACTTCGCCCGCCCCGCTCCGGGCCTAGTCGCGGCCCTGACGACACGGCGCGTCATGACCGCGCCAGCCACGGTCCCGCGCAACCTCCTGAACGAGGCTGCACCGGCTGTCGACTCCGCCGTTGTTCGCTTCAGCCACATAGGCGACCGGCCCTACCCCAAGCATCCACCGGTCAGGACCAGTGACGGGGTGCGTCTGGCCGTGTGCGACACCGGCCCCCATACCGCCGAACACACCGTGGTCTTCCTCCACGGGCTCTGTCTCAATCAGACCTCATGGGAACGTCAAATCACCTGCCTGCTGCGCCGATACGGCCGATCGGTGCGGGTCATCAGCTACGACCACCGCGGCCACGGCAGGTCCGCAACGGCGCCTATGAACACCTACCGAATTGACCAACTCGCCGATGACCTCGCCCAGGTGCTGACCGCCCTCGACGTCAGCGGGCCGCTTACCCTCGTCGGGCACTCGATGGGCGCGATGACGGCGCTGGCCTACCTCGGCCGGCCCGCCGCCGAGCGTCCGATCGAACCGCACGGGCTGGTCCTGGTCGCCAGCGCCGCCGGCAAGCTCGCCAAACGCGGCCTGGCCCGGCTACTAGCGACTCCCGCCCCCGCGGCGCTGGTCGGGCTGATCGAGCACAGCCCCGAGCGCGCACTGCACGCGCTACTGGGGCCGGTGCGCGCGACTCTGAGCCGTTGGCACGGACACGGGCACAGCGCAACCCTGGCGGCGGTGACAGCCGCAGCGTTGACCACCACACCAGTGGCCACCGCAGTCGGATTCCTGCCCAGCCTGCGGACCTACAACCAATACGCAACCCTGGCCTCGATCCACGCACGGACCGTCGTCGTCAGCGGTGGCGCAGACCCATTGACCCCGCCGTCACACGCCGCCGACCTGACCGCCGGCATCTGCGGCGCAGAGCATGTGCACGTTCCCTACGCCGGGCACATGCTGCCTCAGCAGGCGCCGCACGTGATCAACGACGCGATCCGCCGAACGATCGCCATCCCTCGCCATGAGCCCTTGTCGGGTCGTCCGGGTGGGATGAGGGCGACGGCCCGTCCACTCACACCGCAACCGTGCCCGACGCCAAACTAGTCGCCTGCGAACGGATCTGGGGCAAAGACGCACAACGTGGCTGCATGCCGTCTAGGTCGAGCAAGGACGAGCGGACGCGATCCATGTTCCGGTAGCTGTGGGGGTGAACCGTCTGGCGGCCACACCAAAAAACCGGTCGCCTGGTTGCGCTTACCCGCCCCTGAGACACACGAGAATCCGTCACCCTCAAATTCCGGCCCTAGTTCAGTATCGCCAGGGCGGCCGCGAGCGTGCACATTTCGTTTCATCACTTCCAATGCGGCGACCAGGTAGGCCTGGGTGAACGTCGGGTAGTCGAACACCGCACAGCCTCACCGAGCTGCTACCGACGCGACCCCGCTGTTTGGCGCCCGTCACGGCTCATCGACGCTGTTTACGGCCGGGGAAGTTTCCTCGGTTCCCGCGGCGGTTCGCTCTTCGGCGGTCAGCGGTGCAAGCAACGGGGCCGCCGCGATTTTGAGCTGCTGCAGCGCTTCTTCGAGCTGTGCGTCACACGGGACGTTTTGACGGAGCGTTGCGACTCCAAATGTTGGACTTGGACCAACATCCCACCCAGTGTTTGGGCGTCTTCCAGGAAGGCTCTGGGGGTTTTACTCTCGATCAGGATTGGCGCGGCGATCATCAGCATGATCATGTAGGTCCGCAGTTCGTCAGACGCTGCGGTGCGATTACCAGATGTGACGCAAGCCAAGACCGCTCGGGTGGCGCGAATGGCCTGACTCAATACCATGGAGGCCTGCGCTGCGGTGGCGCGGAATCGCTCGCGCTCTTGCCGGATTCCCAGCGCCTGGTTAACGATCAACACAGTGATCAGTACGACCAGAATTCCCGCAATGGCATCGGTGGTGAAGGCCCGAGCCGACCACCAGCGTCGAAACGCCCCGTCGCTGAGGTCAAGAACTATAAGCGCCGACGATAGTAGTGCCACCGCGATCGTCGCGACCTCGGCCTGCGAGACTTTAAGCACACCCGAATCCTCGATTCCGCTCAGCTCTAACTTTTACCGGCTGTGCCTGCTTGCGTGGCGTTTCGGGCGGCGACCGGCGCCCTGATTTGGCGTCGGCTATCTGGGTAGTGAGTGTGCAACGACATGCGGACGCGCGTGCATGCCAACCGCGTTGAACGACCTACATTGAGGCGGGTCGGCCTCGCAGACTCGGCGAAACGGCATCGGTTTGGTTCGCGACCGATGTCAAGCATTGGCAGATCGGGCCTGGAACCGGCTGAGTGTGCGGATCTTGTTCATCACGTCCAACGCGGCGACCTTGTAGGCCTCGGCGAATGTCGGGTAGTTGAACACCGCATCCACCAGATACTCGAGCGTGCCGCCACAGCCCATCACCGCCTGCCCGATGTGCACGAGTTCGGTCGCATTGGTGCCGACGATGTGCACGCCCAACAGTTTTAGGTCGTCGGGGGACACCAGCAGTTTGAGCATGCCGTGGCAGGCGCCGGCGATTTGGCCGCGGGCCAGTTCTCGGTAGCGGGACACGCCGACCTCGTAGGCGATCGAGTCGTTGGTGAGCTCGACTTCGGTGGCGCCGACATACGACACCTCCGGGATCGAATAGATGCCGATCGGCTGCAGCTCGGTCATCCCGGCTGTCGGCTCGCCGAAGGCATGGTAGGCCGCCAGCCGACCCTGCTCCATTGACGTGGCGGCCAGCGCCGGGAACCCGATCACGTCGCCGACGGCGTAGATGTGATCAACCTTGGTGCGGAACTCTTCGTCGACGAAAATCCGCTCGCGGCTGTCGGTTTCCAGCCCGGCGTCGGCCAGGTCAAGATCCTCGGTCTGGCCCTGCCGACCAGCCGAGTACATCACCGCCTCGGCGGGGATCTGCTTGCCGCTGGCCAGGGTGGTGACGGTGCCGGAGGCACCGACGTCGACGGCGGTCACCTCCTCGCCGCACCGGAACGTGACCGCCAGCTCGCGCAGGTAAAACTGAAGGGCCTCGACGATCTCGGGATCACAGAAGTCCAGCATGCAGTGGCGTTTTTCGACGACGGTCACCTTGGTGCCCAGGGCGGCGAATATCGACGCGTACTCGATGCCGATCACGCCGGCGCCGACCACCACCATTGATGCCGGCACGAACTTCAGGTTGAGGATCCCGTCGGAGTCCAGCACCTTCTCGTCGTCGAACTCCACGCCCGGCGGTCGCGCCGGCTTGGTGCCGGTGGCAATCACGATGTAGCGCCCGCTGACCGCGACCGGCTCGACATCGTGCTGGCCCTCGACCAACACCGTGTGCTTGTCGATAAAGCGGCCGTGGCCGGTGTAGAGCTCGATGCGGTTGCGGATCAGCTGCGAGCGCACCACCTCCCGCTCCTTGCCAATGACGTGCTGGGTTCGGGCCAACAGGTCGGCTGGGGTGATGTTTTCTTTGACTCGGTAACTCGCGCCGTACAGTTCGCGCTGGGATATGCCAGTCAGGTACAGCACCGCCTCGCGCAGCGTCTTCGACGGGATGGTGCCAGTGTTGGTGCACACGCCGCCGAGCATCCGGTCGCGTTCGATGACCGCCACCGCTTTGCCGAGTTTGGCTGCGGCGATGGCCGCCTTCTGTCCGCCGGGACCTGAACCGATGACGACCAGGTCGTAATCCCGCATCGTTGGGTGCATGTGCGTCTCCTTTAATCCCTGCGTTGATTGCGGCGAGTCGCGCTGCCCGTAAATGTCTTACGTGTGGGGCTGATTGGCGAAGTCGGTATCGACGTGGGGGTCAGCGGTCTGGCTAACTTCGTTGCGGCGGCGAGGTTTCCAGAGTTGGTCATCGGGCGGGTGACCAGTCCCAGACTGATTGGTCATTGGGTGGGTAGTCGGCGCAGTGGTCGGTTTCTTTGGCGGTGACGCCTTTGGTTCGGAGTAGGCTCTGCGATCCACGGGGCTGAGCGAATAGAAGTAGTGCGGATGTGGACCGGATAGTCGATGTCTTCCCGCTGATAGTCGGGCGGAGTGAAGGCGTCAGGGCGTCGCGTTCCAATGGTGACCTTGTTTCCGGCCAGGATCAGGTGACCGGCCAACGCCGACCCGATCGGCCCGGCGCCGACTATCGCGATCCGGTGCGACAGTCTCGCTAGCATCTGCGCGCTCCTGACTGACAAAATACGAAAAGTGTCAGCAGTCAGTATGCGCGCATCAATCGCGACGTGTCAAGCGGCACTACTAAGTAAGACGGGCCGCGTATGTATGATCAGACGACTGACGTATCTAGTAGCATGTCTCTATGCCTCGACCATCGCCCAGCCGGCCAACCGCACCTACGGGCACGGACGACGCGCGTGAGCGCATCCTGGCCGCCGCCGAACGCTGCATTGATCGCCACGGGATCCGCAAGACCACGATGGACGACGTCGCGTGTGAGGTTGGATTGTCGCGGCCCAGCGTCTACCGCTATTTCGCTGACCGCGACGATCTGCTCATCGAGCTGATCACCCGGCACGCGCGGGCATTGCTCGACCGCGCACGCAAACCGATCTCCCGGCAGGGCAGCCTTGCGGATCAGATCGTCGAGACTGTGCTCTACACCGCCGAACACGGCCGCCGCGACCCCCTGACGCGGCACGTCATCGACCCCGATGGCACGAGCCTTGGCAAACGAATGATCGCTTCGGGCACGACGGAGATGTGCAGGGCCGAGATGTGGGATCCCCTTCTCGACGCCGCCGTCGCCAACAATGAACTGCCAGCTGGGCTGGCGCGGTCGGACATCCACTTGTGGCTGGGCAACGTCACGGTGATGGTGATGCGCGGCCTCGAGGACGGTGACGGCGGCGTCAGGCGCTACCGGTCCATACTGCGTCGCTTTGTCGTCCCCGCCTTCGCCAGCGCAAAAGCGCAAGTGGACGTGTGATCGGGGCGTGACCGAACGACTGGGTGGTATCGGAATCTGGGAAGCGGCGATGCGGTACGGGGACCCGGCCGCCGCGGGCGATTACGCTGCCGAGGTCGAGGAGCTCGGATACTCGGTGGTGTGGATCCCAGATACCGGCGGGGACCTCTTCGGCGCGCTCGGCTCGTTACTGGCCTCGACCAGCTCGATCACCGTGGCAAGTGGCGTGCTGAACCTATGGGCGCAGGATCCGACCCGCAGCGCGGCGGGCTTCCACGAGCTTGTCGGCAAGTACGGGCCCCGGGTGCTGATCGGGATCGGCGTCAGCCACGCGCCGGTGGTGGACGGTGCGGAACCCGGGACGTACCGGCGTCCGCTGGCCCGAATGCGGGAGTTCCTCGACGCGCTGGATGCCGCGCCCGAGCCGCTTCCGCTCGGCGACCGGGTGCTGGCCGCCCTCGGGCCCAGGATGCTCGAGCTGGCCAGGGATCGGGCCGGCGGTGCGCACCCCTACCTGGTGACCCCCGAGCACACCGCCACCGCCCGCGAGATCCTGGGGGCCGGCCCGCTGCTGGCCCCCGAACAAGGTGTGGTCCTCGAAACCGACCCCACGCGGGCCCGCGACATCGCCCGCAAGAACCTGGCGGCCTACTTCGGGCTACCCAACTACGTCAACAACTGGCGCCGTTACGGGTTCGACGACGCCGACGTCACCGCTCCCGGCAGCGACCGCCTGATCGACGCGCTGGTCGCGTGGGGTGACGAGCAAGCCATCGCCGAGCGGGTGGGCCAGCACCGCCAGGCCGGCGCCGACCACGTCTGCATCCAGGTGATGGTCGACCGCGACGACATGGCGGTCTTCCCCGTGGAGCAATGGCGTCGGCTGGCGCCGGCCCTGATCTAGGCGCAGACCCACTGAAGGAATACCGAGCGAGACATCCCACTCGTGCGAGCGATCGGTGATCGGTGATCGCGTTGTTCTCGTTCGATTGACTTGCCGGTCGTTCGGAGAATCACGCGATGACTGCCCAATACCGGGGTTACAACACGTGCCCATCAGCCGAAATCCGCACACCACTTCTATGAAGCGACACCGAAAAAGCGCGCGATCCGGTGCTGATGACCAGCCCTGAACCCCCGAAAGCTAAAGCAATTGCTCCCATCGGGGACAATGGTCGATGTGAACGTGATGGCGCGCATCGATCTGCGCGGCGCTGACCTGTCCGCCGCCCGGCTGCGGGCGGCGTTGCCCCGCGGCGGAGTGGATGTGGATGCCGCGCTGCCGTCGGTGCGTCCGATCGTTGAGGCGGTCGCTGAGCGGGGCGCGGAGGCCGCGCTGGACTTCGGCGAGTCGTTTGATCAGGTGAGGCCGTCGACCGTGCGGGTGCCCAGCGCCGAGTTAGACGCCGCGCTGGCCGGCTTGGACCGGGATGTTCGCCTCGCTCTGGAGGTGGCGATCGAGCGCACCCGTGCCGTGCATGCGGACCAGCGCCGCACCGACTCCACGACGACGCTGAGCCCGGGCGCCACCGTCACCGAGCGGTGGGTCCCCGTCGAGCGGGTCGGGCTGTATGTGCCCGGCGGCAACGCCGTGTACCCGTCCAGCGTGGTGATGAACGTGGTGCCGGCGCAGGCTGCCGGTGTGGGCTCGCTGGTCGTGGTCAGCCCGCCGCAGGCGCAATCCCAGGGCCGGTTTCAGGGCCTGCCGCACCCGACGATCCTGGCCGCCGCCCGCATGCTCGGTGTCGACGAGGTGTGGGCGGTCGGTGGGGCGCAGGCGGTGGCGCTGCTGGCCTACGGCGGCATCGACACCGACGGCGCCGAGCTCGCACCGGTCGACATGATCACCGGGCCCGGCAACATCTACGTCACTGCCGCCAAACGGCTCTGCCGCTCGCGGGTCGGCATCGACGCCGAAGCAGGCCCGACCGAGATCGCCATCCTGGCCGATCACACCGCCAACCCGGCGCATGTCGCCGCCGACTTGATCAGCCAGGCCGAACACGACGAAATGGCCGCCAGCGTCCTGGTGACACCGAGCGCCGACCTCGCCGATGCCACCGACAAAGAGCTGGCCGCTCAGCTGGAGACCACCGTGCACCGTCAGCGGGTGACAACCGCACTTGCCGGGCGCCAGTCGGCGATCATCTTGGTTGACGACATCGACGCCGGTATCCGCACCGTCAACGCCTACGCCGCTGAGCATCTGGAGATCCAGACCGTCGACGCGGATCAGGTTGCCGCGCAGATTCGCTCGGCCGGCGCCATCTTCGTCGGCGCGTATTCACCGGTCAGCCTCGGCGACTACTGCGCCGGCTCCAACCACGTGTTGCCCACGGCGGGCAGTGCCCGGCATTCCAGCGGCCTGTCGGTGCAGACCTTTCTCCGCGGTATCCATGTCGTCGACTACACCGAGGCGGCCCTGAAAGACGTTTCGGGACACGTGGTTACGTTAGCCACGGCCGAGGACCTGCCCGCGCACGGTGAGGCGGTACGGCGGAGGTTCGAGCGATGAGCAGACACCCGGCGCTCGACGCGCTGCCGCTGCGCGAAGACTTGCGCGGCAAATCTCCCTACGGCGCGCCGCAGCTGGCGGTTCCGGTGCGGCTGAACACCAACGAGAACCCGCACCCGCCCACCAAGGCGCTCGTCGACGACGTCGTCGCATCCGTCCGCGATGTGGCCGGTAATCTGCACCGCTACCCAGATCGCGACGCAGTGGCTCTGCGCCTTGACTTGGCTGCTTACCTCAGCCTACAGACAGGCGTGCACCTTGAAGTGGAAAACCTCTGGGCTGCAAATGGTTCCAACGAGATCCTGCAGCAGCTGCTGCAGGCCTTCGGCGGACCGGGTCGAACTGCGATCGGATTCGTTCCGTCCTATTCGATGCACCCGATCATCTCCGACGGCACCCGCACCGAATGGATCGAGACGGTGCGCGCCGCGGACTTCAGTCTCGACGTCGACGTCGCCGTCGCGGCGATCACCGACCGTCGGCCCGATGTGGTGTTCGTCGCCAGCCCCAATAACCCTTCGGGGCAGAGTGTTTCGCTGCACGATCTGCGGCAACTACTAAACGTGACGCCGGGGATCCTGATCGTGGACGAAGCCTACGGCGAGTTCTCCTCGCAGCCCAGTGCGGTGGCACTGGTCGCTCAGTATCCGACGAAGCTCGTCGTGACCCGCACCATGAGCAAGGCGTTCGCCTTCGCCGGGGGCCGGTTGGGCTACCTGATCGCCACCCCCGCGGTGATCGACGCGATGCTGTTGGTGCGGTTGCCATATCACCTGTCCTCGGTTACTCAGGCCGCCGCCCGGGCAGCGCTGCGGCACGCCGATGACACCCTGGGCAGCGTCGCGACCCTGATCGCCGAACGCGAGCGGGTGAGCGCAGCATTGAGCGGCATGGGATTTCGGGTCGTTCCCAGCGACGCCAACTTTGTGCTCTTCGGGCAGTTCGCCGACGCGCCGACGGCCTGGCAGCGCTATCTCGATGCCGGCGTGCTGATACGCGACGTCGGTATTCCCGGGTATTTGCGCGTCACCACCGGACTGGCCGAAGAGAACGACGTCTTCCTGCAGACGAGCGCCCAGATCGCCGCCACCGAATTGGCCCAGCCCCTAGGAGCGTCATGAGCCTGCAGCGCCACGCCCGCGTGGAACGCACCACCAAAGAGTGTGACATCGTCGTCGAACTCGACCTGGACGGGACCGGGAAGGTCCATGTCGACACCGGAATCCCTTTCTACGACCACATGCTGACCGCGCTGGGCAGCCACGCCAGTTTCGATCTGACCGTGCGTGCCAAGGGCGATGTGGAGATCGAGGCGCATCACACCATCGAGGACACCGCGATTGTGCTCGGCCAGGCGCTGGCACAGGCCCTCGGTGACAAAACGGGCATCCGCCGGTTCGGCGACGCCTACATCCCGATGGACGAGGCGCTCGCTCACGCCGCGGTGGACGTGTCGGGACGGCCGTACTGTGTACACAGTGGCGAGCCGGATCACCTGCGGCACTTCACTATTGCCGGTAATGCCGTGCCATACCACACCGTCGTCAACCGGCACGTGTTCGAGACGCTGGCGAATAATGCGCGCATCGCGCTGCATGTCCGCGTCCTCTACGGTCGCGACCCACACCACATCACCGAGGCGCAGTACAAGGCCGTCGCCCGCGCGTTGCGTCAGGCAGTCGAAGCCGATCCGCGGGTGTCCGGCGTGCCGTCCACCAAAGGGACCCTGTGAAAGCCAAATCCGTCGTGGTTTTGGACTATGGCTCCGGCAATCTGCGCTCGGCGCAGCGCGCGCTGCAGCGCGTGGGCGCCTCGGTGGACGTGACGGCCGACCTGGATGCCGCCGCGACCGCCGACGGGCTGGTGGTGCCGGGCGTCGGCGCTTTCGAAGCATGTATGACCGGGCTGCGGGGGATCGGCGGCGAGCGGGTCATCTCCGATCGAGTTGCCGACGAGCGACCGGTGCTGGGCGTGTGTGTCGGCATGCAGATCTTGTTCGCCCGCGGTGTCGAGTTCGGCGTGGAGACCAGCGGCTGCGGACAGTGGCCCGGCGCCGTGACTCGATTGGACGCGCCGGTGATCCCGCACATGGGTTGGAACGTGGTGGCGGGTGCGCCGGGCACTGCGCTGTTCAAAGGCCTTGACGCCGACGCCCGGTTCTACTTCGTGCACTCCTATGCTGCCCAGCAGTGGGAAGGCCGATCCGAGGCGCTACTGACGTGGGCCACCCATGGGGTGCCGTTCCTGGCCGCCGTCGAGGATGGACCGTTGGCCGCCACCCAATTCCATCCGGAGAAGAGCGGGGACGCGGGGGCGGCAGTGCTGAGCAATTGGGTCGAGGGGTTATAGACGTGCCGTTGATTTTGTTGCCCGCCGTCGACGTGGTCGAGGGTCGGGCGGTGCGCTTGGTGCAGGGCCGGGCCGGCAGCGAAACCGAGTACGGCTCAGCATTGGACGCCGCGCTGGGCTGGCAGCGCGATGGTGCAGAGTGGGTTCATCTGGTCGATCTGGACGCGGCGTTCGGCCGCGGCTCCAATCGCGAACTGCTGGCCGAGGTGGTGGGCAAGCTCGACGTACAGGTCGAACTTTCCGGCGGTATCCGCGACGACGACTCGTTGACCGCGGCACTGGCGACCGGATGCGCTCGGGTCAACCTCGGGACGGCGGCGTTGGAGAATCCGCGGTGGTGTGCTCAGGTGATCGCCGAGCACGGCGACAAGGTCGCTGTCGGGCTGGACGTGCAAATCATCGACGGCGATCATCGGCTGCGCGGCCGCGGCTGGGAGACCGACGGCGGCGACCTGTGGGAAGTGCTGGAACGCCTTGACAGCGAAGGGTGTTCGCGGTTCGTCGTGACCGATGTCACCAAGGACGGCACATTGACCGGGCCCAATCTCGGTCTGCTTGGCGCGGTCGCCGAGCGCACCGACGCTCCGGTGATCGCATCCGGCGGTGTGTCCAGCCTCGACGATTTGCGCGCTATCGCCACGCTGACCGGTAGCGGGGTCGAGGGCGCGATTGTAGGCAAGGCGCTCTACGCCGGACGGTTCACCCTGCCGCAGGCGCTGGCAGCGGTGGCAGGGTAGGGCCGCAATGGATCTCGACGCGCTGGTGACCGAGGCGTCGGCGATCCTGGACGCCGCGGCGGAGCCGTTCATCGCCGGTCACGGCGCGGAATCGGCGGTCAGCAAGCGCGGCGACGATTTCGCCACCAACGTCGATCTGGAAATCGAGCGCCAGGTCGTCGACGCGCTGGTGAAGACCACCGGCATCGACGTGCACGGCGAGGAGTTCGGCGGCGCCGAAATCGACTCGCCGTGGGTGTGGATTCTGGACCCGATCGACGGGACCTTCAACTACGCCGCCGGGTCGCCGATGGCCGCGATTCTGCTGGGTCTGCTGCACGACGGAGATCCGGTGGCCGGCCTGACGTGGCTACCGTTCACCGGCGAGCGTTACGTCGCGGTCTCGGGCGGTCCGCTGATGAAAAACGGCGTGCCGCAACCGCCGTTGGCCAAGGTCGAGCTCACGGATTCGGTCATCGGTATCGGAACTTTCAATGCCGACTCGCGTGGCCGATTTCCCGGGCGCTACCGGCTGGCGGTGCTCGAAGAGCTCAGCCGGGTGTCCTCACGGCTACGGATGCATGGAGCCACCGGCATCGACCTTGCTTATGTTGCCGACGGGATTCTCGGCGGCGCAATCAGTTTCGGTCACCACGTGTGGGATCACGCCGCGGGTGTGGCGCTGGTTCGGGCCGCTGGTGGCGTCGTGACGAACCTGGCCGGCGACGAGTGGACCCCCGACTCGCAGTCCGCGTTGGCCGCCGCCCCCGGTGTGCACGCCCAGATACTCGAGATTCTGCGCAAGGTAGGACGACCGGATGAGTACTGAAGCGTATTGCGGCAGCAGCCTGGCGGTGCGGGTGATTCCCTGCCTGGACGTCGATGACGGTCGGGTGGTCAAAGGCGTCAACTTCGAGAACCTGCGCGATGCAGGTGATCCCGTGGAACTCGCCGCGGCCTACGACGCCGAGGGCGCCGACGAGCTGACCTTTCTCGACGTGACCGCGTCGTCGTCGGGACGGGCCACCATGCTGGAGGTGGTGCGTCGCACCGCTGAGCAGGTGTTCATCCCGCTCACCGTGGGCGGCGGGGTGCGCACGGTCGCCGACGTCGACGTGTTGCTGCGGGCGGGAGCGGACAAGGTATCGATCAACACCGCCGCCATCGCACGGCCCGAGCTGCTGGCCGAGATGGCCAACCAGTTCGGCTCCCAGTGCATCGTGTTGTCCGTCGACGCGCGCACCGTGCCTGCCGGCTCGGCCCCCACACCGTCGGGGTGGGAGGTCACCACCCACGGCGGGCGGCGCGGCACCGGCATCGACGCTGTCGAATGGGCAGCCCGCGGTGCCGAACTCGGCGTGGGGGAGATCCTGCTCAATTCGATGGATGCCGACGGCACCCAGGCTGGCTTCGACTTGGCGATGCTGCGGGCGGTTCGGGTGGCGGTGACGGTGCCGGTGATCGCCAGCGGAGGCGCGGGTGCGGCCGAGCATTTCGCCCCGGCCGTCGCCGCGGGTGCTGATGCGGTGTTGGCCGCCAGTGTCTTTCACTTCCGGCAGTTGACGATCGGACAGGTGAAGGCGGCCATGGCCGCAGAAGGGATCACAGTGCGATGACGCTCGACCCCGCCATCGCCGTGCGCCTCAAGCGCAACGCCGACGGACTATTCACCGCGGTCGTCCAGGAGCGCAGCAGCGGCGACGTGTTGATGGTCGCCTGGATGGACGACGAGGCGCTGGCCCGGACGCTGGAAACCCGCGAAGGGACGTACTTTTCGCGGTCCCGCGGCGCGCAGTGGGTCAAGGGCGCCACTTCCGGCCACACCCAGCACGTGCATTCGGTGCGCCTGGACTGCGACGGCGACGCGGTGCTGCTTGTGGTGGACCAGGTCGGCGGCGCCTGCCACACCGGCGACCACAGCTGCTTCGACGCCGACGTGCTGCTGGACCCGGACGACGGCTGACGGGATCGGTTGCTATGTGACCGCGAGTACTGGCTGGTGCGCGAGCGCCGAGTATTGACGGCAACGTCAGTGACACATTCTCGTCCCGGTGGATGCGGAGGTGTCCGACATTGAGTCCGGGCAATCGGCCAGGTAGTCCGACGCGACGACCGCTGCCGCACTCGACCGCTTTGCTCGCTGCTCGACCTGACGGCAAACATATGACGATCGGCGCAAATGTCACAGTGGAGCGGCAGCACAGTTGCTAGCGTGTCGGGAAACGGCGCCGGGGTGGTCGCCGAGTAAACCCCGGAGATAGGGCCATGGGTGCAGTGGCACGATCACCGACGGCGCTCACACGCCTCCGCCGAGCCACTCAAACACGCTTCATATCGCGCTTGACGATTTCGGCAGCGGCTACTCGGCATTGACCTACCTACGCAAGCTGCCCATCGATGAAGTCAAAGTCGATCAGGACTTGATCGGCAATGTATTGACAGACCCGCGCGCCGACGCCATCGTGCGTGCTGCCGTTGATCTGGCGCACGCTCTGAATGTGACAACTGTCGCTGAGGGCATCGACAACGCCGAGACCGCAGCCTACCTGCGCAACTGCGGATGCGGAGTCGCGCAAGGCATCTACTACAGCCCGCCTGTCGCGGCCCCGGTGATAATGGAGTTGATCGCATCGCCGGCACCACGATGACTTAGCGGGCAGCCTCCAGTCCGTTCGCAGCCCCTATCGCGGCCCGGGACCATTCGTCACGTCGCACCGCGGGCGCGATTCGATCCTTCCGAATGAGCTCAGCGTTGACGCGAGTTCCGTTGGTCCCGTTGGTCATCGCGGCCGGTGGTCGAAACGCAAAGGTCCGGTTGGCGGTGGCGATAGCCAAAAGTCCGTCGGTGTCACTGAATCCGTTGGCGCGCATGGTGTCCTCAGCCCATCTGTACGGGGTGAGCCCGGAGAAATCGTTGACGTACGCCACCCATAGGTGGACGTTGCGCTGAGTGTAGAGCTTCGAGATGGCGCCCTCCACCGCGGTGCGGCCGGCAGCGGTCAAAACGCCCGAGGGATCGGTGATGTACCTGGTGAGTTGGATCGACGGCGGCACCGCGGTGGCGCTGTTGCCCGGCTCGCTCGGGGCAGGGCTGGCGCCGTTGCCCGGCTGGTTGGCGTCGGTCGGGGCGGTGCTGGCCGCCTCGTTCGCGCGATGACGCATGAGTTCTACACCTACAAATCCCGCCACCAGGAGCACCAACAGCGTGGCAACGGCGGATATCACGATTGCCGGCCGCAGTCCGCGTCGCGGTGCTTTGGGCGGCGTGGACTGTTGCGGCGCGGTAACGCGGGTCGTCTGTGCCGCGGCTGCGCGTCCGGCGACGGTCTGTGCCGCGCCAACACCCGGTTGGCCGGTCAGCGCCGTCGCGAAATCCGAACAGCTCGAATAGCGATCACCCGGATCCTTTGCCAGCACTCTGATCATCACCTCGTCGAGGTCCGCCAGATCCGGTCGTCGTTCGCCGATCTGCGGGGGCGGCGCGGACAAGTGTTGGGTGATGACCACTGCCGCATTGGAGTTTTGATACGGCGCTGCCCCGGTCAGCAGGTGAAAAGCGCTGCAGCCGAGCCCGTACTGGTCGGCTCGCGCGTCGATGTCTGAACCCATGAGTTGTTCGGGCGCGGTGTAGGCGGTAGTTCCGACCACCATGTTGGTGGCGGTGAGACCGCTGATATCACCGATCTCTCTGGCGATGCCGAAGTCGGCCAGCAAGATTCGCCGTCCCCGAGGATCAGCCTCAGTCAGCAAGATATTGGCGGGTTTGACGTCGCGGTGCAGCAATCCCCGTAGATGGGCGTAATCGAGCGCGTCAGCGACGGCGGTGATGATCTCGAATACTTCGGCTTTCGGCATCCCGGATGGATACCGGGTGCGCAGCAACTCGGCCGCGTCGGTTCCCTCGACATAGTCCATCGAAAGCCACAGCTGTCCTTCGAACTCGCCGCGGTCGTGGATGCCGACAATGTGGGGATGCCACAACTCCGCGGCGATGTCTGCTTCACGGCTCAATCGCTGCCGGTACTCCTGGTCCGCGGTCAGGGTGGCAGGTAGGACCTTGAGAGCGTCTCGGCGGGGCAGCCGCGGATGTTGGGCCAGATAGACCTCGCCCATCCCTCCGGATCCCAGCCGCCGCACGATCGTATATCCGGCGAACACATCTCCTTGGTTCAGCGGCATGCCAGCATGCTACAAAGGCGCCCGTCCCCACGAGCCCATCTGCTGCCGATCGGGCACGTCCTGGCCGACGTGAACGTCGCTAGGGCCCCGCCTGCGACGATTCGGTGTGGTCAGGTAGGCCTTGAGCCTCAGGCTTGTAGTTGCACTGGGTACGGATGCCATGACCGTCCACGGTGCCCCAGTCGATTTTTGCGGCATCCGCGCGGTCGCAGGTCAGCGTGAAATAGATTGCGGTTTCGCCGTGGCTATCGGAAGCGTTTACCGGACCCCGTACGGTGACGGTTCCGCTCTGAAACTGCGGATCGGCGAATAACGCTTTCCACATCGGCGCCGTCGGCAAGAACAACTGCATATCGGCAGCGACTTCTTTGTGAAAAACCGCGTTGGTGGCCTCCCGAACCGTGTAGCTGATGGTGCAAGTCGTTCGCCCAGTGCACGTGACGATCGGTGAGCCCTCGATCGGCGCGGCAAATCGGTCACCTCCGACTGCTTCTTGGACAAGCTGCGCTACCGCACTGTTGCCGACGGTGAACGATTGTGGAGCTGAATATTGAGGCGACGACGAGCACCCGACCAGCAAGGCGAGTGCCGCAACGGATAGCGACAATGTGCCGACGGGACGGTTTGCCATCCCGAGAGAATAGGGATTCTTCGAATGGGGGAGAGGAACTGCGAAGAGTTACTTACGGGATTTTAGCGTGACCAACGCCTTGTCGGCGTGGGTGTCCATGCTCAGTTCGCTGGAGATCACGTCGAGCACCCTGCGATCGGTATCGATGACGAACGTTGTGCGTTTGACCGGAATCAACTTGCCCAAGAGCCCTCGTTTGACACCGAACTGGGCGGCGACCGCACCGTCCGTGTCGGAGAGCAACGGGTAGTCGAAACCCTGCGTGTCGGCGAACTTGGCTTGTTTTGCAACGGGATCGACGCTGATACCGACCCGGTTGGCCCCGACGGCAGCGAATTCTCCGGCCAAGTCGCGGAAGTGACAGGCCTCCTTGGTGCAGCCGGGTGTCATCGCGGCCGGGTAGAAGAACAGCACCACTGGCCCGTCGGACAGCAGGCTGCTGAGCCTGCGCGGGTTGCCAGTCTGGTCGGGAAGCTCGAAGTCGGCCACGGTGTCACCGGTTTTCATGTCCGTTAGGTTACGCCGGGGGTCGCTGCGGCATCCGGGGAGACCACTTGGAAGATAGAAGGGTGCACGCCAACCTCACCGCCGCCACCACCTCGCGGGACGATTTCCGCGCGCTGGCGGCCGAGCATCGTGTGGTGCCGGTGACCCGCAAGGTCCTGGCCGATGCCGAGACGCCGCTATCCGCGTACCGCAAGCTGGCCGCCAACCGGCCGGGCACCTTCCTGCTGGAGTCAGCCGAGAATGGCCGGTCGTGGTCGCGGTGGTCATTCATCGGGGCGGGTGCGCCGTCGGCGTTGACGGTGCGTGACGGCGAGGCGGTGTGGCTCGGCGCGGTGCCGCGGGATGCCCCTACCGGCGGGGACCCGCTGCAAGCCCTGCACGCCACGCTGAAGTTGCTGGCCACCGCTGCGCCGCCGGGGCTGCCGCCGTTGTCCGGCGGGATGGTGGGCTTCTTCGCCTACGACCTGGTGCGACGGCTGGAACGATTGCGCGAGTTGGCCGTCGATGACCTCAACTTGCCGGACATGCTGCTGCTGCTGGCCACCGACGTGGCGGCCGTTGATCACCACGAGGGCACCATCACGTTGATCGCCAATGCGGTGAACTGGAACGGCACCGACGAGCGGGTCGACGAGGCCTACGACGACGCGATCGCGCGGCTGGACGTGATGACCGCCGCGCTGGGTCAGCCGCTACCCTCGACCGTCGCCACGTTCACCCGACCCGAGCCGCGGCACCGCGCGCAGCGCACTGTCGAGGAATACGGGGCGATCGTCGAGCATCTCGTCCATGAAATCGAGCGCGGCGAGGCATTTCAGGTGGTGCCCTCACAGCGTTTCGAGATGGACACCGACGTCGAGCCGATCGATGTGTACCGGATGCTGCGGGTGTCCAATCCCAGCCCGTACATGTATCTGCTGCACGTCCCGAATGACGCTGGCGGAACCGCGTTTTCGATCGCCGGGTCGAGTCCCGAAGCGCTGGTGACCGTCCAGGATCGGTGGGCGACGACGCATCCGATCGCCGGAACCCGGTGGCGGGGGCAGACCGAAGAAGAGGATCAGCTGCTGGCAAAGGAGCTGCTGGCCGATGAGAAGGAACGCGCCGAGCACCTGATGCTGGTCGATTTGGGCCGCAACGACCTGGGTCGAGTCTGCGTGCCGGGCAGCGTTCGCGTCGAGGACTACAGCCACATCGAGCGTTACAGCCACGTCATGCACCTGGTGTCCACGGTGACCGGGATGCTTGCTCAGGGTCGCACCGCTCTGGACGCCGTGACGGCCTGCTTCCCGGCCGGAACGCTGTCCGGTGCCCCGAAGGTGCGCGCCATGGAATTGATCGAAGAGGTGGAAAAGACCCGTCGTGGCCTCTACGGCGGCGTGATCGGCTACCTCGATTTCGCCGGTAACGCCGACTTCGCGATCGCGATCCGCACGGCTCTGCTGCGCGACGGCACCGCCTATGTTCAGGCCGGCGGCGGAGTGGTGGCTGACTCCAACGGGCCCTACGAGCACACCGAGGCGACGAACAAGGCGCGGGCGGTGCTGAACGCGATCGCGGCGGCGGAGACTTTGACCGCCCCGGATGCGCCCGTCGACGATGCGGGCCGTTGAACGCCCGGGGTGGGGATACCTCCCAGCCGCGGAGCGGCGAGGGGGCGAGACGGGCAATTAACGTAGCCAGGATGGCTGATGCCCAGCCCGATCGCCCGGGCCGGCCGACCATCCGCACAGCACAGGCCCTGTTGGTGGCCGCCGCCGCCGGATTGTGGGCCGCATCGCGGCTGACCTGGGTCGACCTGCGGACATTCGACGGGCTGGGCCCGCCGAAGCTGATCGCGCTGTCCGGCGCGGCATGGTCGTCGGCGCTGGTCCCGCTGGCGCTGGTGCTGCTGGTTACCGCCGTCGCCGCGTTGGCCGTGCGTGGGTGGCCGCTGCGGATACTTGGGATGCTGGTGGCCACCGCGAGCTTGGCGACTGGATATCTGGCGATCAGCCTGTTAGTGATCCCCGACGTGGCCGTGCGCGCAGCCGACCTCGCACACGTCCCGGTGCTGTGGTTGGTGGGCAGCCAGCGGCATTACCCGGGTCCGGCGATCACCCTCGCGACTGCGGTGTGCACGCTGGTCGGTGCCGTCCTGTTGATGCGAGCGGCGGCCTCAACTCGCGGCGCAGACACGAAATACGTGACGCCCGCTGCTCGCCGGTCACTGGCGCAGCGCGACGAGAAGACCATGTCGGAGCGAATGATCTGGGATGCGCTCGACGATGGCGAGGACCCAACCCAGGACCCGACCGAGCAACCGCACGACTCGGCGACGCGGCCGGATCGCGAAGCGCGACACGAAGCTGACACCGAGGGTCGGTGACGGACCGCGCGCCGACGGTCGCTACCCTTCGAAGGACGCCATCGATCTGCTGGCAGCCGTGGGGAAGGAACCGACAAGCATGAGCTCGGCAAACGTGCTCGACTCCATCATCGAAGGAGTCCGCGCAGACGTCGCCGCTCGTGAGGCTGTCGTGAGCATGTCCGAGATCAAGGCGGCCGCCGAGGCCATGCCGTCGCCATTGGACGTCCTAGCGGCGTTGCGCGAGCCCGGTATCGGTGTCATCGCAGAAGTCAAGCGCGCCAGCCCGTCGGCGGGACAACTTGCGACGATCTCCGATCCGGCCAAGTTGGCGCGCGCGTACGAGGACGGCGGTGCACGCATCATCAGTGTGCTGACCGAACAACGACGCTTCAACGGTTCGCTGGACGATCTCGACGCGGTGCGCGCGGCGGTGTCGGTGCCGGTGCTGCGCAAAGACTTTGTGGTGGGGCCGTACCAGATTCATGAGGCACGCGCGCACGGCGCCGACATGCTGCTGCTGATCGTCGCGGCGCTGAACCAGTCTGCGCTGGAGTCGATGTTGGAGCGCATCGAGTCGCTAGGCATGACCGCACTGGTCGAGGTGCACACCGAGGAGGAAGCGGACCGAGCGCTGCAGGCCGGGGCGCGGGTGATCGGCGTTAACGCCCGAGACCTCAAGACGCTGAAAGTGGATCGAGACAGTTTCGCGCGCATCGCGCCCGGGCTGCCCAGCGACGTGATCAGGGTCGCCGAATCCGGGGTGCGCGGCACCGCCGACCTGCTGGCCTACGCCGGTGCCGGTGCTGACGCTGTTCTGGTCGGTGAAGGCCTCGTTACCAGCGGCGATCCCCGCGCAGCCGTCGCCGACCTGGTCACCGCGGGTAGGCATCCGTCGTGTCCGAAGCCGGCCCGCTAGCCCGGCGACGATGCGGTGGGGGCCGCGTAGCGGTGAGGGGGACGCGTAGCGCAATGAGGAGGAGCCGGGCAATTAGGCTAGGCGTTCATGAGACGCATGCGCGGAAATGGTTGAACCCTATGAACCGCTTGCGCGTTGAGCCTTCGTGATGGCAGACATCTCTGGCCCGGAACTTCCGCGTTCCAGCGCGGCGATCGCCGAGCCCACCCACCACGATCCCGACTCCCGGGGTCATTTCGGTGTGTACGGGGGCCGCTATGTCGCCGAGGCCCTGATGGCGGTGATCGAGGAAGTTACCGCCGCCTACGAGAAGGCACGCACCGACCAGGAATACCTGGACGCTCTCGATAAGTTGCAGGTGCACTACACCGGCAGGCCGTCACCGCTCTACGAGGCCGTTCGGCTCAGCGCGCACGCCGGCGGCGCAAGGATATTTCTCAAACGAGAAGACTTGAACCACACCGGTTCTCACAAGATCAACAACGTACTGGGCCAGGCGCTGCTGGCCCGGCAGATGGGCAAGAACCGGGTGATCGCCGAGACCGGTGCGGGCCAGCACGGGGTGGCCACCGCCACCGCCTGCGCGCTGCTCGGCCTCGACTGCGTCATCTACATGGGCGCCGTCGACACCGCGCGGCAGGCACTCAATGTGGCACGGATGCGACTACTGGGCGCCGAGGTGGTATCGGTCGAATCGGGCTCGCAGACACTCAAAGACGCGATCAATGAGGCATTCCGCGACTGGGTCACCAACGCCGACAGCACCTACTACTGCTTCGGCACCGCCGCCGGACCGCATCCGTTCCCGACGATGGTCCGCGACTTCCAGCGGGTCATCGGGCTCGAGACGCGTGTGCAGATCCAGGATCAGGCCGGACGATTGCCCGACGCCGTTACCGCGTGCGTCGGTGGTGGATCCAACGCCATCGGGATCTTCCACGCCTTCCTCGACGACCCCGGCGTGCGGCTGGTCGGCTTCGAGGCTGCCGGCGACGGCGTTGAGACCGGCCGCCACGCGGCGACGTTCACCGGCGGGTCGCCCGGGGCGTTTCAGGGATCGTTCTCGTTTCTGCTGCAGGACGAGGACGGGCAGACCATCGAATCGCATTCGATTTCAGCCGGCCTGGATTATCCGGGTGTGGGCCCCGAACACGCGTGGCTGCGAGACAAAGGGCGTGCCGAATACCGGCCAATCACCGACAGCGAGGCGATGGAAGCGTTTCGGCTCCTCTGCCGGACGGAAGGCATCATCCCGGCGATCGAATCGGCGCACGCGGTGGCCGGGGCGGTCAAATTGGGCGTCGAGATGGGCAGCGGGGCAGTTGTCGTCGTGAATTTGTCTGGCCGCGGCGACAAAGATGTCGAGACAGCCGCGAAGTGGTTCGGCCTAGTGGAGGACGGCGACGATGCGGGCAGCCGATCATGATCGTCAAACAGAGCGAAACAGGCAGTCTGACTGTGCTTTTCGGGGCGTGCCGGCGCGATAACCGAGCGGCGCTGATCGGCTACCTGCCGACCGGATACCCGGACGTGCGGACGTCGATCGATGCGATGACGGCGTTGATCGAATCCGGGTGCGACCTCATCGAGGTCGGCGTGCCCTATTCGGACCCGGGTATGGACGGCCCGACCATCGCGACGGCGTCAGAGGTTGCGTTACGCGGAGGTGTACGAGTTCGGGACACCCTGACCGCCGTTGAGGCGATCAGTGCAGCCGGCGGTCGTGCCGTCGTAATGACATACTGGAATCCGGTGTTGCGCTACGGGGTTGACGCATTTGCGCGCGACCTCGCCGCGGCCGGCGGGCATGGTTTGATTACGCCGGACCTGATTCCCGATGAGGCTGACGAGTGGTTGGCGGCGTCCGACCATCACCACTTGAATCGCATCTTTTTGGTCGCGCCGTCGTCGACGCCGCAGCGGTTGGCGGCGACGGTCGACGCATCGCGCGGATTCGTTTACGCGGCGTCGATCATGGGTGTGACCGGCGCCCGCGATGCGGTATCGCAGGCAGCACCTGAATTGGTAGGTCGAGTCAAGGCGGTCTCTGACATCCCTGTCGGCGTCGGCCTGGGCGTGCGGTCGCGGGAACAGGCGGCTCAAATCGCGGGCTATGCCGACGGTGTCATCGTGGGTTCGGCGCTTGTCTCTGCATTGACTAAGGGTTTGCCGACGTTACGGGCACTGACCGAGGAGCTGGCGGCCGGTGTGCGCCAAAGGATTTCCGGGTTATGACGACGACCGTCATCGCGTATTTCCCGAGCCCGCCGCGCGGAGTCTGGCACATCTGGCTGGTGCCCATCCGCGCGTACGCATTGTTCATCATCATCGGCATCGTCGCCGCGCTGCTGATCGGTGATCGGCGATGGGAGGCCCGTGGCGGCGAGCGCGGTGTGATTTATGACATCGCACTATGGGCCGTACCTTTCGGACTCATCGGAGGCCGGCTGTACCACCTGGCCACTGATTGGCGGACGTATTTCGGTGAGGGTGGCGCGGGACTCGGTGCGGCGCTACGCATCTGGGACGGCGGTTTGGGAATCTGGGGTGCGGTCGCCCTGGGCGGTGTGGGCGCGTGGATCGCCTGCCGGCGTCACGGCATTCCCCTTCCCGCCTTTGGCGACGCGATAGCCCCCGGCATCGTTCTCGCGCAGGCGATCGGCCGTCTCGGGAACTACTTCAATCAAGAGCTTTTCGGCCGCGAGACAACGATGCCGTGGGGTTTGGAGATCTTCTACCGTCGCGACCCGGCCGGATTCGTGGATGTGCATTCACTCGATGGGGTGTCGACCGGGCAGCTTGCGATGGTTGTGCAGCCCACGTTCCTTTACGAATTGCTTTGGAACCTCCTAATATTCGCTGCGCTGATTTACCTGGATCGGCGGTTCACGATCGGGCATGGCCGGCTGTTCGCGCTTTATGTCGCAGGGTATTGCGTCGGGCGGTTCTGTATCGAGCTGTTGCGTGACGACTCTGCCACCCATATCGCCGGAGTTCGGATCAACTCCTTCACCTCGACGTTCGTCTTTATCGGCGCGGTGGTGTATCTGATCTTGGCGCCCAAGGGTCGCGAGGATCCGGCGACGCTTAGTGGCTCGGCTGCTGAGCTACTTGAACCGGACTCGGTTGAAGAGGTCGAAACGGTTTCTTCGCCGTCCGCTGCTGCCGTTGCCGCCGCCGGTGACGAACCGGTTGATTCCGAAGACGCGGCTGAAACTGTCCAGGCCATCGCTGAGGTGGAAGCCGAGGTTGAAGCCGAGGAGCCCGAGGCTGAAGCTGGGCCGGTAACTGAGGCGGCGAGGCGCGCCGCGGACGCTGGGGCGGTAGCTGAGGGCGCGAGGCGCGCGGCGGAAGAAGCTGAGGCTGAGGTCGCGAAGCGCACCGCGGACGCTGAGGGCGCGAGGCGCGCGGCGGAAGAAGCCGAGGCTGAGGTCGCGAAGCGCACCGCTGAAGCTGAGGCGGTAGCTGAGGCGGCGGGGCGCGCGGCGGAAGAAGCCGAGGCTGAGGTCGCGAAGCGCACCGCGGACGCTGAGGGCGCGAGGCGCGCGGCCGAAGAAGCCGAGGCTGAGGTCGCGAAGCGCACCGCTGAAGCTATGGCGTTAGGTGAGGTCGTGAAGCGTGCGGCGGAAGCTGGGCCGGTAGCTGAGGCGGCGAGGCGCGCGGCGGAAGAAGCCGAGGCTGAGCTCGTGAAGCGCACCGCTGAGGCTGAGGCGGTAGCTGAGGCGGCGGGGCGCGCGGCGGAAGAAGCCGAGGCTGAGCTCGCGAAGCGTGCGGCGGACGCTGAGGGCGCGAGGCGCGCGGCGGAAGAAGCCGAGGCTGCGGTCGTGAAGCGCACCGCTGAGGCTGAGGCGGTAGCTGAGGCGGCGGGGCGCGCGGCGGAAGAAGCCGAGGCTGAGCTCGTGAAGCGCACCGCGGATGCCGGGGCGGCGAGGCGCGCGGCGGAAGAAGCCGAGGCTGCGGTCGTGAAGCGCACCGCTGAGGCTGAGGCGGTAGCTGAGGCGGCGGGGCGCGCGGCCGAAGAAGCCGAGGCTGAGCTCGCGAAGCGCACCGCGGATGCCGGGGCGGCGAGGCGCGCGGCGGAAGAAGCCGAGGCTGAGGTCGCGAAGCGCACCGCGGACGCTGAGGGTGCGAGGCGCGCGGCCGAAGAAGCCGAGGCTGAGGTCGCGAAGCGCACCGCTGAAGCTATGGCGTTAGGTGAGGTCGTGAAGCGTGCGGCGGAAGCTGGGCCGGTAGCTGAGGCGGCGAGGCGCGCGGCGGAAGAAGCCGAGGCTGAGCTCGTGAAGCGCACCGCGGACGCTGGGGCGGTAGCTGAGGCGGCGGGGCATGCGGCGGAAGAAGCCGAGGCTGAGCTCGCGAAGCGCACCGCGGACGCTGAGGTGGCGAGGCGCGCGGCGGAAGAAGCCGAGGCTGAGCTCGTGAAGCGTGCGGCGGACGCTGAGGCGGCGAGGCGTGCGGCGGAAGAAGCCGAGGCTGAGCTCGCGAAGCGCACCGCGGACGCTGAGGCGGTAGCTGAGGCGGCGAAGCGTGCGGCGGAAGCTGAGGCGGTAGCTATGGCCACCGAGGAGGCAAAAGCCGACGCACCTGAGTTGGATGTGCCGATCGAGGAACCCGAGCACGCCGATGACGCAGTGGGGAACGCTGAAGCCGAGCAGCCTGAGCGTGAGGGGGCTGAGGCCGAGCAGCCGGACGCTGAGGGGGCTGAGGCCGAACAGCCGGAGGCTGAGGCGGCGGAGGCTGAGGCGGCGGGGCCCCAGGAGCCGCAGGCTGAGGCGGCAGTGCCCGGGGAGCCGGAGGCTGGGGAGCCGCAGGCTGAGGCGGCGGAGGCTGAGGAGCCGGAGGCTGAGGAGCCGGAGGCTGAGGCGGCGGAGGCGGCGGAGCCCGAGGAGCCGCAGGCTGAGGAGGCAGTGCCCGGGGAGCCGGAGGCTGGGGAGCCGCAGGCTGAGGCGGCAGCGCCCGAGGAGCCGGAGGCTGAGGCGGCGCAGGCGGCGGAGCCCGAGGAGCCGCAGGCTGAGCAGGCAGTGCCCGGGGAGCCGGAGGCTGGGGAGCCGCAGGCTGAGGAGCCGGAGGCTGAGGAGCCGGAGGCTGAGGCGGCGGAGGCTGAGGAGGCGGCGGATGAGGCAGCAGAATCGGCCAACGACGGAGACGAAGCAGCCAAGGATGCGGTGTCATATCCGACCGCGGAGCTGACCGGCTCGACCCCAACGCGGTGGAGGTCGCGGCTGAAGAGGCTGAATCCCAGGTCGCGGCGATAATAGCCGCGGAGCCCCGCCGACTGGCATGCTGAAAAGCGTGACCGATCCGTTTCAGCACGGCGCCGCACCGGTCGGCTCACGGCCCGCTGGTCGCTGGTATCGGCGTCGTCTGTACGCCGCGCTGGGATCGGGCGCGCTGCTGGCGGGCGCCCTCGGTTACGTCGGCCTGGTGGATCCGCACAACCCGGACTCGGTCTTTCCCGTTTGCCCGTTCCGGCTGCTCACCGGGTGGAACTGCCCCGCTTGCGGCGCGCTGCGCATGACCCATGACGTGCTGCACGGTGACCTCGCCGCAGCAATCAACGACAACGTATTCCTGCTCGTCGGCATCCCGGTGGTTGCCGGATGGCTTCTGCTGCGCCGCCGCCGCGGAAAATCGCTATTGACGATGCCGGCGGCGGCGACCGTCGTGGTTGCGATGCTGGCGTGGACAGTGCTGCGTAACCTGCCGGGTTTCCCGTTGGTTCCGACGCTACTCACCAGTTAGCCCGCTGCCGGATCGATAACTGTCGGCAGATGATCAGCTAGCGCGACTATGCTGGTTCGTCGTGGCGAGACGCGGCAAGATCGTCTGTACCCTTGGTCCGGCCACCAGTACTGACGAATCAGTCAGAGCGCTGGTTGAAGCCGGAATGGATGTCGCCAGAATGAACTTCAGCCACGGCGACTACAGCGATCACAAAGCCTCCTACGACCGGGTGCGTGCCGCCTCTGATGCCACCGGGCGCGCGGTCGGCGTGCTCGCCGACCTGCAAGGCCCGAAGATCAGGCTCGGCCGATTCGCTGACGGACCGACGTACTGGGCCGACGGCGAAACCGTGCGGATCACTGTCGCCGACTGCCCGGGCAACCACGACCGGGTGTCGACCACGTACAAGCACTTGGCCCAAGACGCCCTGCCCGGTGACCGGGTTCTGGTCGACGACGGCAACGTCGGCTTAGTGGTCGACGACATCGACGGCGACGACGTCGTGTGCACGGTTACCGAAGGCGGCCCGGTCAGCAACAACAAGGGAATGTCGCTGCCCGGGATGAGCGTGTCGGCTCCCGCCCTGTCCGGGAAGGACGTCGACGATCTCGAGTTCGCACTGCTCTTGGGCGTCGACATGGTGGCGCTCTCGTTCGTGCGCTCGCCATCCGACGTCGAGCTGGTCCACGAGGTGATGGATCGGGTCGGCCGGCGGGTGCCCGTCATCGCCAAACTGGAGAAGCCCGAAGCTATCGACAACCTCGAAGCCGTTGTGTTGGCATTCGATGCCGTGATGGTCGCGCGCGGCGACCTTGGTGTTGAGCTGCCGCTCGAAGAGGTCCCGTTGGTTCAAAAGCGGGCCATCCAAATGGCCAGGGAGAACGCAAAACCCGTCATCGTGGCGACGCAGATGCTCGAGTCGATGATCGAAAACTCGCGGCCGACACGTGCCGAAGCCTCTGACGTCGCCAACGCCGTGCTCGACGGCGCAGACGCGCTGATGCTGTCCGGGGAAACCGCCGTCGGCAAGCATCCGTTGTCCGCGGTCCAGACGATGGCCCGCATCGTGTGCGCGGTGGAAGAGAATTCGACTGCCGCCCCGCCACTGACCCACGTGCCGCGCACCAAGCGCGGAGTGATCAGTTACGCCGCCCGTGATATCGGTGAGCGGCTCGACGCCAAGGCCCTGGTCGCGTTCACCCAGTCCGGAGACACCGTGCGGCGACTGGCGCGGCTGCATACGCCGCTGCCGCTGCTGGCGTTCACCCCGCTGCCTGAAGTGCGCAGCCAACTGGCCATGACGTGGGGCACCGAGACGTTCATCGTCCCGATCATCCAGACCACCGATGGCATGATCCGCCAAGTGGACAAGTCGCTGCTGGCGCTCGGCCGCTATAAACGCGGCGACCTGGTGGTGATTGTCGCGGGCGCGCCTCCGGGCACCGTGGGCTCAACCAACCTGATCCACGTGCACCGCATCGGCGAAGAAGACGTTTAGCCCGGTGACGATGCGCTCGGCGAAGCGGAGGGCTGAGGAGCAGGGCAATTAGGCCGCCCGGTGACGATGCGCTCGGCGAAGCGGAGGGCTGAGGAGCAGGGCAATTAGGCCGCCCGGTGACGATGCGCTCGGCGAAGCGGAGGGCTGAGGAGCAGGGCAATTAGGCCGCCCGGTGACGATGCGCTCGGCGAAGCGGAGGGCTGAGGAGCAGGGCAATTAGGCCGCCCGGTGACGATGCGCTCGGCGAAGCGGAGGGCTGAGGAGCAGGGCAATTAGGCCGCCCGGTGACGATGCGCTCGGCGAAGCGGAGGGCTGAGGAGCAGGGCAATTAGGCCGCCCGGTGACGATGCGCTCGGCGAAGCGGAGGGCTGAGGAGCAGGGCAATTAGGCTAAGCCGGTGTCTGACTTCGACGAGCTGATGGCGGTACTCGACCTCCATCACATGGGCGACGACGTCTTCATCGGATCTCATCCCAGTAAGAACCCACCTCGGACATTCGGCGGACTGATGATGGCGCAATCATTCGTCGCGGGAAGCCGCACGCTGACCCGCGACCTGCCGCCCAACGCGCTGTCCGTGCACTTCATCAATGGCGGGAACACCGCCAAGGACATCGAATTCCAGGTGGTGCGCTTGCGCGACGAGCGTCGCTTCGCGAACCGGCGCATCGAGGTCACTCAAGACGGCACCCTGCTGGCGACGGTGATGATCTCCTACCTGTCCGGCGGTCGTGGGCTCGAGCACAACGTCGAACCGCCCGAGGTCGCCGATCCCGAGACATTGCCTTCGATCAAGGAGCTGCTGAGCGGGTACGAGGACACCGTTCCGTTGTTCGTCAACGCATTGCAACCGATCGAATGGCGCTACACCAACGACCCATCCTGGGTGATGCGGGATAAAGGCGAGCGGCTCGACTACAACCGGGTCTGGGTCAAAGCCGACGGTGTGATGCCCGACGATCCCGCGCTGCACACCGCCACGATGCTCTATTGCTCGGACACCACGGTGCTGGACTCGATCATCACCACCCACGGGCTCTCCTGGGGGTTCGACCGCATCTTCGCTGCGACCGTCAATCACTCGGTCTGGTTTCATCGCCAGGTCAGCTTCGACAACTGGGTGTTGTATTCCACCTCTTCGCCGGTGGCCACCGATTCACGCGGGCTTGGGACCGGCTATTTCTTCGACCGCTCCGGGCGGCCGGTCGCCACCGTGGTGCAGGAAGGCGTGGTGAAGTATTTCCCCGGCTCACGGGGATAGGCGCGCTGGCAACGATTCGATTGCGGCCGTCCCGCGCCACAGCGGCATAACCCGTTGAAAGCGTAACCTTTGGGGTAACAGCCGGAGGTGGGCTGTGGACGAATCGTCGATCCGCGTCGCGCCCGACGTCCGGGCGCGCGAGCGGGTTGTCGTTGACGTCAACTCGCCGGCGGCCCGCTGGGTCGGCGCATTAGCTCTGCTCAGCGCCGCGTGTTGGTTAATGGCAGTGATCGCCCGCGGCCACGACCAGGCGGGCTGGCACGCGACTGGCCGGCTGGAATGGTCGTTGACGGTACTGGCCGCAGTGACGCTGATCGCGCGGGGCATTTTCCTGGGTCGCCCGGTCACGGCGCGGCACGCAACAGTTGCTGCTCTGGTCCTGTTCGCCGGGATTGGCGCGCATGTGCTGTCTTTCGATCTCTTCGGTGACGTGCTGATCGCCGGGTCCGGCCTCGCGCTGATGTGGCCCACGTCAGCGCGTCGGCATCCCGGCGACCTGTCTCGGGTGTGGGCCCTGATCAAAGCCACCAGCGGCGACCCGCTGGCGCCGTTCGCAATGCAGGCCGGCAAGTGCTACCTGTTCAGCGCGGACGGTAGCGCGGCGCTCGCTTACCGGACACGAATCGGCTACGCGGTGGTCAGCGGGGATCCGGTCGGTGACGGGGCGCAGTTCCCTCAACTGGTCGCCGACTTCGCCAACATGTGCCACACCCACGGCTGGCGGATCGTCGTGCTCGCTTGCAGTGAGCGACGGCTTCACCTGTGGAACGACCCGAAGGTGCTGGGCCAATCGTTGCGAGCGGTACCGATCGGTCGGGATGTCGTCATCGACGTGTCCAGCTTCGAGATGGTCGGGCGTACGTTCCGCAACGTGCGTCAGGCAGTCAAACGCACGCACAACTGCGGCATCACCACCGAGATCGTCGCCGAGCAGAAACTCGACGGCCGGCTGCGGGCCGAGCTCACCGAGGTGCTGCGGGCATCAGCCAGCGGGTCGCACACCGATCGCGGATTCTGCATGAATCTGGACGGCGTGCTGGAGGGCCGTTACCCGGGCGTACAGCTGATCATCGCCAGGGACAGATCCGGGCGGGCGCAGGGCTTCCACCGCTACGCCACCGCCGGTGGTGGTAGCGATGTCAGCCTTGACGTGCCGTGGCGTCGCCGTGGTGCGCCCAACGGAATCGATGAACGCCTTAGCGTCGACATGATCATTGCGGCCAAAGATGCTGGCGGGCAACGGGTCTCCTTGGCATTCGCGGCCTTCCCGGAGATCTTCGACGAGAAGCAGCGTGGACGGGTGCAGAGCGTGTTCTATTGGCTGATCCATCTGCTGGATCCATTGATCGCGCTTGAGTCGCTATATCGATACCTGCGGAAATTCCGCTCGCCGGACCAGCGGCGGTATGCGCTGGTATCGCTGACTCAGCTGCTGCCGTTGATCTACGTGTTGCTGTCGCTCGAGTTCATGCCGCGTCGACGCGGCCTTCAACGGTCTACGGCACCGGTGTCGGCGTCAGCGTGACGCTCAGCCGGTCTTGGACGTTTTGCCGAAACTGATCTGCGCAGCGTTGCTGCTGGATGCGGTCTGGGCCGGCATTCTGCATGCAGTCGATGTAGTCGCCGCCGCCGACGTCCTTCCAGACCGCCGTCCAGATAGCAATAAACGCCAAGCCGACGATGATCGCGAGCCCACCCAGCACAATGCCGGCGATCGCGACACCGCCATTGTTGGCAGTACCACGCTTGACACGTCCGCGCCCGAAGAACCCGACCACCACCGCGACGAGTCCCAGGACGACGGCGACGAAGACCGACCAGACACACAGCAGCGCGATAATCGCCAGCACCAGCGAGGCGATACCTAGTCCGTTTTTGGGTCCCACCGGCGGTGGCGGGTAACCGTAGTAGCGCGCTGGCGGGAGATAGCCGCCGGGGTATGGGCCGTGCTGGTTCTGATATGGATATGGCGGCGCCGTTTGCGGTGTTCCCTGGGGGTTTTCGCGTCTGCGTGTCGGCCTGTCCGGAGGTTCGGTCATGGCTCGCTTTCTAGATCGGGCGTCCTCAGCGACTATTCGCCAGAGTACCCGTCGGCGCCGATGCGCAGTTCGGGACAGCAAATGTCATTGGGCAGGTGATGAGTAGCCACCACCACCGTCCGCTCTGCGGCTATCAGGCCACCGCCCCCATCTAGCAAACTGCGCAGAATGGGTTCGGCGTCGCCGGAGTCCAAATGCTCGGTCGGTTCGTCGAGCAAGACGATCCGCGCAGCTGAGATGATCGCCCGGGCGAGCAGCAGCCTCCGGCGTTGGCCCGCCGACAACGCCTGAGCACCGCCGGACAGCATCGTGTCCAAGCCATTCGGCAGACCGCCCAGCCAGGCGTCCAGGCCGACCCGGTGCAGCGCGACGCCCAGCTCATGGTCCGGGCAATCGCCCCGCGCCACCAATAGGTTGTCCCGAACGGTCGTCGCAAAAATATGCGCGTCCTCAGCGAAAAAACCTATAGTGCAGCGTATTTCGTCTTCGCTAAATAGGCGCAGCGGTGATCCCTCAAGGGTGACGTCGCCGCGCGAGGGCGCCAGCAGACCTGCGAGGGTCATCAGCAGCGTCGTCTTACCCGAGCCGCTGGGGCCGGTAACGGCCAGTCGGGCGCCCGGCGGCAGGTCGACCGTCACCGCGGCCGGCGCCCGAGAGCCCGGGTGTGCGGCAACCACGTCCTTGCTGCGCAGCCGCCCGGCCGGCATCGGATGGGATGGTGGGGACGCGGAAATGGGTCTGGGATACGCGGCCGGCACAGCTGGGTCAGCCGGGGTCAGGTCGAGCAGGCGCCGTGCCGCCAACCGTGACCGTGTCAACTGAATGGCAGCGGCGGACAACGGAGTCGTCGCCTCGAACGCTGACAGCGGCAACAGCATCAGGACGGCCAGCGTGGTGGGTGCAACCGAGCCCGCCATCCCGATGGCCGCCACCACGGCCCCCAGCACGCTGACGCCGATCGCCGCCGTGGGAATGGCCTCCGCAAACGCGGCCGGTCGGGCCGCGGCATCAATGGCCTCGCCCCAATCGCGTTGCCGACGCCGCGACTCGGTGACGACATCGCGCAACCTACCACCAACTCGCAGCTCGGGCGCATGCTCCAGTGCCAGCATCGCCGACACGTCACGCCCGGAATGATGTTGGCGTGCAACAACTTCCTGGGCAGTTGCAGCCCTCGATGCCAGCCATGGCGCAACAATGCCTGCGACCAGGAGGCAGATCGCCAAGATCGCCGCAGCCGACGGCGAGATAATCCCGACGACCACCACCGCCGTCACCGCAAGCACGGCCGCGACGCTGAACGGGAGCAGGGAGCGCACCAGTACGTCGGCCAGCTGATCGACATCAGCGCCGATTCGTGAGACCAACTCGCCGCTATGCAATCGAGTGGCGATGTCGGCAGGACCGTGCGCCAGGCGGTAATAGATCAGCGCGCGAGCAGTGCCGGCGGCTCGCAACGCGGTGTCGTGGCTGGCGAGCCGTTCGCAATAATGCAGCACGCCACGGGAAATCGCGAAGGTGCGCACCGCCACCACCGCGATCGACAGATCCAACACCGGTGGCATTTGCCACGCGCGGGTGATCAACCAGGCCGACAGTCCCGCCAGCGCCAGAGCGCTGCCCAGCGATAACACCCCAAGCGCAACCGCCAGCAGCAAGCGCGGGATCCGCGGGCGCAGCAGCCGCACCGCGGCCGGCAGGGGATCAGACCCGAGCATGGTGGACGTTCGCCGCGCGGGCCACCTCGATGACGTGATCACCGATTCCGACGACCTGTTCGCGGTGGCCGACGACCACCAGGGTGGCGCCGGCGCGGGCCCGGTCGACAAGGGCCCGCAACACTCGGGCCTCGGTTGCGGCGTCCAGGTGGGCGGTGGGCTCGTCGAGCAGCGACACCGGCGCCGGTGAGCCTAGCGCGCGGGCCAACCCGAGACGTTGACGCTGACCGAGCGACAGGCCCACTCCGCCACCTCCGATAACGGTGCTTATACCGTCGGGCAATTCTGCCAATACTTGATCGAATCCAGACGCTACACAGGCGCTTTCAAGATCGGCGAGGTCGCCGAACAGGGCCAGGTTGTCAGCGACGGTCCCGGGGATGAGCACTGGGCGCTGCGGCAGCCAGGACACCTGCCGCCACCACGCGGTCGGTTCGAGATCCGCGATCTCGACTCCGGCGACGGCGACACCACCATTGGTGGCCGCAGTAATTCCCGCGATGACTTGCAGTGTGGTGCTTTTGCCCGAACCGTTCGCACCGGTGAGCACCGTTACCTGACCCGGCCGGATCACCGCGCTGAGGTCATGTGGGCAGAGCCCATCGCGACCTGCGACGCTGAGCCCGTCGAGAACAATCGTCGCCCCCTGCGCCGAGACCGTCCGAGAACCCGGCACCGGGCTTGCGGAGTCCTCGATCAGCGCAAACGCCTTGTCGGCGGCGGCCCGGCCATCCTGGGCGGCATGGAATTCCACGCCGATGCGGCGCAGCGGCCAGTAAACGTCAGGCGCGAGCAAAAGCACGGTCAAACCAGCGGTCAGGCTGATCTCGCCGAACACCAGACGCAGGCCGATGCTGACCGCGACCATGGCGACGCCGAGGGTGGCGAGAAGCTCCAATACCAGCGCCGAAAGAAACGCGATTCGCAGTGTGGCCATGGCTGAGCGCCGGTGGGCGGCGGCCAGCTCGGAAATGCGGCGCTCGGGCCCGCTGGCACGGCCGAGCGCCCGCAGCGTGGGAATCCCGGCGATCAGGTCCAACAACCGAGCCTGCAGGGTGGCCATGGCGGCCAGCGCGGTCGCGGACCGGTCACCGGTCGCCAGACCGATCAGCACCATGAAGATCGGGATCAACGGCAGCGTGATCACCACGATCACGGCCGATTTCAGGTCGTAGAGGCCGAGCACGGCCGCGCTCACCGGAGTCAGGATCGCAGCCAGTAGCAATGCCGGCAGGTACGCGGTGAAATACGGTCGCAGCGCGTCGAGCCCGCGAGTCACCACCGCCGCCGCGGCATCACGCTCGACTGCCAGCTGCCTGGGTTGTCGAGCGGTGACGGCCGTGAGCACCTGACCGCTGAGATCGGCGATCACCGCGCTGGCACCATGTTGGCCCAGCCGGGCTTGCAGCCAGCGCGCCCCGGCACGCACCGCCCACACCGCCAACAGGATCGATAACGCCGGCACCCACTGGCCCAAATTGCGCGCAGCCGGGTCGGTGATGACCCGGGAAGCGATGTGCGCCAGCAGGATCGCCGAGCCGATCGCGCAACCCGAGATCACCACACCGCAAACTGTCGTTGCGGCCAGGAAACGGCGGAGCGCCGCTGATGCCCGCCATAGCCGCGGATCCAGGGGCCCCCGGCTGCTCCTGCTCAGGACGCTCGCCTCGCCAGGCCGGTCGCCGGCGGTATGCGGTCAACCGAAATCCGCTGCCGGAAAACCCAATACGTCCAGCCCTGGTATATCACCGTCAGCGGAGCCATCAGCGCCGTCACCCAGGTCATGATCTTGAGGGTGTACGGCGTCGAGGAGCCGTTGTAAATCGTCACGCTCCACTGCTTGTTCAGCGTGGACGGCACCAGGTTGGGATAGAGCGCTCCGAACAGCAGGATCACCACCCCTGCCACGACCACGGCGGTGCACAGGAACGCCCAGCCATCGGATGCGCGCCGCCACACCAACGCGACCGCCGCCAGTTGCGCGAGCACCGCGACCGTCAGCACCAGCCAGGTCCAGTTCTTGCCGTAGGCCAGTTGCGTCCAAAGCCCAAAGCCCCCAACCAGTGCCGTCACCGGAAGCGACAGCCGCACCGCGAAGCGGTGAGCGTCGTCGCGGATCGCGCCGGAGGTCTTCAAGGCGACGAACACCGCACCGTAGAACAGAAACAGCCCCGCCGTGGCCAGACCGCCCAACAGCGTGTACGCGTTGAGCACATCGGTGATCGACACGTCCACGCGGCCATTGGCGTCGACCGGGAGCCCGCGCACCAAGACGGCGAACGCTACGCCCCACAGCGCCGCAGGCAACCACGACCCTGCCGCGATTCCGAAGTCGGCCAAGGCCCGCCATTTCGAGTCGTCGATTTTGCCGCGCCATTCGATCGACACCGAACGCACGATCATGCCGAACAGGATCGCTAGCAGCGGCAGATACAGGGTGGAGAATACGGCCGCGTACCAGCCGGGAAATGCGGCGAACATCGCTGCGCCAGCGGTGATCAGCCAAACCTCGTTGCCGTCCCAGACCGGCCCGATGGTGTTCAACGCTGCGCGGCGGTGGGTTTCTGGTTCGCCCACGCCGACGCGGGCGAATGGCTCCATCAACATGCCCACGCCGAAGTCGAAGCCCTCCAGGATGAAGAAACCAAGGAACAGCAACCCGATGATGCCGAACCACAACTCTTGCAGTCCCACTGGTCAGCTCCTTTCCGTCAGCAGGCCCTAGTAGGCAAAAGACAACGGCGCCACCTCGTCATCGCTGGGTGACCGGGGCGCAGCCGGTTCCGCGTCGTGTTCCAGTGGCCCTTCGACGACGTAACGCTTGAGCAGCCAGAACCAGATCACTGCCAGCACCGCGTAAAGGAGGGTGAACGTGACCAGCGAGGTGACGACCATGCCGGAGGCGTGATGTGAGACGGCCTCGTGGACGGTGAATCGGACCTGTTGGTCACCGGTCGGGTTTGGCACGACGATCCAGGGCTGACGGCCCATTTCGGTGAACACCCACCCGGAGATGTTGGCCAGGAACGGCGCGGGAATGGCGATCAGCGCCAGCCAGGGGAACCATCGTTGACCGGGGACCCGGCCACCGCGGGTGAGCCATAAGGCGATCACCGCGAAAAGTCCGGGGATCGCCAGTAGTCCGATCATCGCGCGAAACGACCAGTAGGTGACGAACAGGTTGGGCCGGTAGTCGTTTGGGCCGAATCGGTGTTGGTAGTCCTGCTGGATATTGCGCACACCTTGCAGGGTGACGTCGTTGAATCGGCCCTTGGCGAGAAACGGCAACACGTAGGGCACTTCGATCACGCGGGTGACGCTGTCGCAGTTGTTGTGTGTGCCGACTGTCAGGATGGAGAAGTCCGGATCGGTTTCGGTGTTGCACAACGATTCCGCCGAGGCCATTTTCATCGGCTGCTGAACGAACATCAGCTTGCCTTGAGAGTCACCGGTGAAGAACAAGCCGACCGTGGCAATAAGCGCTACCCAACATCCCAAGATGGCGGCCGGGCGGAAGATGGTGCGGGCATCGGCCGGCGCGTCGGGCTGGCCCGTTGCGGGTTTACCAGAACGGACCAGCCACCATGCACTGATGGCGGCGACAAACGTCGCAGCGGTCAATAGTGAGCCGGCGACAGTATGTGAAAACGCCGCTCGAGCAGTGTTATTGCCAAGCAGCGCGGTGATGCTGTGTAACTCCGCGCGCCGGCTCGCGGGGTTGTAGTGTGCGCCGACCGGGTGCTGCATGAAGGAGTTCGCCACGATGATGAAGAACGCGGAAACGTTGACGGCGATCGCGACGATCCAGATGCATGCCAAGTGGACCAGCCGGGGCAGTCGACTCCAGCCGAAGATCCACAAACCGATGAAGGTGGATTCGAAGAAGAACGCGGCCAGGCCTTCCATCGCCAGAGGGGCGCCGAACACGTCGCCGACGAACCGCGAGTACTCGCTCCAATTCATGCCGAATTGGAACTCCTGCACGATGCCGGTAGCCACCCCGATCGCGAAGTTGATCAAAAACAGCTTGCCGAAGAACTTGGTGAGCCGATACCAGGCGACGTTGTCGGTGACGACCCACGCCGTTTGCATGACGGCAATCAGCGGCGCCAGACCGATGGTGAGCGGCACAAAGATGAAGTGGTAGACGGTAGTGATACCGAACTGCCACCGCGACACGTCGACGACGTTCATCTGTCATCTCCCTGACGACAGGCCTGCTACTACGACGCAGTGTAGTAGACGGTTACGATCAGCGCTACGGCATTGTCGCGTCGATCACGATTCGGCCGGTGAGGCCGTGAGGGCCTTGTCCACCCTCTTGGATGCGCTGCGGATCGCGAACGACGAGACAATCTCGAAGACCCCGATGACGACGAGCCAGATGGCGACGATGAGGATCAGGATCGCGAGCGATTCGACAGGCGATCCGATCATCACAATGCCGGCAAGAAGGGTGATGACACCAAGGAATATTTGCCAGCCGCGACCGGGCAAGGTGGGATCGCTAATGGCCGAGATCGACGTTGCCACACCGCGAAAGATGAAGCCGACGCCAATCCAGATGGCTAGCAGCAGAATCGCGTAGCCTTCGCCGAAGTGTCGGAAGCACAGCACCGCCAACACCAGGGAGGCTGCGCCGCTGATGAACAACAGCACTCGGCCGCCGGCCGAGACGTGCAGGCTGAACGCGAAGACAACTTGTGCGATACCGGTGATCAGCAGGTAGATGCCGAAGAGGACAGCGGCTATGAGGATGGAATCTCCGGGCAAGACGTACACCAGGATCCCGAGGGTCAGCGTCAGAATCCCGGATACCAGCGTCGACTTCCACAGATGCGGCAACAACCTTGGGACAGCAGTGGTTTCCATTGCCGAATTTTCCCACAAACGGTGATCTTGGTGGCAGGTTTGCGTTACGCGTTATACGCCGCCTCTTGTGGCGCCTCGGCACGCACACCGCCGGAACCGGTGTCTGGTTTGCGGCCAACGAGATACCACGTGCGCATGACGCCTTTCCCTTTGACGGCGAGGACGCCCCGCTCCTCTAGTAGGAAATCGTTTTTCAGCCGCTGGTAGACGGACTCGGGCACCTGAATTCGTCCCACCGAATCGGTGGATTCCATCCGGGACGCCACATTGACCGCGTCACCCCACACGTCATAGAAGAACCGGCGGGAGCCCACCACGCCTGCCACGACGGGACCGGAGGCGAGCCCGACTCGCAGCGGCAGCACGTCACCGCGCGAATCCCTTAGTCCGCTCACGGCTTCAACCATGTCGAGCGCAAGGTCGGCCAGCGCCTCGACGTGATCGGGCCGCGGCTGGGGCACTCCACTGACCACCATGTAGGAGTCGCCGCTGACCTTGATCTTTTCCAGCCCATGCTTATCCACCAGCCCATCGAAGGTGCTGTACAACCGATCCAGGAATCTGATCAGCTTGTCCGGCGCGATGTCGCTGGCCCGTTCGGTGAAGCCGGCGATGTCGGCGAACAGGACTGAGGCATCATCGTATTTGTCGGCAATGATGTTGCGCGCCGGGTCTTTTAGCCGCTCAGCGATGCTTGCCGGCAAGATGTTGGCCAGCAGGGCTTCGGACCGTTCGTATTCCAATTCCATGGCCGATTCGGCGCGGACGATCTCGCGTACCGCGTACCACACCGTCGTGACGACCATCAGGCAGCCCGAGATCGTCGTAACGACGAAGCCCAAAGACAAAGCCCATGCCGGCTGGACACCGGTGTCTCGGGGGACCAGGAACTGCAGTGTGATCACCAGCCCGGCAGCGACCGCTGCCAGGCCCGCCGCCAAGACGATGCGGTCGATGCCCAATTGCAACACCACGAGGCAGGATGCGACCAAAAAATAGAATTGCAAGCCCGAGCCGGTGCCCACGATCCAGCAGATGACAAAAATCGACACGTAGGCGGTGCCGATGAAGGTCAGCGGCGGGACCAACTCACCGAAGCGGTGAAGCGAAGGGACGATGGCATAAATCGCGGCGCCGGCGATGTTGATGGCGCCGGTCCACCAAAGGTGCGGCGCGGCGAAAACCTCGATGAACCCGAAACCCGCGCTGATGATCATTGCCATCGAGGTGGTGAGGTGCAGGATGCGGCGCCGCCGCGTGATGCGATCGGCATAGTGCTGATTGCGGACGCGCGGTTGCTCCCGCACTGCTGCTACGCAGTCCGGCGTCCGCCGCGAACCTCCTGGTTGTGGGGCGCTGCATCTCTTAGCCGCCACGTCAAAAGCCTAAACGGTGGGCTCGAGTTTGCCGAACGCGGTGTTCTTGGGTGTGCCCTCGGTCAGATTCGGGCCCACACTGTACGGCTACATCCGGGACAGACTCAGGTATCGTTCCGAGCCTCCGGTCTCTATCACGTGCCTTTCTTCCAGCAACGCCACACACCGATACGCCAAGTCGAACGACCCGTAGCAGTGATGCGCTATCAATGCCAAATGCTTCAATTGCTCATCGGTCATCACGTTTGGGTGGGTGAAGTCGCGCACATAGACGATGTCGGCCTCCGTGACCTGCTTGAGCTGTGGGAGAGCACCACCGTCGACGACAAAGTTGCCGATCGGTCTCCCATTCACCGCCGCGAAGCCGTGCGGAATGAACCCCTGACGACGTAGCTCTAAATCGATCTCCCCGAATGGCGGTTGGTTCTGATACCAGGTTATGAACGACACCTCGGTGTGTATCGCCACAGCTTCGGCGAGCTTCGCCTGCCCGTTTTGGAAGACGGACAGTTCACTTCCTTGGACGTCAATCTTGAGCAGGTCGAGATGCTCGATCTCGGATATATCGTCAAGCCGACAGGTTTCAACTGCTATGCGCTGAATCACCTCACCCAACGGTTCAAGAGCCGGGAACACCCCCAGAGTGGTTGGGTCTGGTTCGAGCAGGCTGGTCATCCCGGTTGCGCGACAAACCTTCAAAGTCTGTGAGCCACCGTCGCCGACCGCAAATGGCAGATACAGCTGGTTCGGGCCACGTATTAGTTGGAGCGCGAGAAATGCGCGGGGCTGGGGCTCGAATCCGGTCACGTGGCAGAGGCCTGCGTGGAGCAACGGTAGGTAGGGCGGTATGCCGCCGTCGGCAGGGTTTGCCCCGACATCGACGACGTGCGTGAGGCGCGACGGCGAGAGCAGGTCCCGGAGTGCGCTCATTTCAGGTACTTTCAGCGTTGGCTTGCGATTGTGTGCCCTCGGTGAGATTCGAACTCACACTGGACGGGTTGGAATCTGTCAGCAGCCTTAATGGCTAGGTGACGATAGGTGTTGCTAGATGGCGTATAAAGTAGTCTGAGCAGCAGAAACATAGCGGCCCAGCCGTTGACCGAGTTAGCCACGTACCGACTCGAATTGTCCGGTTTCTGCTTGTGTTGCGGTATCACTGCGGTACGCCAAGGGGTGCGCTGCTGGCGCTCAGCGGCCCGTAGGGACATGAAACCGGCTCGGTCCATGCGATGACGCTAGCGCGGGACGGCGCGCCATCCGTGGCGGCGTAGTCCAACGATGGAACAATTCCGGTATGGGTCCAGCAGCCTTGACCGCGCTAGGGGTGATCGCCGCGGCGCTAGTGAGAGGCCCGTAGAGCGACGAACCCCGGTGAGGTCATGTGCTCGGTCGCGTCAGGAAACCGTCAAGAAATGCGGTTATCCCGTCCGGGATTTGTCCGGTTCTGCTATCGACCTCTTGCGGGCTGCGTTATGGATTACATGATCCTCAAAACGATAGTTACCAGCATCGCGGCCGCCACGATTGCCTTAGCGGCGCCAGCCCATGCCGACGACGGCAAAACGGTGTGCCCTTTAGTGGGCAACGGCGTGACCCACGCCCAAGAGAACTGCATGCAAGCCCCGAGGCACCAGCAAGCCCCTGGGACGTACGACAGCCACCTGCTCCCTCAGGGCTACGGCGGCAAACCGTAGCTTATGGCGGTGTTACGGGCCTCACTGCTCGGGGACTGAAACGCTCTCGGCACAAAGGTAATTACTAGACGTCTCGCTGTGAGTTTGCGGAAAAATCGGTCGGGCTGATACCAGCAAGGCGCTAACATCCCCGAATTGTGAAGAAGACGCATCTCATCGCCCTGGCCACCGCCGCTCTCATAGCGATCAGCGGTGCCGCCGCGGCCGGGGCGCAGGCCTCGACTCATTTCCCGCTCAGTCCGGCGAGTCAACAGAACGCCGTCCGTAAGGCACAGGACTACCTGAACTACACCGCGTTCTCCCGTCAGGGGCTCATCACACAACTGGTGAATGAGGAGCAATTCTCAACGGACGACGCAACATACGCCGTCGACAGCCTCAACGTCGACTGGAATAAGCAGGCGGAAAAGAAAGCAAAGAACTACCTCAACTACACCGCCTTCTCGCATGACGGACTGTTGAACCAACTGATCGAAGAAGAAAAGTTCACCCCATCGCAGGCGGAGTATGGCGTAACCGCCGCTGGGCTCTAAGAGCCCCGTCCCCGTTAGGTGCCAGGGACCGGGCCGGCGTTCACTCCGAAAACAAAACCCGGCCCCCGGCGTTTGGCCACCCAACGTATGAGAACCGCCGGTGGCCGACATTCCCACTTCTCGACGCTGAGGATTTGTGGGAGACCTAGGGGGCGGGGGCCGGGTGGGAAACACATGTGAAAAACCACCCGGCCCCCGGGCGCGGGACAGGAGGAGGGAAACCCGCGCCGGTTGCCGCGCAGCACCCGGGGAGCTAACCCGGGGCGCAGCGGCAAGACTTTAGAAAGTTTGGGTGGACCGGGGGCGGTCGCTTCGGTAAAGGGCTCGCCCCCGGTCCAAGTGCAACGTGAGAAAAGGCTCAGTTAGACCTTCGTTGCACCAATGCCGGATCAGCGTGGAAAGGATATGCCGAATGAAGCAAAACCACGGTGTTCCGGCGTTTTGCCGCGCCCAGAAAGGTTAGAAACAAAGCGCGGCGGTTCCCCGGTGATGAGGGAGCCGGGGAAGTTTTAGTTAGACCTCAGTGGCTAACGGGTAATCAACACCCGGCACAGGACGCCGGCCCCGCTCCCGCTCGGGAACAGGCCGAACAATCACCAGCTCATCATCCGGAATCTCACGCCCCATAGGCTTAAACAACGGGTTGAAATCCCGGCGTTCGCTCCACAGGGGAGCCCCATTAGGCGTAAACACTAGGACGTGGCCGGAGTGTACGGCGAAGTCGGCAAACCAGTAACGGCAAGCACCGCGCCAGGCCTAACGACCGCGAGCTGCCCGCGCCACCACAACGCATAGCGTTGGATGAACTGCGAGAAGTCCAGATCATTCCAGCCCTGGGTCAACTGGATACCCTGCCGGATAATGCCGAACCCGAATTTCTTGGAGTCCAACAGAACCGCCGTGCCCAAAGCCGTACCGGCGTTGTTCAAAGCGGTAGTGGTGTATACAGGAATGCCAAACAGTTGCTTGGGGGCGTCCCTTGTCGGGTCCGGAGTAATCATGTACCTGTTAAGGCCATCCTTCAGACCGACCAGCGAATACCAGGCGTCAGGATGCATCCAGATTTGGTCACAATTCGCCAGGACGTTAGGCACAGTCCGAAGGGTGTTAATACCCTCAAGGATGTAATCGAGCGCGGTCACGCCAGACACCAGCGTCGTCGGCACAGCAACAGTATTACCAGCTTGATTGATCAGGCCATTCATATTGCCGCTCGTACCGGTCGAGGTAAGGATCTGCGCATTCTCGGTATCAATGATCTGGCGCATAACCTCAGCCTGGGTGTAACCCAGAATGGTCGACCAGTCGGACAGAACCTCAGCAGACAAACCGAAGGTGGCTTTAATCGCAACCATCGTCACCAGGACCGACTCATAACTGAGAGTCACGTCCGGTGCGGTAGCACCCTCAGCGGTAGTACCGGTAACCGTGTCGGACGACGTCGAGTCTTTAATAAACTCGTAGTTGAGCGACTCGGTGCTGATGCAAGGAATGTGGTCAAGGACCCTATCCTCATGGACGCGCTCAACGACACCAGGTGCCAGCTGTGCCGGCAGCAGAGATGGAGTTGTCTGCGAGTAACCAGTCTCAACGGTGTTGAAACCCGTCTTGGTGGTCACCATCGTGGTCGCCGGGGTCTTCGTCTCGAAGCCCTTAGACAGCACCGAAATGGCGTGCTCATCGAACTCAAGAGGCTGAAGCATCCCGCCAGTGGTCTTGATGATTTGACCACCGGGCCGGATGTTACTCAAAGCGCCCGCGGGGAGGCCATCTATCCTTGCGGTTTTAGTTACCTGGTCGCCACCGGACCCTTGCATGCGGTCGCTCATTTTGCGACCCGCTTCCGCGACTTCTTTGTCACGCTGAAAGTCTTTCCAGTCAGCGTCGAAGCGCTGGAACTCTTGGTCCCAGGCCGCGAGGTCGTTCTTTTTGAGTCCTTTGATGCGGGCTTTAAGGTTTTCGCCACGCTCACGAAGGACTTTCTCTCGGAGAGAGATATCATTCATTTTCACTTTTCAAATTTTGGTTAGTTGAATTCGGACTAACCCGGGGGGACGCAGCGGCGGGGCCTCAACACTGAGGCGGGTCCGTTACGAGCGCCCGGTCGCACCGCATGACAGGCACAGGCATGCATTCCTGGGGGGCCTATGCGGCGCAATTTTTGGCTGTCGCCTGGGGCCTTCAGCGGGTTATCGTCAGCGGGTCCTTGCGGAGCGGCCTAGATAAGCGGCATTAGGCGGGAGACGCCAGCCGACAGGTGGTGACATTGGCACCAGCTGAAGTCTGTTAGTTGCCGCGATATTTTCCGCGGTTCTCCTTGCAATCAGGTATAGAGCGCCCGCTGCCCTCACAGCGGCGATTATTGCTGTCATGCTCCACAAACCTGTTGAGGAGGTCCATCGTTATGAAACGCCGGCAAACCGGGCAGGCGTGCTGTATTCGTTTGCCGTCGCGATCCCGTAGAAGCAGGTCGCTCATTAGCTGATGCGAAACTCCTCCCAGTTCCGCGAGGCACGCTCCAGCCGCCTAAATGCAGCCGGTGTGTAATCTGCATGAAGGAAAGCAAGGACCGCATGGGCGAGTCTGTTGCCCTCCTTCACAATGGGCGCGTCACTCTTGCGGGCGTCCTCGTCAAACAGAAGTCCGTTTGCGGCGCCGCGCAGCGACTCCGCCGCGTATGCCTCGGCGTTACCGGCCTGGGTGTCGGCGATAAAATCCCACACGGTTGTCCCGAGAATATGGGCGCGTGCTATCGGGTCACTCAATTTTGCCTCCGTAATCAAATCTCAGACACGTTTAGCGCCCGGGTTGGTAAGGGGTGCGGAGAATTGTTTTGTCGCGCCACAGGGACGCTCAGGGCGATTTAACGCCCCAGTTGGTCGGGCGCCCATTCGTTAGATACCGGACATACATGTCGGAATAGTTCACGGGGTTCACCGCGACCGGCCGCACATTGTCGTCACTCAGATAGCACGGATCGATTATCCACTCGTCGTAATCCGAGAGGTAAAACCCTCCGGCCTTCGGCAAAGTACCCTGCGCAGCTTGGGGGGTAAGGCGCCGCCACTCGACGCGGTGCCTGCGGGCAAGTAATTCCACGCCCCACGCCCAATGGGCGTAGACGTTGCCGATGTGCGGTTTATAGCCGCCGCCCTCCTCGGCGAACCCAAATGCCAGCGAGTAGTCCGATGTCCAGGACATACCAAAGCGGCGCGTCTGCATGCAGCCGCGATAAAGCAGCGTCGGCCCCTCCGGGGGCTCCGCGGGCCCCTCGTTGTGGAGGTAGCCAGCCTCTTTGAAGCACCAAATCCAAGCACTGAGGGGAACGTCCTCCCAGCCGTCTTGCTCCGGCTCCCACGTCCGCCCGACAATCCCCGGATCCGCGGCGATTGCCGCGAGGATTTCCCCCTTCGCGCCCTCATCGCCGGCCGAATGCCGCTGGAGCAGCGCCCAGAACTCAAGGGTGTGCATTACCAGCTACACGGTGCCGACCGGAGTAGGACGGCTCACCTGGCCCTTAGCGTTAGTGGTCCGCTCGGTCACCTCACCGTTGAAATGCTCGACCGTTTTCTGCGCGCACGCATACTCGGGAATATGTTCGGTGCCGTACTCGGCGAAAACCGCAATCTTCGTGGCACTGCCAACGCGCACCCCCCCGCGCTTCGACTCCACATGGATTGAATTCGCGTACTCGCCTTCGTAAGCGTCAACGATCTTCCCGCTACCGTCCTCCGTGGGCGTCGTAGCACCCCGGGTGGGAAGGTCCCCCCACTTCGGGGCGATCGACTGCCAGTAGTCCTTGACTTCCTCAGCCTTGACTTCCATCGCGGCCCTCACAGCCGCCGCCGTAGTCTTGCCGTCCGCGATCTGGGCCTCCACCAGGGCAACGAATGCCTCAGCATCCATGTTGTGTATCCTTCACTTCTTCGAGTCAACAAGTATAATTATGCAACAGGCCTTCCCGATCAGCCGGCCGTATTTACGCAGGTCAGACACTATCTCCGCAGGTCAGGCAGTATCCCCGCAGGTCACAGGGCCATTATTTTCCAAAACTCGCTTTGAACAGGACAAGCCCTGGGCGGTCGCAGCGGAGGGTCGATCCAGCGATTTGCATAGACCCCACCTCTATGCATAGTTATGCGATGGGCACCGGTCGATGGTAATCAGTACGTTTCGCACTCTCTTCGGATGTGCATTGTTGGTCATGCTGGCATGTCGAGGTGGGGCGTGCTCACCACTCCTGTTGTGGTGGGCAAGCTCATCGTTACGGGTTAAGCAGGCTGGGGATCAGCGCCGGTCAGGCAGCGTGTCGCGGATACTGGCGGCAAGAAGCCCCGCCCTTCGGCCCGGTTGGCTGGCAAATGAGCACCGTTCGGGGTTGCGGAGCGTTCATCTGCTGCGGCTGGCATGACACCGTCGCATTGACGCACGGGGTTGGGTCGGCTTGGGCTTCCCCAAGCAGGTCGAAACCTCCGACAGCTCCAATGATTGCCATCTCAGCCGCGGCCGAAATCAGCACCCGCTGCGTGAATTTCCTCATCACTCCTCCTCATTGAGGATGCTCCGAGCCTTCCGCCGGAGAACGTTTAGAAATTCGTGAATTCTGTGGCTTTTGGGGCGCCTTATCAGTATGTGCTTACATCAATGTTTCCACAATGTTTACACTGTGTTTCTTGGCCAGCTCACGCGCTTGGTGGGCGTGGTCGTCTGCGTCGTCGCAACTCCACGACGTTGGCCTGTGGCGACTCGTCGTTGTCCGCATCCTCGGTGGTCTCTACTACGTCGGCGTCGGTGGTGAAGTGCACCCGGTCCGGGGGTCTCCTGACGTCACTTCCACCCACGGACCCCAGCCCACGCGCCGGCTAGTCATCCACCTGCTGATGCCGGGCCTTGGCCAGCGTCGTGACGGGATGCCGCACGATGTACGGCTTGCCAGTGATGAACGCCGCCAAGCTGGCAGCCTCATCGCTGCTTAGCGCAATGGCAGTGTTTTCGATGGTCACCGGGTCGATGGCGATCAATCGGCGCGCAGCACAACTGTCCCGTGAGACAACTGTCCCGCAGCAGCCCTCGCACTGTCTGCGCGTCCAGCAAGTCCGCGTATCTTTCGCGTATCGAAGCGCGCAGCACTGAGGACGGTACGCGTCACGAGGACGACCGCGAAGCCGACCCAGAAAGTGAACATGACGACCCACAACGTGACGAATGCGACAATGAGCCATTGCTCTGCATCCGTAAACCTGCTCAGCTCATCAACTAACTGCGACACTGTTGTTGCCTTCATGACCAGCTGCAACGCTGTAGCTATGTGGGTTGATTTCAGGGTGTGAGCAATAAGACACCGGCCCGGCCGGATTCGTGGCTCTACGGCTCAAGCCCCGGATTCAAGCAGGCCGGTTAGTCATCCACCTGCTCAAGTCGGGCCTTTGCAGGCGTGGCGACGGGATGCCGCTGGATGTACGGGCGCCCGGTTATGAACGCCGCCAGCTTCTGGGCTTCATCTGCGTCGAGGGCGACGATGGTCCGCGGTGCATGGATCCAGTAGGCACCGTTCTCCTTGCGCTGGATGACGATGGGCGGCCTGCCAGCGTCGGAAACTATCGCCTCGTTCAGCTCGGGGGTCATACGTTCCCGGCATGCTCAGACAGAGAGGCCCCGAGTTCGGCGGCGTCATGGCTGGCAAGGTTGAACGCGAGCCGGCGTCCGGTGTCGGTGGTAAGCCGTACACGCACGATGCCAGGTCGGCGTCCGCTGGAAAGGTCGATAGCCCGGAGTTGGATAGTCAATTGTTGCTCCCGTCGAGTTCGTCGAGGTCGTCGTGGTATTTCAAGGGCTGCCTAGCGGGCAGTTCGTTCGTGGGGCCTGGGAGGAGTTTGGTGTCCCGGGCTTGCGGTTTGTCGGGTTTGGTGCGCGGCGGGGGCTTCTCGCAGTGATCGGGCTTCAACAGTTTCTCGTAGTACCGTTCGTCCCAGTATGCGAGGGCATCCCGGTCCACCACCCACTCCAGATTGCTTGCCGCACAGTTTGTTTGGTTGTAGTCGAGGTGCAGCACGTCCGCGATGTCTAGCCGCGGTGGCCTGCCATGGAATGTCAGACACACAATCTCGTCCAGCATGTAAACGGTGTCGTCTTTGCGGCCGGAGGCAGTGAGCAGAGGGAGACCGGGGTACCGCTGGCCGAGGTCGACAGTCAGATACTCTTCGTACTCCACGTCGTAATCCCAGCCGCAACCGCTGTCCAGTGGTATCCAGTCGCCGGTTGCATCCTCTGCCCACGCCGCGAACATCTCCCTTGTCCAGGCTTCTGTTTGGTGTGCGCGTCGTGAGGTTTGGTGCAGAACTGGGTGGACGATTTTTCGGTGTTTACGCAGCGTGCCGTCGGAGCTGATTTCGTAGCCACGCGCCCCTTGGACGGGGCGCCGGACCCGACCGGCCAAAGTGACCGGCCGAGTCATTTCTTCCACTCTATCTACCATGTTACCAAGCCACCCCCCGAATTAGCGCATTTGTGGTGAATGCGCCGGTCAGTGACCTGGGGAGTTGTGTGTTTTTCCGGCCGCATTGTTTGCTGACGGGGCCTCATGCGCCCTGCAGTGTTGCCGCGATACGGCGCACAATGCCGGTAATCGCGCCGTTGCTAAGCAGGCGCAGGGCCATCGCGACACTCTGGAGCATCCGCCCGTCCGGGTCGTTATGCGTCATAGCCCATTTCCCCAGCAGATCCGATTGCTCCCGGAGCTGCTGCGCCTGGAGCTGGTTCTCGTGCTCGAATGCGTACAGCCCCTCAGAGAGCGCCGCAAGCGCCACTTCCGCTAGCTGCTCCTCGGGCGTTCGGTCGTCGCTCATGCCGCACCCCCGCGCACCGACAGGGCCTTCTGGGCGTCCAGCCACTCGCTTAGATCAACCAAATCGAACCACAGACGCCGGCCCACAACGTAGCTACGGGGGCCTTGATTGGTTGCCCGCCAGAACCGTAACGTACCTACCGGGACGCCGGTAATCTCCGACGCACGTTCGATTTTCACCCTCACTTGCTGATCAGTCACCTGTTGTTATCTCCACAGTCGAATCATTCGGACTCATTAACTGCACCACAGTGGGGTGACAATGATTGAACGGGTTTTTGCGGTACACTGCGGTATGGCAATCACCCGGAATCCCCGCGCCGGCATCGACGACCGTTGGCACAAGAAGGTCAAAGGCCCAGATGGGGCCATCCGCAAGGAACAATCCGCCGTCCACGGCAAGGTGGCCCGCTGGCGCGTCCGCTGGGTAGACGACACCGGACAGGAGCACTCAAAAGTGTTCCGGCTCAAGGATGCTGCCCAGTCACACCTCGACAAGGTGACCGCAGATGTTGTCAGAGGCGAGTACGTCAGCCCTGGCAGGTCTACGGCAACCTTCGGCGTCGTCGCCCAGGAGTGGCTGGACGGGAAGGGCGGCAGAAAACCAAAGACCGTGGCTGGGTACGTGTCGCTGCTCGACAACCTGATCTTGCCGCGATGGCGTGACACGAAGCTCAAGGACATCACGCACGCCGACGTTCAGCGCTGGATTAGCGGCCTATCCGTCGATGGATCAGTTCGAACCGAGGGCAAAGGATTGTCGCCCTCGCGGGTGATCCAGACGCATCAATGCATGTCCGCAGTCTTGAAGTACGCGATCCGCACCGACAGGTTGGCGAAGAACGTTGCGAACGGCATCGAACTGCCGCGCAAGACGGCTTCAGATCATCGCTACCTAACCCACCAGCAGTTACTCCAGCTTGCCGAGTACGTCATGGGCACGGCCTCGGACGAGACAGCAGCTGACTTCTGGACCCTCACCCTCGTCATGGGATATTGCGGGCTGCGATTCGGTGAGGCAATAGCCCTACGTGCGAGAGATGTCGGGGACGGCATCATCACCGTCAGGGCCTCGGTCACCAAAGTTGACGGCCGAGGCTACGTCGAGGACACCACGAAGACGCACCGCACCCGCTGGGTACCAGTGCCCGCAATCCTCTGGGGGCCACTCAAGGAGGAGGCGTGGGGACAACGGGTCGACGGGTCGCGGGACCGATCCAGGTTAGTGGAGGCCAACCCCGAGCGGCTCGTATTCCCCGGCCGGGACGGCGGATACCTGACGAGCTTCGAATACCGCAAGCAATTCGACCCGGCAGCCAAAGACATCGGCGTACCCGACCTCGTTCCGCATGAGCTGCGCCACACTTGCGCCTCTTTGGCAATCGCCGCAGGTGCGAACGTTCTCGCCGTCCAAAGGCTCCTCGGGCACGACACGGCCACGATGACCCTGGACACATACGGGCATTTGTTCTCGGACGACCTGACGAAAGTGGCAAAAGCCCTGGACGATGCAGCCAGGGAGGCGACAAAAAAGAAATGAACTGCGGTACGACTGCGGTATTTCTTGCCCGTCAGAACGTCGTCGTAAACCTGTTTACGCTGGTAAATGTGGTGCCCTCGGTGAGATTCGAACTCACACTGGACGGGTTTTGAATCCGTTTCCTCTGCCAGTTGGGATACGAGGGCTCGTAACCACGGCCTACCACCATAGAGGATGGCGATCGTCACACCGACGTCACAACCCCGCGGTCGAGGATTACGGCGGGCCACGAGAGAATGGCGTCATGACCGGCTCCACGACCGACGTCGATACCCAAGCCTCGCACCGGGTGCTGATCGCCGAGGATGAGGCTCTCATCCGGCTCGACTTGGCCGAAATGCTCCGCGAAGAGGGCTATGAAATCGTCGGCGAGGCCGGCGACGGCCAGGAAGCCGTCGAGCTGGCCGAGCAGCTCACCCCCGACCTGGTGATCATGGACGTCAAGATGCCGCGCCGCGACGGCATCGACGCCGCGTCGGAGATCGCCCGCAAACGCATCGCACCGATTGTGGTGCTGACCGCGTTCAGTCAGCGCGACCTTGTCGAACGGGCGCGGGATGCGGGGGCGATGGCCTACCTGGTGAAACCGTTCACCATCTCTGACCTGATTCCGGCGATTGAATTGGCGCTGAGCCGGTTCAGCGAGGTCAGGGCGCTGGAGCGCGAAGTCGCGACGCTGTCTGATCGGCTGGAGACCCGCAAGCTCGTCGAACGAGCAAAAGGCCTGTTACAGGCCAACCAGGGCATGACCGAGCCGCAAGCGTTCAAATGGATCCAGCGCGCCGCGATGGACCGGCGGACCACGATGAAGCACGTCGCCGAAGTCGTTCTGGAAACCCTCGACACTCCCGACGAGACGGCGCCGTCGGGCTAGCCGCGGCTAGCTGGCGCCGCGCCGAGCGTCACGCTGGTGTGGCTGTCAGCGCCGAGCGCCACGCTGGAGTGACGATGAAGACGGCTACCGGGCCACGATCACCGACGAACCGTGGCCGAACAGGCCCTGATTCGCGGTGATACCGGCCTTCGCGCCCTCGACCTGACGGCCGGTGGCCTGGCCGCGCAGCTGCCAGCTGAGCTCGCAGACCTGTGCGATCGCCTGCGCGGGAATCGCTTCCCCGAAGCAGGCGAGCCCGCCCGACGGGTTGACCGGAATCTTGCCGCCGATGGCAGTGGCGCCGCTGCGCAGCAGCGCCTCGGCGTCACCCTTGGGGCAAAGCCCCAAGTGCTCATACCAATCCAGCTCCAACGCAGTTGACAGGTCATAAACCTCAGCCAGGCTCAGGTCTTCTGGCCCGATGCCGGCCTCGGCGTACGCAGCGTCGATGATCTGGTCCTTGAACACCCGATCCGGCGCGGCCACCACCGCAGTGGAATCCGTTGCAATATCCGGTAATTCGGGCAGATGCTGAGGGTAGCGCGGGGTGACCGCGCTGACCGCGCGCACCGCAGGCACGCCGTTCAGCGAGCCGAGGTGTTCTCGAGCGAACTTGGCACTGGCCACGATCAGCGCCGCGGCGCCGTCCGAGGTAGCGCAGATGTCCAACAGCCGCAGCGGGTCGGCCACCACCGGGCTGGCCAGCACGTCTTCGACGGACGTCTCTTTGCGGAACCGGGCGTTGGGGTTCTGCAGGCCGTGGCGCGCGTTCTTGACCTTCACCTGGGCGAAATCCTCGAGGGTGGCGCCGTAGAGGTCCATCCGCCGGCGCGCCAGCAGCGCGAAGTACACCGGATTGGTGGCGCCGATCAGATGAAACCGCTGCCAGTCCGGGTCGTTCTTCCGCTCGCCACCGACCGGAGCGAAAAACCCTTTCGGCGTGGTGTCGGCGCCGATCACCAGCGCAACGTCGCAGAAGCCGGCCAGGATTTGTGCGCGGGCGCTCTGCAGGGCCTGCGAGCCGCTGGCGCACGCCGCATAGCTGGAGCTGACCGGCACTCCGTTCCAGCCCAGCTTCTGCGCGAACGTCGCCCCGGCGACGAAACCCGGGTAGCCGTTGCGGATGGTGTCCGCGCCGGCCACCAACTGAACCTGCCGCCAGTCCAGGCCGGCTTCGGCCAGCGCGGAACGGGCCGCGGCCACCCCGTACTCGGTGAAGTCGTTGCCCCACTTGCCCCAGGGGTGCATCCCGGCGCCGAGGATGTAAACCGGTTCGGGGCTCATGAGCGCCGCTCTCCCCCGCAAGCGGGAGGTGCCCCCACCTCATCGCTGCTTTGTATATCGTCGTCGGCGCGCGCGATCCTCCACGCGTAGACGATGCGTTCTACGCCGTCGTCGTCAACGAACAGCGGCATGGTGGTCAGCTCCATCTCCAGGCCGACTTTCAGGTCGGCGGCCACGGTGCCGTCTACTACCTTGCCCAGCACGATCAGACCCTCGTCGGCCAACTCCACCGCGGCGACGGCGAACGGCTCGAACGGATCAGGGGAAGGGTAGGGCGGTGGCGGCGCATACCGGTTTTCGGTGTAACTCCACAGCCTGCCGCGCCGCGACAGCGGCACTTGTTCGAGCTCGTCACCGTCGCAGCCGGGGTTGGGGCAGTTACTGGCCCGCGGCGGGAAGACATAGGTGCCGCATTGCGGACATTTTGCGCCGACCAGATGTGGCACACCGGAGTCGTCGGCGGCGAACCAGCCGTCGATCGCGGGTTCTTGACGGGTAGCTGCTGGCATTGGGCCAGCGTACCGAGAACCTCGACGAAACTGAAACGTGTTGCAGTTTTCCGGCGACGGGCGCAGCCGCTACTCGGCGTCGGACCCAGTGCCTAGAGTTAGGGCGGTGAGCCCAGCGAGGACCGCAAGCAAGAAGACGGAAGCCGGCCAGGCCGCTGACGACAAGCCGACGTTGATGCTGCTGGACGGCAATTCGCTGGCGTTTCGAGCGTTTTACGCGCTGCCCGCCGAGAATTTCAAGACACAGGGCGGGCTGACCACCAACGCGGTGTACGGGTTCACCGCCATGCTGATCAACCTGTTGCGCGACGAATCGCCCACGCATGTGGCCGCGGCGTTCGACGTGTCGAGGCAGACCTTTCGCTCCGAGCGCTACCCGGAGTACAAGGCCAACCGGTCGTCCACCCCGGATGAGTTCCACGGCCAGATCGACGTCACCAAGGAAGTCCTTGTGGCGCTGGGCATTACGGTGCTCGCCGAGCCGGGCTTCGAAGCCGATGACTTGATCGCGACGTTGGCGACCCAGGCGGAAAAGGAAGGCTACCGGGTGCTGGTGGTCACCGGGGACCGCGATTCTTTGCAGCTCGTTTCCGACGACGTGACGGTGCTCTATCCCCGTAAAGGCGTCAGCGAGCTGACCCGCTTCACCCCGGTGGCGGTGGTCGAGAAGTACGGGCTGACCCCCGAGCAATACCCCGACTTCGCCGCGCTGCGCGGCGACCCGAGTGACAACCTGCCCGGCATCCCGGGCGTGGGCGAGAAGACGGCGTCGAAATGGATCAGCGAATACGGTTCGCTGCAGGCGTTGGTCGACAACGCCGACTCGGTGCGCGGCAAGGTGGGTGACGCCCTGCGCGCGCACCTGGCCAGCGTGATACTCAACCGAGAACTCACCGACCTGGTCCGCGACGTGCCGCTGGCGCAGACGCCGGACACGCTGCGGATGCAGCCCTGGGACCGCGAACAGATTCACCAGCTGTTCGACCAGCTGGAATTCCGGGTGCTGCGGGACCGGCTGTTCGACACGCTGGCTGCCGTCGAACCCGAGGTCGACGAGGGATTCGACGTGCGCGGGGGAGCGCTGGAACCCGGCACGGTCGGGCAGTGGTTGGCCGAGCACGTCGCCGACGGCCGCCGATCGGGGCTGGCTGTGGTGGGGACGCATCTGCCCTATGACGGCGACGCGACCGCGCTGGCCATCGCCGCCGCCGACGGCGATGGCGGGTACATCGACACCACGACCCTGACACCCGACGACGACTCCGTGTTGGCGGCGTGGCTCGCCGACCCGGAGAAGCCGAAAGCCCTGCACGAAGCCAAGTTAGCGATCCACGACCTCGCCGGGCGCGGCTGGACGCTGGACGGGGTCAGCTCCGATACCGCGCTGGCCGCCTACCTGGTCCGCCCCGGGCAGCGCAGCTTCACCCTGGACGATCTGTCACTGCGCTACTTGCGTCGCGAGCTACGGGCGGAAACATCTGAGCAGCAGCAACTTTCACTGCTGGATGACACCGACGGGGTCGATGACCAAGCCGTGCAAACCGCAGTCCTGCGTGCTCGCGCGGTGGTGGACCTGGCTGACGCGCTGGACGCCGAATTGGCCCGCATCGACTCCACCTCACTGCTGGCCGAGATGGAGCTACCGGTGCAACGGGTGTTGGCGGGTATGGAGGCTGCGGGTATCGCCGTCGACCTCGACCAATTGACCACCCTGCAAAGCCAATTCGGCGACCAGATCCGGGACGCCGCGGAGGCGGCGTACGCGGTGATCGGCAAGCAGATAAACCTCGGCTCGCCAAAACAGTTGCAGGTGGTGCTGTTCGACGAGCTGGAGATGCCGAAAACCAAGCGGACGAAGACCGGATACACCACCGACGCGGATGCGCTGCAGTCGTTGTTCGACAAGACCGGGCATCCGTTCCTTCAGCATCTGCTCGCGCATCGCGACGTGACCCGGCTGAAAGTCACCGTCGACGGGTTGCTGAACTCGGTGGCCGGCGACGGCCGCATCCACACGACGTTCAACCAGACCATTGCGGCGACCGGCAGGCTGTCCTCCACCGAGCCCAATCTGCAAAACATTCCGATCCGCACCGACGCAGGTCGTCAGATCCGCGACGCTTTCGTTGTCGGTAACGGAGTCGGTGACGGCTATGCGGAGTTGATGACGGCCGACTACAGCCAGATCGAGATGCGCATCATGGCGCATCTGTCCGGTGATGAAGGGCTGATCGAGGCGTTCAACACAGGGGAGGACCTGCACTCGTTCGTCGCCTCCCGCGCGTTCGGAGTGCCGATCGACGAGGTGACCGGTGAGCTGCGGCGCCGGGTCAAGGCGATGTCGTATGGCTTGGCCTACGGGTTGAGCGCTTACGGCCTGGCGCAGCAGCTGAAGATTTCCACCGAAGACGCCAAAGTCCAGATGGATCAGTACTTCGCCAGGTTCGGCGGGGTGCGCGACTACCTGATGGACGTCGTCGAACAGGCCCGCAAGGACGGCTACACCTCAACGGTGCTGGGTCGCCGCCGCTATCTGCCCGAGCTGGACAGCAGCAATCGCCAAGTGCGCGAGGCCGCCGAGCGGGCAGCGCTCAACGCGCCGATCCAGGGCAGCGCGGCCGACATCATCAAGGTGGCCATGATCGAGGTCGACAAGGCGCTCAAGACGACCGGGCTGGCGTCGCGGATGTTGCTCCAGGTCCACGACGAACTGTTGTTCGAAGTGGCCGACGGTGAGCGGGAGCGGCTTGAGTCGTTGGTGCGCGAGAAAATGGGCGGCGCATACCCGCTTGACGTGCCGCTGGAGGTCTCGGTGGGCTATGGCCGCAGCTGGGACTCCGCCGCCCATTAGCGGTCGACAACGACTTGCGCCGACCCGTGGCAAGAATTTCGGTGATTTTTTCGGGGTGATTTGACGCTCGGCCCAGATGGGGCGAGTTTGGCCAGCGTGTGCACAGTCGAGTAGCCTCGACGGGAGTAGTCCGGCGACGATGCAGAGCGCAGCGCAATGCGGAGGAGCCGGGCGATCGAACAGAACCCGCTTTATCCCTACGACCCCAACCTGTCCGGAGCAACCCAACAATATGCCGAGTCCCACCGTCACCTCGCCGCAAGTAGCCGTCAACGACATAGGCTCGAGCGAGGACTTTCTCGCCGCAATAGACAAAACAATCAAGTACTTCAACGATGGCGACATCGTCGAAGGCACGATCGTCAAAGTGGACCGGGACGAGGTGCTCCTCGACATCGGCTATAAGACCGAAGGGGTCATTCCCTCCCGCGAGCTGTCCATCAAGCACGACGTCGACCCCAACGAGGTGGTGTCCGTCGGCGACAAGGTCGAGGCCCTGGTCCTCACCAAGGAGGACAAAGAAGGCCGGCTGATCCTCTCCAAGAAGCGCGCTCAGTACGAGCGCGCCTGGGGGACCATCGAAGAGCTCAAAGAGAAGGACGAGGCGGTCAAGGGCACCGTCATTGAGGTCGTCAAGGGTGGCTTGATCCTCGACATCGGGTTGCGCGGCTTCCTGCCCGCCTCGCTGGTCGAGATGCGCCGCGTCCGGGATTTGCAGCCCTACATCGGCAAGGAGATCGAAGCCAAGATCATCGAGCTGGACAAGAACCGCAACAACGTGGTGCTGTCCCGCCGCGCCTGGCTCGAGCAGACCCAGTCCGAGGTGCGCAGCGAGTTCCTCAACCAGCTGCAAAAGGGCGCCATCCGCAAGGGTGTGGTGTCGTCGATCGTCAACTTTGGCGCCTTCGTCGACCTCGGCGGCGTCGACGGTCTGGTGCACGTCTCCGAGCTGTCCTGGAAGCACATCGACCACCCCTCCGAGGTGGTGCAGGTGGGCGACGAGGTCACCGTCGAGGTGCTTGACGTCGACATGGACCGCGAGCGGGTTTCGCTGTCGCTCAAGGCGACTCAGGAAGACCCGTGGCGTCACTTCGCTCGCACGCATGCGATTGGCCAGATTGTGCCCGGAAAGGTCACCAAGCTGGTTCCGTTCGGCGCGTTCGTCCGCGTCGAGGAGGGTATCGAGGGCCTGGTGCACATCTCCGAGCTCGCCGAGCGTCACGTTGAGGTGCCGGACCAGGTGGTCGCGGTGGGTGATGACGCGATGGTCAAGGTCATCGACATCGACCTGGAGCGTCGCCGCATTTCGCTGTCGCTCAAGCAGGCCAACGAGGACTACACCGAGGAGTTCGACCCGGCCAAGTACGGCATGGCCGACAGCTACGACGAGCAGGGCAACTACATCTTCCCGGAGGGCTTCGACCCCGAAACCAACGAATGGCTCGAGGGTTTCGACGCGCAGCGCACCGAATGGGAAGCCCGCTACGCCGAGGCCGAGCGCCGGCACAAGATGCACACCGCCCAGATGGAGAAGTTCGCCGCAGCCGAGGCCGCCGCTGCCGAGCGGCCGCAGGCCAACGGCTCGTCGGGCGAAGAACAGCAGAGCGGCGGCTCGCTGGCCAGCGACGCGCAACTCGCCGCCCTGCGGGAGAAGCTCGCCGGTAGCGCCTAGCCCGACGACAACAGCTACCGATGCTTCGGATCGGGCTTACCGGCGGCATCGGCGCTGGTAAGTCAGCGGTAGCAACGACCTTCGCCGACTGCGGTGGTGTCGTCGTCGATGCCGACGTCATCGCCAGGGAAGTCGTCGAACCGGGCACCGAAGGGCTGGCCGCGCTGGTCGAGGCGTTCGGGAACGACATCCTTTCCGCCGCCGGGGTGCTGGATCGGCCGGCACTGGCTGCCAAGGCATTCAAAGACGACGACGCGCGTAATACGCTCAACGGAATCGTTCATCCGTTGGTGGGCAAGCGGCGCGAGGAAATCATCGCGGCGGTGCCTGCGGATGCGGTTGTCGTTGAAGACATTCCGCTGCTGGTGGAGTCCGGAATGGCGCCGTTGTTCCCGTTGGTCGTCGTCGTGTACGCCGACGTTGAAGTGCGGATGCGTCGACTGGTGGAACACCGCGGTATGACCGAGGTCGACGCGCGCGCCCGAATCGCCGCGCAGGCCAGCGATGATCAGCGCCGCGCCGTCGCCGACGTCTGGCTGCAGAACTTGGGCAGCCTGCAATCGCTGGCCGAGCAGGCCGGTGACGTGTGGAATCACCGCATCACCCCGTTCGCGCGGAACCTGATCGCCCACCAGGTCGTCCGTCCGGTGCCCCAGCTGACACCTGCAGATCCGACCTGGCCCGATCAGGCGCGCCGGATTGCTGCGCGCATTGCGACCGCATGCGGCGCCCGCGCACAGCGTATCGACCACGTCGGGTCGACCGCGATCGCCGGCCTGGACGCCAAAGACGCCATCGATATCCAAGTCACCGTTGAATCCATCACCGCGGCAGACGAAATCAGTGACTCCCTGCTGTCGGCGGGTTACCCCCGGATCGACCGCATCACCGGCGATGTGCCCAAACCGGACGCCCGCAGCACTGTCCAGTTCTACGACCACAGCGGTGATCCGGCGTTGTGGCACAAGCGGATTCATGGCAGCGCAGATCCGGGACGGCCAACCAATGTTCATGTCCGCGTCGAGGGTTGGCCCAATCAGCAGTTCGCGCTGCTGTTCGTCGACTGGCTCACCGCTGATTCCGCGGCGCGCACCGAGTATTTGGCCGTCAAGCAAGGCGCGGCGCGAGCTGCGTCGGCTAGCGACGACATCTCGGCTTACATCGAGGCCAAGGAGCCCTGGTTTTCCACCGCCTACCGGAAGGCGTGGGAGTGGGCCGACGCTGTCGGATGGCAGCCGTGATTGTCAGGTCGCGGGCAGCGGTGCCCCGCAGGGCAGGACGCCATTCATCGGGTCGGTGCTGCCTGCGGCTGGCTGGACAAACTGGTCGACCTGCGTAGCCACATTGTCGTCAACGTCGATCTCGTAGTGCACCTTGGCCGCAGAGGGCCACCGAATCGACACCTGCATCCCGGCTTGGTGGGGATCGGCCAGCACCGCGGAGGCCTCGAATCCGTTGCCTGGCATCGAACTCAACTGCGCGGTGTTTGTTTGGTTGGTGTTGGTCACAAAGGTGGCTTGGCTGCCGGGGGCCATGCCGTCGATGCGGACAATGTAGGTGATGTTGTGCAGTTCGGCCTGTGCGGTGACGGGAGTTAGCTGCGAGCCGACCGCAGCGCCTGTCAGAGCGGCGACTGCGATCCATCTGTCCCTGCTGGAGCTCATGACTGCAGAGATTACGCGAAGCATTTTGCGCCGGCACTTCGTTGCCGGCAACCGTTATCCCGGTTGGCGTCAACGGGTCTCCCTTACGACGTCGCCTGCATCCTTATCGGTCCGCGGACCTTGGTAGCGGGGTGGCGCAGCTTGCCGTCGCGTGTCCACTCGGTGAAGCCGATCTGGGCGACCAGCTCCGGGCGCACCCATCGGGCGCCGGCATCGTGCCTCAGTCCGCGGGTGAACGGCGGCGCGTCCTGTTCGATGGCCGACTGCCGCTGTGCAGGCCGCGCAGCGTGGCTTCGTCGAAGCCGGTCCCCACTTTGCCGGTGTAGACAAGGTCGCGGCCTTCGTGGTAGCCGATCAGCAACGCACCCAACTTGATTCGGCTGCCTTTCGGGCGGGGTAACCGCCGATGACGAACTCCTGGTCGCGGACGCACTTGAATTTCAGCCAGTTGGTCGAGCGGCCGCCGTGATACTTCGAGTCAGCCAGTTTGGCGATTACCCCTTCGTCACCGTGTTGGCAGGCGGCCTGATATGCGGCTATGCCGTCTTCGACGCGATGTGGGGTGTTGCGTAGCGGGTCGCTGAATTCAATCGCATTGCGCAACAGGCGTTTACGCCAGGCTAGCGGTATATCGGTGGTGGACTTCCGGTCGAGGTGCAGCAGGTAGAAGAGGTAGTAATAGATGCGGATCCGCGACGCCCGCGCCACATGGGGGTCGGTGATGCCCAAACGGCCCTGCAGCCGGGCGAAGCCGGTGCGCCTTCCTTCGAATGCCACGACTTCGCGCAGCGCCGCGCGAACCGAGTCGGGCAGACCAGCGAGATCGGTCACGACAACTCGTCGAGCGTGCGACCGGACAGCACCGACTCGGGTTGCGATCGGACCGGATTCCGGCGGGCATCGGCGTCGCCGCGGCTGCCGACCGCGTGGCTCGGGGCTGCGGCCGGAGCGCCGCTTGCGCCGGTATTCGGTTAAAGACGTCCCCGAGGGTTACCCGCTTCTGCGGAGGGAAACTCTAGGGACCGCCGCGCCAGTGCTCGATGCGGTGATGGTCGGGAGTGAACCCGTGGTTCACACCCCACAGCACGGCCTGAGTGCGACTGCTCACACCGAGCTTGCGATAGATCGTCCGAATGTAGGACTTCACGGTGTTTGGGCTCAGGTACGTCAGCCGCGCGACGTCTGCGTTGCTCATGCCCTGGGTGATCAGCGCCAGAATCTCCGCCTCGCGTTCACTGAGCCCTTCACCGCGGCCGGGCCAGTCCTGCCCCGGCGCGCTGCGTGCTCGCGTTCCTACCTCGCTGACGACCACTTCACCGGCGTGCACGGCCTCCAAGGCCGCGACCAGCTCGCGCGCGGGCAGGGTCTTCGACAGATACCCCTGGGCCCCGTGCCGTCGCGCGCTTTGAACGAGTTCGGGGTGAAAGTTCCAGGTGTAGACCACAACTCGGCGTGCCCGGGGATTGGCCACCAGGACACCGATCTCTTCGTGATCGGATTCGGGTTGGGCGAATGAGTCGTACAGCACGATGTCGACCGCGTCCTTGACGGACATGGTGGAGTCGAGTTCCGCGATCACGACGCGGTCGCGATACGGCTGCAGCATATTGGCCACACCCTTGACGACGACATCGTAGTCATCGACGAGCGCGACCGTGATGGGCGCGCGAGGTGGTTGTGGCATGCCGGCCAGATTACCTCCCTAGGGGTGTATTGCTACCCCCCTTAAGGGTGGTCGACTGGTCTCGGGCCGACCGACCCGAACATCCGTCAACCATCATCTGAGGAAGGCTCAAACATGATCATTCTGGGCATCGTTCTGCTAGTCGCGGGATTTCTATTCAAGATCTCTATCCTGTGGACCCTTGGGATCCTGTTGCTCGTCGTAGGCGCAATCCTGGCAATCCTGGGCAGCACCGGACGCGCCATCGGCGGCCGTCGGCACTACTTCTGAACTGCCGGAGACGCGTCCACGCAACCTCCCGACGTTGTGCCACAGATCACAAAATCACGTTTGCGCCATGGCCGGACGGGCTATTACGCATATGTCAGAAAAGGAGCCTGTGATGCCCACCTGGGAATGGATCTTGATCGCGGCCGCCGTCGTCGTGGCGGTCGTCGCGGCGATCGTCGCAATAAGCATGGTCAGTTTTCGTATAAGAACGAAGCGGCTCAAACAGCACTACGGGAGTGAGTACGAGCACCTGGTATCCGAGACCGGAAGCGAGAAGGGCGCCGTGCGGGAACTCACTACGCGAGAACGCAAGCGAGGCAAGCTCGATATCGTTCCGTTGACGCCATCGGCACTCTCGGATTTCACCGCCCGCTGGCAAGAGGTACAGGCCGGGTTCGTGGACAACCCCGCAACTGCTGTCGGTGTCGCCGACCGTTTGGTGACCGAGGTGATGCGCCAGCGCGGTTATCCCGTCGACGATTTCGAGCAGCGGGCCGCGGACATCTCGGTAGACCACCCGCAGATAGTCGAGAACTATCGAGCCGCCCACGACATCAGCACCTCGCAGCAGCACGCCAACACCGAGCAGCAGCGGGAGGCGTTCGTGCACTACCGGGCCCTGTTCGAGAAGTTGCTCGAGACCCCGACCGAAAAGACCGACAAGACAAAGACCGACACGACCGAAGCAAAGGAGCAGGCGCATGACCGCGCATGAACAAGAAGCAATGACCGAGTCCCCTGATGAGCCCGTGATCCCTACCTCGGAAGCGCCACGGATGGAGGACGAGACCACGGCCGCCACGCTCGAGCCGGCGCCCGCTGCCGACACAGCGGCTCCCAGTGCCGATACCGCGGCACCTCCCCCCGAGGCTCCCGAGCCGGAGGCGCCGAGCGCGAAACACGAATCGTCAACCGACGAAGAGCTTTTTGCCGGCGACGATCTCGCGGAGCTGCGTGCGCGGTGGGCCGGCGTTCAGGCGGCCTTCGTCGATGATCCCAAGGACTGTGTCCAGAAGGCGGACGTGCTGGTCACCGATCTGGTCGAGCAGCTCACGAGTGGATTCGCCCAAGCGCGGTCGCGTCTGGAAGAGCAGTGGTCTCGCGGCGCTGAAGCCTCCACCGAAGACCTGCGCCTGGCTCTGATGCACTACCGGGAATTCTTTGAGCGCTTGCTTGCCGTTTAAATCAGTTGCACTGCAACAGGTCGCGGCAATCAACGCCATACGAGCCGCATGCCTTCGCCGGCCAGCCAGGTGTTGAGGTCGTAGTTGTTGCGGGCCAGGCCCTCAACGGCGTGCACGGCGCGCCGCACGGCCCGCTCGGCGACCTCGGGAGCCAGCAGGCCGTACCGAACCGCGTCGAGCAGCTCGTCGACGTCGGCTAAGTCCGCGCCCCGGCCGGTGCGCACCTCGAGATCGAGGTAATGGTCCTCGGAACGCCACACGGCCGGACCGGGCGTGTATTCGCCGACGTCGAGGTAATAGTCGTGGTCGCGTTCGTGGCCGGGGTTGAAATGGAAAACCGTGGCCCGCAGACCCAGCGACGGCAGCAACCATGACTCGAGGTAGTGGAACTGTGCACGGCCGGGCGTCGGGCGGCCCAGGTAGAGGCCCCACGGATGCACGATGTAGTCATCCACCGCCCGCACGATGCCTTTCGGATCGGTGTTGGTGCGGGCGTTCAGGTCGAAGGTCTCGTGCTTGGGTGGATGGATGACGTCACCTGACCGGGATCAGCGGCGGAGCCGGATCTTCCAGCGCACGAAGCCGGAATAGAACACGGCCAGCGCGGCCAGCATGCCCATGTCGAACAGCCAGATTTTCCGCGTGTGCTGCCAGAACCGGTCTTGGGGGAGCAACGAAGCCGGCACCAGGTGCCGTACGTCGACCGTCGACGACGCGGCGGCGTAGCCCCAGCGCGCGGGCATCAGCCAGGACAGCTGGTCGAGCCCGAGCCGGCCGGTGACCGGGACCATCCCGCCGCACAGCACAAGCTGAGCCATGACCGCCACCACGAACAGCGGCATGATCTGCTCGCTGGATCGAACCAACGATGAGATGGCCAGGCCGAGGATCGCCGAGGCGACACACGTTGCGGCGACCGTCGTGAACAGCTCCAACGTCCCGTTGCCGAGCAACACGGCTCCTCGGGTCGGCGCGCTCTTACCGATCACCACGATCGCGGTGACGATCGCCGATTGCAGGATCGCGAACCCACAGAACACCGCGGTCTTGGCGAGCAGATAGGCCGTCGTCGACAGGCCGACCGCTTGTTCGCGTTGGAAGACGGCACGTTCTCCGACCAGGTCGCGAATCGTCAGCGCCGTGCCCATGAACGCGGCGGCCGGCAGCAACAGGGCCAAGATCTGTGCGGATTCGTCGGGTGTGTCTGCGTGCGGCCCGGGTAGGTGGAATCCGCTCGTGCCCGGAACGGTCAGCGACAGCGCACCCAGGATGAAGGGCAACACTGCCAAAAAGACGAAGTAGGCCCGGTCGGCGACGACCAGGCGGACCTGCCGGCGCGCGATCGTCGAGATTTGGCGCCGCAGGCTGGTATGAACTGGTTTGCCGAGGTCGGCGGGCTGGTCCGTCGTTGCGGGCGGCGGCTGTTGGTCTCGCTCGAGGAAGCGGCGGTTGGCTTCCTCCGGATCGGCGCCTACCTGGCTGAAGATCTTGGCCCAGTTGGTGGTTGCCATCGCCTCGCCGATCTGGTCAGGCGGGCCGCAGTAGGCCGTCTTGCCGCCCGGGGCCACCAGAAGCAGCTGGTCGCAGGTGTCCAGGTACGACAACATATGGGTGATCACGATCACCACGCGGCCGGCGTCGGCCAACTGCCGCAGCATCATCATGACCTGGTGGTCCAGCGCAGGGTCCAGGCCCGAGGTCGGCTCGTCGAGGATCAACAAGGACGGTCCGGTGAGCAGCTCGAGGGCCACCGACGCCCGCTTGCGCTGACCGCCGGACAGCTTGTCGACCCGGGTGTCGGCGTGCTTGGTCAGGTCGAGTTCCTTGAGCACCTGGGCGACGACCTTGGCGCGGTCGGTTTTCGTGGTGTCGGGCGGCAGCCGCAGCTCAGCGGCGTAGCCCAGCGCCTGGTTCACCGTCAGCTGGCGGTGCACGACGTCGTCTTGGGGGACCATGCCGATCCTGCTGCGCAGCGACGCGTATTCGGCGTGGACGTCGTGGCCCTCGAAGGTGACCGAGCCGGAGCTCGGCGTGGTGTAGCCGGCGATCAGCCTGGCCAGCGTGCTCTTTCCAGCGCCTGACCCGCCGATCACGGCGGTCAGCGTTCCGGGGCGCGCGGTCAGCGAGATGTTGTCGAGTAGCTGTTTGCCGTTGTCAACGACGTACTCGACGTTGCGTACTTCTAAACCGCCGGTGCGTGTCGCAGCTTCGGTTTCGCTGCGGCGGACCAACATTCCGCCGCTGACGACCAGGTCGACGTTCCCGATGGTGACGACATCGCCCTCGCTCAAGATCGCGGAACCGACCCGGGTGCCGTTGACGAACGTCCCATTGATGCTGCGATCCTGGATCTCGGTGCCCAGCGGCGTGAGAACCAACGTCGCGTGGTGGCGGGAAGCCAGCACGTCGGGTATCACGATGTCGTTGTCGCCCGCACGACCGATCGTGACCGAGCCGGCCAGTTTCGCCGGCGCCGCCGATCGCTGCGACAGGAACTTCACAAACCTGGTCGCAAGATTCGATACGTCGCCCGACCGCGCACCGACGACGGTCATCTCGGTGGGTGCCACCACTTGCGGCGGCGGCGCCGAACCCGTGTTGACCACCGTCATCTCCGTGGACGGCGGACTCGGCGGTCTCCGTGACACATGGACGTCGGTCGGATGGTCGAGCGCCGGCTGTTGTAGCGGGTTGCGCGAGTACGGGGCCGGAGGCTGTCGCGGCGCAGGCGGTGGGGCGGACCTGGGCCCGCCGCGTCGCGAGCCACCGCCCTGGCCTGGTGGGTGCGAACGCGGCTGTGCGGGCGGGGGAGGCGTCGACCACGAGACGGTGGATGGCTCAGTGTCCCGCGGCGATCCGGCCCCCGGCGACCGGCCCGCCCGTCCGGGCTGCTGTGCGAGTTCGAAGCTCAGCTGCGGTCCGCCGGCATTGCCGATATTGATGCTTTGGCCGTCATGGATGTCGATCACCGGCCTGCGGTAGCCGTTGACGAAGGTCCCGTTCACCGAGCCGTTGTCGATCGCCAGCCACTTGCCCTGCTCGAAGCGCAGGATCAGATGTGCGCGGGAAATCCGCGGATCGACGATACGGATATCGGCATCGGCGTCACGTCCGATGACCACGTCGTGGCCTGCCGTGAACGTGTGTTGTGACCCGTCGTGCCAAATGGTCAGCGGGGGCGGGGATGATCGACTCACCACTTCAGTATCGGCTGCCACGCGGGACAGCTTCCACGCGACGCACCTGTGACTTCGCTATGTTTCGTGATGGTCGGCTCTGTGCGCCGGCTTTGAGCAGGCCAGACGGCGATACGCGCTTTCGAGCTCGTGATTCATAGTTCTTTCATAAGCGGCACCAATCCGGGCAACCGCATCGGCGGGCAGTATGCGAAGAGTGAGTAGACTGCCGCGAGTTGCGCCCGGCCGGGCTTCGGCCGCCACGCCTGCGGTGGTTGACGGTCTGAAAGCGGCTGGCGTGCAAACCTTTTTGCGGGGCCATTGACCGTATCGATGCCGCCCATGGCGCAACCGGGTCCGCGCGGTGACGCGCGCAGAGTGTTTGGAGAGATGAGGGGGGTGACGGCAAATGGATGAGGAGACGAACAACGCCACCGAGCGCTGGGATGTCGAACGGCGACGGGTGAGCGCCCAACAGCGTGCTCGCAACATGCTGCGGCGCGGCTACCAATCGCTTCCGCATCTGGCGGTCACCGAACTTCTCCACCGAGTGCCGCTGATCAGCTCGATACCGGATCGCGGCGACGCCGCGAGCGGCCAGCAGGGTCATGCCAACGTCGCGTCCACCGGGATGGGGAACCGTGCCGCCTTTGCCGGCTACTCCATCTTGCGCCCGCTGGGCTCCGGCGGGATGGCCGACGTCTATCTCGCCAAGCACCCGCGCCTACCGCGTCGCGATGCGCTGAAAGTCCTTGCGAAGGAAATGACAGCCGACGGCGAATTTCGTGATCGATTCAATCGGGAAGCGGATCTGGCGGCCACGCTATTCCACCCGCATATCGTCGCGGTGCACGATCGGGGCGAGTTCGAGGGCCAACTCTGGATCGCGATGGACTACGTCGAGGGCACCGACGCAGCCCGACTGGCGAAAGAGCGTTACCGCAACGGCATGTCAGAACGCGACGTCGGCGAGATCATCGCGGCTGTCGCGGGTGCACTCGACTACGCGCATGTGCGAGGGATGCTGCACCGCGACGTGAAACCCGCCAACATCCTGCTGACCCATCCCGAGAATGATGAACGACGGATTCTGTTGGCGGACTTCGGAGTTGCTCGTCAACTCGCCGATATCAGCGGAATCACCGAAACCAATGTCGCGGTGGGAACGGTTGCCTACGCCGCCCCGGAACAGTTGATCGGGTCGAACATCGACGGGCGGGCCGACCAGTACGCGCTGGCCGCCAGCGCATTTCACTTGCTGACCGGTGCGCCGCCGTATCGGCATTCCAACCCGGTCGCCGTGATCGGCCAACATCTGCACGCGGCTCCGCCCAGGCTCAGCGATCATCGTCCGGATCTGGCACGCCTCGATGACGTGTTCTTCAAAGCCCTCGCGAAGGACCCGGCCGACAGGTTCGATCGGTGCCGCGATTTCGCAGCCGCCTTCAATGACAAGGTCTCCCGCCGTGGCGCTCTCAAGCGGCGCAGCGCGGCCTCGGTGAAGCTCGGCCGCGGATTCTCGCTCAAGACCGGCATCGCCGTCGCGACCGCTCTCACGCTGGTCATCGCGCTGACCATCACCTGGGCCGTTTCCTTCTTCTCCTGGGACGACCAGCCGCAGTCGAACCCTGCGTCACCAGCTCGCTTCAATGCGACGTCCTCGGCATCCGCGGTGCTGCCCGGTTCAACTCCGGCCGCCGCTAAACCGGTGCTCGACGGCGCCTATCGGTTGGACTACGACCGCGCAAAGCAGACATCCAGCGGCGTGATCAACAACAACGGCGTGCAAACCAGTTGGTGGGCCTTCCTTTCCGCCTGCACGGCGACTGGGTGCGCAGCCACCGGGACCAAGCTGGACAACGTCGACCAACAAGCGGCGAAGACCACCGGCACCGGCAACACCGGCGTCCTGCATTTCGTCGACGGACACTGGCAGAGCGCGCCCCGACAGCTGCAGACACAGTGCCGCGAGGCACACGGAACGCAGACAGCGAAGCAGTCCGAAACCGTGGTTTGGTCGTTGACGCCGCAACCCGACGGCACGCTGCGCGGCGTGCAGACTCAGACCGTGCAGAGCAACGAGTGTGGCGCACAAGGGGCGATGCTGCGGATTCCGGTCGTGGCGACGCGGGTCGGTGACGTTCCCCCGGGTGTCGTAGTGGCCGATCCCGCGCAGGCTTCGGCGAACACGGCGGTGCCTGCCACGGCATCCTCTGTGCCGGTGCTCGGTGGGGTATGCAGCGACGTCGACAAGCTTTCCTACGACTCCACCGCCAATACGCAGATCGTTTGCGAAGCCAACACCTGGGACAAAGCGCCTGCCACGACCGGCGTGCATTCCACCGGTACTTCGTGTGACGAGCCGAACGTCCCCGTCTTCGCGATGTCCAAGTCGGACGACGGGTACCTGATCCAATGCGATCCTGCGACCCTGGTGTGGACCCGTCAGCACGGATAACAGCCGCCGCTTGTCGGTGGTCGCGCTTACCCTGGTGAATATGGCTTTTGCTACCGAGCATCCGATTGTCGCTCACTCCGAATACCGCCCTGTCGAGGACATGGTGCGCGTCGGTGGGCACTTCGAGGTGGTCAGCCCGCATGACCCGGCCGGCGATCAGCCAGCGGCCATCGCCGAGCTGGAGCGGCGAATTCTCGCGGGCGAGCACGACATAGTGCTGCTGGGTGCCACCGGTACCGGCAAGTCGGCGACTACCGCGTGGCTCATCGAGCGCTTGCAGCGCCCGACTCTGGTGATGGCGCCCAACAAGACGCTGGCCGCCCAATTAGCAAACGAGCTTCGAGAGATGTTGCCGCACAACGCCGTCGAGTACTTCGTCTCGTACTACGACTACTACCAGCCAGAGGCGTACATCGCGCAGACGGACACTTATATCGAAAAGGACAGCTCGATCAACGATGATGTGGAGCGGTTGCGGCATTCCGCGACGTCGTCGCTGTTGTCGCGCCGCGACGTCGTTGTCGTGGCTTCGGTGTCGTGCATCTACGGCCTGGGCACTCCGCAGTCCTACCTGGACCGCTCCGTCGAGCTGCAGGTGGGCACCGAGGTGCCCCGCGACGGGCTGCTGCGGCTGCTGGTCGACGTGCAGTACACCCGCAACGACCTGTCGTTCACTCGTGGGTCGTTTCGGGTGCGGGGTGACACCGTCGAGATCATTCCCTCCTACGAGGAATTGGCCGTCCGCATCGAATACTTCGGCGACGAGATCGAGGCGCTGTACTACCTGCACCCGCTGACCGGCGAGGTGATCCGCAAGGTGGACTCGCTGCGCATCTTCCCGGCCACCCATTACGTGGCCGGTCCCGAGCGGATGGCCCACGCGATCTCCACCATCGAGGAAGAACTCGCCGCGCGGCTTGCCGAGCTGGAAGGCCAGGGCAAGCTGCTGGAGGCGCAACGGCTGCGGATGCGCACCAACTACGACATCGAGATGATGCGTCAAGTCGGGTTTTGCTCCGGTATCGAGAACTACTCGCGGCACATCGACGGCCGCGGGCCCGGTTCGCCGCCGGCGACGCTGCTCGACTACTTCCCGGAGGATTTCCTGCTGGTCATAGACGAGTCGCATGTCACCGTGCCGCAGATCGGTGGCATGTACGAGGGCGACATGTCGCGCAAGCGCAACCTCGTCGAATACGGATTCCGGTTACCGTCGGCATGCGACAACCGACCGCTGACCTGGGAAGAGTTCGCCAACCGGATCGGGCAGACGGTCTACCTGTCGGCAACCCCGGGCCCCTACGAGCTCAGCCAGTCCGGCGGGGAGTTCGTCGAGCAGGTGATTCGGCCCACCGGCCTGGTCGACCCGCAGGTCGTCGTCAAGCCCACCAAGGGTCAGATCGACGATCTGATCGCTGAGATCCGCAAACGCACCGCCGCCGACGAGCGTGTGCTGGTGACGACGCTGACCAAAAAGATGGCCGAAGACCTCACCGACTACCTGCTGGAAATGGGCATCCGGGTGCGCTACCTGCACTCTGAGGTCGATACGTTGCGTCGGGTCGAGCTGCTGCGCCAGCTACGGCTCGGCGACTACGACGTCCTGGTCGGCATCAACCTGCTGCGGGAGGGGCTGGACCTGCCGGAGGTGTCGCTGGTCTCGATCCTCGACGCCGACAAGGAAGGCTTCCTGCGGTCGTCGCGCAGCCTGATCCAAACCATCGGCCGCGCCGCCCGCAACGTGTCCGGCGAAGTGCACATGTACGCCGACACCATGACCGACTCGATGAAAGAGGCCATCGACGAGACCGAACGGCGTCGGGCCAAGCAGATCGCCTACAACGAGGCCAACGGCATCGATCCGCAACCGCTGCGCAAGAAGATCGCCGACATCCTCGACCAGGTCTACCGCGAGGCCGCGGATACTGATGCCGCCGGGGCCGTCCAGGTCGGCGGATCCGGGCGCAACGCGTCGCGCGGCCGTCGCGCCCAGGGTGCGCCCGGGCGGGCGGTCAGCGCCGGTGTGTTCGAGGGTCGCGACACCGCAAGCATGCCGCGAGCCGAGTTGGCCGACCTGATCAAAGACCTCACCGAGCAGATGATGGCGGCGGCGCGGGATCTGCAGTTCGAGCTGGCCGCCCGGTTCCGCGACGAGATCGCCGACTTGAAGAAAGAACTGCGCGGAATGGACGCCGCCGGCCTGAAGTGAGCTCATCCAGCAACACAGCGATGACGGGTAGTTGGCGTGCACTGCTGGGTCCGGGGTTTGTGGGCACATCCACGCTGCTCGCCGGCGGGGTCGCCCTGTATGCGATCAACGAATTCCTGACGATCAGCCTGCTGCCGAACGCCATCGCCGACATCGGCGGTGAGCGGCTCTATGCGTGGGTGACAACCCTTTACTTGGTCGGGTCGGTGATCGCGGCCACCACGGTCAATGCGGCCCTGCTGCGACTCGGGGCGCGCTCGTCATATCTGTTGGGATTGGCTGCCTTTGGGATCGGCAGCGTGGTGTGCGCGGTGGCTCCCAACATGGAGGTGCTGCTAGCGGGCCGCACCCTGCAGGGGGCGGCCGGCGGCTTGTTGGCCGGGCTGGGCTATGCGGTGATCAGCTCCGCGCTGCCACAAGCGCTGTGGACCCGGGCTTCGGCGCTGGTATCGGCGATGTGGGGCGTCGCCACAGTGATCGGCCCGGCAGTCGGTGGCGTTTTTGCCCAGTTCGGGCTGTGGCGCTGGGCGTTCAGCGCGATGGCGATGCTGACCGCCGCGATGGCGGTGCTGGTTCCGCTGGTGCTCCCGGCCGGCCGCGGCAATCAGAGCGACGCTGCGCCGGTGCTGAAAATACCGGTGTGGTCGCTGCTGCTGTTGGGGGCTGCCGCGCTGGCGGTCAGCGTCGCGGAGGTCCCACACAACAGCGTCGCGGCCACCGGGTTGCTGGCGGCCAGCGTGCTCCTGGTCGCCGTGTTTGTGGTGGTTGATCGGCGGGTGTCGCTGGCGGTATTGCCTCCCAGCGCATTCGGTTCGGGTCCACTGAAGTGGATCTATCTGACGGAGGCGCTGCTGATGGCCGCGGCGATGGCCGACATGTATGTGCCGTTCTTTGGGCAACGCCTGGCGCATCTGAATCCGTTGGCGGCCGGCTTTTTGGGCGCGGCGCTGGCGGTCGGCTGGACTGTCAGCGAGATCGTCAGTGCATCGCTGAGCAGCAGGCGCGTCATTGCCGCCGTGGTCGCTGCCGCACCGCTGATCATGGCCGCGGGCCTGGCGTTGGGCGCGGCTACCCAGGTCGATCACGCGTCGGCGGGCCTTGTGGCGCTGTGGGCACTGGCGCTGATGATCAGCGGGACGGGCATCGGGGCGGCCTGGCCGCACCTGTCGGCGTGGGCGATGCAATCGGTCGACGACGCGAACGAAGCTGGAACCGCTGCCGCGGCGATCAACACCGTGCAGCTAATCTCCGGAGCGTTCGGCGCTGGACTGGCCGGCGTCGTGGTCAACAGCGTCGAGGGCGGTGCGGCCATGGCCGCCCGCTGGCTGTTCGCGTTGTTCGCGGCGCTGGGCGCGGTGGGCGTGGTGGCCTCCTACCGCGCCACCAGGGGACAACCCTGACCCGCAGTCGGCGACGCATCCGTCAGTCCGGCTCTTCCTCGGCCGGAACCACCGCGGACACGCCGTCGACATTCGCGAGCACCTGTGCCGCGTTGATGATCTTGGACCCCGTCAGCGTCATCGTCACCCCGACCTGATCGCGTTCGTAATCGTGCGGGTCCGCGTCGAGTTCGGTGAGCTGCCACTTTCGCTGCCCGCAGACTTGCAGCAGCTGGCGCAACACACCCCGACCGCTTTCGTAGATGATGTGCAGCCGCACGGACCCGCGCAGCCGCGCGTTGAGCTGTCGCTCCACCTCATTGAAGGCGAGTGCGCTGACGAAGTGCAACGCCACGACAGCGATGGCCAGCAACAGCAGGCCGGCGCCGGCCGCCATGCCGATCGCGGCCGATTCCCACACCGCTGCCGCAGTGGTGAGCCCATGCACCGCACCGCGTCGAGTGATGATGATCCCCGCGCCCAAAAAGCCTATGCCTGAGACGATTTGGGCGGCAACCCGGGACGGGTCCAGCTCAATCGTCTGCGCCGACAGAACGTCGCCGAACCCGTATTTACTGATCAACATGATCAATGCCGCCGAGGTGCCGACGATGGTCTGGGTCCGCAGTCCCGCGACCTTGCCCTGGATGGTGCGTTCCAGGCCGATGAGTGCTGTGAGCCCGAACGCGGCGAAAAGCTCGATGAGATGTCGGCTGCCCTGCGCAGTGCCGCCCAACAGCGGGCCCGCAAGCCAGATCTGCATATTCGTCAAACCTAGTCGACCCGCGAGGCATCGGCGAGGGCCTCAGGATGCGATGCTGCGGCCACCCGGCTTTCAGCGGGTCGACTTAATAACCTGGGTGCGGTGGAATTGCCAGCGCTCGACGATGCGAAACCCAACCAGGCTCGGCGTCACATACGCGGGCGCGCGTCTTAGCACCCGCCCCGGCGGCAGCGAATTCCCGCTTTGGTGATCCGGCAGTGTCGTGTCATGAGTGGAAATCGTCCACAGCGTGGTGCATTTGTACAGCCGACCTGTCACCAGCCATACCGCCACGTGGCCGTCCCAGAGAGTGCCGCGCTCGGATGCGCGCAGACCACGCCCGATGTCGATCAATGGCCGGAAAGCCGCCGGACGGGCCGCAAGCAGCGCACGGATCGGCCCGGGTAGCCAACTCACCGTGTTGTCGACCAACAGGCAATCCCCGGGTGCGGCATGGGCGCTGATGAGGTCAGCGGGATCGCTGTAGTCCCAGCCTTCCTTCGCGTAGCGCTGCCGTTGGGACAGAAGATAATTCGGAAAACCCACCACGGCGAGCAATACCAGGACCGCGGCGATCCACCGCGGTTGACGGGCAACCGCGACGATGCAGACGGCTATTACCACCGCCATCGCAGGTGCGGTGAAGAACATATATCGCGGGTAGTAGAAGGGCTCGGTGAGCGCCGAGTAGATCAGGCTGACGGTGGGAGGCACGACAAGCCATGCCGCGCAAGCCGTTAGCAGCCGGCGGGTATCGGCATCGCATTCCCATCGGCCGGTCGATCGAAATGCGAACGCGGCCAACAAAATGACCCCTGTCAGGATCGCGAACGGGACGCTGTTGTCGAAAAACTGGTGTTGCAGGACGTCGATCACGCTGTGCCAACTGAGCCGTGAGATCCAGCCGACCTGAAATCTCTGGCCATGCGCGAAGACCATGAACGGCGCCGTGGTCGCCGCCGCCGCCGCCGAGGCCGCGGCCCAACGGATCACGACGGATTTGCGGCCCCCGATCACCGGCACGATCACGGCGTAGACCGGCACCAGCAACACCAGGTAGACGTTGAGCAGTATCGACAGCAGCAGGGCCACCGCGTAGAGCAGCCACAGCCACCCCCTGTTTCGCCGTATCGCGGTAACCAGCAACACGGTCAGCCAGATTGCGGCGACCGCCGTGAGTGCATAGGAGCGGCCCTCGACGCCGGCCCAGGTCACACGCGGCAGTATCGAGAAAACGACCCCCGCGCAGACCGCGGTGCTGCGCGACGAGAACTGCTTGGCGAAGACCACGGTGCCGGCGGCCGCGGCTCCAATCGCCAGGCAGCTGGGGACCCGGGACCAGAATTCGGTCTGCGGAAAGACAGCGAACCAACCGTGCATCAGCAGGTAGAACAGGCCGTGCACGGCGTCGATGTGGCCGAGCAACCGCCACAGGTCAGGCAACGAACGGCTCGCCGAAGCGGAAATCGTCGCGCTCTCGTCGAACCACAGCGATGGCCGGCTCGCCCCGGCGCCGCCGATAACTGCGGCCAGCAACGCGACCGCAAGCGGGTCAAGCAGCCTGCCGCGACGCTGCGGAGGCGAGTAGCTCGCGGCGACAGCCGTCTTGGGCTCGTCGACTATCGGCGTGATCATGATGTGTGTCACTGTAAAGGCTCTGTGGTGAATCTGATTACCCGTCCGGCCTGGTCATTATCCGCTCCGCTAACCGGTACCGACGCCGACGAACTGACCCGTCGATGTCTAGTTCAGGCAAATAGCCTGCGCGTCAAAGGATTTAAGCGGTATTAGCTACTCGTCGATGGCCTTGCCGGCGGGATTGCCGTCCGGCAGCGCCCCGCGGCCGCTCGGTACGACCGGATCGCCATCGCGTCGGCGTGTCTCAAATCGGGCCATTGGATCAGGCAAAGGGATACTGTCTTGGGTTGGCGTAGCAACCAACACCTGGGAGGGTAAATGAGCGCCTATCGGACCGTGGTGGTAGGAACCGACGGCTCGGACTCGTCGCTGCGCGCGGTGGACCGGGCAGGCACCATCGCCGGGGCGAACGCCAAGCTGATAGTAGCGTCGGCGTACTTGCCCCAAGCCGACGATCCTCGCGCCGCCGATGCGCTGAGGGACGAAAGCTACAAGACGCACGGCGCTGCGCCGATCTACGCGATCCTGCACGAGGCCAGGGAGCGGGCCCACGCCGCCGGCGCCAAGAACGTCGAAGAACGCTCAATTGTCGGCGCCCCGGTTGACGCGCTGGTCGGACTCGCAGAGGACGTCGGCGCCGATCTCCTCGTCGTCGGCAACGTCGGCCTGAGCACGATTGCCGGCCGGCTACTGGGATCGGTGCCCGCCAACGTCTCACGCCGGGCCAAGGTCGACGTGTTGATCGTGCACACGACCACATAAGCGCTCGTCAACCCGGTGATCGATACTGCGAAGTACGGGCCGTGGGCGCTCATCGCCGGGGGCTCGGAGGGTGTCGGCGCCGAATTTTCGCAGCTTCTCGCCGAAGCGGGTTTGAACCTGGTGCTGATTGCCCGCAAGGCTGACCCGTTGCAGCAGACCGCCGATCGCTGCCGCCGACACGGTGGCGAGGTCCGTACCGTGCAGGTCGACCTGAGCGACCCCGCCGCCTGCACTCGCATCGCGGCAGCGACCTCCGGGCTCGAAGTGGGCCTGTTGATCCTGGTGGCGGGCGCAAATACGCACAGTCAAGAGTTCCTCGACGGCGATCTGGCCGAATTTCGGCACGTCATCGATCTCAACCTCTCGACACCGTTAGCGCTGGTGCACCACTACGGACAGGCGATGCGCGCCAGGCGGCGAGGCGGCATCGTGTTGCTCGGGTCGCTCGCCGGCTACCTGGGATCGGCGCGTCAGACCGTCTACGGCGGCGTCAAGGCGTTCACAAGGATTTTCGCCGAAGGACTCTGGTTGGAGCTGCGCGACCACGGAGTCGACGTGCTGGAGCTGGTCATGGGGGTCACCAGGACACCGGCGATGGAACGGGCCGGCTTGAACTTCGATACGCCCGGGATCGTCGTCGCCGAGCCCGCCGACGTGGCACGTGAGGGGTTGGAGTGGTTGGGCCGCGGCCCGGTGCATGTCGTCAGCGGAAACGAAGCGTCTGCGGCCGCGCGCAACGACCCTGACCGGGCTGGGGCCGTTCTCGCCGCTCATCGCACCATGCAGAGGCTTTTGCACGCGGAGAGGAAGCGAGATGACGGTAGAGGAGCGACTCGCCGTGCTGGAACAACGGCTGCGCCGGGCTGAAGACGAGCTGGCCATCGCTCGCCTGATGGCGTCCTACGGACCGCTGGCAGACGCCGGAGACGCCGATGCGGTCGCCGGGCTGTGGGCAGAAGACGGCGAATACGACGTCGACGGCTGGCACATGCGCAGCCGGGCCGATATTGCCGAGATGGTGCGATCACCGGCCCACCAAGGGCTGATCAGCGGCGGTTCCGCCCATTTCCTGGGTCCGGTGCACATCGACGTCGCCGGCGACGAGGCCGTGGCGGTGTGCGAGTCGATTCTGGTTCGGCACAACGAGGACGGCAGCGGTTACCGGGTGTGGCGGGCCAGCGCCAACCACGTCGTGTTGCGACGGACGGCGGCGGGGTGGCGGATCGTCAAACGCATCACCCGAGCGCTGGACGGAGCAGCCGAGGCGCGGGACCTGCTGGTGGCGGGCGTACATGGGCGGCCCGCGTGACCGCCGGCGACGATGCAGAGCGAAGCGATGCTGAGGAGCGGCGCAGATGACTGCCGGCGACGATGCAGAGCGAAGCGATGCTGAGGAGCGGCGCAGATGACCGCCGGCGACGATGCAGAGCGAAGCGATGCTGAGGAGCGGCGCAGATGACCGGCGAGCTGGCGGGCAAGGTGGCGCTGGTCACGGGGGCCGGGGCAGGCATCGGCGAAGCCATCGCGCGCCGATTCGGCGAGGAGGGCGCCAGCGTTGTGGTGGCCGAACGCGACGAGAGCACCGGCCGCGCCGTCGCCGAAGCCATCGGCGGCTTGTTCGCCCACGTCGATGTCGCAGCGCGCGATCAAATCGAAAGTGCTGTTGCACAAGCTATTTCGGCATACGGGTCGATTGATATCGTGGTCAATAACGCCTGGGGCGGTGGTTCGATCGGCCGAGTGGAGAACAAGACCGATCAGCAGCTCAGCGACGGAATCGCGGTCGCCTATTACGGGCCTTTCTGGGCCATGCGGGCCGCCTTACCGCATATGCGGGCACGCGGTTGGGGACGGGTGATCAACGTCTGCAGCCTGAACGGAGTCAACGCGCACATGGGCACCCTGGAGTACAACGCGGCTAAGGAGGCGTTGCGCGCCTTGACCCGGACTGCCGCCAGGGAATGGGCGCCGTTCGGCGTGACGGTCAACGCCATCTGCCCGGCCGCCAAAAGCGCGGCCTTCATGCGCGCGCTCGGCGACAATCCCGAGGTCGCGGCGTTCGCCGACGCGATGAATCCGATGGGCCGGATCGGAGATCCATACCTCGATATCGCCCCGGTGGTGCTGTTCCTGGCCGGCGAGGGCTGCCGCTACCTCACCGGCAACACGCTGTTCGTCGACGGCGGAAGCCACATCAACGGGGTGGCCTGGACGCCCGATCTCGACGCCGCGCCGTGACCGGCGCTCAGCTCATGCGGTGGCCAGGTCGTGGCGGGCCAAGCGAAATGTTCGGGTCAGCCGCTCCGGGCGCGTCGTGAGCGTCACCTCGACGGCTCCACCGGGCGTGACGACGTAGCGTTCCTCGACATCCGGGCCGCCGTCGCGTCGCCGCACCGGCTGGCGCTGTAGGTCCCCGTCCTCGTCCAGATCCGGATCGAATGGGAAAAAGACCGGGTCATACGGCGTCACGTCGCCATCCGGGCGGCCGTCGCGCAGCCGACTGCACTCCACGAAGCGGAAGTGCCCGATGTTGTGCGCCGCACGATAGGTCCGGGTGACGATGAACGGAGGCTGGCCCGCGGCGGGCAACTGGGCGCCTTTGGGCACGATCGGATCGAAGCAGACATCCTCGCCGGCCAGCGCTTCGCGAAAGACCCCGAAGTGTCGTGAAAGACGTTCGGACAGAGCAAATCCCGCTTCTTTGTCGAGGAAGGCCGCCAGGCCGATCGCGGTCGCCGCGAACGGGTGCAGTGAACGTTTGACGCGTTTCTCGTCGTACACGGTGCGCAGCATTCGGGCGACGAGCGGGAAGCCCCCGCCGCCTCCGACCACATAGATGCCCGCCACCTCGGACCAATCGATGTCGTCGCCGTCCGGGTCGTGCAGCACGCGGGAGAGAACGCCAACCGTCTTCTCGATGAGCGGCGCGCAGACCGCGTAGACGTCATCGATTGCGCAGGAATACGCCGGCTTGTCGACCGCGGACAGGTCCACCAGGAATCGGCGGGTGTTGGGCCCGACGGCTTCCTTGCGGACCGCGCATTCTTCGAGCAGCAGATCGCGCGTGTCGGCGTCCAGCTTGCGCAGCCGAGCGCCCTTACGAACGAGCTTGAAGATCGTCTCATCGAAGTCGTCGCCACCCAGGCGCTGGATGCCCTCACTGACGACGACCTCGTTCAATCGCCCCGTCATCTTCAGCAGCGACGCGTCGAACGTTCCGCCGCCGAGGTCGTAGATCAGCACGTACTCGCGCTTGGCGGTAATCGTCGAACGGTAGCGGTGGGCGTATTCGAAGCCGGCCGCGGACGGCTCGTTGAGCAGGGCGATCACCTCGAAGCCGGCCTGTGCGAAGGCGTCCAGCGTCAGGAAGCGCTGCGCACTGGACGCGTTGGCCGGCACACTGATCGCGGCTTCGACACGCTCACCCGGCGCCAGGCCGGCGTTCGAACGAGTCTGCACGTCGCTCTTGAGCTGGGCAAGAAAGCCCACGAACAGGTCGGCCAGCGGATAGCGCCGCCCAGCCAGCTCCACCGTCGTTCTCGGCCCGCCGTCGCTGAGCAAGCGTTTGAAGGACCGCAGCACCGACCAGCCCGGGTCGCGGCGGACGGCGGCCGCGTCCAACCCAAAGCGAAGTTCGCCCGCATCGTTGGCAGCGATGATCGACGGCCACGTTTCGATCCCGTCGAACGACACGACGGGATAGTTACCCCGGTCGACAACTGCCGCGACCGTGTGGGTTGTGCCGAAATCGATCCCCACCTTCATCGCGCTAAGCTTAGGCGCTGCACCGCGTTTCGCGGCCGCTATTCACCAGGTCGCTCCCGCGGGCTCACCAGCCGCGCTCCCGCCACTCTGCAAGGCTGGGCCGCTCGGCGCCCAACGTGGTGTCGTCACCGTGACCGGGATAGACGACGGTGGAGTCGCCGTAGACGTCGAACACCCGGGTGGTGACGTCCTCGAGCAGCTGGCTGAAGTCGCCGGGCTGCCACGTCTTGCCGACACCGCCGGGGAACAGGCAGTCGCCGGTGAAGAGCTGGGTGATCCCGCCTGTGGCGGGACCATCGAGGGCCAGCGCGACCGATCCGGGTGTATGCCCGCGCAAATGGATGACGTGGAACGTCAGCTCGCCGATTTGCACGGTGTCGCCACCCGCCAGCAGGCGGTCCGGCTTGACCGGCAGCGGGTCGGCGTCGATCTCGTGTGCGGCGGTCGGCGCGCCGGTGGCCTGCGCCAACGCCTCCAGCGCCTGCCAGTGGTCGAAATGCTGGTGGCTGGTGACGATAAGGGACACCTTCGGCGCGTAGTTGCGCACCAGATCGATCAGAACGTCGGCGTCATTGGCGGCGTCGATCAGCAGCGTTTCCCCGGTCGCGGAACACGTCACCAGGTAGGCGTTGTTGTCCATGGGGCCGACTGACGCTTTCATGATCGACACGCCCGGAAGGGTGCGTTTTGCGGCGGTGCCGGGTTCGACGTGCCCGGTGTAGTTGTCGTCCAGGACGGTCATAAGAGTCACGGTACTGGCCGAGAGCGGGTTGTCGGTATGGGCACATAGCATGGGGATGACGTGTGTGATGCGCCGTCCGTCATGACTGCACAATGACCCGGAAGGGAGCCGGTGGCTGACCGCCTGATCGTCAAGGGTGCGCGTGAGCACAACCTGCGCAGCGTCGACCTCGACTTGCCGCGCGACGCGCTGATCGTCTTCACCGGGCTGTCCGGTTCAGGCAAGTCGTCGCTGGCGTTCGACACCATCTTCGCCGAGGGCCAGCGGCGTTACGTGGAATCGCTGTCGGCCTACGCGCGACAGTTTTTGGGGCAGATGGACAAGCCCGACGTCGACTTCATCGAGGGGCTGTCCCCGGCGGTGTCCATTGACCAGAAGTCGACCAACCGCAACCCGCGGTCGACGGTCGGGACGATCACCGAGGTGTACGACTACCTGCGACTGCTGTATGCGCGCGCGGGCACTCCGCACTGCCCGGTTTGTGGTGAGCGGATCGCCCGCCAGACGCCGCAGCAAATCGTCGATCAGGTGTTGGCGATGCCGGAAGGCACCCGATTTCAGGTGCTCGCTCCGGTGGTGCGCACCCGTAAGGGCGAGTTCGCCGACCTGTTCGAGAAGCTCAACGCCCAGGGCTACAGCCGGGTGCGGGTCGACGGCGTTGTGCATTCGCTGACCGATCCGCCCAAGCTGAAGAAGCAGGAGAAGCACGACATCGAGGTGGTGGTGGACCGCCTGACGGTCAAGCTCACCGCCAAGCAGCGGCTCACCGATTCGGTGGAAACCGCGCTGAACCTGGCCGACGGCATCGTGGTGCTGGAGTTTGTTGATCACGAGCACGACGCCCACAACCGCGAGCAGCGGTTCTCCGAAAAACTCGCCTGCCCCAACGGGCACGCGCTGGCCGTCGACGACCTTGAGCCACGGTCGTTCTCGTTCAACTCGCCGTATGGTGCCTGCCCGGAGTGCACCGGCCTGGGAATCCGCAAAGAGGTCGACCCTGACCTGGTGGTGCCCGACCCGGACCGCACCCTGGCCCAGGGGGCGGTGGCGCCGTGGTCGATGGGCCACACCGCGGACTACTTCACCCGGATGCTGGCCAGCCTCGGCGAGGCGATGGGCTTCGACGTCGACACGCCGTGGCGCAAACTACCGGCCAAGGCGCGCAAGGCGATTCTCGAGGGCTGCGACGAGCAGGTGCACGTCCGCTACCGCAACCGCTACGGGCGCACCCGGTCCTACTATGCCGACTTCGAAGGCGTCCTGGCATTCCTGCAGCGCAAGATGGACCAGACCGAATCCGAGCTGATGAAGGAACGCTACGAGGGCTTCATGCGTGACGTGCCGTGCCCGGTGTGCGACGGCACTCGACTCAAGCCGGAAATCCTGGCCGTCACCTTGGCCGCCGGGGAGCATGGCGCGAAGTCCATCGCCGAGGTCTGCGAACTGTCCATCTCCGACTGCGCGGAATTCCTCAACGCGCTCACCCTGGGCTCACGCGAACAAGCGATCGCCGGTCAGGTGCTCAAGGAAATCCAGTCGCGGCTGGGCTTTCTGCTCGACGTCGGGCTGGAGTACCTGTCGCTGTCCCGTGCGGCTGCCACTCTGTCCGGCGGTGAGGCGCAGCGTATCCGGCTGGCCACCCAGATCGGCTCCGGCTTGGTCGGCGTGCTGTATGTGCTCGACGAGCCGTCGATCGGCCTGCACCAGCGGGACAACCGTCGGCTCATCGAAACCCTCACCCGCCTAAGGGCTTTGGGGAACACGCTGATCGTCGTCGAGCACGATCAGGACACCATCGCGCACGCCGACTGGATCGTCGACATCGGGCCGGGGGCCGGCGAGCACGGTGGCCGCATCGTGCACAGCGGAACCTACAGCGAACTGTTGGCCAATAAGGACTCGATCACCGGCGCCTACCTGTCGGGCAAGGAAAGCATTGCCACCCCGGCCATCCGGCGTCCAGTCGACAAGCGACGTCGGCTCACCGTCGTCGGCGCCCACGAGCACAATCTGCGCAACATCGACGTGTCGTTTCCACTCGGTGTGCTGACCTCGATCACCGGGGTGTCCGGCTCCGGCAAGTCGACCCTGGTCAATGACATCCTTGCCGCAGTGCTGGCGAACAGGCTCAACGGCGCCCGGCAGGTCCCAGGTCGGCATGTCCGCGTCACCGGGCTGGACCATGTGGACAAGCTGGTGCGCGTCGACCAGTCGCCGATCGGTCGCACGCCGCGATCCAACCCGGCCACCTACACCGGCGTCTTCGACAAGATCCGCACTCTTTTTGCGGCGACCACCGAGGCCAAGGTCCGTGGCTATCAACCGGGCCGGTTCTCGTTCAACGTCAAAGGCGGGCGCTGCGAGGCGTGTACGGGCGACGGCACCATCAAGATCGAGATGAACTTCCTGCCCGACGTGTACGTGCCGTGCGAGGTGTGTCACGGCGCCCGCTACAACCGGGAGACCCTTGAGGTGCACTACAAGGGCAAGACCATCTCCGAGGTACTGGACATGTCGATCGAGGAGGCTGCGGAGTTCTTCCAGCCGATCACCGGCATCCACCGCTATCTGCAGACTCTGGTCGATGTGGGCCTCGGCTATGTGCGCCTCGGTCAGCCGGCGCCCACGTTGTCCGGCGGTGAGGCGCAGCGCGTCAAGCTGGCGTCCGAGTTGCAGAAGCGCTCCACCGGACGCACCGTGTACATCCTCGACGAGCCCACCACCGGTTTGCATTTCGACGACATTCGCAAGTTGTTGGACGTCATCAACGGCCTTGTCGACAAAGGCAATACGGTGATCGTCATCGAACACAACCTGGACGTGATCAAGACGTCGGACTGGATCATCGACATGGGCCCGGAAGGCGGTGCCGAAGGGGGGACCATCGTCGCCGAGGGCACGCCGGAGGACATCGCGGCGGTGCCGGAAAGCTACACCGGGAAGTTCCTCGCCGAAACACTAAGCGGCACCGCGGCATCGACTAGTGCGCCACGGCGTTCAAACCGGCGACGAAAGGTCAGCGCCTAGCTGTCGTCGCGCATCGATTCACGGATTTGGGCCAGCCGTTCGGCCGCCGCCCGCTGCCGCTCCTCGTATTGCTGCTCGACGTCACGGCCCTCGGGGCTTTCAGCATCCAATTCGGCTGCGCCGATTGATGTCTCGTAGCGCGTATCGATCTTCTCGCGGACCGACTCGAATGTCGGAATGCCCGAGCTCGTGTAGCCCGGGTCGACGTTGGACTCGGCAGCGGAACTCGTCGGCTCATCGGGCATGGTTTCACGCTACCCGTGGCGGTCCAGATACCGAACCATTTGCTGCCAGTACACGAGGGTCAACGCCATCTGCACCGCGGTCGCGACGGCGGCCAGGACGGGCCGATGTCGACGCGCCGCGACGATTGCCACGACGGCGACGGCCGAGGTCGCCACGCTCAACCCGGTGACGGTGTCTCTGGGCCGACGGGTGATCCACAGTTCTTCGCCGAGGATCGCGCGGGTTGCCCAATTTCGGTCATCAGTCACTTTCGGGAAGGCGACAGGGTTTACCGCTAACCACGCCCCGACGAACACCGCGTGGCTGCGACGGCGCGTCCACACCGGCAGCAGCACTAGTGGCGTGCTCGCCCAGCGGGTCCAAGCGCTCCACGGGTTCGCATGACGGGCGAATATCGCGCGGCGAACAGGTGCGACCCATGCCATCAAGTGGGCTTACCTGTCGACGGGCTCGGTGCGCGGTGCCCCCGCCGACATCGGCTGAGGCGACGCGGACGGCAAAGCGATCCATGGCACCTCAGGAGTGTCCAGCTGGCCGGCCAGCCAGGGCAGCGCCGTCGCGAAAGCCCTACTCGCAAAAGGCCAGTCGTGTTTGCCGGGCTGGGCGACGATCGCGCAATCGATGCCGTTGGCGCGGCCCAGTCTGCACAGCCGCTCCGCGGCGGTGCTCTGGTCGTTCGGGTTGCCGATTGCGTCCTGACCGCCCAGCCCGATCGCGCCGGGACCGGCCACCGCCATACTGCGATACCGCTTAGGCGCGTTGTCCGACGAAATGTCGAACCAGCCTGACACGTCGTCGTATCGACCGTGCCTGGTGATGACCGTGGCCGGGTCGAACGCGTCCCACGCGTCGGTGCTGCCGCCGAACAGCCGGCCGATGGTCTGCGCCTTGGTTCCGGCGTCCGGGCCGATGTTGCCGGCGATGTCGACAAATGCGCTGAACAGGTCTGGGTGCATGACCGTGAGATCCACCGCGCAGGTCCCGCCCATCGACCAGCCGACGATGCCCCAATGCGACGGATCGGCGCTGACACCAAAACTCGAGACCATGTACGGCACCACGTCTTTGGTCAGGTGGTCGGCCGCGTTCCCACGGGTCCCGTTCACGCACTCGGTGTCGTTGTTGAAGGCTCCGCCGGAATCCACGAAGACGAACACCGGAGCGTTTCCGTCGTGCGCGGCCGCCAGGTCGTCGATCGCCGTGACCGCATTGCCGGCTCGCGCCCAGTCGCCGGGCGTGTTGAACTCACCGCCGATCATCATCACCGTCGGCAGCTGTGGCGGCGGAGTATTGGCAAACCACGCCGGCGGCAGGTAGACCAGTTCACCGCGATGCTTGAAGTGCGATCCGTCGTCGGGGATCGCCACCGGCACCAGGCTGCCGTGTTGGGGCTGTGCGCCTCTGGCCGCCATCGCGTTGACGGTGGCCAGGTCCGTCTGATCGGGCAGAGGTCCGGCGGTGAGCTGATTCAACGCGGTCTGCACGGTGGGGAAGTAGCCGACCCAGAGGTTGAGCACCAGTGCCGCGCTGACTAGACACAGCGGCACGGCCAGCAGCGATGCGCCGCGCCGCCACCAGGCTGCGCTGCGCCAGCCCAGGATCACGATGGCTATCGCGGCGCCGCTACAGGCGATCCACCACCACAGCAGGCGCGGTGCGGGGTCGTCGGCAAGACCGCCGGCGGTGATGTACCAGTGCGCCCAACCGGCCACCCCGGCTCCGACGGCTACCGCCGCCGGTAGCCACAGCAGCCGCCAGCGGCGCGATCGCCACCCGACCGCCAGCAGCAGCACCGTCACGGCGACGGCCTGGGCCGTGCCGGGGATCCAGCCGTGCATCAAGGAGGTGTGGTGCTCTGCCAACACCGGAAAGTCGAGGCTCGTCGTTGAACCCGTCACATGGTCCATTGTGGTATTTGTTGCGCGCTTTTAGCACTGGATTCACCGATCGGTTGCTCAAGCGATACCGGGCCCGTTAGGCGGCGTTGGCTATCGCGGCTTGGCGAGGGGGAAGGGCAGCGTCTCGCGGATGCTGCGGCCGGTGATGAGCATGACGACGCGGTCCACGCCCATCCCCAGACCACCGGTGGGCGGCATCGCATACTCCATCGCTTGCAGAAAGTCCTCGTCGAGCTCCATGGCTTCGGGATCCCCGCCAGCAGCCAGCAGCGACTGCTCCTGCAGGCGGCGCCGCTGCTCGACCGGATCGGTGAGCTCGCTATAGGCGGTGCCCAGCTCGACACCCCAGGCCACCAAGTCCCAGCGTTCGGCAATGCCGGCCTTGCTGCGGTGTGGCCGGGTCAGCGGCGACACCGACAGGGGAAAGTCGATGTAAAAAGTCGGTAGTTCGGTCCGATCCTCGACCAGATGCTCGTAGAGCTCCAGCACCACCGCGCCGGCGTCCCACCGCGCCAGGTAGGGAATGTGTGCGGCGTCGCACAGTTTGTGCAGTTTGGCCAAGCTGGTGTCGGCGTCGATGTGCTCGCCGAGCGCCTCGGAGACCGCGTCGTGCACGGTCTTCACCGACCAGACACCGGAGATGTCGACCGCATCCAGACTGTCATCGGCGGCGCCCGGACGGGGCCGCATCACCACCTGCGCTCCGTTTGCGGCCTGGGCGGCGTTCTGAATCAGCTCCCGACAACCATCGATCCAATCGGTGTAGTCGGCGTGCGCCTGATAGGCCTCCAGCAGGGTGAACTCCGGGTTGTGGCTGAAGTCGACCCCCTCGTTGCGGAAAGCCCGGCCCAGCTCGAACACTCGCTCCAGTCCACCGACGCACAGCCGCTTCAGATAGAGCTCAGGCGCGATCCGCAGGTACAGGTCGAGGTCGTAGCTGTTGATGTGGGTCATGAACGGGCGAGCCGTGGCACCGCCGTGAATTTGTTGCAGGATCGGGGTCTCGACTTCAAGAAAGCCCTTGGCGCTCAGGGTTTCTCTGATGGCACGCAGCACATTGCTGCGAGCCGCGATCAGTTCGCGCGATTCGGCGTTGACGGCCAGGTCGACGTAGCGGCTGCGCACTCGTGCTTCCGGATCGGTCAGCCCCTTCCACTTGTTGGGCAGCGGCCGCAAGCACTTGCCGATCAGTCGCCAGCTGCGAACGATCAGTGACCGGGTCCCGGTCTTGCTGTATCCCATCTCGCCGGTCACTTCGACCAAGTCGCCGAGATCGATAGTCTTGGTGAAATCCGTGGTGCGCCCGTGTTCCAGACCTGAATTCTCCAGCAGCAGTTGCACTTCTGCTGACCAGTCGCGCAATTGGGCGAACAGCACACCGCCGAAGTCCCGGATCCGCAGCACGCGTCCCGACACCGAGACGGTCGCCTGGTCGTCACTACCCAACGCCTGGGCGATCGTGTGGCTGGGTGGCTGTCCAACCGGATAGGGGTCAATGCCGCTGTTTTGCAGCATCTTTAGCTTGGACAGCCGGACTCGCATCTGTTCTGGCAGCCGACGGTCGCCGTCGTCGCCGGCCCCGAGGTCGGTCTGCTGCAACGCGGAGACGTCGGGCGCCGAACCGTCGTGGTGCAAGAGTCCGGTCGCCAACAGCGTTGGCGGTACGGCCGCGTGATGGCCCGTGTGCTCTTCGTTGCGCCGAGTGAAGGGCAGCACAAGGAAGCCCTCTGCGATCACCGAGGCGACGCCCACCCGGGGGATCAGCCGAGCGTCCTCGTAGCAGGCGTAGCGGGGCACCCAGTCGGGTTGATACTTCATGTTCGAGCGGTACAGCGTCTCTAACTGCCACCACCGCGAGAAGAACACCAAGAATCCACGCCACAACCGGGCCACCGGGCCGGCGCCGAGTTGGGCACCCTGTTCGAACGCGGACCGGAACATGGCGAAATTCAGCGAAATACGGCTGATGCCGATGCGTTCAGCGTGTAGAGCGAGCTCGCTGACCATGAGCTCGATGGTCCCGTTGGGGGAATCCGGCGAACGACGCATGAGGTCCAGCGAAACGCCGTTGCGGCCCCACGGCACCAGCGAAAGCATCGCGACCACAGTGCCGTCGGGTTTGACGGCCTCGACCAGTAGGCAGTCACCGTCGGCCGGATCACCGAGCCGGCCCAGCGCCATCGAGAACCCGCGCTCGGATTCGGTGTCGCGCCACGTCTCCGCACGCGCCAGCACCCGCTTCATCTCGTCAGGCTCGATGTCGTAGTGCCGGCGGATGCGCACCGACAGCGCGGCGCGGCGGGCCCGGGTCACGGCCTGGCGCACGCCGCGCATCTCTCGCCCGGAGAGCCTGAAATCGCCTGTGTACAAAATGGCTTCGTCGCCCAGCTCGAGTGCATTCAGGCCAGCCTCGCGGAACGCTTTAGCCCCGGCCGAACTGGCACCCATATTCCCGGGCGCCCAACCGTAGGTCTGGCACAGCGCCAACCAGGCGTCGATGGCCTGCGGCCACGCCCGGGGGTCGCCGATCGGGTCTCCGCTGGCCAGACAGACGCCGACTTCGACGCGGTAGGTGATCGCGGCCCGGCCGCTCGGCGCGAAAACCACCGACTTGTCTCGGCGAGTGGCGAAGTAGCCCAAGGAGTCGTTCTTGCCATACAGCTCGAGCAGCCCGCGGATGGCGGATTCGTCCTCGCCGGTCAGTGCGTTTTCGGCGCGCTGTGATTGGAACAGCACGATCGCTGCAGCAATCAGCGCCATCGCGCTGAACAGTCCCATAAGGGCGTTGAGGAAGACGTGCGGCCTGCCCTCAAATGAACCCGGGTCGGCGACGGCGAATCCAACCACCCGGTTCACCACGTAGAACAAGTGGTCGTCCTCCGCCAGCGTGTGCGGGAACGTTTCGATCAGCAGCCAGGACAGCCCGATTCCGATCGCCCAGCCGGCGATCAGGACTCCGGCCGCCTTAATGAGCGCACCCGACCGGACCTTGGCCCAAAACTCCCGGTAGGCCAAGGCCAGCACCAAAAGCGCGGCCAGATGGAAACCGAGCCCGAGTGTCTCGCCGAGGGTCCGCAGCGGGGTGACGTGTTCGGCTGTCAGACCGGCGATGTTCAACCCGGCAGCCAGCAGGAGGTTGAGGACCAGCAGCCACCATGCGATGCGCTTGCGCGTGGTGAGCGCGCCGGCCAATAACGCCAGCACGAACGACCACGCGAAACTGGTGTCGGGGAAGTTGAACAGGTAGTCGTTGATGAATTCCCGCGGCACCTTGATCGCCCACCGGATCACCGGCGACACGCTGGCGATCAGCGACAGCGTGGCGATGACGCCAACCGTCCACCCAGCGGCCGCGGGCACCCAGCGCAGCCGGGAAGTCGACCGGCTCCGCGGGCGAGACGCAGTAAGTGTCACAGACCGCGAGGATATTCGTTCTAGCTATGGAATGCCTATGTCCGGAGGGTATGGAATTGCACGTGTCGGCGGCTCGACCGGCTAGGCGTCGTCGCGCTGGCACGGCGGGAGGCGGCCACCTCGACGGCTGGATCACCGTCTGATGCGTCAGCACTGCTAGACTTGCCTGCGCGACCGTCTCAGGCGAAGGCCAGAGACAGCAAGTGGAGTCCCACTCCCACCGTTGGCCACCAGATCGTTTCGAGGCTCAGCGGTCCGGTCATCGGCACACCAGTGGTGCCGGTTCTGCATCCCGCAGGCGGCTGTTGCCGTGACCGGTCGGCACCGGGCCCTGCTTAAGCAGGGCTTTTTTGCTGATGGCGTGGTATTCCCACCGCTGACTCCGGACCGGCCCGGTGTCGTTCGCAACGAGGAATACGACCCAGGAGGCCCCATCAGCACTGAGACCCGCGTCAACGAGCGCATCCGCGTACCTGAAGTCCGCTTGATCGGCCCGGGAGGGGAGCAGGTAGGCATCGTGCGTATCGAAGATGCCCTCCGCGTCGCCGCGGATGCCGATCTCGACCTAGTCGAAGTTGCGCCAAACGCCAGGCCACCGGTCTGCAAGATCATGGACTACGGCAAGTTCAAATATGAGGCGGCGCAAAAGGCGCGCGAGTCTCGCAAGAACCAGCAGCAGACCGTCGTCAAAGAACAGAAGTTGCGACCCAAGATCGACGATCACGACTACCAGACCAAAAAGGGGCACGTGATCCGATTCCTGGAGGCCGGATCGAAAGTCAAGGTGACAATCATGTTCCGCGGACGTGAGCAGTCGCGGCCCGAGCTGGGCTATCGGCTGCTGCAGCGCTTGGGCACCGACGTCGCCGACTACGGATTCGTCGAAACGTCGGCCAAGCAGGACGGACGCAACATGACGATGGTGTTGGCACCGCACCGCGGGGCGAAAACTCGTGCCCGAGCGGCGGAGCAGTCCACTGCCCCCACGCCCCAGCCCGCGAACCCCGCACCGAACAGCGACACCGAACCGTCGCCGAACTGATACAGCAGAACTGAGGAGATATGCCCAAGACCAAGACCCACAGTGGGGCGTCGAAGCGATTCCGGCGCACCGGCACCGGGAAGATCGTGCGTCAGAAGGCCAATCGCAGGCACCTGCTCGAGCACAAACCGAGCACCCGAACGCGACGGCTGGACGGGCGTACCGCCGTGTCTGCCAACGACACCAAGCGGGTCAACAAGTTGCTGAACGGCTGACCAACGCCCATAAAGAAGGCAGCGGCGTAACCACCATTACGTCCAGACGACGATAGGAACACCCATGGCACGCGTAAAGCGGGCAGTCAACGCCCAGAAGAAGCGGCGCACCATTCTGAAGGCCTCGAAGGGCTATCGCGGCCAGCGATCCCGCCTCTACCGCAAAGCCAAAGAGCAGCAACTGCATTCACTGAACTACGCCTACCGCGACCGTCGTGCGCGCAAGGGTGAGTTCCGTAAGCTGTGGATCTCGCGGATCAACGCGGCGGCCCGCGCCAACGACATCACCTACAACCGGCTCATCCAGGGCCTGAAGGCCGCCGGCGTCGAGGTCGACCGCAAGAACCTCGCCGAGATCGCAGTCAGCGATCCCGCGGCGTTCACCGCGCTCGTCGGCGTGGCCCGGGCCGCCCTGCCCGACGACGTCAACGCACCTTCCGGAGAGGCTGCCTAACCCCGTCCGGCGGTTCTGGTCGGGCGACGATGCGGGCCGGAAAGGCCCGAGGAGGAGCCGGACAATCGGATCTCAACCGCACCCGGTGCTCACCGAACGATCGGCCCGGGTGGTCGCTGCGGTCAAACTTCACCGGCAGGTCGCCCGGCGCCGGACGCAGCGCTTCCTGGTGGAAGGCGCGCACTTGGTCGAGGCCGCGTCCGGGCGCGGACTGGTCCGCGAGGTCTTCGTCACCGAGGCGGCTGCACATCGCTACGCCGATCTGCTCGGCAGGCAAGACGCGACGGTAAACCTGGTGACTGAGCGCGCTGCAAAAGCGTTGTCGGACACGGTGACTCCAGCAGGCTTGGTGGCGGTATGCGAGAGGCCCGAGCCGGCTCTCGACGATGTGCTGGCCAGCGAGCCACGGCTGGTCGCGGTAGGGGTGGAAATCGGTGAACCGGGCAACGCGGGCACGTTGATCCGCATCGCCGATGCGATGGGCGCCGCAGCGGTGATCTTCGCCGGGTACAGCGTCGACCCGTACAACGGTAAGTGTCTGCGCGCGTCGGCTGGCAGCGTCTTCTCCATACCGGTCGTCGTCGCGCCGGACGTCGGCGCGGCTGTCACCGCGCTGCAGGCTGCCGGGCTGCGGGTACTGGCCACCACGGTGGACGGCGACTTGTCCCTTGACGATGCTGAGCTCGCCGGACCGACGGCGTGGCTGTTTGGCGCCGAGTCCCACGGCCTAGCGCCTCAGCTGGCTCGACAAGCCGACAACCGGGTGGCGATTCCGATGTCCGGGGGCGCGCAAAGCCTCAATGTGGCTGCCGCGGCGGCGATCTGTCTCTACCAGAGCGCACGAGCCCAGCGGGCGGGCCCCAATCTTTAGGCGGCCTTGCCGCGACCCCGCGCCGGCCGCAGCCCGGCCAGCGAGAAAGTGGTGTGCACCAGCGATCCGGCCCGCTCAAAGATCGTTCTGCGGGGCGGGAAGTAATGCATCGGCAGCCCCCGGCGGTCCCGCGGTGGCGCCATGAAGCTCGGCGCCTCCACCAGCGGGGCATCGCCTGCAGCCCGGCCCTTCGCCCGCCGATAGGCGGCCAATGCTCGAGGATGCAAACGGATTTCGTCAGGGACCGCGAGAAAAGCCAGCTCGACCATTTTGCCGAATAGCCGCAGCACCACTTCGTCGCCGGGTGTCCACCGCATTCCGGCCTTCTCGCGAACAGCCGGTTCGAACAGCCCCGCCGCGATCCAGCGCTGCCCCGCGACCAGCGGCTTGAACAGTTGATCCCATACCGGGGTGGGCATCAGCACGAACTTCGGCTTGGGAATGCGAATCTGGAAGATGTCCAGAGTGGCCTGATTGATTTCCAGCTCGTCGCGGCAGACCCGTTGCCAGTACTCCTGGAAGTCCTCCCAAGACTTGGGTACCGGCCGCATGCTCATCCCGTACATCCGGTACCACTGCACATGCTCGTCAAACAGCTGGCGCTTCTCGCCTTCGGTCAACCCGCCGCAGAAGTACTCGGCCACCTTGATCACCAGCATGAAGAACGTCGCGTGCGCCCAGTAGAACGTCTCCGGGTTCAGTGCGTGGTAGCGGCGGCCGGTCGCGTCGACTCCCTTGATGGTGTGGTGGTACTGCTTGATCTGCTCACCGGTCTTGGCCGCGCGGTTGCCGTCATAGACGACGCCCATGATCGGATACACCGAGCGCGCCACGCGCTGCAGTGGTTCGCGCAACAGGATCGAGTGCTCCTCGACGCCGGCGCCCAATTCCGGATACATGTTCTGGATCGCGCCGATCCACACGCCCATCATTCCGGTGCGCAGGTCACCGAAATATTTCCAGGTCAGCGACTCCGGCCCCAATGGGCCGCGCCGAACCGGTTTCTCGTCGCGCTGCTCGACCGGCTCGGGTTGAACCGACGTCATCGATGACATCACCGTCGTAGTCATCACGGCCTCCTGGTCCTGAGGAGCGATGAGTCTCACGATAAAGCTGACAACACACGTTGTCTATGATTTGGGGGCGTGCCGCGACGCGCCGTTACCGAGTGTCGACCCGAGCGTCGTAACGATGTGATCAGGCGGTTCGTCGCAGGTTTCCGGACACCCGCGGTGGCTTCGCGCCGGTATGCGGGGCACGCCAACGCCGAGCGTCGTAACCGACACCACGACGACGGTCATTGCCGGTCTCTCCCGACACCACCTACCCTGGGCGCTGTGGAACTCGGGCCCCAACCGGCGTCCGGCGAGCCCGAGCGGACGGTGACCACGCCGGATTTGCCTGGTTCGCGACAGCGTTCTCCGGTGTCACTGCACAGTGCCGCCGAGTGGCTGCGCAGCACCAACCAGAGTCCGAGCGTGATCGCAATGGTCCGTCGGGCGCGCCGGGTCTTGCCCGGCGATCCCGAATTCGGCGATCCATTGTCAACGGCCGGCGAAGGCGGGCCCCGCGCCGCCGCGCGAGCAGCGGGCCGGCTGCTGGGCGAGCGCGGCGGCGCGTCTCGCGAGGTCGGTCTCGGCGCGCTGCAGGTGTGGCAGGCAATGACCGAGGCGGTATCTCGGCGCCCGGCCAACCCAGAGGTCACGTTGGTCTTCACCGATCTGGTGGGTTTCTCGACGTGGTCGTTGCAAGCCGGTGACGACGCGACCCTCAGGCTGCTGCGGCGAGTGGCGCGGGCGGTTGAACCGCCGCTGCTGGATGCCGGCGGTCACATCGTCAAAAGGATGGGCGACGGCATCATGGCGGTGTTCGCCGATCCGCTCGTGGCCGTGACCGCGGTCCTCGCCGCCAGGAAAGCGTTGAAATCCGTCGACGTCGACGGCTATACACCGCGGATGCGGGTGGGCATCCACACCGGGCGCCCGCAACGGCTGGCCTCGGACTGGCTCGGGGTCGACGTCAACGTCGCCGCCCGGGTCATGGAGCGCGCCACCAGGGGAGGAGTCATGGTGTCCGGCGCCACACTGGACCAGCTCGCGCAGGCGGATTTGGACGCGTTGGGCGTCACTGCCAAGCGGGTACACCGCTCGGTATTCGCAGGTAAAACCCCCGGGCTGCCGACCGACTTGGCCATCTACCGGCTCAAGGCTGCCGCGGAAACTGTCAGGGACTTGCCAGGTTTGGATGATGCAGATGACGACAATCCCCAGGCATAGTAGATGGCGATGATATTCCAGATATTGTCGCGGCTTTGGCGCGTCCGCATCACGCTGGGCTACGCGGCCGTTTTGGTCGGTGTCAGCGTCGCTCTCGTGGATCTCGGTCCGCGGGTGCGCGCCCAGGTCATTGCGCAGGCCAGCACCAACCTGCACAACCTCGCACGTGGTCACCTGGCAACCCTGTTCGGTAGCGCGTTCGTCACCGACGCTGGTCCGATGTACTTCTGGCTGCCCTGCTTGGTGTGCCTACTCGCCTTGGCCGAACTGATCTGGCGCAGTGGGCGGCTGGCCTTGGTGTTTGTCACTGGCCACATCGGTGCCACGCTGCTCGTCGCGGTCGGGCTCACCGCGGCGATCGAATTACGCTGGTTGCCGCTGTCGATCTCGCGTGCCAGTGATGTCGGCGTGAGCTATGGCGCCATGGCGGTGCTGGGCGCGCTGACCGCCGCCGTCGCTCCCCGGTGGCGGCCGGCGTGGATAGGTTGGTGGCTCTCGGTCGGCGTCGCGTCGGCGGTGCTAAGCGCCGACTTCACCGACGTCGGACACGCCATCGGATTGGTGCTGGGCATGCTGGTCTCCATCAGGTTGCCCGGCCCGGCCCGGTGGACGCCGGTGCGGTACGCGTTGCTGGCGGTCGCCACCAGCTTTGGATTCCTGATGTTGGCGCACGGCGAGTCGACGTCGCTGATCGGGGCCGCCGGTGGCGTTCTGGGCGCGCTGGCGGTTGTGGCGATCACCCGTTCGCGCATGGTGCGCCGTCGGGTGCCGGTGGCCGCGTTGACGCCTCCGGAGCCGGTGCTCAACGGCTGACGGACTCGGAGATCCGCAGTGCCTCGCTAAGGCACTTGCGTCGAGTACAGCCAGACATCCCACAATTGCTGCAGCGACTCGTCGCAGTAGGTGGCGGCCAGGCCGGTGAAGTCTTCGGTGATCACGCTGCCATGGCGATATCGAGTCGTCCAATCTATAAGCAGCGCAAAGAATTTCTCGTCGCCCAATCGTCGGCGCAGCGCGTGCAGGGTCAACGCGCCGCGTTTGTACACGCGGTCATCGAACATATCGCGCGGCCCGGGATCGGCCAGCAGCAGATCCTGAGGCGACTCGCGCAGCCGTTCCTGGTAGTGGCGGGCAAGTTCCTCGGCGCCGGGGCCGCCGCTGTGTTCCGACCACAGCCACTCCGCGTAGCTCGCAAATCCCTCGTGCAGCCAGATGTCACGCCAGCGCCGAGCGGTCACCGAGTTGCCGAACCACTGGTGTGCGAGCTCGTGAGCGATGAGCCGTTCGCTGGCCCGCGAGCCGTCGCAGTGATTGGCGCCGAATATCGAAATCCCCTGGGCCTCAAGAGGTATCTCCAGTGCGTCGTCGGTGACGACGATGGTGTAACCGTTCGCCAGCGGGTATGGACCGAACAGTTCGACGAACAGCTCCATCATCTCGGGTTGACGAGCGAAGTCGTGGCCGAAGTTGCGCCGCAGCCGCTCGGGCAACGCGGCCTGCATCGGGACCGGCGTCTTTGCCAGCCGCGATATCTCGTACATCCCGATCTGCAGGGTGATGAGGTAGGTCGAGGTCGGTTCGGGCTGTTCATAAGTCCATGTTGTGCGCGCCGCCCGCGCCTGCCGCGACACCAGCTTGCCGTTGGCCACCACCCGGTAGGGGTTTTCGGTGCTGATCTGGATGCGATAGGCGGCTTTCGCACTGGGGTGGTCATCGCACGGGAACCACGAGGCGGCGCCGTTGGGTTGCCCGGCGACGAGTGCGCCGTTGGTCAGCTCCTCGAAACCGACGTCACCCCACAATGACCGGAGTGGTCGCGGTGAACCGCCGTAGCGCACGAGGATCGACATCGCCGCTCCGGTCGCGAGCTTCGATTGCAGCCGAATGCGCAACTTACGGTCGTGGCAGGCGAAGTGGGCGGCGCGCTTGCCGTTGACCGACACCTTCGACACCGTCAGCGCATCGGACAGATCGAGCGTGAGCTCCTGCAACTCGATAAGCGTCACCGCAGTGATCGTCGCCGATCCCGAGAGCCGGTTGATCGCGACCTTGTACTCCAGATCTAATTCGTAGCGCGACACCCGGTAGCCGGCGTTGCCGTTTTTCGGCAGGTATGGGTCGATCACCGTCGGCTCAGCGCGATGAGAAGCCGTTCTCGGGGCCGCGTTCTTAGCAGCGGGTTTCACGCCGCGCTGTCCTCGACGCCGCGCCCGGACGGCTTCTTGCCGGTTGTCTTACGGACGAGGTTCCAGGGCCTGATCGGATTTCCTTGCCAGCGTGTCGACGGCGGCACCACGTCGCCGCGCACCACCAGCGACGCGGGACCGATGGTCACGCCCTCGCCGAGCTGGGCCGCCGGCAGCGCGACGCCGTGCGGGCCAAGAGTGGCGCCGGGTTCCAGCACGACAGTGTCCATCCGCATGACCCGGTCGTGGAACAGATGTGTCTGGACCACGCAGCCACGGTTGACCGTGCTGCCTCTGCCCAGCGTGACCAGGTCTGCCTCAGGCAGCCAATAGGTTTCACACCAGGTGCCGCGGCCGACATGGGCGCCCAGCGCGCGCAGCCACAGGTTCATCACCGGCGTCCCGCTGGCCGCGCGAGCGAACCACGGCGCCGCTACGGTCTCCACGAACGTATCGGCGACCTCGTTGCGCCACACGAACGACGACCACAGTGGAAACTCGCTCGACCGAATCCGGCCGACCAGAAGCCATTTCGCGGCGACCGTGACGCCACCGGCAAGCCCACCCGCGGCCAGTAACACCAGCCCGCCGCCCAGTGCCGCACACCAGATGCCGAAGAACCGCGCCAGCAGCTGCAGTGTGCCCAGCACCGCCAGCCCGATCGCGAAGGTCACCATCACCGGCAGCAGCCGGCATATCTCCACGGCCGCCCGCATCGCCTTCAACCGCCACGGCGGGTCGTACGTCCGAGCGGCGTCGGCCTCCGCGGGACGCCTTCGCAGCCGCATCGGCGGGCTGCCCAGCCAGGACGAACCGCGCTTGGCTTTCGGCGGCGCCGCCGAAAGCACCGCGACCAGTCCGTCGTCGGGCACGCGGCGGCCCGGCTGGGTAATGCCCGAGTTGCCGAGAAATGCGCGTCTGCCGACTGTTGTCTTGGCCGCGTAGATCCAGCCGCCGCCGAGTTCATAGGACGCGACCATCGTGTCGTCGGCCAGGAACGCGCCGTCCTCGATCACGGTGAACTTGGGTATCAGCAACACCGTCGAGATCTCGCTGCCGTGGCCGACCTTGGCGCCGAGCAGCCGCAGCCAGGCGGGTGTCAGCAGGCTTGCATACAGCGGGAACAGGTAATTGCGTGCGTCGTCCATCAACCGCTCGGTCGCCCACAGCTGCCACCCGCATCGGCTGCGCACCGGATGGTAGCCCTCCCGCAGCCCGATCGAGAGCAGCCGCACCGCCGCAATCGTCAGTAGCGCGTACACCACGAGAGCGTCCGCCGTCGCGACCGGCGTCCACAGCAGCGCGGGCAGTACTGCCTGCGACAGGCGGCGGGTGTGGTGGACACCGAATCCGACCAGCGCAAGGCCAGTCGTCAGGGCGATCAGCGGCAAACCAGCCAGCAGCACCGACGTCAGCCCGTACACCGCGACCCAGTGCGCTCTGCGCGCCGGCCGTTCGTCTGGCCATGGGTGGTTCACCCGACCAGATTTGACCGCGGGGGAGCCTTTCCAGTATTGGCGGCTTTTGACTTTCCCGACTACGGCGGAGCCGGGTGCAACGTCCGCGTTCTTGCCAACGACCGCGCCGGGCAGCAGCGTGGTGCGCGCGCCGATTGTCGCGTCGTTGCCGACGGTGATGGCTCCGATATGGAAAGCGTCTCCGTCGATCCAGTGCCCAGACAGGTCCACCTCGGGTTCGACGGCGCTGCGGTGCCCGAGTGCGAGCATCCCGGTGACCGGCGGCATCGAGTGCAGGTCGACGCCCTTGCCGACATCTGCGCCTAGTGCGCGCGCGTAGTACACCAGCCACGGCGCGCCGGCCAGGTTCTCGGCGCCACTGGCCTCGGCCAGCCGCTCGGCAAACCAGACCCGTAGATGCACCGACCCGCCGCGGCGATAGGTGCCCGGCTGCACTTTCGCCAGCAGCACGCGCGCGAACAGCACCGCGATAGCCATCCGGCCTACCGGCGTCACGAACAGGACGAACGCCACCGCAACCAACCGCCAGTTCACAGCGACGGTCCACGGCACCAGATGCAGGGCCCGGACGACGTTATTGCCCAGCGCCAGCCAGGTCACCCACTGCAGTGCCGCCAGCGTCGCCAATGGCACCGCCAGCACGATCTGAGCGGCCTGCGCCAGCCGCGGAGTCGGTCGCACCACACGCTCGGCGATCTGCGGCGGCGGCTCGAGCTCGTCGAGGAACCCCGCGAGCGAGCCGAGTCGTGGGTGGTCGTACAGGTCGGCGACGGTGACCTGCGGATACCGGTCGCGCAGCGCGGCGACGAGCTGCGCCGCGGCCAGCGAGCCGCCGCCGAGCGCGAAGAAATCGGCCTCCGGACCCTCCAGGGCGGCCCCGAGCAGCTCCCGCCACAACCCGGCCAACCAGCCCATCGTCCCGCTGAGTTGGGGCGTTTCGTCCGGGTCAGCGCCGCCCGGCGGCGGCCAGGGCAGCGCGTCCCGGTCGACTTTGCCAGAGGTGCGGGTGGGCAGATCGTCGACCCGGACCAGGCGTGGCACCATCGCCGCAGGCAGACGCTCGGACAGCCGGGTCCGCGCCGCCGCGATGTCGAATTCCGGGTCGGCGCTGACGACGTAGCCCACCAGCACCGGAGTGCCGGTGGCCGTCCGGCGTACCGCGGCCGCGCTGCCGCTGACTCCCGGCAGGTGCACGAGCGCAGCGTCGACCTCGCCCAACTCGATGCGACGGCCCCCGACCTTGACTTGGTCATCTGCGCGGCCGCCGAACACCAGGCCCTCGCTTTCCAGCCGCACCAGGTCGCCGCTGCGGTAGGCGCGCCGCCAGCCCAGCGTCGGCATCGGCGCGTACTTTTCGGCATCTTTGCCGGTGTCGAGGTAGCGGGCCAGGCCGACGCCGCCGATGACCAGCTCACCCACTTCGCCGTGGCCCACGGGCTGGCCGTCGGCATCGACGACGGCCAGGTCCCAGCCCGGCAGCGGCAGACCGATGCGCACCGGGCCGGCGCCGTCGAGCCGGGCCGCACACGCGACGACGGTGGCCTCGGTGGGGCCGTAGGTATTCCACACCTCGCGGCCGTCGACGGCCAGCCGTGCGGCCAGCTCCGGAGGGCAGGCCTCCCCGCCGAAGATCAACAGCCGCACCGCTTCAAGCGCCTCGGCCGGCCATAGCGCCGCCAGTGTTGGCACCGTCGACACCACGGTCACGTCGCGGGTGACCAGCCACGGACCGAGGTCCATTCCGCTGCGTACCAGCGATCGCGGGGCCGGGACCAGGCACGCGCCGTGTCGCCATGCCAGCCACATCTCCTCGCAGGACGCGTCGAACGCCACCGACAACCCGGCCAACACCCGGTCGCCGGGCCCAAGTGGGTTGTCCCGCAGAAACATTTGTGCCTCAGCGTCGACGAACGCGGCGGCATTGCGGTGCGTAACGGCGACGCCCTTGGGAGTACCGGTCGATCCGGACGTGAAGATGATCCACGCGTCGTCCCTGGGCAGCGGCGCCCCAGCCCGCCAGCCGCGTGACGAGCCGCGACCTCGCACCATGCCCGCTTCGGTGAGGACCGCGACGACGTTGGCCTCGCCGAACACCAATTCGGCGCGTTCGTCGGGGTCGTCGGCGTCGACCGGCACGTATGCCGCGCCGACGGCCAGCGTCGACAGGATCGCCTCATACAAGGCAAAGCTGACCGACGGCATCCGGATGCCGATTCGGTCGCCACGGCCGATGCCGCGGGCGGCCAGCCAGGCCACGCTCGCCTCGATGTCGCTGATCAGCTCGCTGTAGGTGAGCTGGACTGCGTCGTCGTCGATCGCCGCCGCGTCCGGGTAGCGTGCGGCCGTGTCATAGAGGACCTCGATTAGGGTGCGCGGGCTCGGCGCGCACCGCGACAACAGATACTGCGCCGGCACTTGAGCTGGAACCTGGGGCGTCGCCACCACACGAAAATACTCAAGGCCGGAGCACTGTCACGGTGAGCGCGCACACGGCGTGTGGGAAAACAGGCTGACGGCTTCCGATCGTCGGCGATGTGACCACATATGATCGGCACTTGCGCGTCACGCTGTGCCGCGAAACCCGCCCGAAAAAGCCCCAGCAAGGCAAGGAGAGTGTCGCCGCGTGGGTGACCAACCCGTCGACCTGTCGCCGGAGGCGTTGACCGCAGCGGTCAACGCAGCCCGGCAAGCTTTCGCAGGCGCGGTCGATCTCGACGCACTGGCACGCGCCAAAACCGAGCACCTTGGTGATCGCTCGCCGGTGGCGGTGGCCCGCCAGGCCTTGGCCTCTGTCCCCAAGGCCGACCGCGCCGACGCCGGCCGGCTGGTGAACAGTTCCCGCGGCGAGGTCCAACACAGCTACGACGAACGACTGGCGACGTTGCGCGCCGAGCGGGATGCGGCCGTACTGATCGCCGAGCGCATCGACGTGACGTTGCCGTCGAGCCGCCAGCCGACCGGGGCGCGGCATCCGATCACGATTCTGGCCGAGCACATCGCCGACACCTTCATCGCGATGGGGTGGGAGCTTGCCGACGGGCCGGAGGTGGAAACCGAGCAGTTCAACTTCGATGCCCTGAACTTCCCCGCCGATCACCCGGCGCGCAGTGAACAAGACACCTTCTATATCGCTCCGGAAGGCTCCCGTCAGTTGCTGCGCACCCACACGTCGCCGGTGCAGGTGCGCACACTGCTCGAGCGCGAGCTACCGGTCTATGTCCTCTCGATCGGTCGCACGTTCCGCACCGACGAGCTCGACGCGACCCACACGCCGGTCTTCCATCAGGTGGAGGGGCTCGCGGTGGATCGCGGTCTGTCGATGGCGCATCTGCGCGGAACGCTCGACGCGTTCGCCCGGGCCGAGTTCGGGCCGCAGGCTCGCACCAGGATTCGTCCGCACTTCTTCCCCTTTACCGAGCCGTCTGCTGAAGTCGACGTGTGGTTCGAGAACAAGAGGGGTGGCGCCGGCTGGGTGGAGTGGGGCGGCTGCGGAATGGTGAATCCGAATGTGTTGCGCGCCACCGGTATTGATGGACAGGTGTATTCGGGCTTTGCGTTCGGGATTGGGCTGGAGCGCACTCTGCAGTTCCGCAACGGCATCCCCGACATGCGCGACATGGTCGAGGGCGACGTCCGGTTCTCGTTGCCGTTCGGGGTGGGTGCCTGATGCGCGTCCCGTACAGCTGGCTGCGCGAGGTGGTCAACGTAGGCGCACCCGGCTGGGACGTGGCGCCAGACGACCTCGAGCAGGCGCTGGTGCGCATCGGACACGAAATCGAAGAGGTGATCACGCTCGGCCCCGTCGACGGACCGCTGACCGTCGGACGGGTAACCGATATCGACGAGCTCACCGAATTCAAAAAGCCAATCCGCGCCTGCAAAGTTGACGTTGGCGAAGATAAACCACGCGAGATTGTCTGCGGTGCAACCAATTTTGTGACCGGCGATCTGGTAGCGGTGGCGCTGCCCGGGACCACGCTGCCGGGTGGCTTTGCGATCACCGAACGTAAGACCTATGGTCGCAGCTCCGACGGAATGATTTGTTCTGCGACCGAATTAGGTTTGACCGCAGACCATTCCGGCATCCTGGTGCTGCCGCCGGGAACGGCTGAACCCGGCGCCGATGGTGTCCAGGTGCTGGGCCTGGACGACGTGGTCTTCCACCTGGCCATCACCCCGGACCGGGGTTACTGCATGTCGGTTCGCGGTTTGGCCCGAGAGATCGCCTGCGCCTACGACCTCGACTTCGTCGACCCCGCCGATGTTCGCCCGCTGCCCCGCGAGGCGGGCGCCTGGCCGTTGACGGTGCAGCCGGAGACCGGTGTGCAACGGTTCGCACTGCGTCCGGTCACCGGAATCGACCCGACCGCGGTGTCGCCGTGGTGGCTGCAGCGCCGGCTGTTGCTCTCGGGTATCCGGGCGATCTCGCCGGCCGTCGACGCAACAAATTACGTGATGCTGGAACTCGGTCACCCGATGCACGCGCACGATCTCAAGCGGATCACCGGCGGCTTCGCGGTACGGTTCGCTCGGCCCGGCGAAACCGTAGTAACCCTCGACGACATCGAGCGCCGGCTCAATCCGGCCGACGTCCTGATCGTCGACGACGTCGCGACTGCGGCGATCGGCGGAGTGATGGGCTCGGGCAGCACCGAGATGCGCGACGACTCCACCGACGTGCTGCTGGAGGCCGCGGTATGGGATCCGGCCGCGGTATCTCGCACCTCACGGCGACTGCACCTGCCCAGCGAGGCGGCCCGTCGCTACGAGCGCGGGGTCGACCCGGCCATCTCGGTGGCGGCGTTGGACCGCTGCGCCACGTTGCTCGCCGAGATCGCGGGCGGCGAGGTGTCTGACACGCTGACCGACTGGCGCGGTGACCCGCCAGTCGGCGACTCGGTCGCCGATTGGGCTGGGTCGCCGATCCAGATCGCGTCCGACTTGCCGGACCGCACGGCCGGGGTTGACTATCGGCCGGGCACCACGGCCAGGCGGCTGACCCAAATCGGCGCCGCGGTGACCGGCGACGGGGACAGCCTGACCGTGACGCCGCCGAGCTGGCGGCCCGACCTGCTGCAGCCGGCCGACCTGGTTGAGGAGGTGCTGCGGCTGGAGGGACTGGAACTCATCCCGTCGGTGCTGCCGTCGGCGCCGGCCGGGCGCGGACTGTCGGCCGGCCAACGCCGCCGTCGCGCGATCGGCAAGTCGCTGGCGCTGTCGGGTTACGTGGAGGTCCTGCCGACGCCGTTTCTGCCCGCCGGAGTTTTCGACGCCTGGGGTCTGCCCGCCGACGACGCGCGGCGTCACACCACCCAGGTGCTCAACCCGCTGGAGGCCGATCGGCCGCATTTGGCCACCACGCTGCTGCCTGGCCTGCTGGAAGCACTGGGCCGCAACGTGTCTCGTGGCATCGTCGATGTCGCACTGTTCGCGATCGCGCAGGTGGTGCAGCCGACCGAGCAGTCGAAGATCGTCGGACTCATCCCGGTACACCGGCGTCCCACCGACGAGGAAATCGCCCTGATCGACGCATCGCTGCCGCACCAACCCCAGCATGTGGCCGCGGTGTTGACCGGGCTGAGGGAGCCGCGCGGCCCCTGGGGCGACGGCCGGCGCGCCGAAGCGGCCGATGCGTTCGAGGCGGTCCGGATCATCGCGCGTGCCAGCGGAATTGAGCTGGTGCTGCGGGCCGCCGAGTATCTGCCGTGGCATCCGGGCCGGTGCGCCGAAGTGCTCGTCGCCGACACCGTCGTCGGCCACGCCGGCCAACTGCACCCCGCGGTGATCGAAAGATCGGGCCTGCCCAAGGGCACCTGCGCGGTCGAACTGAACCTCGATGCCATGCCGATCGTCGAGTCGTTGCCGGCGCCGCGGGTTTCGCCGTTTCCCGCCGTGTTCCAAGACGTCAGCCTCGTGGTCGACGCGGATATCGCCGCGCAAACCGTGGAACAAGCAGTCCGCGACGGTGCCGGGGAATTGTTGGAGGATGTGCGTCTATTCGACGTCTACACCGGCCCTCAGCTCGGGGAGAGTCGCAAATCGCTGACGTTCGCGCTGCGGTTCCGCGCGGCGGATCGCACGCTCACCGAAGACGAGGCCAGCGCGGCCCGCGATGCGGCGGTGCGCTGCGCCGCCGAGCGGGTCGGCGCGGAGCTGCGCACCTGATGGCGAGCAGACGTAAAAGCTCCAATTCTTCGGCGTGTCGCGGCGCCTTTGCGTCTGCTGGGCGGGTGGAATGAATTTGCAAGTGAATGCATAGTCATGCAACGATTGGCCGTATGACCCAGGAGATACGGGTGGCGGTGGCCGGTGCCAGCGGCTACGCGGGCGGCGAGATCCTGCGGCTGCTGCTCGGGCACCCGGCTTACCACGACGGGCGGCTGACGATCGGCGCGCTGACCGCTGCCGCCAGCGCGGGCAGCACCCTCGCTGACCACCACCCGCACCTGTTACCACTGGCCCAGCGAGTACTCGAGCCCACCGAGGTCGAGGTACTGGATGGCCATGACGTGGTTTTCCTCGGGCTCCCGCACGGGCACTCGGCGACGCTGGCGCAGCAACTGAGCCCCCAGACACTGGTGGTGGACTGCGGTGCGGATTTCCGTCTGATCGACGCGGACGCCTGGCAGCGCTTCTACGGCTCTGCGCACGCCGGCAACTGGCCCTACGGGCTACCGGAGCTGCCCGGCGGACGGGAGGCGCTGCGCGGTGCCCGGCGCGTGGCGGTACCGGGCTGCTATCCGACCGCTGCGTTGTTGGCACTTTTCCCGGCGTTGGCCGCCGACCTCATCGATCCCGCCGTCACTGTCGTCGCGGTCAGCGGCACCTCGGGTGCCGGCCGGGCCGCGAAAACAGACCTGCTTGCGTCGGAGGTCATCGGTTCGGCGCGGGCTTACAACATCGCCGGCGCGCACCGGCATACACCCGAAATCGTCCAAGGGCTGAAGCAGGTTACCGACCGCGACGTCACGGTGTCGTTCACACCGGTGCTCATCCCGACCTCGCGCGGCATCCTGGCGACCTGCACGGCCCGCACCCAGTCACCGCTGTCGCAGCTGCGCGCCGCCTACGAAAAGGCTTACCACGCCGAACCTTTCGTTCATCTGCTACCCGAAGGACAACTGCCGCGTACCGGTGCGGTGATCGGCAGTAACGCCGCACACATCGCGGTCGCGGTCGACGAGGACGCCGCCACATTCATCGCTATTTCGGCGATCGACAATCTGGTCAAGGGCACCGGCGGCGCCGCCGTGCAGGCGATGAACCTGGCGCTGGGCTGGCCGGAAACCGAGGGCCTTTCGGTGGTCGGGGTGGCGCCGTGACCGACCTCGCTGACGCCGCGCGTCTGGTGCGCGCCCAAGGAGTGACGGCTCCGGCCGGTTTCCGTGCCGCCGGCATCGCCGCCGGGATCAAAGCGTCGGGTGCATTGGATCTGGCGCTGGTGTTCAACGAGGGCCCGGACCACCCGGCCGCCGCCGTATTCACCCGCAATCAGGTCAAGGCCGCACCGGTGCTGTGGACGCAGCAGGTGCTGACTACCGGCCGGTTGCGGACGGTGATCCTGAATTCCGGCGGCGCCAACGCGTGCACCGGTCCGGGCGGCTTTGCCGACACCCATGCCACCGCCGAAGCAGTGGCCGCCGCCTTGTCGGACTGGGGTACCGAGACGGGCGCGATCGAAGTCGCGGTGTGTTCCACCGGATTGATCGGTGACCGGCTGCCGATGGACAAGGTTCTCGCCGGGGTCGGTCATGTCGTGCACGAGATGGCCGGCGGGCTGGCCGGCGGAGACGAGGCCGCGCGGGCCATCATGACCACCGACACCGTGCCCAAACAGGTTGCGCTGCATCATCCGGACAAGTGGACGATCGGCGGGATGGCCAAGGGCGCCGGGATGCTGGCGCCGTCGCTGGCGACCATGTTGTGTGTGCTCACCACCGATGCGGTCGCGGAGCCCGGCGCGCTCGAGGACGCGCTGCGCCGGGCCACCGCGCGGACGTTCGACCGACTCGACGTCGACGGCAGCTGCTCGACCAATGACACCGTGCTGGTGCTGGCCTCGGGCGCCAGCGAAATCGCGCCGTCGCAAGACGATCTCGACGACGCCGTGCTGCGGGTCTGCGACGACTTGTGTGCCCAGCTGCAAGCCGACGCAGAAGGTGTCACCAAACGGGTCACCGTGACTGTCACGGGTGCCGCCAGCGAGGGCGACGCGCTGACCGTCGCGCGGATCGTCGCGCGCGACAGCTTGGTCAAGACCGCGCTGTTCGGTTCCGATCCCAACTGGGGCCGGGTGCTGGCGGCGGTCGGGATGGCCCCGTTCACACTCGACCCGGACCGGATCACGGTGTCGTTCAATGGCTCTGCGGTGTGCGTCGACGGCGTCGGGGCGCCGGGCGCACGTCAGGTGGATCTGTCAGGTGGGGATATCGACGTCCTCGTCGACCTCAAGATGGGCGACGGCCAGGCAGCCATCCGCACCACCGACCTGTCGCACGCCTACGTCGAAGAGAATTCGGCATACTCCTCGTGAACAAGCCGCCTTCTCCTCATCGCTCCGTCCCCCTCGCCGCTGCGCGGCTGGGTGGTGCCCCGACTGCTCGTCGGGGGCGGTCATGACCGCGAGTGCACTGTCCACCCAGGCGAAAGCTCAGGTTTTGGCGGAGGCTTTGCCGTGGCTCACCCAACTGCACGGCAAAATCGTCGTCGTCAAATACGGCGGCAACGCCATGACCAACGACACCCTGCGGCGTGAGTTCGCCGCCGACATGGCGTTTCTGCGCAACTGCGGCATTCACCCCGTGGTGGTGCACGGCGGCGGGCCCCAGATCAGCGCCATGCTCAAGCGGCTCGGCATCGCCGGCGACTTCAAGGGCGGATTCCGGGTCACCACGCCGGAAGTGCTCGACGTGGCGCGGATGGTGTTGTTCGGCCAAGTCGGCCGTGAGCTGGTCAACCTGATCAACGTCCACGGTCCGTACGCGGTCGGGATCACCGGCGAAGACGCCAACCTGTTCACCGCGGTGCGGCGCAGCGTCACCGTCGACGGTGTCGACACCGACATCGGGCTGGTCGGCAACGTCGCTTACGTGAACGCGACGGTGGTACTGGATCTGATTGCAGCCAACCGGATCCCGGTGGTGTCGACGCTGGCGCCCGACGTCGACGGCATGGTCCACAACATCAACGCCGACACCGCGGCGGCGGCGCTGGCCGAAGCGCTGGGCGCCGAAAAGCTGCTGATGCTCACCGATATCGAAGGCCTGTACACCCGGTGGCCCGACCGCGATTCACTGGTCAGCGAAATCGACACCGCCACACTGGCGCAGCTGCTGCCGACGTTGGAGACCGGGATGATCCCCAAGATCGAGGCATGTCTGCGCGCCGTCGACAGCGGCGTGCCCAGCGCGCACATCATCGATGGCCGCGTCGAGCATTGCGTGCTGGTCGAATTGCTCACTGACGAGGGCACCGGCACGAAGGTGGTAGGCCCATGACGCACACCGAAGCGATGCAGCAGCGGTGGTCCGCGGTGATGATGGACAACTACGGCGTCCCGCCAGTGGCATTGGCCAGCGGCGACGGTGCCGTGGTCACCGATGTGGACGGAAAGTCCTATCTGGATCTGCTCGGCGGCATCGCGGTCAACATCCTTGGCCATCGTCACCCCGCCGTGATCGACGCCGTCACGCGACAAATGTCGACGCTGGGACACACCTCGAATCTGTATGCCGCCGAACCGGGTATTGCGCTGGCCGAGGCGTTGGTCGGCTTGCTCGGCTGCGAGGCGGAAACCCGGGTGTTTTTCTGCAATTCCGGCACCGAGGCCAACGAGTTGGCGTTCAAATTGTCCCGGCTGACCGGGCGGACGAAACTGGTTGCGGCCCAAGAAGCTTTCCATGGCCGAACGATGGGTTCACTGGCGCTGACCGGTCAACCGGCCAAGCAGGCGCCGTTCGCGCCGCTGCCCGGTGACGTCACCCACGTGCCCTACGGCGACACCGACGCCCTGGTGGCTGCGGTCGGCGACGACACCGCCGCGGTCTTCCTGGAGCCGATCATGGGGGAAAGCGGTGTCATCGTGCCGCCCGACGGCTACCTGGCGGCCGCCCGCGACGTCACCGCCCGACATGGCGCCCTGCTTGTTCTCGACGAGGTGCAGACCGGGATGGGACGCACCGGTACGTTTTTCGCCCACCAGCACGACGGCATCGCCCCCGACGTCGTGACGCTGGCCAAAGGTCTCGGAGGTGGATTGCCCATCGGGGCATGCCTGGCGGTCGGCCCGGCCGCGCGACTGCTCACACCCGGTCTGCATGGCAGCACCTTCGGCGGCAACCCAATCTGCGCGGCGGCGGCTCTGGCCGTGCTGCGCGTACTGGCCAGCGAAGACCTGGTGAGACGCGCCGAAGTTCTTGGAAAAACGTTGCGTCAGGGCATCGAGTCGCTTGGTCACCCGTTGATCGACCAGGTTCGCGGCCGTGGTTTGCTGTGCGGCGTGGTGCTCAGTGCCCCGGCCGCCAAGGATGCCGAGATCGCCTCTCGCGCCGCGGGTTTCCTGATCAACGCCGCCGCATCCAATGTCATTCGACTGGCGCCGCCGCTGATCATCACCGAACACCAGATCGACACCTTCGTGACCGCGCTGCCGGGCATCCTGGACCTAGCCGCCGCAGGCGGGGAGGAAGACAAGTGATGACACGACACTTCCTGCGCGACGACGACCTGTCGCCCGATGAACAGGCCGAAGTGCTTGCGCTGGCCGCCGAACTGAAAAAGGATCCGTTCAGCCAGCGCCCGCTGGACGGCCCGCGTGGCGTCGCCGTGATCTTCGACAAGAACTCCACCCGTACCCGGTTTTCGTTCGAGGTAGGTATCGCCCAGCTCGGCGGGCATGCCGTGGTGGTCGACGGCCGCAGCACCCAGCTGGGGCGGGAAGAAACGCTGCAGGACACCGCGAAAGTGTTGTCCCGCTATGTCGATGCCATCGTATGGCGGACCTACGGACAGGCCCGTCTGACCGCGATGGCCGAAACCGCGACGGTGCCGATCGTCAATGCGCTGTCCGACCAATTCCACCCCTGCCAGGTGCTTGCCGATCTGCAGACCGTCGCCGAACGCACCGGATCGCTGCGCGGCTTGCGGATGTCGTACTTCGGTGATGGCGCCAACAACATGGCTCACTCGCTGCTGCTGGGCGGCGTCACCGCCGGCATCAACGTGACGATCGCCGCTCCCAACGGGTTTGGCCCCGATCGATCAGTGCTCGCGGCCGCCCAGCGGCGTGCTGCGGATACCGGCGTGTCGGTGACGGTCACCGCAGACCCCGCCGCCGCCGCCTCGGGCGCCGACGTGCTGGTCACCGACACCTGGACGTCGATGGGTCAGGAGGACGACGGGCTGGACCGGGTTCGGCCGTTTCGTCCTTTCCAGCTGAACGCCGAATTGGTTGCCTTAGCAAGTTCGGAAGCCGTTGTGCTGCATTGTCTTCCGGCGCACCGAGGTCACGAGATCACCGACGACGTGATCGACGGGCCGCGTAGCGCGGTCTGGGACGAGGCCGAGAATCGGCTGCATGCGCAAAAGGCGCTGTTGGTGTGGCTTTTGGAGCGGTCGAAATGACGCGCAGCGGTTCAAAGACCACGTCCGAGGTCACCCGTGCCGTCCGGCAGGCCCGCATCGTGGCGACCCTGTCGTCGGCTGAGGTGCGCAGCCAAAGCGAGCTGGCCGCGCTGCTCGCCGCCGACGGTATCGAGGTCACGCAGGCCACGCTGTCGCGGGACCTGGAGGAGCTTGGCGCGGTGAAGCTGCGCGGCGCCGACGGCGGGGTTGGCGTCTACGTGGTGCCCGAGGACGGCAGCCCGCTGCGCGGGGTATCCGGCGGCACCGCGCGCCTGTCGCGGTTGCTGAGCGAATTGCTGGTCTCCACCGACGCCAGCGCAAACCTCGCCGTGCTGCGCACCCCGCCCGGCGCGGCCGACTACCTGGCCAGCGCCATCGACCGGGCAGCCCTGCCCTACGTCGTCGGAACCATCGCCGGGGATGACACCATCTTCGTGGCGGCCCGCGAGCCGATGAGCGGCGCAGAGCTTGCAACCGTGATCCAAGACCTCACATAACCGGCGAAACAAGGAGATCGATTCATGTCCGAGCGCGTCATCTTGGCGTATTCCGGCGGTTTGGACACCTCGGTGGCGATCAGCTGGATCGGCAAGGAGACCGGCCAGGAGGTCGTCGCGGTCGCGATTGATCTGGGCCAAGGCGGTGAGGACATGGAGGTGGTGCGCCAGCGAGCGCTGGACTGCGGCGCGGTCGAAGCAGTCGTCGTCGACGCCCGCGATGAGTTCGCAGACGAATACTGCCTGCCAACCATCTTGTCCAACGGTCTCTACATGGATCGCTACCCGCTGGTATCGGCGATCAGCCGGCCGCTCATCGTCAAGCATCTCGTCGCGGCGGCTCGCGAGCACGGCGGAAGCATCGTCGCGCACGGCTGTACCGGTAAAGGCAACGACCAAGTCCGATTCGAGGTCGGATTCGCTTCGCTGGCACCGGATTTGGAGGTGCTCGCGCCGGTCCGTGACTACGCGTGGACCCGGGAAAAGGCCATCGCTTTCGCCGAAGAGAACGCGATACCGATCAATGTCACCAAACGCTCGCCGTTCTCGATCGACCAGAACGTATGGGGGCGCGCGGTGGAAACCGGTTTCCTGGAACACCTGTGGAATGCGCCGACCAAGGACGTCTATGCCTACACCGAAGACCCCACCGTCAACTGGAACACCCCCGACGAGGTGATCGTCGGGTTCGAGCGCGGTGTTCCGGTGTCCATCGACGGCAGCCCGGTGTCGGTGCTGCAGGCCATCGAGGAACTCAACCAACGGGCTGGCGCGCAGGGGGTTGGACGGCTCGATGTCGTCGAGGATCGCCTGGTGGGGATCAAGAGCCGTGAGATCTACGAAGCCCCGGGGGCGATGGTGCTCATCACTGCGCACACCGAGCTTGAACACGTCACGTTGGAGCGTGACCTCGGACGGTTCAAACGCCAGACCGACCAGCGCTGGGCTGAGCTGGTGTACGACGGACTGTGGTATTCGCCGCTGAAGACCGCCTTGGAGACCTTCGTCGACAAGACCCAGCAGTACGTGTCCGGCGAGGTCCGGATGGTGCTGCACGGCGGTCACATTGCGGTCAACGGACGGCGCAGCGCGCAGTCGCTCTACGACTTCAACCTCGCCACCTACGATGAGGGTGACACCTTCGATCAGTCCGCCGCGCGCGGTTTCGTGCAGATCCACGGCCTGTCGTCGAAGCTGGCCGCGCGACGAGATCGCGCCGCCGACTGAACATGACCACCAACGAAGGATCGCTGTGGGGCGGGAGGTTCGCCCACGGCCCGTCCGATGCGCTGGCCGCGTTGAGCAGATCCACCCACTTCGACTGGGTGCTCGCACCCTACGACGTCACCGCATCCAGGGCACACACCGTGGTGCTGTTCCAGGCCGGGTTGCTCACCGAAGAGCAGCGTGACGGGCTGCTGGCCGGGCTGGACAGCCTCGCCGAGGACGTCGCCGACGGCAGCTTCGGCCCCTTGGTCACTGACGAGGACGTGCACGCCGCGCTGGAACGCGGACTGATCGACCGGGTGGGGCCCGACTTGGGCGGCCGGCTGCGGGCCGGCCGCTCGCGAAACGACCAGGTGGCCACCCTGTTTCGGATGTGGCTGCGGGACGCAGTACGCCGAGTGGCCGCTGGTGCGCTCGATGTTGTCGGCGCACTGGCCGCCCAGGCGGCCGCCCACCCGAGCGCCATCATGCCCGGCAAGACGCACCTGCAGTCCGCGCAGCCGATCCTGCTGGCACACCATCTGCTCGCGCACGCCCACCCCCTGCTGCGTGATGTCGACCGGATCCTCGACCTCGACGAGCGCACCGCTGTGTCCCCCTACGGTTCCGGCGCACTCGCCGGCTCGTCGCTAGGGCTCGACCCGGACGCGATCGCCGAACAGCTCGGCTTCGCAACGGCAGCCGAGAACTCTGTCGACGCCACTGCGGCAAGAGATTTCGCCGCAGAGGCGGCATTCGTTTTCGCGATGATCGCCGTCGACCTGTCGCGCTTGGCCGAGGACATCATCATCTGGAGCTCAACCGAATTCGGCTACGTGATCTTGCACGACTCGTGGTCGACCGGCAGCTCGATCATGCCGCAGAAAAAGAACCCCGACATCGCCGAGCTGGCTCGCGGTAAGTCGGGCCGGTTGATCGGAAACCTCGCCGGGCTGCTGGCGACGTTGAAGGCTCAGCCGCTGGCGTACAACCGGGACCTGCAGGAAGACAAAGAGCCGGTGTTCGACTCGGCTGCGCAATTGGAGCTGCTGCTGCCTGCGATGGCTGGACTGGTGAGCAGCCTGACGTTCGACACCGAGCGGATGGCGGCGCTCGCTCCGGCCGGATACACCCTGGCCACTGATATCGCCGAATGGCTGGTGCGCCAAGGCGTGCCGTTCCGGCACGCCCATGAGTCGGCCGGGGCGGCTGTGCGGGTCGCCGAAGAGCGCGGGGTCGGGCTGGAGGAGTTGACCGACGACGAGCTGGCGGCCATCAGCAGCGACTTGACTCCAGAGGTGCGAGAAGTGCTCACCATCGAGGGTTCGGTGTCTTCGCGCGACGCGCGCGGTGGCACCGCGCCGAGCCGGGTCGCCATGCAGCTTGAGGCGGTTCATGCTGCCGCCGAACGACTTCGGCAACAGCTGAGGCGCTAGGTGGCCCGCATGCGGGATCGAACGCGATGGCCGATACGGTACCCGCCGGGCGATGTATTGCTGGCGCTGTATCGTCGCCGTGGCCCGGTGATCAACGCCGGGCTCACGGGGCTGGGCTACACGCTTCTGCTTGGACCGGAGGCGAACAAGTTCGTCTTCGCCAATGCCGACGCGTTCAGTTGGCGGGAAGCATTTCAGGTTCTGGTCCCGGTCGATGGTCCGACAGCATTGGTGGTCAGTGATGGCGCCGACCACCGTCGCCGGCGCAGTGCCGTCGCGCCCGCCCTCCATCACCGACAGGTCGGCGAGTACGTGCCGATCATCGCCGCCAACGCTGACGCGGTCATCGATCGTTGGCAGCCGGGGCAGCGAATCGACATCTATGACTCATTACGTCCGGCGGTGCGGCGCAGCATCGCCGAATGCCTTTTCGGCGGCCGTATCGCCGAGCATGCCGACTTTCTCGGTGAACAACTTCAACCCCTGCTTGCGCTGACGTATCGGCCACCGCAGGTGACGCGCATCCAGGAGTGGATCGGTTCACCGGGGTGGCGCCGGGCGATGGCGGCGCGGGCTGGTATCGACGACTTTGTGGACCGCCAGGTCGCCGAGGCACGCATCCACCCCAGGCCCGACGACCACTTGCTGACCACGCTGATCAGCGCCCACCCCGATGACGGGCAGCCATTGACCCGCAATGAAATTCGCGATCAAGTCGTTTCGCTGCTCGCCGCCGGTTACGAAACCACCAGCGGCGCGATGGCGTGGGCCATCTACGCACTGCTGAACGTTCCGGGCGCCTGGGACAGCGCCGCGGCCGAGGTTGGCCGGGTCTTGGGCACCCGGCCACCGACCGCCCAGAACGTTGAGGCGCTGACTTACCTCAACGGAGTCGTCCAGGAGACGCTACGGCTGTATTCCCCGGGGGTGATCTCGGCGCGCAAGGTCAAACATGACCTCCAGTTTGACGGGCACCGGATTCGGGCTGGGCGAACGCTGATTTTCAGCGCCTATGTCACCCACCGAATCAGCGACGTTTGGGCTGAACCCGAAGAGTTTCGTCCTGAACGGTGGGACCCTGAGTCGCCGCTTTATCGGCGCCCAGCGCCTCACGAGTTCATCCCGTTCAGCGGGGGCCTGCATCGGTGTGTCGGATCGGCAATGGCCACCACCGAGATGACGGTGATGTTGGCTCGGCTGATCGCCAGGACCACGCTGCGCCTGCCCCCTCAGCGGATCGGGGCACGCAACTTCGCCGCGCTGCGGCCCTGGCCCGGCTTGACCGTTGACGTCGAGCAGGTCACGACTGGTGCACCACGTCGCGGCGACGGTTCGGCCAATTAGCTCACTCGAGCACTTCGGAAAGTTCCAGCCAACGGTTCTCCATCCCGGCAACCTCGTCTTCGAGGCCGCGCAACTCCTGAGTGAGCCGGGTAATGCCGACATGGTCGGACTGGTCATGCTCGGCGAGTTCCTGGTGCTTGGCCGCGATCTGGTCGGCCAGCCGCGCCAGCCTGCGGTCGATCGCTGCGATCTCCTTTTTGGTGGCGCGCAACTCGGCTCCCGAAATCGCCTGCGGCCGAGAGGCGCTCGTGGCCGGGGCCGCGGCACGCTGTGGGGCCGCTTGCGCGGCGAGCCGCAGATACTCGTCGACACCACCGGGTAGGTGTCGCAGCCGGCCATCCAGAATCGCGTACTGCTGATCGGTGACGCGCTCCAGCAGGTAGCGGTCGTGTGAGACGACGATCAATGTGCCCGGCCAGGAGTCGAGCAGGTCTTCGGTGGCGGCCAGCATCTCGGTGTCCACATCGTTCGTGGGCTCGTCGAGCAGCAGCACATTGGGCTCTGCCAGCAGAGTGAGCATCAGTTGCAGCCGCCGGCGTTGCCCGCCGGAAAGCTCACCGACACGCGCCGATAGCTGGTCGCCGGCGAACCCCAGCCGCTCCAACAACTGCGCCGGAGTGACGTCACGGCCATCGACGTGATAGCCGTTGCGCAGCCGGCCTAGCACGTCGGCGACCCGTTCACCCGCCAGCGGCGCCAGCTCATCGCCTCGTTGGTCGAGGATTGCCAAGCGAACAGTCTTGCCGTGCTTAACTTTTCCGCTGTCGGGTTGCACCGCGCCGGTGATCAGCCCCAGCAGGGTGGATTTGCCGGCGCCGTTGGCCCCGACGATGCCGCTGCGTTCACCGGGGCCGATTCGCCATTCGACATCGCGCAGCACGGGCTGGCCGTCGAACGAGACTGACACGTCAAGCAGGTCCACGACGTCCTTGCCAAGCCGCGCGATGGCAAGCTTCGCCAACTCGACGGTGTTGCGCAGCGGCGGCACATCGGCGATCAGCTGATTGGCCGCATCGATCCGGAATTTCGGTTTCGAGGTGCGCGCGGGGGGCCCGCGGCGAAGCCAGGCCAGTTCCTTGCGCATCAGGTTCTGCCGCTTGGCTTCGGCGGTGGCGGCGATCCGGTCCCGCTCGACTCGCTGCAACACGTAAGCGGCGTAGCCGCCCTCGAATGGCTCGACGATTCCGTCGTGCACCTCCCACGTCGTGGTCGCCACCTCGTCGAGGAACCACCGGTCGTGGGTCACCAGCAGCAGTCCGCCGATGGTGCGGGCCCAGCGCTGGCGCAGGTGATCGGCGAGCCAGGTAATGCCCTCGATGTCGAGGTGGTTGGTCGGCTCGTCCAGCGCGATCACGTCCCAGTCGCCGACCAGCAGTGCGGCCAGCTGAACGCGTCGCCGCTGGCCACCGCTGAGCGTGCCAATCCTGGTGTCCCAACCGAGGTCGGCGACCAGTCCGCTGACCACGTCGCGGATGCGCGGATTACCGGCCCACTCGTGCTCGGGCCGTTCGCCGACCAATGTCCATCCGACCGTGCTGGCCGAATCCAGGGTGTCCGCCTGGCTCAGCGCGCCGACCCGTAGACCGCTGCGCTGAGTCACCCGTCCGGAATCCGGAACCACCCGACCGCTCAGCAAGCCCAGCAAACTGGACTTGCCGTCCCCGTTCCGTCCGACGATGCCGATGCGGTCGCCGTCGCTGACCCCGACGGTCATGGATTTGAAGACCACCTGAGTCGGGTACTCCAGGTGCACTGCCTCGGCGCCCAGCAGGTGTGCCACCGCCCCGACCTTACGTGGGCGGTCTGGCCGAGTCGGCGGGCGGACTAGGTCCGATTGTCCGGCTCCTCACCGGGCCGTCCCGGCCCGCATCGTCACCGGACTAGGCTGGTGAATGCGCTGGCAGCGTGACCAAAGCTGCGGGCCCACCCCCTGCGATGTGCCATGATGTGCAGGCTGTCAGGCCCACATGCAGCACAGGATCGTCTCAGTGGGAGGGAGCGGCGGCATGGATCTGAACTTCTCAGCGGTCACGCGACCGGTTGAGCGTCTGATGGCGACGGCACAGAACGGCCTGGAGGTCTTGCGGCTCGGGGGGCTGGAAACCGGCAATGCTCCGTCCCCGTCTCAGGTCGTGGAGAGCGTGCCGATGTACAAGCTTCGGCGGTACTTCCCACCGGACAGTCGGCCGGGGCACCCGCAGGCGGGCCCGCCGGTGATGTTGGTGCACCCGATGATGATGTCGGCGAACATGTGGGATGTCACCCGGGAGGACGGAGCGGTCGGCATCTTGCACGCCGCCGGGTTGGATCCCTGGGTCATTGACTTTGGCTCACCCGACCAGGTCGAGGGTGGTATGCGCCGGAATCTGGCCGACCACATCGTTGCGCTGAGCGAGGCGATTGACCTGACCGCAGAGATCACTGGCCAGGATGTGCACCTGGCCGGCTATTCGCAGGGCGGAATGTTCACCTACCAGGCGGCGGCCTACCGGCGCTCGAAAAGCATCGCCAGCATTGTGACATTCGGTTCTCCGGTAGACACCCTGGCGGCGCTGCCGATGGGGCTTCCGCCCAACTTGGCCCCGGGTATCGCCAATTTCATGGCCGACCACGTCTTCAATCGGCTTGATATCCCAAGCTGGTTGGCGCGCACCGGCTTTCAAATGCTCGACCCGCTCAAGACTGCCAAAGCGCGAATCGACTTTGTGCGCCAACTTCACGATCGTGAGGCGCTGCTTCCAAGGGAAGCGCAGCGCAGATTCCTGGAGTCGGAAGGCTGGATCGCCTGGTCCGGCCCGGCGATCTCCGAGCTGCTGAAGCAGTTCATCGCACACAACCGGATGATGACCGGAGGTTTCGCCATCAACGGTCAGCTGGTGACGCTGACCGATATCACCTGTCCCGTGCTGGCTTTCGTCGGCGAGGTTGACGACATCGGTCAGCCGGCCGCAGTGCGCGGTATCCGGCGCGCAGCGCCCAACGCCGAGGTATACGAGTACAGCCTGCGCACGGGTCACTTCGGTCTGGTCGTCGGATCCAAAGCCGCACACGAGACTTGGCCAACTGTTGCCGATTGGGTGCTGTGGATTTCCGGAGACGGAGACAAGCCCACAGACATCTTCCCGATGGCCGATCAGCCGGCCGAACGCACCGACCGCGGCGTCGCGCTCAGTTCCCGGCTGATGCACGGCCTGGGCGAGGCATCCGAGGTTGCAGTCACACTCGCCCGCGGAGCGGCCGACGCGGTCGTCGCAGCGAACAAATCCATGCGCACGTTGGCCGTCGAAACCGCCCGAACCTTGCCCCGACTGGCCCGACTGGGCCAGATCAACGATCACACCCGGATCTCGCTCGGACGGATCATCGGCGAACAAGCTCACGATGCGCCGAACGGCGAATTTCTGCTCTTCGACGGACGCGTGCACACCTACGAGGCGGTGAACCGGCGCATCGACAACGTCGTACGCGGTCTCATCGAGGTCGGGGTGCGCCAGGGCGAACACGTCGGCGTCTTGATGGAAACCCGGCCAAGCGCGCTGGTGGCCATCGCCGCGCTGTCGCGGTTGGGCGCCGTCGCGGTGCTGTTGAAGCCCGACGTCGACCTGGCCGCTGCGGTTCGACTCGGGGGAGTGACCGAGATCATCACCGACCCGCCCAACCTCGAGACCGCGCGGCAGTTGCACCGACAGATTCTGGTGCTCGGCGGTGGTGAGTCCCGGGATCTGCATCTGCCCGAGGACGCCGGCGTCATCGACATGGAACAGATCGATCCCGATGCCGTCGAGCTCCCAGCTTGGTATCGAGCCAACCCGGGGTATGCGCGGGACCTGGCGTTCATCGCGTTCAGCACCGCGGGCGGACAGCTGGTCGCCAAGCAGATCACCAACTACCGCTGGGCACTGTCGGCGTTCGGAACCGCCTCGACTGCGGCCCTGGACCGAAATGACACCGTGTACTGCCTGACGCCGCTGCATCACGAGTCCGCGCTGTTGGTCAGCCTAGGCGGCGCAGTGGTCGGCGGCACCCGCATCGCGTTGTCCCGCGGGTTGCGCGCGGACCGATTCGTCGCCGAAGTGCGCCAGTACGGCGTCACCGTCGTCTCCTACACCTGGGCCATGCTCCGCGACGTCATCGACGACCCGAGCTTCGCGCTGCACGGTAATCACCCGGTGCGGTTGTTCATCGGCTCGGGTATGCCGACCGGGCTCTGGCAACGCGTCGTCGACGTGTTCGCGCCCGCGCATGTGGTCGAGTTCTTCGCCACCACCGACGGACACGCGGTGCTGGCCAACGTGTCCGGCGCCAAGATCGGCAGCCAGGGCCGGCCGTTGCCCGGCGCCGGCCACGTAGAACTGGGCGCCTACAACGCCGAGCATGACCTGATCCTGGAAACCGATCGCGGGTTGGTCCGGGTACCGGAAACCAACGAAGTCGGTGTACTGCTCGCCGAGCCGCGTGGGCCGATCGATCCGACCGCATCGGTCAAACGCGGTGTCTTCGCTCCAGCTGACATCTGGATCTCCACTGAATATCTGTTCCGCCGCGACGCCGACGGCGACTTTTGGCTAGTGGGCAGTCGCAGTTCGACGATCCGCACCGAACGCGGCATCGTGTTCTGCGAACCGATCACCGACGCGCTCGGGCTCATTCCGGCGGTCGACCTCGCGGTGACCTACGGAGTGCCGAACGACGGCCACCAAGTCGCGGTGACCGCGGTGACGTTACGGCCGGGTGCGACCATCACGGCGGCGGATCTCACCGAAGCGGTGGCAGCGATGCCGTTCGGGTTGGGACCCGACATCGTGCACGTGGTGGCGGAGATGACGCTGAGCGCCAGTTACCGTCCGACGGTCAGTCCCTTGCGGGCAGCGGGGATCCCCAAGGCGGGGCGGCACGCCTGGTATTTCGATGCTGACGCCAACCAGTTCCGGCGGTTGACGGGCCCGGCACGGACGGAGCTGTCGGGTGCGCATTGACATTCGAGGCAGACATGGTTGACGAGACACTGCTGAGCATCCTGGTCTGCCCGGCCGACCGCGGCCCGCTTCTGCTGGTCGGCAAAGATGACCGGGAGTTGCTCTACAACCCGCGGCTGCGGCGTGCTTACCGTATCGAAGACGGCATCCCGGTGCTGCTGGTCGACGAGGCGATCGAGGTCAGCGACGACGAGCATGCCCAGCTCATGGCGCGGGCCACTCCGGCAAGTCCCCAGTGAGGTAACGCTGCAGGTTCGGGGCGATGGTCTCGATGATCTGGGTCGCGGGTAGTGACTTGAACGGCTCCAGGTCCAGGATGTAGCGCGCCATCAGCACGCCCACCAGTTGGGATGCGACGAACTGGACCCGAATGATGCCGGTGCCCGGTGGACTGTCGACGCGGGACCCGACTTCGACGGCGATCACGTCCTGGATGAACGAACGGAACAGGTTGACCTCCGACCCGGCCATAACCGACCGCAGCGTGGCGATGAACCCGGCGCCGATTTCGGAGTCCCACAGCGGCAACAACATCGACGGAATGGCGTGGCCGAGTTCCTCGAGGGGCACTTGGCGCAACGGGCCGATGACGTCCATCGGGTCTATCAGGATGTGAACGGCGGCGGCGAACAGCTTTTCCTTGGTGCCGAAGTAGTGATGCACCAACGCTGAATCGACGTCCGCCGCCGCGGCCACAGCACGTATCGAAGTATTCGCAATACCATTGCGGGCAAACAGCACTCGAGCGTTGGCCAAAATTCGATCGCGGGTGTCCGAACTCCCCGCCGGACGCCCGGGCCGCTTGCGCCCGGCGTTGGTGGCCGTCACGCTACGGTGTCCGCCGGCGAAGGGTGGCGGCGGCCAGGCATAGTGCCGCGATCGCAAACCCCAACACGGCCAGAATGTCTCGTAGCGCGACCCCGGTCAGCTCGGTGTGCGCGCCCACCTGTTGCAAAGCTTCCAGGGCATAGCTGGCCGGCATCGCGTTGCTGATCCACTCCAGCCAGGTCGGCATCAGTGCGCGCGGGACGATGATGCCTGCCAAGAGAAGCTGCGGCACCATCACCAGCGGAATGAACTGCACCGCCTGAAATTCGGTGCGCGCGAACGCACTGCACAACAATCCGAGGCCGACGCCGAGCACCGCGTTGACGATCGCGATCAGGAACACCCAGAAGGGACTGCCAGCGGTGTCGAAGCCGAGAAGCCAAAACGCCACGACGCAAGCCAAGGTGGCTTGCACCGCTGCGGCGATCGAAAAGGCGGTCCCATAAGCGATCAGCAGGTCGAGACGGCGCAACGGAGTGGTCAGGATGCGCTCCAACGTTCCCGAAGCCCTTTCTCGCTGCATCGTTATCGCCGTGATGATGAACATCACGAAGAGCGGGAAAAGGCCCAACAGGATCAGGCACGCATTGTTGAACGGCGCTGGCGTGCCCGGACGGTGCGGGGCGTTCTCGAACATGAAGTACATCAACGTGATAACCAGAACCGGCACCGCCAAAATCATCGCGATGCTGCGGTGATCGGCGGCCAGCTGGCGCAGGATCCGTAACGTGGTCGCGCCGTAAGGTTTCAGAGACCCCTGCAGCCCTAGCCGGCTCGGCGCTTGGTGCTGCGCTTGATGATGGACAGAAACGCGTCCTCCAGTGACGTGCATCCGGTGTCCTCTCGTAGTTGGGTCGGGGTGGTCTGCGTGACCAGGTGACCGTCGCGCATCAGCAACAAGTCACCGCAGTGGTCGGCTTCATCCATCACGTGGCTGGAAACCAGCAGTGTGGTCCCGGCGCGGGCGAGGTCGCTGAATTGCTCCCAGAGGTCTGCCCGCAGCACCGGGTCCAACCCCACTGTCGGTTCATCGAGAACGAGCAACTCGGGCTGGCAGACCAGCGCACACGCCAGCGACACCCGGGTGCGCTGACCACCGGAGAGATTGCCGCAATAGGCAGTGCTGTGATCGCTGAGCCCCACCCGATCAATCGCCCAGTCGGCGGCGCGGCTGTCGAAGCCGTAAAGGGACGCAAAATAGCGGACGTTGTCGACGATTCGCAGGTCGTTGTAGATCGTCGGGTCCTGAGGCAGGTATCCGATCCGGTGGCGCAAAGAAGCCGACCCGGCCGGTAGGTCGAGCACCCGCACCGTGCCGGAAGCGATGAGCTGGGTGCCGACGATGCTGCGCATCAGGGTGGTCTTTCCGCAGCCCGACGGGCCGAGCAGTCCGGTGATGCTGCCGCGGGCGATGCGAACCGAGAAGTCGTGCAGCGCCGGGCGTTTACCGCGAATCACCCGTAAGTGGCTGATGTCGACGGCTACTTCGTGACCATTCGAAATAAATTCATCATGCGATGAAGTCATCATAGGATGAATATCCGCCCCTGCTGCCCGGCTGTCAAGGGTCGCAGGCAGAATCTGTCCGATGGGCGCTGACCAACTCGCGGTCGACCCGGTTGGGGCGGCGCATCGACTACTCGGCGCCACCCTGATCGGTCGCGACGTCACCGCCACGATCGTCGAGGTAGAGGCCTATGGCGGAGTGCCCGACGGTCCGTGGCCGGATGCCGCCGCCCATTCGTATCGCGGTCCCACCGGTCGCAGCGCGATCATGTTCGGACCGCCGGGCCGGCTTTACACCTATCGCAGCCACGGCATCCACGTATGCGCAAACGTGGTGTGCGGCCCTGACGGCGTTGCGGCCGCGGTGCTGCTCAGGGCGGCTGCGATCGAGACCGGGCTCGACGTCGCCCGATCCCGCCGCGGTGTGTCCATCCGCACCGTCGCATTGGCGCGCGGGCCGGGGAACCTCTGCTCGGCATTGGGAATCACCATGGCCGACAATGGCATCGACCTGTTTGACGGCGACGGCCCAGTGCGGCTGCGGCTCAACGACACCCTCGACTCAGTGTCGGGGCCGCGCGTCGGCATCAGCCAAGCCGCCGACCGGCCGTGGCGGTTGTGGTTACAGGGCCGGGCGGAGGTTTCGGCCTACCGGCGCAGCCCACGAGCGCCGGCGCCTGGTGCCAGCGACTAAACCGACGCGCCGTCCGGTCGCCCGCCGCGGCGCCGTGTCGATGCGAGAGGATCTTTGACTGTGGACGCTGAATCTTCCAGCTCGTCTGGCATCCTCGACGAGCTGCGCTGGCGTGGACTGATTGCACAGTCCACCGACCTTGACGCGCTGGCCGCCGAGGCGGCCCGGGGTCCGATCACGGTGTACGCGGGATTCGATCCCACCGCGCCCAGCTTGCACGCCGGACACCTGGTACCGCTGCTGGCGTTGCGGCGGTTTCAGCGCGCCGGGCACCGCCCTATCGTTCTCGCCGGCGGCGCAACCGGCTTGATCGGCGACCCTCGCGAGACTGGTGAACGGGTGCTCAACGCCGCCGACACCGTCCAGGGGTGGACCGAGCGGATCCGTGGACAGTTGGAACGCTTCGTCGATTTCGACGGGTCCCCGACGGGTGCGATCGTCGAAAACAACCTCGAGTGGACCGGCGCGATGTCGGCGATCGAGTTGCTCCGTGACGTCGGCAAGCACTTCTCGGTCAACGTCATGCTGGACCGCGACACGGTGCGGCGGCGTCTGGAGGGCGAGGGGATCTCCTACACCGAGTTCAGCTACATGCTGTTGCAGGCCAACGATTACGTCGAGCTTCACCAACGCCATCACTGTCTGCTGCAGATTGGCGGATCCGATCAGTGGGGCAACATCATCGCCGGGGTGCGTTTGGTCCGCCAGAAGCTCTCAGCCTCCGTACATGCCCTCACGGTTCCGCTGGTGACCGCGGTCGACGGGACGAAATTTGGCAAATCCACCGGCGGCGGCAACGTGTGGTTGGACCCGGAGATGACGACCCCGTACGCCTGGTACCAGTACTTCGTCAACACCGCCGATGCCGACGTCATCCGGTACTTGCGCTGGTTCACCTTCCTGTCGGCCGACGAGTTGGCCGAACTGGACGAGGCCACAGCCTCCCGGCCACAGGAACGTGCGGCACAACGACAGCTGGCCCGTGAACTCACCACGCTCGTGCATGGTGAGCACGCGACCGAGTCCGTCGAACATGCAAGCCAAGCGTTGTTCGGCCGCGGGGAACTCACCCGGTTGGACGAGTCCACGCTGACGGCCGCGCTCCGCGAGACTTCGGTAGCCGAGTTGAAGCCAGGGGCGCCGGACGGAATCGTCGACCTGCTCGTCGCCAGCGGGCTGTCGCAGAGCAAGGGCGCCGCGCGACGCACGATCGCCGAGGGCGGCATCTCCGTCAACAACACCAAGATCGACGACGAGGACTGGGTGCCGCGACGTTCCGACTTCCTGCACGGACGCTGGCTGGTCTTGCGCCGCGGCAAGCGGAATATCGCCGGGGTCGAGCGCGTTAACTGATCTTGCGCGAGCTGAAACACGCGGTCTAGCACGTTATTTGACTCCACGTTTCCTGTCGCGTAACTTAGGCGAGTCGTTGCGACGCGGCCAGGCCGTAGAGCGCGACGATGTCCCAGAGGGAAAAACCACTTCGGTGGATCCCTCGACGTCCGCAAGCGAGTAACCGGCCAAGAGCCGTGGGACTTGTTGCGCGGTCGAAGGGGTGTTGTTTGAGAACTCAATAGTGTGTTTGGTGGTTTTGTTTTTGTTGTTGTTTTTTGCCATGCCTTGATGCCCCGTGTTGGGGTGTGGTTGTTTTTGTTTTGTTTTGTCAGGTTTTCTCTGATTTGAATTCTGCCCATGCGTTTTGTGTGTGGGGGTTTTTGTTTGGAGAGTTTGATCCTGGCTCAGGACGAACGCTGGCGGCGTGCTTAACACATGCAAGTCGAACGGAAAGGTCTCTTCGGAGATGCTCGAGTGGCGAACGGGTGAGTAACACGTGGGTGATCTGCCCTGCACTTCGGGATAAGCTTGGGAAACTGGGTCTAATACCGGATAGGACCACGGCCTGCATGGGCTGTGGTGGAAAGTTTTTAACGGTGTGGGATGGGCCCGCGGCCTATCAGCTTGTTGGTGGGGTGATGGCCTACCAAGGCGACGACGGGTAGCCGGCCTGAGAGGGTGTCCGGCCACACTGGGACTGAGATACGGCCCAGACTCCTACGGGAGGCAGCAGTGGGGAATATTGCACAATGGGCGCAAGCCTGATGCAGCGACGCCGCGTGGGGGATGACGGCCTTCGGGTTGTAAACCTCTTTCACCATCGACGAAGGCCCGCTTTTGGTGGGTTGACGGTAGGTGGAGAAGAAGCACCGGCCAACTACGTGCCAGCAGCCGCGGTAATACGTAGGGTGCGAGCGTTGTCCGGAATTACTGGGCGTAAAGAGCTCGTAGGTGGTTTGTCGCGTTGTTCGTGAAATTCCCTGGCTTAACTGGGGGCGTGCGGGCGATACGGGCAGACTGGAGTACTGCAGGGGAGACTGGAATTCCTGGTGTAGCGGTGGAATGCGCAGATATCAGGAGGAACACCGGTGGCGAAGGCGGGTCTCTGGGCAGTAACTGACGCTGAGGAGCGAAAGCGTGGGGAGCGAACAGGATTAGATACCCTGGTAGTCCACGCCGTAAACGGTGGGTACTAGGTGTGGGTTTCCTTCCTTGGGATCCGTGCCGTAGCTAACGCATTAAGTACCCCGCCTGGGGAGTACGGCCGCAAGGCTAAAACTCAAAGGAATTGACGGGGGCCCGCACAAGCGGCGGAGCATGTGGATTAATTCGATGCAACGCGAAGAACCTTACCTGGGTTTGACATGCACAGGACGCTGGTAGAGATATCAGTTCCCTTGTGGTCTGTGTGCAGGTGGTGCATGGCTGTCGTCAGCTCGTGTCGTGAGATGTTGGGTTAAGTCCCGCAACGAGCGCAACCCTTGTCTCATGTTGCCAGCGGGTAATGCCGGGGACTCGTGAGAGACTGCCGGGGTCAACTCGGAGGAAGGTGGGGATGACGTCAAGTCATCATGCCCCTTATGTCCAGGGCTTCACACATGCTACAATGGCCGGTACAAAGGGCTGCGATGCCGTGAGGTTAAGCGAATCCTTTAAAGCCGGTCTCAGTTCGGATCGGGGTCTGCAACTCGACCCCGTGAAGTCGGAGTCGCTAGTAATCGCAGATCAGCAACGCTGCGGTGAATACGTTCCCGGGCCTTGTACACACCGCCCGTCACGTCATGAAAGTCGGTAACACCCGAAGCCAGTGGCCTAACCCTTGTGGGGGGAGCTGTCGAAGGTGGGATCGGCGATTGGGACGAAGTCGTAACAAGGTAGCCGTACCGGAAGGTGCGGCTGGATCACCTCCTTTCTAAGGAGCACCACGAAAAACGCCCCGCAACAAGCTGGGGTGTGGGCCGTGTAGGGGTGGGTCGCTGTAGTGGCGCCCACCGGGTGCACAACAGCAATGTATTGCCAGACACACTATTGGGTCCTGAGGCAACATCCTTGGGTGTTGTCGCTCCATCTTGGTGGTGGGGTGTGGTGTTTGATTTGTGGATAGTGGTTGCGAGCATCAAGGGGATGCGTTGCCCGTGTGGGTGGCGTGTTCTTTTGTGCAATTTTTGAAAAACTTTGGTTTTTGTGTTTGTAAGTGTTTAAGGGCGCATGGTGGATGCCTTGGCATCGAGAGCCGATGAAGGACGTGGGAGGCTGCGATATGCCTCGGGGAGCTGTCAACCGAGCGTGGATCCGAGGATGTCCGAATGGGGTAACCCGGCACGAGTGATGTCGTGTCACCTGGCGGTGAATGTATAGCCGTTGGGAGGGAACGCGGGGAAGTGAAACATCTCAGTACCCGTAGGAGAAGAAAACAAAAGTGATTCCGCTAGTAGTGGCGAGCGAACGCGGAGGATGGCTAAACCGCACGCATGTGATACCGGGTAGGGGTTGTGTGTGCGGGGTTGTGGGATTGGTATGTCTCAGCTCTACCTGGTTGAGGGGCAGTGAGAAAGTGTTGTGGTTAGCGGAAGTGGCCTGGGATGGTCTGCCGTAGACGGTGAGAGCCCGGTACGTGAAAATCCGGCACCTGCCTTTGTATCGATTCCCGAGTAGCAGCGGGCCCGTGGAATCTGCTGTGAATCTGCCGGGACCACCCGGTAAGCCTGAATACTTCTCGATGACCGATAGCGGATCAGTACCGTGAGGGAATGGTGAAAAGTACCCCGGGAGGGGAGTGAAAGAGTACCTGAAACCGTGTGCCTACAAGCCGTCAGAGCCTTCGTTGTGGGGTGATGGCGTGCCTTTTGAAGAATGAGCCTGCGAGTCAGGGACATGTCGCGAGGTTAACCCGGGTGGGGTAGCCGCAGCGAAAGCGAGTCTGAATAGGGCGTATCCACCGTGAGGTGGTGTAGTGGTGTGTTCTGGACCCGAAGCGGAGTGATCTACCCATGGCCAGGGTGAAGCGCGGGTAAGACCGCGTGGAGGCCCGAACCCACTTAGGTTGAAGACTGAGGGGATGAGTTGTGGGTAGGGGTGAAAGGCCAATCAAACTCCGTGATAGCTGGTTCTCCCCGAAATGCATTTAGGTGCAGCGTTGCGTGGTTCACCGCGGAGGTAGAGCTACTGGATGGCCGATGGGCCCTACTAGGTTACTGACGTCAGCCAAACTCCGAATGCCGTGGTGGTAGAGCGTGGCAGTGAGACGGCGGGGGATAAGCTCCGTGCGTCGAAAGGGAAACAGCCCAGATCGCCGGCTAAGGCCCCTAAGCGTGTGCTAAGTGGGAAAGGATGTGCAGTCGCATAGACAACCAGGAGGTTGGCTTAGAAGCAGCCACCCTTGAAAGAGTGCGTAATAGCTCACTGGTCAAGTGATTGTGCGCCGATAATGTAGCGGGGCTCAAGCACACCGCCGAAGCCGCGGCAACGAGTAATCGTTGGGTAGGGGAGCGTCCTCTCACCGGTGAAGCCACCTAGTGATGGTGTGGTGGAGGTGTGGGGAGTGAGAATGCAGGCATGAGTAGCGATAAGGCAAGTGAGAACCTTGCCCGCCGAAAGACCAAGGGTTCCTGGGCCAGGCCAGTCCGCCCAGGGTGAGTCGGGACCTAAGGCGAGGCCGACAGGCGTAGTCGATGGACAACGGGTTGATATTCCCGTACCCGTGTGTGCGCGCCCGTGACGAATCAATTCAGCTAACCACCCAAAAGGTGGCCGATCAATCCCCTTTTAGGGGTGCGAGGGCCGCTGGCTGCGTGGGACCCGGGTTGGTAGTAGTCAAGCGATGGGGTGACGCAGGAAGGTAGCCGTACCAGTCAGTGGTAATACTGGGGCAAGCCGGTAGGAAGAACAGTAGGCAAATCCGCTGTTCATATATTCCCAGAGGTGATGCATAGCCGGATGAGGTGAATTCGGTGATCCTATGCTGCCAAGAAAAGCCTCTAGCGAGCACACACACGGCCCGTACCCCAAACCGACACAGGTGGTCAGGTAGAGAATACCGAGGCGTACGAGAGAACTATGGTTAAGGAACTCGGCAAAATGCCCCCGTAACTTCGGGAGAAGGGGGGCCCCCACACCGTCATGGCCCGCGCGGCCGGCAGCGGGAGGGGGTCGCAGAAACCAGTGAGAAGCGACTGTTTACTAAAAACACAGGTCCGTGCGAAGTCGCAAGACGAGGTATACGGACTGACGCCTGCCCGGTGCTGGAAGGTTAAGAGGACCCGTTAACCCCTTGCGGGGTGAAGCGGAGAATTTAAGCCCCAGTAAACGGCGGTGGTAACTATAACCATCCTAAGGTAGCGAAATTCCTTGTCGGGTAAGTTCCGACCTGCACGAATGGCGTAACGACTTCTCAACTGTCTCAACCATAGACTCGGCGAAATTGCACTACGAGTAAAGATGCTCGTTACGCGCGGCAGGACGAAAAGACCCCGGGACCTTCACTACAACTTGGTATTGATGTTCGGTACGGTTTGTGTAGGATAGGTGGGAGACTATGAAACAATTACGCCAGTAATTGCGGAGTCGTTGTTGAAATACCACTCTGATCGTATTGGACCTCTAACCTCGAACCCTGAACCGGGTTCAGGAACAGTGCCTGGCGGGTAGTTTAACTGGGGCGGTTGCCTCCTAAAATGTAACGGAGGCGCCCAAAGGTTCCCTCAACCTGGACGGCAATCAGGTGGCGAGTGCAAGTGCACAAGGGAGCTTGACTGCAAGACCTACACGTCAAGCAGGGACGAAAGTCGGGACTAGTGATCCGGCACCCCCGAGTGGAAGGGGTGTCGCTCAACGGATAAAAGGTACCCCGGGGATAACAGGCTGATCTTCCCCAAGAGTCCATATCGACGGGATGGTTTGGCACCTCGATGTCGGCTCGTCGCATCCTGGGGCTGGAGCAGGTCCCAAGGGTTGGGCTGTTCGCCCATTAAAGCGGCACGCGAGCTGGGTTTAGAACGTCGTGAGACAGTTCGGTCTCTATCCGCCGCGCGCGTCAGAAACCTGAGGAAACCTGTCCCTAGTACGAGAGGACCGGGACGGACGAACCTCTGGTCCACCAGTTGTCCCACCAGGGGCACCGCTGGATAGCCACGTTCGGACAGGATAACCGCTGAAAGCATCTAAGCGGGAAACCCCCTCCAAGACCAGGTTTCTCACCCATCAAGTGGGATAAGGCCCCCCGCAGACCACGGGATCAATAGACCAGACCTACACACCTGGCAACAGGCACAGGGAACTGGCACTAACCGGCCGAAAACTTACACACACACGCAACCACAAAAACCCACACCCACACCGCACCCCACCACCAAAACACACCTGAATGACAAATAAAATAAAGTTACGGCGGCCACAGCGACAGGGAAACGCCCGGACCCATCCCGAACCCGGAAGCTAAGCCTGCCAGCGCCGATGATACTACCCAACCCGGGTGGAAAAGTAGGACACCGCCGAACACACACCCAAAAAAGGGCACCACAAACGGTGCCCTTTTTTGCACCCAAACGAAGCCTTAATCAAAAAGCCGAATTCCGTAGTCGGAATCTGCCAAAAATCTCGTAATTACATCGATGATTGTCGCTTTCATTTATCGGTGATTCGGAGTGCATCGCAAATTCGCGCCGAGGGTGGGTCGGTGAATTTCGAGAGCGCCTCTTGGTCGCCAACCTGTTCCGATTCATGGATATCCACGAATCTCAGGGTCGAATTCGATGGGAAGGGCGGTTGGTCCGCTTAGCGCGGTGAGTGGCTTCCATGGGGCCGGACCGGGCCGGCGCGCGTTGGGCATGCGCCGCGTCATGACCGCCAGGGCTTCAGCGAGCTCCAGCCTGGCGAGATTCGCACCGAGGCAGTAGTGCATGCCCGCTCCGAAGGTTTGTATCGCCGAAGGGCTGGCGCGGGTGGTGTCGAGGCGGTCGGGGTCGTCGTAGACGGCTGGATCGCGGTTAGCCGCGGCTGTGTTGGCGAGGAGCATAGTGCCCGCCGGAATGAAAATCCCGGCGACTTCAACGTCGTCGGCGGCGGTGCGGAGCGCGCCGAAAGCGACGGGCGAATGACGGATGGTCTCCTCGACGGCATTGCTTGCCAATTCGGGATGCTCGGCGAGCAGTGCCCACTGGTCGGGGTGATCACACAGTATCTGCACCGAGGCGGCCAGCTGGTTGCGAGTGGTGTCGGTGCCAGCCATCAGAAGGCCCGCGACGAGCATGCGCAGCTCGTCAGTGCTGAGACGATCACCGTCGTCTTCAGCGCGGATCAGGTCCGACAGCAGGTCGTCGGTCAATGACCGACGCCGTTGCGCGACCATGTTGTCGATGTAGGCGTCCAACTCATCCCAGGCAGCCAGGATCGCCGGCGCTCCTTCGGCTGCGTTCCAGCTGAAGACCTTAAAGATGTCGTTGGTCCAGTCAGAGAACAGCTCCCAGTCCTCTGGCGGCGCGCCGAGGAGCGCGCAGATGATCGGGATTGGGTATTCGCGGGCGATGTCGGTGACCACGTCGCAGCGGCCGTGGGCGGAGTGGCGGTCAACGAGCTCGGTGATGACATCGACGATCGTCGTGCGCAAGCGTCCGGTGGCTCGCGGTGTGAAGGCCTTTGATACCAGTCGGCGTAGCCGGTGGTGTTCGACGCCGTCGAGGCTGATCAGGTTCGTGGCGACACGGTCCCATACCGGGCCGGATGTGATGCCTTGGGCGGCAAGGAACATCCCTTGGGGCACGCGAAATCGTTGGTCGCGCAAGACGCTTCGCACCAGCTCATAGGTCAGTAGCTCGGGCCCGTGCGGTCCGAGCGCGATCGGCGCCTGCTGTCGCGCTTGGCGAATGATGGCGTGGGCTTCGTCGGGGTGCTGGGCGTGCTCGTAATTGATCGTGGGTAGCCCGGCATCGAAGACGCTCGGGCAGTTCGATCGGTCAATTGTCGCCGTTTGACGCGGGTTCATAGTCGGTCCATCTCGCGTGACATGAGCGCGTTCTCCAGGAACGTGTAGCGCCGCTGAATGTCCCGTCGCGCCGGGCCGGATTCCGCCGTCGACTTCTGGACTGTCCCGGAGACGGTCGTGCTTACAGCGTGAATCGCCCTCGCCCACCAGCGCGCGTTCGGGGACCGCACCGGTACGGCTGCTGCGGTAGCGAACGCGACCTCATGCTCGCTGATGAGGATGGGCGCCGGGTACACCGCGTCGACAGTGGCCTCGACGTCTGGTGCGACATCAGCGGTGTTGGCGGAGAGTTTCGCGGTTGTGGTCATTTCGGGCCTCCTCACGGCTTGGACCCCTATCTCGGTGGTGGCGGAACAGCCGGCGATGTGCCTCGTGAAGTTCCGTGATAGAAATCGTCGGTCGCGCCTGGCGGCACGAGCTGAGTAACCGGTTACTCGAATTACTCCTGGGCGCGACAACGCACTTACCTAGTCGCTGTCTCAAGGTCCGCCGTCGCGCCAGTCGGCCAAGGACGTCGGCGATGTCAGACGCCACGCACGATGAGGGCGTGCAGTTCGCTCAACAAGATCGCTAGAGGCAACTTCTGGTCAGCAGCTCTCGCGCTGCGAGAAGTTTCGCTTCGGCGATTCGATAAACGCCCTGCATGGCTGCCTCTTCGATACCGACGTAGTCGCAGATCACCTCGGGTGCCACACCGGCGTCGCGCAATCTCAGCGCAAGCGAATAGGGCAACGGCAATTTGCGCAGAGCTTGCTCGCGTTCAGTGGGTTCATCGGCCACTTGACCAGCCTGCATCCGCCGTGGCTACACCGGCCGAGTATGCGGTTACTCAAATGCCGTGCGGGGTCGTTACCTGGCGCAGGCTACTGGTGGGATCGCGGTTTGTGTCGGGGTAGGAGCGCTGCGAGCTCGTCGCGGCTGCTGGTGCCAGTCTTGGCCATCGCCCGATAGATGTGGCCCTCGACGGTGCGTGCTGATAGCGTCAGACGCTCGGCGATGGCGGGGCTGGACAACCCCTCACCCAGTAACATCACGATCTCGCGTTCGCGATCCGTCAGCGGTAGGCGCTCGCTGGCCTGACGAAGCGCCGGCGTACTGACACCCCGCACTGCGTTCAGCCAGCGCTTCGGCTCGCGTCGAGCATCCCAGCGCCGATCCCCGCAGGTCCTGGCGGCGATACGCGAGGGCTGCGTGCGCAGCTGCATCCATCGCCGCGGCCAAATCCCCCATCCGCTCGAATTCCTCAGACACCGCAGCCAATTCAGCCGCATCTCCAGTCTCCAAAGCGGCCGCGAACCGGGCCGCAACAGCCGGCACGTGGCCCATCGACGGTCGCTGAAAGCTCGCGCAGACGGGGTACGCACGAACGCTCACCGAACTGCGTGGCCGTCTGCAAACACATCACCGCCGCAGCGAATTGCCCATTGGCGCAGGCGATTTCGGCGCCGCTGACAAGACTTCCTGACTGCCTCACTGATCGCGCCCTGCGTAGTCTTTACCCAGGCCTTGGCGATCGAATGCTCGTAATCGAGGTGTCGCCAACTCGGGTGTCGCTGATTTTCGAGAGTGTCGAGTGCGGCGGTGGCCTCCTCGGTTGACCCATGCATGCGCGAGTGCGATTGTGAGCGGGATCTGGTAACGGTATCCCCAGCCGTTCGTCTCACCCGAGGCGGACAGCGCCTCCACTAGCGGTTCCAATAGCGCGCACGCGGTGTCCAGGCGCCCGTCGCCAAGGGCGGCACGACCCGCCACCGCAGCTGCACATCGCCTGGCCGCCCCGGGCAGATCGGCCGCGTGCCCACCCAACCGCTCAGCCGCGTCGGAGGCGTCGGCTATCCGGCCGGACTGCAGGAGGGCACCGACGCGGACGTCGACAACAGCGAACCGCAATGTAGGCGCGCATCAACAATGCGCATCGCAATCCGGTATCCGGCATCTGCGGCGGCTATCGCTTCGGTGGTACGGCCGGCGTCACCGGAAGACAGCGTGATGGCCCAGGCCGCCGAGGCTGCAGCGATTTCGGGTAGCCGATCTAAGAGGATATCTTCGGACGCCTTCCGCGCCATCTCCGGCTGGCCCATCACAGCCCAGTACACCGTGAGAAAGGCATCGATGCAGCCATGCGCCTCTGAAGGCACGGTATACGACGCATCGTCGATCAGCTTCTTTGCGCCCGTGGGGTCAGCAAGTGTCCACAGCATGACGGTGGCCCGCAGAAAGGCAAATCTCGCAAAATCGGCGCCAGTGAACTCGTTTATCGGCGTGACGGCCAGCAAGTTGTCGGCCTCCTCGCCACGGCTGAGCCACGACAGTACGTGTGCCCGGACGAAGTGTGCCTCCGCTCCGGCTCCCGCGCGAATTGCGGCATTGGACAGTCGATCCGCGAGCGGCAGATCTGTCAGCCACACAGCGCCTATGGCAGCCTTGATGAGCAAGTCTGGGTCCGGCTTGAGGTCGGAGTCGACACTTAGGGTGGCCCGGCGCACCACAACTCGCACGTCGTCGCGATCATCGCCAGCGGCAAGCTCGGTGGCCACCAGTCCCCGTAACCGCCGCAGCCGCATGGGCGCCGCACGCTTTCGGCGCACCTCGCCATACAGCGGATGGGCCACCCGTACCTCCACGCCGTCCTCGGCATGCTCGAGGGTGATCAGACCGCGGGTGTCCGCTTCCTCCACCGCAGCCGGGTTAGTGATTCTCGACAACGATGCAAGATCGATCGGCTCACCGACAGCGAGCACATCGATCACGTCGCCGACCCCGGAGGGCAACGTTCCGATCCGCGACTCGATCAGCTGCGCCAGGCTGGGGGGCACGATTGGATCGCCCGCCCAGCGCCAATAGCCATGCTGCTGCGCGAACCGACCGTCGGACGTCTCCTGCTCGACGATATTGCGAAGATAAAGAACATTGCCGCGGGTGAGCATCCACAGCCGATTAGCGGCATCCGGGTCCACGGATCCACCCAACGCCGCCGACAGCAGCGTCGCGGTCTCGTCACGCGATAAGGCCTGCAGCTCGAGCCGCTCAAGCCGCTCATCCTTGCGCACCTCTTGTATCCCGGCCGGAATCGGCTCACCCTCGCGGAGCGTGAGCACCACCTTCGCGGCGCGCCGCTCGATGATCTGGACCAGCACAAACGTCGACAAGTCATCAAGCAGATGTGCATCATCAACACCCACAACCACCGGGGTGCCCGGCGACGCGGAAGTCAGCGAGTCCATCACCCCGCGAACGAGTTGGAGGCTGTCCGCCGCCGCCGACGGCGCCCACGAGGAAAAGGCGGCCAAGGGCAAGTCGCGCGCCGACGACGTGCCGACCGTCCAACGGATTTCGCACCCTTTCGAAGCGAGTGCCGACAGCGCTTCGCGGGCGATTCGGCTCTTTCCCACGCCAGCGGCTCCGCAAATGACGATGCCGGAGCAATCGGGGTCCGACATCGCGGCCCCAATCACCTGCATCTCTTGCGAGCGGCCGATGAGCGGCCACGTCAAGCGCACACGAAAAGCATACGAGTGCCCACAGCAAACTCGCAGGTTAGTCGGCGTCTAGCTGCGAGATACCCACCTGTGTCGGAGTAGCAGCGCGGCGAGCTCGTCGCGGCTGGTCGTTCCGGTCTTGGCCATCGCCCGATAGATGTGGCCCTCGACTGTGCGTGTCGATAGCGTCAGGCGCTCGGCGATGGCGGGGCTGGACAACCCCTCACCCAGTAGGATCACGATCTCGCGTTCGCGATCCGTCAGCGGCAACCGCTCGCTGGCCTGACGAAGCGCGGGCGTACTAGCCCCGCACTGTTCTGCCAGCGCCTCGGCTCGCGTCGAGCAGCCCAACGCCGATCCCCGCAAGTCCTGACGGCGATACGCGAGGGCTGCGTGCGCGGCTGCATCCACGGCCGCGACCAAATCCCCCATCCGCTCGAATTCCTCAGACACCGCAGCCAATTCAGCCCCATCGCCAGTCGCCAAAGCGGCCGCGAACCGGGCCGCGACACCGGCACGCGGCCCATCCACCTGAGCCGCGAGGGCGGCCAACCGGTCCGCGGCGACGCGATCGCCGAAGCCGACTGCTGTTTGGAGTGCCAGCATCTCATGAGCCAGCTGCCCAGCGTCGGCAGCCAGATCGGCGGCCTGGCGCGCGAGGACGAGTGCCTGGCTCACGGCTCCCTCGGCCGCGGCAACCCAAGCTTGTGCCAGCATTAGTTCCGGCTCAAGGAAAGCGAATGCCGGGTGGCGATTTTCGTCTAGTTCCGCCAGGGCTCGTTTGGCCGCGCTCACCTCCCCGGCCATCGCAAGCGCTTGCGTCAGACTCAACCGGCAGCGGAACAACCAGCCACCTATGTCACCGAAGGCATCCAGGCTGGCGCGGGCCTCGCGCAGCGACCGAAGGGCGCTGTCGACATTCCCCTGTGCCAGCGCCGCTTGCCCGAGCAGGATAAGGCTACTGTGCGGGAACCAACTGTCCTCGCTCTCGCGGCGCGCCTCGAGGGCGATGCGTTCGGCCTCGTGCAGATAGCCGGCGAGCTTCAGGCCGATCATGTGACGGTAACTCAGACCCATGCGCATCACGGCAGCATTCGGCGCCCGCGCGGCGGCGGCGTAGCCGCGAGTACTCACCGTGCCAATCTCATCCGCACGGCCCAGCATCCCCAGACCGCCGACCAGGCCCCAGCTGGCCAGCACCACTAGGTGGTCGGGCAACGACGCCTCGGCGAGTGCTTCGGTGGCGGCCTGTACCGCTTGCCGCGGCCGCCCGAGATCGGCGTAAATTGCAGCTCGCGGCGCAGCTAGCAGATGCCGAGCGGTCGGCTCGGTCAGGTGCCTACCGGTGTCGTCCAGCACTGCCTCGGCGTCGGCCGGCCGACGAAGGGTCCAGAACAGATTGTGCGCCCGCAGCTCGGCGATTCGCACTCGCTCAAGGTCGGTTGTCGCGTGCTCAACTAGCGTCGCCAGGTCACTCTCGGCCTCGGCGGCTCGTCCATGCCAAACCAGGCAATAACAATGCATCAGCTGTGACTCCATGCCGCCGCCGGCCAGTACCGCGGCCCGGGCTAGCCGCTCGGCGAGCGGCGTGTCTAGCCGGATCGCAGTTCGGGCGGCCGTCAGGAACAGCTCATGATCGGGGTCAAGGTCGGAGTCCAGCATTAACGTGGCACGGCGCACCACGATTCGTGCGTCGTCACGACGATCACCGGCTGCGAGGTCCTTGGCGACGAGTCCCCTCAGTCGCCGCAGCCGGGTAGGTGGCGCACGTTCCTTGCGCACCTCGCCGTAAAGCGGGTGCGCGATCCGCGCTTCTATCGCGCTGTCAACCTCCTCAAGGGTGATCAAGCCACGCACATCGGCCTCCTCGACCGCGGAAGGATCGGTGATCCTGGCGAGCGACCCCAGCTCAATCGGCTCACCGACCGCCAGCGCGTCGATCACGTCGCCGATAGCGCTCGGTAACGCACCGATCCGCGATTCGATCAGCTCGATCAACGCCGGTGCCACGACCGGCTCGCCGCTCCACCGCCAATAACCCTGCTGCTCCACGAGCCGACCGTCGGAGACCTCCTGTTCGACAACGTGGTGCAGATACAACGCGTTGCCGCAGGTGAGCTTCCACAAGCGACGGCCCGCGGCTGGGTCGATGGGTCCACCGAGAGCTGCGGAGAGCAGCATGGCGGTTTCGTCGGACGACAGCGGCTGCAGGTCGAGACGCTCGAACTGGCCACCGGTCCATACTTCCTGCACGCCCATGGGGATCGTTTCACCGGCGCGCACCGTCAGGACCACCTTTGCGGCGCGTCTCTGGACGATCTGGTGCAGAACGAATGCGGAGAGGTCGTCAAGAAGGTGTACATCGTCGACACCGACCACCACCGTCGTGCCTTTTGGTGCGGAAGTTAGGGATCCAATTACGGCGCGAACGAGTTCGAGCCTCTCTGTGCTGGCCGATGTCCATGGGGCGAATGCACCGAGCGGGAGCGCCCGCGCCGAGGATGTGGCAACCGCCCAACGAGTCTCGCGTCCCTTCGAAGCCGCTGAGCTAAGCCCTTCACGTGCAATTCGGCTCTTCCCCACGCCCGCCGCGCCTCGAATAAGGATCCCGGAGGAATCGGGTTCCGAGACCGCGGCTTCGATCAGGCGCAATTCCTCCGCGCGGCCGGTCAGGGGCCACTTCAAGTGCACTTAAAAAGCGTAGGAGGGTCCACAGGAGCTTCGCAGATAAACGGCGATCCTTGGCACGGCAAGTGCGGGAGTTCCCAGGAACATGCCTTGGCAGACGACTACGCAGACCTACACTCGGGCTACCGTGCGCGCCCGGCCGAGGTTTGGACGGCCCTCAACGCGGGCGCGTCAAGGTAGGAGGGCTGGCGTGTCGGAGTGCCCGGTGGTGCTTGTCGGCGCGGGCCCGACCGGTATCGCCGCGGCGTTGAGCCTGCGCGATCGCGGTGTGAAGGTCGTAGTTCTCGACCGCGCCGAGCAGGTGGCATCGTCGTGGCGAACCCGTTATGACCACCTGAAGCTCAACACCGGCAGGCAGTTCTCCCATCTACCAAAACACCGATACCCAAGGGGCACACCGACATACCCGTCGCGCGACCAGGTGGTCGAGCACATCGAAAGATCTGCAAGCGGACTAGACATCCGATTCAACACCACGGTCGAACGCATCGACCGCGGGTCCGGCGGTTGGCGGATGCGCACGTCCGCGGGCGACATCGAGGCCCGCCAGATGATCGTCGCCACCGGATACGACCACACGCCGCATGTGCCGGAATGGCCGGGCATGTACGGGTTTACCGGTGAACTCCTGCACTCGTCGGCATACCGCAACCCGACCCGCTACGTCGGCAAGCGGGTGCTCGTCGTCGGGTGCGGATCCTCCGCCATGGAGATCGCGCACGACGTTGCTGCCGGCGGTGCAGCCAGGGTGTGGATGGCCGTGTGCACGCCGCCCAATATCATGATGCGGAGCGGTCCCGGCGGTCTTCCCGGCGATGTGATCGCGACACCCCTGTACCACTTGCCGCCGCCGATCGCGGACAGGATAGCTCGGCGCGCTCGGCTACGGGCGATTGGTGACCTGACAAAGTTCGGTCTACCGATTCCCGACGAGGGACCGTTCTCGCGGTCGGCACGGCTCGGCGTCGCGCCAGCGCTTGTCGACATGGCAGTGATTAACGCCATCAAGGTCGGAGTCATTGAGGTCGTGAAGTCCCCGGGGTCGTTTGACGGCAGCGCCGTATCGCTGGTGGACGGCACGCGGTTGCATCCCGACATCGTGGTTTGCGCGACCGGTTATCGGCGCGGGTTGGAACCGCTGGTCGGTCACCTCGGGGTCCTCGACGAGCGTGGGGTGCCACTGGCCACCTGTGGGCAACCCGTTGCCGATGGCCTGCGATTCCTGGGGTTTCTGCCGCGCCCATCGCAAATCGGCTATACCTCCAAGCGCGCTCGACGCGTTGCCAACGACATTGCGAACGGATTGACACTCGTACGGCAGCGGTAGTTCGGGTCGCGCGATGTGGGAACGGTCCGCGAGTACACGAAGGCGATGCCGGCGCTCACGATCGCAATGGCCACGCCCACACCCAGGTCGTCATGACCGACTCGATAGCGATAGCTATCACTGCGGCGCCCATTAGATGGGGTTCGCTTTCGAAGGCACCTTCCTTGGCAGCTGCATCTTCTCCGGGCGCGCAGCAGGGCGTGCCGCAGCCGAAGCCCTTTAGCCACAAGGCCAGCGGCCAGTGCCCAGCCCGTATCCTTTGATACGACGACATCGAAGTGGTTCGGGATGAAGGGTACGAGTGGTCGAGGAAAGGCGCGGCGGCACCGGCGAACCGCGGCCGGGGCGAGCGCCGCGGTCCCAAGCACCGACATCGGGCCCGGGACGCGCGCGCCGAGCCCAGCCCCAGCATCCATCCAACGACGATGGCAGCGCCGCCCCGCAGATCCCGGCTGATATCGAAGCAAAGCAACTGGCGCCCGAGATCCGGCGCGAGCTCAGCACTTTGGACCGGGCCACCGCCGACGCGATTGCCCGCCACCTGGTCGCCGCAGGCGAGCTGATCGACGACGATCCGGAAGCCGCGTTGAGCCACGCGCGGGCCGCCCGCGCCCGCTCTGGCCGCATCGCCGCCGTCCGGGAAGCGGTCGGGATCGCGGCCTATCAGTGTGGTGACTGGGCGCAGGCGCTTGCCGAACTGCGCGCGGCGCGCCGGATGGGCAGCAAGTCCCCGTTGCTTCCGCTGATTATCGACTGCGAGCGCGGCCTCGGCCGGCCCGAAAGGGCGCTTGAGCTGGCGCGCGGGCCTGAGGCGGCCCAGCTCAGCGGCGACGAAGCCGACGAGTTGCGCATCGTCGCCGCCGGCGCCCGCGCCGACCTCGGTCAGCTCGAACAAGCCCTGAAGGTCCTGTCCACACCGCAGCCGGACCCGGCGCGCACTGGCAGCACCTCGGCAAGGCTTTTCTACGCCTACGCGGAGACCCTGCTGGCACTCGACCGTGGCGACGAGGCGCTGCAATGGTTCCTGCGCGCCGCGGCCGCCGACGTCGAGGGGGTCACCGACGCCGAAGACCGAGTGAGTGAGCTCGGCTGACGTGGGAACGCTTGCTCAGCAATACGATTGCCTACTTCTCGACCTGGACGGAACGGTGTTCCGCGGCCACGAGCTGACGGAGGGCGCGGCGGATTCGTTGGACAAGGTGACCGGCCGCAAGCTCTTCGTCACGAACAACGCCTCGCGTAGCGCCGACGAAGTGGCCGGGCACCTGTGCGACATCGGTCTCAAGGCGACCGCCGACGATGTCGTCACCAGCGCGCAAAGCGCCGCCCACATGCTGGCCGCTCAACTGGCGCCCGAATCGCGGGTGCTGGTCGTCGGCACCGATTCGCTTGCCGACGAGATCACAGCCGTCGGCCTACGTCCGGTACGTCTGGCGCAAGACAAACCGCACGCCGTGGTCCAGGGTCACTCCACCGAAACGGGCTGGATCAACCTCGCCGAGGCGGCGTTGGCCATCCGGGCCGGAGCGCTGTGGGTTGCCGCCAATGTCGACGCGACCCTGCCCACCGAACGCGGTCTGCTGCCCGGTAACGGCTCGATGGTGGCCGCACTGAAGACAGCGACCGATGCCGAGCCGCAGGTCGCGGGCAAGCCTGCACCGACTTTGCTGAGAGATGCGTTGGCACGCGGTGACTTTCGCGCGCCGCTGGTAGTCGGTGACCGGTTGGACACCGATATCGCCGGCGCCAACGCCGCCGGCCTGCCCAGCCTGATGGTTCTCACCGGCGTGAGTTCCGCGCGGGACGCGGTGCACGCCATGCGCGAGCGACGCGCCACCTATATCGGCTACGACCTGCACTCACTGCACCAGGAAGCGGACCTGCTCGCGGTGGCCCCGCAACCGGCATGGCACGTCGAGACCGGGAACATGTCGGTAACGGTCAGCGCTGGACGCGACGACGAGGCGAGCGATGACCTGTCAATCGTCCGAGCCGTGGCCAACGCCGTCTGGGCGAGCAAGTGCGACGCACACGCCGTCACGATCGCGGCCGGCGACGACACTGCACACGATGCCCTGCAGCGGTGGTCCCTGGTGTGAATCGGATAGCGTGAAGAACATCATGACCCGCGCGGGCGACGATGCAGTGGGGGCACCACCCAGCCGCGCAGCGGCGAGGGGGACGAAGCGATGAGGAGGAGCGGCGCCATTATTAACGATCCTGATGAAATCCGCGCTCGGATCGACGCTGTGCTCGCCGAGCTCCCTGATCCCGCCGACGTCGAGAATGTGCCCGCGGAAGCCGATCTCGAAGAGCTAGCGCGCCGTCTGTCCGAAGCGCACGACATGCTGGTGCAGGCGCTGGAGTCGGCGGAGAAGGGCTGAGTGCGCCGTGACGCGGCGTACTCGTGTTGACGCCGAGCTGGTTCGGCGGGGGCTGGCTCGATCTCGCCAGCAGGCCGCGGAGTTGATCGGCGCCGGCAAGGTCAGCATTGACGGCATGCCGGCGGTCAAACCGGGCACTGCCGTTGCGGCCACCGCGGCGCTGAGCGTCGCCGGCGACACCGAGCGGGGCTGGGTGTCGCGGGGGGCCCACAAGCTGATCGGTGCGCTCGATACCTTTGGTATCAGCGTTGAGGGTCGGCGCTGTCTGGATGCCGGCGCGTCGGCGGGTGGATTCACCGAAGTTTTGCTGGATCGCGGCGCACGCGAAGTGGTCGCCGTTGATGTGGGCTACGGCCAGCTGGCCTGGTCGCTGCGGTCGGATCCTCGGGTGATCGTCATCGAGCGGACCAATGCGCGGCAGCTGACACCGGCTGTGATCGGTGACCCGGTTGAGGCCGTGGTCGCTGACTTGTCGTTCATCTCGCTGACCACGGTGTTGCCCGCGCTGACTGGATGCGCATCGCACAACGCGGATATCGTTCCTATGGTGAAGCCGCAGTTCGAGGTGGGCAAAGGTCAGGTCGGCGCCGGCGGGGTGGTGCACGATCCTGAGCTCCGGGCAACCTCGGTGCTTGCCGTCGCGCGTTGCGCCAAGGAGCTGGGATGGCACACCCTCGGGGTCACCGCCAGCCCGCTACCGGGTCCGTCGGGCAACGTCGAATATTTCCTGTGGCTGCGCGCCGAGACAGATCGGGGCCTTTCCGCTGATGAATTGGAATCCGCGGTCCGCGCGGCTGTCAAAGCGGGTGCGCAATGACGCGTGAGCGCACCGTCTTGCTGGTGGTCCACACCGGACGCGAGGAGGCCACCGAGACCGCCCGTCGGGTGGAGAAAGTGCTGGACGACAACGGTATTGGCCTTCGAGTGTTGACGGCCGAGGCGGTCGACCGAGGTTCGTTGCATCTGACCCCCGACGACATGCGCGCGTTGGGTGTCGACATCCAGCTCGCCGACGCCGACCCGAACGCTGCCGACGGATGCGAGCTGGTGCTGGGACTCGGCGGCGACGGCACCGTTTTGCGGGCCGCGGAGCTCGCTCGCAATGCCGACATTCCGGTGCTGGGAGTCAACCTGGGCCGGATCGGCTTTTTGGCCGAGGCCGAGGCTGACGCCATCGACACCGTGCTCGAGCATGTCGTGGCCCGCAGCTACCGCATCGAAGACAGGTTGACGCTCGACATCACGGTGCGGGTGAGAGGCGAGGTCATCAGTCGCGGATGGGCGCTGAATGACGCCAGCCTGGAAAAAGGGCCGCGGCTGGGTGTGCTCGGGGTGGTCCTCGAAGTCGATGGCCGGCCGGTGTCGACATTCGGCTGCGACGGGGTGTTGGTGTCGACACCCACCGGTTCCACGGCCTACGCATTCTCCGCAGGCGGGCCGGTGCTGTGGCCGGATCTGGAGGCGCTTCTGTTGGTGCCCAACAACGCTCACGCCCTGTTCGCCCGGCCGATGGTGACCAGCCCGGACGCCGCCATCGCCATTGAGATCGAGGCCGAGGAGCACGACGCCGTGGTGTTCTGCGACGGCCGACGGGAGATGCTGGTACCGGCCGGTGGCCGGTTGGAGGTACGGCGTTGCGAGGTATCGGTGAAATGGGCCCGGCTGGATAGCGCGCCGTTCACCGACCGTCTGGTGCGTAAGTTCCGCTTGCCGGTCACCGGCTGGCGTGGACGGTAACGGTGCTGAGTGAGATTCGCATCGAGGCACTGGGCGCCATCAGCGTCGCCACGGCCGCGTTCGACCGGGGTCTGACGGTACTGACCGGGGAGACCGGCACCGGTAAGACGATGGTGGTCACCGGGCTGCATCTGCTGGGTGGGGCCCGCGCCGACGCCAACCGGGTGCGCTCCGGCGCTGAGCGGGCCGTCGTCGAAGGGCGCTTCACCACTGCCGATCTCGACCAGAAAGCCGCTGCCCAGATCGACGAGATGCTGGACGCTTCGGGAGCCGAGCGCGATGAGGACGGCAGCATTATCGCGTTGCGCTCGGTCAGCCGCGACGGTCCTTCGCGGGCCTATCTCGGCGGACGCAGCGTGCCCGCCAAATCGCTGAGCGGTTTCACCACCGAGCTGCTCACTTTGCACGGACAAAACGACCAGCTGCGGCTGATGCGGCCTGACGAACAACGCGGTGCACTCGACCGGTTCGCGGCCGTTGGTGCCCGGCTGGAGCGCTATCGAAAACTGCGCGACGCGTGGCAGTCGGCGCGGCGTGACCTCGTCGACCGAAGCAACCGGGCCCGTGAACTGGCCCAGGAGGCCGACCGGCTGAAATTCGCGCTGCACGAGATCGGCACCGTCGACCCCGCACCCGGTGAGGATGACGCGCTGATCGCCGACATCCGTCGGCTCTCCGAATTGGACGCACTGCGCGAGGCCGCGGCCAGCGCGCGAGCCGCGTTGTCCGGCGCGGAGGATGAGGCCGCCGCCGAGGTGATGGGCCAACCCGTCTCGGCGGCCGACGGTTTGGCACAAGCGAAGACGGCGTTGGAATCGACCGACGACGCCACGCTGCGAGGGTTGGCGGATCAGCTCGGCGAGGCGCTCACGGTGGTCGGCGATGCCGCGCGTGAACTCGGCGCCTACCTGAACGAACTACCCGCCGACGCCAGCACTTTGGACAGCAAGCTTGCCCGGCAAGCCGAACTGCGCACGCTCACCCGCAAATACGCCTCCGACATCGACGGTGTGCTGCAGTGGGCCCGCAAATCGCGAGATCGGCTGGCTCACTTGGATGTCTCCGAAGAGGCACTGGCCGGCCTGCAGCGTCGGGTCGACGACCTCGCGACCGAATTAGCGTCCGCTGCAACCGAACTCAGCAAGGCGCGTAGCCAAGCGGCTAAACGACTGGCCAAGGAAGTCACCGGCGAGTTATCTGGCTTGGCGATGTCCGATGCCGAATTCACCATCACCGTGACGACCATGCCGGCCGCTCTCGACGACCCCGCCGCGCTGACGCTGCCCTCGGACGCGCGGGCCCATGCCGGTGGGGACGGTGTCGACCAGGTCGAGTTCGGCTTCGCCGCGCATCGCGGCATTGCGGTGCTGCCGCTGTCGAAGAGCGCGTCCGGCGGCGAGCTGTCGCGGGTGATGCTGGCCCTGGAAGTGGTGCTGGCGGCGTCGATGGCCGGTACCACGATGGTCTTCGACGAGGTCGACGCCGGCGTGGGCGGCCGGGCAGCGGTGCAGATCGGGCGGCGACTGGCCCGGCTGGCCCGCAACCGCCAAGTCATCGTGGTGACGCATCTGCCGCAGGTCGCGGCCTACGCCGACGTGCACCTTATGGTCGACAGCACAGGACGCGACGGCGCCAGCGGAGTGCGACGCCTCGATGGCGACGACCGGGTCGCCGAGTTGGCCAGGATGCTGGCCGGGCTCGGTGAGTCCGACACGGCGCGCGCGCATGCGCGGGAACTGCTCGAGGCCGCCGACTGTGACCGAATTGCGACCTCCTGACGACATCCAAACGTGTGACAGGTGTGACACGATATAACTTCTGAGGCTGTTGTTACGGCGCGCCTCCCGGTCGCGGCTCGGGTTCACCGACAGAATCGCCCCCATGAGCGTGACGACCACAATCTCAGGACTTCTATCCCGTAACACCTCGCGCCCCGGTGTCATCGGCACCGCCCGAGTCGACCGCGACATCGACCGACTGCTGCGACGGGTGTGCCCGGGCGACATCGTGGTCCTCGATGTGCTGGACTTGGACCGGATCACCGCCGATGCGCTCGTCGATGCCGAGATCGCCGCCGTCGTCAACGCATCCACTTCGGTGTCGGGCCGGTATCCCAACCTGGGTCCAGAGGTGTTGGTGGCCAACGGCGTCACCCTCATCGACGAGACAGGGCCCGAGGTCTTCAAGAAGATCAGGGACGGCGCGAAAGTCCGGCTCTACAACGGCGGGGTGTACTCGGGCGATCGCCGGTTGGTCCGTGGCACCGAGCGCACCGACCAAGAGATCGCCGACCTGATGCAAGAGGCCAAGACCGGATTGGTCGCCCACCTGGAGGCCTTCGCGGGCAACGCCATCGAGTTCATCCGAAGCGAGAGCCCGCTGTTGATCGACGGGATCGGCATTCCCGACGTCGACGTCGAATTGCGCCGCCGTCATGTCGTGGTGGTCGCCGACGAGGACCACGCTGCCGATGACCTCAAGCGGCTCAAACCCTTCATCAAGGAGTACCAGCCGGTCCTGATCGGAGTCGGCACCGGCGCCGAGGTCTTACGCAAAGCGGGGTATCGCCCGCAACTGATCGTCGGTGATCCCAGTGAACTCAGCACCGAAGTCCTCAAGAGCGGCGCTCAAGTGGTTTTGCCCGCCGACGCCGACGGCCACGCGCCAGGCTTGGAGCGCATCCAGGACCTCGGCGTCGGCGCGATGACGTTCCCCGCTGCCGGTTCGGCCACGGACCTGGCGCTGCTCCTGGCCGACCACCACGGCGCTGCGCTGCTGGTAACCGCCGGCCACAGCGCCAACATCGAGACGTTTTTCGACCGGGCGCGTCAGCACAGCAACCCCTCGACCTTCCTCACCAGGCTGCGGGTGGGGGAGAAGGTAGTGGATGCCAAGGCCGTTGCCACCTTGTACCACAATCGAATCTCGGGCGGCGCGATCGCATTGCTGATTTTGGCGATGCTGATCACGGTCATCGTTGCACTGTGGGTGTCCCGCACCGACACCATGGTGCTGCACTGGGCCGTCGAGTACTGGAACCATTTCACGCTCTGGGTGCAGCACTGGGTCCACTAGGACAGGCACGGATGTGATATCACTACGCCAGCACGCGATTTCGCTGGCCGCTGTGTTCCTGGCGCTGGCGGTCGGAGTCGTGCTGGGCTCGGGCTTCCTGTCGAACACCCTGGCGTCCGGACTGCGTGACGAATCGCGAAATCTGCACGGCCAGATCAACGCACTCAACGACCAGAAGAACGCGCTGAACCAAAAGCTCAATTCCGCAGATGCTTTTGATGCGCAAATGGCAGGCCGGATAGTGCATGACGCGCTGAACGGCAAGTCGCTGGTCATCTTCCGCGCCCCCGACGCAAAGAATGACGACGTCGACGCGGTGTCGAAGATCATCGGCCAATCCGGTGGAGCCGTTACCGGCACGGTGTCGTTGACCCAGGAGTTCGTCGACGCGAACTCGGCGGAGAAGCTGCGTTCGGTCGTCAACTCGTCGATCCTGCCGGCCGGCGCCCAGCTGAGCACCAAACTGGTCGATCAAGGCTCGCAGGCAGGCGACCTGCTGGGTATCGCGCTGCTAATCAACCGGGATCCCGCTGTCGCAACCGTCGACGACACGCAGCGCGATACCGTGCTGGCCGCGCTGCGTGACACCGGTTTTATCGGCTATGGCAACCAGCACATCAGCGCGGCGAACGCCGCTGCGGTCATCACCGGTGGTGGCCTCGGCGACGACGCGGGCAATCAGGGCGTCAGCGTGGCCCGGTTCGCCGCTGCGCTCGCGCCGCATGGCTCGGGTGTGCTGCTTGCCGGGCGCGACGGCTCATCAGGCGGAACGGCGGCCGTCGCGGTGGCCCGCGCCGATGCCGCGGTGACCTCGGCGATCAGCACCGTCGACGACGTGAACGCCGAGTCCGGACGGATCATCGCGGTCCTGGGCATGGCCGACTTGGTCAACGGTGGCCACACCGGTCAGTACGGCACCGGTCACGGCGCCACCGGCCTCACCGTCGCGCAGTAGCCGTCCCGCCGGGCGTGTCAACAACGGCACAGCGGCGCGGATGTTAGGGTGGGTTTCCGTGGGTCGGCAGGCCCAATGAGAGCTGGACAACAGCTAAAAGCCTAGCCCTGCGCCGTCTTCACGGAGGTCGCCATTTTGCGCAAGCATCCGCAGACCACCACCAAGCACCTCTTCGTCAGCGGTGGCGTCGTTTCGTCCCTAGGCAAGGGACTGACCGCCAGCAGCCTGGGGCAGTTGCTGACCGCGCGCGGGCTGCAGGTGACGATGCAGAAACTCGACCCCTACCTCAACGTCGACCCCGGCACCATGAACCCGTTTCAGCACGGCGAGGTCTTCGTCACCGAGGACGGCGCCGAGACCGACCTCGATGTCGGTCACTACGAGCGCTTCCTGGACCGCGACCTGTCCGGCTCGGCGAATGTCACGACCGGACAGGTGTATTCGACGGTAATCGCCAAAGAGCGCCGCGGCGAGTACCTCGGTGACACCGTCCAGGTGATCCCGCACATCACCGACGAGATCAAGAGTCGCATCCTGGCGATGGCCAAGCCGGACGCCGACGGGAACCGCCCGGATGTCGTCATCACCGAAATCGGTGGAACCGTGGGCGATATCGAGTCGCAGCCCTTTCTCGAGGCGGCACGGCAGGTTCGTCATGATCTCGGCCGGGAGAACGTCTTCTTCCTGCACGTGTCGCTGATCCCGTATCTGGCGCCGTCGGGCGAACTGAAAACCAAGCCGACCCAGCACTCGGTGGCGGCGCTGCGCAGCATCGGTATCACTCCGGATGCGTTGATCCTGCGCTGCGACCGTGATGTTCCCGAGTCGCTGAAGGAGAAGATCGCGCTGATGTGTGACGTCGACATCGACGGCGTCATCTCCACCCCTGACGCGCCGTCGATCTATGACATTCCGAAGGTGCTGCACCGCGAAGAGCTTGACGCCTATGTGGTACGCCGACTCAACCTGCCGTTCCGCGACGTCGACTGGACAGAGTGGGACGATTTGCTGCGCCGGGTGCACGATCCCCAGGAGACGGTACGAATCGCATTGGTGGGCAAGTACATCGACCTCTCGGATGCGTATCTGTCGGTCGTCGAAGCGCTGCGGGCGGCCGGATTCAAGCACCGGGCAAAGGTGGAGATCCGCTGGGTCGGTTCCGACGACTGCGAGACGGCAAGCGGTGCGTCTGCGTTGCTCGACGACGTCCACGGCGTGCTGATCCCGGGCGGGTTCGGCATCCGCGGTATCGAGGGGAAGATCGGGGCCATCCGGTACGCGCGGTCCAGGGGTTTGCCTGTGTTGGGGTTGTGTCTTGGCCTGCAGTGCATCGTCATCGAGGCGGCCCGCTCGGTCGGCTTGGAGCGGGCCAACTCGGCGGAATTCGATCCGGCCACACCCGACCCGGTCATCTCCACCATGGCCGATCAGGAGGAGATCGTTGCCGGCGAGGCGGATCTCGGCGGCACCATGCGGCTGGGATCCTATCCGGCGGTGCTTGAGCCGGGTTCCATTGTGGCCCAGGCATATCAGTCAACGCAGGTGTCCGAGCGTCATCGGCATCGCTACGAGGTCAACAACGCCTATCGGGACCGGATCGCGGAAAGCGGCCTGAGATTCTCCGGGACGTCTCCCGACGGCCACCTGGTGGAGTTCGTCGAATACCCGCCGGAGATGCATCCGTACGTCGTCGGCACCCAGGCGCATCCAGAGTTGAAGAGCCGGCCGACCCGTCCGCACCCGTTGTTTGTCGGTTTCGTCGGGGCGGCCATCGACTACAAGGCAGCCGAGCGACTGCCGGTAGAGATTCCCGAGCAGCCGTCGAACGGAAGTGAACAACACGACGGGGTCGACGCGTCGTTGTCCGAGCCCGAACCCGTTGCCCGTGGCTGAGCACATCTTCGAGACGATATCGTCCGAAACTTTGCATACCGGAAAGATTTTCGCCCTGCGCAAGGACAATGTCCGGATGCCCGGCGGGAAGATCGTGACGCGGGAGATCGTCGAGCACTTCGGCGCGGTCGCTATCGTCGCGATGGACGACGAAGGCCGCATTCCGATGGTCTACCAGTATCGCCATCCCTTCGGTCGACGGCTGTGGGAGTTACCTGCCGGACTGCTCGACGTCAACGGCGAAGCCCCGCACCTGACCGCCGCCCGAGAACTCCGCGAGGAGGCCGGCCTGCACGCACAGACTTGGCGGGTGCTGGTCGATCTGGATTCCACACCCGGATTCAGCGACGAATCGGTGCGGGTCTATCTGGCAACCGGTTTGACGCAGGTAGACCGACCCGAGGCGCATGACGAAGAAGCCGACATGACCTTGCAGTGGTATTCGATCGACGAGGCGGTCCGCCGGGTGTTGAGCGGCGAGATCGTCAACGCCCTTGCGGTCGGAGGGATTTTAGCGGCATATACCGTGGCGAAAGGCTTCACGCAGCCGCGGCCGGTGGACACGCCGTGGGTGGACAAGTCGAAGGCCTTCGCTGCGCGACAGGCGACCCGGTGACCACGCTGCCGGCGCCGCGCCCGGTGACGATGCGGGCCGGGACGGCCCGAGGAGGAGGCGGGCAGTTGGCGCGCCCGGTGACGATGCGGGCCGGGACGGCCCGAGGAGGAGGCGGGCAGTTGGCCCTGGAGACCCAGCTGCAGGGCTACCTCGACCATCTGACGATCGAGCGGGGCGTGGCGGCCAATACCTTGAGCTCCTATCGCCGCGACCTGCGCCGCTACTTCGAGCACCTCACATCGCGGGACATCGACGACTTGGCCAAGGTCAGCGAGGACGATGTCAGCGAATTCCTGGTGGCCCTGCGGCGCGGCGATCCGGAGTCCGGGGTATCGCCGCTATCGGCGGTGTCGGCGGCACGGACCCTGATCGCGGTGCGTGGCCTGCACCGGTTCGCCACCGCTGAGGGCCTGGCCGAATTCGACGTGGCTCAGGCCGTCAAGCCACCGACACCGGGGCGGCGGCTGCCCAAAAGCCTCAGCCTCGACCAGGTGCTGGCGCTGTTGGCCGGCGCCGGAGGCGACAGCCCGTCCGACGGCCCGTTGACGCTGCGCAACCGCGCGCTGCTCGAACTGCTGTACTCCACCGGGGCCCGGATTTCCGAAGCGGTCGGACTCGATGTCGACGACATCGACACGCACGCGCGGTCGGTGCTGCTGCGCGGCAAAGGCGGCAAACAGCGGCTGGTGCCGATAGGACGGCCTGCGGTGCAAGCACTGGACGCCTACATGGTGCGTGGACGTTCAGAGTTGGCGCGTCGCGGCCGCGGGACGCCGGCCATCTTTCTCAATGCGCGCGGCGGCCGGTTGTCGCGGCAAAGCGCCTGGCAGGTTCTGCAGGACGCCGCCGAGCGGGCCGACATCACCTCCGGGGTGTCCCCGCATACGCTGCGGCATTCGTTTGCGACCCACCTGCTGGACGGCGGGGCCGATGTCCGTGTGGTTCAGGAGTTGCTCGGACACGCCTCGGTGACGACGACGCAGATCTACACCATGGTCACCGTGCACGCACTGCGCGAAGTCTGGGCCGAGGCCCATCCGCGTGCGCACTGAGCGCTTCCACCGCGAACAGACGCAAAAGCCCCCGAAAACAGCCCTGCAGCGGGACTTTACGTCTGCTCGGCGATAACTAGCCGCCCAGGTACTCCGATTCCAGCACCAGGTCGGAGATCACGCTCTGATACTCCACGTGCGTCTTGTGCTCGGTGGTGTTGAACAGCTTGCCCTGCTGCTGACGCATGTATTCGCGGTACTTCGGCGCGCCGGGCACCTTGACGTTGTCGGCGACCACGATCGAACCGGTATGCAGCCAGCCCCGGTCGAGGATGCTCTGCAGGTCCGAGAGATAGGCGTCCTTGTCGTGGTCGAGAAACACGAAGTCAAGTGCGCCGGCGGTGAAGCCATGCTCGCCGGCCAGCGCATCCAGCGTGTGCCCGCCGTCGCCAACGGTGCCGACCACACAGGTGACCCGGTCAGCGACGCCGGCATGCGCCCAGATCTGGCGGGCATTGACGGCGTTGGCTTCGGCCAGCTCGACGGAGTACACCTTGGCGGCCGGCGCGGCCCGGGCCATGCGCAGCGCGCCGTAACCGCAATAGGTGCCCAGCTCGAGCGCCAGTTTCGGGTCGGCGCGCCGGACCGCGACGTCGAGCAGCGCGCCCTTCTCGTCGCCGACATTGATCAGCATCGACTCCTCGTAGGCGAACCGGTCGATGGTTGCCAAGACGTCGTCGACGTCGCCCGCGCGAGCCTGCTTGAGCACGTATTCGACTGCGGCGGCTTCGCGCCCGTCGCCGATCTGGCCCGTCGTGGTGATGTTGCGGGCCCAGTCGCCATCCGTCATACCGACCACCGCAACAGGGGAATGCGCTGTTTCGGACTCACAATCGTCACACTAGCCCCGCGACGATTCGGGCCCGGGCGGCGGGCACGCCCGGCAATCGGGCCGGGCTGCCCCAAATTGGCTGGTTACGTTGTTGCGGGTCTCCCGGCACAGGCGCGTATACCCGTTAGACTCTCCTGCGATGTCCGTCATTTCCCGAACGCCGCGCATGCCGGGTCGGTCTGCGCCGAGCCGCGGCGCTCGTGACTGACGACGCCGACAGCGGCACCGGAGTCGGCCTGACCGGGCGGCCACCGCGGGCGATCCCCGAACCCAAGCCGCGCACGTCGCACGGGCCGGCCAAAGTCGTCGCGATGTGCAACCAGAAAGGTGGTGTCGGCAAAACCACGTCGACGATCAATCTGGGCGCCGCACTCGCCGAATACGGCCGCCGCGTGCTGCTAGTCGACCTGGATCCGCAGGGAGCCCTGTCCGCCGGCCTGGGTGTGCCGCACTACGAGCTGGACCACACCATCCACAACTTGCTGATTGAGCCGCGGGTATCAGTCGACGAAGTCTTGATGAACACCCGCGTCAAGCACATGGACCTGGTGCCCAGCAATATCGATTTGTCGGCCGCGGAGATCCAGCTGGTCAATGAGGTGGGCCGCGAGCAGACGCTGGCCCGTGCACTGCATCCGGTACTGGACCGCTACGACTACGTGCTGATCGACTGCCAGCCGTCGCTCGGTCTGCTCACTGTCAACGGTCTGGCCGTCTCCGACGGGGTCATCATCCCGACCGAATGCGAGTACTTCTCGCTGCGCGGTCTGGCGCTGCTCACCGATACCGTCGAAAAGGTGCGAGACCGGCTCAACCCGAAGCTGGAGATCAGCGGCATCTTGATCACCCGCTACGACCCGAGAACCGTAAACTCCCGCGAGGTCATGGCCCGTGTTCTGGAGCGCTTCGGCGACTTGGTGTTCGACACCGTCATCACCCGTACTGTCCGCTTCCCGGAGACCAGCGTCGCCGGTGAACCGATCACCACGTGGGCACCGAGATCAGGCGGCGCGGCCGCCTACCGCTCGTTGGCCCGCGAGGTGATCGACCGGTTCGGCGCGTGAACGGCGGAGTGACCTGCGAGGCATCGTCCCAGAGCGGCTTCCAGGTCAGGCTGACCAACTTTGAGGGACCGTTCGATCTCCTGCTGCAGCTGATCTTCGCCCACCGGCTCGACGTCACCGAGGTGGCGTTGCATCAGATCACCGATGAATTCATCGCCTACACCCGCGCGATCGGTGCCGAGATGGAGCTCGAGGAGACCACCGCGTTCCTGGTCGTCGCCGCGACCCTGCTCGATCTCAAGGCGGCCCGGCTGCTGCCGTCGGGGCAGGTGGACGACGATGAGGACCTGGCGCTGCTGGAGGTCCGCGACTTGCTGTTCGCCCGGCTGCTGCAGTATCGGGCGTTCAAGCACGTGGCGCAGATGTTCGCCGAGCTGGAAGCCGCTGCGCTGCGCAGCTATCCGCGCGCGGTGTCGCTGGACGACCGGTACGAGGACCTGCTGCCGGAGGTGATGCTGGGCGTCGACGCCGAGCGATTCGCCCAGATCGCCGCGATTGCATTCACCCCGCGGCCAGTGCCGACGGTAGCCACCGAACACTTGCACGAGCTGATGGTGTCCGTGCCCGAACAGGCCGAACAGCTACTGTCGTTGCTGGAAACGCGCGGCATCGGTCAATGGGCGTCGTTCTCGGAGTTGGTCGCCGACTGTCAGGTGCCGATCCAGATCGTCGGCCGGTTCCTGGCGCTGCTCGAACTCTATCGGTCACGGGCGGTAGCATTCGATCAGTCAGAACCGCTTGGTGTGCTCCAGATTTCGTGGACCGGAGAACGGCCGACCAACGGAGCGTTGCTGAGGGCGGAATCGCTGCAAGCTCAAGAAGTGCGAGACCATTTATGACCCGCGCCGGCGACGATGCAGAGCGAAGCGATGCTGAGGAGCGGCGCACGATCCCAGCCGGCGACGATGCAGAGCGAAGCGATGCTGAGGAGCGGCGCACGATCCCAGCCGGCGACGATGCAGAGCGAAGCGATGCTGAGGAGCGGCGCACGATCCCAGCCGGCGACGATGCAGAGCGAAGCGATGCTGAGGAGCGGCGCACGATCCCAGCCGGCGACGATCCAGACGCAGCGACAGCTGAGGCGCTCGACGACGCCGGACTGGGTATCGACGTCGCGACACCGCCTGAGCTCGACGACGCCGAACTGGGCGCGGTTCTCGAGGCGCTGCTGCTGGTCGTCGACACTCCGGTGACGGTCGAGGCGCTGGCCGCGGCCACCGAGCAGCCGGCTTATCGAGTCGCCGCCAAGCTGCGACTGATGGCGGATGCACTTACCGAACGCGACAGCGGTATCGACCTGCGGGAGGCCGGCGGCGGATGGCGGATGTACACCCGCGCGCGGTTCGCGCCCTACGTCGAACGGCTGCTGCTGGACGGGTCACGCTCGAAGCTGACCCGGGCGGCGCTGGAGACGTTGGCCGTGGTGGCCTACCGCCAGCCGGTGACGCGGGCGCGGGTCAGCGCGGTCCGCGGAGTGAACGTCGACGCCGTCATGCGAACGCTGCTGGCACGTGGGCTGATCACCGAAGCCGGCACTGACCCCGACACCGGCGCGGTGACATTCGCCAGCACCGAGCTATTCTTGGAACGGCTTGGGCTCTCGTCGCTGGCCGACTTGCCTGATATCGCGCCGCTGCTTCCCGATGTCGACATGATCGACGATCTGAGCGAATCCTTGGACGCTGAGCCACGTTTCGTCAAACTCTCCGGCGGCGCGGTGTCTGGCGACCAGCCATTGTCGTTAGACGTGGACCAGGACTGATGACGGAAACCGGTGAGCCCCGTGGAATTCGCCTGCAGAAAGTCTTGTCGCAGGCCGGGATTGCGTCCCGGCGGCTCGCCGAGAAGATGATCATCGATGGCCGTGTCGAGGTAGACGGGCAGCTGGTGACCGAGCTGGGCACCAGGGTCGATCCCGACGTGTCAGTGATCCGCGTCGACGGCGCACGGGTGATCCTGGACGACTCGCTCGTGTATCTGGCGCTCAACAAGCCGCGCGGCATGCAATCGACTATGGCGGACGACCGTGGTCGGCCGTGCATCGGCGACCTGGTGGAGCATCGAGTGCGCGGCAACCAGAAGCTCTTTCACGTCGGACGGCTGGACGCCGACACCGAGGGGCTGATCCTGTTGACCAATGACGGCGAGCTGGCGCATCGCCTCATGCATCCCTCCTACGAGGTGCCCAAGACGTATCTGGCGACGGTGGCGGGCTCGGTACCACGCGGGCTTGGCAAAACGCTGCGGGCCGGAATCGCGTTGGACGACGGGCCCGCTGTGGTCGACGATTTCGCAGTGGTGGACGCCATTCCCGGTAAGACGCTGGTCCGGGTCACCCTTCACGAGGGACGCAAACGCATTGTGCGCCGGCTGTTCTCGGCCGCCGGATTCCCGGTGCAGGCGTTGGTCCGTACCGACATCGGCACGGTGTCGCTGGGGGACCAGCGTCCAGGCAGCATCCGGGCACTGCGCGGCAACGAGATCGGGGACCTCTACAAAGCGGTTGGCCTGTGAGCGGAACGAGCGGAGCGACTAACGGGAGTGAAGCGAACCATCCGGCACTGAGCGGAGTCGTCGTGGCCATCGACGGCCCGGCAGGCACCGGAAAGTCCTCGGTATCAAGGGGATTAGCGCACGCCCTGCAGGCCCGCTACCTGGACACAGGCGCGATGTACCGCATCGTCACGCTCGCGGTGCTGCGGGCCGGGATCGACCCGGCCGATCAGGCGGCCGTCGGGGCCGCCTCGGCGACCGTCAAGTTGTCAGTGGGCTTCGACCCCGACGAAGATCGCTCTTACCTTGACGGAGAGGACGTCTCGTCGGAGATCCGCGGTGACGAGGTCACCCAGGCGGTGTCAGCGGTGTCGTCGGTTCCCACCGTACGTACCCGGCTTGTCGGACTGCAACGCACGCTGGCTGACGGCCCGGGCAGCGTGGTGGTGGAAGGCCGCGATATCGGGACCGTCGTCCTGCCCGACGCCGACGTCAAGTTCTTCCTGACTGCGTCGCCGGAAACTCGGGCGCGGCGCCGCAATGATCAGAATGTCGCCGCCGGGTTGCCCGACGACTATGACGGTGTGTTGGTCGATGTGCGCCGCCGCGATCATCTGGACTCGACGCGAGCAGTATCGCCGCTGCGCGCTGCTTCGGATGCGCTGGTTGTCGACACCAGCGCGATGACCGAATCCGAGGTGATCGCTCACCTGCTGCAGCTGGTGAAGCAACGAAGCGAGGCGGTTGGGTGAGCCAAGACGGCAGCTGGGTCGACGAAAGCGATTGGGAATCAGCTGAATTCGCTGAGCCTCTGGAAGACGAGGCCGCGGGGCCGCCGCCGGTGGTGGCGGTGGTGGGCCGGCCGAATGTCGGCAAGTCGACGCTGGTCAACCGGATCCTCGGCAGGCGCGAGGCGGTGGTGCAGGATGTGCCCGGCGTGACCCGCGACCGGGTCTCCTACGACGCCCTGTGGACCGGACGCCGGTTCACTGTGCAGGACACCGGAGGATGGGAACCCGACGCCAAAGGTTTGCAGCAGCTGGTGGCCGAGCAGGCGGCGGTGGCGATGCGCACCGCCGACGCGGTGATCCTGGTGGTCGACGCGGTGGTCGGTGCGACCGCCGGTGACGAGGCGGCCGCACGTATCCTGCGTCGTTCTGGCAAGCCAGTCTTCCTGGCCGCCAACAAAGTTGACAGCGAGAAAAACGAATCTGATGCGGCTGCACTGTGGTCGCTGGGGCTCGGTGAGCCGTACGCGATCAGCGCAATGCACGGTCGGGGCGTGGGCGATCTGCTCGACGCGGTCGTTGGTGCTCTGCCAGAGGTGGCGGAGTCGACGTCGACCGAGGGTGGTCCGCGGCGGGTGGCGCTGGTGGGCAAGCCGAATGTCGGAAAGAGCTCACTGCTGAACCGGTTGGCCGGCGACCAGCGCTCGGTGGTGCACGAAGTCGCGGGCACCACGGTCGACCCGGTGGATTCGCTGATCGAGATGGACGGCAGGGTCTGGCGTTTCGTCGACACCGCTGGACTGCGCCGCAAGGTCGGCCAGGCCAGCGGGCACGAGTATTACGCCTCCGTGCGCACACACGGCGCGATTGACGCCGCCGAAGTCGTGATCGTGCTGATCGACGGCTCGCAATCGCTGACCGAACAGGACCAGCGGGTGCTGTCGATGGTGATCGAGGCCGGGCGCGCGCTGGTGTTGGCGTTCAACAAGTGGGACCTGGTCGACGAGGAGCGTCGTTACCAGCTGGACGACGAGATCGACCGCGAACTCGCGCAGGTCCGCTGGGCCCAGTGGGTCAACATTTCGGCGAAGACCGGCCGGGCCGTGCAGAAGCTGGTGCCGGCCTTGGAGAGCGCACTGGCGTCGTGGGACACCCGGATCGGCACCGGTCGGCTCAACGCCTGGATCAAGGAAGTGGTGGCCGCCACACCGCCGCCAGTGCGCGGCGGCCGGCAGCCGCGGATTCTGTTCGCCACTCAGGCCACCGCCCGTCCGCCGACATTCGTGCTGTTCACCACCGGCTTCCTGGAGGCGGGCTATCGACGGTTCCTGGAGCGACGGCTGCGCGAGACCTTCGGCTTCGAGGGCAGCCCGGTCCGGATCAACGTGCGGGTGCGCGAGAAGCGGAAACCCAAGTCCCGCTGAGTTTCGGCGCCGCGTGTAGTGGGAAAACTCATATTTCTACCGATAGCGCGCCGGATAGGCTCTTTTCAGTGGCCTTTTCACACGCGTTGTTGATCCTGCTCGCCGGCTTGGGCGCGGGCGCGATCAATGCCGTTGTCGGGTCAGGCACCTTGGTCACGTTCCCGACACTTGTCGCGATGGGTTATCCGCCAGTGACGTCGACCATGTCCAACGCTGTGGGCCTGGTGGCGGGAAACGTCTCGAGCACCTGGGGCTATCGGCGTGAGCTGCACGGTCAGTGGGACCGGCTGCGCTGGCAGATTCCCGCGTCGCTTGTCGGCGCCGTCGCGGGTGCCTGGCTGCTGCTGCATTTGCCGGAGAAAACGTTTACCGCGATAGTGCCGGTGCTGCTGATCGTAGCCCTGATCATGGTGGTTATCGGTCCGCGGATCCAAAGGTGGGCGCAGGACCGGGCTGAAAAGGCAGGCCGCTCTCCCGGAGACATATCAGCGGGCCGGATGGCCGTATTGGTGTCGAGCACCTTCGCGATCGGGGTCTACGGTGGCTATTTCACCGCGGCGCAGGGCATTCTGATGGTCGGCGTGATGGGCGCACTGCTACCCGAATCTGTGCAGCGGATGAATGCGGCGAAGAACCTGCTGACACTGCTGGTGAATGTTGTTGCGGCGCTTGCCTATACACTGGTGGCATTCCACCGGATAAGTTGGCCGGTAGCAGGCCTTATCGCGGTTGGCTCGCTGGTCGGCGGCTGGTTAGGCGCGCGCTACGGCCGTCGACTGTCGCCGAATGCGCTACGCGCCGCGATTGTCGTCGTCGGTCTCATCGGGCTCTACCGGCTGCTGACCGTCTAGCGGTCAGCCCTGTTGGACGACGTTCCCGTCGCCGGACTTGTCGATGCTCGGCGAACCGGTGTGGTAGGTGATCTGGTTGTTGAAGCCGGAGGCTTCGATGGTGTCGACGGCGTCCACGGTGACTTTGTTCTGGACGCCGGACACGTCCAGGCTCTTGCAGTGGCCGGTGATCACGACTGTATTGGAAATGCCGCTGACGTTGACACTGCTGTCGTTGCAGGCGATGGTCTGGTTTTCGTTGATGCCCGCGGCACTGAGGTTGCCAGCTACAGGTGGTAAGGGCTTCGACGGAGGCGCGGTCGACGGGCCGGCGCCAGGTGTTTGAGTCTCGGTGTTCGGCGGACTACTCAGAACTGTGCTTGGGGCAACGGTGGGGACAGGGGAGAGAGTCGTCAGGCCGTTGCGCGAGAGCTGGTGTGCGGTGTTGTAGGAGATCGCTGCCGCGAGAGCTATCGGGCCAATGATGAACAGTGCGACGAAGATCCACCACATCCGGCTGAGCGCAGGCGATCGCAGCGACGTCCCGGGGAATGAGGTGCCGTCATTGAACGGCGGCGGGGGTGGCGCCGCCGGGCCGGGCGGGTACGGGTAGCCGCCGGGCCTCTGGGCACTTCCCAGTTCGGACGCACGTGCCGTCTCGGACAGTGGGCGCTCGAGCTCGCGGATTCGCGCTTCCGGGTCATCCTCCGGCTTCATCCACAGATGCTCCCACGCGGGGATCTCGCTTCGGTAGTTTCTGCATCGTGCCCGAGTTGACGAACCGCCAGATCGTGCTGCGCCGCCGCCCTACCGGCCTGGTCTTGCCCGGTGACACCGAGCTGGTCACCGCGGCCGCGCCCGAGCCTGCCGAGGGTGAGGCACTGGTCCGTACCACGTATGTCGGCCTTGACGCCGCGGTGCGGACCTGGCTCAACGATCAACCGGGCTACCTTCCGCCGGTGCAACTGGGCGAGGTCATCCGGGCGGCCGGGATAGGCGTGGTGGTGTCGTCGCGCTGTGATGCCTACGCCATCGGCGATGTCATCACCACCCTGACCGGCTTCCAGGAGTACGTGATCGTTCGCGACGACGTGTTCAGCACGCCCATCCCCGGCGAGAGCGATCAACTGGCGATCATGTCCGTGTACGGCCCGACGGGCGCGACGGCCTATATCGGGATGACCGACTTCGGTCGGCCCCAGGCCGGGGACACGGTGGTGGTTTCGGCCGCCGCGGGCGCCACCGGATCGGTGGCCGGCCAGATCGCCAAGATCGCCGGCGCCCGGGTGGTGGGCATCGCGGGCGGGCCGGAGAAGTGCCAGGCGGTGGTCGAGGACTTCGGTTTCGACGCCTGCATCGACTACAAAAACGACGACCTGGAGGCCGCGCTCAAAGAGCAGTGCCCTAAACGAGTGAACGTCTACTTCGACAACGTCGGCGGACCGATCCTCAACGCAGTCCTGGGCCGGCTGGCCATGAACGCACGGGTCGTGCTGTGCGGCGTCATCTCCAGCTATCTGACCGGCGAGCACCCCGGGCCGGCGAATTACGTGAATCTGCTGTCCAAAACCGCGACCATGCAGGGATTCAACGCACTCGATCAATGGGGCCGGTTCGACGAAGCCTTCGCCTCGCTTCGCCAGTGGGAGCACGAGGGCCGGATCAGGGCCCGCCAGACCATCTTTGACGGCATCGAGTCGTGCGTCGACGCCCTCAACGGGCTGTTCACCGGGGCCAACATCGGCAAGATGCTGGTTAAGCTCAGCGAACCCACGACGGGCTGAGGCGTCGCTGCGCGTCTTGGGTTGGGGTGGGCGTCGCCGTCTCCTGTAGGCTTTCCACCTGCTGCCGGTGATTCCGTCGGCGGCACCGGGCTGTGGCGCAGTTTGGTAGCGCACTTGACTGGGGGTCAAGTGGTCGCAGGTTCAAATCCTGTCAGCCCGACCGAGAGAAATGGGGTCTGACCTGCGATAATCAGTTTGTATAGGTCTAATGATGCGACTGTTTGGGCGCGTTGGGGACCACGTGTTCGGCGTTTTTCGGACCACTTAGGCCTATGCGAGGACGTGGACCGCACTTGTCCGACGCTCAAGTGGTGCCAGGTTGCACTCTTGTCGGCCAGATCGAGGAACTGCGGCGGTGTAGGCGGTGGCGTAGACGAGACGGTGTCTTGGGCGTGGTGGCGCTGGCCGCTCGATGGTGTTCGCTACCCGGCATTGTCGATGTGCATCGCGGCAAGCCGATCGACATCGTGCCCGGAGGGCCCAAAGGTATTGGCCGACTGGGTATTTGCCCGTCGGAGCATTGGACGGCCGAGGTCACCCGCGCGGAAGCAGTCGGCGTTGGCACGCTTGTGCCTGCGGGCAGGTCGGACTAGCTTCGTAAAGCGCGCCGGTCGGCGCTCTTTACGGACTCGGTAGGGTCTCCTGACGATGGCAAGTCCACAGTTGCAGCAGGTGATCGGGGCAATAAAAGCCCTGGCCGGTAGGGCCGCTGGCGCAAGCGTTGAGGAGTTGCGCGCGACCAACGAGGCGATGGCGCGGCCAGCGGAACCCGATGTTAGAAGCGAGCCGGTTCTTGCCAATGGGGTCGGGGCGGAATGGATCAGCGCGCCGGGCGCCGCGGCCGATCGCGCCGTGCTCTATCTTCATGGCGGCGGCTACATCATGGGCTCGCTGAATACCCATCGCGATCTGATGGGCCGCATCTCGCGCGCCGCGCAGGCCCGCGTGCTGGGACTGGACTATCGCCTTGCACCCGAACATCCGTTTCCGGCCGCGGTGGAGGACACCGTTGCCGGCTACCGGTTCTTGCTCGACCAGGGACCGCCTCCAGCACGGCTGGCGATAGCGGGAGATTCGGCAGGCGGCGCATTGACGCTCGCGGCGCTGGTTGCGGGCCGCGACGCCGAACTGCCGATGCCGGCGGCGGCGGTGTGCCTTTCGCCGTTCCTGGATTTGGAGGGCACCGGCGAGTCGGTCAAGACGCGCGCGGACGTCGATCCGATCGCGTCGCCTGAGGTCATCGACGTGTGGGCGAAGGCTTACCTGGGTGGCGCGGATCCGCGCACTCCACTGGCCAATCCGCTTTATGCCGATCTGCACGGATTGCCACCGCTGCTGATCCAGGTTGGCGATCACGAAGTTCTGCTGGACGACGCGACCCGCGTCGCGCAACGCGCGCAAGAAGCCGGGGTTCAAGTAAAACTTGAAGTCTGGCCGGAGATGATCCATCGCTGGCAGAGCTACGCCGGCGTTCTGCCCGAGGGCCAGCAAGCGGTCGAGGATATCGGCACGTTCGTCCGTGAGCAGATTCCCTAACAGAGTGTTTGAAAGGGTGCGCTTCGACAGTGCCTTCTCGCGGCTCAATGTCCGCGGACGTTCCGGTGTGATGCCGACGGAGAGGCGCGGTCTCTGTGTTGGTGGCGCTGGTGCGGCGCTGAGCGGACTCGTGGGTATCCAGCGCGGAGCACGATCAAACGAGGTTAAGCGATGAACGTTGACGACGTTTCGGTTGCGCAGCAGGCAGAGCCAGCGCCGACCGGCCCTCCGAACATTCTTTACGTCCATATCGATAACCTCGGCATGGGTGAGCTGGGCTGCTATGGCGGCGGCATCTTGCGTGGCGCAGACACGGCGCGGCTGGACGGCTTCGCCGGCGAAGGACTGCAGCTGCTCAATTTCGCGCCCGAAGCCCAGTGCACGCCGACCCGCTCGGCCCTGCTGACCGGCCGCTACGCCATCCGCTCCGGCAACGGCTCCGTGCAACTTCCCGGCGTCCCCAGTGGTTTGGTGGCGTGGGAGCAGACAATGGGCGACATTCTCTCTCGGGCCGGGTACGCCACGGCTATCTACGGCAAGTGGCACATCGGCGACGAGCCCGGGCGCTACCCCACCGACCACGGGTTCGACGAGTGGTACGGCATTCCGCACAGCTACGACGAATGCCTGTGGCCCGACGACCCGCTCTACGATCCCGACCGTGACCCCATGTCGTTCGTGGTCGCGGGCACCAAAGGCGGTCCGGTCGAAGATCTCGACCAACTGACCCTGGAGGTGCGGCGCAACATCGACCGCGAATACCTCACGCGCGCTGACGCGTTCATCCGGCGCAGCGTCGCCGCCGGGTCACCCTTCTACGTCTACTTCAATCACTCGATGCTGCATTTGCCGACCGTGCCGCGCGACGAATTCAACGGGAAAAGTGGGGCCGGGGACTGGGCGGACTGCCTACTGGAGATGGATGCCGATTTCGGCACATTGGTCGACCTGCTCGACGAACTGAACATCGCCGACAACACGATCGTCGTCTTCGCCGGCGACAACGGGGCCGAGGATGCGCTGCCGTGGCGAGGGACGTCAGGATACTGGGACGGGTCATATTTCACCGGCATGGAAGGCTCGCTGCGGACGCCGTGCCTGATCCGCTGGCCGGGACACGTCGCCCCCGGACGGATCAGCAACGAGATCGTGCACGTCACCGACATGTTCACCACCCTGATCCGCTGGGCCGGGTGTGAGGTGCCCAGCGACCGGGTGATCGACGGCGTGGATCAAGGCGCATTCTTCCGCGGCGACCAGGACCAGTCCAACCGGCAGGGATTCCTGTTCTGGAACGGCGACAAGCTCTACGGGGTCAAGTGGCAGAACTTCAAGACGGTTTTCGTCGAGCAACGCCAGTTCTTCGACCCGTCACCGCCATACGCCAACCCCCGCATCATCAACCTGCTCACCGATCCCAAGGAACGTGAACCCGTCGAATACCCCCACCTGCACACCTGGGTCGTGGCCCACTTCACCCGACTCATCGGGGAGTTCCAGGCCAGCGTAAAACGCGAGCCACTCATTCCCTTTGGCGCGCCGCTCAACTTCGTCCCGGCTCCCCAGGGCAACTGAAGTCTCAATATCACTCGTATTGGCTCGACCCGGTAGTGGCTCTGATCATCGCGACCGTCGTGGACTACCACGCAGTGGATCTACTTCGGGAGGTCATCGCCGCGCTCCGCCCAGCCGCGCCTGCAGCGGTGGGCTTCGACGGCGCACGGGCACTCGCCGACTAACCGGTTCTCTAGATGGTTCGGCCGAGCGCGCCACCAGCTCTGCGTAATCGGCGGGCCTGATGTCCGGGATGCCCAGTGCGGTAACGTGGTTGGTGACATCTCGGGGACCGAACGGGAAGAAAAGAACGCGATCGCCATCGCCAGCAACGAATCCTTCTCCGGCTGGACCAAGACCTTCACCGATCCCCGCCTCTGCCATCGTCGACCGGCTCACCTTCGGCGGCACGATCATCGTGGCTGATGGCCTGATCGCGTTTCGGTAAGTCAGCCGCGTGCGGTGAGCCGTATCGGAAGTGAGTGATACACAGTCATATTGCTCACCAGGTTCGGGAACTGAACGTGCGGCGCACCGACCTCGATGTCGCGGGTGTTGAGGAGGAGCTCATCAAGAGCGGCGCGCACCTCGGCCCGCGCGAGCATGGCACCCAGGCAATGATGTGCGCCTCCGCCGCCGAAGGAGACGTGCGGGTTGGGGTCGCGTCCGATCGCGAATCGCATGGGTTCATCGAACACATCCTCATCGCGGTTGGCCGACCGCAGCATGGTGACGACACGTGCTCCTCGCTCGATGGTTTGTTTGGCCAGGGTCACCTCTTTGGTGGCACCGCGAACCCAGAACATGATCGGCGTCGAGTAGCGGATGACCTCGTCGGCGGCCGTACGGCGCACCGCCGGATCGCCGCGATACCGCTCGATCTGATCCTGGTTGGCGACAAAGGCTCTGATGCCATCGCATAGCGCATTGCGGGTGGTGTCGCTGCCGGCCAGGCTGAGGATGAAGAAGAAGATTTCGAGCTCATTGGCCGGCAGCTGGAACGTGGTGCCGTCGTCGTCCTCGATTTCCGCGTGGCACAGTGTGCTCCAAATATCATCGACGGGGTTCTCGCGTTTGCTTTTTGTGAGTTCGGTCGCGTATTCGAAGACCTGCATGAATGGCGCCAGAGCGTCGCCTTCGGGCATCGGGTTGCCGTGTTTGCCCAGTGCCAAGACCTCGTCGACGAGGGCGAAGATGCGCGGCCGGTCGGCTTCGGGGATGCCGACGATGTCGCCGATTACCGACATCGGCAGACCGCCGGCAAGGTCGACGAACTCGCCGCCGCCGTTCTGCAGGAGTGGCGCGGCCATGGTGTGGGCGCGGCGCCGGATCCCTTCCTCGAGCTTGGCGACCGCGCGGGGTGTGAAGGCCCGCGCGATGATCCGTCGTCGTCTTGTGTGATCGGGTGGATCGAGATTCACGATCGCGGGGTAGGCGGAGAAGAGGTTGACCTGTTGGATCAGCGGGCCGTCGGTGGCGGTGAACGTCTCGTAATCGCGGTGAACTCTGCTGACCTCGGCGTGTCGTGTGCACACCCAGAAATCGCGTTCAACCTGGTTTGCCACGCCGGGCGTCAACTCCTGGTGGTAGACGGGCGCGGTGTTGCGCAGATGGGCAAACACGTCGTCGGGAAACCCGTTGTCCCACAGGGATGAATCTGACAGGTCAATAGTGGCGTTAGTAATCACCTGGTTCCTTCCGTGTTAGGGCCACGTCTGAGCGGTGTCGAGCCTTTAGCGTGGTTTTCTTCCGCCGGCCGTTGGCCCGGTTAGCTAGGCCGGCCAGGATGACCTGCAGTCCGTAGGTCAAGGTTGGCTCCATGCTCGGTGCTGTCAATGCCGGCCCCATCGAGGGATTGGCTCGGGCGTGCTCAAGTGCGACGGCGCCCAGCAATTGGATGTACAGGAGCGCGTGTGCCGCTTGGATCTCTTCTGCGGGGAGCCCGGATTGATGCAAGATCTTGCGTGTCTGGCGGTCCATGTCCGCTGCGGCAGCGGTGTGGGGCCGCTGCTGCAGTAACGCAGCGATGCCGGGAACGTCAACGAGTACACGCCAGGCGTTGTGGTAAAGCGCAACGAGCTTTTCCTCCCAGCTGCCCGCTGTTGGCACAGTGATGCTCGAAACGACCGCCTCGATAAGCAGATCCAGCATCTCGGCTTTGTTCTTGACGTGGTAGTACACCGAGGAGGCGGAGGTATGTGCCTCGGTCGCCAGCGCGCGCATTGTCACGTTGTCGACGCCGACGCGGCGAGCAAGGGCCAACAGGCTCGCGGTCAGGTGTTCGCGATCCAGCGCACCGTAGGGCAGGCCGGGCGCAACAACCGCCGCTGGCTGAACCAATGTGGCACCCTTTCGAACGCTGATCGAATTCGAACGCTGTTCAGATTCAAGCACAAAATGGAGCTTGCGTCGAGCGGTCGGCCCAAGCCAGCTCGGCGGGAGTGCCCGCCGCGGTTTGGCGAAGATGTACGCCAAACCCCGCTGCATGCGCCAGAGGACTGATCGTCCCGACCGCAGTCGTGGTGCGGATGCCGAAACTTCACGCCACACGTTCGGCGGTTTTGTGTCACGAATCGCTTGCCAGAACAGCGGCACGTCAAAGTACACGTCCGAGAGCGGCACAAACGACCCAAGGGCAAGTTGGGGTGCGGCGATTTCTCGGGGAACAGCCCCGGGAGCGGTCCGAATTTCTTGGGGACCATTAGGGGACCACACGTTGTGCGCGTTGGTGAACGACCTGCGCGTCGGTAACGTTATGCACGGCCACACCAAACTGCACGCAAGCCGTGACCTGCGGAAATGCGTTACCGCGATCTACTGGGGGTCAAGTGGTCGCAGGTTCAAATCCTGTCAGCCCGACCAAAGAAAACTACGTCTGACGTGCGGTAAGTAGTTTTCGTAAGTCTAATCATGCGACTGATTCACAAGTTTGGAACGGCTTAGGGCCCCCCGCGAGTACGTGGACCGCACTTGTCCGGCGGCCAAGCGGGTCAAAGATCCTGGATGAGTCGACGTGCAGCTTGTGACCTTGCCGCCACCGACAATTGCCGCGATAACACCTTGCTGGCCTCAGTGGCCCGTCCGCGATTGGCGCTGGCGCAACCTCTGGGGACTGTCGCCAAACCAGCGGCGGCAGGCACGGGTGAAGGCCGCCTGAGTGCTGTAGCCCAGGAATGTGGCGACCTGTATCAGCGGGATCGCGGAGGACTGCAGGTATTCACCGGCCCGCTCGCGCCGCAATTGATCAACGATGTCCTCGAAAGCCAGATCTTGTTCGCTTAGCCGCCGCTGAAGGGTCCGTTCATGCATTCCGAGTTGGCGCGCGATGTCGCGCAGGCCGAAATGTCCGGTGGCCAGCTGGCGATCGACGAGCGCCGAGGTTTGTTTGCCGATATCGAGCGGGAAGCGTTGCACCACATCGTTGATGTAGCGCTCGGCCTTGCGGCGCAATTCGTCATTGGCTTCGTCGATGCTCACATCGAGCAACGCCGATGGAAACATCAGAGCGTCAAACGGCTGCTCGAAACAGACGCTGCATCCGTACGCCATGCGGTAGCGCGCAGGCCTGACTCCCGCAGGATGCGGCAAGCTCACCTGCCAGTCGGCGCCGCCATCTTGGGCGATCATCCGAAGAACCTTGCACGCGATGACATAAGACAGTTCCACGACGTGGCGGCTGGGCGGACCCTCGAAGCCCGGCAACCCGCAATGCAGCGAGGTCAACCCGGCAGCCCTATCCGTGTTCAAGGTCAACTGCGTGCCGGGCGTGTGGTAGGGCATGTGGCGAACGAGTGCGTGCAGGGCTTCGCGCACATCGGCGGCATAGCGGGCGGTCAGCGCGACCGGCCCGAGGATCGACATGTCTTGGTAGTCGCCGAGGCGAAGGCCGATATCGGGTAGCTCTAGCGTCTCGGCGGCCCGGTCGAGCAGCGCGGCCGCGGGGCCGAAGGGAATCACCGCGTCGGGATTTGTCAGCAGGTCGGCGTTCAATCCGACCGATTCCAGCAAGGCCGCGACATCTCCGCCCTGGCTGTTGACCACCTCGGCGAATCCGGTCAGGGAGCGGGCGCGGGCGTAGACCGGCACCGACATCGGCATGTCGTCAAATGTAAAACACGTGTCGTCAAATGGAAAGACACCAGCGGCGGGGCGGCGCTAGCTTCAAATCACATCAGATCCGAGAAATGGGGTTCATCCGCATGAAACAACATTTGGCAACTCGCCCGGCGCCGCTGAAGCGGGCCATCACCGACGAGGAAATCACCCAGTATCGCCGCGACGGTGTGGTGTGCCTGCGCGACATCCTCACACCCGAATGGATCGACACGATCCGCGCCGGCATCGACGAACAACGCGAGCAACCCGGCCCCTACGCGACGGTCCTCCAAAGCGAGCGCAGCTACACCATGGCCGAGCAAGTCTCGTCCAATTACAACGAAAAGCTGCGCCGCGCCGTGCTGCAGTCCGGCGCCGGCCAAATTGCCCAGGCAGTGCTGGAGGCGACGCAGGTGCGTCTATTGCACGACAACATCTTCTACAAGGACGCCGGCGACATCATCGAAACGCCGTGGCACCAAGACACGGCCAACGGCTGCTTCGACGGGATGAAGATGATCCGCATTTGGATCCCCGTTGACCCGGTCGCACGTCAGACCGCGATCGAAGTGGTCCGCGCATCGCATCTGTGGAACGCGTTCTACGTCTCCGGCGACCTGGACGCCTACAAGGACCAGGCTGTCGACCTGGAAGCCAGCGCGTACTACTTCGACCACTCGCCGGAACCCTACGCGAAGGTCCCCGACATCGAGGCGCATCGGGATTCCTTCGACATCATCGGCTACCAGATGCAACCCGGCGACGTCGTCGCGTTCAACTTCCACCTGCTGCACCATGCCGGCGCGGGTCAGGCCAGCAAGACCCAGCGCCGTGTGCTGTCGATCATCTATGGCGACGACAGCCTAACGATGCGTCATCGGCCCAACATGGTGCCAACTGCGCTCGATATCGCCGGGCGGACTTACGCCGATGGGCAATCAGTCAGCGACTTCGCTGATCTCTTTCCGGCAATTTCATGAACCGGTTTGTCGACTGCCTCTGCACCTCAAAACGGATGACCATCCGTACTAACGAAGGGATAACAAGACAATGATACTAGGAGCAAATCACGTCGCCATGTCCGTTCCGGATATGGAGCGGGCGCTCGAATTCTATTCGGATATACTGGGTTTCGAGAAAATCCTGGATTACGGGTGGCCGGCCGGCACGGAGGTCGCCGACCAGATCCTCGCGGTCAAGGGAACATCGGCGCGCTGCTGCATGGTGCGAACGACCAACCTGATCATCGAGCTGTTCGAGTTCGGGGCTGGAAATCCCGCTGAGCAAAACCCGGATCGGCCCGTCATCGACCACGGATTCACCCATCTCTGCCTGGCCGTGACGGATCTCGACGCCGACTACGCCCGACTGTCCGCGGCCGGCATGCGCTTCCACAGCGCGCCGGTCGACGCGGCGCCGGGGGTCCGCACGGTCTATGGCCGCGACCCGTTCGGAAACGTCATCGAGCTCGAAGAAAGCCAAGGACGAATCGCGCCGCATGATCCGGTATCTGCTGCTCAAGTGCCGCAGGAGTTCCGCACCGGAACCGAGCGATCCTCGACCACGACGACATGACCGCAATGAAGCGCACCGATTTCGTCGGAAAGACTGTGTTTGTCACCGGCGGCACCAGCGGGCTGGGGCTTGCCGCCGCGGCGGCCCTGGCCAAGCGCGGCGCCGACATCGCCGTATTCTCCAGCGGTGCCGCCGCATCCGGGCCGGCCCTGCAGACGATCCGCCAGGCCCGCAAAAGCGAACACCAGCACGTCGCGTGGTTCCAACTCGACGTCGCCGACCGAGACCAAGTCTTGGCGGGCTTCGCCAAAGCGTCGGCGAAGCTCGCCGAGCCCGATCTCGTCATCCACATGGCTGGCGTCGGCGGCGTGGCGCCCATGGTCGACATGCCGTTCTCGCAGTTCGACCGCATCATCCAAGTGAACCTCTACGGCACCCGCCACGTGGTCGAAGCCGCGCTGGCCACCATGGCGCCGCGCCGCGCCGGCAAGATCGTGCTGGGCGGATCGCTCGGCGGCTTGGTGCCGGTCTACGGCTACACCGGCTACGGCGCCTCGAAGTTCGGCGTCGTCGGCTTTGCTCAATGCCTGCGCTATGAGCTGAAGCCCTTGGGCATCGAGGTCGCCTGCTTCTGCCCGGCCGAGGTCGATACGCCCGGGCTCGCCGCCGAGCGGGTGGCGTATGTGCCGGCTGCAACCACCGCACTAAAGCGGATCAGCGGGGTCATGCGGCTCGACCGAGCTGCCGGCGACCTGATTCGCGGCATCGAGGGCGGCCAGTTCCTGATCGTCCCCGGCCTCCGAGCCAAGCTCGTCCACACGGCGCTGCGCCTGACGCCGCTGCCGCTGTGGAACCTGATCACCGACACGCTGATCGCGCGCGCCCTTCGCGCGGGGCCGACGGAAATCCTTGACAGTGCCCGGAGCCCTGCACCATGCGACAACTGACCGGTCTGGACGCCATGTTCCTGGCGATGGAAAACGACCGCACCCCTGCGCATGTGAGTTCTCTGGGCGTGTATGACCCCGTCACCGTGTCGGGCCGACCGCTGGATGCGGCGCTGGTTCGTGAGCTGGTGACCGCGCGGACGCACCTGCTGCCCACCTTCCGGTGGCGGCTGGCCTGCGTGCCGTTCGCCCTAGATCACCCGTATTGGGTCGACGACGGGACCTTCGACGTCGAGTACCACGTCCGCGACGTTGCCCTGCCGGCACCCGGTGATCAGCGGCAGCTGGCCGAACTAGTGGCGGTGTTGATCGGCAGGCGCCTGGACCGTGCCCGCCCCCTATGGGAGATCCATGTGATCCAGGGCCTGGCCGACGGCGCGGTGGCGGTACTGACGAAGATGCATCACGCCGCCGTCGACGGAGTGTCGGGCGCCGAGGTCCTCGGCGTGTTACTCGACGACACCGCGACTGGGCGAGCAGTCCAGTCGGCGCCCGAGATTGCCGCCGAACGCTTTCCGTCCGAGCTGGAAATGCTGGGCCGCGGTCTGGTGGGGATGTGGCATCAGCCGCTGCGCGCCGTGCGGGCCGCCCCCACCGTGCTGCCTCATCTCGACGAAGTACCCACGATGCGCCACGTGCCGGGTGTCAAGGCGATCGCGCGCGGCAGCCGGCTGATCAAGCGGCTCGTGCCCTTCGGTGGCGACGGATCCGTGCTGCAGGGCAGCGACCTAGTCGCGCCGCAGACCCGATTTCAGTCACGGGTGTCAGCCCATCGCCGAGTCGCCTTCGGGTCGGTGTCGCTCACCGACGTCAAAAAGATCAAGAACACGTTCGGGTGCACGGTCAACGATGTGGTGCTTGCCATGTGCGCCGCCGGGCTGCGCCGCTGGCTTGACGAGCGACGCGAACTGCCCACCCAACCACTGGTGGGCGCGATTCCCGTCTCGGTACGAACCCCCGAGCAGGTCGGGACGTTCGGCAACCGGGTCTCGGTGATGATCGCCGAGCTGCCGACGCAGCTGGCCGACCCGGCGCAGCGGCTGCGTCGCGTCAACGAGACGATGCGCGCCGCCAAGGAGCGCCACCACGCGCTCCCGGCGTCACTGATGCTCGACGCCAACCATTTCATCCCGCCCGCCCTGGTCGCCCAGGCCGCGCGCGCAACGTCTCGGTTAGCCGGGCTGCGCGGCATCAAACAGCCGGTCAACGTGATGATCTCCAACGTTCCCGGTTCGCGGTCGCCGCTGTATCTCGGCGGAGCCCGCCAGCGCGCTCAGTTCCCGATCTCAGGAATACTCGACGGAAACGGGCTGAACATCACCGTATTCAGCTACCAGGATTCCCTGGAGTTTGGCATCGTGGTCGACCGCGCGCAGGTCGACGACCCCTGGCCCATCCTCGACGCGCTGCGCGCTGGAGCCGACGAGCTTCTCCAGCTGACCAACGTCCACCTATCGCGCACGACCTCGACCCGTCGCAAAACGTCGACCCGCCGAAGGGCAACGTCATGACCGGGCCGATCCTCAACGGCCGCAGCACGGACGACTACCCGCTCACGTTGACCCACGTGGTCGAGCGGGCGGAGCGGTTCCACGCCGATCGCGAGGTCGTATCACGTCGGCCGTCGGGCGAGTGCACCCGAACAACGCTGGGCGCCTGCGCCAGTCGCGCCCGGCGACTTGCCGGAGCGCTCTCAGTGCTCGGCGTGGCCGCTGGCGACCGCGTCGCGACCCTGCTGTGGAACCAGGCCGAACACCTCGAGCTGTACTTCGCGGTCCCCGCCATGGGCGCGGTCATCCACACCCTGAATCCTCGCCTGTTCGCCGACGAACTCGCCTACATCGTCAACGACGCCGCGGACATGGTGATCGTCGTCGATGAGTCGCTGCTCGACACACTCGAATCCTTCTCTGCCGGATGCGATTTCGCGCAAATCATCGTCGCCACTCACACACGGGAAGCTCCGGCCGGGATGCTGGACTACGAGTCGCTGATCGCAGACGGCGAGGCTCTCGAGTGGCCCAGGATCGACGAATCCCGTGCGGCGGCAATGTGTTACACCTCCGGCACCACGGGCCGACCCAAGGGCGTTGTCTACTCGCACCGGGCGCTGGTGCTGCATTCCCTGGTCGCGGCGGTGCCCGATCAACTCGCCGTTTCGGCGCGCGACACCGTGCTTCCCGTCGTGCCGATGTCAACTCCGCCGCCAATTCGCGTGAGCTCAGCCACCACCAGTCCCCAGTCCGAACAGCAACACCAACACAGATAAGGAAACCCACAATGAAGCGATTCGACATCACCAAAACCAACGTCGCCGTCGAGCGACTGATCGAGACGACGACCAACCCGCGCCACCTGTATCTCCTGCACGCGTACAACCGGCATCGCTATCTGGAAATGGCCGGGCGCTTCGAGGAGATCTTCGCTCCCGACATGACTGTCGAGAAACCCGTCTACCACTTCAACGTTCTCGGCACGACCTTCACTCTCGACGGCGCGGAGGCCGTCAAAGACCTCTACCGCCAGTGGGCCGGCACCGGCGAGTGCATCTTCTACAGCGACGGCGACGAGAAACTCGCCGTCAGCGACAACATGATCGTCTCGACGTCAAGCATCTACCAACAGACCCCGGGAAGCGTCGTCGCCGCCGGCGGCGCGCCTGTCGACCCGGAGGCCACCTACCTGGTGAAGACCGCCGAGCACATGATCTGGCCCTATGACGACCAGGGCCGCCTGATCGGTGAGGACGTCTGGGAGTACGACGAGACGGTCCGCGAGATCATCCCGCTCGACCCGGCCGATGTGCTCACCGTCGAACAGTCCGCCAAGCTGCTCGCGCCGTTCATCAAACCCCTTCCCGCCCACAACCCATTCACCGATTAACCACCACGCGGTGAAGCAACGCGGCCGTGGGCCGCGCTGTGGGGGTCGTCCCCAACACAAATAAGGAGGCACGTGAATAATCGTCAGTTCGTCGTAGTCACCGCGGGCGCATTGCTGCTGGTCGTGGGACTGCTGGCGCTTCGGTGGCCGATCTATCTGAACCACTACGACCAATTCGGCATGCAGATCACCTGTGGCAGGGGTTTTAGCTCCAACCTCGCTCAAGCCGCCGACGCCGCCGGCAACGGCCTCGTCGCGCAATGCGGCACAGCGCTGCTCATCCGTCGCGCCTGGGCGATCGCGATCACTGTCGTCGGCTGGCTACTGCTCACCGGGCTTTTGGCCACCTGGGTACACAACTCGCCGAAAGCGGACGAAGAAGCCGCGCGCGGCTGAGAGCGGGCACAATCCGTACGGCCGAACGCCCGAACGCCCGCCCGATTTATCCAGTACGGACTCCATCTCGCAGCCGTGCACTTTGGGGACCAGTTTGAGACCGCACGTTGTGCGCGATGCTGAACGACCTGCGCGTCTCTGAACGACGCGCAGGCCGCACCTCGGCCGAGCACATCGCCGACCTGCGGAAACGTGTTACCGCTATTTAGTGGGAGGTCAAGAAGTGCTGGGCTCAGATCTTCAGATAGCCCTTGTCTGCGGGTATTTGGGCGGCCGTCACTAGCGACGACGCGTCACTGGCCAGCCATACGACGATGTCGGAGATCAGGCCCGGGTCGGCCAGCGAGTCCGTGGGCAGCGCACCGGGGGAGAAGCTGTGGATGTAGTGCGGGTGATCCTGCAGGATCTGGTACATCGACACGTCATTGCCCATGGGGGTGTCGGTGCCGTAGGGGTGCACCGAGTTCACCCGGATCCCGAACTCGCCCAATTCGACCGCCAATGAGTTGGTCAGCCCGACGACACCGAACTTGCTGGCGCAGTAGTGGCCGCAGCCGGGAACGGCCTTGATGCCGGCCGCCGAGCTGACGGTGATGATCGAGCCGCCGTTGCCGGCCTCGATCATCGGTGGCACCACCGCCTTGATGGTGTGCCACAGCCCGGTGAGGTTGATGTCGATGATGTCCTGCCACTGTTGCGCCGAAATTTCCCACAATCGGCCCCAATTCAGCACCCCGGCGTTGGCGACGACGATGTCGAGACGGCCGAACTGCTCGAGCGCGTCGGTAACCATGCGCTGCTGGCCGGCCGCGTCGCGCACATCGATGTGGTGGGCGAGGATTTTGCGTCCCTCGCCCTCGACCAGGCTGACGGTCTCGGCGAGGTCCATCGGCGAAGATGGCGGGTAGCCGTTGTGTTCGGCGACCGGTCCGCAGGCGTCGATCGCGACGATGTCCGCACCCGCGCGGGCCAGCCGCACGCAGTGCGACCGACCCTGCCCGCGGGCCGCGCCGGTCACGTAGGCGACCTTCCCGGCCAGCGGGGTATCAGTGTTGGTCATGCCGGCAGCTCCTTGGGTAGCGGCGCGGACGGTGTGCGGGCGGGTCGCCGGGAGAACTGGTAGTCCGTCAACGGCGAGCGGCGGCTGAAACGCCTCGCGCCGGTGATCGTTTGAGGTCGGTGGTAGACGGTTTCCTGCTGCGAGTTCACGAAGTAGGTGTGCAGACCGGGGCTGCAGTCGGTGAGGTAGAGGTGGACGGCTTTGCCGTGCCGACGCATTCGGGTGTTCCACCGGTTGAAGGCGTCCTGGCTGACTTCGACAACGTGGGTCTCGCGGCGGCGGGCCTCGTCGATAATGCGCACGGCATGTGCCGCCATGGTCTCGACGAAGTCGGGCCAGGCGAAGCCGACGAAGCCCAGCGGCCCGACGATCTCCCACCGGTTGGGCAGCCGCGGATGCGCGGTGCCGGCGTAGCTGCGCAGCCCGTCGGCTCGGTAGTCCTGGGCGAGGTCAAATCCATTCGGCCCCAGAATCATTCTGGGCCGGTAGGTCTCCGGGTCGGTCCACAGTTCGTAGCCGGTGGCCAGCACGATCAGGTCGGCGGGATGCTCGATGCCGTCGACGGTCCTGATCCCGGTGCGGGTGATCCGCTCGATGGGCGTGGTGATCAGGTGGGTCGTCGGGTTGTTGAGCGCGGGTAGAAATCGGCTGGAAATGACCGGGCGTTTGGCGAGAATGCCGTAGCGCGGTACCAGCGCCTTCCGCGTCGCCGGGTCGTCGACCACGACGCGCAGCAGGATGCGGTAGAGCGCCCGGCACCAGGCATCGTAGAGCGGCATGATCCGGGTGAGGAGCCTGCTGGGCAGCCGAGGCAGCAGGTGCACGACGGGTGCGACCAGGAACGCATCCATCGCCAGCCGACCCAGAATGTTGACACCGCCGATGACGCCGGGCAGGCGAAACATCCTGCGCAGCAACGGCGGAATGTCGAAGTCGATCTTGGGTAGCACCCACGCCGGTGTCCGCTGGTAGACGTCGAGGTTCTCGGCTCCAGCGGAGAGCGCCGCGGCGATCTGCACACCGCTGGAACCCGTCCCGATGACCGCGATCCGCTTGCCGCGAGCGTCGTAGCCGTCATCCCACGCGTTGGGACGCAGGATCGTGCCGACGAAGTCGTCTACTCCGTCGATGTCGATGGCGGTCTTGGCGTTGACATAGCCACCGACCGAACTGATCACGAATCGCGCCGTGACCGCGGGCTGGTCTTTGATTGCCAGACGCCAGATGCCGGCGGTGTCGTCCCACTTCTGCTGTAGGACTTCGGTGTTGCCTTGCAAATGGTTATACAGGCCGAGCCGACGGGCGGTGTCGCACAGATAGCGGTGAAGCTCCGGGCCCGGGGCGAACAGCCGGGTCCAGTCGGGGTTGGGTGCGAACGACAGCTGGTACCACAACGTCGGAATGTCCACGGCCAGGCCCGGGTAGTGGTTGTCGCGCCAGGTGCCGCCGAAGTCGTTGCCGCGTTCCAGGATCACGAAATTCGTGATGCCCTTGTTGTGCAACAGATGCGCCGCGGCGATCCCGCCGGGTCCGGCACCGATGATGGCCACCTCGTAGGCCGGCTCAGTCATGACCTGCCCCGCTCAGCCCGGCGACGATATGGTCGGACACGAACCGGCGCACCGCCCGCGGACTGTCCAAGTTCACACCGATGGGCGGTAACAGTTCAAAGCTCAACAACATTCGCACTATCCATTCCCCGGCCCGTACCGGATCCACGCTGGCGCTGACTTCTCCGTTGCGCTGCGCCGCCTTGACCAGTGGTTTCCACAGCTCAATGGACCGCTTCATCAGGTCATCGCCCATGTTTCGCAGCAGCAGCAGCAGGACACTTTCGTTGATCCCGCCGGGTGCCACCGAGTCGGAGCGCTGGCGGTGAGCACAGACCAGCACCGCGGCGGCCGCCACCTGGTCGGCGAGTGTCGACTCTCGCTCCACCTCGGCGGCGACGGCTGCGATGAATACCGACGCCAGATGGTCCAGCGCGGTCTTGATGGCGTGATCGCGGTTGCCTAGCGCGTTGTGCACGGTGCCCCTGGACACACCGGCGGCCTCGGCGACCGCGGTGAGACTGAACTGCCTGGCACCCAGCCGCTGCAGGGTTGCGGCGTTGGCCGTCAACAGCGCGGGGGATCCCGCTCGCGTAACCCGGTCGGCCTCTTCACGCATTTGAACATATTATCAAATTATGTTCAATGTGTCCAACTGTGGCGCGTTCGAACGGAGTTGTCATGGCAAACCGCTTGGTGGGACGCGGTGTCGAGCGGGCGGAAGGTGACCGGTGGGCGCTGGCATGCTGAGCCGGCTCTGGTGAGTTCACCTACCGCGGCCACAAACACCCGAGGACCTGCAGCGGCTAAACCTCGTCAACATCGTCACCCCGAGGACGCGGTGAAGCTCTTCAAAGAAGCGGTCACAACATCCCCGTGGAGACCTACGACGTACGCGTTTCCGCTGATGGTTTTGAGGCTCACGCCGGCATGTGACCGTGGGGACCCATTGGGGACCACACGTTATGCGCGATGGTGAACGTCTTGCACGGCGAAAAACCGCCGCCCTGACACAACCGACCTGGGAGAACGCGTTACCGCGATTTACTGGGGGTCAAGTGGTCGCAGGTTCAAATCCTGTCAGCCCGACCAGAGTTCTTGCAGGTCAGGGGTTTAGAAACCCCGTCTAAGCCGCCCGCCGGGGGTCGGTTGACACCAAATCTGACACCAGTTCGGCCCGGCACGAGGTAACCCCCGGCGCGCTTGCCGAGGCAGGACTGGCCGGGCCACGCCCACGACGAGGATGATGAGAACACCAACCACGGCATCAGGTCGAGGCGTGGAGGTGAAGTCATGTGACGACGAACAAGATCACGGCGGGAGTTCTGGCCGCTAGCGCAGCTGCCCTGGTGGCGTCGGGGTGCTACTACAAAACGCCGGGACGCGCCGTCGTCGATCCGAGATCGGTGATGACCACCCCGGCGACGACGGCGGTTGCCGCCCCCCCGCCGACGACAACTGCGGGGACGGCGACAGCGCCAATGCGCTCAGAGCCTTTGCCGCAGTCGTTTATCGCCGACATCTCTCTGCCGCTCGGGTCGAGATACGATGACGTCAACAGCACCGACTCGATGGAACTATGGAACCCGCACATGGGGTACGGCGACGCTGTTGCGGAGTTGACTCCTCTACTGCCGATAGGCAAGCCGATGGAGGGGCTGCCGTGGTGCTTCTCGGACACGGCAACCGGACAGGATGGCTGGGACTGGACATGGGCCACGAGGACCGAGGCAATCCAGGTGGACGTCTTGAACTTCTTCGGGACACCGATGATCAGCGTCGCGCTCCACACGCCTCGAGGTGCCTTGCTAGCCCAAATTGAGCAGCATTGTTCTTGACCAGGGCAGCTCAGGCGGTAGCCGCCGGTCCATACCTACGGGGGCTCCCGCCTTCGCTGCACCCACAGGAACCCCCGGACGTGGTAACAATCCTTACGCGGCCCACGCCTGCTGCCGCCGATACTCGCGCCAATAGGCCCGGCGCGCTGCCAGGCGCAGGTCCAGGCTGTCGAAGTCGCCGAATCGATCCCGTCAATCAGGTCGCGTCAGGTCACGGAAGCCATCGAGCACAGGCACGCCTTCTCCCGGCCCAGTCGCTCGGCCTCGCTTCCGCTCGGTTCATCCTCGAACGTGTAGCGAATATTGAACGGTTTGTTCGTGATGAAAAGCATGAGACAGTCACTGTCCTCGGTCGCACCGTGATACATCGTCATACCCTCGGGGAACCAGACAAAACTCCCCGGGCCGAAATCCCCCTTGTGGGTCCGCAGGGTCCCGCTTAACACAAACATGCCGTGCGCGCAGCCGTGGGTATGCCACGGATTGATGAACCCGGCGTCGTAACGCAAAAGCGCGCAGGACATTCCGGTGTCGGAGTCTGCCGTGAATAGCTTGAGCGGCAGACTACTGCCGATCTGTTCGATCGGTATCTCTAGCCAGTCCATCGAATTGGAATCGAAGACCTCAAGCTCGTACTGATCGCGCTGGCTCGTCATGCCGACCCTCCCCCTCTCGTGGGTGTCAAGACAGTATGAATCGACAAATTCGCGTGTGACCAGCGCGCAATGTTGGAGCTCCCCGTAGCGCTTCGCGCCACCCGCGCCCGGCGACTAGGGTATGACGCGCAAAAAGAGAAGGGGAGACCGCGTCGTGCCTACCTCGGACGATCCAATGGGCGCAGTGCTGCAATACGTCGAGGCGTTCAACAACGGTGACTCGACGGCAATGGCGGCGACATGCGCTGACCCGATGCAAATTCTTGACGGCATGTCGCCCCATGTCTGGCAAGGGCCGACAGCCGCCGAAGACTGGTGGAGCGATGTGCTTGCCGAGGGCGAGCATTTAGGGGCTTCGGGCTACCGCATCTCGCTCGGCGAGCCACGCCAAGTCGATGTCACCGGCGACTACGCCTATGTCGTTGCTCCCGCGACCATGACGTTCGACCTGCGCGGTAAGCAGGTCACACAACGTGGCTCGGTGTATACGGTCGCGCTTCGTAAGGTTGGCGCAGACTGGCGTCTCACGGCCTGGGCCTGGGCAAAAGGCGCTTGATTCTCTGGAGGATGCGGGGCAAAGTCTGGCGGGCGCGCGAGCGGCGAGAGAGGGCTGCTTCATTTAGTAATCCGACTGTGCCACAACGGTTTTCGAGCAAACGTGTGGGAAATCCCCTGGTCAGGGATGGTGGGACGGTCTTGGATGGTGGTGGGACACGCTGAGACAGGTCCGGGATGGTGGTTGCTGAGGGTCGATACTGGGGGCATGAGCAGCGAGGATGAGGTTTTGCGTCTGCGCGGTGAGGGTTTGTCGATCCGGGCGATTGCGGAGCGGTTGGGGCTGTCTAAGTCGCGGGTTGGGCGCATCGTGGCCGCTGCGGAGCTGGCGGACGACGAGGACGAGGACGACGACGGGGGCGGGCTGTTCGGGCTGTTCGACCCCGAGCCGCAGTTGGTCGAGCCGTTCACGTTCTGCGGTGTCGAGGTCGAGATTGTGCAGCATCCCGGCTGCGATCCCGAGCCCGCCGAGCAAGAGCGGTGGCTAGACGGCAATGGTCGGCGGGCTCGGAGCTGGACATCTACCGCTATTGGGCTCACCGGGCGGGCGATCACGGCGACTACGAGACCGGCGAGCGGGTCACCGCCGACATGGCACGCCAGCGCGCCGAGTGGGAGCGACGGGCCCGCGTGGGTTCTGACCCCTGACACCAATTGACACCAGTTCTGACACCAGTTAGGCGCGATCCGGGCCGTATCCGTGGCCGTCCGTGGCCGTCCGCCGCTGTACGAAAACCGTTGTGGCCTGCGAGAACCGGACACCCGCACACGCGTGCGAACACGGTTCCGATAACTGGGGGTCAAGTGGTCGCAGGTTCAAATCCTGTCAGCCCGACAACGAGAAGCATGCCTTGAACTGCGGCGATTCGCTGTTGCCGACCGCAGATGCCCGAGCCTTGGGGACCAGTTTGGGACAACGCTGAAGCTGGCGCTGCACAACTCTCAGTGCCCCCGGTCTGACTCGAACTGACACCTTGCGGATTTTGAGCCCGACGCCGACTAGGTGTTATTGGGTCGAGACGGTCAACTCTGGACAGCAATGGGCGTTGTCGCAAATTAGCCATCTGCCGCCGCGCTGCTGTACGGGAAGAAATGTAGAGGCGAAATCGAACACGTGTTTGATACCCTTGGTCGCGGTCTACAGGCACGGGCAGAGGCATAGGAATGGCAGAGGTACCCGACGATTACAAGCACCCTAAGTGCTACGCCAACACGCGGGGTGGATGTTCCAGCAAGATCTCCGGCGAACACTATGTGTCGCATGGATTGATCAAGGCGTCCTTTTCCAGTTTGCCCTCGGCCAACAGCCGCTTGAGGCGCGCGTTCTGCTCGCGCAGCTCTTTGAGCTCCGGTGCGTTCGGGCATCATATGTCGATGAGTAGTGGCGTGCCAGTTCAGTTTTTCCAGTCGATCATCGCGGCCCAGCTGGCCGTCGCCGGTGCCTTGCTGTTTCAGGTTCGGTTCTTTGACACCTCGAACGGCAAGAGCGGGTCGCAGGTCGATCCGCGCCTGCGGCTCGTTTTAGTGCTGGTGATCGCCGCGACGCTTTTTGTTTCGCTGGAGGCGATGCGAGAAGGCTGGGGTTCCGCAGCCGCCGCGCTGGTAGCCGGGGGGTTGGCGGTGTCGGTGCTTCCCATCCTGCTTCGGGTCCTCCCGCCGCTGACGCGGGACATCGAAACGCAGAATCGCGACCCACACTTATGGATAACGGTTCTCGCAGTGATCCTCTATTTCGCCATCGTGACGATCGTCGTGTTGATCAGATAACAGTAATCTGCCGCCACAGGGCCTGTCGGACGTTAACGCGCGCCGAGCGAATATTTATCGTGCTGACGCACGCGTTTCTGACCGACCCCATCGCCATTTTTTGGGCCACCCCGTCTGCATAGACATCCTCGCTTCCGTTCTCACTGAATGGGAGCGAGAT
>CAVVUH010000001.1:0-261533 GCA_963751315.1 uncultured Actinomycetota bacterium | reverse complement strand
AACACCGGCTGGCCTTTGCGCGCGTCTACGACTGGCTCGACCAGACATTCGGCTCTGACTGATTGTCCGGCTCCTCCTCGGGACGCGTTGCGTCCCGCATCGTCGCCGAACGGACGTCCCACTTCCCTCCGCTTAGGGCAACCGGCGGCCATCGACGCCAAAGAAATGCAGGTGTCCCGGCTGTGGATGCAGGCGCACGCGGCTGCCCCGCGGCGGTGGGTCGTGTCCGTCGGTGCGTGCGACGATTGCCTGGCCGAATGTGTTGTCGGGCCTTGCGACTCGGCCATACAGGTAGGCGTCCGCGCCGAGTTCTTCGACAACGTCGATCTGCATCTCGACCCCGCTGGCGCCGATTTCGAAATGTTCAGGCCGGATGCCGACGACGATTTCTCTTGTGGTATCGGTGATCTCGCGCGGCAGTTGGATCGGCCAATCACTCAATGAAACGCAGTGGTTGATGACGGGAAGGGTGAAAAGGTTCATCGCAGGCGAGCCGATGAACTCCGCGACAAACATGTTGACCGGACTTCGGTAGAGCTCCCTGGGCGCTGCGCACTGTTGCAGCACACCATCACGCAAGACCGCGACGCGGTCGCCCATCGTCATCGCCTCGACCTGGTCGTGGGTGACGTAGACGGTTGTGGTGCCCAGTCGCCGCTGCAATCCGGCGATCTGATTACGGGTCTGCACCCGCAGTTTCGCGTCCAGGTTGGACAGCGGTTCGTCCATCAAAAACACTTGCGGTCGCCGCACTATCGCGCGCCCCATCGCCACCCGCTGGCGTTGTCCACCGGACAGATCCTTGGGCTTGCGACCCAGGTACGGCTCCAAGTCGAGTAGCCGCGCCGCGTCCAAAATCCGTTCGCGGATCTCGGCTTTCGTGATTCGACCGATCTTCAACGCGAACCCCATGTTCTGCGCCACGGTCATGTGCGGGTACAAGGCATAGTTCTGGAAGACCATGGCCACATCCCGGTCTTTGGGGTCGTCGTAGGTGACGTCTCGCGTGCCGATGCGGATACTGCCGGAATCCACCATCTCCAACCCGGCGATCATCCGCAGCGATGTGGTTTTGCCGCATCCGGACGGACCGACCAGCACCACGAATTCGCCGTCATCGACGCTCAGATCCAGATGGTCGACTGCGGGTCGCGCTGTGCCGCGGTAGTGCCGTGTGGCTTGCTCGAAAATTACCGATGCCATGAAAGTTTCACCCGCCCAGCCCGGTGACGGCGATGCCACGGATGAAGGCGCGTTGTGCAACGCCGTAGACGAGAAGCAGCGGCAGCAGGATGAGCATGGACGCGGCCATCAGTACCGGCCATCTGGCAACGTACTCGCCCTGCATCCGTACTAACCCCAGGGTGAGGGTCGCGATACTCCTACGCTGAATCATCAACAGCGGCCAGAGAAAGTCGTTCCAAACGTTAAACCACGTGAGCACAGCCAGCACCATCACTGCCGGCTTCGCGTGTGGAAGCAGTATCCGCCAATAGATCTGCCACGGCGAGCAGCCGTCGAGGATGGCCGCTTCCTCCAATTCGACTGGGATGGTTTGAAAGAACTGACGCATGAGGTAGGTGCCGAAGGCGCTGCCAAACAATCCCGGCACGATCATCGCCCATGGCGTGTCGGTCAGCCCGGCGACGCGCATCAAAATGAACTGCGGGATCACGGTAACCGTCAGCGGCACCATCAAAGTCCCCAAGTACAAAACAAACAGCGTGTCGCGACCCCGAAACCGCAATCGTGCAAAGGCATATCCGGCCAGAGAACAAAAGAACACCTGGCCGACACTCACACAGCCGGCATACAGCACTGAGTTGAAGAACATTCGCCAAAACGGCATCAGGGCGAACACCTCGCGGTAGTTGGACCACTGCGGATGAGAGGGAAACAAGGTCGGCGTCGTCACCTCGCCCTCATTCTTCAGCGAACCCGATACAGCCCACAGGATCGGGAACAGTGCACACCAGGCGATACCCGCCAGCGCGGTATACAGCGCGAAGCCACGGAGAATATTGGGTTTGATCACCCGGTCGGCTAGGCCCACGATCGTTCCTCCTGGGCGGTTCGACGGCGCGCGAGCCGTAACTGCACCACGGTCAACACCAGCAGGATGGCGAACATCACCCATGCCAGGGCGGAAGCGTAACCGAATTCCAAGAAGGCAAAGGCATGCTGGAACAGCATGATGCCGAGGACATAGGTTGCCGTCTCCGGGCCCCCGTTACGTCCGGTGAGAACGTAGACAAGGTCAAAAGCCTGAAATGCGTGGATGATCGAGATGACCACCACAAACGAAACAGCAGCGCGAATCAACGGCACGGTGATCGAGACGAACTGTCTCAACTCCCCTGCACCGTCCAGTCGGGCGGCCTCATAGAGGGTGTCCGGCACGCCTTGCATCGCAGCCAGCAGGATGACGGTCGCGAAAGGCACGCTGCGCCATATGCTGACCATGCACAGTGAAGCCATGGCCCATTTCGGGTCAACCAGCCACGGGATGGGACTGATACCGATCCAGCCGAGCATGATATTGAGCAGACCGTTGTTGGTGTTGAAGACGAACTGCCAGACGACGGCCATCACCACCGACGATACCGCCAGCGGCAGAAATACAACTGTTCGAAAGAAGTTGATTCCCTTGATTTTTCGGTTGAGCACACCGGCCACGGCGAGGCTGATGAGGACCGTGGGGACGACCGTCCCGACGGTGTAAACCACCGAGTTGCGCAACGCGATGCTGAATAGTGGATCGCCGGTGAAGAGACGGCGGTAGTTCGCCAAACCAACGAACTTTGCGGGCCTGAAGAGGTCCCAGTTCTGAAAACTCATGTAGAGCGAGAACCCGAGCGGGAACACCATGAACACGGCGACCGCCGCCATGTTCGGCGCGACGAACATGCGCCCGGCACGGGCGCGTCGCTTGGAAAACTTGCGACGCCGGGTCACTACGGCGGCGGATTCATCGATCGCGGTCATCGGCTACGGAGCACCTCGTCAACCGCGTGTGACAGCCCGCTCGCCAACGATGTTGCCGGCCGAGCGCCGCGGAGAACAGGGCCGAAGTTGCGGTCCATCAACGAGCCGATCTTCGGCCACTCCGGGGTGACCGGCATGCCCTCGGAATGGGCGGGCCCGCCCGTCAGCACAGCGAGATTGGCGATCCTACGGTGGGCCTCGGCGAATCCAGCCGACTCGATCGCGGACCGCAGCACCGGCACGAACAGGCCCGATTCAGCAATCACTTCCTGTCCGATCGGGCCGGTGGCGAATTTTACGAACTCCCAAGCCTGTTGCTTGCGGCGACTGCTCGCCGCAATGGCGAGCCCCGTTGTACCGATGTTCGAGCAAGCGGCATGCCCTTTCGGACCCGTCGGCAGCACGGTGATATCGAAATCCAGGCCTTTGGCCCGGTCGAACGTCTGATATCTCCAATGCCCGCCTTGCGCCATCGCCGTCTGGCCCGAGGAGAACAGGTCCATCGTGGACATCGACTGCGTCTCCGATGCGGTGGGGGCAACCTTGTGCTTGTTGGCCAGGTCGGCGTAGAACTGGATGCCTTCGATGAACGCATCGTTGTCGAAGTTGAGGTGCGTCGGGTTCACCCGCGGGGTCGACCACGGGACCCCGTTATTCGTGCCGAATAGTCCGGCCGAGTACGACGCCGCCCAGGTGTCGACGTATCCCCATTGACTGACCCTGCCCGATCGGTCGCGTTTGGTGAGCGCTTGGGCGGTGTCAAGGAATTCGCCGAAGCTCCACGGCTTTTCCCATCGCCTGGGCGGCGGGCGCACACCGGCCTCGGCGAACAGCTTCTTGTTGTAGTACAGGTAGTTTCCGGACCACTGCTCGGGAAGGGCGTACTGTCCGCCGTCGAACGTGAACGTCTCATACAGCGATTTGATGCTGTCTGCTTTCAGCTCGGCAGCGAAAGCCTTGTCTTGGCCCAACAGGGTGTTGAGGTCCAGCAGCACTCCCCTGTCGGCCAATCCGGCATAGGTGAGGTCCCACGCCATCAGCACGTCCGGACATTTCCCGCCTGCGCAATAGATCGACATGTGTTGCAAAGCGTCCGGCCCGGACAACAACGTCCGAACCCTGACGTCGGGATGCCTGAGCTGAAAGGCGTCGACAACCCGCAGCCGGGCATCCGCCTCTTCGGGGTTGGCGGCGAAGAAGAACGTCAGTGCATCGTCGTCAGAACCACAGCCGGTCGGCCACAGCGCCAGCGACGCAGCGCCAAGCGCGCCGGCGCCCCGTAACAGCGTCCGCCGACTAATGGACTTATCGCAGATGAGGCTGTTCTTCGTGGCGTATCTCCGGCTAGTGAGCGTTGGGTGGTTCTTTCGTAGTGTTCCTGGGTGTCGTCACTGTGGCAGCGTGAGGACCGCGCTTTTCAATCGATCGGCATCGCCGACGATGTCGACGGTGTGTATGCGGCCGTCGTCAATGCCGATCTGCAGCAACGCCTCCACGTGCCCCGCCGGCGCGATGGCTATACCGGGGACGCCGTTGACGAGCACTACGACTCCGGCCCGTGCGCGCACTGCGAACCGTCGGGTTTCCTCGGCGACCTCCTTGGCGCCGCGAAGCTCGGTCGGCACATCGTCTGGCACCAGCTCGCGGTCCACCCTGCGTACCACCTCGGGAGCCAGCAGATCCAGCAGCATCCGAATATCACCGCCGCGCGACGCGTCCAGGAACGCTTCGACGATTTTGAGGTGTTCAGCGGTCCGCGTGGGCTCCGCGGACCCACCGGTGTGGAGTCGACGGCGGGCCCGGCTTGCCAGCTTCTTGGCGGCCTCCGGCGATCGACTCAACAATTCGCCGATCGTGTCGAAGGGCAGCGCGAAGACGTCGTGCAGGACAAAGGCGACGCGTTGTGCCGGCGACAGCCGGTCGAGGACCACCAGCAGTGCCCGGCTGACCGAATCGGTGAGCAGGGCATCTTCGTCTGCACCCGCGGATGTCGCCACAGCGGCGGGCTCGAGCTGATCGAGGCCGGCGAGCGGCTGCTCTGCTCGCCGTTTGCGAGCCCGTAACTGGTCGACGGCCTCGCGGGCGATGATCGTCGTGAACCAGCCCGTCAGGTTCTCGATCATGTCGTAATTTGCGCGACTGGCCTTCAGCCAGGCGGACTGCACCGCGTCCTCGGCGTCAGCCACCGAGCCGAGCAAGTGGAACGCCACCGACTTCAGGTGCCGCCGATCGCTGTCGAACCGCTGGGCGAGATCTTCGATCGTTCTCATGGTCACCTTTCCCAGGCGAAAACCGTCAAGGAGATGACCACGTCCGGCGAACGCTCCCGGTAAAGAAGGAGACCAACGTCATGAGCCTATACGTTGTTATCACGGTGATCACCGCGATCATCACCGCAGCAGTGGGGATAGCTGACTTCATCCCCGCCGGCTTCGTGCTGGCGAACTCGGCGAAGGTGCATGTGCCGCGTTCGTGGCTGCCGATGCTGGGCACGCTGAAACTCGCCGGAGCTCTCGGGCTTCTTGTCGGTCTTGGCTTGCCGGTGATCGGGATCGCAGCCGCCACCGGCCTGGTGTTGTATTTCATCGGCGCGGTGGTCGCACATCTGCGGGCCCATGTTTTCTACAACATCGCCTTCCCGGGCGCCTACTTAGGGTTGTCGGCGGCGTCGCTGCTGCTGCTGCTGCTGGCGGGAAAGTAGCGGATTCGGCGGATTTTGTTGCAATGCCTGGTGACGTCGGCGAATATGACGCCACGCCCGTTCGCCGAGATGACCTGAGACGTTGGACTATGGTCAAATATCGCTAAGCAATTTCGTTAGGCGGAGGTCAATTGCGATGGCGGATGGCAAGAGCGGCTCGGCGGCGATGCGGCCGCTATTTGAGGAAGTTCAGGCGCACTACGACCTCTCCGATGATTTCTTCGGTGTGTTCCAGGATCCGTCGCGGACGTACAGCTGCGCGTTCTTTCAGCGCGACGACATGACGCTTGAAGAAGCGCAGATGGCCAAGCTCGATCTCGCGCTGGGCAAGCTCGACTTGCAACCCGACATGACCCTGCTCGACGTAGGTTGCGGTTGGGGCTCGCTGATGAAACGCGCGATCGAGAAGTACGAGGTCAACGTCATCGGCCTGACGCTCAGCAAGAACCAGGCCGTCTACTGCCAGCGCCTCTTCGAAGAGATCGACACCGATCGTTCGCGCAAGGTATTCCTGCGCGGCTGGGAGCAATTCGACGAACCGGTCGACCGCATCGTCAGCATCGAGGCGTTCGAGGCGTTCCCGAAGGAGCGATACGCCGCGTTCTTTGAGACGGCGTTTCGTTTGCTGCCCAGCGGCGGCCGGATGGTATTGCAGACGATCTGCGGTCACCCCTTGAAGCGCTGGCCGGAGATGGGCATACCGATCACCATCACCGACATGAAGTTCATGCGGTTCATCGCGAAGGAGATTTTCCCGGGCGGTGGAGTGCCGAGCGACGAGGACATCGTCAATTTATCCGCGAGCGCAGGGTTGTCGGTGGCCGACACCCAATACTTGGACGAGCACTACGTCCGGACTCTCGACACGTGGGCGATCGAATTGAAGGCCCATCGCGAGGAGGCTGTCGCCGCGACGTCGGTCGAGGTGTACGAGCGCTATATGCACTATTTGACCGGATGCTCGGACTTTTTCCGGCGCGGCATCAGCCAAGTGGGCCAGTTCACCATCACCAAGGCATAGCCCGGTTCGGTCAGCCCGGAAAGTAGCGGATCCGACGGATTTCATTGCGGCGCCGGGCAACGTCGGCGAACATGACGCCGCATCCCTGCGTCGACGTGATCGAAGCGGCGACGGTGGAGCCCGCGGCGATGAGCTTGGGCGCGCGGGCGCCGGGGCACAGCGCCACAAGGTCTGCGATGTCTGCGACATCGTCGTCGCCGAAAGTCATTGTGGCATTGGATGACAGCGCTCGCTGCGCGGCAAGCCCATCTCCTCTGCCAACCGCATTCACGAAGCTGTCCACCAACTGCTTGCGGCGGGAACCGACGCGACGAAAACCGGCCGCGAAACCGGCGGTGCCGCGCAGCCGCTGATTGCGGATGAGTCCTTGCGACAGTTGGATGGTGGCCGGCATGGCGGATGCGCCGTTGCGCAGGAATTGCAGCATCATGCTCGGCAGCTCCCAGTAAGCGCGTAGCGTCGCGATCTTCCATTCGCCGTTGACCTCGCGCAGGTCGTATCGAAGAAACGCCGGAATGGTCATGGTGACCGCTGAACCCATCACCACCTCGAGATCAAGGTCGCGGACGACGGCCGAGCCGTGGACCACGTCGAGATCGCGATGAAAGGCAATGTCACGCGGCCCGATGAAGGTGTCGTAGAAGCGGCCGATCTCCGCGTGTCCCGTGTGGGGTCGTGATCCCACCGGGTCTTCGATACGACCGTCCGCCGTGAACAGCCCCACCCAACCCGCGCGGTCATGCGCCGCCGCCGCCTCGGGCGATCGCTCCACCGCCGCCAGCAGTGCCGACTCCGCTCGGCCGGTCACGCGCTCGGGACTATCGCGACACCCGAGGCTTGCAAGGCTTTGATCGCCGCGGCGGTGGACTCCTCCCCCACGCCTGCTGTCAGATCCAGCAGCACCCGAGTGGCCAAGCCCGCCTGCGCGGCGTCCTCAGCGGTCCGACGGACACAGTGGTCGGTGGCGATACCCACCACGTCAACCTGGTCCACATCGTGTCGGGCGAGCCAATCGGCCAGCGGCATGCCGGACTCGTCGACTCCGCCAAAACCGCTGTAACCCGCGTCGTAGGCGCCCTTGCGAAAGACGGCGTCGAACCGGTCGGTCTCGAGATCGGGATGAAATTGCGCCCCGGCGCTGCCGGCCAGGCAATGCGGCGGCCAGGACGACGAGTAATCGGGCCGGTCGGAGAAATGATCACCGGGATCGATATGGAAATCCTGGGTGGCCACCACGTGGCGGTACTCGGCGCCGGCAGTCAGATAGCCACTGATTGCGCCCGCCAGGGCGGCGCCGCCGGTCACGGGCAGCGAGCCGCCCTCGCAAAAGTCGTTCTGTACGTCGACGACGATCAACGCGCGCATGACACCCACCGTATCGCCGGTGGGTGCGAACCTTATGCGGCGTGGCGGTGGCCGAGACGCGCTGCGCTGGTGTCCAGTGACCACAGGTGCGCGCAGGTTGGGCACTGCAGATGCACGACCGCCGCACTATTGCTCAGCAGGTATTGCCAATGGGTATGGCAGTTGCGGCCGCTGCGGCAATCGCCACACGCAGCGCCGTGATCACAGCGCGGGCAGGCCAGCCAGGCGCGACGGCTCTTGTCGGCGTCCGGGTCAATCGGAAGCATGATCGGCCGCCCGCTCCGGCAGCACCCCTGCGCTGACCAGGTTGTCGTAGACACGCTGCTGCTCGGCATCCAGATTCGAGTAGAGCATGGCGTATGCCTGCTCCTCTTCGGCCAACGCGCGAATCGGATCCCAGTCCGCACCGATGGCCTCCAGCACGGCGGTGCGCCGCCGCACTTCGTCGAGGGTCAGGTCGTAGGCGAATTCCAGGCCAGTTGAGTTGTCGGGCATCGGCCACTCCAGCTGCTTCAGAGTACAGGTGGAAGGTTAGGCTGCCCTAATATCGGCGATTTCCGCAATGACGTGCGTCACAAATCTCGTTTGATCTGCGTCACAGTGCAGCGCCCGCGTCAGCGCAGCCGTTCGCCTCGGTAGGATCGGCAAAATCAACGTCAAGCCGGTGCGCGTTGCATCACCTAGATAGTCAAACTATAGTCCAGACACGTGTCCAGGCAGTTCGCTGACGTCCCGTTTGAACGCTTTCCCGTGACACCTGTCGGCACCACCAGACCGGAATGGGCGTGAGTATGCGGATTGCGCTGCTGTCCTATCGCAGCAAGCCGCACTGCGGCGGCCAAGGGGTCTACGTGCGGCACCTCAGCCGCGGCCTCGTCGAACTGGGACACCACGTCGAGGTGTTCTCTGGCCAGCCCTACCCCGCAGGTCTGGACCCCCGGGTCGTGCTGACCGAGGTACCCAGCCTCGACATGTATCGGGAACCCGACCCCTTCCGCATCCCGCACCCCCGTGAAATCCGCGACCGCATCGATCTGCGCGAGCTGGCCGCCGTGTGGACCGCGGGCTTCCCGGAGCCGCGGACCTTCAGTCTGCGTGCCGCCCGCCTGCTCGCCGGACGGCGGCGCGACTTCGATGTGGTGCACGACAATCAGAGCCTGGGCGTAGGCCTGCTCAAAATCGCGGCGACCGGCCTGCCGGTGGTGGCGACCGTACACCATCCGATCACACGTGACCGGGTACTGGATCTCGCTGCCGCACGATGGTGGCGTAAACCGCTGGTACGCAGGTGGTATGGCTTTTTGGAGATGCAAGAACGGGTCGCCCGCAGCATTCCGGATTTGCTGACCGTCTCGTCGTCGTCGGCCACCGACATCACCGCGGACTTCGGCGTCCACCCAGACCAGCTTCACGTGGTGCCGCTGGGTGTCGACACCGACTTGTTCGCACCATCGACAGAGCCGCGAATTCCTGGTCGCATCATCGCGATCGCCAGCGCCGACCGGCCGCTCAAGGGCGTCGGGCACCTGTTGCAAGCGGTGGCCAAGCTCCGGACCGAACACGACCTGGAACTGCAGCTTGTGGCCAAGCTCGAATCCAACGGTCCCACCGAAAAGCTGATCGCCGAACTCGGCCTCTCCGATATCGTCCACATCTCCAGCGGACTCTCCGACGCCGCTTTGGCACAACTGTTTGCCTCCGCTGAAATCGCCTGTATCCCTTCGCTTTACGAAGGCTTTTCACTTCCCGCAGTGGAGGCGATGGCCAGCGGCACGCCAATTGTCGCCAGCCGTGCCGGCGCACTACCCGAGGTGCTCGGACCCGACGACGAGTGCGCCAGGCTGGTGCGGCCGGGCGACGCCTCCGAGCTGATCCGGGTGTTGGCCGAGCTGCTGGTCTCCCCCGACCAATTGCGCCGACTCGGTATCGCCGGTCGCCGCCGAGCCGTCGAGGTATACAGCTGGGAATCGGTGGCTGCACAGACCGCCCGGGTCTACGAACGCGCGATCAGCCGGCAGCTGTCGGTTCGGGATTCGGCACAGCCAGTGGGCGAGCCGTGCTGACGGTCGACTTCGACCACCTCGGTATCGGTCAGGGCACCAAGGTCATCGACGTGGGGTGCGGAGCGGGCCGGCACAGCTTCGAGGCTTATCGCCGGGGTGCCGATGTGGTCGCGTTCGATCAGGACGCGACCGAGCTCACCAACGTCGACACCATGTTTCGCGCCATGGCCGATTCTGGTGAGGTGCCGCCATCAGCTCGAGCCGAGACCGTCGTCGGTGACGCGCTGGCGTTGCCCTACCCCGATCGAACCTTCGATTGCGTGATCGCTTCGGAGATCCTGGAGCACGTCCCGGCCGACAACAAGGCGATCGACGAGCTGATTCGCGTGCTCAAGGTCGGCGGCAGGCTGGCCGTCACCGTACCCAGATGGTTACCCGAACGATTGTGCTGGCTACTCTCCGACGACTACCACAGCAACGAGGGCGGCCACATCCGCATCTACCGGGCGAACCGGCTGCGCGCCAAGATCGCCGGGCGCGGAATGACCTTTACTCACGCCCATCACGCACATGCTTTGCACGCGCCATTTTGGTGGCTGAAATGCTTAGTAGGCGTGAACAATTCACGGCATCCTGCTGTCGCTGCCTATCACAAGATGTTGGTTTGGGACATGATGCAGCGGCCCCGGTTTACCCGGCTGGCCGAATCAACACTCAACCCGCTGATCGGCAAGAGTGTCGCATTGTACTTCGAGAAACCGGTACCGGCCGTTGAACTGGTATAGGGCACCGGGCGTCGCTGGCATCTTCTCTGCTGCACAATGCCGAGAGACGGCGGAATCGATTGCCGCGGCGCAAGAGCCGTCCGGGGCGATCCCGTGGTCGGACGGCGGGCACACCGATCCTTGGGACCATGTGGAATGCGCGATGGCGCTCACCGCTGCGGGCCTGATTGACCCGGCGCGACATGCTTTCGACTGGTGTCGGCGCCAGCAGCGTGCGGATGGCTCCTGGCCGATCCAATTTCGCGCCGGCGTCATCGAGGATGCCAACAGCGACAGCAACTTCTGCGCTTATGTCGCGGTCGGAGTCTGGCACCACGTACTGATCACCGGTGATCACCCCTTTGCCATCGCGATGTGGCCGACGGTGCGGGCCGCGATCGATTTTGTCTTGGAGTTGCAGCTCGAACGCGGCGAAATTTGTTGGGCGCGTGGTCCTTCTGGACCGGTCACGGAGGCGCTGCTGACCGGGTGCGCCAGTATCTTCCACAGCATTCGCTGTGCACTGGCCCTGGCCAATTATGTCGAGGAGCCGCAACCGGAATGGGAGCTCGCGCTCGGCCGACTGGGCCATGCGATCACTACCCACCCGTCGGCGTTCACCGAGAAGCCGCACCATTCGATGGACTGGTACTACCCGATCCTCGGTGGTGCGCTTCGCGGTCCCGCCGCGATCGCCCGAATCGCCGACCGGTGGGGCGATTTCGTCGTCGACGGCCTGGGCATCCGGTGCGTCGACGACCGGCCGTGGGTGACCGGCGCGGAGACGTGCGAGTTGGTCCTGGCACTCGATGCCATGGGCAATCGGCAGGCGGCGCTGCGGCAGTTTGCGGCCATGCAGCATCTGCGTGAGGACGACGGCTCCTATTGGACCGGATTGGTGTTCAGCGACGGAAAGCGCTGGCCCGTCGAGCGAACCACCTGGACCGGTGCCGCCGCGATTCTCGCCGCCGACGCGCTCTCCTGCACTACCGCCGGCAACGGCATCTTCCGTGGCACCGATCTGCCGCGCGGGCTGGAAGGCGATTACGACTGCGAGTGTGTGGTCAGCCCGTCGGATCGCTAGACCTGATTGCCCGGCTCTCCCCCGCAAGCGGGGGGACCCCCACACCATCTTGGCCCGCATCGTCGCCGGGCGCAACGACCCCGGCCTGTCCGGATACCCGCTCCAGCAGGCGCATTGACCCGGTGACGGATCGCTCCACGAACGCGCCGCTGTGCATGGCGCGGCAATAGATCTGATAGGGCGCCTGGCCGCCGTCACGCGGGTCGGGGAAGACGTCGTGAATGAGCAGTGCGCCTCCGGGACTCACCCACTTCGCCCATCCGTCGAAGTCTTGATGGGCCGCGGCTTCGCTGTGGCCACCGTCGATGAACAACAGCTGCAACGGCGTACGCCAACCGCTGGCCACCACGGTCGATTTGCCCACCACCGCCACGACGTTGTCGTCGAGGCCGGCGTCGTCGAGCGTGCGTCGCAAGGCCGGCAAGGTGTCGAAACGTCCGGTGGCTTCGTCGACCAGCGATGTGTCGTGGTACTCCCACCCGGGCTGGTGCTCTTCGGAACCGTGGTGATGGTCGACGGTGTAGAGAACACTGCCGCGGGCAAGCGCCGCCGCACCCAACAGCACGGTGGACTTGCCGCAATACGTGCCGATCTCTACGCCCACACCGTGATCGAAGTAGCTCAGCGCAGCGTCATAGAGCGCCCGGCCCTCGTCGGCGGGCATGAATCCGGTGACCCGATCGGCCAGTTCGAATAGATGAACGGTCCGCTCGTCGGTAGCGGTCGGATCCGGAGAGAACGTCATCACCTGAACCGTAACAGTCGCCGCGTTAGGCAGTTCCGCGCACAGCACATGCACGGTTGCCGCACATACCACGTTGTAGTAGTGTCCGGACACGTGTCCAACCCGGTAGCTCGGGAATCGACCAGACGGCGGTTGACTGCCAAGCAAGCCGACACCGTTGACCGGCTGGGCCATGCCGCCATGGAAGTACTTAGCCGAGAAGGCTTTTCCGGCTTGACGATTCGCATGGTCGCCGCCGAGGCTGGCGTCGGCGCAGCGACAGCCTACACGTACTTCTCCTCGAAGGAACACCTCGTTGCCGAAGTTTTCTGGCGGCGGTTGGCGTCCAGCCCGATTCCCGCTACCGACTCGCCGGACCCGACCGTCCGCGTGATCGCGGTCCTGCGCCACATCGCCCTGTTGGTGGCCGATGAACCCGAACTCGCCGGCGCAGTGACCAACGCGTTGCTGGGTAAGGATCCTGAGGTCAAGCATCTGCGGCTGCGCATTGGCCGCGAAATCCATCAACGTCTGGTCACGGCCCTGGGCCCGGGCTGTACTCCCGACATGGTCGAATTGCTGGAGCTCCTTTACGCGGGAGCCCTGGTCCGCGCAGGTATGGGATATGCCTCCTATACGCAGATCGCCGACCGGCTGGAAACCTCGGCGCGACTGCTGTTAGGGCGGCCGATGCAATAACTGGCGGTCACAATGCCCCCAGCGGCTGCCGGCTGGCATGATCACGCCCATGGACGTCGTCGATCACCCTGAACGCGACCAAGGCTGGGATACCGCGTCGCGGTCCGAGACCGAAGCCCAACGATTAGACCGGAATTGGATCAGCCTGCTGCAAGAGTTGCGTGTGGTTCAGACCGGCGTCCAACTGCTGACCGGCTTCTTGTTGACGCTGCCGTTCCAGCAGCGGTTTGACGTGCTGGACACGACGATGCGGGTGGTCTATTTGATTACGGTTGGGTCGTCGGTCGGCGCCACGGTGCTGTTGGAAGCTCCAGTCGGGATGCACCGCTTGTTGTTTCGTCGGCATCGCATCCAGTTCTTGGTCTCCGCAGCGGATCGGTTCGCTTACGCCGGGCTACTGCTGATGGGTGTGGCTCTTACCGGGGTAAGCGTGATCATTTTCGGCGCGGTGGCCGGCGCGACGGCAGGCGCCATTGCCGGGGTTTGCGCGGTGACGGCTCAGGTCTTTTTCTGGGTGGCGTTTCCGCTGTGGGTGCGCCATTCAGCACCGCCACCGACCCAGTGACCGCCGGATTGCAGGCCCGGTTTGCACTCCTGCCAACCCGGGAACACAGCTGTCATGTTGATCCGCAGAATCGCTCGTCCTTTGTTGTCCGCGGTATTCATCGGCCAGGGTGTCGAGACATTGCGAAACCCCAAGGTCACCGTCGATGCGGCGGAGCCCACCATGGCGGCACTACGGACCCTGCCAGAACCTATCGGCGGCAAGATTCCGTCGGATCCCGAGACCGCGGCACGGATAAACGCCGCTGTCCAAGTCGGGGGTGGCCTCTTGCTCGCCACCGGAAAGTTGCCGCGGATCGCCTCAGCGGCGCTGGCTTTCACTGTGGTGCCGGGCAGCCTTGGCGCACACCTGTTTTGGAATGAGGACGACCCAGAACGTAGAGCGCAGAAACGCCGCGACCTACTCACCGACCTGAGCCTGCTGGGCGGGCTGATCATTGCGTCGGCTGACACAGCTGGTAAGCCGTCATTGGGATGGCGTGGTCGGCAAGCGGCAGGCCGGATCTCGGAGGCGGTCTCCCATGCACTGCCGCTGGACGGGTCCGACGGCTCCGTGCTCGACTCTGAGTTCGCCGAAAGAATCGCTCACGGCCTGCAAGTGGGAGCCGAGCGCGGCCGCGAACTGGCCAGCACGGCCGTGGAAAAGAGCGAACCGCTGGTCGAGGCCGCCCGCAAACGCGGCGTCGAACTGGCCAGCACCGCTGGCGAAAAGAGTGCACCCTACGTGGACGCCGCACGCAAGCGCGCACGTAAACGCGGCGCCCAGCTTGCGGACACAGTGCGAGAACGCGGCACTGAACTGGCCGAAACCGCCCGCGAGCGCGGTACCGAACTGGCTGAGACCGCGCGGGAACGCGGTAGCGAACTGGCCGAAACGGCCCGCGAGCACGGTACCGAACTGGCCGCCCGCCGACGGGTCAAAGCTCGTCGCTGGCGCTGATTGGTCGCTCGACCGGATGCGCCGCTTCGCCGCGGCGCCAACCACGCCACCCATACAGCGCCCAGGACACCGCTATCAGCACAAACGTCGCAACCGGCACGATGCCGGTCCAGCCGGCAGGGTAAAGCACGCCAGCGATGTAGTGGGCGATGAAGCCGTCCGGCGGTAGCGGCGCCATCCCGGCTTTCGCGCGGCTCCAGCGCTCCAGCCAGGTCAACGGACACTCGAGGTGTGCGGTGGTGATTGCGATCCCCCACAGCGCCGCCGGTACGTGCAGCCAGATGGTGCGGCGCCACCGCAACGCGACGAACCCTCCGACGACCAGGTAGCAAAGGAAAGCGACGTGTGCGACGACCGCAAGCGCTACGACGATGTGATACATCGCTAGCTACCGAAACAACGCGATACGAGGCCAGCGCTTTTCGCGTCGCTCATAGCCGTGTGCCAGGTGGTTTGTGTGCCAAACAGACCATCATTCTAGCCGTCACCGCGGTCGGGCAATACGCGTCGCGAAGCGGTCAACCCGGGCGCTCGCTGCGATTGGCGGGGTAGATTGGCACCACCAACGTGGCCAGGAGCGAATCTCATGACATCAGCTGATTTCGATCCCAACTCACCCGAGTACGGGTATCCATCGGCCGGTTCGCCGCAGTGGTCGCATACCCAGCCCGGAGGGCTCGGTCGGAGATTTTTCGCTCGGGTCATCGACGGCATCCTGGTGAACATCGTGGCCTTTTTTCTGTCAATGTTCCTGTTCGACCAGAATTACTGGTGGCTGGTGACGGGGCTTTTCTCGGGCGTGCTGATGTTCGGGTACTTCGTGCTCTTCGAAGTCACGCAGGGCGCCAGCCTGGGCAAAAAGCTGCTCGGCTTGGCGGTGCACGGCCCGGGCGGGGCGCCGAAGCCGGATGCGAAACAGTCCGCCATCCGCAACTCGTTCACCTTGCTCGCGATGGTGCCCTACCTCGGCGGCCTGCTGGCTTTCATCGCTTACATCGTTATCGCGGTGACGATCAGCGGCAGCCCCACCAAGCAGGGCAAGCACGACGAGCTGGCCGGTGGCACCCAGGTCGTCAAGAACTGAGGTACGCCAAGAATCTCTCGACGATGCTGTCGACGCTCGGCCCGACGTCAAGAGCGATGCCATGCTCGTCGGGCGCCAGCGGTTCCAACGCGTCGAACTGTGATTTCACCAATGCCGCCGGCATGAAGTGGCCTGGCCTGCCGGCCTGCCGGCGAGCGATCAGTTCCGGTGAACCCGTCAAATGCAAGAACTCGATCCCGGGGCAATGTGAGCGCAATCGGTCGCGGTATTTGCGCTTGAGCGCCGAGCAGCTCATCACGCCGCCGTCCTCATGGTCCGCCAGCCACCGCCCGACCGCTTCCAGCCACGGATAGCGGTCGTCGTCGGTGAGCGGCTTGCCCGCGGCCATCTTGGCGATGTTGGCTTCCGGGTGGAAGGCGTCGGCGTCGGCAAATGGCACTCCGAGGCGCTGTGCCAATGCGGCACCCACCGTCGATTTGCCCGACCCTGAGACGCCCATGACCACGATCGCGCCTGACCGACAAGGGTTTTCAGCGCAGATTTCGGTTCCACTCCAGCCAGCCGACGCCGCGGCGCCCGTCGGCGGTGCTGACAGTTGCCCACACCCGGGGAAATTCGCTTATCCGCCCGTCGGCGGCGACCAGGCGTAGCGGTGCGTGTCCGTGCACGTCGACAGTCGCGGTGATGTCACCGGGATCGACCGCCAGCGTTGCGGTGGCCGGTAATCCGTCGGCGTCGAATGTTTGACGGGCCGTGATGGTTTGCAACTCAGCGACCGTGCCGCCGCGGTCTTGGACATAGCCGATACCGACCGGCGGGACGCCCGGAATCCGGATGTCCACCGCGTGCACGTGTGTCCCGTCGTCGAGATGCAGCGCGCTCCAAAGCCAGTCCATGCCCCACCAATCCCGCACCCCCCACGAATGGTCGCGTTGGCCGGGTACCGAGTCGACGGTGTAGCGACGTCCATCGACGGTGACGGTTCCCGAGACGGTGCACGGTATCTCGTAGCGCGTGGTCAGCCGATACTTGTACGGCGTGCCGTCAGTACTCCATTCCAGGTCAATCGCCACGTCGACCGGCGCTCCTTGTTCTCCGCGCAACAGCGCGGCCGGGTCGGGGAAGGACTGGCCGCGCCCGTGCAGGCCGATGCGATAGGTATGCAGTGGATCGCCGACGGAGTGCCTGAAATCGACTGCGCCCGTTTGCAGCGCCCACGGATCGGCGGGCAGCGGGACCTCGAAGTCGACGACTGCGACGGTGGGCAGCTCGGGGCCGCACAGCAAGGCATGCAGCCACGCCGTCTGCTGGTTGGGGATGAGGCCGATGCGGACCCAGCCACCGAATCCGCCTGCAGCATCGGCGAAGTCGGCATACCAGCTTTCGCTCCACAACGGTTCGTCGGTCGCCGCATGGGCCGACTCGTCGTCGCGTGACGGACGCAGCGGCTCGGCGACCGTCGGAGCGGCCAGTGTCTCCAGCGCGTCAACGTCGAGCACATGCTCGCAATGCCGTTGCAGCATCGTCATGAACATCGCATCGCCGCGCTCGGTGCGCTCCACCAGCATCGACGAGACGATGGCCATCATCACCCCGAAGAAGCTCTGCCTGCGCACGCCCTCGCGAACATCGGCGAGACTGATCGGCGCGTCGGGCCCGAGCGCTGCGTGGTAGGCCCGCAGCAGCTCGTCGTAATGCGTGCGCCGCTGCGCCGCCGGCAGCGCGCAACCGAGAAAGTAGGCCAGGTCGGTCATCGCAGGGCCCCACGTGACCGTCTGCCAATCGACCACAGTCAGCGGGCGTTCGGCGCCGACGGCACCGAACAGCATGTTGTCCAATCGATAGTCGCCGTGCACCAGACCTTGGATGCGACCCTCGGCGCCCTCCTCGGCCAGGTAGGCGTCGAATCCGCCGACCAGCCGTTCGCACACCATGCGGTGCTGCGGCGCGATCCGGTCACTGTAGCGATCGACGAAGCCGGAGTGCAGCGCCGTGATCAACCCCTGGTTGACCGGCGTGTCGCGGTGTAACCACGGCGCGTCGGCGAGCGTGGTGTCACCGAGCAGCGGGCCTTGCAGCCGGGCGAGCTCTGTGACCGCGAGTTGCGCCTGTGCGATTGTCGCGCCGCGGATTTCATCGCCAACAGCCGCCGGATTCGCGTCGCCGAGCAGTACATCGAAGATGCCGGCCGACGCGTCGAAAGCGGCGTGATAGCACGGCGCAACCGGTCCGTGCAGGCGCGGGGCGATACCCCGGTAGAAGCAAACTTCACGCTCGTAGAGGCCCAGACTCCCGCCGGTCTGCCGACTCATCGGGTCGGTGGCCGCAACCTTGAGCACCACGGAGTCCGGTCTGTCGCTGCCGGGTGCGCGGTTGGCATAGGTCAGCTGAACCCGGTAGCACTCGCTCATCTGACCGGTGCCGATGCGCTCGACACTGAAATCGGTGATGGTTCCGGCGCCGATCGCCGCGGTCAGCCAGTCGGCGGTGAGGTCGGCGGGGCGTTCGACGACGTTGTCGATGTGCGGTGTCATGGCTCGTCCACGAAACCACATTGGCCGTCATCGCGCCAGAGTGAAGCCCTCCCACGCCATCCGCCGTTCAGGATGCGGATCGAATTCGAGATGAGACTTGCGATCGAAGACCATCACCGCGCGGTCGGTGTCGGTGTAGGCCGGCCAGTCGTCGCCGGGCACCCCGGTGCGGCTGAATGACCGCCAGCGCCTTTGTACTTCGTTGGTGACCCGCAAGGCGGATCGCCGATCGGCGGCCGCGGTCAGCATCGCGCCGAACCTGGAGCGGTAGATACCGAAAACCGCCAGCAATTCGGTGGCGTGCGTGGCGCCCAGCCCTGACCAGCGCAGCACCCGCGGTGCGTAGTCGTATCGATACAGGTAGGTGGGCGCGTGTCTGCCGTGAGCTCCTCCGATCTCCCAAGCAGCCGAGCTGAAGGCGAAGTCGCCGCCAAGCCGCACGCACGCAGACCGCTCGGGATAATCCGGGTAGGCGGCGGTAATTCGCTCCCGCGCAGCCGGTTCCACCTCAGCCAGTAGCGCTTCGACCATCGGCTCGGTGGTCGGCAACAGCGGCAAAAAGCGGGTGAACAAGCGTCCCTCGTCGGCATTGGTACCCACGATCAGCGGCACCCGGTGCGCCTTACCGCGTCGCATCGCCTCAACGGGGTCCAGTGGCAGAACGTCATCACCGGAAACCGGGCCGATCGGAAAGGCGCCCAGCATGTCTCGTACGCCCTGGTCGATCAGGCGATTTTGTGCCGCCACCAAATCGGCGGGAGAAGCCTGCATCAGCGCGTGGGCCGCATCCTGCTTACGGACGCCCAGCAGCGTCGCGAATCGTCCCGCGAACTCTGCCGCGATTTCGCGCGAGCGCACCATTCCGCCCGCCGGGCTTTCCGAAATAGCTTGGGCAAAAAGGCCTTCTGCCTCCGGCACCGCCAACAACGTGGCGACTGCGTGCGCGCCGGCGCTTTCGCCGAACAGTGTGACGTTGTCTGGATCACCACCGAACGCCGCGATGTTTTGCTGAACCCAGCGCAACGCCGACACCAGATCGCGCAAGAACAGATTGCTTTCGAGGGTGACTTCTGCCGTCGACAGCGACGACAAATCCAGACAACCCAGCGCGCCGAGTCGGTAGTTGACCGATACGTAGACACACCCACGGCGGGCCAGGCCCACACCGTCGTATATCGGAGTGGCCGAGCTACCCAGGATGTATCCGCCACCGTGCACGAAGACCATGACGGGCAGCGACTCACCCTCCGGCGCTTCTGGTGTGACAACGTTGAGGGTGAGGCAGTCCTCGCCCATCGGTTGGTACTTCCCGACGCCGACGATCGTGTAGCGCCGTTCTTGCGGCGCGCACTTGGTGAAGCCGTGGCAATAACGCACACCTCGCCACGGCTGGGCCGGCTGCGGCGCCCGAAAGCGCAGCGCACCAACAGGCGGCCGGGCGTACGGGATGGATCGCCAGCGGTGCACGCCGTCGCGAGCAAAGCCTTCGACGGTGCCGGAGGCCGTGGTCACGCGGACGGTGTGTTCGTGCATAACCTGACGGTAGCGAACCTGAGCGAATCACGCTGGGCAGGTGCACAGAATCGCGTTGTGGCGTTCCCGCTAGCCGTTTCGGCCCCGATCGATCGCCTGCGCCGTCGAAGCGTCTCCACCGGCGAGTTCGAGCACCCGGATTTCGCCGGTATCGCCGTCGACCTCGACGAGCGCACCCGGCGGGAGACGTCGCGTGGCGTCCTGAGCGTCCACGACACACGGGATACCGAATTCGCGTGCTACCACGGCGGCATGCGACATCGGTCCGCCGAGCTCCGTCACCACCGCGGCCGCGTAGGAGAAGGCGGCGGTATAGCCGACATCGGTGACCTCAGCGACCAGGACCTCTCCGGGTTCCAGGTCGTCGATGGTTTCGGGCCCGACGATCCGCACCCGGCCGCGGACTCGTCCGCCACAGACGCCGACGCCGTTCAGGGTGCCTCCCGGGGCGAGGACGGTCGCCAGGGCGGCAGCGGCTTGCCAACTGCCACTGAAGACTGCGGGTGGCACCAATCCGGCCAGCCGGCGTTGTTCTGCTCGACGGCGCGCGACCAGTCCGGAAGCGTCGGCGGGCAGTGCATCGAGTTCGTCGACCAGCAGATAGAACACATCGTCGGCGGCACCGAGAACACCCGAGTTCACCAGTCTGCGTCCCAGCTCACGGAGTAGGTTGCGCAGCAACCAGATTGCACGGACCATTCTGTCGCGACGGACTTCACGGTCGCGAAGCTGGTGAGCGGCGAGGCGTGCAACGGGCCGCGCCTGCAGCGGGATTACCGGATGATGCGTCTCCGGCCGGGCCGGAATGTTCAGCGACTTGACCACCATGCGGATCAGCAACTCGGGGTCGTCGGCGTAGCTGGCGGACCGCATCTCGACTTCGGCGGGGCCGCGGTGCCCGATCACTTTCAGCTCGGCGAGCACCGCCGCATGGAATTCCGGGGCTTCGGCGGACAACTCGTCGAGATGATCACTGGAGCCGGCCAGAATCCGGGTCACGGTGGGATCGCGTCGCGCCGCGTCCGCCAGTCGGTACACGGTGTTAAGCGGCTGTGCGCTGGCCAGCTCCTGACCGACCGGTAGCACGGCGTCACGTCCACTCAGGCCGCGCAGGACCACGCTGAGCGCGGCGAACGACATGAACGACCCCATCGCCAGCACCCAACCGTGTACGACGTGATCGCGCGCCAGCAAGATCAGACTATGTAATCGCCCGTCAGCAAGCTGCGAAAGATCGCCAGCTGCACGCTCTTCCAGGCGATCGACGTCGTCGATGAAGTCGCGCGTGTCTCGGGCGGCGCCGGTGGTCAGGCCCGCCAGGTTGGCCGCGAACACCCCGAGGTTGCGAATGGTGCGCAGCGCTCGCGTGGTCGGGCCGGATTCGCGCGGCAGCGGTTGGTCGCCGTAGATCGGCATGGCGGCCACACTCTGGCCGAAGAATTGGCTCTGGCGAATCACCGTCGCGGGCTTGACGAACGGCACGGTTTCGGCCATGAAGTGCGCGGTTGTGATGGCCCCGTACAGCCGGTGCCCGAAGACACCGATGGTTCGTGCCGCCATCTCGCGCTGGATCAGTCCGCCGGGCCGTAGCCGTTTGGCGATGATCGCGCCGCCCGCACGCAGTCCCTGCACGGTTACCGACGCCGATGACGGTGAGAACGGTCCGGGCAGCGCCTCCGACAAATTGGTGGCGAGGTAGGTCGGGAAGCGTGGGTCGATCGGCGTATCGAACTCGCCGTTGGCGCCGTCCGGACCAGCCAAGACCGGCATGACTCCGTCAGCGGCCGGGGCGTCAACCGCCGGGATGTCCTGAACATGGGTCAGCCGCCAGGGCAGCGATGTCGACCACCTGCCGAGGCGGACTCGGCCGCGCACCGCCAGCGCGACGTCTTCGACACACTCCTGGGCGTTCCAGGCCGGCGTGAAGTTCCATTTGTCGCGCAGCAGGGCAGTATCCATCGGCGGGGCGGTCAGTAAATGATCCAGCTCAGCTCCGCTCAGCCGTCGAAGCAGCCTGCCCGCAGGCACCATCGGCCGCCCGAGTACACCGGCTATCTCACCCAAGGTCGGATTCCCTTGCGCAGCAACGTTCACCGGCCCACTGCCGATGCCGGTATCGAGGATCGCCCGGAGGAAAACCCGGTGCACGTCGTCGCTGTGCACGACCTGCACCCTGCGACCGGCGGACCCGTCGATGTCAGGAAAAACCGGAGCAGCCAACGCCGTGCGCACCCAGTTGTCAACACCTCGGCCGAGGATGGCCGCCGAGCGGATCGCCACCCATTCCGCTCCTGAAGCGGCCAGCATCTCCTCGACACGGGCTTTGTCGCGCCCTTCGGCCGAAACCGGCTTCAGACGCTCGGATTCGGATAGCGGCGGTATGTCGCCGTGATCTTCCCCGTAGACGTGCGCCGAGGAGGCGAACACGATTCGACGGGTACCGCTGTGAGCCATCGCGTCAAGCACATTGGTGGTCCCGCCGATATTCGTCTCGCGATTGACCGTCCAGGCGCAATGTACGACGACGTCGGTGCCTGCAACCGCACGCCGTACACCGGCAGCACCGCGAATATCGGTCTGGACGAACTCAGCTGCGCTCGGCCAGCTTTCGGGTCGACGGCGGGCCATGCCGATGACGTCGTGCCCCTGGCTGAGCAGTCGAGCGACCACGCCGCGACCGATCACTCCGCTCGCCCCGGTGACGGCGATTCTCACTGGCTGACCTCAAAACTCATCGGCTAGTCGTCGTCGTCGAGGAAGGCAGCGTTGACCAGATCGTCGAGGTCCATCGCCGCGATATCTTCCTCTCTGGTCTCTGTGGCACCGTCTCCGTTGGCCTCGTTCGCCAGGCTGAGCAGCAGGTCCAAAACTCCGGCCTGGCGAAGGCGCTTGACCGGAATCGACGCCACAACGCGTTGGATCTCCGCCTCGCCCGGTGCAACTTGCGGCGCCGACTCGGTCGAGGTGCCGACCAACTCTTGACGGAAGTAACCGGCCAGGGCTGCGGAGTTCGGGTAGTCGAAGATGAGGGTGGGCGAAAGCGCCAGTCCGGTGGCGGCTTTGAGCCGGTTGCGCATCTCAACCGCGGTCAACGAGTCAAAGCCCAGCTCCTGGAACGCCTTGTCCGGGTCGATGGCTTCCGGACTGGTGTTGCCCAGCACGGTCGCGATATGCGAACGCACCAGATCCAGCAGCACCGCGTGCTGCTCGTCCTCGGGCAGCCCCTCCAGGCGCTGCAGCAGCGCGGATTTCGACTTGGCGGCGGCCAGCGAATCATCGACCTGACGCCTGGCACGAGCGTTGATCAGGTCGACGAACATCGGCGGCAAGGTGCCCGCGTCGTACTTGGCTCGTAGCGCCGTGGTGTCGATGCGGGCGGGCAGCAGGAACGGTTCGTCGACCACCATCGCGGTGTCAAGCAATTGCAGTGCTTCGGCCGAAGACATGGCCACAATGCCGTCACGGGCGAATCGGGCGAAATCGACAGACGCCAACTCGCCGGTCATATTGCTGGCTTGGTCCCACAGACCCCAGCCTAGCGAGATCGCCGGCAAACCGTGCTCACGCCGATGCACAGCCAACCCATCCAGGAACGAGTTAGCCGCCGCATAGTTGGCCTGCCCCGACGACCCCACCAACCCGGCCATCGACGAAAACATCACAAACGCAGACACACTCAGATCCCGAGTCAGCTCATGCAGATTCCACGCCGCATCCACCTTGGCCCGCAACACCGCATCCAGCCGTTCCGGCGTCAACGACGTCACCACCGCATCATCAAGAACGCCGGCGGCGTGAATCACCGCCGACAACGGGTAATGCACCGGAATATCGGCAAGCACCTTGGCCAATGCCTCGCGATCAGCGGCATCACAGCCCATCACCGACACCTGCGCACCAGCCGCACTGAGCTCGGCCTCCAGCTCCGCGGCCCCTGGCGCTTCGGCGCCACGTCGGCTCAACAGCATCAACTGGCGCACACCGTGATTGGCCACCACATGGCGCGCCAACGCCGAACCTGCCATGCCGGTACCACCGGTGATGACCACCGTGCCCGCCGCCCACGCATCGGGCATCGTCAGCACCACCTTGCCGGTGTGGCGAGCCTGACTCAAATACCGCAACGCCGCCGGCGCCCGCCGCACATCAAACGCCGTCATCGGCAACGGCCGAAGCGCAGCGTCGTCGAACAACTTGGCCAGGTCGGTGAGCATTCGCTCGATGTGGTCTGCCCCGGCTTCGAACAGGTCGAAGGCGCGGTAGCGCACACCGCGGTGTTCTTCTGCGACGACACCGGGGTCGCGGATGTCGGTCTTGCCCATCTCCAAAAACACCCCGCCAGGGGCGACCAAACGCAATGAGGCATCAACAAAGTCACCGGCCAGCGAGTCCAGCACCACATCCACACCGCGACCACCGGTCACCGCCCGGAACTTGTCCTCGAACTCCAGACTGCGCGAATCCGCAATATGGCCCTCATCAAAGCCCATCGCCCGCAACGTGTCCCACTTGCCACGACTGGCAGTGGCGAACACCTCCAACCCCAAATGCCGGGCCAACTGCACCGCAGCCATCCCCACCCCACCGGTCGCAGCATGCACCAACACCCGCTGCCCCGCCTTGACGTCCGCCAGATGCGCGAACGCGTAGTAGGCGGTGGTGAAGACCACCGGCGCCGTTGCGGCATCGGCGTAGGACCATCCTGTCGGGACTTCCATCAGCAGGCGGGCGTCTGTGGTTGCCAGGGTGCCCGTGCCTTCCGGGAAGAGGCCGGTAACCCGGTCCCCGACGGCGAAACGGCCATCACCCGAACCGGTTTCGATCACGATTCCGGAGGCCTCCACGCCCATCACCGCATCGTCGTCGGGGTACAGCCCGAGAGCGATCATGACGTCGCGGAAGTTGGCCGCCATCGTGCGAACGGCGACCCTGACCTGGCCGGGCTCCAACGGCGCATCAGCGTTCGGGATCGGCTCCAGCAGCAGGTTCTCGAACGTGCCTTTACTGGACATGCCGATCCGCCATGGCTCGTCACCCGGCGGCACCAGGAGGGCGTCCACCGGCACGACTGCCGTGCACCCGCGCGGTGTGACACTATTCCACCCCGCACCAGCACCTGCGGCTCACCGGCCGCCAACACCTAGTGCTGTCGTCGTATCATCAAGGGGCACATCGGAATCCACCAACACGATCCGCCCGGGATGCTCGGTCTGCGCCGAACGCACCAGCCCCCACACCGCGGCACCCGCCAGATCGGTGACGGCCTCCCCCGGCAGCGCCACCGCACCGCGAGTCGCCACGATGAGCACTCCCGAGTCGTGCTCAGCAAGCCAGGATTGCAGCGCCGCCAGCGCTTCGTGCGTGCGCCGGTATGTCGCGGCCAGCGGATCTTCTTCAGCGGCCGCGGATTCGAAAACGTCGTGCGACGGGGCTTCGGCGTCGGACGCGGGCGAAACGGGTGACCAGATCACCTCGAAGATCCGATCCGGCCCCGACCCGGACACCGCTGCCATCAACTGTTGCTGCGACACCGGACGAGCCACCATCGAAGCCACCGACAACACCGGCAACCCCAACCCGTCGGCCAACTCCACCGACACCGACGACGGACCCGACGGCGCAATCCGCGCCCGCACCGCCGACGCCCCCGCCGCATGCAACGACACGCCCTGCCAAGAGAACGGCACCAGCACACCGGTGTTGTCGCGCTCGCCGCCGGTCTCGGTAGCCACGATCACCGCGTGCAACGCAGCGTCCAACACGGCCGGGTGCACACCGAACCCGGCCGGTGATACTCCGGCATCTCCGGGAAGGGCTACATCGGCGAATATCTCGTCGCCGCGACGCCACATCGCGGTCAACCCCTGGAACGCCGGGCCGTACCCATACCCGCGGGTGGCCAGTCGCTCATAAAGGCCTTCGATGTCGACCGGCGTGGCCCCTACCGGCGGCCAGCTCGACATGTCGCTACTCGGCTCGGCACTGCCGGGCCGGACTACCCCTTCGGCATGCAGAGTCCAGCCCGGGTGTTCGTCGCTGCGGGAAAACACCGACACCGAGCGGTTGTCCGACTCGTCGGCGGCGCCGACGACGACTTGCACGGCGATCGAGCCGGTTGCCGGGATCACCAACGGCGCCGCCAGCATCAGTTCGTCAATGACGGAGCAGCCGACTTCGTCGCCGGCGCGGATCGCCAACTCGACAAATCCCGCACCCGGGAACACCACCACGCCGCCAACCGCATGATGAACAAGCCACGGCTGCGACGCCGCCGATAGCCGACCCGTCAGCACCACCCCGCCGGAACTCGGCAGATCGACCACCGCACCCAACAATGCGTGCTCGCTGGCCACCAACCCCAGACCGGCAGCATCACCGGCAGCGCCAACGCTGGAAAGCCAAAACCGCCGTCGCTCAAAGGCATACGTCGGCAACTCCACAAATCCGGCTCCGGGCAACACCGCACGCCAATCCACGCCCACACCTGACACAAAGGCCTGGGCCAATCCGGTCATCAAGCTGCTCGGTTCGGGCCGGTCTTTGCGCAGCATCGGCACGGACACGATGTCAGCTTCGGCGAGCGATTCCTCGATGGACGAGGTCAGGCCGCCACTGGGCCCGACCTCGAGGAATCGGCTGGCCCCGGCCGAGTTCGCGAAGCGGATGCTGTCGGCGAACCGTACCGCCGCCCGGATGTGCTGTGTCCAGTAGTCGGCTGACGCGAAGTCGTCGCCCGCCAACTGTCCGGTCACGTTCGAGATGATCGGGATGGTGGGCGCGTTGACCGTGAGCTCCTTGGCTGCCGCTCTGAACTCGGCGATCATCGGCTCCATCAACGGAGAGTGGAAAGCGTGGGAGACGGCGAGCTTGTGGACACGCCGGCCCTGTTCGCGCAGTTGGTCCGCAATCGCGGTCACCGCATCCTCGTCGCCGGAAACCACCACTGACGAAGGGCCGTTCACGGCGGCGATACCGACGCCGTCGGTCAACAGCGGCCGCACTTCGTCTTCGGTGGCCTGCACGGCCATCATGGCGCCGCCGGCGGGCAGGGCCTGCATGAACCGGCCCCGCGCGACCACCAGCACGGCAGTGTTTTCCAGCGACAGCGCGCCGGCGATGTGCGCTGCGGTCAACTCGCCTATCGAATGACCCATGACGAAATCGGGCTTCACACCCCACGATTCCAGCAGCCGGTAGAGCGCCACTTCGATGGCGAATAGCGCGGGCTGCGCGAATTCAGTCGTATTCAGCAGGTTTTCGTCGTGGCCCCACATGACTTCGCGCAAGGGCCGCAGCAGGTGCCGGTCCAGCTCGCCGACAACAGTATTGAAGGCTTCAGCGAAGACCGGATGGGCCGCGTGCAGTCCCATGCCCATGCCGAGCCATTGGGAGCCTTGGCCGGGGAAGACGAACGCGGTCTTGCCCGCCGGGGCGCTCTGCCCACAGACCACCGAACCACCCGGCAGCCCATCAGCAAACTCAGCCAAACCTGCCAGCAAACCCTGACGGTCGGCACCAAGCACCACCGCCCGATGCTCAAACGTCGACCGTCCCGCCAACGACCAGCCCACATCAACGGCGTCCAACTGCTCACGGGCAGCGATGAATCCACCCAACCGCGCAGCCTGACCCGAAAGCGCCGCCGCACACTTAGCCGAGATCACCCACGGCACGATCGGCGGCTCGACCGCCCGCTCGGTGGCCGCCTCGACCACCGCCGGGGGCGCCTCGATAATCACATGCGCATTAGTGCCACTGATCCCAAACGACGACACCCCCGCACGACGCACCCGACCATCCGCCGGCCACGGATGCGCCTCGGTCAACAACGCCATCGACCCAACCGACCAATCCACATGCGGGCTGGGTTCGTCGACATGCAGTGTCGCCGGCAACACCTCATGGCGCATCGCCTGCACCATCTTGATCACCCCGGCCACCCCCGCCGCGGCCTGGGTATGACCCATGTTGGACTTGATCGACCCCAACCACACCGGCTGCGATCGGTCCTGCCCATACGTGGCCAGCAGCGCCTGCGCCTCAATCGGGTCACCCAACGTGGTGCCCGTGCCGTGGCCCTCCACCACGTCGACATCGGCGGGGCTCAACCCGGCATTCGCCAGCGCCGACCGCACCACCCGCTGCTGCGACGGACCATTGGGCGCGGTCAACCCATTCGACGCCCCGTCCTGATTGACCGCCGAACCCCGGACCACCGCCAACACCGGATGCCCCAACCGCTGCGCATCCGAGAGCCGCTCCACCACCAGCATTCCGCCGCCCTCGGAGAATCCCGTGCCGTCGGCCGCCCCGGCGAACGCTTTGCACCGGCCGTCCGGCGACAAGCCGCGCCAACGGCTGAACTCCACGAAGATGTCCGGGGTGGCGTTGACGGTGACACCGCCGGCCAGCGCCAGGTCACACTCGCCCGACCGCAACGACTGCACCGCCATATGCAGCGTCACCAGCGAGGACGAGCAGGCGGTATCCACCGACAGCGCCGGGCCCTCCAAACCCAGCACATACGCCACCCGGCCCGATGCGACGCTGGACAACTGGCCGGTCAACCGGAAGCCTTCCACCGGCTCGGCGGAGGACATGCCGTAGCCCTGAGTCATGACGCCGGCGAATACGCCGGTGGCGCTGCCCCGCAACGTGGTCGGGTCAACCCCGGCCCGCTCCAACGCCTCCCACGACAACTCGAGGAACATGCGTTGTTGGGGGTCCATCGCCAATGCCTCGGACGGCCCTACTCCGAAGAAGGCAGGGTCGAAGTCTGCAACGCCGTCCACGAATCCACCGGTGCGCGTGTAGCAGGCGCCGGCGACGTCGGGGTCGGGGTTGAACAGTTCGGCCAGATCCCAGCCGCGGTCGTTCGGGAATTCGGTGAGCACGTCACGGCCCTGGATAACCATGTCCCACAGGTCTTCTGGGGAAGTGACTCCGCCAGGGAACCGGCAGGCCATCCCGACGATGGCGATCGGCTCGTCGGTGGTGGCGCGGACTGCGGCCACCTGCTTGATCTCTTGTGGGACGCCGGCGAGTTCGCTGCGGATGTAGGTAGCGAGACCATTGGGTGTCGGGTAGTCGAAGATGAGGGTGGGTGAAAGCGCCAGTCCGGTTGCGGCTTTGAGCCGGTTACGCATCTCAACCGCGGTCAACGAGTCAAAGCCCAGCTCCTGGAACGCCTTGTCCGGGTCGATGGCTTCGGCAGTGGTGTTGCCCAGCACGGTCGCGATATGCGAGCGCACCAGATCCAGCAGCACGGCGTGCTGCTCGGCCTCGGGCAGCCCGTGTATGCGGTGTGCCAGTGCCGACTTCGACTTACTGGCGACCAGCGAGTCGTCGACTCGTCGGCGGGTCGGAGCGTTGATCAGGTCGACGAACATCGGCGGCACTACCGCCGCGTTGGCGCGCAGCGCGGTGGTGTCGATACGGGCTGGCAGCAGGAACGGTTCGTCGACCACCATCGCGGTGTCGAACAGCTGTAACGCCTCGGCCGATGACAGCGCCAACACACCGCTGCGGCCCAGTCGGGCCCTGCCCGCGGCGTCGAGTCCGCCGGTCATGTCACTGGCTTGCTCCCAGAGGCCCCAGCCCAGCGAAATCGCCGGCAGACCGTGAGCACGGCGTTGCACTGCCAACCCGTCGAGGAACGAGTTAGCCGCGGCATAGTTGGCCTGCCCCGACGACCCCACCAACCCGGCCATCGACGAAAACATGACAAACGCCGACACATTCACATCGCGGGTCAGCTCGTGCAGGTTCCACGCCGCATCCACTTTTGCCCGCAACACCGCATCCACCCGCTCCGGTGTCAACGACGTCACCACCGCGTCGTCAAGAACACCGGCGGTGTGAATCACTGCCGAAAGCGGATGCTGGACAGGAATATCCGAAATCACCTTTGCCAACGCCTGCCGGTCAGCGGCATCACACGCCACCACCGACACCTCGGCACCCGCCTCGCGCAATTCGCTTGCCAGGTCAGCCGCGCCGGCAGCATCAGGACCACGCCGGCTCGCCAACACCAGATTGCGCACGCCGTGATCGGTCACCAGATGACGGGCCAGCGCCGATCCCGCCATGCCCGTGCCGCCGGTGATCAACACGGTGCCCGCCGCCCATGCATCGGGCATCGTCAAGACAACCTTGCCGGTGTGGCGAGCCTGACTCAGATACCGCAGTGCCGCGGGTGCCCGGCGTACGTCAAACGTCGTGACCGGGAGCGGCCGAAGGATTCCGGCGTCGAACAGTTCGGCGAGCTCGAGCATGTACTGATGCATGCGGACACGGCCCGGCTCGAAAAGGTCGAAGGCGCGGTAGCGCACACCGGGGTGTTCTTCTGCGACGACACCGGGGTCGCGGATGTCGGTCTTGCCCATCTCCAAAAACACCCCGCCAGGGGCGACCAAACGCAATGAGGCATCAACGAAATCACCGGCCAGCGAGTCCAGCACCACATCCACGCCGCGACCACCGGTCACCGCCCGGAACTTGTCCTCGAACTCCAGACTGCGCGAATCCGCAATATGGCCCTCATCAAAGCCCATCGCCCGCAACGTGTCCCACTTGCCACGACTGGCAGTGGCGAACACCTCCAACCCCAAATGCCGGGCCAACTGCACCGCAGCCATCCCCACCCCACCGGTCGCAGCATGCACCAACACCCGCTGCCCCGCCTTGACGTCCGCCAGATGCACGAACGCGTAGTAGGCGGTGGTGAAAACGGCTGAGATGGCTGCGGCTTCGGCGTAAGACCAGTCGGAGGGCATCGGGAGCAGCAGCCGAACATCGCCGGCGACCAGGGTGCCGCTGCCGTCCGGGAAGAAGCCGTACACCGAATCGCCGAATGCGAATTCGGTTACGCCAGGGCCGACTTCAACGACGACGCCGGCGCCTTCGCCACCGATCAGCGCGTCGTGGGTGAACATGCCCAGGGTGATCATGATGTCGCGGAAGTTGGTGGCGATGGCGCGCATGGCCACCCGGACCTGGCCGGGCTCCAAGGGCGCATCGGCGTTGGGCACCGGCTCCAACCGGAGATTCTCGAAGGTGCCCGCACTGGAAAGCCCCAACCGCCATGGCCCGTTACCCGGCGGCACCAACACACCGTCAACCGCCCGACTGGCGTGCACCCGGGCCGTGTACACCGTTGCACCCCGCACCAGCGCGTGCGGCTCACCGACTGCCAGAACCGAGGCTATCGTCGTATCGTCAAGCGGTGCATCGGAATCCACCAGCACGATCCGGCCGGGATGCTCGGTCTGCGCCGAGCGCACCAACCCCCACACCGCGGCACCCGCCAGATCGGTGACGTCCTCGCCGGCCAATCCCATTGCGCCCCGGGTTGACACCACCAAGACGCCCGAGTCCCGTTCGGCCAACCATGATTGCACCGAAGCCAAAGCCTTATGCGTGCAATCGTAGGTGTCGACGACCGCATCCTGCAGGGCCGATATCGCCTCGAACACTTCGTACGACGGCGTCTCGGCGTGCGACGCGGGCGATGCGGGCGACCACACCAGCTCGAAGAGCCGATCCCCGGCTGAGCCGGACATCGCCGCCATCAACTGCTGTTGCGACACCGGACGAGCCACCATCGAAGCCACCGACAACACCGGCAACCCCAACCCGTCGGCCAACTCCACCGACACCGACGACGGACCCGACGGCGCAATCCGCGCCCGCACCGCCGACGCCCCCGCCGCATGCAACGACACGCCCTGCCAAGAGAACGGCAAGGCAACCTCGGCCGAGTCGTGGGCCATCACCGCCGCGTGCAGCGCCGCGTCCAATAGCACCGGATGCACACCGAATCCGCCTACGCCCCCCGCCGCATCCGGCAGCGTAACCTCGGCGAAAAGCTCGTCGCCGCGACGCCACATCGTGGTCAACCCCTGGAACGCCGGGCCATAGTCATAGCCGCGCGCCGCCAACCGCTGGTAACCATCAGCCAGGTCGACCGGAGCCGCGCCCTCGGGCGGCCATACCGACAAATCCGCGCCCGGCTCAATCGATTTCGGACCCAACTGGCCGGCGGCGTGGCAAATCCACCCCGAATCGGAATTGGCATCGGCGCGGGAGTACACGGACACGTCGCGCTGACCGGATTCGTCGGCTGGTCCCACGACTACCTGCACCGCAACCGAACCCGAGGGCGGCAGCATCAACGGCGACTGCAACGTCAGTTCGTCGACGGCCGAGCAGCCGACTTCGTCGCCGGCGCGGATCGCCAGCTCGACAAATCCCGCACCCGGGAGCACCACCACGCCATCAACGGCGTGGTCGCCTAACCATCCCTGCGATGCCGGCGAGAGCCGACCAGTCAGCACCACCCCGCCCGAGTCCGGCAGCTCCACCACCGCACCCAGCAGCGCGTGCTCACTGGCGCCCAACCCCAGACCCGCAGCATCGAGAGCAGCGCCGTCACCGGAAAGCCAGAATCGCCGCCGCTCAAAGGCATACGTCGGCAACTCGACATAGTCAGCCCCGGGCAGCACCGCACGCCAATCGACGCCCACGCCCGACACGAAGGCCTGCGCGGCCGAGGTGAGGAACCGGCGGATGCCGCCGTCGTCTCGGCCAAGGGTGGGGATGACGATCGGTTCGGCGTTGCTGTCGGCGCAGTCGTTGAAGGTGTCCTCGATACCGGCAATCAGTGCGGGATGCGGGCTGCATTCGATGAAGGTGCGGTAGCCCTGTTGGCATGCATCGCGCACGGCCCGGTCGAACTCCACGGTCTGGCGAATGTTGCGATACCAGTAGTCGGCGTCCAACCCTGCGGTGTCCAGCAGACCGCCGGTGAGCGTGGAAAAGAATGCGGTGCGCGACGAACGCGGCTCGAGGCCGGAAAGGACGTCGGCGAGCTGCTCCCGGATGCCTTCGACGTCAACGGAGTGTGAGGCGTAGTCGACGTCAATCTTGCGGGCACGGAGCTCAATTTCGGCGCATTGTTCCACCAGCTCGTCGAGTGCGGCGACGTCACCGGACACCACAACGGCGGATCGTCCATTGATCGCGGCGATGCTCATGCTTTTCCCGAAGGGAGCCAACAACTCTCGGGCTCGCTCGGGACCGCATGCCAGGGATACCATGCCGCCGCGCCCGGCCAGCGCCAGCAGCAGTTTGCTGCGCAGTGTCACCACCCGTGCGGCGTCGCGCAGGGAGAGCGCCCCCGCGAGGTAGGCAGCGGCGATTTCGCCTTGGGAATGGCCGATCACGGCGTCCGGACGTACGCCGATCGATCGCCACAATTCGGCGAGCGAGACCATCACCGCGAACAGCACTGGTTGGACCACGTCGACGCGGTCCAGACCCGGCGCGCCTGGCGCGCCGCGCAGCACGTCGATCAGTGACCAGTCGACGAATTCGGTGAATGCCTCTGCGCATGCGTTGATCTGCTCAGCGAAAACCGGTGCAGTGTCGAGTAATTCAACGCCCATGCCGAGCCATTGGGAGCCTTGGCCGGGGAAGACGAACACGGTCTTGCCCGCCGGGGCGCTCTGCCCACAGACCACCGAACCACCCGGCAGCCCATCAGCAAACTCAGCCAAACCCGCCAGCAAACCCTGACGGTCAGCACCAAGCACCACCGCCCGATGCTCAAACGTCGACCGCCCCGCCAACGACCACCCCACATCAACGGCGTCCAACTGCTCACGGGCAGCGATGAATTCACCCAACCGCGCAGCCTGACCCGAAAGCGCCGCCGCACTCTTAGCCGAAACCACCCACGGCACGATCGGCGGCACAACCGCCCGCTCGGTAGCCTCCTCGACCACCGCCGGGGGCGCCTCGATAATCACATGCGCATTAGTGCCACTGATCCCAAACGACGACACCCCCGCACGACGACCCCGACCATTGGCCGACTCGGCCTTCCATGGCTGCGGTTCCATCAACAACTCCACCGACCCCGCCGACCAATCCACATGCGGAGAAGGCGCATCCACATGCAATGTTGCCGGCAACACCTCATGGCGCATCGCCTGCACCATCTTGATCACCCCGGCCACCCCCGCCGCGGCCTGGGTGTGACCCATATTCGACTTGATCGACCCCAACCACAGCGGCGCACCACGGTCCTGCCCATAGGTCGCCAACAACGCCTGGGCTTCAATCGGATCACCCAACGTGGTGCCCGTGCCGTGGCCCTCCACCACGTCGACATCGGCCGGGCTCAACCCGGCATTCGCCAGCGCCGACCGCACCACCCGCTGCTGCGACGGACCATTGGGCGCGGTCAACCCATTCGACGCCCCGTCCTGATTGACCGCCGAACCCCGGACCACCGCCAACACCGGATGCCCCAACCGCTGCGCATCCGAGAGCCGCTCCACCACCAACATGGCGCCACCCTCGGACCAGCCGACACCGTCGGCCGCCGCAGAGAAGGGCTTGCACCGGCCATCCGGCGACAAGCCGCGGTGCCGGCTGAATTCCACGAACACGGTTGGCGTGGCGTTGACGGTCGCACCGCCGGCCAGCGCCAGGTCACACTCCCCCGACCGCAACGACTGCACCGCCATATGCAGGGCCACCAGCGACGAGGAGCACGCGGTATCCACCGATACCGCCGGGCCCTCCAACCCCAGGACATACGCCACCCGGCCGGTGGCCACGCTCGACGTCATCCCGGTCAGTCGGTAGCCCTCGATCTCCTCGGCGAGCATGCCGTAGCCCTGAACGATGATTCCGGCGAATACACCGGTGGCGCTGCCGCGCAACGTGGTCGGGTCAACCCCCGCCCGCTCCAGCGCCTCCCACGACAATTCCAACAGCATCCGGTGCTGCGGATCGGTCGCCAGCGCCTCGCTGGGTGAGACACCGAAGAACGCCGCGTCAAAACCCGCGACATCGTCGACGAACCCACCGGCACGCGCATAGCACTTGTGCGGCGCGTCGGGATCCGGGTCGAATAAGCCGGCAAGATCCCAGCCCCGATCGGTCGGGAACTCCGACATCACGTCGCGGCCCTGGGCGACCATGTCCCACAGGCCCTCCGGGGAATCCACTCCACCGGGGAAACGGCACGCCATCCCGACGATCGCGATCGGCTCGCTCGACCGCTCCAGCAGCGCACGGTTCTTGCGCTTGAGGCGGTCGACCTGGACCAGCGCTTTCCGCAATGCCTCAGTCGCATGCTGAAGTTGGTCAACCATGTCGTTACCCCTCGCCTAACGTCGGTCGTCGCTGAATCCGGATTGCGGCCCTGAGCGCAGGAGCCGAGTCAAGCGCGGCACGAACGACCAGAAAGGCTTCGTACCTGCTCTTCGACCGGAGAACATCGTTGGCGTGGGTGGCCAACTTCGACAGGGTTCCCAATACTTCCGATACTCCCGGCTTCGTACCCGGAGAAGTCGCGCTACGCGCCGACTTGCTCGCCCGATTCGTGGCCTGGGTCCGCAGCCAATTCCGGCGTTGCCCAGCGATCCATGGCGAGACTGTACCCGTCACCGGTCAGCCAGGGTTAAGCGCGTGGTAACACGGCTTTCGATGGTCTGCGCGGTCAGCGCCAGCCGTCGGCGGCCGCGGCGGCTCGTACCAGCGCATCGCACAGTTCACGTAGTTCGGTTGCCTCGGCTCCTTCGTCCAGCGCCGTCGCAACATCTTCTGCCGCGCATCGCACCTGATAGACGCGGTCGGACAGGTCAGCAGCTTCGTCAGCGGACAGCACCACCGCGTCCGGGGGCAAAGACGCACCTTGCCCCCCGTTGATCGACGTTCGCTGCTCGTAGGCCCGCTGCCGGCACGATTGCCGGCAGTACTGGCGGCGACGGCCCATACCGCTGTCCGCTACGTCGCGTCCGCACCAGCGGCACGGCTGCGGGCGGACGCGACGTGTCACGCGGCCGACTTTAGTCGGGGTTAGACCGGGATCCCGGTATCATGGACCGTCGAGTCGCATAGGCCTCGGACAAACCCTGGGAACTCTGCTGACCGCCGAGGCGTTGATTAGAGCGCTAGCTGCTGAGAAGACGTTAAGAGGAGTGGGTACCAATGGCTGATCGTGTCCTGAGAGGCAGTCGCCTTGGAGCCGTAAGCTACGAGACCGACCGCAATCACGACCTGGCGCCACGCCAGATTGCGCGGTATCGCACGGAGAACGGCGAGGAGTTCGAGGTTCCGTTCGCCGACGATGCCGAAATCCCCGGCGCCTGGCTGTGCCGCAACGGCATGGAAGGCACCCTGATCGAGGGTGACCTGCCGGAGCCCAAAAAGGTCAAGCCGCCCCGCACGCACTGGGACATGCTGCTTGAGCGGCGCTCGGTTGAGGAGCTCGACGAACTGCTCAAGGAGCGTCTGGAGCTGATCAGGACGCGCCGCCGCGGCAGCTGACGACCAGCGCCCGGCGGCTAGCTCACTTATTGACCGGAACCGCGCGGTTGGGGCGCATCCGGCCGTCGATTCCCCATTGCGCGACTTTGAACAGCGCTTCGCGGATGTTGGATCCGCTCATCTTGGAGACTCCGAGCTCACGCTCGGTGAACGTGATCGGCACCTCGACAACCACGAAGCCGTTGTTGATCGCACGCCAGGTCAGATCGATCTGGAAGCAGTAACCCTTGGAATCGACGGCGTCCAGGTCGATCTTTTGCAGAACTTCCCGACGGTAGGCGCGGTAGCCGGCGGTGATGTCATGTATGCCAATGCCCAGTGCCAACCGCGCATACGTATTGGCCGTCCAGGACAGCGCCCAGCGCCGCCACGGCCAGTTCTGCACGTCCCCGCCGTCGACGTAGCGCGAACCGATGGCCACATCGGCTCCGGCATCGACCGCGTCCAGCAGTAGGTGCAGCTGTTCGGGCGCGTGACTACCGTCGGCGTCCATCTCCACCAGCGTCGAGTAGTTCCGACTCAGCCCCCAGGCGAAGCCCGCCAGGTATGCCGCACCCAGACCATCCTTGACGGTGCGGTGCATGACATGGATCGGGCCGGGGTCGGCCGAGGCCAGCTCGTCGGCGAGCTGTCCGGTGCCGTCGGGGCTGTTGTCGTCGACGATCAGCACGTGCACGTCAGGACGGGCCTGTTGGAGGCGCTGCAGGATCAGCGGGAGATTCTCCCGCTCGTTATAGGTGGGGATGATCACCAGGGTGCGCTGGGTAGGGCGATCGCCCGCAACCCGCGACACCGGATCGCCGGTGGTCATGTGTCTCCTTTTTCTTTCCGCTGGTCAAGTATGGGGGCTGAGTGTTGGGCGCTCTCGTCGAGCGCGGTGTCCTCGCCGTCCTCGACAAGCTCGGGGTCGGCTAATGTGCCGTCTACGTCGTTTTCGTCGGCTACTTCATCGTCGCCGGACGGCTCGTCGTCGGATTTCTCCTTCGCTGCGCTGACGTTCTTCGCCAGCTCCGACAGACGACGGTTCATATCCGTGAACCATCCATTGTGCAGCATTGCAGCGAGAAGGATCGCGACAGCGGCCACGACCAGGCTTCCCTGCACGATCGGGCCCCATTTGGCTGCCGGCGTCAGCGTTGTTTTGCGGCGCACCTGGTTGTCCAGGTAGGCCGGCTCGAAGAACCCCGTCCGGCCCAGCTCGCGGCCATCGGGCGTGAGCAGGGCGGAGATTCCCACGTTGCTGGCCACGACGGCGTAGCGGTCGAGCTCGACCGCGCGAACCTTCGAGAAGGCCAGCTGCTGCTCACTCATGGTCTGGTTGAAGTTGGCGTTGTTGGCGGGCACCGCGAGCACCTCAGCGCCGTTGCGGACCGAGTCTCGCAGCGCGCGGTCGAATATCACTTCCCAGCAGGTTGCGACCCCGACCGGAACACCCGCGGCATGCACCACCCCGGTGCCGTTGCCCGGGACGATATAGCCCGCCAAGTCGGCGAGCCCGGACAGATGGCGGAAGAAACCACGCCAGGGCAGGTATTCCCCGAACGGCTGCACGATCCGCTTGTCGTGGCGGTCGCCTGGTCCCGTCTTCGGATTCCAGACGATCACCGTGTTGGTCTGCGCCGGGGCGTCCGGCGGCCGGCCCGCGACGTCGAGCACCGTACCGACCAGAATCGGCGCGCCGATCGCCTCAACGGCCACCGAGACCTGCTGCGCCGCGTCCGGGTTGGTCAGCGGATCGACTTCCGAGGCGTCCTCGGGCCAGACGACGAAGTCGGGTTGGGGCGCACGCCCGGCATGCACGTCGTCTGCCAGGTGGCGGGTCTCCCCGACGTCGTTGCCCAGCACCGCAAGACGTTGCGCGTTGAACTCCAGGCCGAGCCGGGGCACGTTGCCCTGGACCACTGCGGCGGTGACGACGGGTTCGTTCCCCGATCCGGTGCCGGAATGGCGTACTTGCGGCCAGATGGCCGCGGTGGCGAAAAACACCAGGCAGATGCAGATCGCCGGCAGCACCACCGCTGGCGGCCGGTCAACCGTGCGCGGCTGGCGGGACGCCGGCAGCCACGACGCGATCTCCAATGCGATCGCGGTGGCGCTGCAACCGACCAACACGATCGCCAACGACAGCAGCGGAACGCTGCCCAGCCGGACCAGCGGCAGAAATGGGCCATCGACCTGGCCGGCGGCCACCACGCCCCAGGGAAATCCGCCGAATGGGACCGTGCACTTCAACCACTCCTGGGCCGCCCACAACACCGCGAACCAGATCGGCCAGCCGGGAAGCTGCCGCACCACGACGGCCAGCAGACCGAAAATCCCCGGAAACAGCGCGCATACCAGCACCAGCGCCAGCAGGGGTACGACGCCCACCAGGATGCTGACCCAGTGGATCAACGGCAGGTAGAACGCCAAGCCGAACAGGAAGCCGTAGCCGAAGCCGCCCAGCGGTGTGGTGGCCGGGCGGGTCAGCACCCAGGCCAGCACCGCGAATGCGATGATGGCGGCCCACCACCAGTTGAACCCTGGATAGCTCGACCAGAGCAGCAAGCCGCCAAGGCTTGCCGCGCCGAGGCGCGTCAGGCGCGGCCGCAAGGCCCTGGCCAACTGCGGTAGCCGCTTTCGCAGCTCGTTGCCGAGCCAGATCAGCAGCGCGGCGCTGAGCTGGATCAGTCGCTGCCCTACATAGGTCCCGACTTCACGGGCGCGGTTGCCGAACCTCGCAAGCCGATCATCGCCGTGCTCTGGCTCGCGGTCGGTGTCGGCGTCCTGCGGCTCGAGGTCGGCATGCTGATCGTCCTGATCGTCTTGATCGTGGTCGTCATCGCCGGTGGCGTCGTCATGCACCACCGGGATGACCTCGGTGTCCTCCCCGGGCCGCATCCAGCGGTCGAACCGCCTGATGCCCCTAGCCATGGATGACTGCGCCCCTGTGCACGGTTTGCCGACAACGGGGCAACGTGTCGGTCGGGCCCAGACGCGGCAGTCCGGGCACCCTCGACCGCGGATCGGTAGACCACCGCCGAACGGCGTCACTTGGCGCGCTGGCTTCGATCTCGCTGAGGTCGGCGACGTCCCAGACGGCGTAGGACGCCGGCGCGCCGGGGACCAGGGTGCCCATCAGCCCGTCCTTCACACCGCCGGCCCGCCAGCCACCGCGGGTCGCCGCGGCGAAGGCCGCTCGCACCGAGACCGAGCTGCCCGGCGTGTGGTGATTGGCCGCGGCGCGGACGGTCGCCCAGGGGTCGAGGCCGGTCACCGGGGCGTCGGATCCGAACGCGAGGGCCACGCCTTGGGATGCTAACAGCGCAAACGGGTTGAGAGCCCCTGCTCGGTCGGCTCCGAGACGACGGGCGTACATGCCATCCTGGCCGCCCCAGAGTGCGTCGAAATTGGGCTGCATGCTGGCCATGACACCCCACGCACCCAGCTTGGCTGCCTGATCTGCGGTGACCATCTCCAGGTGCTCCAAGCGGTGCCCGCAGCGGGCCACCGCGACCACGCCGAGGTCTTGGACGACGCGCTCAAAAGCGGCGACGACAGCCGAGACCGCGGCGTCGCCGATGACGTGGAAACCCGCCGTCACGCCGGCCTCAGTGCACGCTTTTACATGCGCGGTGACGACCTCGGGATCCACGTAGCAGGTCCCAACCCGGTCCGGGGCATCAGCATAGGGCTCATGCAGCCAGGCGGTGCGTGAGCCCAGGGCGCCGTCGACGAAGAGGTCACCGGCAAGCCCGGCTGCACCGGTGTCCGCGACGAGCGCGCGTGCCTGCGCGGGGCTGGTCACCGCCACACCCCAGTACCCGGTCACCTGGACGCCGTGGTTGACGGCACGCAGTTGCCGCCAGTCGCCGAGCCCGCCGATTTCGGGGCCGGCGCATTCGTGTACCGCAACGATCCCGCTAGCGGCGGCGGCGTCCAGTGCGGCCGTACGCGCTTCGGCGCCCTGGGCATCCGTCAATAGGTCGCGCGCGGCGGCGCGGACCAGGTGATGGGCGTCGCCGACCAAGGGTTGCTGTTCGGCGAATCCGGTCGCCGACGCGAGTCCCGGCACCCGCTCGCGTAGACCGGTCGAGGCCAGCGCCGAGTGCACATCGACCCGGGCCAGATAGGCGGGCCGGCCACCCAACACCGCGTCTAGGTCCGCGGTGCTCGGCGCGGCATTCTCCGGCCATGCGGATTCGTCCCAGCCGTGACCCCAGACCGGCTGCCGGGGGTGGGCGGCCGCATAGTCGCCGATCAGCCGCAGGCAATGCCGACGCGACGTCGAGGCCCGCAAATCGAGCCCGGTCAGCGTCAGGCCCGTGGCGGTGAGGTGGATGTGGCTGTCGACAAAGCCAGGCGCGACGAAGCCACCGTCGAGATCGACCAGCTCGGCACCCTGGAACTGGCCTCGACCAACGTCGTCGCTGCCCAGCCACACCACGACACCGTCGCGGACCGCCATCGCGGTCGCGTCGGGATTGGTCGGGCTGTGAACCCGGCCGTTGACCAACAGCGTTGTGGGGGCATGAGGCACGCAGCAAACCTACGGGGCGGGGATGGATCTACTCGGGCCCGCCCGGCGACGATGCGGGCCGTGCATCGGGCCGAGGAGGAGCCGGGCAATCAGACCGCGGCGGCAAGGCCGGCGGGTCGACCACTGTCACGTCAGTGACGTCAGTGACGTCTAAGACCTCGCCGTCGATGTAATCCGGACGGGGTCGGGACGCTGACGCGTATCGATCCGCGCCGACCGTGGTGACGGTGATCAGCGGCGCACGTCGGCCGATGCCGCGAAGGGCCATCGCAGTCAGCACCGGGCGGGCGGCGGCCCGGGTCGGCGGTAACAGCAGCAAGATCCCGACGGCGCTGCTGACCAGCCCGGGAACCGCAACGAGCAGGGTGCCCAGCGCGACCAGCGCGCCGTCGGTGGCCAACCGCGACTGCCCCGTAGTCAGCCCGGATCGCAACCGCGTGAGCTGGCGCTTGAGTTGCGAACCCGCCAACGCCATTCCAGCGACAAACGCGGCCAGCAACAGCAAGAGAGTCCAGCCCAGCCCGATCGTCGTCGCCAGCGCCACCACCACCGCGAGCTCGACGATGACGTAGACCAGAAACAGTCGCGACACCATGAGATGGCAACGTCGTGGGCGCCCGCTCAAGTTCCGCGAGTCGCTGCCGCACGGTTAGATGGCTGACGTGACGACAATCGAGATCGATACCCCGGCCGGCCCCATCGATGCGCTGCTCGATATTCCCGAGGGCCAAGGGCCCTGGCCGGGCGTGGTGGTAATCCACGACGCGATCGGCTACGGATCGGACAAAGAGTCGATCAACGCCCGGATCGCTCGAGCGGGATATATCGCGCTGACCCCGAACTTGTTCGCCCGCGGCGGCTGGGCGCGGTGCGTCATCAAAGTCATGCGCGATCTCTCGAGCAAGCGGGGGCCGGCACTCGATGACGTGCTGGCTGCCCGCGACCACCTGCAAGCCCTGCCACAATGCACCGGCCGAGTCGGCGTCGCGGGGTTCTGCATGGGGGGCCGGTTCGCGTTAGTCATGTCGCCCAAGGGCTTTAGTGCCTCGGCACCGTTCTACGGCACTCCGCTGCCGCGCGAGCTCAGCGAAACCGTGGACGGGGCATGCCCGGTGGTGGCCAGCTTCGGCGCCCGTGACCCGGGCGGCAAAGGGGCGCCCGAAAAACTCCAGCAGGTTCTCGACCAAAAAGGCATCACCAACGACGTCAAGGTCTACCCGCACGCCGGCCACAGCTTCGCCAACAAGCTTCCCGCGCAGCCACTGCTGCGGATTACTGGATTCGGCTACAACCAGGCCGCCACCGAGGATGCGTGGGCGCGGGTCTTCACGTTCTTCGGCGAACACCTGCGAAACAGCTAGCCACTGCTCGAGGTCGTTGACCGCGCCCCATTGACTAGGTGTACGAGCTCGTCGCGGCGCTCGATCCCGAGTTTGGCGAAAGTACGATACAAATGCCCATCCACGGTTCGCACCGATAAGTACAACCGATCGGCGATCTGACGGTTGGATAAACCACCGGCGACAAGCATCGCGACTTCGCGTTCGCGATCGGTGATCGGCAGGGGCCGTGCCGCGGCATTAACTGCCGGCGTTCGTATTTCCCATTTGCTGGCCAGCCAATACGCTCGGGTCGACGCCGCCAGCTCCTTGCCGCGGTTGCCAGTGCGCGCGTGCACGCGCGCTGCTTGCGCTGCCGCGTCGGCAGCAAGGCCCAACGCGCCCATCTCGGCAAACCGATCAGCCGCGGCGTCGAGCAAAACGCCGTCATGGACCACCAGCCCATGCGCATGCGCAGCAACCGTCTCCGACATGCGTGTGTTGAGGGTTTTTGCTAGCCCCTGCAGCCGGCCGGCCTGCGCACGATCGCCGAACCGGACGGTTGTGTGCAGAGCGCGCATCTCCACCGCGTGCATCCCGGACCGACGTGCGATCTGCGCGGCACGCGCAGCATGCATTCGAGCGGTCGAGGTCTGGCCGGCGGCAGCCCGCTCCCAGGCCCGGGCAAGCTCGAGTTCAGGCAAGAACAGGGCGGCCTGCGGTCCATAGGCTTCTTCCGACCTGCGGAGCGCGGCAGCGGCCGCCTCAGCGTTTCCGCGGCGGCCCTCGACCTGTGCGGCCCATGCCGCTACCAGCATCAACCAGCCCGACGGGAAACCACGCGACATCGCCGAGATCGAGTCGTGGAACGCAATACAGGCAGCTGGCAGCGCACCGCGAGCGAGCTCCACAAGTCCGAGCATCGCGTGCACGAGTGCATCTGCTTCATGTGCACCCGCAGCCATCGCGGCGTAGCGTTGCCAAACCCGCTCGGCCGCGGACAGGTCACCGACCGCCGTCAACGCCGTGACCTCGGCCAACCCAATGACAAAAGGCACGACTCCCGGTTGAGCAAGCGAAGCCGCTCGCAGTCCCCGATCAGCTGTGTGGTGAAGTTCGCCGAACTGCCCAGACAGCGCCAGCGCCCAACACGTCGACGCGGCGGCCCACACCGTCGCCAACGGCGGCACATCCGACGCACACAGCGTTAGCCCCGCCTCGATAGCGGTGGGAAGGTCACCGGAGAAGCACGCAATGGTCACCTCGACCGCTGTGATGAGGCCGACCATCGACTCGGAATCGACACGATCCTTAACGCCGGCGAGTACCTGCTGTGCCTTCGTCGTCTGCCCGCACCCAAAAAACAGGTTTAGCGCGCGCTGACAGCCCCACCGGGCGGCCAGTAACTCATTGGCATCCTCGAGATCGCACTCGCCTAGGACGGCCTCGACCTCGTCGCCGCGCCCCTGCCAACTCATCGCGTCGGCGAGCAGGATCGCGGCCGGCAATCCACCGCCGCGGTCGAACGCAAAGCGCGACAGTTCTTCGCCTTCACCAATATCCGACATTGCCATTGCGTTTGCCGCCGCATCGATAATCACATCGAGGTCCGGCGGCAGGTCGCTACGCATCATGAACTGTGCCAACCGGATCTGACCGCGCACGTCGGGCAGCCGTGACCGTCGTCCCTCCAGCGCGTGCTGCCGAAGAGCTTGCGCCAGTAGACCATTGAGTTGCCGTGTGCGCACCACCCCCGCGAGTCGGAGTGCCGCTTCGCCGATGACGGGATGATTGAGCTGGGCCACCAGGGTGGATCCGTCGGCAACCAATTGGATCATGCCGCGCTGCTCGAGTCGTGCCGCCGCGTCGGCGTCGCAAAGTCCGCGCAGGACCTCCCAGTCCAGCAACTCCCCAGCCGCCAACAGCTCTACTGCTTCCAATTCTTCTGGAGCAAGGGACCGCAGTCGAAACTCCAAAAGGTCGTAGAATTCTCGGTCCGGGTGCAGTGGGCCTCGGAGTTGCCAGCCGTCTTCGGTGTGAACCAGGACCCCATTTTCCCGACCTGCGCTCAGCAAGCCACGCAGCAGCAGCAGATTTCCACCGCTCCGGCGGTGTAACTCGTCGACCAGTCGGGGCGCCACTACACCGCCGAGCACCCGACGGGCGAGTTCGCCGGTCTGCTCGCCGGTGAACGGGTCTATATGCAAAGTGAGCAACAGCCGCTCTTTCCACAGCGAGGCCACCGCGTCGGGTACGGGTTCTCCCGACCGGATTGCCACGACCAATCGCGCACTGCCGTTCGCCGCCAGCTGGTGAACCAATGTGGCCGACAATGGGTCGAGCAACTGAGCGTCATCGACGACGACGAGGTCGCCCTCCTGCTCCAGAGTCTTATGGGCGGCGGCCAGCATCGCAGCTGGCCCGTGTGCTGCGTTAACAGTCACCGACCGAGAGAAGGCCCCGAGTGGCACGGCACAACCCGTTTGAGTGCCCAGCACAAACCGCACCGTCCGCCCACGGGACTCGATAGCCTTGGCGAGGGCGCGAGCCAGTGTCGATTTGCCAACGCCGCTGTCACCGACCAGCGCGACGCCGTGACACTCCGTGGTGCCGTCGAGTGCCGCCAACGCGCGACGAAACTCGTCGTCGCGAGCCACTATCGGCCACTTCAGCTGGCTTTCGGTTTGCACCGGACGTCAGACCTCCCAGGCTGTCGATGGGCCGCCACCGCTCGGCCCACCGTCTCCGCAAAATGTGCTCTTAAAGAGACACTTTATGTCAGAAAAGTAGACCATGGGTACTAGATATGGACATCTCATCCATGTTTCGTATTGTGTTGGTCCCGATTGCGGCACTATTGTCCCCACCATGGAGGACGTCGACAGGGATCCGGCGGTCGTCATCATGTACCTGGTGGGTCGCCGGCTGAGTTCCACCGAAATCTACGACGCGTTCGGCTTGAGTCGGTCGGGCTACACCAAAGCGTGGCACGAAGGTCGCCTGATCACGGCTGACAACGTCATACGGGTGGCGAAGCACTTCGACCTGAACCCCATTGGGCTATTGACCCGCTTCAACCTGGTTGCCGCTGAGGCGGTGAGTGACTTTGTAGGCTCGGAGCCCAATTTTGGACGGAGCACAACTCACACGGAGGTCGTGACCGGCCCCAGCAAGCTCCGGAATGCCGATCCGCGTACCGACGTGCCGGCCCTTTAGACGGTTTGCATCAAGATGATCGCCGCCGCCACCATAGCCGCCGTCATAATCACTGGCTACTGCGTATGGGTGCGGCGTGATGCATGGAATTGTCGGTGGGAGCTGGGTAGCAGCATCACCGCGGCGTCAATGTTCGCCTGCGTCCTCCTGATGAATCCCGCGCTGTCCCTTACATTGTCCGCACCCTTACACGATCTCACCGGGCTGTGGAATATCGAGGACCTGCTGGGCCACCTAGCCTATCTGGCCGGGCTCGTCACACTCGCCCAGACGCTGGCGAAGCGAACCAACCTTGATGACCCGGAACGGTTCTTGCGCCGCCGCCTGGAGGCCCCTATCGCGATCGCGCTGCCGCTGCTTATCGGGCTATTCATCGTTGCCACACCCGGGAAGCATTGGCCGGATCTTTTCCGGGCTCCCGTAACGGGGTGGATGACTCTTTATTGGCTGGCGCTATGCACCAGTGCAAGTTATCTATTAATCCCTGTCTTGAGACTGCTGTGGGTGGTGCGGCGCGACCCACGCTCGACCGTCACCGCCAACATCTACATCGCCGCCATCACCATCGACTTGGGTTGTCTTAGCTCTGTTGTAGCTTCACGCGTGATAGCTGGCTATCCGGCCGCAGTCACGTGGACGCTGCTGTGCGCGGCCGCCTGTGGCTACGCCATCGCTCCCGCGTATTCATGGCACATCAAGACGCGCACGACACCGTGGCGCGCGCCCTTGACGTAAGTCAAGCCATGCGCCGCTACCCGGCCGGGCGAAGTTCCAGGCCGACGTTGTTCTGCATGCCGCCGCGCAGTTTGCTGAAAAGGTTGAACACCCGACCGATGAGGCCGTACTCCCGGCCGATGGCGTCGTAAACAGCGCCAGTGTGCGATTTGTCGAGGATCGCCGCGGTCGCCTCGATGGCATCGCTTTTCGCGTGGCCGCGGATATCGCAGACGGCCAACGTCACCCGCGGGGTGTTGCGGATCCGCTTGACCTTCCACGCCTTCTCCTCGCTGATGACCAGCAGCCGGTCACCGTCGGAAGCGGCCCAGACCGGAGTCGGCTTGGGCCGGCCGTCCTTGGTGAAAGTCGTCAGCAGGACGTACTGCGCCTTGGCGACGTCGGCAAAAGTCGGTGACACAGCGCAACCCTACCCCGGTGAGCAAACTCGACGTTGACTTCCTCACTCGTTAAGTGAAAATATTGTTTTCACTTAAGCGTTTGGCGAAGCGAGGGAAATGTGACCGATCCGACGCGGCCGATGGCGTGGTTGCCGTTCTCGATAGCCGAGTCGGCCTTGTCCGGCAACGGCGACACCCTCGAGTTGCCACGGGCCTGGTCGTATCTGTTGGACCGGCTTCGCGGGGCGGCGGAGGTCGTGGAATCCGATCCGGCGAGCCAAAATCGGGTCGATCTCGCTGCGGGCATGCGGCACCTGCTCGTGCTGCTCGCCGCGGGTATCGACGAAGTGTTGCGGTTTGATCCCGATCCGATCCTGTGCGTCCAACCGACCCGTACCGACGACCTTGTGACCTGGGGAATGGAATGCCCGGACTGCATTTACACCCGGGCGGTGCTGCGCGGCGGGGAGAGTTACCGACTGTTCGGCAATCGCGGGACCGCCCGCTACGTCGGGCTGCAAACGATGAACGGAATCGTGGCGACGGCCAACGAACTCGTCGACGAACTCGAGGTGGATGCCGACGGGAACTTCGAGGTGGTCTTGTCGGCCGACGAGCGAGCCGGAAATTGGATGCGGATTGACGGCGACCATCCCACGCTGACGGTGCGGCACTTCTTCTACGACTGGGACACCGAGATGGCTTCGTCGCTGCGCATCGAACGACTCGGCGACGCGGCGGCAGCCGACGGCGGCTCGGTGGATCGGGAGGTGGCGGTGTCGCGTCAACTCGTCGCCCTCGGCGACTTCGTCCATGACAACCTGGCATTCTTTTTGAAATTCGGGGCCGCGGCGCCGCTAAACGGTTTCCTGCCACCGATCGACCGCACTGACATGGGCGCGGCCGCAGAGAACAGGCCGGTGATCGGTCGGTGGGAGCTGCGCCCCGACGAGGCCCTCATCGTCGAAGTTGAACCACCCGAAGGAATCTACTGGAGCTTCTCCATCGGCAACCCGTGGTGGGAAACCATTCACTATGGGCGTCATCAATCCAGCCTGAACGCTCATCAAGTAGCGGTGGATTCCGACGGCCTGGTGCGAGTTGTGCTGTGCGAGGGTGACCCTGGGGTCGCGAACTGGCTCGACACCGCCGGCCATAGCAACGGTCCGATTATCCTGCGCTGCGTGCGCACCAAGACCGCGCCGACACCGACCACCCGAATCGTGCCGTTCGAGCAACTCGCTGCGGAGTTGCCTTCGGACACCACCAGAGTCACTCCCGAAGAGCGGTCGTCCGTCCTTGCGGCACGACGCCGCGCCGTGCGCGAGAGGTTCGGACACTGATGTTCGATGCCGACGAATTGGAGGCCGGCGCCTGCGCCGCAACGGGTCTCGAGGATTTCGGTTCGTCCTACTATCGCGAGGGACTCGAACGTATCGTTGAAGCGCTGAATACCGAGGCAGACCTCAACGACTTGGGCCGCGTCATCCAGCATGCCACCGTCAGCAACGCCCTGATTCAGCGCCTCAAGGTTGAGGACACCTACCGTCAGCACCCCGAGATCCACGATCAGGTGATCGGCGGTCCCGTCTTCGTGATCGGGTTACCCCGCACTGGCACCACCGCGGTGAGCCAACTGGTGGCGGCAGATCCGCAATTCCGATCCCTGCGGATGTGGGAATCCCAGGCGCCCACCCCACCGCCGGAGAGCGCCACCCAAGAAACCGATCCACGTATCGCGCAGGCCGAGGCCGGGCTGAAGATGCTCGACGACATGTTCCCGTTGATGAAGACGATGTATAACTCCGAGGCAACGGCCCCGACCGAATGCCAAGACCTGATGGGAATGAGCTTCCGTACCTTCCACTTCGACGGTGCCGTGCGCGCGCCCGGGTATCTGGCGTGGGTGATGGACTGCGATATGCGCGAGACCTACACGTTTCACCGTCGGGTGCTCAAGCTGTTGCAGTGGCATTGCCCACCGGTGTTATGGCACCTCAAGACCCCCGTGCACATGTTCGCCCTCGACGCGCTTGTCGAGGCCTACCCGAACGCCAAATTCCTTTGGAGTCATCGCGATCCGGCTAAGGTGATGGGCTCGGTGTGCAGCCTCATCCAGTACGTGCGCAGCTGGAGCAGCGATCGCAACGACGCTAAGGAACTTGGCGCTGAGCAAGCAGACTGCTGGGTTGAAGGTGTCCGCCGCGCAATGGATTTCCGCAGCCGGACGGGCGACCACCGGTTCGCCGACGTCTCGTTCGCCGATCTGCAAAGCGATCCGGTCGGCACACTGCAAACCAGCTACGAGCGTCTGGGTTTGAGCTTCACCGACGCGACATCCGCGTCCGTCAACCAGTGGGCCGAGACGCATCAACCGGGGTCGCGCGGTGCACACGACTACGACCTGGCCGACTACGGCCTGACACCCGACAGCGTTCGTGAGCGATTCGCTGATTACCTGGCCCGCTATGACGCAACTGGCTGACGACGCGAGCGCTCCTCGCGCGCGGCGACGCGACAAGCTGGGTCCTGATCCCGCGGTGCGCCGCGAGATTCTGGCCGCCGCGTCAACAACGCTGCGAGAGCGGGGTGTTCGCGGGCTCAGCATTGCCGGGGTCCTGGAACGAGCGGGATTGAGCACCCGGGCGTTCTATCGGCATTTCGAATCCAAGGACGAACTGGTTGCCGCGGTGTTTCTGGAGACCGCGCGCGTCGAGAAGCGACGACTCCGACGCCGAATGGCCGCTGCCACGACGGAGATCGAGGCGGTAACGGCGTGGATCGATGGACGCCTCGATTTGGCATTCGACGAGAACATCGGATCCGATCTGCGGCGCCTGTCGCTGGAGGCTCAGTCGCAGACGTTCGCCTCCCCCGGCCTGATTCAGCCCGCATACGCAGAGATGCTCACACCGCTCATCGAGGCGCTGCAGCGCGGACTGCGCAGCGGGGTGTTTCGCGACGTCGAGCCGGTCACGGGCGCCCAATTCATCCACGGCGTGGTGTGGGTCGGCATCGACCGACAATGGACGACGGGCGAATGTGACCGCGACGAGCTTCGAAAACGCATTCTGCATTTCGTCCTGCGCGGGCTGGGCGTGTGACTCCAACCGACTAAGGGAGATAACCATGGATCTGGGCTTCGCCGGATCGACAGCTGTGGTCACGGGCGGCAGCAAAGGGATGGGACTGGCCATCGCGGAAACCCTTGCGGCCGAAGGGGCCAGCGTGGCGGTGATGGCGCGAGGCCAAGAAGCGCGCGACGCCGCTGTCACGTCGCTGCGCGGAGCCGGGGCGCCGGACGCCGTGGGGATCAGCGTGGACATGGCGGACGCCGAGTCGATCGCCGCCGGCTTTGCCGCGATCGCGGAGCGTTGGGGACAACTCAATTGCCTGGTCCACACCATTGGACCGGGCGACGGTTATTTCGAGCAGATGGACGACGGCCAGTGGGACGCCACGTTTGCGCTCGGCACGATGTCGGCGGTGCGATCGATCCGCGCCGCCTTGCCCCTGCTGCGGTCCGCGGACTGGGCCCGCATTGTGACGCTGTCGGCGCACTCTATTCAGCGGCAGAGCCCACGCATTGTCGCCTATACGGCATCAAAGGCGGCGCTGGCCAGCGTCACCAAGAATTTGTCCAAGAGCCTCGCCAAGGACGACATTCTGGTTAACTGCGTCTGCCCAGGCACCATCGTGACCGCCAGCTTCACCGAGAACCTCAAAGATATCCTCGCCGCGGACGGCTTGGACGCCACCGACCCACGTGACGTTATGACATGGATCGACAACAACTTTCACCAGCCCTGCGACCTCGGCCGCGCCGGACTCCCCGAAGAGGTCGCGTCGCTTACCGCGTACCTGGCGTCCCGCCGCAACGGCTACGTCACCGGCGCAACCGTCAACGTGGACGGTGGCTCAGACTTCGTGTGAGTCGTCTAACGGCCTTCGAGGTCGCCTTCGGTTTCCAGCAGCACCTGGCGCAGCGCGTCGAGCGTGGCCGGTTGCGGGTCGGCCCACATCCCGCGGCTGACGGCCTCCAGCAACCGTTCGGCCATCCCATGCAGCGCCCACGGGTTGGACCCGGTCATGAACTTGCGGTTCTCGAGATCCAGCACATAGGACTCGGTGAGCTGCTCGTACATCCAGTCAGCAATCACCCCCGCGGTGGCGTCGTAGCCGAACAGGTAGTCGACTGTGGCGGCCATCTCGAATGCGCCCTTGTAGCCGTGCCGACGCATCGCGGTCATCCAGCGCGGGTTGACGACACGGGCGCGAAAGACCCGGGTGGTCTCCTCGGACAACGTGCGCGTGCGGACTGCGTCGGGGCGCGTGTTGTCGCCGATATAGGCGGCGGGTGCCTGTCCGGTCAGCGCCCGCACGGTGGCCACCATGCCGCCATGGTATTGGAAGTAGTCGTCGGAGTCGGCAATGTCGTGCTCACGGGTGTCGGTGTTTTTGGCGGCGACCGCGATGCGCCGGTACTGCCGGTTCATGTCGTCGGTCGCGGCCCGGCCATCAAGGCCGCGCCCGTAGGCGAAGCCGCCCCAGGCGGTATACACCTGTGCCAGGTCGGCGTCGTCGCGCCAGTTGCGGCTGTCGATCAGCTGCAGCAGCCCGGCGCCGTAGGTGCCCGGCTTGGATCCGAAAATCCTTGTGGTGGCTCGACGTTGGTCGCCGTGCTGCGCCAGGTCTGTTTGGGCGTGCGCGCGCACGTAATTGTCGTCGGCCGACTCGTCGAGGTCGGCGATCAACCGCACCGCGTCGTCGAGCATCGTCACCACGTGCGGGAACGCGTCACGGAAAAATCCCGAGATGCGCACCGTGACGTCGATGCGGGGCCGACCCAGCTCGGTCAGCGGGATCGGCGCCAGGTCGACGACACGTCGCGAGGCATCGTCCCAGACGGGTCGAACACCCAGCAGCGCAAGGACTTCAGCGATGTCGTCACCGGATGTGCGCATCGCCGAGGTGCCCCACACCGACAGGCCGACCGACTGCGGCCAGGTTCCGTAGTCGTCGCGGTACCGGGCCAGCAGTGAATCCGCCATGGCCACACCGGTTTCCCAGGCCAGCCACGACGGCACCGCTTTCGGGTCAACGGAATAGAAGTTGCGTCCGGTGGGCAGCACATTGACCAACCCGCGCAGCGGCGAGCCCGATGGTCCGGCGGCGATGAAACGGCCGTCCAATGCCCGCAGTATTTGGTCGATCTCGCCTGCGGTGCCGGCCAGCCGGGGCACCACCTCGGTGGCGGCGAATCGCAATACCGAGGTGACGGCGGGATCGTCGCTGAGACGCACGGCGGCGGCCGGGTCCCAACCCCTGGCCTGCAGCGCCGCGACCAGCTGACGCGCCTGGTCTTCGGCCGCGTCGACCGATTGCCGCTCGTCGGTGCCGTCCTCGGCCAGGCCAAGTGCCTGACGCAAACCGGGCACCGACTGGTCGCCGCCGAAGAGTTGGCGGGCGCGCAGCACCGCCAGCACCAGGTTCAGTTCCTGCTCGCCTTGTGGGACCTCGGCGAGGATGTGCAGGCCGTCGCGGATCTGAACGTCCTTGATTTCGCACAACCATCCGTCGACGTGTAGCAGCATGTCGTCGAACGAATCGTCTTCCGGCCGCTCGGCAAGTCCCAGATCGTGGTCCATCTTGGCCGCCCGGATCAGCGTCCAGATCTGCTGCCGGATGGCGGGCAGCTTGCCGGGGTCGAGCGCGGCGACGCTGGCGTGTTCGTCGAGCAGTTGCTCCAAACGAGCGATATCCCCGTAAGTTTCGGCACGTGCCATCGGCGGGATCAGGTGGTCGACGAGCACGGCGTGGGCGCGCCGCTTGGCTTGGGTGCCCTCACCTGGGTCGTTGACCAAAAACGGATAGATCAGCGGCAGATCGCCCAAGGCGGCATCGGACCCGCAGGCCGCCGACATGCCCAGCGTTTTGCCGGGCAGCCATTCGAGGTTGCCGTGCTTGCCGAGATGCACGACGGCATCGGCATCAAAGCTGTTGCTGAATCCACGCCCCAGCCACTGGTAGGCGGCCAGGTAGTGGTGGCTGGGCGGCAGATCCGGGTCGTGGTAGATCGCGACCGGGTTCTCCCCGAAGCCCCGCGGCGGCTGCACCATCAGCACCAAGTTTTCGGCCTGCATTGCGGCGATGATGATTTCGCCGTCCGGATCGTTGGAGCGGTCGACGAACAGCTCCCCCGGCGGAGGGCCCCAATGCGCCCGCACGGCGTCGGCCAATTCGGCGGGCAGGGTGGCGAACCATGCCCGATAGTCGTTGGCGGACACCCGGATCGGGTTGCCGGCTAACTGACCGTCGGTCAGCCACTCGGGATCCTGTCCACCGCGTTCGATCAGCGCGTGGATCAGCGCATCGCCATCGGCGGATTCGACGCCGGGTAACTCGCCCAGCTGATAGCCACGGTCGCGCATCGCCCTCAGCAGCGCCACCGCGCTGGCCGGGGTGTCCAAGCCGACCGCGTTGCCGATCCGGGAGTGCTTCGTCGGGTAGGCAGAGAACACCACAGCCACCCGCTTGTCGACAGGTGCGACGTGCCGCAGCCGGGCGTGGGCGACCGCCAGGCCGGCGACCCGCGCGCAGCGCTCCGGATCCGCGACGTAGGAGATCAGCCCCTCGTCGTCAATCTCCTTGAACGAGAACGGAACCGTGATGATGCGTCCGTCGAACTCGGGAACCGCAACCTGGCTGGCGACATCGAGTGGGCTGAGCCCGTCGTCGTTGTCGCACCACTGCGTGCGGGAACTGGTCAGGCACAGCCCCTGCAGGATCGGGATGTCCAGCGCGGCGAGGTGTTCGACGTTCCAGCTGTCATCGACACCTCCAGCCGCCACCGCAGCGGGTGTGAGGCCGCCAGCGGCCAATACGGTGACCACCATCGCGTCGGCCTGCCCGAGCGTGTGCAGCATGTCCGGTTCGGCGGTCCGCAGCGACGCGCAGTACAGCGGCAGCGGCCGCCCGCCGGCGGCTTCGATCGCCTGGCACAGCGCTTCGACGTAGCCGGTGTTGCCGGCCAGATGCTGCGCCCGGTAGTACAGCACCCCAATGGTCGGCCCGCTGCCTTCGGAGTCCGGCCGCTCCAGCACACCCCAGGTGGGAGTACTGACCGGCTCGGTGAACCCGAAACCGGTCATCAGCACGGTGTCCGACAGGAAGGCGTGCAACTGGCGCAGGTTGGACACACCCCCCTGGGCCAGATAGATATGCGCTTGCAGCGCAACGCCCGCAGGCACGGTCGACCGTTTGGTCAGATCGGCATCGGGCGATTGTTCGCCGCTGACCACGACAGCGGGGATACCGCTGGCCAGCACCGTGTCGATGCCGTCCTGCCAGGCGCGGTAGCCGCCCAGGATGCGGACCACGACCATGTCGACGGCGTCCATCAACTCGGTGAGTTCGCCGGGCAGTAGCCGCGCGGGGTTGGCCCACCGGTAGTTGGCGCCGGTGGCGCGGGCGGTGATCAGGTCGGTGTCGGAGGTGGACACCAGCAAGATGGTCGGCTCGGCCACCCGTCATTCGTACCCCAACGGAGCTTGGCGCTCAGCCTCGGCACCGCTTCGGGGGCGTCGGACGCCTACGCTTTAACCGGACCAAAAGGAGCACTGAGCGATGAAGCGCGTGTCTGTTGCAGAGAAGGTCATTGCCATCACCGGTGGGGCGCGCGGGATCGGGCTGGCTACCGCCACGCTTCTGCATGGTTTGGGCGCCAAGGTCGCGATCGGCGATATCGACAGGTCGACCGTCAGGGAGGCGGGCAGCCGGTTGGGCCTCGAGGTTGGCCGCCGATTGGACGTGACGGATCGGCGATCTTTCACCGATTTTCTCGGCACTGTCGAAGACAGGCTGGGGCCCCTCGATGTGTTGGTGAACAACGCCGGCGTGATCGCGGTCGGCAGCGCGGTTGACGAGGCCGACACCACCACCCGGCGGCTGCTTGATGTCAACATTTACGGCGTGATCCTGGGCACCAGGCTGGCGGCGCAGCGGATGCTGGCGCGCGGCCACGGTCACATCATCAACATCGCGTCAGTAGGTAGCGTGGTGCCGAGCGAAGGCATCGCAACCTATTGCGCCACAAAGCATGCCGTGCTCGGATACACCGACACCGTTCGCATGGAGAACCGCGGGAGTGGTGTGCACTTCTCGGCCATTCTGCCGACCCTGACCAACACCGAGATGATCGCCGGTGCCGGGCATGTGAAGGGGTTCAAGAATGCCGAGCCGGACGACGTCGCCCGGGCGGTCGCCAAGGTGATCGTCAAACCGAAACCACGTGTATTCGTTCCCCGTTCGTTCGGCAGGATGCTGGCCGTCCAGCGTTTGATGCCGCTGCGTGCGACGGAAGCGATGGCACGCGCAATGGGTTCGGGCGCCGTATTCACCAGCGACGTCGAGGTCGACAAGCGCACGGCTTATGCCCGGCGCACGGGTACATCCTGATTCTCAATCCGTGCGCACGTCGAAGTCGGCAAGCACGGGTTGACGCAAGAGTTGGCGATGGGTCTCCGGTGTCCAGGGGAACAGCTCGGGCAGTCCATCCTTGCCGAGGTACCAACTGCTGCAGCCGGTAACCCAGATCGTCTGCGGCATTGCGTCTTTCATGCTCTCGTTGTATTCCTTGGTTGCTGCTTCGGTCGGCGCGGCGGCCCATACGGCACCGTCACGAAGCTGCTTGATCCACCACATCGCATAGTCAGCCTGGTCCTCGGCAACCGGCACCAGGGATTGATTTCCGATCGGCGAGTGCGGGCCCATCAGCATGAAGAGATTGGGGAACCCGGGCACCGCGACCGACCGGTACGCCATCGGGCCGTCGGCCCAGGCCTCGTCCAAATTGACCCCGCCCTCTCCGATCACCTCCAGTGGGCGTACATAGGCCCGCGCGTCGAACCCGGTGGCATAGACCAACAGGTCCAGTTCGTGCAGAGTGCCGTCGGCGGTGACAATTCCGCGGGGCTCGATGTGGTCGATCGGGTCGGTGATCACCTCGACTCCAGGCTGTTGCACGGAGCGGTAGAAATGCCCGGCCATCACCTGCCGCTTGCACATCGGCTGATCCTTCGGGGTGAGCTTGGCCCGCAATTCCGGGTCGCGCACCGAGAGGCGCAGGTTCCATCGGCATTCGGCCTGGACCAGACGGCGCGGGAATCCCGGACGAATCGGCGCGCGGCCGATTATGCGCGCGAAAATAATCCCCCAGAACCAGTAGCTCAGCGCGTTCAACCTCGGCCACCGCGACAACACACCCTTGGTCAGCCGCGAGTAACGCACGTTAGGCATCGGAAAAATCCACTGTGCAGTGCGCTGGAAGATTTTCAGTTGGCGCACCTTGCCGCCGAGCTCCGCGGTGATCTGCACGCCGGTTGAGCCGGTCCCAATCAATCCGATCCTCTTGTCCGGCAGGGAGACCGAGTGGTCCCAGCGCGCGGAATGGAACGCGGGTCCGGCGAACGTGTCCCGTCCAGGGATGTCTGGATAACGAGGTACCCGGAGGACTCCGGTGGCTGTGACGAGGACGTCGAACGTTTCCTCGCCGTCGGGCGTGATGAGCTGCCACTTTCCGTCGTCATAGCGGGCCGCGGTCACGTTGCTGCCGAACCGGATGTGAGGGCGAATGCCGCGTTCGTCGGCCACTTGGTGGAAATACGCCAGTATCTCCGGACCCGGCGGCAATAGATGCGACCACTTCGGATTCGGTCGAAACGAGTAGGAGTAATAGCGCGATGGGACATCACAGGTAAGACCCGGATAGGTGTTGTCGCGCCAGGTGCCTCCGACGTCGTCGGCTTTTTCGAAAATCGTGAATGTGCCAATGCCGACGTCTTGCAGCTTGACCGCCATGCAGATGCCCGACATCCCGGCGCCGATTATCGCGACCTTCAGAGACCGCTTGTGCGTCATGGCAACCACCCGGCCCTCTCGCTGGCCAGCACGTTACGCCGTCGGCCTCGGCTTATCGATACGACGCCAGGCGACGCTCGCTGGTTACCCCACATAAACGGGCCCTGGGTAGAGCCAGTTCGCCGAATTGTCGGTTAGCCCGCTGTACTGCGGGCAGTAGGCAGAGATAGAAACGCCGATGAAGTAGCTGGATTGTTTCAGCGAGAGGTCGGTGTCCTTCATCAGCTTCATCGCCACAATGCTTGATTTGTTGTTTTTGTCGAATCCGGCGCACACCGTATGGGCCAGCGCAATCGTGTTGCCGCGATCAGCAACGGCGATCCCCTCTTTGGCAAGAGCCGCAACGAATGCATCGTCGGTTGGATCTGCTGACGCTGGCGCTGCGGAAAGCAGCGCGGCGGCGGACAGCAGCGCGGCGCAAACCGTCGACCACTTGGCGGGACGGCCGTTCATACTTAAACAACGTTAGCCGAAGTCGAGACGTTCTTCTTTGCGGCTCAAAGACCCGTACCGTGAACGGATGGTCAGGGCCCGCTCCGACGACGCCTGCCCGGGTGCGCTGCAGGTGCACCAGGCCGCCGACGGCGCGCTGGCCCGCATCCGACTGCCCGGCGGCGTCCTCCCTGCGGCCCAGCTAGCGGCCCTGGCCGACACGTCGGATCGCCTGGGATCCGGAACCCTGGAGCTGACCGCGCGCGGCAATCTGCAGATCCGCGGGATCACCGATGTGGCGGCGGTGGCCGACGCGATCGCTGCGGCCGGACTGTTGCCGTCGGCAACGCATGAGCGGGTCCGCAACATCGTCGCGTCGCCGTTGTCCGGTCGGGCCGGCGGCCGGATCGACGTGCGCGGCTGGGTCGCCGACCTGGACGCGGCGATCCAGGCCGAGCCCGCGCTGACGAAGCTGGGCGGCAGGTTTTGGTTCAGTGTCGACGACGGTCGCGACGACGTGTCGGGTCTGCGCGCCGACGCCGGTGTGCACGCGGTCGACGACCACACCGTATTGCTGCTAGCCGGGCGCGACACCGGTGTCCGGCTGACGGCACGCGAGGTGGTCGAGACCTTGGTCGGCGTCGCGGTGCGGTTCGTCGAGGCACGCGGAAATGCTTGGCGGGTAAGTGAATTAGCCGATGCTGCCAGGCTCTGGCCCGGCGCCGAACTGGGCGGCAGCTTCGCGCCGGTCACCCGGCCGCCGGTGGGCTGGATCGAGCAGGACGACGGCCGGATCGCGTTGGGCGCCGCGGTGCCGCTGGGTGTGCTGTCGGCACGCGTCGCAGAGTACCTGGCCGCGATCGAGGCGCCGTTGGTCATCACGCCGTGGCGGTCGGTGCTGGTGTGTGACCTGAACGACGGCGTCGCCGATACGGCGCTACGCGTGCTGGCCCCGCTGGGTCTGGTCTTCGACGACAACTCGCCCTGGCTGGCGGTCAGCGCATGCGTCGGGAGCCCGGGCTGTGCGCGCTCGATCGCCGACGTGCGCGTCGACGCCGCGCAATCGCTGCACACCGGCACCGGTGTGCACCGACACTTCGTCGGATGCGAACGCGCCTGCGGCAGCCCGCTGGCCGGTGAGGTGCTGGTCGCTACCCGGGACGGATACCAACCACTGAAGTCTTAGGGTGAGCACGTGCTCGACTACCTTCGCGACGCCGCCGAGATCTACCGGCAGTCGTTCGCGACGATCCGCGCCGAAGCGGACCTGAGCCGATTCCCGGCCGACGTCGAGCGCGTGGTGGTCCGGCTGATCCACACCTGCGGCCAGGTTGACGTCGCCGAGCATGTCGCCTACACCGACGATGTCGTCACCCGCGCCGCCGCGGCCCTGGCGGGGGGCGCTCCGGTGCTCTGCGATTCATCGATGGTGGCAGCCGGCATCACCGTGTCGCGGCTGCCCGCCGACATCCAGATCGTCTCGCTGGTCGCCGATCCGCGGGCATCGGCGCTGGCGGACCGGCTGCACACCACCCGCTCGGCGGCCGGGGTCCAGCTGTGGGCGGATCGGCTGGGCGGAGCGGTGGTGGCCACCGGCAATGCGCCCACCGCGTTGTTCCGCCTGCTCGAACTGGTCGACGAGGGCTACCCGGCACCGGCCGCGGTGCTCGGGGGGCCGGTCGGCTTCGTCGGCTCGGCGCAGTCCAAACAGGAACTCATCGACCGTCCGCGCGGGATGTCCTATCTGGTGGTGCGGGGCCGTCGCGGCGGCAGTGCGATGGCCGCCGCGGCCGTCAACGCGATCGCGGCCAGCGCAGAATGACCAGTCGCGGAACGCTTTTCGGTGTCGGGCTGGGGCCCGGCGACCCAGAACTGGTGACGGTCAAGGCAGCCCGGGTGATCGGCGAAGCCGATGTGGTGGCCTACCACAGCGCCCGGCACGGGCGCAGCATCGCCCGCGGCATCGCCGAACCCTACCTGCGGCCCGGGCAGATCGAAGAGCACCTGGTCTACCCGGTCACCACCGAGGCAACCGACCATCCCGGCGGCTATGCCGGCGCAATGGAGGACTTCTACACCGCAGCCACACAGCGCATCGCCGAGCATCTGGACGCCGGCCGTGACGTGGCACTGCTCGCCGAGGGCGATCCGCTGTTCTACAGCTCGTACATGCATCTGCATACCCGGCTGACGCAGCGGTTCGACGCCGTGATCGTGCCGGGGGTGACGTCGGTCAGCGCGGCGTCAGCGGCGATCGCGACGCCGCTGGTCGCCGGCGATGAGGTGCTGTCGGTGCTGCCGGGAACGTTGCCGCCCGAGGAATTGGCTCGCCGGCTCGGCGACGCCGACGCCGCCGTGATACTCAAACTGGGACGCTCGTACCCGGCTGTGCGGGAAGCGCTTTCGGCAGCCGGCCAGCTTGACGGCGCACTGTATGTGGAACGGGCCAGCACCGCCGCGCAGCGGGTGCTGCCCGCGGCCGACGTCGACGCCGCCACCGTGCCGTACTTTTCGTTGGCGCTGCTGCCCGGAGGCCGGCCACAGGCGACCCGGCGCGCCGGCGTGGCGGTAGTCGGTCTGGGCCCGGGACACAGCGACTGGATGACACCGGAAAGCCGACGTGAGCTGGCCGCCGCCACCGACCTGATCGGCTACGGGCCCTACCTCGAGCGCATCCCGGCCCGAGACGGTCAGCGTCGTCACCCCAGCGACAACACCGACGAACCCGCCCGGGCACGGCTGGCCTGCGCGCTGGCCGAACACGGACACGCGGTCGCCGTGGTGTCCTCGGGTGATCCCGGGGTGTTCGCCATGGCTACCGCCGTCCTCGAGGAGGCCAAACAGTGGCCCGAAGTGCAGGTGCGGGTGGTTCCAGCGATGACCGCCGCGCAGGCCGTCGCGAGCCGGGTCGGCGCACCGCTGGGTCACGACTACGCGGTGATCTCGCTGTCAGACCGGCTCAAGCCGTGGAGTGTGATCGCCGAGCGCATCGCCGCTGCGGCCGCCGCCGACCTGGTGCTGGCCATTTACAACCCGGCGTCGAAGACGCGGACCTGGCAGGTCGGCGCCATGCGGGACCTGCTGCTGGTCCATCGTGACCCGGGCACCCCGGTGGTGATCGGGCGGGATGTGTCCGGGCCCGCCGAACGGGTGACTGTGGTCCGGCTGGATGAGCTCGACGCGGCCGATATCGACATGCGCTGCCTGCTGATTGTCGGATCCTCGCAGACGCAGTGGGACTCGGTCGGCTCGACGGATCGGGTCTTCACCCCGCGCCGTTACCCATCGGCGCATTTCTAGCAACCCATTCGACCGCCTCGTCGACACTGGCTGCCGTCGCCACTCCGGGCGGCAGCGGCGGGCGACCCACCATCACGACCGGGATGTCAAGTGTCGCCGCGGCATCCAGCTTCGCCCGGGTCATCTCACCGCCGCTGTTCTTGGTCACCAATGCGTCGATACGGTGCTCGCGCAGCAGGGCGCATTCCCCGTCGTGGCGATATGGGCCGCGAGATAACACCACCTGGTGGCGACGCGGCAAAAGATCTGGGTTCGGCGCGGTGACTGCGCGGATCAAAAACCACGCATCGCTGTCGGCGAACGCCGCGACACCGGATCTGCCCGTGGTGAGAAATACCCGTGAGAACTGTTGACGAGCAACGACTTCGGCTGCCTGCACATCGGAGGTCACCACAACGGCGCCACCGGGATCCCAAGCCGGGCGGGCCAGCAGCAGATACGGTAGGTGCAACTCGCCGCAGGCTTCGGCGGCATGCGCGGTGATGGTGGCCGCGAAAGGGTGGGTGGCGTCGACGACGGCGTCGATATGCTCGTCGCGCAGCCACTTTCGCAGCCCGTCGACTCCACCGAACCCGCCGATTCGCACAGCGCCCATCGGCAGCGCCGGGTCCGGGACACGTCCGGCCAACGAACTGACGACGTCGACGTGCCGGTGCAGCCGCGCGGCCAGTGCCCGCGCCTCGGCGGTGCCCCCGAGCAGCAGCACCCGCATCAGTGTCTACCGCCCCGGCTGCGTCCGGCGGAATACAGGTAGCTGTCCGTAAATCCCTCGGCGGCCAGCACATCGCCGACGACGATGACGGCGGTCTTGGTGATTGCGGCGTCGTGCATCTGATCGGCGATATCGGCCAGCGTGCCGCGCAGCACCGTCTGTTGCGGCCAGCTGGCGTAAGCCACTACCGCCGCCGGCGTTTCAGGCCGATAGCCGCCAGCCAGCAGCCGGGGCACGATGGCGTCGATCTGCGCGGCGGCAAGGTGCAACACCAGGGTCGCCCCCGATTGCGCAAGAGTGGTCAGGTCTTCACCAGCAGGCATGGGCGTCGACAACGTCGCGATTCGGGTCAGCGTCACCGTCTGCGCCAAACCGGGCACGGTAAGCTCGCGGCCCAGCGCCGCGGCGGCGGCGGCGAAAGCCGGTACGCCGGGCACGATTTCGTAACCGATGTCCAGCGCATCGAGTCGGCGGCACTGCTCGGCCAGCGCGCTGTAGAGCGACGGGTCGCCGGAATGCAGCCGGGCCACGTCGTGGCCGGCGGAGTCGGCCTCCGCGATCTCAATGACGATCTGCTCCAGGGTCAGCGGGCCGGTGTCGACGATTCGCGCATCGGGCGGGCAGAGCGCCAACAGGTCATCCGGCATGATCGATCCGGCGTACAGGCATACCGGGCACCGGCTGAGCAGCCGCTGCCCACGGACGGTAATCAGATCGGCCGCGCCCGGGCCGGCGCCGATGAAGTACACCGTCACCGCTTGGTCACCTCCCACTGCGTGATCGGCAGCCGCGGCCGCCAGCCGGTGAAGCCGCTCAACGGCTCCCCGTGATAGTGCTGGAAACGCTGCAGCTTCCCACCCAGCCGCGAATATGCCTGCGCCACAATGGCTTCTGATTCCACGGTGACGGCGTTGGCGACCAGCCGTCCACCGACGGGCAGATGCGCCAGACATGCGTCCAGCAGGCCGGGCTGGGTGAGGCCACCACCGATGAAGATCGCCGATGGCGCTGCGGCGCCGTCGAACGCAGCGGGCGCTTCGCCGCGCAGCTCGACGCTGACACCGCAGGCCGCGGCGTTGAATCCCACGTTGGCCCGGCGCGACTCGTCGCGTTCGAACGCCACCGCGGTGCAGTCCGGCCAGCTGCGACACCACTCCACGGCGATGCTGCCTGAGCCGGCGCCGACATCCCACAATCGCTCCCCCGGCCGCGGCGCCAACGTCGCCAATGTGACGGCCCGAATCGCGTGTTTGGTGATCTGCCCGTCGTGGACAAACGCGTCGTCGGGCAACGAAGACACCCGCTCGTCGGGCAAGTAGCGGACCGCGATCACGTTGAGATCGTCGATGCCGGAGGGCGGGTCGGCGGCCCACTGCTGGGCAGTGCCGTCGCGACGATGCTCTCTGGGACCGCCGAGTTGCTCGAGCACGGTGAGCTCCGAGTCGCCGCGGCCGTATGCATCGAGCAGCACCGCCAGCGTCTTGGGCGTGGACCGGTCGCGCGACAGCACGATCGCCCGGCCGCCGCGGCGCACGGCAGTCTGCGGCACCGCGGTCACCAAACTGATCACCTCGATGTCCTGCCCGATCCAGCCCATCCGCGCGCAGGCCAGCGCCACCGACGACACGTGCGGCAAGACGGTGACCTGATCGGGCCCGAACAATCGGAGCAGCGTGCCACCGATGCCGTGCATCAACGGGTCGCCGCTGGCCACGACGTGGATGTCCTCGGGGTGGTCGTCGAGCAAGCTTTGCAATGCGGGCAGCATGGGCGACGGCCACTCCCGACGGGGCGCTGCGATGGTGTCGTCGAGCAGGTCAAGCTGTCGCTTAGACCCGTAAATCACTGTGGCCCTTTGTAGTTCGCTAAGTGACGGCTGCGATAGTCCGGGCATTCCGTCTGCGCCGACACCGACAACGATGATGGTCATCGCGGCATCCGCCGCCACACGAATTGCGGCAGCAACCGCATCGCGACGGACGCCGGCCCCAACGCCCAGGGGATCCACACGGTGCGCCGGCCTTTGGCGAGCGCTCGGGCGGTGCCGGCAGCCACCTGCTCAGGCGTGCTGGACAGCGGGGCGGGCGTCATACCCTGCGTCATCCGCCCGATCACGAACCCTGGCCGAGCGATCAACAATCGCACGCCGGTTCCATGCAGCGCATCGGCCAACCCGCTGGCGAAGCCATCCAACCCGGCCTTGGCCGAGCCGTAGACGTAGTTCGCCCGACGCACGCGCGCCCCGGCGATCGAGGAGAACACCACCAGCGATCCTCGGCCGGCCACGCGCATGGCCGCCGCAAGATGGGTAAGCAGGCTGACCTGCGCGACGTAGTCGGTGTGGACGACGGCCACCGCGTGCGCGGCGTCGGTCTCGGCGCGGGCCTGGTCGCCGAGGATTCCGAAGGCCAGCACCGCGGTGTCGATGGGACCGTGATCCGCGATGACCGACGCGACCAGCGGGCCGTGCGAGTCCAGGTTGTCGGCGTCGAACTCCCTGGTGTGCACGGCCGCCGCGCCGGCCGCGATCAGGGCCGCGACCTCGTCGGCCAGCTCGTCGGCTTTGCGTGCCGCCAGTATCACCGTCGCCCCGGCAGCCAAGCGCCGCGCGAGTTCAATACCGATCTCGCTGCGGCCGCCGAGGATCAGCACCGTCGCGGCGCCCGTGTCATTCACGGCTGCGATTATCACCTGCGCTAGCGTGAGCGGTGATGGCAATCACTACCGCGCGGCTGACCAACGACGCACTGGCGTTTCTCACGGAGCGCCATCTGGCCATGCTGACCACGCTGCGCGCCGACAATTCCCCGCATGTGGTGGCGGTGGGTTTCACCTTCGACCCCAAGACACACATCGCGCGGGTGATCACCAGCGGCGGCTCGCAGAAGGCGGTCAACGCCGAACGTGGCGGCGTCGCGGTGCTCAGTCAGGTCGACGGCGCCCGCTGGCTGTCGCTGGAGGGACGCGCCAGCGTCAACAGCGAGGTCGACGCCGTGCGCGACGCGGAATTGCGCTATGCCCAGCGTTACCGAACACCCCGAGTCAACCCCCGACGCGTGGTCATCGAGGTGCGGGTGGAACGGGTGCTGGGGTCCTCGGATCTGCTGACTCGCAAAGCCGTCTAGCTGCCGACGGCCGGCCGCTAGACGAGCGTGGCGCCGGGCGCCCGAATCACCAGCGGCACCGCCGGGAAGTAGGCCGCCAACTCCGGTCGCGATTTGGCCAGCGCGCCGGTGCCATAGCCGCGGTGCCGGTAGTCAGGATGAATCCAGATCCGGACGTGGACCTCCTGGCCTTCGAGTTCACCGAAGACCATGCCGACCTTCTCGTCGCCATCGACCGCGACGAACCAGGCGGCCTCTTCGGCGTCGAACCGTTCCTTTGCCGCGCGGATCTCGTCATCGAGGCCACCCGCCGGGGCGCCGGAGCCGTCGCCCTTGGCGCCAATGTCCTCGGTACGTGCGGCGAATATATCGCGGTCGGAACTCCCGGAAAACGGGCGGAGCACCAAGGTGTCGCCCGAGCTGGCGGGCCGGTCTTTGAAGGTGAAACTCAATATGTTGTTCAGGTCTTCGAGCTCGGCGGCGATCCTCTTACGCGAGTCCTTGGTCAGTTGATCGAACGACATGCCGATCACCGCCTCGGCACCGAGCCGTGACGTGTTGAGCAAGGTGACGATGCCGTCGACTGCCGATGGCCGGTCGTCGGCTTCCACGATTAGGTCCAGCACTTCATGTCGACGTTCCAGCGCAGTGAGGAAGGCGTCGGTGATTTCTCGGCGGGCGGCGGCGCGGTCGTGGTCGGTCATCGCACGAGCCTAATACTTGGGCGAGAATCAGCGCGTGGCACCCGCGGCCACGCTTAGACCGGGACGACGATCAGCTCATGCGGACGGTGGTTGACGGGCAGAGCGCCGTCTTCGGCCACCACCACGATGTCTTCGATACGCGCCCCCCACCGGCCGGGGAAATAGATCCCGGGCTCGACGGAAAACGCCATGCCCGCTTGCAGCGGTATGTCGTTGCCCGCGACGATGTATGGCTCTTCGTGCACCGACAACCCGATGCCGTGCCCGGTGCGGTGCACGAAGTAGTCGGCGAGCCCGGCCGCGGCCAGTACGTCGCGGGCCGCGGCGTCCACCTCTTCGGCGGTCACCCCAGGACGCACCGCGTCGACGGCCGCCCGCTGCGCGCGCTGCAGCACTGAATACTGCTGCGCCACTTCCGCGCTGGGCTCACCAATGCTGTAGGTACGCGTCGAGTCGGAATGGTATCCGGGCTGGTATGCACCGCCGATGTCGACGACGACGATGTCACCCACGCGAAGTTCTCGATCCGAGTACTCGTGATGCGGGTCCGCACCGTGCGGCCCGGAACCGACGATGACGAACGCCACCTCCGAATGTCCTTCGGCGACAATGGCTTCAGCGATATCCGCGGCAACGTCAGCCTCGGTTCGACCGGGGGCCAGGAACTCCGGCACCCGGGAATGCACGCGGTCGATGGCCGCGCCGGCCTTGCGCAGCGCGTCGATCTCGGAAGCGTCCTTGACCATCCGCAGTCCCCGCAGCACGCCGGTGGCCAAGACCGGCAGGACACCGAGGACATCGGTCAACGGCAACAGGTGCAGGGCAGGCATTGAATCGGTCACGGCAGTCGCCGCGGGAGCACCGCCCATGGCTGCGGCGACCAGTTGGTACGGGTCGTCGCCGTCGACCCAATCCCGTACCGTCAGACCCAGATCCGCGACAGCGGATTGTTTCAGCGAGGACAGCTCCAGTCGTGGCACTACCACGGTCGGGTCACCGGAGACCGGCAGCACCAGCGCAGTCAGCCGCTCAAAGGTCTGCGCACGCGAGCCGAGCAGATACCGCAAGTCGTAGCCCGGGGTGATCACCAGACCAGCCAGGCCGGCCTCGGCGGCAGCGGCCGTCGCCGCCGCGATCCGGCGGCTGTAGACCCCTGCATCGAATCGGTGAGAACCCATGGCATTCAGGCTAGCCGGACCCGGACTGGCAGGATGGCGGGCATGTCCGCACCGCTGCTGCTGCTTGACGGCGCCAGCATGTGGTTTCGCTCCTACTACGGCGTCCCGTCCTCGATCACATCACCTGACGGCCGGCCGGTGAACGCGGTCCGCGGATTCGTGGACTCGGTGGCCATGCTGATCACCCGACAGCGGCCCGGCCGCTTGGTGGTGTGCCTGGACTTGGACTGGCGCCCCCAATTCCGGGTGGACCGCATCCCGTCGTACAAGGCGCATCGCGTCGAGGAAGACCACCCCGATGGGCAACCCGATGTCGAAGAAGTGCCCGACGAGTTGTCTCCGCAGGTCGAAATGATCGAGGAGATCCTCGACGCGTTCGGCATCTGCACCGGCGGCGCCACGGGCTTCGAAGCCGATGACGTGATCGGCACGCTGGCCGCTCAGGAACGGCGTGACCCGGTCATCGTCGTCAGTGGGGACCGCGACCTGTTACAGGTGGTCGGCGACGATCCGGTGCCTGTTCGGGTGCTCTACCTCGGCCGCGGCCTGACCAACGCCACGCTGATGGGTCCCCGCGAGGTGGCCGAACGCTACGGCGTGCCCGCCGATCGGGCCGGCGCCGGCTATGCCGAGCTGGCGCTGCTGCGCGGGGACCCGTCCGACGGGCTTCCGGGCGTGCCCGGTATCGGCGAGAAGACCGCCGCGACGCTACTCGCGCAGCACGGCTCCCTGGCGGGCATCTTGGCCGCCGTCGACGACCCCAAATCGTCACTGTCCAAGGGTGTGCGGGCCAAGCTGCGCAACGCCGCCGACTACATCGAGGCCGCCGGCCCGGTGGTACGGGTGGCCACCGACGCGCCCGTCACGCTGTCGACGCCGACCGACGCCGTGCCGCTGGTCGCGGCCGACCCGAGGCGTACCGCGGAGCTGGCGACCCGGCTCGGGGTCGGGTCACCGATCGCGCGGCTGCAGAAGGCGCTCGACACGCTGCCCGCGTCGTGACGTAACCGTGCTACTTGGGCCGGCCCACCTCGTAGGTGCCCTTGTTGTCCTGGAAAGTCACCGTGACCTGACGCTTGGTGCCGTCGATGCTGACGTCGCAGTCGAAGCTGCTGCCCTTTTTAACCGTCGGATTCTGACCGTTGTTGCACTTGACGTCTTTGACGTTCTTCGCGCCGTAGCCGTTGGTCTCGTCGGTGAGGATCTGCTGCACACCGACCTGCGCCTTACTGACGTCCAGCTTGGTGGTGACGAAGAACCCGGGCGCCCAGAAGCCCAGCACCAAGACGACCGCCACCAGGATCGCGGCGAACACGCCGACCACCGTGCCGATGACCGCCCGTGACCGCTTCGGGCCGCCCGCGGTCGGCTGGCCATAAGGTCCCGGGTACTGGCCGTACTGACCGGGCTGACCGGGCTGACCGTACTGACCGGGCTGGCCGTACTGACCGGGCTGCGGATAGGCGCCGGGTTGGCCGTATTGAGCGGTCTGCGCGCCGTACTGGCCGGTCGGGGCGCCGTACTGGTCTTGCTGAGGGTAGCCCGTGGGCTGCGGGAACGGCTGAGACGGCGGGTAGTACTGCGCGGGCGGCTGCTGGTACTGCCCGTATTCGGTGGGCGTGTAGGCGGGCGCATGCCAGGTCGGTTGCTCCCCACCTGACTGCCAGGTCTGCTCACCGGATGGCTGCTGCCAGGGTGACACGTGCTGGGTCGAGTCCTCGCCGGATTGCTGACCTTCGCCCTGCGGCGGCTGCCACGGCTTCGTCGGATCGGGCCCCTGCGGTCCGCTCATCGTGTGTCTGTCCCTTCCGTCCTGATTGCCGTCCTCGCATCGGTCGTCGAATGCAACCGTAGCTTCGGCTCAGCCTACCCGGCGTCAACTGCTACTACGCCGCGCCGAATTGCGTCGATCGCGCGTTTCGCCGTCGCCCGCAACTCCGGTTGCGGGGCAGCGTTACGGACCTGGTCCAACAAATCAAGCACCTGTCGGCACCAGCGCACGAAATCCCCCGGCAACAGCGGTGAACCGCTGCCCTCAGAGTCAGCGGCGGCCAAAGCGGCGACCAGGTCTCCATTGCTGGCCCACCGGTAGATGGCCGCGACGAAACCGTCGTCGGGCTCGCGACTGAGCGTGATGCGGTGCCGCTGCTCGTCGGCACGCAACTCCGCCGACAACCGACGCGTGCGGTGCAGCGCCTGCCGTAGCTGTGCGGTCGGCACCTCCGCATTTCGCGGCGGCCCAGGGCCGTCCCCGCCGCGCGTCTCGTAGACGACTGCCGAGACCACCGCGGCCAACTCGGCGTCTCGCAGACCGGTCCAGGCGCCGGCGCGCAGGCATTCGGCCACCAAAAGGTCGCTCTCGCTGTAAATCCGGGCCAGCAGCCGCCCGTCGTCGGTCACCGCGGGGTCTCCGTCGGTGACGCGGATAAACCCGCGTTCGGTGAGCAACCCGACGATCCGGTCGAAGGTGCGGGCCAACGAGTTGGTGGCGGCGGCCACCTTCTTCTGCAACGCTTCGTTGTCGCGTTCGATGCGCAAATAGCGCTCGCCAACCCGGACTCGGGTCTCCCGATCGGGTTCGCGATGCGCGGGATGACGACGCATCTGGTCGCGCAGCGAGACCAGCTCGGGGTCGAGATCGCGCTGCTCGGTGTGGCGGCCGCCGCCGCGGCGGCCGTCGGGAATCCGCAATCCCACGGCCGCCGAACGTAGCGCCGAAGCCAGATCGCGGCGAACCCGGGGCTGTCGGTGTTCGACCCGCTTGGGCAATGTCATCGAGCCCACCGGCGCCGATGCGCCGGAATAGTCGGCCGACGAAATCCGGCCGGCCCAGCGGTTTTCGGTCAACACCAACGGCCGCGGATCGTCGCCGTCGCGGGCAGGTTCCAGCACGACGGCCAGCCCGCCCCGGCGGCCGTGCGTGATCGTGATGATGTCGCCGCGCCGCAGCGCCGCCAACGCGTCGTTGACCGCCTGCCGGCGCTGCAGTCGCGACGCGCGGGCCTGGGCGCGCTCGTGCTGGCTGATCTGCTCCCGCAGCCGGGCGTACTCGAGGATCGGCGCGTCATTTCCACCGAGCTCGGCCGCGACCTCGTCGAGCATCCGCTGTCCGCGCTCGACGCCGCGGACCAGGCTCACCACCGACCGGTCGGCCTGATACTGGGCGAACGACTGCTCCAGCAGCCGGTGAGCCTGCTCGGGGCCTACCCGGTTCACCAGGTTGATCGTCATGTTGTACGACGGGGCGAACGAGCTACGCAGCGGGAAGGTGCGGGTGGAGGCCAGGCCGGCGACCTCAGCCGGTTCGCTGGTGCTTTCACCGGGGTGCCAGAGCACCACGGCGTGGCCTTCGACGTCGATGCCCCGCCTGCCGGCCCGCCCGGTGAGCTGGGTGTACTCCCCCGGCGTCAGCGCGACGTGCTCTTCGCCATTGAACTTCACCAGCCGTTCCAGCACCACGGTGCGGGCCGGCATGTTGATGCCGAGCGCCAGCGTTTCGGTGGCGAAGACCGCCTTGATCAGCCCCGCGGTGAACAGCTCCTCGACCGTGTGCCGGAATATCGGCAGCAAGCCGGCGTGGTGGGCGGCGATACCGCGCAGCAGTCCCTCCCGCCACTCGTAGTAGCCGAGTACGGCCAAGTCGGTGTCCTGCAGATCGCCACAGCGGTGCTCGATCACCTCGGCGATCTGCGCCCGGTCCTCCTCGGTGGTCAGCCGCAACGAGGAGCGCAGGCACTGCGCGACGGCAGCGTCGCAACCGGCGCGGGAGAACACGAAGGTGATCGCCGGCAGTAGGCCCTCGGAGTCGAGCATCTGAATCACGTCGGGCCGCGACGGCGGTCGGTAGAAACTCGGCCGGCCGGAGCGTCCCGGACCTCCCCTTCCCGCCTGGCGGCGGGGGCCACGCCAATCCGAGAGCCGATCGGCCTCGCGGCGATGGGCGATGTGGCGCAAGAGATTCGGGTCGACGATCGGCTGCCGCCGGTCGCCCGCACCGTTGGCGGCATAGTCGAACAAGTCGAAAATACGTTTGCCCACCAGCATGTGCTGCCACAGCGGTACGGGTCGGTGGTCATCGACGACCACCGTCGTGTCGCCGCGCACGGTCTGGATCCAGCCGCCGAACTCTTCGGCGTTGCTCACCGTCGCCGACAGGCTGACCAGGCGCACCTCGTCGGGCAGATGCAGGATGACCTCCTCCCACACCGCACCACGCATCCGGTCGGCCAGGAAATGCACCTCGTCCATCACGACATAGGAAAGCCCTTGCAGCACAGGCGAATCAGCGTAAAGCATGTTGCGCAGCACTTCGGTGGTCATCACCACAACCGGGGCGTTCGCGTTGACCGACAGGTCGCCGGTGAGCAATCCGATCTGATCCTTGCCATAACGGGCCACGAAATCGGTGTGCTTCTGGTTGCTCAACGCCTTCAGCGGCGTCGTGTAGAAACATTTGCCGCCGGCCGCCAGTGCCAGATGCACTGCGAACTCGCCGACGACGGTCTTACCGGCTCCGGTTGGCGCGCACACCAGAACACCGTGGCCGCTTTCCAGCGCCGCGCAGGCCTGCTGCTGAAAGCCGTCGAGTCCGAACGCCAGGTCCGCAGCGAACCGGGCCAATTCGCTCTGCATCGTCGCGGCGGGATCAGGTGACGTCGTCATGGAGTCCGGCGATGCTCGACGGTGCCCCGACCGCGGACGGCGGGTCGATCACCGAGGCTTCGTCGTCGGGGATGGCAGTGAGCGCTTCGCGTTTGGCTTTCCGCTTGTCGTGTATCCGGGCGATCTGAATGGCCAATTCGAGCAGCAGCGTCAGCGCCAGTCCCAGGGCCGTCATCGAGAACGGATCAGAACCCGGCGTGAAAACCGCTGCGAACACGAACATCACGAAGATCAGGCCGCGTCGCCAGGACCGTAGCCGTACGTAGCTGAGCACGCCGACGAAGTTGAGCATCACGATCAGCAGCGGGAACTCGAAGCTGATGCCGAAGACCAGTAGCAGGTTGATCAAGAAGCCGAAGTAACGGTCGCCGGACAGCGCGGTCACCTGCACGTCGCTGCCTACGGTCAACAAGAAGTACAGCGCCTTGGCCAGCACCAGATAGGCCAGCACCGCGCCGGTGACGAACAGCACCGCCGCCGGGATGACGAACGCCACCGCGAAACGGCGCTCCTTCTTGTACAAGCCCGGCGTGATGAATGCCCAGAGTTGGTAGAACCACATCGGGCAGGCCAGCACGATCCCGGCGGTCAGCCCGACCTTAAGCCGCAGCATGAACTGGTCGAAGGGCGCGGTGGCCAGCAAGCGGCACTTGCCGTCGGCGCTGAGATTCGCCCGCGCCGACGGCGGCAGCGAGCAGTAGGGATGCCGAAGCCATTCGCCGAGGCTTTCCAGCCCGAACACCGAGTGTGAATACCAGATGAACCCGAAGATCGTGGTCACTGCGATGGTCGCCAGCGAGATCAGCAGTCGAGCGCGCAGTTCGGTGAGATGGGCGACGAGCGACATGGTGCCGTCGGGGTTGGCGCGGCTGCGCCGAAGTCGCGGATCTAGCCGCCTCAATAAACCGGTGGTGCGCACAGTGAATAGGCGCTCGGGCGCCGCGGCGGCGATGCCAGGCTAGGCCGATCGACCGTCAGCCGCAGGCGGATCGACCCGCTCGGACTGCACAGGTTGGGCTGCCGCGGCAGGCGTCTCCGATTTGTTTTCGCCCTGCAGCTCACGAACCTCAGACTTGAAGATCCGTAGCGACTTACCCAGCGAACGTGCCGCGTCGGGGAGCCTCTTCGCGCCGAACAGGACGATCAACACGACCGCAATGATCGCCAAGTGCCCCGGGGTAAGAGCGTTCACTTTGGTTACCTCCAGACGTCCCCACGATGCTACCGCAGCAGCCGCGCGACTAGCCGGACCGCGCCGCGGCCCGGTAGGACTGCAGTGCGGCCGCGGCGGCGTCGCGCACCCGCTTGGCCAACGACTCGGGCGCCAGGACGCGGACGGCCGACCCCAGGCCCAGCACTTGGCGGGCCATCCACTCTTCCGAGGCGTAGGTCATTGCCGCCTCGCAATAACCATCGGGCAGCTCGCGCAGCAGACGCATCGGGTAGTACTCGAACATCCACGACGCCGCCGGCGCCAGCAGCAGCGTGGCCGACGGCAGCGATGGATCGGCGTCGAACAGCGAGGTGTCCGGCGGCGCCTGAACCGCTGGTTCCGGCGGCGCGGACGGCTCGTCGAGCACGATCGCGTCGACGACGCGGTCGAACCGGAACAGCCGCACTCCGTCGGCGTCCCGCGACCACGCCTCCAGGTAGCTGTGGTCGCCGACCAGCACGATCCGGATGGGGTCGACGATCCGGGTGGACAGCGTGTCGTGCGAGGCCGCGTAGTAGTCGATCGAAAGAGCCCGATTGTCGCGCACCGCGGCGCGCACCGCGGCCGCGGCCTGACTCTCGACAGGCGCCGGCTCGTCGATCGCAGCGATGTCAGGTCCGTGTCCGGCGGCCCCGGCCGCTGCTTCGATTTTGGCGATCGCGCTGCGCGCCGCCTCCGGATCGACCACACCCGGAATGTCCGCCAAAGCCCGCAGGGCCACCAGCAGGCCGGTGGCTTCCGGCGAGGTCAGCTGCAGCGGTGTGTCCATGCCCGCCGAGAACGTCACCTCGATGGTGTCGCCCTCGAACGCGAAGTCGATCAGGTCGCCCGGGCTGTAGCCCGGCAGGCCGCACATCCACAGCTGGTCGAGGTCCTCGCCCAGTTGCTTGACAGAAACCCCCAGGTCGGCAGCCGCCTGCGCGCGAGTGACGCGTGGGTTGGCCTGGAAATACGGCACCATGTTGAGCAGCCGCACCAGCCGGGTGGAAACGGGTGTCATGAGCGCCGCTCCTCCTCCCCGTCGCCGACGTGGGCGCGCAGCCGGCCCAGAACGTCCTCGCGCAGGGCCGAAGGTTCCAGAACGACGGCGTCGGCGCCGTAACCGGTGATATCGCGCGCCAGTCGGTCAGTGGTTCCGATGTCGAGTTCGATGACCTCGCCGTCGCGGCCGGCCAATTGCCGCGGCCCCAGCGATGTCCCGGCGCGCCGCAGCGCGGTGGCCCGCCCGTCGGCCACCCAGACCTGAGCCCGCACGCCCGACGGCGTCTCTCCGACCGCCTCGGCCACGATCTTGCGCAGGTCGACGTTCGCGGGCCGGGCGAAGGCACCGGCCGGGCCGACCGGTGCCACCTCGCCGCCAATCCTGGACAGCCGGAACGTGCGGGTGGCGCCGCGGTCACGGTCGTGCCCGACGAGATACCAGCGGCCTTTCTCGGTCACCACGCCCCAGGGCTCGACTGTGCGCATCGTGTACGGCTCGGCGCGGGACGGGCGGTGCGGAAATTGCACGGCCTGCGCGGAGTCGATCGCCGACAGCAACGCTCCGAGAACGTCTTCCGACCCGCGCAGTCCCACGGTCCCGGCAGGCGACGCTATGGCGACCGGCGCATCCGGGTCGACGTCAACGCCGGCGGCCCGCAGCTTGAGCAGCGCACCCTGGGTGGCGGTGATCAGTTCCGGCGATTCCCAGAGCTGAGTGGCGACGGCCACGGCCGCCGCCTCGTCGGCGGTCAGCTCGACGGCGGGTAGCGCATACGCCTCGCGGTTGATGCGGTAACCCTCGATCGGATCGAACGACGACACCTTGCCGGTCTCCAGCGGAATGCCCAGATCGCGCAGTTCGTTCTTGTCCCGCTCGAACATTCGCGAGAACGCTTCGTCGCTGGCGGTGTCCGAGTAGCCCGCGACGCTGGACCGGATTTTCTCGGCCGTGATGTAGCCGCGGGTGGAGAGCAACGCGATGACGAGGTTCATCAGTCGCTCGACTTTCGAGATCGCCACCCGCACTACCCTAAAGGCTGATTGCCCGGCTTCTCCTCAGGCCGTTCCGGCCCGCATCGTCGCCCGGGAAGGCTACATGCTGGCGATCAGCCTCTTGACGCGCTCGTCGACCGATCGGAACGGGTCCTTGCACAGCACGGTGCGTTGGGCTTGGTCGTTGAGTTTGAGGTGCACCCAGTCGACGGTGAAATCCCGGCCGGCAGCCTGGGCTGCGCTGATGAATTCTCCGCGCAGCCGGGCGCGGGTGGTCTGCGGCGGCTGGTCGACGGCGTCCTCGATTTCTTCGTCGGTGGTGATGCGCGACGCCAACCCCTTGCGTTGCAGGAGATCGAAGACGCCGCGGCCGCGCTTGATGTCGTGGTAGGCGAGGTCCAGCTGGGCGATCTTCGGGTCGGACAGCTCCATGTCGTAGCGGTCCTGGTAGCGCTGGAACAACTTGCGCTTGATCACCCAGTCGATTTCGGTGTCGACCTTGGCGAAGTCCTGGCTTTCCACGGCGTCGAGCTGGCGACCCCACAGGTCGACGACCTGCTCGATCTGCGCGTTGGGTTCGCGGGTCTGCAGGTGCTCGACGGCGCGGGCGTAGTACTCCCGCTGGATGTCCACGGCGCTGGCCTGACGGCCGCCGGCCAGGCGCACCGGCCGTCGGCCGGTGACGTCGTGGCTGACTTCACGGATGGCCCGGATCGGGTTGTCCAGCGAGAAGTCGCGGAACGCCACGCCCGCTTCGATCATTTCCAGCACCAGCGCGGCGGTGCCGACTTTGAGCATGGTGCTGGTCTCGCACATGTTGGAGTCACCGACGATGACGTGCAGACGCCGGTACTTCTCGGCGTCTGCATGCGGCTCGTCACGAGTGTTGATGATCGGCCGGCTACGGGTGGTGGCCGACGAGACGCCCTCCCAGATGTGCTCGGCGCGTTGCGAGAGGCAGAACGTGGCGGCCTTCGGGGTCTGCAGCACCTTGCCCGCGCCGCAGATGAGCTGGCGGGTGACCAGGAACGGCAGCAGCACATCGGAGATGCGGGAGAACTCGCCCGCCCGCACGATCAGGTAGTTCTCATGGCAGCCATATGAGTTGCCGGCCGAGTCGGTGTTGTTCTTGAACAGATAGATGTCGCCGCCGATGCCTTCGTCGGCGAGCCGCTGTTCGGCGTCGATGAGCAGGTCTTCCAGCACCCGCTCGCCGGCACGGTCATGGGTGACCAGTTGCACCAGGCTGTCGCATTCGGCGGTGGCATATTCCGGATGGCTGCCCACGTCGAGGTACAGCCGTGCGCCGTTGCGCAAGAAAACATTGGAGCTCCGACCCCAGGACACCACCCTGCGGAAGAGGTAGCGGGCCACCTCGTCCGGCGACAGGCGTCGATGACCGTGGAATGTGCAGGTGACACCGAATTCGGTCTCGATGCCCATAATCCGCCGCTGCACAATTCGAGCGTACTGGTTGTCGGCGCGGCTGGTGCGGAACCGCCCGCGCGCGTGCGATTTCGGTGGCGGCCGGAATCACCCGCACCGGCCCGCCGCTCAGTTCGCGACCACGCGGAATTCGCTCAGTGACTCATCAGCGCCACCTTCGACCATCACGCCCTTGGCGGCCAGCTGCTGCAGATAGTCGACGATCGCGTCGTTGAGCAATTCACCTGGGGCGACAATCGGTATTCCCGGCGGATATGGGCAGATCATCTCCGCCGAGACCCGGCCGGCTGCCTGTCGCCACGGCACCATCTCGGTAGCGCCCAGGAAGGCGTCGCGAGGCAGCATGACGGTTTCGGTGCGCAGCTCGCCGACGGGCGCAACCTCAGTCAGTGAACGGGGGTTCGCGTCGGCATGCTGCTTGGACAGCTCCGTCATAGCGTTGACCAGCCGTTGGGCGGTGGCGTCGGTGTCCGCAAACGTGAGCAGCGCCATGACCCGGCGATGATCAGCCAATTCGGGGAAGATCCCGTGCTGCTGGTGCAGCCAGTCCACGGCCTGGAAGCCGGTCAGTCCGAGCCCGGCCACGTCGATGTTGAGGTGCATGGGGTCTAGAGCGTTAGCGCCCGGGCTGTCCAACACCTCGTCCCCCATCAGCTCGAGCCCAGGTAGCTCGGCAACGGCGTCGCGCACGCGGTGTGCCAGGTCGATCGCGTGACCCAGCAATTCTTCACCGTATTCTTGGAATTGGCGGCGGGCGGCGTCGATCGAGGACAACAACAGCGGGGAGGCGCTGGTGGACTGAGTGAGCTCGAACACCAGCGACAGCCGCGACGAGTCGATTCGGTCGCCTTGCCTGCTGAGCACCGACGTCTGACACAAGCCGTTCAACTGCCGATACCCAGGTCGGCGCCGGACTGCATGGCGGACAGCGGCAGCCGGCTGCAGAAGCTGTAATTCAAGCCCCAGGCGTCGTCGGTGATCAGCGGCACGTCGTGGGCGTGCGCCACGTCGGCGAGCCCGCGCACATCAGAGCTCACGCCATAGTAGGTAGGCGTGAACACCATTGCGGCGGCCGCGACGGGCTGGTATCCCTAGGCGCTGACCGCTTGGTGACTTCCAGCTGAGCGTCGCTCCGACCCTTATTCAAGTGCGTCCAGCAGTGTCGCCACAGCAGCGTCCGCGAACTGCTGCGCGGTCGGCTGCGACACAGCCCCGTCGACGTACGTGAAATTCCAAAATAATTGGCCGTGGACCGTACCGACCGCCGCCATAAGGTAGCCGGCGACCGATAGGCTACCCGCGCCCTGCCCGCCGGACAGGGACCATTCGCCGATCCGCGTTGGGAGGAAGTCGAGGCGACCGACGTTCGTCAGGCAAATATTGGAGGTAACACCGAGGCGTTCCAGCCGGCCAATGACGCGCGCGCTGGTGTCGAGCGAGGCGGGGGCCACGTACCGCACAGCGTTCTGCGCCGCGAGATGCTGACCGAATCGGACGCGTCGGCGCATCGACCGGTTGACCTGCCGGGCGATCGACCATAGATCCCGGCCACCGCCGAAGCGCACTATCGGCGTCAACGAGGACACGAAGGCACCGGCTTCGTCGGCGGGAACGGGGGGAACCGCTGCGGCGCGGACGTCGACCGGTGTGTTGATGCCTATCCAGCCTGAATCTTTCTGCGCGACTACCGGTCCGATCGCCATCGCCATGGCCGCCGCCAGTGCGCCGTGTACGGTGACGCCTTCGGCATGGCAACGCCGGATCAGTGCATCCACCTGACTGCCTGACAGGTTACGGCACAACAGTCTGGTCCGGCGCTGGGACGCCGGGACGGGTGTCTCCGCGCGCAGCCGTCGCGGACGGGTGATCGCAGTGGCGAGCCCGTCGGCGATAACGCTGCCCGCGATCCTGGCGAAGCCCCGGGCACCGCGATAGCGGGCGGGCAACCGGTCTTCGGGGGCGCCGACCGCCGGCCGTGAGATCGTCTGGGTGTCGCCAGGTGACCGGCCCAGACGGTCGGCGTGCTCGAGCATCCTGATTATCAAGAAAATCACGGTGAAGCCGTCGACAACGATGTGCGACCCGGTCAGCACCAGATCGTGCACGTCGCCGGAGTTAACCGCCACGTGCACAATACGGACCAGCGGACCGGTGTGCCAGTCCAGGGACGTGGCCAGCTCGTAGCTGTCGACCTGCCGTTGCCATTCGGCGTCGTCACCGCTCACCGTGCGGACGTCGATCGGCCGCGCGGACGGCAGGTAGGAGGGATTGGTTCCGTCGGCGTCGGCCGTGATCGCTACCCGCAGTACCGGGTATTCGGCGGCCAGCGCGGCCGCCGCCGCTTCGAGCAGGTCATGCGAGATTTTTCCATGAAGACGCACCCGCGCAATGACGTTGAGCGGCGAGACCTGATTGGCGATCCAGTACCACCGTTCTTGCGGGCTCAACGGGCGGCGCAGCTCCGGGGTCACAACGCGGTCCACGCCATATCGAACCACATGGGACGGACAGTTTGCCGCGTCAGGACGCACGTCGGCGCCAGGCGCAGCCCGAGGTTGCGCGCCGCCAAGGCGAGTCGGTTCGCCGTTTGCTCGAGTTTGGCCAGCCGCCGCAAGCCCTTCACCCGGGTGCGCTTGCGGCGCAACTCCTCGTATGTGCGCAGCACCGCAACGGGGTCGGGCACCCGGGCAAGAAGTTCGGCCAGCGCGTAGCCGTCCTCGGTTGCGGAGCTGGCGCCCTGGCCCATGCTAGCCAGCATCGGGTGGGCCGCATCACTGAGCAGGGTGGCCGGGCCGCGGCCGCACTGCTCGAGAAATCGACGATCCTGCGCATGTACGGCGACGACGGCCTCCTGGGGGGTGCACTCGATGACAAAGGGCCGCCCACGCGTCCCGGGCGGGCGCGGCGCAGCACTTTGCCGGCGCAAGGGCAGATCTCGCATACGGCCGACTGGATTACGGATAGTCCATATAGCGTCTCTGGTCGCCGTCATTGAATACACCTCGGGGCTCACCCGCAATTCCGAACTGTCGTTGCGGTGACTGTACAACCGCCACGACGGAATTACGGGGTTAACCTCGGAGTCAACCCGAACGTCGATTCCGGTGCGGCGGATTTATGCCGGAATCCGTCCGCCGGCGAGGTGTACCGGTCGGGGGCGATTTCGACGGGGCTGGTGTCGTCCGTGCACTCCCGGGCGTTTTATCACCCCGAAGGACGGCGGGTGGATCGTGGTGCATCGACGCGACCGGTGACGGAACCTGCGGTGACGACCATCGGGCATGCGTGCGTCCGGTAGTCGATGCGGCGTCGGGTCACAGGTGATTTCGATGGCGTCTGCGTGTGTGCCGTGATTACGGTAAGTTGCGTTGGCGTCACCGCCGGTGTAGCCGACCGGGGTGGATACCACGTCTGGCCGCTTGCCGATCAGTTCCTGGATACCCCAGAGCAGCCGCCGGCTAGATCGCCCCGCTTTAGGTGGTTATTCGTGTCCTTCCTTCACGATCCATCCAAGGCCGACCGCCACCGCAGCCAGTTCTGCGCGGAAGACGATGTCCAAACCCATGCTGTCAGGCCGGCACCGGCTGCGGCCAGCTGACTAGATCGACCGGCCATGGCCCGTTGGTCGGATGGATCTGCCGCGCTGCCCTGATCGGATGCACGGGCTGGCGTAACCTGATCGGACGGGTGCGCTGCGGTGGCTTTCTTGGATGCAGCGGCCACCGTCACCCGACCCGATGCATCGCGATCGAGCAGCGCCGCAAACCGCCAACTGTGGATAACGCACTGCACCCGAACACGTCCGGTAGAGTTGCTGCTGCTCCTTAACCGCGAGCACAGTCATGAGAAAGGCTTCTCCAGTCCAGTGGACAGACCCAGGGTCGCGGAGCACCCGCGGCCGGACCATGTCATCGCCCACATCAGCGACACCCATCTCATAGCCGGCGACGGCGACCTCTACGGCCCAGACGCCGGTGTCGACGCGGAGGCCCGATTATCCGAGCTGCTTGAGCGGCTCGAGGGTTCCCAGACTCGACCCGATGCATTGATCTTCACCGGCGATCTCGCCGACACCGGTCAACCCGACGCCTACCGTAAGCTGCGCAACCTGGTCGAACCGTTGGCCGATCGCCTTGGCGCTGAGGTAATTTGGGTAATGGGTAATCACGACGACCGAGCGGCGTTGCGCGAACACCTGTTGCGCGAGGCCCCGACGATGGCGCCGATGGACCGAGTCTACGAGGTCGCCGGTTTACGTGTAATCGTCTTGGACACTTCGGTTCCGGGCCATCACCACGGCGAGATCGCGCCCGAGCAGTTGCAATGGCTCGCGACGGAGCTGGCCGAACCCGCACCTTTCGGTACCATCCTTGCGATGCACCATCCGCCGATTCCCAGCGTGCAGGATCTGGCCGTTTTGGTGGAGCTGCGCGACCAGACACCACTGGCCCGAGTCCTGCGCGGCACCGATGTGCGCAGCATCCTCGCCGGGCACCTGCACTACTCCACCACGGCCACCTTCGCCGGAATTCCGGTTTCGGTGGCCTCGGCCAGTTGCTACACCCAGGACCTCCTGACGCCCGGAACCCGGGGGCGCGACGGGGCGCAGGCATTCAACCTGGTGCACTGCTACCCAGAAACGGTTGTGCACACCGTGATTCCGTTGACCGCCGGACCCGCCGTGGGACGATTCGTCCAGCCGGAGGCCGTGCAGCGGGAACTCGCCGACTCTCGCGTCAGCATCCTGCCAGCAGCCCGGATACCGCACATCGCACAGCAGCTCGCACGCACTTAGCGGGCGATCCCTCGTCGCGGGCCGCAGAGCACCTTCGCCGACAGGATGTGCGAAGTCCTCTGCGAACTCAAGGCTCGAGTCCGTTCACGCAATGCCGGCTTCACCCGGGTGTCAATGAATTCGCCGAACCTGAGAAATAGGGGTCCCTAGCTTACGGTTTATAGGTGACTGCTGCCAACTAAGAGCCGTCAAGAAGCCGTTATGATTTTGCCCGAATCCATTAAAAAAATGTAATGGTGTTAAGAACGCATTATGGAGGTGTGCTTGCGGTCACGGCACTGTTGCGCTGCGTTCCGCGACTAGCTATAACAGATGCGACGCAACCACCTACGCGACCGGTGACCTGCGGAAACCCAACTCGCTTAGTTGCGTGACGAATAGCGGACTCAATTGGTTGCTAGGGAGAATCAATGCCACTCGGTAATGTGCTGCAAGCACTAATTATGCTGTCCGTAGTCTTGATCGGTTCGGTGTTTGTCGGAAACCTGTTTCGTCGGATTAAGCAGCCCGCGGTCGTCGGCGTAATCACTTTCGGCCTTCTGCTCGGCACAATTCTGGCCCTCCTTCCGCATTCCATGAAGTCTGTGTTACTTTCGGCCACCTCGAAATCTCTCATCGAGGACGTGGGTCAAGCGGGGCTGTTGTTACTGTTGTTCTTGGTCGGAATTGAGCTGCGGTCCTACAGCAAAACATCCGAGAAGTCACCGCTCTGGCAACTGGTGCCCTGCGTGCTGATTCCGGTCGTCGTCTGTGCAGCTGCAGCTTTCCCCTTCGCGCACAGACTCATGGGCCCAGATCACAATCCGCTGCATGTGTGGCTATTCGTCGGTGTGGCGCTGAGTGTCACCGCCGTTCCTGTTCTGGTGCTTATTCTCAAAGATCTTGGGGTCCCGGCGCCCATCCCGGGGGTGGCGCTGCGCATTGCCGTCTCGACTGATGCGGGGGCATGGGCACTGGTGACCGTGTTGATCCTGCTGGCCACAGACTTGAGCTCGGTCTCGGCTGCTGCCCTTTGTGTGGGCGCCGCGTTGCTGTTCATTGTGATGTTCGTGCTGCCGCAGATCGTCCGGCGGTTGTTCGAGCACTCCCAGCAGGGCGCTCCGTTTGTGGTGGCGATCTTCGCTTACGTGCTGGTCGGTGCGGCAGCAACACAGGTGTTCGGTCTGCACCCAGCCCTCGGTGCCGTGATTGCCGGTCTATTCTTCCCCGCGGGGCTGGCCAACCAGGCATCGGAGCGGGCCTTAGCCGCGGTCGCTGACATGCTCATTCCTGCGTTCTTCGTTTCGAGCGCGCTGTCTGTGCCGCTGCAGACCCTGGGGGACCTGTTCCGAGGGAGCGGTCTGCTGTGCCTGCTGACCCTGACCATCGCCGCTTTTGGTTCGAAACTCGCGGTCGGTCTCATGGCCGGCAGGATGCAAGGCTGGTCATTTATCAGCTCGGCCAAACTTGGTGTCTTGTTGAACTGCCGCGGCGTCACCGAACTCGCCATTGCGTCGATAGGTCTCCAAGCCCGCTTGATCGGTCCCTATGCGTTTGCGATGTTGTGTGCGCTTGCCATCGTGACGACTGCGGTGACGGCTCCGCTGTACCGCGCGATCAACAGCCGCGCGCTTGTCCGTACGTCGCGCGCGGATGTCCGGCAAGTGGCGCATGTCTAAAGCAATTTCGGTTCCTATCATGGCAATTGCGTTGACCCATCAAGATTCCCGGCATACCGACCTCTGTCACCTCGCGTGCGCGACCCTTCTCGTCGACGGGAGGTTCCCTTGAGCACTCTGGAGGAACGCGTCCTGATGCCATCGGGTGAGCGCCCGCAGTCAACGGTTCGCGGTCGCCGGTGGTGGGCGCGCATCAGACTCGGCGTCATCGCGCTGGTGGTGATTGGCTGTGCAATGATCACGTCGGTCGTGCTGTACGTCGATGGCGCAGCGTCCCAACGTATTCCAGTTCATGGGGCGCCCACCAGCGCCGGCACAACCGTCACGCTGGATGTGGTAAGCATCTCAAACAACTACAGCGAGCTCGTCGGCGACCTCATCATTAGGCCCGGACCTGCGTTGGTGGATCCAGCGACCGACGGTCTTAAGCAAGACCTCACTGTGGCAGTCACATCCGTGACGACGCCGGTCAAGCGCACATATTCCAAAGGCATGTTGCCCGGTGTTTTCCCTGTTCCGCTGACCTTGGCACGCGACGTCGAACGCTGGCCCTTCGATACGTACTACACCGGACCGATCACGGTTACCCTCTTTACCGGCGCGGCTCAAACGCCGGAACGCGCCAACGTGACATTCGTCGATCGGCTGGCCGGCTGGAAAGTCGACGTGGCTCGTGTAAATGCCAATGCGTTGGCACCTTATGAAGTTCAATTGCAGCGCTCACCGAGCACCATGCTCTTCGCAATCACCATCCTGTGCATCTTCGTCGCGATCGCGGCAGTCGGCTTATTTGTCGCGATTCAGACGACTCGCGACCCACGCAGGTTTCAGTCACCGATGACAACCTGGTACGCAGCGATGCTCTTTGCGGTGGTACCGCTGAGAAACGCACTTCCGGGCTCGCCGGCGTTCGGAAGCTGGATCGATCTCACGATCGTCTTGTGGGTACTAGTGGCTTTGGTGGTCTCGATGCTGCTCTACATCGCGGCCTGGTGGCGCGCGACGTCTAAGACCACATCGAAGACCTAAGCCCACAGCAGCACCCGCGCACATGCGCGAGGTACCAGCGGACGGGGGGACCAAATGCACCCCCGCCCGCTGGAGCTTTCACTCGTCCCCGGCTGCTCGCTCCCAGGGCGCGGGCACCGGGAAGTACTTCTCCAGGAACTCGCCGACGATATCGGCTCGCTCCTGCGGGCTCACCTCGGGGAAGCTGCCGTCGTTGAGGCAGAAGAAGTCGACCTTGCGCTTCTTGAGCAGCGTTGGCAATTTCGCCAGCCCGGACCGCAACGTGGTGTCGACGTAGAGCACCTTCGCGGACTCGTGCTGCACCGCACGCCCCGTCATCAACGCGTAATAGTGGTACAGCGAGTTGGTCACCGAGATGTCCGTGCTCGCCCGAAAGCGGCTGGCCTGGGTACGCGCGAAGTCGTCCGGAAACTCACGCTCGAGTTCGCATAGCACGCTCTTGCGCAGCGGCGCAGCGGTGTGCTCGAGGTGGCGGGTGATGATCTTCTCGAACCTGTCCCACAGCAGCTGCCGGTTGACGCGTGCCGCGTTCTCGAATCCACTGCGCTCGGGGTTGTTAGCCCCCAGCCCGATGCGCGTGCCGGCTTCGATGAACTTCGTCACCCCGCCCGGCGAAAAGAACGTCGTCGGTGACAAGGCCCGGCCGAAGAACATGTCGTCGTTGGAGTACAGGAAATGCTCTGCGAGACCGGGGATGTGGTGTAGCTGCGTCTCGACCGCGTGGCTGTTGTACACCGGCAGCGCCGACCGGTCGGTGAAGTGATCCTCGGCGCGCACGATGGTGACTTTGGGGTGCGGTGCGAGCCACTCCGGGACCGGCGAGTCCGTCGCGATGAAGATGCGCCGGACCCACGGGGCAAAGGCGTGCACCGAACGCAGCGCGTACTTCAGTTCGTCGATCTGACGGATCCGCGCGTCGGCGTCGTCGCCTTCGCCCACAACGTTATTCGTCAGGTGGTTCGCCATCGCTGCCGCTCGCCCTGCCCGGAACTCCGGGTCGCTACCGTCCACCCACGAGAACACCATGTCGATGTCGAACGTGATGTCGCCCGCGTGCGGGGCAAACATCCCGGCGATCGTCGGCCAGGTGCGACCGTGCAGTTCGACAGCTACGTACACAATCTCGCTCAGCGGCAACGCCTTCCGAGTCAGCGAGTTCTCGATCGGGCAGATCGCCTGCTGACCGTCGAATACCCAGAATTGCAGCTCCACTCCTGCCGAAGCGCCGTAACGCAGGCCGGAACGCGGGCATTCGCGCCGACGAAACACCCTCAGCAGCCGCGGGTCCGGGTCCGCCGACAGCAAGCCGTCACCCAGGTACACCGAGCTGCGCCCAGTCCCGTCAAGGATCTTGGCTCGCAGCGGTGCTTCCAGGCATGCGGCCATGAGCGTTTCGGCGACTCGTGCACGCAAGCGGATGTCAACGACGAGTGCGGGACGCCCGTCCGCGCCGCGGATCAGAAGAAACGGGATTCCCGCCGTCTCCAGTTCCGCGCGGAGGAACAATAGGTCTTGCGCCATGGCTTCGTACGGGGTCAGGCGCAGCCCATCGGCTGAGCCGGGCAGCCCGATACGGGCGACGTCGATCATGCTGGTCATGGGAACACCTGCCTTCCACACTCGATGTCGTTAAGACGCGCACAAAGAGGGACCCACGACGGAAGCGGTGGAGCGGCGACGTTGCCCTCACACGTTGAGCTTTGGCACTGAGCGACGTATCCCCGCAGAGCTGGGAAAGCCACTTGGGACCACCCCTTAAGCCGGGGAGATCTGTCCTGATCTTGGGCGTCTCTCGACGTCGTCAGATCAGTGGCCTATGTTCGCTTCAGAAGCCTCGCCTAACGAGGTGCTTTTGCAGGATAGCTCCGAATCCGGCTTCCGGCAACGCGGCTCGCCTGCGCGTTGTTAGGACTCGACAGGGCTTGGTGCTTCGCCGAATCGGCTCAGTGCCAGCGTCGCCGCGACCGCTACGGCGAATCCCGCCACAACCATCCAGCTCAGGCCCGGACGGGTCTGGTCGCCGAGCCACACCACCCCGACGAGCGCAGGGCCAACCGTTTCACCCACAACCATGCCGGCGACGGCTGTGGTCACCGATCCGCGGCTCAAAGCCGAAGTGAGCAGCAAAAACCCGGCTGCGCCGCCCGCGATCACTGCATATACGGCGGGGTTGGTGTAGAACGCCAATTTGGTCGGATCGATCGGATCGATCAGGCGGACGGCGACCTCGACGACCCCGAAGCCGCCGCCGGCCCCGAGGCCCAGGACGAGTGCACGGGAGCGGTCGCCCAAGCGGCCTGCCGCCGCGCCGGCGATGAACAACACGGCGACCACCGCCAGCAGCGCCCAGCCGAGTCCGGCCGGCCCGCGCTGGGTACCTTCGGGGCCGGCGGCAAGGCCGAGCATCGCAAGGCTAAGGCACACCACGCCCACCGCCGCCCACTCCATTGCCGACAACCGCGCCGACAGTATCCAGGCGGACTCGATCGCGGTGACCGCGAGCGAAGCGCCGATCGCCGCGGCGACGACGTAGATCGGTACCAGGCGCAGCGCCGCCACTTGCAACAGGAAGCCAAGACCGTCAAGCCCAAGGCCCGCGAGGTAGCGCCACTGCTGCAGCGCCCGCAGCAGTAAGGCCGCGTCGACTCCGGAGTCGCTGCCGGCGTCCACCGAGCGGGTCGCTACGGCCTGCAACACTGTCGCCGTGCCGTAGCACACCGAGCATCCCAATGCGAGCAGCAAGCCGATCAGCACACACCGACAATACGAGACAAACCCGCTCGGCCCCGCAGACGGTCGCCGGACCTAGTTCTCTGCCGAGTCTTTCGCCGATTCGGAGCCGTTGGGTTCGGGCAGCAGGGCCTCCAACGCACGGCCGGTGATTCGCCGGAATGCTCGCCGGGGCCGGCTGACGTCGAGAATGGCGACCTCCAACGTCGACACCTCCAGCTTGGGTTCGTCGCCGCCGTTGGCGCTGCCGGCCCGCAGGGCTTCCACTGCGATTCGCACCGCGTCGGCCAGATTGGCGTTCTCGGCGTAGGACTCCTTGAGCGCAGTGGCGATCGGCTCGGTCGTCCCGCCCATCACCACGAAGTGCGGCTCGTCGTTGATCGACCCGTCGTAGGTAATGCGGTACAGCTCGGGCGGTTTGGTCTCGCCGTAGTGTGCGACTTCGGCCACACAGAGCTCGACCTCGTAGGGCTTGGCCTGTTCGGTGAAGATGCTGCCCAGCGTCTGCGCGTAGACATTGGCCAGCTGCCGACCGGTGACGTCACGGCGGTCGTAGGCGTAACCGCGCGTGTCGGCGAACTGAATCCCGCCGCGGCGCAGATTGTCGAATTCAGTGAACTTGCCTGCGGCGGCGAAGCCGACGCGGTCGTACAGTTCGCTGATCTTTTGCAGCGACCGCGACGGGTTTTCGGCCACGAATAGCACGCCCCCGGTATAGGCCAGCGCCACCACGCTGCGGCCCCGCGCGATGCCTTTTCGCGCGAGCTCGCCGCGTTCGCGCATCGCTTGCTCGGGCGAGATAAAGTACGGAAAGCTCACGAGTCACTTCCCGCGCGCCCCGCATCCGGACCGAAAGTGCCTGCGCGGGAACGTCGTTCGATGACCTCGCGCGCCAGCTCGGCGATACGCTGCTCGGGAACATTGGCCGCGCCGTCGGCGCCGATGGTGACCGCGGTCGGGAAGATCCCGCGAACCAGGTCGGGACCCCCGGTGGCCGAATCGTCGTCGGCCGCGTCGTAGAGCGCCTCGACAGCGACCCGCAGCGCGGAATCCGTGTCGGTCACTTGCGAATACAGCTTCTTGATCGACGATTTGGCGAAAATCGAACCAGAACCGACCGACTGGTAGCCCTCCTCCTCCAGATTCCAGCCACCGGCAGCGTCGAACGAGACGATGCGCCCGGCCTTCTCCGGATCAGGGTCGTCGATGTCGAAACCGGCCAGCAGCGGCAGCGCCACAAGACCCTGCAACGCGGCGGCGAGATTGCCGCGGACCATGATCGCCAGCCGGTTCACCTTCCCGGCGAAGGTGAGCGGCACACCTTCCAGCTTCTCGTAATGCTCGAGTTCGACGGCGTAAAGGCGGGCGAATTCGACCGCGATGGCCGCGGTGCCGGCGATCCCGGTCGCGGTGTAGTCGTCGGTGATGTACACCTTCTGCACATCGCGCCCGGCGATCATGTTGCCCTGCGTGGAGCGTCGGTCGCCGGCGATGACGACGCCGCCAGGATGCTTCAGCGCAACGATGGTAGTGCCGTGCGGCAGCTGAGAACCGAGCCCGCCGGGCTCCGTGTTACCGATGCCCGCGGGCAGCAGCTCGGGGGCCTCGCGACGCAAAAAGTCCGCGAAAGAGGAAAGACCGCCAAAGGCGGTTCCGGGAAGTGCTGAGTGGGTGGCCAGGTGATCGCGAAACGGCCAGGTCACTGTCCGCCCTTTTGGACGTATGCGCGGACGAAGTCTTCGGCGTTCTCTTCCAGAACATCGTCGATCTCGTCGAGCAGGTCGTCGGTCTCCTCGGTCAGCTTCTCGCGACGCTCCTGGCCCGCGGCCGTGCTGGCGGTGAGGTCGTCGTCATCGCCACCACCACCGCCGCGCTTGGTCTGCTCCTGAGCCATCGCTGCCTCCTGCAAAGTCATCGGCCGTGGAGAACACGACCTTCTGTTTCTCCACCCTACCGGTCGATACCGCTGTTGCCCGGTTAACAACCTCCACTGTCCGGCTTCTCCTCAGCCGCCACGCGGCTGCATCGTCGCCGGACGCCCCACTGTCCGGCTTCTCCTCAGCCGCCACGCGGCTGCATCGTCGCCGGACGCCCCACTGTCCGGCTCTCCCCCGCAAGCGGGGGACCCCCACCTCAGCCGGCCACGCGGCTGCATCGTCGCCGGACGCCCCACTGTCCGGCTCTCCCCCGCAAGCGGGGGACCCCCACCTCAGCCGGCCACGCGGCTGCATCGTCGCCGGACGCCTCAGGTGGTCAGGTGTTCGACCAGCTCAACCGCGCTGTTCACCGAGTCCAGCAGGGCGCCGACGTGCGCCTTGCTGCCGCGCAGAGGCTCGAGCGTCGGAATGCGCACCAGGGAGTCGCCGCCGAGGTCGAAGATCACCGAGTCCCAGCTAGCCGCGGCGATATCTGCGCCGAATCGGCGCAAGCATTCGCCGCGGAAGTAGGCCCGGGTGTCGGTCGGTGGGTTGTCCACCGCGTTGATCACCTGCTGTTCGGTCACCAGTCGCTTCATCGAGCCGCGCGCCACCAGCCGGTTGTAGAGGCCTTTGTCCAGCCGGACATCGGAGTACTGCAAATCGACGAGGTGCAGCCGAGGCGCCGACCAGCTCAGGTTTTCCCGGTGCCGGAAACCCTCCAGTAGCCGGAGCTTGGCCGGCCAGTCCAGTAGTTCGGCGCACTCCATCGGGTCGCGCTCGAGTTGATCGAGCACGTGTGCCCAGGTCTCCACGACGTCGGCTGCCCGCGCGTCATGGTCGCGGCCGTCGACCAGCTTCGCCACCCGGTCCAGATAAATCCGCTGCAGCGCAAGGCCGGTCAATTCGCGGCCGTCGGCCAGCGCGACGGTAGCGCGCAGTGAGGGGTCGCGGCTGATCGCGTGCACCGCATGTACCGGCCGGGCCAGCGCCAGGTCGGTCAGGTCGATGCCATGGGCTGGGCCCTCTTCGATCAGGTCGAGCACCAGCGCCGTCGAGCCCAGCTTCAGATAGGTCGACGTCTCTGCGAGGTTGGCATCGCCGATGATGACGTGCAGCCGTCGGTAGCGGTCGGCGTCGGCGTGCGGCTCGTCGCGGGTGTTGATGATGCCGCGCTTCAGCGTGGTCTCCAGCCCGACCTCGACCTCGATGTAGTCGGCGCGCTGGGACAGCTGGAAGCCCGGCTCGTCGCCGGCGGGGCCGATCCCGACCCGGCCGGAGCCGGTGATCACCTGGCGGGACACCAGGAACGGGGTCAGCCCCACGATGACGGCTGAGAACGGCGTCTGCCGGCTCATCAGATAGTTCTCGTGCGACCCGTAGGAGGCGCCCTTGCCGTCGACGTTGTTCTTGTACAGCTGCAGCTTGGCTGCCCCCGGCACGCTGGCCACGTGCCGCGCGGCGGCCTCCATCACCCGCTCGCCGGCCTTGTCCCAGATCACCGCATCCAACGGGTCGGTGCACTCCGGCGCGGAATATTCCGGGTGGGCGTGGTCGACGTAGAGCCGCGCCCCGTTGGTCAAGATCATGTTGGCGGCGCCGACCTCGTCCGCGTCGACCACCGGCGGCGGGCCGGCCGAGCGGCTCAGGTCGAATCCCCGGGCATCCCGCAGTGGCGATTCCACCTCGTAGTCCCAGCGGGTGCGTTTGGCGCGCTGAATGCCGGCGGCGGCCGCGTAGGCCAGCACCGCCTGCGTCGAGGTAAGGATCGGGTTGGCGGTCGGGTCCGACGGCGACGAGATGCCGTACTCGACCTCCGTCCCGATAATCCGTTGCATGTCCTAAAGCCTAGGCGCGGCGACGATGTGGGCCGAGGTCGGCCCGAGGTGGAGCTCTCATCGATCAGTCGGTGATCCCCGCAAATACCCAGCGTGTGGGTTATCGTTGGCGCGTCGGGGTGCGTGGAGGACATGTTTGATCGAGCCTGTGCTGTATAGACCTGGGTCGACTCCGCCGCAGCATCGCCACGTTGCTCCCGCAGCAGATCGGCGCTCGTTGTCGCTGCTGCTGATCGAGGACGACCGCGCTGATGCGGTGCTGGTCGAAGAGCTGATCGCAGACTCCGTCGCTGATATTCGGGTGGCGTGGGCGCCATCGATGGCGCACGCCGAGGGTGTCCTGACCCGCGAGCGCCCGGATTGCGTCCTGTTGGACCTGAATCTGCCAGATGCCACAGGGTTCGATGGCATCGCCCGTATCGCCGAGTGGGATGGCACCCTTCCGGTAGTCGTGCTGACGGGATTGAATGACGAGCAATTCGGGGTGTCGGCGGTCGCCAGTGGTGCGCAGGACTACTTGGTCAAGGGGCGGGTCGAACCCGACATGCTGCGGCGGGCCCTGCTGTATGCGATCGAACGTAAGCGCGCCGAGCTCATCGCTGTGGATCTGCATGCGAGCGATCTGCGGGCCCAGGAAAATGCGCGGCTGGAACGTGGTCTGCTGCCCTCTCCGCTACTGCCCGAGGGCTCGGAAGTGAGCGTAGTGACCCGATACCGGCCCAGCCGCGCTAAAGCGTTGCTGGGTGGAGACTTCTACGATGTCGTGCAAACTCCGGATCGGACCGTACACATCGTTATCGGTGATGTCGCCGGGCATGGGCCTGACGAGGCGGCTTTGGGGGTGGCATTACGGATCGCATGGCGCACGTTGACGTTGAGCGGCATTCACGGTGCCGCTGCGATGCGGCAGCTGGAACGGATCCTTCACGCTGAAGGCCCGGGCCGCGGGATTTTCGCGACGATGCTGAGCCTGGCAGTCGGCCCCGACAGTCCGCAGGTGATAACGGTCCGCGCCGGTCATCCCGGCATGCTGGTGCATGGCCCCGGCACCGTGGATTGGCTGGAGCCGCCGGCCGGCCCCGCTTTGGGATGGGGCGGCGACGACTGGCCGCAGTATGCGATGGAACTCCCCGAAGACGGCGGTTTGGTGCTCTTAACCGACGGACTGTTCGAGGCACATTCAGGTCGCGGTGCCGAACGCCTCGGCGAGAACGGTCTACTCGAACTGGCCCGGCCACTGGCGGCGCTGCCCGGCCCGGCGTTCGTCGACGCGCTCATCGACCAAGCCGAGGCGCGGGCTCAAGCCCATGGCGGGTTCAGCGACGACGTCGCGGTGGTGCGGGTAGAGCGCAGCGTCGTGTGACGACCGGACCGACGGGGCAGGTGAACATCCGCACGCACCGCCCGCAGCTGGGATCGCGACTGACGGTCGGGGGCTGGCAAACCCTGGTGTTGTCGGTGATTGGATTGGCAGTGCTGGCAGGCGTGGCAACCGATGCGGTGCTGTTGAACCGCACCGATGCGGTGACCCGTGAGTTGACGGATGACATTCAGCCCGCGCGCGTCTCTGCGTATCGGCTGCAGAGCGCGCTGCGTGACCAGGAGACTTCCCTGCGTGGCTATGTGATTGCCGCTGACCGGCAGTTCCTCGTCCCTTACGTCGACGGGCAACGCGCCGAACAGCAGGCGGCCGAGGACATCACCGCACGACTGGGTGACCGGGTCGACCTGATCGCCGACCTGACCGCGATCGAACGCGCCGGCGCCGCCTGGCGCAGCACTTATGCGCAGCCGCTGATCAACAGCGTGATCCCGGGCGCGCCGAATGTGGTGAACACCGATACCGCCGACCGCGGGAAGGCCGAGTTCGACCGCATCCGCACGCTGTTCGATACGCAAAATGCCCATTTGGCGGCGGCGCAGACCGTCGCGGTCAACGAGCTGGACGCGATACGCAGCTGGCGTGACCGGGTCCTGATCGCCTTGGTGGCAGTGTTCGTCGCCGGGGCGATCCTGCTGGCATTGTTGATGCGACGCACGGTGGCCCGTCCCTTGGCGGTGCTGGCCGCGTCGTGCCGGCGGATCGCGGGGGGCGACTTCGCCCACAGCATCGTCGTGCGGGGATCCAAAGATATCCGCGCGATCGCGGGCGACGTGGAGAACATGCGGGGGCGGATCGTGACCGAGCTGGACATATCCCGATCGGACCGGGCTCGTCTGGTGATGCAAGCGGAGGCGCTCGACGCGCAGGCGGTCGAGCTGCGGAGATCCAACGCCGAGCTCGAGCAGTTCGCCTATGTAGCCTCCCATGACCTGCAGGAACCGCTGCGCAAAGTGGCCTCATTTTGCCAGTTGCTCGAGCAACGCTACGGTAACGCGCTCGATGAACGCGGTATCGAATACATCGGATTCGCTGTCGACGGTGCCAAACGCATGCAGGTGCTCATCAACGATCTCCTCACCTTTTCCCGGGTCGGTCGACTCAACGTCACGCACGCCACCGTTGACCTCGACACCACCTTGGAAACCGCATTGGGCAATCTGGCCGCCGCGATCGAGGAATCCGGGGCTCAGATCGCGCGACCGGATGGTCCGCTTCCCCAAGTCATGGGCGACGCCACCCTTATGACGATGCTGTGGCAGAACCTCATCGGCAACGCGGTCAAGTTCCGGCGCGAGGATCGCGCACCCCAGGTCATCATCGACTGCGAACGGGGCACCGGTGATCATCACGGCCATTGGATATTCAGCGTGGCGGACAACGGCATCGGTATCGCGCCCGAGTTCGCCGAAAAGGTGTTTGTGATCTTCCAGCGTCTGCATGGCCGGGATGCCTATACCGGAACTGGTATCGGGCTGGCGCTCTGCAAGAAAATCGTGGAGTTGCACGGAGGTAGCATCGGTATCGACACCAGCGACAACAGCGGAACTCGATTCTGGTTCACCTTGCCTATTACTGCCGCCAGCGACGAGACACCCATCGGCGCAGCCGAAGGAGCCCACCGATGACACCGGATTTCCGCGCTATCGACGTCCTGCTCATCGAAGATGATCCCGGAGACATACTCATCACTCGGGAAGCCTTCAAACACCACAAGATTGAGAACACCTTGCGTGTTGCCCACGATGGACAAGAAGGTCTCGATTACCTTTACCAACGCGGTCCTCATCAGGGCGCGCCACGGCCGGATCTGATCCTGCTCGACTTGAACCTGCCGAAATACGACGGCCACCAACTGCTCGAAAAGATCAAATCCGATCCGAAGTTGTGCCACATCCCCGTCGTTGTCCTCACCACCTCGGCCGCCGAGGAAGACATTCTGCGCAGCTACCGACTGCACGCCAATGCCTACGTCACTAAACCCGTTGGCTTCGAACAATTCATGAATGTCATTCACCAGATCGACGAGTTCTTCGTCCAAGTGGTGCGCCTCCCACACCGTTAATCCGCCTGGTGTTGGTTGACGCAGGTGAAAGAAGTGATTAACTTCACCCTGATGCCTACCGACGCGCTGCGCGACCCCACCACCGGCTTGTCCGGGAAACGTTACGGCGAAGTCCTTCTGGTGACGCCGGGCGAGGCGGGGCCGCAGGCCACCGTCTACAACAGTTATCCGCTCAACGACTGTCCGGCCGAGTTGTGGTCGGCGCTCGACGCGCAGGCCATCGCAACCGAAAACGGTGCTGCCACAGCACTACTCAACGGACCGCGCTACTGGCTGATGAACTCCATTGAAAAGGCCACCCAGGGCCCGCGGATGATCAAGAACTTCGGCGGCATCGACATGCTGCTGCAGGCCACGGTATTGCTGACAGCGATGAACCCGGCGCCCTACACCGCAAATCAGGTCAACCGGCACACCGTCTTCACATTCGACGCCGGCGAAGAGGTCTACGAACTGCAAGACCCCGCGTTTCGGCGTTGGGTGATGCAGACCTGGAGCCAGATCGTTGATCCCGAGCTGTCCCGGGCCGACCTGCCGCAACTCGGCGAGCGGCTCGACTTGCCAGAAGGATGGACCTACCAGAAGCGGGTGCTGGAAAGCCCACTGCGCATCGACAGCGCCACCCGTGCCGCGCTCGTTTTGCAGGACGATTTGACCAACAGCTATTCGCTGATAACCGACTGACCCTGCCGCTACAGGTACTGGCCGAGGTTGGACTCGGTGTCGATGGCCCGCGACGCGCTCGAGCTCTTGCCGGTGACCAGGGTGCGGATGTAAACGATCCGCTCGCCCTTCTTGCCTGAAATCCGGGCCCAGTCATCGGGATTGGTGGTGTTGGGCAGGTCTTCGTTCTCCGCGAACTCGTCGACGATCGAATCGAGCAGGTGCTGGATGCGCAGCCCGCGTTGACCGGTCTCCAGCACCGATTTGATCGCGTTCTTCTTCGCGCGGTCGACGACGTTCTGGATCATTGCACCGGAGTTGAAGTCCTTGAAGTACATGACTTCTTTGTCACCGTTGGCGTAGGTGACCTCCAGGAACCGGTTGTCGTCGATCTCGGCGTACATCCGGTCGACAACTTTTTCGATCATCGCCTTGATGCATGCCCCTCGGTCGCCGTCGAACTCGGCGATGTCGTCGCCGTGCACCGGCAATTGCTCGGTGAGGTACTTGGAGAAGATGTCCTGCGCCGACTCGGCGTCCGGGCGCTCGATCTTAATTTTGACGTCGAGGCGCCCGGGCCGCAGGATCGCCGGGTCGATCATGTCCTCGCGGTTGGACGCACCGATCACGATGACGTTCTCCAGGCCCTCGACGCCGTCGATCTCGCTCAGCAGCTGTGGCACGACCGTCGTCTCGACGTCGGACGAAACCCCGGTACCGCGGGTGCGGAAGATCGAGTCCATCTCGTCGAAGAACACGATCACCGGCGTGCCTTCGGACGCCTTCTCGCGAGCCCGCTGGAAAATCAGCCGGATGTGACGTTCCGTCTCGCCGACGAACTTGTTCAGCAGCTCGGGTCCCTTGATGTTCAAAAAGTACGACTTGGCCTCGCGCGCGTCGTCGCCGCGTACCTCGGCCATCTTCTTGGCCAGCGAGTTGGCAACGGCCTTCGCGATCAACGTCTTACCGCAGCCGGGCGGCCCGTAGAGCAGCACACCCTTGGGCGGCCGCAACGCATATTCCCGGTACAGCTCCTTGTGCAGGAACGGCAATTCCACGGCGTCGCGGATCTGCTCGATCTGCCGGCCCAGCCCGCCGATGTCGTTGTAGGTGACGTCCGGCACCTCTTCCAGCACCAAGTCCTCTACTTCGGCCTTCGGAATGCGTTCGAACGCATACCCGGCCTTGGTGTCGACCAGTAGCGAGTCGCCGGGTCGCAACTTGCGGGGCCGCTGGTCATCGTTGAGAGCGTCGGGGTGCCCGTCGGGCAGATCCTCGGCAACCAGCGGATCGGCCAGCCACACGATGCGTTCTTCGTCGGCGTGTCCGACGACCAAGGCCCGGTGCCCGTCGTTGAGAATCTCACGCAGCGTGGAGATCTCACCAACCGATTCGTAGCTGCCGGCTTCGACGACAGTTAAAGCCTCGTTGAGCCGAACTGTCTGTCCCTTCCTCAAAGACTTGACGTCGATGTTGGGCGAGCAAGTCAGGCGCATCTTGCGCCCAGAGGTGAACACGTCGATGGTCTCGTCGTCATGCGTGGACAACAACACGCCGTAGCCGCTCGGCGGCTGCCCGAGCCGGTCAACCTCTTCGCGCAGCGCCAGCAGTTGCTGCCGGGCCTCCTTCAGCGTTTCCATCAATTTGGAATTGCGCGCCGCGAGCGAATCGATCCGGGCCTCAAGCTGGTGAATATCGCGGGGACTGCGCGCGGCGCTCTGCGTTTCAACGGCAGTTTCGAGTTGCTCACGCAGTATTGCCGCCTCGCGCCGGAGCTCCTCCAACTCGGCCGCATCCTCCCCGGACAGGTCTGGCTCGCGATGGTTACCGAACGTTTCGCGCTCTGACTCACCCATCGTGCGCTCCTTTCCCGCTCCCAGAAGGTGGTGCGGCGGATAGGTCAACGCTACCGGCGATTTCCAATTCATGCGGGAACTCGAAATGGGGCACACTGGCGCCAGCGTTAACATCATGTTGAACCTGCCTGATCGAGAGGACATCTGTGACCGTGAAATCCCTAGCCACGGGCGTGGCGGCCGTCGCGGCAATCGGCGCGGCAGCTGCGGGTGTGACCTGCATTGCATCTGTTACCGCCACGTTGCCTCAGGTTAAGCCGGTGGTTTTCAGCGCGCCGCTGCCGCTTGACCCGGTCCTCCCCGGCGCCGACGTACCCACGCCCGACCAATTGGTCAGCCTGCTCAACAGCCTGCAAGACCCGAGCGTGCCGTTCGCCAGCAAGAGCAATCTGGTCCAGGGCGGGATCGGCGGCGTCGAGGGCCACTTTGCCGACAAGAAGCTGCAGCAAGCCGCCGCCAAGGGCAGTCTGCCGCTGACGTTCAACATCACCAACATCCAGCCCGCCGGCCCGGGCGCCGCGTCGGCCAATATCACCGCGACGGGTCCGCACCTTCCTCCGACAACCGAGAACCTCACGTTCGTCGACCAGGGCGGCTGGGTGTTGTCGCGCACCTCGGCGATGACGCTGATCCAGTCGGTGCAGTCGGCGGGCGGCTGACCACTGCTGGATGGGTCGACACCTCACTGCAGTCCTGAGCGCCGCCACGATTGTGGCGGCGCTTGGCCTCTCGGGGTGCTCAGGCGACGAGCAGGGTACGTCGCCGGAGACTGAGCCGCCGCCAGCGTCGACGTCGCTGACGTCGACGGCAGTCGCGCAGGTCGCGCCGCTGCCGCCGCCCCAAGCCCTGGCCGGCGTGCTGTACCGGCTGGCCGATCCGTCGGTGCCCGGCAGCCAGAAGCTGAACCTGGTCCAAGGCGCAACCCCGGACAATGCTGCCGTGCTCGACCAGTTCGCCACCGCGCTGCTCAACGGCGGCTTTGCGCCGATGAAGTTCGATGTGCGCGACGTCGCATGGTCGGACCGGGATCCGGCCGACGTGGTGGCCAACGTCAACGTCAGCTCACCCAATCCCGGTGGGCCCAAGTTCTCCTTCCCGATGGAATTCACGCCGTACCGGGGTGGGTGGCAGCTATCGGCGCGAACCGCCGACGTGCTGCTGGCTTTCCGGACCGCACAGGTCGCGCCTCCCGCGCCCACGCCCGGCCACTGACCCGACGATGTGGATCGGTTGGCTCGAGTTCGATGTGCTGCTCGGTGATGTGCGCTCACTCAAGCAGAAGCGTTCGGTGATCCGCCCGGTGGTAGCGGAGTTACAGCGCAAGTTCAGCGTGTCGGCCGCCGAAACGGGCTCGCACGGGCTCTACCGACGGGCCGGCATCGGGGTGGCGGTGGCGTCCGGTGACCGCAGCCACGCCGTCGATGTGCTCGACGCGGCCGAACGGCTGGTCGCCGCCCACCCTGAGTTCGAACTGCTGTCGGTACGCCGCGGTATCCAGCGCAGCGATGACTAACCGGGCCTAGCGCTTGCGGCGCAGCGGCGTCGGCGTGACGGCGCCCGGGGCCAGCCGACGCGCGGACACCAGGAATCCGGTGTGGCCACGCATATTGTGCTGCGGGCGCACGGCCAATCCGACGACGTTCCACCCGCGTTGCAGCGTCTCCCAGGCGCGAGGCTCGGTCCAGCACTGCTGTTCGCGCAGCGCCTCCACCGTTTTGGACAGCTGAGTGACGGTGGCCAGGTAGACGATCAGCACACCGCCGGCAACCAGCACCCGCGAGACGGTGTCGAGCACCTCCCACGGCGCCAGCATGTCCAGCACCACCCGGTCGACCGAGCCGTCAGGCAGGTCGGTATCCGCGACATCGCTGAGAATCAGCCGCCAGTTGTCGGGGACGCAGCCGGAGAACGTTTCCACATTGCGACGGGCGTGTTCGGCGTGATCGGCGCGCACCTCGTAGGAGATCACCCGCCCCTGCGGCCCGACCGCGCGCAGCAGCGAACAGGTCAGCGCCCCGGAGCCGGCACCCGCCTCCAAAACCCGGGCGCCCGGAAAGATGTCACCCTCGAGCACGATCTGGGCGGCGTCCTTGGGATAGATCAACTGGGCGCCGCGAGGCATGGACATCACGTAGTCCACCAACAGTGGGCGCAACACCAGGAACGGGTCACCGTTGGCCGACTTGACCACGCTGCCTTCCGGCAGTCCGATCACCGCGTCGTGCGCGATCGCGCCGCGGTGTGTATGAAATTCGCCGCCGGCGCTGAGCAGCATCGTGTAATGCCGACCCTTGGCGTCGGTGAGCTGGACACGATCGCCGACGGCGAACGGCCCGGTTGCAGACACAGCTGTCTAGCCTGCCAGCAGACGCGCCGGGAAAGGTCCGCGGGGTTGTCCGACCTCGCCCCTAGGCTGCGGATATGAGCGGCGCAGATGAACGGCGTCGGCGACGAGGAGGAGCGGCGCACATGAGCGGCGAACCCGGCAACGCAGCCAGGTCCCGGCCTGCATCAAGGCCGGCGTTGTCGCCGTCGCGGGCCGCCGACTTCAAACAGTGCCCGCTGCTCTACCGGTTCCGTGCGGTCGATCGGCTCCCTGAGCCGCCATCCACGGCACAGCTGCGGGGCTCGGTGGTGCATGCCGCGCTGGAGCAGCTGTACAGCCTGCCCGCACCCGAACGCGGCCCGCAGGCCGCCGGCGCGCTCGTCGGCCCGGCTTGGGAGCAGGTGATCGCCGCGGAACCCGATCTGGGCGCCGAGTTGGACGCCGACCAGCAGACCCAACTCCTCGACGAGGCTCGCGCACTGCTGTCCGGCTACTACCGGTTGGAAGACCCGACCCGGTTCGACCCGCAGAGCTGTGAGCAGCGCATCGAGGTCGAGCTTGCCGACGGCACGCTGCTACGCGGAATCATCGACCGGATCGATGTCGCGCCCACCGGCGAGTTGCGAGTCGTGGACTACAAGAGCGGCAAGGCGCCACCGGAGGCGCGGGCCCTCGCCGAGTTCAAGGCCATGTTCCAGATGAAGTTCTATGCGGTCGCGTTGCTGCGCTCGCGGGGGGTGCTGCCGACGCGGCTTAGGCTGATCTACCTCGCGGACGGTCAGCTGCTGGACTACTCGCCCGACGAAGACGAGCTGCTGCGCTTCGAGAAGACCCTGATGGCGATTTGGCGGGCAATTCAATCCGCAGGTGCGACAGGCGATTTCAGGCCCAGGCCGTCACGGCTGTGCGAGTGGTGCGCACACCACGCGCACTGCCCCGCCTTCGGCGGCACACCGCCGCCCTACCCGGGTTGGCCGAAGCATCCTGATGAAGGTGACGCGGACGCCGTCCTGCATCAGGCAGACCCGGCCGCCTGAGACTTACTGCAGCGACGACATCTCCTCCAGCATCGTCGGTATCAGCTCGCAGACCGTCGGGTGGATGTGCATCGTGCGCGCCAACGTGGTGTAGGGCGCCTTAGCTGACATCACGTCCAGGATGGCGTGAATGGCCTCGTCGCCACCGACGCCGAGGATGGCCGCTCCCAGAATCTGCTGCGTTTGGGCGTCGACCACGACTTTCATAAAGCCTTGTGTCTCACCCTTTTCCACCGCGCGACCGACCCTGGTCATGGGCCGTTGACCGATCAATGCAGGGCGGCCTGCCGCGCGCACCTGCTCGACGGTCATTCCAGCTCGCCCCAGTGGCGGGTCGATGTAGAGGGCATAGGTGGGGATGCGGTCGCTGACCCGGCGTGGGTCGTTGTCGAGCAGGTTGGCGGCGACGATTTCGAAGTCGTTGTAGGAGGTGTGGGTGAACGCGCCCTTGCCGTTACAGTCACCCATTGCCCAGATATGGTCGACGCTGGTTTTCAGTTGGTCATCGACCGTGATGTATCCCCGGGCATCGGTGTGGACACCGGCGGCCTCGAGGCCGAGGTCGTCGGTGTTGGGCCGGCGCCCGACCGCCAGCAGCAGATGACTGCCGGCGATCGGCGCGGCACCGGCCCGCGGCGACACCTCGAAGCCGTTGTCCTGCTTGGCTATCCGAATATCAGCAGCATCGACGACGATGTCGATGCCCTCGTTTTGCAGGATCGACTTGATGGTGTCCGAGACGTCGTTGTCTTCGCGAGATGCCAGCCGCGGCCCTTTCTCGACGACGGTCACCCGGGCGCCGAAGCGGCGGTACATCTGGGCGAATTCGAGCGCGATGTAGCTCCCGCCGATGATGACGAGATGTTCGGGCACGGTGTCGAGTTCGAGGATCGAGACGTTGGTGAGGAAGTCGACATCCTCAAGGCCCGGAATCTCGGGCACCACCGCACGGCCACCGACGTTGAGGAAAATTTGCTCGGCCTGCAGGATCTCATCGCCGACGCGCAGCGTGTGCGGGTCCTCGAATCGGGCATGCCCGCGGATGACGGTGCAGCCGTCCATTCCGTTCAACCAATCTTCGACGCCCTTGCGGTCGCCCAGCATGATCTCGTCTTTGCGTGCCTTGACTGTCGCCATGTCCACGCTGACCGCTCCGGTCCCGATACCAAAGTCGGCGCCGCGACGGGCCAGGTGCGCAGCATGGGCGCTGGCCACCAATGTCTTGGTTGGGATGCATCCGTTGTTGACACAGGTGCCCCCGATCAGCTTGCGCTCCACCACGGCAACGGTGTGGCCGGCCGCGGTCAGTCGACCCGCGAGAGAGGGCCCGGCCTGACCGGCGCCCACTACGATCGCGTCGAAACGCCTTGTCACAGAGCAGCTGTTACCGCGGCAAGTGCGAATGCGCCCAGCACCGCGACCGCATCCTCAAGCAAGGCGATCGGCAGGTCGTGGCCGTGGGCGGCCACGAGGCGGGTACGCGCCTGGTAGCCGCCCAGGGTGCCGAGCACCGCACCAATGGCTCCCGCCCCGAGCGCACTCCAGGTGTAGCCCCACGCGGTGCCGATGACCGCGCCGGCGAACGCGCCCAAGACGATTCGGGCGGCGAACGACGGCGGCGCCGTGCGGCTGGGTGTCTTGGGAAGTTTGTCGACGACCAGTTCACCGATCGCGAGGACGCTAAGGATCGCGACCGTCACCGGATGCCCCAGCCAGGAAGCCCACGTCCCATTGAGATTGATCCAGTGCAGTACGGCGGCCCACGCGACTACCGCGGGAGCTGTCATGGAACGCAACCCGGCGACGACACCGATACCTAGAGCTAGTAGCAGAACATAAAAATGCGTCACGGCGACCCTCCTGGGGGCTCGACAAAACAACGCGGCTCTATCGGGACGCTAACACAGCAAAGCCGGTTACACCGGCGCATTCAAGATCAGAACCGGCAGAACCGAATGTCCGAGGCCAGGATCGCCTTGGCCCCGATGGCCACCAGATCGTCCATGATCGCATTGACGTTGCGACGCGGCACCAGCGCGCGCACCGCGACCCAATCCGGGTCGGCGAGCGGAGCGATTGTCGGTGACTCCAAACCCGGTGTGATCGAGGTGGCGTCGTCAAGCACCGAACGCGGGCAGTCATAGTCCAGCATCAAATACTGTTGGCCAAACACCACGCCCTGCACCCGCGCGACCAGTTGCTCGCGAGTGGAGGCATCCGGTCGGTCGCCTGCGTCGTCACGGTCGACCTGTTCGATGAGCACTGCCTCCGAATCGCACAGTGTTTCACCGAAGGCCACCAGATTGTGCATGTTCAAGGTGCGACCCGAACCCACCACGTCGGCGATCGCATCGGCCACCCCGAGCTGCACGGAGATCTCCACGGCGCCGTCCAGGCGGATCACGGTCGCGTCAATACCGCGGGCCGTCAAGTCTTCTCGCACCAAATTCGGATATGCCGTGGCGATTCGCCGGCCGGCCAGGTCGTCGATGGTCCAGTCACGTCCGGCCGGTGCGGCGTAACGAAAGCTGGACGACCCGAAGCCGAGCGCCAGTCGTTCGTGCACCGGCGCGCCGGACTCACGCGCCAAATCTCGTCCGGTTATTCCGAAGTCGAGCTCCCCCGACCCGACATAGATAGCAATGTCTTTGGGCCGCAGGAAAAAGAACTCGACATGGTTATGCGGGTCGATGACGGTCAAGTCTTTGGGATCGGTACGACGACGGTATCCGGCCTCGGCGAGGATCTCGACCGCCGGCTCGCTCAGTGCTCCCTTGTTGGGAACTGCCACCCGCAGTCTAGTGGAGCCGTTTCGGTGCAGCGCCACCATCACAGCTTCCGGTACACGTCGTCGAGCGTCAGCCCGCGAGCGATCATGAGCACCTGCGTCCAGTACAGCAACTGACTGATCTCCTCGGCGAGTGCGTCGTCAGATTCGTGCTCGGCCGCCAACCACACTTCACCGGCCTCCTCCAGGACCTTTTTGCCCACCGCATGCACCCCACCGTCCAGCGCGGCCACGGTGCTGCTGCCGGGCGGGCGGATACGGGCACGCTCGCCGAGCTCGGCAAACAGATTGTCAAAGGTCTTCACGGCCTGCGATTGTTTCATGGGCGGGTAAGCAAAGTCACGGCGGTTTCAGGTCGCGGAGACTTCGTCGGGCATGTCTTCGAGGGAAACGCCGTTGGTTTCGCGGACCCATCGCCAGACGAAAACGAACGACAGCACTGCACACAGCGCGTAGAAGCCGTAGGCCACGACGAGCGTGTGCCGCAGCGCCGGGAACGTCACCGCGATGGTCCAGTTGGCCATCCACTGCACGCCCGACGCCAATCCCAGCGCAGCCGAGCGGATGCGATTGGGGAACATTTCGCCCAGCAGCACCCATAGGACGGGTCCCCAGGAGACGGCGAATGCGACAACGAACAGGTCGGCGGCCACCAGCGCGACCACCCCGGATGCCCCGTCAAGTTGTGGCTGACCGTTTGTCACCGGTGCGCTGGCGAACACGACCGTCATCGTCGCCAGCATCAGTGACATCCCCGCGGATCCGGCCAGCAACAGTGGCCTGCGGCCCAGCCGGTCGATCAGCGCGATCGCCACCAACGTGATCAGCACGTTGACGCCGGTGGTCACCAGGGCAATGGTGAACGACGACTTCTCGCCGAATCCCACTGCCTCCCAGAGCAAATCGGAGTAGGAGAAGATCACGTTAATACCGACGAACTGCTGAAAAACGGCCAGCCCCAGGCCCACCCACACGATGCCGTACAGCCCGCCGGTCGGCTTACGCAGATCGCGCCACGACTGCGGCTTCTCCTGCTCCAAGGAGCTCGCGATACGAGTGATCGTTACCTCCACGTCGCGCGGGCCCAGCAGTTGCCCCAGCACTTGGCGGGCTTGTGAAATCTCTTGTCTGCCAACCAGGTAACGCGGCGACTCGGAGATCGTGAAAAGCAGTGCGAAGTACAGCAGCGCCAGAATCAACTCGCCGAGAAAAGTCCAGCGCCAGGCCGCCAGGCCCAGCCAGAGCGGCTTGCTCGCACCGCCCGCGATGTGGAACGGCACCCAGGTCAACGCCATCGCTCCGAAAAGCCCGATGACGATTGCAAGCTGCTGCAGTGAGCCAAGCCGGCCACGGAAGCGCGGGGGTGAGATTTCGGCGATGTAGGCCGGAGCCGCAACCGATGAGAAGCCGATCCCAATACCGCCGATGAAGTGGAAGACGATGAACATCCAAATGCTGGTTGCCAAACCAGCGCCGAGACCGCACACGAAGAACGATGCCGCCGAGAGCTTCATCATCGAGAGGCGGCCCAACCGGTCGCCGATCCGGCCGGCCCACACCGCCCCGACCGCCGCACCCAGAACCACAGATGCCGCGGCGAAACCGAGCAGAGCGTTGCCAATGTGAAAATCGGCCTGCAGCGCCTTGACTGCGCGGTTGGTGGTCGAGATGTCGTAGCCGAACAGGAATCCACCGATCGCGGCCACCGTCGCGTAACGAACAGCGGACCGGAATGCGGCCCGCGCGGCGCGCGGGTCGACGGGCAGATCTTCGTGCGGAGCCGTCGGCCCACTCCCGAAGACGCCGTCACCACTCATGAGTGTTCCTCCATCCGCAAGCGGTCCCGGCGACCTCAGAGCGCGGCCCCCAGTACACCACTACGGCCGAAGGGTCCAGGGCACAAGGTCAATTCGCGATAGTGAGAACGACTGGAGGCTCGCAGCGTTCTCCGTCGGCTCTCGGCGGCCAGTGCGAACTCAACCAACCTTAGGGCTCAGTCCTCCGGGTTGTAGCCGAGGTTGGGGCCGAGCCAACGCTCGGCTTCCTGCAGGGTCCAGCCCTTGCGCTTCGCGTAGTCGGCGACCTGGTCCTGGGCCATCCGGCCGACCACGAAGTACTGCGACTGCGGGTGCGAGAAATACCAGCCGCTGACGGCAGCACCGGGCCACATCGCCATCGACTCGGTCAGCTCGATGCCGGTCCGCTCGCGGACGTCCATCAACTTCCAGAGCGTCACCTTCTCGGTGTGCTCCGGGCAGGCCGGGTAGCCGGGGGCAGGGCGGATTCCCACGTACTTCTCACCGATGAGCGCCTCGTTGTCCAGTTGCTCGTCCGGCTGAAATCCCCAGAACTCCTTGCGGACCCGTTGGTGCATCCGTTCGGCGAACGCCTCTGCCAGCCGGTCGGCGATCGACTCCAGCAGAATCGCGCTGTAGTCGTCGTTGGCTGCCTTGAACTCGACGATCTTGTCCTGGCTACCGAGCCCCGTGGTGACGGCGAAGGCGCCGACGTAGTCAGCCAGACCGGTGTCCTTGGGCGCGATGTAGTCGCCCAGCGACCGGTTCGGGATGCCGTCCCGGTGCTCGCCCTGTTGGCGCAGGTTGTGCAACGTGGTCAGCACCTCGGTACGGGTCTCGTCGGTGTAGACCTCGATGTCGTCGCCGACCGCGTTTGCCGGGAAGAACCCGATCACCCCGTTGGCAGTCAGCCACTTCTCCTTGATCAGGGTGTCGAGCATCTCCTGGGCGTCGTCGTACAGCTTGCGGGCGGTCTCACCCGAGACCGGGTTGTTGAGGATGTCGGGGAACCTGCCCTTCATCTCCCAGGCGTTGAAGAACGGCTGCCAGTCGATGTATTCGCGCAGCTCGGCGATGTCGTAGTCGAGGAACTCCCGCACGCCGATGCCCTGGGCGGGCACCGGCGGCGTGTAGCCGTCCCACTCGATCGGCGTCCGGTTCGCGCGGGCCTTCTCCAGCGTCAGCATCGGCCGCTCGTTCTTCTGGGAGTGCCGTTCGCGCAGGGCTGCATAGTCGGTCGCGGTGGCCTCCAGCAGGGCTGGACGTTGCTTGTCGTCGAGGAGCGCTGCAGCGACCGGCACCGAGCGGGAAGCGTCCTTGACCCAGACCACCGGACCGGTACGACGCGGCGCCACCTTCACGGCCGTGTGGGCGCGCGAGGTGGTTGCGCCACCGATCAGCAGCGGGATCTCCAGCCCCTCGCGTTCCATCTCGACGGCGAAGTTGACCATCTCGTCCAGGGACGGGGTGATCAGGCCGGACAGCCCGATGATGTCGGCGTTGTGCTCCTTCGCCGCGTCGAGGATCTTCTGGGCAGGCACCATCACACCGAGGTCGACCACGGTGTAGTTGTTGCACTGCAGGACGACCCCGACGATGTTCTTGCCGATGTCGTGGACGTCGCCCTTCACGGTCGCCATCACGATCGTGCCGTTGGTGTCCCCACCTGCAGAGGCGCCGGACTGTTCTTTCTCCGCCTCGATGTACGGCAGCAGGTACGCCACAGCCTTCTTCATCACCCTGGCCGACTTCACGACCTGGGGCAGGAACATCTTGCCCGCGCCGAAGAGGTCACCGACGACGTTCATGCCGTCCATCAGCGGGCCTTCGATCACCTCGATCGGGCGACCACCTGCGGCCGCGATCTCGGCCCGCAATTCCTCGGTGTCGGAATCGACGTTGGCGTCGACGCCCTTGACCAGGGCGTGCGTGATCCGCTCGCGGACTGGGAGGCTGCGCCACTCGGCTGCCACCGGGTCCTCGGCCTTCTCTGAGCTGTTGAACCGTTCAGCGATCTCCAGGAGCCTTTCGGCCGCGTCCTCGCGACGGTTCAGGACGACGTCCTCGATCCGGTCCCGCAGCTCGGGGTCGATCGAGTCGTAGGGCACCAGCGCACCCGCGTTGACGATGCCCATGTCCAGGCCGGCCTTGATGGCGTGGAACAGGAACACCGCGTGGATCGCCTCGCGGACAGGGTTGTTGCCCCGGAACGAGAACGACACGTTCGAGATACCGCCGGAGATGTGCACCCCGGGAAGGTTCTCTTTGATCCAGGCGCAGGCCTCGATGAAGTCGATCCCGTACGTCGCGTGCTCCTCGATACCGGTCGCAAGCGCAAAGCAGTTCGGGTCGAAGATGATGTCCTCGGCCGGGAAGCCGACCTCTTCGGTCAGGATCCGGTAGGCGCGCCCGCAGATCTCCTTGCGGCGCTCCAGGTTGTCGGCCTGACCCTGCTCGTCGAAGGCCATCACGACGACGGCGGCGCCGTACTTGCGGCACAGCCGTGCCTCGCGGATGAACTTCTCCTCGCCCTCCTTCATGGAGATCGAGTTGACGATCGGCTTGCCCTGCACGTTCTTCAGGCCCGCCTCGATGACCTCCCACTTGGAGGAGTCGATCATCACCGGGACGCGGCTGATGTCCGGCTCGGCCGCGATCAGCTTGGTGAACCGGTCCATCGCGGCGATGCCGTCGATCATGCCCTCGTCCATGTTGATGTCGATGACCTGCGCACCGACCTCGACCTGCTGCAGGGCGACCGACAGCGCGGTGTCGTAGTCCTCGGCCTTGATCAGGTTGCGGAACCGGGCGGAGCCGGTGATGTTGGTGCGCTCACCGATGTTCACGAACAGGGAGCCGTCGGTGATGTTGAGCGGCTCCAGGCCCGAGAGCCGGGTGGCCTCCGCGATCTCCGGCAGCTCGCGCTGCGCCTTGCCCTCGACGACCTTGGCGATCTCGGCGATGTGCGGCGGCGCCGTTCCGCAGCAACCACCGACCAGGTTGACCAGGCCGGCCTCGGCGAACTCGGCGATGTAGCCGGCCTGACGCTCCGGGGACTCGTCGTACTCGCCGAAGGCGTTGGGCAGGCCGGCGTTCGGGTAGCAGGAGACGAAGGTGTCCGCGATCCGCGCCATCTCGGCGATGTAGGGCCTCATCTCCGGCGCGCCCAGGGCGCAGTTGAGGCCCACCGCGATCGGCTTCGCGTGCCTGATCGCGTTCCAGAATGCTTCGGTGACCTGACCAGACAACGTCCGCCCGGAAGCATCGGTGATGGTGCCCGAGATGATCACCGGCCAGCGGCGTCCGCGCTCCTCGAACAGCGTCTCGACGGCGAACACCGCCGCCTTGGCGTTCAGCGAGTCGAAGATCGTCTCGATGATGATGAGGTCGGCACCACCGTCGACCAGGCCGTTGACGGCTTCGAGGTAGGCGGCAACCAGCTGGTCGTAGGAGACGTTACGAGCTCCGGGGTCGTTGACGTCCGGCGAGATCGACGCAGTCCGCGTCGTCGGCCCGATGGCGCCGGCGACGTAGCGGGGTTTCTCCGGCGTGCTGAACTCGTCGCAGGCCTTGCGGGCCAGGGCAGCGCCGGCGTAGTTCAGCTCGTAGCCCAGCTCCTCCATGCCGTAGTCGGAGAGCGAGACCGCGTTCGCGTTGAACGTGTTCGTCTCCAGGATGTCGGCGCCCGCCTCGAGGTACTCGCGGTGGATCCCCTCGATGATCTGCGGCTGCGTCAGGTTGAGCAGGTCGTTGTTGCCCTGAAGAGCGGTCGGCCACTCTGTGAACCGCTCGCCGCGGTAACCGGCCTCGTCCGGCCGGTCCCGCTGGATCGCCGTGCCCATTGCGCCGTCGATCACCATGATCCGCTGGCCGAGAGCAGCCGTCATCTCGTCGGTGCAGTCGGGGCGGATGTTCGGCTCCCAGGCGTTCACGTACATTCCTTCCGTAGCGGAAGGCGTCCTTGGATCTGCCGAGCGTGGCGGATACCGGCAGGGACCCGGAACCGTTGCAACGCCTCTCGACCAGAAAAGTTTACGTCGTCACCCGACGTCTGGACGCCCAGCTCGACCCGACCCGCTTGGCGATCGCGGTGCCCTTGAGCGCCAGCTCGCGGATCTTGTCGGCAATGTCGTAGTCACCAAGGTTAACCAGATTGCAGCCGAACGTATTTCGTCTCGACCGCGTCGGCGCCGGTTGTAGAAGTCATCGAGGCTCAGATCGGCGGCCTGGAGCTGGGTACCCATCGCGCCGTCACCCACCATGACGCGTTTCGACAACGTCTCAAGGAGGTCGGTGTCGTAGCGAGTGTTCTTGGCGGAAGTCATCCGGACAAGCATAGCCGGTCTATGGAAAATGGCCCGGTCGTCGCCGCACCGGGACTCCGATCAGGCCGTACGCTAATTCTGTGAACTCGCCGGATCCCAGCGCTTCGCTACCCGAACTGCACAACACGATCGTCGTGGCGGCGTTCGAGGGGTGGAACGACGCCGGTGACGCGGCTAGCGACGCCCTGGAGCACTTGGACGCCATCTGGGAGGCCGATCCGATCGTCGAGATCGACGACGAGGCTTACTACGACTATCAGGTGAACCGCCCGGTCATCCGGCAGGTCGACGGCGTCACGCGGGAATTGGTGTGGCCGTCGATGCGGATCTCGCACTGTCGCCCGCCGGGCGCCGACCGCGACATCGTGCTGATGCACGGCGTCGAGCCGAATATGCGTTGGCGCACCTTCTGCGCCGAGCTGCTGGCCGTCGCCGACAAGCTCAACGTCGACACCGTGGTGATCCTCGGCGCGCTGCTGGCCGACACGCCGCACACCCGTCCGGTGCCGGTATCCGGGGCGGCCTACTCCCCCGAATCGGCGCACCGCTTCGGGTTGCAGGAAACCCGCTACGAGGGTCCGACCGGCATCGCCGGCGTGTTCCAGGACGCCTGCGTGGCGGCCGGCATTCCAGCGGTGACCTTCTGGGCGGCGGTCCCCCATTACGTGTCGCAGCCGCCCAACCCTAAGGCGACCGTGGCCCTGCTGCGCCGCGTCGAGGATGTCCTCGATATCGAGGTGCCGCTGGCCGACTTGCCGGCCCAAGCCGAGGAGTGGGAGCAGGCAGTCACCGAAATGACGGCCGAAGACGACGAAATCTCCGAGTACGTGCAGTCATTGGAACAACGAGGTGACGCCGAGGTCGACATGAACGAGGCGCTGGGCAAGATCGACGGCGACGCGCTGGCCGCCGAGTTCGAGCGCTACCTGCGCCGCCGCCGCCCGGGCTTCGGACGCTGACGGAGTCGCGCCCAAATCGCCCGACCTAAAGCGCGGAACCCGAAAAATGCGGTATTCGGCGGGTGTTACAGCCCTGAGCTGTTCCTCGGTGGTGGTTGTTCTTTGCCGAGCTTCTCAATAATCGAACGCACAGCCTGACCCGGGTTGTCGCTCTTCCACGCCGACTCCAGAACCGAGCTCTCGTAATTCTCTACCCCGGGAACCGGTTCAATGAGGTGGCGCCGCATCAACGCAATTCGCCGGGCAATCTCATCGGGGTCCTCACGACGGCGGAACCACTCGAGATTCGCTTTCTCGATTGCGTCCTCTTCGGTCGAGCCCGCCACTGTCCACCCGCCGCTCGCGAACCATGCCCGCCACGTGCCGTCGCTGAACTGTTCGGTCTGCGGATGAAATCGCCACACCCACCCCATGCGGGGATCATCGGGTTCGAACTCTATGGGCTTACGCGGCGCACTGTGCACCAGCTGGTCGGGGTCTTCGCCACGGTCGATCGCCTGATCGATGGCCTTATCTTGGGCCTCTAGTTCGGTGGCACCTGCCGTCGACCAGGCGCGCGTAGGAGACCACGCCCGCCAGGTGCCGTCACTGAGCCGTTCGGTTTCGATGAGAAATCGCCAAATCTGGCGCATTTGCGGATCACTCAACTATGCGACCCCCGATACATCAAAGGGCGAGTCAAAGGCATAGGGTCCCTTGCCGACCTCGTATCCCTCACACCACCAATAATCCGGTCGAGCACTGGGGTAACAGTAGATCAAGTGTGGGTCGTCAGGGGCTGGCGGGCCGTTTGGCGGTGGTGAGTCTTGTTGCCGGTGGTCGTCAACTACTTGGATCCCGGTGCGCTTCGGCCTCGGCGGTGGTTTGGTAGGTGCGGCCGACAAGGGAACCTCTCCGAAGCCGACGTTCCCGACCCCAACGAGGGCAGCGGTGATTCTGCCAGCGACCAGCTGATCGACCGCCACGAGTTGCGCAGCGCGCCAGCGGATATCGGTGGCAAAGACTTCCGCCTGAGTCTGTCGGACGGCCCGCACTGCGGCTGTGCCGCCGGTTGACCGGTCGGTAACCGAAAGGCGTTCACCGACCTCGAACCCAGCCGCGCGAGCATCCTCGACCGCGTAGCGCATTGCTGAGCGAGCAGCATACAAATCCGATGCCCCGCTGCGAGCGACCGTGGCCGCCTGCTGCAACTCGTCGACCAACCCGCCGACCTTCAGCTTGTCGGCGTAGGTCCGCGCATGCAGAGCCTCGGCGGCCTTGCCCTCCCAATCAACCAATAGCGAGTCCTGCCAAACCTGCGTGAAAGCCTCATACCACTGCCCCGCGACAGCCTCCCAATATTCGGCCCCCTCGGTCAGATGATCGGTAGGCCATGCCAAAAGGTCCGACAGGCCGGGGGACACTGCGTTGGCCGGCATGGCTATATGCCGATCTCCGAATCAGCCACTGCGGCCAGCATGGCCGCCGAGTCGGCCTCATTGGCGGTATACCCTCGATCGGCTTCAGCGACCCGGGCAGCCCCGCCAAGGAGGCGCCCTGCCAACACTGCCGTCCCAGCCGTGACATCGGCATGGCCGGCGTTCATCGCCGCTGCGCTCGGTTGACACGGCAACCCCGGCACTACGCGGGATTCACCGCCGCCGCTCAGATCACCGCTGAAAGCCCGCCACCGGCTGGCAATCGCCTGTACGCCGGAGGTATCGACGCGCAACGCAAACTCCATGGCCCGTACTGTAGAGCGCGCATCGAGTTTCACAAGTCACTCCGATCGACCGCCACCTTCCGCGAGCACTACGCGTGCGAATTTGGCCTCAGGACAAATCAGCGACTTGGCGCGAATCTCTGCCTGTCAATGCTTCTCCAGCTGTTCGGTATGGGCGCTGGTGGGACGCCCCAGCGCGGCGACTTCGGCGTCCATTCGGGGCAACTGGACGGCAGTGTCTTTGTGGGCCAGAGATTCGCCGAAGCGGGTAGACAGAAACGGCTTCAGCCAACGGAACACGCCCACCCATCTCGGGCAATACACGCGCGCCTTGCGGCCCTCGATGCCGGCGACGAAGGCTGCGGCGCACTTGTCCACCGAGGTGGTCTTGTTCAACGGCCACGGGAACTCTGCCAATTGCTCGCGGAATACGGGCAGGTCGGCCTGGGTGTCGCGGACCATCGCTGTGTCGATCCAGGACATGTGCGCCGAACCGACGGCGACACCAAGGTGCGCGACTTCGAGTCGCAGCGCGTTCGCGAGATGCTCGTTGCCTGCCTTGGACATGTCGTAGGGCGCCATTCCCGGCGCCGCCGCGAACGCGGCAAGTGAGGAGACGATCAACACATAGCCGCGGCGGTCGATTACCGACGGCAACGCGGCACGCACTGTGTGAAATACACCCAGCAGGTTGACGTCCAACACCCGTTGGACCGCCTCGGGGTCGATCTTCAGCACGGAGCCGTAACTGGCGATTCCGGCGTTGGCGACAACGACGTCGATACCGCCGAATTTTTTGACGCCCTGGTCGGCTGCGGCCTGCATCGCGGCGGGATCACGCACGTCAGCAACTACGGTCAGCACCCGGTCGTCGCCGCCCAGCTCGGCGGACTTCGCCGCCAATGCCGCCTCGTCCAGGTCGGTCAGCACCAGCTTGGCGCCCTTTGCGTGCAACCGTCGGGCCACCTCGGCCCCGATGCCATGAGCACCACCGGTGATGAATACGACTTGCGAGTTCACTGACGTCATGGCCGCAACCTACCGCCGGGGCGACTGCAGGTCCACTCCCAGGAGCGCATCCACCGCCGTCGCGACCGCCCGTGGCGCCTCGGCGTCATGACCGCCGTATTCCAACGCGTCGGTCGTCCAACCATCAAGTGCAGCAAGCGCTTTAGGCGTATCCAGGTCGTCGGCGAGATAGTGGCGCACCCGGGCGATGGTGTCGGCGGCGTCAGGTGCGGCGGGCAGCGTGGTCGCGGTGCGCCACCGGTGCAGCCGGGTATTGGCCGACTCCAGCACGTCGGCACTCCAATTGCGGTCAGCCCGGTAGTGGCCGGCCAGCAGGCCTAGTCGGATAGCCGACGGCTCAACGCCCTGAGCGCGTAGCGCAGACACCAGAACCAGGTTGCCGCGGCTCTTGGACATCTTGTGCCCGTCCAAGCCGATCATGCCCGCATGCACATAGTGGCGGGCGAATCGTCGCTCACCGCTGACGGATTCGGCGTGCGCGGCGGTGAACTCGTGATGCGGAAAGATGAGATCGCTGCCACCGCCCTGGATGTCCAGGCCGCTGCCGATGCGGCTGAGGGCGATCGCCGCGCACTCGACGTGCCAACCAGGTCGGCCCGGTCCGAACGAAGACGGCCAGCTCGGCTCCCCGGGCCGCGCGGCGCGCCACAACAGCGCATCGAGTTGGTCGGTCTTGCCCCGGCGGTCCGGGTCGCCGCCGCGCTCGGCGAACAGCCGCAGCATGCTGTCGCGGTCATAACCGGATTCGTAGCCGAATTGGACCGTGGCGTCGGCGCGGAAGTACACATCGGGGTATTCGGGATCGTCGACGACGTAGGCCGCCCCCGAGGCCAGCATCTTTTCCACCAGCTCGACGACCTCGGCCACCGCCTCGGTGGCGGCGACGTATTCGCGTGGCGGCAGCACCCGCAGCGCGGTCATGTCGTCGCAGAACAGCGCGACCTCGCGGGCTGCCAGGTCGCGCCAGTCAAGACCGTCGCGGTTGGCCCGCTCGAACAGTGGATCGTCGACGTCGGTGACGTTCTGCACGTAGTGCACATCGTGTCCGAGGTCCAGCCACAGCCGCTGGACCAGATCGAACGCGAGATAGGTGGCGGCGTGGCCGAGGTGGGTGGCGTCGTACGGTGTGATCCCGCACACGTACATGGTGGCCGTCGGCCCGGCGACCACCGGACGCACCTGGCGGTCTGAGGTGTCATACAGCCGCAACTCCGGGCCACGTCCCGGCAGCGTCGGTAAGGGTGCCGATGGCCAGGACCGCATACCGTCGACTTTAGGCCCGGCGACGATGCGGGCCGTGCAACGGCCCGAGGAGGAGGCGGGCAATCCAACCAGTGCGTCCGTTCAGCTGGCCAACCGGATGGCACCCAGCAGCAGGTCGGCGAGTTCCGGGCGGCACATCAGGAAATCGGGCAGATACGGGTCGGGACGGTTGTACATCATCTCGGAGCCGTCCAGTCGCGATGCGTGCATGCCGGCCGCCAGGATCACTCCCGCCGGGGCAGCCGAATCCCACTCCCACTGCCCGCCGGCATGGATGTAGGCGTCGGCGTCGCCGCGCACTACCGACATCGCTTTGGCGCCGGCCGAGCCGATCCGCACGAATTGGACGTCGAGCCGTCGGGCCAGGTGGTAGAGCACGGCAGGCGGCCGATTTGAGCTCGCGGTGATTCGGATCGGCCCGGAGTGCGCCGTTGTCGGCGCGCTGACGGTGTCGCTGCGGTACAGCTCCCCCATGGCAGGCAACGCGACAGCGGCGTCGGTGATCGCTCCGCTGGGGCCGCCATGGCGCCGCCACAACGCCACATGCACGGCCCAGTCGTCACGCCCCGGCTCGGAGAATTCCCGCGTGCCGTCCAGCGGGTCGACGATCCAAACCCGGTCGGCCCGCAATCGGGCCAGGTCGTCGTAGGCCTCCTCGCTGAGCACCGCGTCACCCGGGCGCTCAGCGCGCAGCCGCCGCAACAGTAGCGAATTGGCTTGGCTGTCACCGGCATCGCCGAGCAGCCACGGGTGGTGGAAGCCGACATGGTCGCGCACCGCCAGCAATAGCTTTCCGGCGTCCTCGGCCAGGTCAGCAGCCAGCGCCGCGTCGGTCACGTCTGGGCTCATCCGGTCCAGTATCCGGTACCGCCGGCTCAGCGGCGATGTTAGAACGCGGGCCAGGGAATCGGCCGGTGCCGATCCGGGCCGGGCATCACCGGGTTTTCCAGCAGCGCGCGAGCACGCAGGTGTAGCGCCGCAATCTCGGCGCTGGTGATGTGTTCGGCCAGCGCATCTCCGAGCCGGCCGGCCAGCGCGTCGACCAGTCGTGCCACCGTGTCCAGCGTGCTGTCGTCGACGGGCTTGCCGGCCCACCCCCACAGCACCGTGCGCAACTTGTTCTCGACGTGCAGGCATACCCCGTGGTCGACACCGTAAATGTCGCCGTCGACACCGCGCAGCACGTGGCCGCCCTTGCGGTCGGCGTTGTTGATCAACACGTCGAACACCGCCATCCGCCACAGGCGAATGTCGTCGGCGTGAACCAGCGAGACCGGGTCGCCGGCATAGTCGTACGCCCGCAGCACCGGCAGATAGCCGGGCGGCAGCCTGCCAGCGGGAACCAGGTCGACCAAGTCTGGTCCCGGTCCGGGGTCTGAACCAGGTTCGTCGCCGGGTTGGTCCACCCACAGCTGTAGCATCCCCGGACCGGCAGGCCCGTGGCGAATGATGGTGTACGGCACGATGTTCCAGCCCAATTGCGCTGACACCAGATACGCGCCCAGCTCTCGGCCGGCCAGTGTGCCGTCGGGAAAGTCCCACAGCGGCTGCTCACCGGCGACCGGCTTGTACACGCAGTGCACACTGCAGCCATCCAGCGTCGACTCGCACAGGAAGGTGGCGTTGCTCGCCGAGCGAATGCGTCCCAGAACCGTCAGCTCGCCGCGACGCAGGACCTCGCGTTCGTCAGTCCTCGGCGTCATCGTCAGGCCCGAGCAACGCGCTGCGCCGGTAGCCGTTGGTCCGCGCACAAATGTGTCCATCGGGGTCCAGCGGTTCATCGCACAGCGGGCACGGCGGGCGGCCCGCGGAAATGACGCGGTTGGAACGGGTGGCGAACTCCCGCGCCGACTCCGGTGTCAGGAACACCCGCACGGCGTCAGGCCCCTCCTCGGTGTCGTCAAGAACCACAGATGCGTCGAACTCGGTATCGCTGACGGCCAGCAGTTCGACCACCACGGTTTGCGCCTCGGAATCCCATCCGAGACCCATGGTGCCGACCCGAAATTCCGCGTCGACCGGTGTGATCAACGGGCTGAGGTCCTCGACCTCGGTCGTCTCTGGAGGAACCGGTGTGCCGAACCTGCGGTTGACCTCCAGCAGCAGGGCGCCGATGCGCTCGGCGAGCACCGCCACCTGCTGCTTCTCCAGCACCACCGAAACCACCCGGGCGTCGTGCACCGCCTGCAGGTAAAAAGTGCGGTTTCCGGGCTGGCCGACTGTCCCGGCGACGAAGCGGTCGGGTGAGCGGAAGACGTGAATCGCGCGAGACATGGCAGTTCCAAAATACCGGCAGTTGCGGCTGAGTCGTAATTCTTGGCCGCGACTCGCTCAGTCGGTAGACCCGCCCACCACCGCATCGCCTGGCGGCGCTTCACCGTCCGGTGATGGAGCAGCCGTCAGCGCCGATGTCAGCCGCGGGCCGGTGTGATTCACGTGCAGTACGAACGGGCGAAGTCGGGCGTAGTGGATCACACTCATCGATGCCGGATCGGCGGAGACACGTTGGAAGCCGTCCAGGTGTAGGCCAAGCGCGTCGGCGACGACCGCCTTGATGACGTCGCCGTGCGTACAGGCCAGCCACAGCGCGTCGCCGCCGTGCTGCTCGGCCAGCCGGGTGTCGTGGTCACGGACGGCGGCGACGGCGCGTGCCTGCACCTGCGCCAGTCCCTCACCGCCGGGAAACACCGCCGCGCTGGGATGCGCCTGAACGACGCCCCACAACGGCTCCTTGACCAGATCGGCAAGCTTGCGGCCGGTCCATTCGCCGTAGTCGACTTCGGAGAACCGCTCGTCGAGGACCGGCTCGATGCCAAGCGCATCGGCGAGCGGCTCGATCGTGCGCCGGCATCGCAGTAGCGGTGAGCTCACCACCGCCCGAATCGGCAGCTCACTGATCCGATCGACCAGCTCCGCAGCTTGTTGGCGGCCTTTGTCGTCGAGGTCGACACCCTCGGAACGACCGGCCAGCACATGCGCGGTGTTCGACGTCGACCGCCCGTGCCGCAACAGGATGACGGTCACCTGCTCCGCTCCGCATCGTCGCCGGCGGTCACGTCGGCCTCACCACCCCTGCCGCCAACAGGATCAGCACGCCCGTACCGGCGGCCACCCGATAGCCGACAAACCAATACATGCTGTGACGCACCAGAAATCGCAACAACCACGCCACCGAAGCAAGACCGACCACGAACGCGATCACGGTAGCCGCAAGCAACTGCGGTCCCGTCGCACTCATCCCCTCGAGCACCGGGTGGAAGGCGTCCGGCAGCGAGAACAATCCGGATGCGAACACCGCCGGAATGGCCAGCAGGAAACCGAATCGGGCAGCCAATTCGCGATCGAGCCCGAGAAACAGCCCCGCACTGATGGTGGCTCCCGACCGGGAGACTCCCGGAACCAACGCCAGCGTCTGGGCAACGCCGACGACGACCGCATCGCGCCAGGTCAGCTGGTCGATGTGTCGGCTCTGCCGACCAAGACGCTCGGCAAGAGCGATTACCGCCGAGAACACCACCAGCGCTGTCGCGATCACCCACAGGTTGCGCACGCCGGAGCGGATCTCGTCCTTGAAAAACAGACCCAGGATGCAAATAGGGATCGTCCCGATGATGACGTACCACCCCAGCCGGTAATCGGCATTGCGGGCGCGTAATTGGCGCGGCGACTTGCCTTCCCTTAAAAAAACCCCTGAACCATGCCTTGACGATCCGCACGATGTCGCGGGCGAAATAGACCAAAACCGCGAGCTCGGTGCCCAACTGGCTTACGGCGGTGAACGACGCGCCCGCGTCGTCGGCAAAGAAGATCCGCGACACGATCGCCAAGTGGCCCGACGACGACACCGGCAAGAACTCGGTCAGACCCTGCACCACGGACAAGACGGCAACTTGCCACCAAGACATCGCCGGCGCCACAGTCACGACGACGACCGTACCGGGTGATCTACTTGGCGACCTCGGCGAGGGCGACCGCGTCACGCACGGCCGCGGTCAGGCTCCGCTCGTCGGTGACGTCGACGTCGACGACGCTGCACCGAAGGGTGGCGACGATATCTTCGGGCTGCGGGACCGGACCGCTCAACCGGGGCCGGTATATCTCGACGAGAAGCCACTGACCTTCAATCCGGAAGGCGAAGCTACGGCCGTCAGCGACCTGCCCGAACCCGCTGGCCAGCACCTTCGCCCCGAAGACCCCGACCCACATGTCTTCGATAGCAAACCCTGGATGGGGGACATGGCGGTCGGCGGCGACGCTCATATCGGCGACCATACCCGGTCGCTGATCCCCGGCTCGCGCGCCGGGCTCGGGTCGTAACAGACGGCGTTGCCTAGTATCGGACTCCAATGCGCGTACTCCTTCTACACACCGGCTGCCCCCTGGATATCCGAGAGTTACCCTGTGCCACCACACCGCAAACACAGTGCACACATCGTTCGTCGGCAGGCCGCTGGCCTGTTGGTTTTGCTGACGTTGGTGGTGGGTTGCTCGTCCAAGACGCTCCAGGGAGCTCCACCCACGATCGAGCCTGCGCGGCCGGCCGATTCTCCACCGCTGTCCCTGGTTCCGGCAGGTCTGGTCCGTCCGCTGGACGGCAAGCCCCAGGCCGCCATATTCGACGGCCACACAGCGCAATTGGTGATCTTGACCTCCGGGTTAGCCGCCACGACACCCGCCAAGATCACTGCGATGGGCTCTCAGCAAACATCATCGCGCCTCATCGACCTGCCCGGCCCGGCGACCGGGCTGGCCGGTGACGGCAGTGGCAACGCTTATCTGTCCACCCGCGGCGGCTATTTCGTGGCCGATCTGTCGGCCGGACGAGTCGTCCGCGTCGGCGTCAGCGGCGCGGAGAGCGTCGATTTCACTGCGATCGCCCGCCGCGCCGACGGCACCGTGGCGCTGGGCACCGCTGACGGCACGATCTACACAATCGCGCCCGCAGCCACCGTCAGCAATCGGACGAAAATCTTCGGACACGTTGATTCCGTTGCGGCGCAAGGAAATACCGTGGCCGTGTTGGATCGTGGCCAGACGTCGGTCACCACGGTCGGTCCCGATGGAAAGGTCGGGCAGGCGTTACGCGCCGGTCAGGGTGCGACCACCATGGTGGCCGATCCCGCGGGCAGGTTGTTGGTGACCGACACCCGGGGCGGCGAGCTGCTGGTGTTCGGTGTCGACCCGCTGATCTTGCGGCAGGCTTACCCGGTGCGGCAGTCCCCCTACGGCCTGGCCGGGTCTCGCGGGCTGACTTGGGTGTCGCAAACAGCGGCGAATTTGGTTATTGGTTACGATCTGTCGACCGGAATCCCTGTGGAAAAGGTACGGTACCCAACCGTGCAGCAACCCAACACGCTGGCCTTCGACGACGCCGCGGGCACGTTGTATGTGGTGTCGGGTTCCGGCGGGGGCGTTCAGATCATCGAGCACGCGGCGGCGGGTCCACATTGACAACGGCACGAGGCGGCCGGTTGCCGGCGGGTTGGGACAGCGAGATGTCCGACGAATACGAATGGGCGCCGCTGCGCCTGCCGCCGGAGGTGACCAGGCTCAGCGCCTCGACCCGATTGTCCATCGAAGCGGAGTACCGCGGCTGGGAGCTGACCCGGGTGCGACTCTATACCGATGGGAGTAGGCGGGTGTTGTTGCGCCGCAAGAAGTCTCGCATCGATAACGCCGGGCCCGACCAGCCGGAACTGTGACGGTGAGCGCCGCGCGCGACGACCGTCATCACTTATACGGTGCGCTCCGCCGGTTGCTGTTCCTGGTGCCGCCCGAGCGCAGCCACGAGCTGGTCTTCGCGGCGCTGCGTGGCCTCACCACCACGGCGCCGGTGCGGCGGCGCTTGAGCCGGCAGCTGGCACCGACCGACCCGGTGCTGGCCAGCGTGGTGTTCGGGGTGCGATTCCCCGGGCCGCTGGGTCTGGCTGCGGGCTTCGATAAAGACGGCATCGGGCTGAAGGCCTGGGGCGCGCTGGGATTCGGCTACGCCGAGGTCGGCACCGTGACCGCCCACCCCCAACCAGGCAATCCTGCTCCTCGGCTATTCCGGCTGCCTGCCGACCGCGCGCTACTCAACCGGCTGGGTTTCAACAACCACGGCGCCGCTCAGCTGGCGTCCAGGCTGGCACGGCAAAACCCCGATGTGCCGATCGGCGTCAATATCGGCAAGACCAAGTCCACCCCGCCCGAGCAGGCCGCCGACGACTACCGGGCCAGCGCCCGGCTGGTCGGGCCGCTGGCCACTTACCTGGTGGTCAACGTCAGTTCGCCGAATACCCCCGGGCTACGCGATTTGCAGGCGCTCGAGTCACTGCGCGGCATCCTGTCGGCGGTGCTGGCCGAGACCTCGACGCCGGTACTGGTGAAGATCGCACCGGATCTTGCCGACTCCGACGTCGACGGCATCGCCGACCTGGCGGTCGAGCTGGGTTTGGCCGGCATCGTCGCGACCAATACCACGGTGTCGCGCGATGGGCTGCGTACCCCGGGTGTCGAGCGACTGGGCAGCGGCGGCATCTCGGGGGCGCCGCTGGCGCGGCGCGCCGCCGAGGTGCTGCGGCGACTCTACGGTCGGGTTGGTGACCGGATGACGCTGATCAGTGTCGGTGGCATCGAGACCGTGGACGACGCCTGGGACCGCATCACCTCAGGCGCGTCATTGCTGCAGGGCTACACCGGCTTCATCTACGGCGGAGGCTTGTGGGCCAAGCACATTCACGACGGCATCGCGCATCGGCTGCGCGAAGGTGGGTTTTCCGCGTTGAGCGAGGCGGTCGGTTCGGCAGCGGCTAAACCCTGACCCGAGGTCCAATATCGGGCTGCTCAGCTGTCGAACGGCGCCATCCGCACCGCAAGCGTCATCCCACAGCGCCTGACGAGTCCGAAGCGTCCTCCCGGGACGGCGCGCGCCTCGTCTTTGATCGTGTTGCTGAGACCGCGTGAGTCAGGTGGCTCGAAGTCGCGCACGTCGATGGCCGATGCGCCGTCGGGCACCCTCCCCAGCGCAAGCTTCACGCGTCCGACGATGTTGACCGCCTGGCCTACGGCGATCGCGCCAATCAGACGACGCCGCTCCGCCGCCGTCAACTTGCCGCGGGTGCGCCGAGCCCACTCGAGGCCGCCGAGCCGGTTGGGGTCGGGAACCGGCATCTGGGCCGTCCCAACGTCGTCCCGATGCCCTACTAGCGCTGCTCGTAGGTTCCGTAGATGACCGCACGGGCGATCGCGTGTTGGAACAGGTTGAAGCCCAGGTATGCGGGGCTGGCGTCCTCATTGAGGTCGAGTTTCTCGACATCGACCGCGTGCACGGCGACGTAGTAGCGGTGCGGCCCGTGGCCGGGGGGCGGCGCGGCGCCGATATAGCGGCGCATACCGGCATCGTTGACCAGCGTCAGCGCGCCACCCGGTAGGTCACTACCTTCGCCGGCACCGTCGGGCAACTCGGTGACCGTGGCGGGCAGGTTGGCCACCGCCCAGTGCCAGAAACCGGACAAGGTCGGGGCATCCGGGTCATAGACGGTCACGGCGAAGCTGCGGGTCTCGTCGGGAAAACCGGACCAGCTCAGCTGCGGGCTGACGTCTTCGCCGCCCGCGCCCATGATCCCGCTGATTTGCGGCGTCGCCAGCGGCTGCCCGTCGGTGATCGACGCCGACTCCAAGTGAAACGACGGCAGTTTCGGCAGTGCAGCGTACGGGTCGGGCGGTGCGATCATGGTCGGTCCCCTCTCGATTGATTGGCTCAACGTGCGTCTAGCAGTGTGTCAAGAAGTGTGTCAGCACCTCGGTGCCAAACCTAAGCGCGTCGACGGGTACCCGTTCATCGATGCCGTGGAACAAAGCGGCGAAATCCAGGTCCGGCGGCAGCCGCAAAGGGGTGAAGCCGAAGCAACGAATACCCAAGCGCGAGAATGCTTTTGCGTCTGTCCCGCCTGAAAGCATGTAGGGCACGGTCCTGGCGTCGGGATCCACCGCCAGCAGCGAGGCGTTCATCACGTCGACGAGGTCACCGTCGAAACTGGTCTCGTACGACGGCAAGTTGGTGATCCATTCGCGGGTCACGTCGGGACCGATCAGCTCGTCGACCTCCGCCTCGAACGCCGCCAGCCGGCCGGGAAGCACCCGGCAGTCCACCACGGCCTCCGCGGTCCCCGGAATCACGTTGGCCTTGTAGCCGGCCTTGAGCATCGTCGGGTTGGCGGTGTCGTGCAGGATCGCCTTGAGCATGCGGGCCATCGGACCGAGCTTGTCGATCGTCCCCTCCAGGTCGGAGGACTCGGTGTCGAACGTCAGGCCTGTCTCCTCGGTGATGGCCTTCAGGAACTGCACGACGGTGTCGGTCACGACCAGCGGGAACTGGTGGCGGCCCAGCCGCGCCGCAGCCTCGGCGATGGAGGTGACGGCATTGTGCTCATGCGTCATCGAACCGTGTCCCGGCCGGCCGCGCGCCGTCAGCCGCATCCAGTGCACCCCCTTTTCCGCGGTTTCGATGAGATATAGGCGACGCTCGCCGCCGTCGCGACGCGGCACCGTCAGCGAGAACCCGCCTACCTCCCCGACCGCTTCGGTGACGCCGTCGAACAGGTCGGGCCGGTTGTCGACCAGCCATTGCGCCCCGTATTTACCGCCGTTTTCTTCGTCGGCAACGAAGGCGAACAGCAGGTCGCGCGGCGGCACGACGCCGGCCCGCCGGAATTGCCGGGCCGTCACGATCATCATGCCGACCATGTCCTTCATGTCGACCGCACCGCGGCCCCAGACGTAGCCGTCCTCGATTGCACCGGAGAACGGGTGCACGCTCCACTCGGCCGGCTCCGCGGGCACCACGTCAAGATGCCCGTGGATCAGCAGCGTGCCGCGGGAGCTATCGGCGCCCTCGAGGCGGGCAAACACATTGCCGCGTCCCGGCGCACCTGACTCGAGGTATTCGACCTGGTAGCCGACCTCTTCCAATTGAGCGGCAACCCATTGGGCACACTCGGCCTCGCCCTTGGTGGTTGCCAGATCGCCGGTGTTGGTGGTGTCGAACCTGATCAGCCTGCTGACAACGTCCACCACGTCGTCGACGGGTGTTTCGGTTGGCACCGTCACAGTCACCTTTCCTACCATTGCCACCGGCGTGGCCGCGCGGCGTCACGGTCAGCTTCCCCGCAGGCGATGGTGTTCACCCGTCCAGCGAGAGTTGGGTTTGGGCGCGAGCACGCCAATCCGATAGCCTTAGCTGCCAATTGATTAGCTCGGGTCCGAGTGGCGGAATGGCAGACGCGCTAGCTTGAGGTGCTAGTGCCCTACTAATGGGCGTGGGGGTTCAAGTCCCCCCTCGGACACACAACAGCCAGGCACATCGACGCAGCTAGACAGCAGTTTTCCTGCGCTTGCGGCGACGGTCGGCAGGTGCTTTGGACACGCTTTGGACGCTATCTGCGATCTTCGCGTCGAGATTGACGGCCACCGCATCAAGGTCGCTGTCGAAGAGATCGGCATAGATCCTCAACGTGACGCTGGGATCTTTGTGGCCGAGCATCCGCGACACCGCAAGGACATTCGCGCCGGAACTGACACCCAGACTCGCGCAAGTGTGCCGCAGATCGTGCGGTGTGATCTTCTGCACCTGCGCACGCTCGACCGCCCGATTGAACCACCCCGTTGAGTCATAGCTCGGACGTTTCAGATACCCGCCGCCCCGCGCCGGAAATAGCAGATCGCTTGCCGAGCGACCCTCGCACCGTGCCGCTAGCCGAGACAGCACCGACGCCGCTACCGGCACCGTCCGATTCTCCTTGCCCTTCGTCTGCCCGACCTCGAAGTCCTGCCCGACCTGGACAGCATTGCGGTGCACCGAGATACGACGTTTGAGGAACTCGACGTCAGCGACGGTTAGCGCGATTCGTGAAGGTCGCGAACTTCAACACCGGTATTCCGTTCGGCAGTTAAAGGTTTGGCGCCTGCTGCGAGTGCCCCGCCAAATCCTCCGGCGGAACGCGCGGCGCCATAGGTGACCGGCCTCGGGTGCTTTCATCGGGAGCCTACCGGGGCCGGTTCACCACCCAAAAACGTTGAAAGGAAAGCAATGCCACGAATACGGCGTAGGCGCCCTCGGCGCCCGGGTGATCGCGGGCGGCCGGGATGTGCGTCGGTGGGCGCGGGATCGTGCGCGGAAACTAGCCGCGCAACGCCGCCAGCGTGAAACTGAGAAGCCGACAGGGGGCAGCTGATGGGAAACGACACTAATGCCTATGTGGCCATCGCGTCGAACAGCTTTCCGAGATCGGGCGGTGGCCCCGACCCCTGCGCCGGGCACTGCTGCCGCAAGTCCGCCAATGGCCGCGCAATGGCTCTCAGCTCGACCCACTCCTGCGGATGTGTGGCAAAGAATATTTTGACCGACTTCTCAGCGTCCTGCGGAGGTAGCGAACCCGCGGCGGTCACAGCCTGATTTGCGTCGGGATGGCTTGCGAGGTAGTCGCCCGTCGCCGTGGCCACCGGGCCCAAGGTGCTGCTCAGTCTCGCCGCGGTGCATTCGGGCTGCGCGGAAGCCGAGGGCAGCGCGATAGTGGCGGCAGCCAGTACCCCGAGTGCGCCGGCAGCAAGCATGCCGAAAGCTCCACCTCGCGCGGCCACGGCTACCAACAATTTCTTGATCATTTACTCCCCTTTAGTTCCGCCCCCAGCCCGAAGACGGTTAGCTTAACAACCGACGTAAGGCGCGCGAAGCTCGACTTTTTCTTCGGACTGGCTTAACTCGCCAGCGCGGGAGGGCAATAGGACGCGAGCCTGACGATGCGGCTCTACACGCACTCCCAGGACGAAGCGCTCAAGGCTGCGGGGGCAACCTTGGATCGAGTTGTCCGGCGGTTGTGACAACGTCGTCACGCGCAGGCCAATTTTCGAATGGTTCGAATAGCGTTTGCGCTGGTAAATGCTGAGCCGATGACGGGAATCGAACCCGCGTATTCAGCTTGGGAAACTGTGGCTTGCAGCCACAGTCCACTCCTTACGCGTTTGGACGCACTTTGGACACAAACTGGCGTCGACGGCGGATGGCTAGCGTTAACTGCCGTGACGTGTTTTTGCAGCTAGAGCCACATTCGACCGCCTGACCAGGTAGCTCTGTGGGGGTTCAAGTCCCCCCTCGGACACGTCCGGCGACACGACTAATGTCAGCGGTCGCCTTCACTTGCCGCTGGTGCGGATCGTAGTCAAGACGCAGGTCGAGGCTCGCGTAGACCTCGGCGCGTTCCGCTGCGGTGGCGTCGCTAAGCACGGTGGACAGCCCACCCAGCTCTTTGGCCAACTCGCTGATCTGCGCGGCGGACATGGCGCGGGGTCGCTCGACTCGCTCAAGACGGGCCTTCAGCTCGTCGCGCTCGGCGACGCGTCGTCGCAGTGCGGCGGTGAGGTCCGCAACGGCCACGCCAGACTCCACTGCTGCGATGAGGGCCGCAACCTTGCGGTTGGCGTCGCTGAGCTGGCGCTGCAGAGCGGCGTGTCGAGCGGTGGCCGCCAGGTCCGAGTCCTGTTCGCGCGCAAGGTCTTCCGGGTCGGCCAGGCTGGCAATCCATTCGTCGAGTCGAGGTGTCACCGCGTCCTCGCGCAGGTACACCGTAGGCGGATGATCGGCCAGTTCGGCGGGCACGGAACGCGACTTGCCCAACTCGCAGCGGTAAAGGATGCGGGTCGCGCGCTTTCCGACGCGAGCGGCACCCTGACATCCGGTAGATCCGCTCGACGATCGGGGCTGTCGCGGGGTCAGGTTCGAGGCGGTGCAGCCGCTGCCCCAGGTTCGCCTTGGCCGGGTTGGGGTGTGGGCCGGCGTCGACGAGCCGGTAACCGTACGGCGGCCGGCCGCCGAGGTATCTTGTCGTGTCCTGCGCGAGCGCTGACATGGCCGTGCGCGCACGGATCTGGATTCGGGCGCGCTCCCCCTTGCTGATGCCGCCGAACAACGTCATCACCAGGTCGTGGGCCTCGGACCCGGGATCGACAGCTCCGCCGACTTCGGGCACCCACAGTCCGACGCCGTAGTGCGTGAGCACCGGGAAGGTGAGCGCGAACTGCGGCCCGTAGAACGCGCGAGCGGGTTCGCCGATCACGACGGCATCGAAGCCACAATCGCGACGGGCCACATCGGCAAGCAACCGTGACGCTTCTGGCCTGCGCTTCCACGGCAGCGCACGGCTCTGACCGACGTCGAAGTAGTCAGCGGTGAGAATTCCGCCGTGTGGAGTGATCAGCTCCATGGCACGCCGCTTCTGCCAGCTGCGGCTGGCCTCGGGATCTTGAGCATCCTCGGTGCTGACTCGGCCGTAGAAGGCGAATCTCAACGTCACGCTGCTCTCCTCTCGGACGCGAGCTTCCGGTCGCGCACGGCCATCATGACGTGTACAAGCGCGCGGCTCGTCTCGCGCGGGAGTCGATAGTCGTCGGCCACGTCGATTTCAACACCAACCTCTGACACGCTCGTCGCGTCGCTTCGCCGACCGTGCTCGGAGCGAGCATCCCAACTCATCATGCCGCTTGCCCTCGCGCCTGCGAACGGCTGCCGCGCTCGCTGCCGGCGTCGTCCGGTGCGACACCGGGACGGTTTCGTGAATGTAAACTGTTGAAAAGGTAAACAGAAAGCAAACAGACGATGAAGATTCTCCGGCGTGTCGAAAGTGCAACAGGAAGAGTTCGTGGCAGCATTATCCGCCGATGCTGCGGAGGACAAGGGCAAGAAGCAGGGAGCGAACTAGCCATGACAGTGGTGCGAGTTCGCCTGGCGCGGGCAGTTGCCTTCCTGAGCATCGGGCTGCTGGCCGTCGGCTGCACCGCGGTCACCGGCGGCAAAGCGCAAGCACCGCCGAGGTTGATGCCCCGGTCACTTACTGGGCAAACGATTAGGCAGGTGTTGCTCGATGGCGGGACGCTGTCGCGAATTCTCAAAGAGCCCTTCATCATTGATCGTCGCCTGCCGCCGCGGTTCGGGGGCCCCGAGGCCTTGCAGGACCTTCGATCGGCCTCGCCCGTCGACTGCCTCGGCGTCGCAGAGATGCTGCACCAAAGCGTCTACCAGTCCAGCGAAGTCAACGACGTCGCGGATGAGACTTGGCGGCACGCTGCCATGTCCGCGAAGCTGACCGACATAAAGGAGGGCGTGGTCAGCTTGCCCACGGCCGCCGACGCCAACGCGCTTTTCTCGAGATTCTCCCAGCAGTGGCAAAAGTGCGATGGTCAAGCGCTGCTTTTACCCGACCGCGTGTTCAGACTCAGGGCCAAGATCACGAACGTACAAGTTGCCCCTTCTGTTCTCGCGGGAACCGTTTGGATCGCGTTCGACTCGCCCAGCTCGGATACGGTATCGATTCCAGCAAGACGGGCCATTGGTGTGCGGGGCAATTGCCTCGTCGAGGTCGAGGTCGACTTCTTCAATGAATCGAGCCGGTCGCTGCAAGGATCCGTCGTTACCAACGCTACCGCGGTAGACATCGCGCAGATCATGATGGACAGAGTCAGCGCGCTGAGCTGACCCGGGGGCTGCCCGGTGCCGTACATTGTGGCCAGAACAAGCATTTGCGCTACGGCGTTCCTGACGCCGCAGGGGACAAGGCGAGGCGGCTTTGACCTACGAGCCGGAAACGTCGGTGGCGCTGGGTTTCGGCTTCCGGTGCGGCTTCCTGGGCCTGCTGCACATGGAGATCACCCGCGAGCGCCTGGAGCGCGAGTTCGGCCTGGACCTGATTTCGACGTCGCCGAACGTCGTGTACCGGGTGATCTTGGACGCAGGGGCAGATGACTCCGGCCTTGTGGTGACCAACCCGTCGGACTGCTCGGACACACACCCCCTCGGACACTCGCAAACGCCGTTGCAGTGTGACGTGTTCACGCTGCTAACTACCAAGTCCCACAACCTGCTTCGCAGCTAATCAATGCGGGACAGCTCGAAGCGGCGGATTTCTAGCCGACCGCTGCGCAGGCCTGCCTTCAGCGGAAATGGGATGCGGGTGTGTCGCATGATTTCACCGACGGGTACCTTCACGTTGCTCCGGACGTGCCAGCCGTTGAATCTTCGACGTAGATCGTCTTCGCCGATCCCCGCGCCCATGCCGGGGATCTTGGTGAACCCGGCCATCAGCAGCAGCGCGTCCTTCGCCGCCACCCGAGTAACGCCGGCAGCGTAGGCCTCGCGCTGATGCCCGGACAATCCGTAGTAACACCCGCTGTCGACGATCAGGTTGTAGCCGTCGCCGACACCGAGGTCACCGAGCTTGGTGACGTCGCCATGGATGAATGTGGCCGAACCGGCAGCGCCGACGGCGCGAGAGCGAGCCTTGTCGATTGCGCGGCCAAGCATGTCGACGCCGACTGCGTGCCAGTTGTGCCGGGCCAGGTACAGGGTGTTACGTCCGGTGCCGCAACCCAGGTCCAGCGCGCGGCCCGGCGGAAGGGGCGCTGCGCCGTCGACCAGTTCCACGAGCCGGCTGTCCGGCACGTCGGCGGCTGCGAGTGCCGGATTGAGTCGTGCGGCGGCGAGCACCTCATAGAGGACCCGCAGCGCCCGCGGGTTCATCGCAAGGGTGGCGCTATTCGTCGGCGCTGAAGTTGCGCCGCAGCGTCTCCCCGTTCGGCTTTCCGCCCAACGCGGCAGAGATCTGATCCCAGGACCAGTCGGCGGCGCGGGCCTCGCGCACGGCCAGCGCGATGGCCTTTTGAGCGATGCGCCTGGCATCGGTCGCGGCTTGGATCAACTCTTCAACTGATGTCGTCATGCCATAAGATATGCCATATTTTATGGTATATTTCAAGGGACGCGCAGAGTGTCGCAGCGATTTCGGGTTTCCACCGCACCCGCACGGGAAACCCAAGGCGGGAACGGCGCCCCGGACCGGCAGATCTCTTCCAAGCCCGCGCGACGCGGCGAATCCGGTCGTAAGCTGCGACTTAACAAATAGGACAGACGACGGCGAGTACGACGCATGAACCAACCCAGTGGCTTTCTGCGGCGAACGTCCCGACGCACCTTCCGCGACCGTCGGGAAGCCGGCCGTGTGCTGGCCGAGGAGCTGGCGGCCTACCACGACAAGGACGGCCTGCTGGTCCTCGGACTGGCCCGCGGCGGCGTTCCGGTGGGCTGGGAAGTCGCCGCGGCTCTGCATGCGGAGCTGGACGTGTTCTTGGTGCGCAAACTTGGCGTGCCGCACTGGTCGGAACTGGCGATGGGAGCGCTAGCCAGCGGCGGCGTCGTCGTCATGAACGACAATGTGGTGTGCAGCCTCCGCATCAGCGACGAGCAGGTGCGCGCGGTCATTGATCGCGAAACGGCCGAACTCGACCGACGCGAGCACGCCTATCGCGGCGGACGACCGGTCGCCGACCCGCGCGACAAGACCGTGATCTTGGTCGATGACGGGATTGCCACCGGCGCAAGCATGCTCGCGGGAGTGCGCTCGCTGCGGGCCAGCAACCCGGAAGCGATCGTCGTCGCAGTGCCGGTGGGGCCCCAGTCAGTGTGCCAGGAGCTGGCGCGGGAGGCCGACGACGTGGTGTGCGCGACTATGCCCAGCGACTTCGAGGCAGTGGGACAGGTTTTCGTCGACTTCCACCAGGTCACCGACGACGAGGTCCGTGAACTGCTCGCCACCCCGACGTCGGCAGACTGAGCGTTTTAGCTGGTCCTAGTGAGTGTTGTGGTCGTCGCCGACGGTATCGCCGTGGTCGTATTCACTGATCGCATTCGCGTCACCACCCGTAACCGCAGGTGCTGAGGATTCGTCGTCCTCGGGGTAGTCCGCGTAGGCCGGCCCGTCGTCTCGCGAGCGTGATTCAGCAGCTGCCTCGTCGAGCTCCTTGTCGACTGCCTCGGCGTCGCGTCGCTTACGTTCCTGCAGCGCATCAAAGATGAGCAGCACGACGCCCAGCACACTGGCGCCTATGCATACCCAGGCGACCAACTCATTGCTGGTAATGACCGCGAACACCAATGCGGCCAGACCAATCACCGCTAACACCAGCGCAATAATCAGCATCGGTAAACCTCCAGCCGACGGGGCGGCATTGCCAAGTCTGCAGGATACCGACCGCCGGTGTCGGTACCTTCGCCGAGTTAGTTATTGCCTCGATTGAACTGGTTAAACCCACCGGCTTCATTGGTGGCGCTGGAGTCGACCGGTGCCGCCGATCCGCGCTGGCCAAGCTCTTCGAGCTGAGATTCCAGGTAGGTCTTGAGCCTCGTGCGGTACTCGCGTTCGAACGTACGTAGCTGTTCGAGGCGACCTTCGAGCACAGTTCGCTGCTGGTTGATCGTGCCCATGATCTCGGAGTGCTTGCGCTCGGCGTCGGCTTGCAATGCATCAGCCTTCTCCTGAGCCTGGCGCAGTTGGGTCTCGGAGCGGGTTTGCGCATCGGCCAGCATCGCGTCAGCGCGCTGTCTGGCCTCGGCGACCGTGGTTTCCGCCTCGCGACGTGCATCGCCGAGGATCTGGTCGGCATTGGCCCGGGCGTCGGCCATCAGCTTGTCCGACTCCGCCTTGGCGGTGCCGGTCAGCCGGTCGGCGGTGTCCTGGGCCAGGCTGAGCACCCTGGCCGCCTTCAGCGCATGCTCCTCGCCGAGGGCACCGGCCGCAGGCTGGGGGGCGGGCTGCGGGGCGGGCTGCGGGGCGGGCTGCGGCGGCGGCTTGACGGGCTCGGGCTCGGGCTCATACAGCGGAATGGCTTGGGTGACTTGCGTACTGGTGCCGGCGCCGGCCCGGGCACTGGCCAGCTCCTGGTCCAGTTCGTCGACCCGCTGACGCAGGTCGGAGTTCTCCTCGATGAGGCGGGTCAACTCGTTTTCCACCAGGTCGAGGAAGGCGTCGACCTCGTCTTCGTTGTAACCACGCTTGCCGATCGGCGGCTTACTGAACGCCACATTGTGGACGTCGGCGGGTGTCAGCGGCATTCTTAGCCCCCTTGAGTGTGGACAGTCAAACCGACTAGGAAAGTGTAGATCGGGATGAACGTTGTCGTAGCCATACTGCAACTGCCGCCCATCCTGTCACACCAGACCCGCCGGTTGCCGATTCGCCCGATAAATAAGACCGAATTTCAAAGATTAAGAGGCGACAAATCAACGCCTTAAGCGAACGAAATCCGGCCCCGCAAACCGTCCGGGCCCGTAGTTGCCAGCCACCGATGGCAGGCCTGCGGATTCAGCCGCGGTAATCCAGCGCCATTGTCATGCCGATGAAGGCCAGCAGCAGCAGCACCATAATGGACAGGTCGAAACGAACGGCACCGACAGTGAGCTGCGGTATCAGCCGTCGCAGCAACTTCACCGGCGGATCGGTCACCGACAAAATGATCTCGAGAATGACCACGGTGACGCCCCGCGGGTGCCAGTCCCGGCTGAACGATCGGATGAACTCGACGACGACCCGAGCGATCAGCAACAGCCAGAAGGCGAACAGCGCAAAACCGATGATGTGCACGAACAGCGTCAACTAGAGCCCGACCTTAATGACGAAGAAGATGTGACTTTGATGACAGCCCCGGCTGCAGCCAGCACGGCAACGTCAGCCTACCGACTCGAACGGCGCGTCACATCCACCCAGCAACGGGCCCGCGCGGAGTCCGAGCTGCCGACGGCTACTGGTAGGCGTAAAAGCCGGTCTCGGCGATGCGTCGGCGCTCCTCGGGCGAGACGTCGACATCGGCGGGCGAGAGCAAGAACACTTTTGTCGCGACCTTGTCAAAGGAACCACGCAGCGCGAACGCCAGCCCCGCCGCGAAGTCGACCAGCCGTTTGGCGTCGGCGTTGTCCATCGAGACCAGGTCCATGATCACCGGGGTGCCATCGCGGAACCGCTCCCCGATGGTGCGGGCCTCGCTGTAGTCCTTGGGCCGCAGCGTGGTGATCTTCGACAGTGGGCTGCTCTCGTCGAACAGCATCGCCATCCGGCGCGGATCCATCGCCAATGCCCCGCGGGTGGAACCCCGCAGCGACCCGAAGCGCGGCCGGGCCATGTCGCCGCGGTCGTATTCATGTGCCCGGAATCGGGGTTCGTCGGCGTAGCCGCCGCGATAGCTGCCCGGCGCATAATCAGCGGGCTCACCACGTGGATCGTCGTAGTCGCGCCCCTCGTAGCGGCTGTATCCGTCCTCGGCGAACCGCTGCCGCGGGTAGCTGCCCCGGGTCGGGGCATGGTCGTCGTAATACTCGTCGTCGTAGTCCTCCATCGGAGCCATACCGAAGTAGGCCTTGACCTTGTGCAGTGTGCTCATCGCGTGACCCCTTCTAGGCTCTGGGAGTTGCGGTGCCTGTGATGAAGATGTGACTGGAGTGACTAATTAAGGTGACGTTAGCGGTCTTCTGCCCAATAACGCGGTACCGACACGCACACACGTCGAACCATGTTTGATCGCGCTTTCGAGGTCGTTTGACATCCCGGCCGACAGTCCCGCCGCATCCGGATGCGCTCGGCGTACCCGCTGGTGCTCCGACTGCAGACGGCCGAACGCGACATCGGGATCCCATTCCAACGGCGGAATGCCCATCAGCCCAACCAACTCCAGCGATTCGGCGGCATCGACCTGCGCGCAGATTTCGTCGACGGCCCCGGGGTCGGAGACGTCGACACCGCCGCGGGAAACGTCCCCGTCGAGGCTGATCTGGACGTAGACCCGCAGCGGATCCTCCCGGCGGCCCTCGCTCAATGCCGCCGCCACAGCGCGGTCGAGGGCCCGCACCACTCGGGTACTGCCGATCGAATGGGCGGTGTGCGCCCAGTCGGCCAGCGAGCGGGCCTTGTTGCGCTGGATCTGGCCCACCATGTGCCAGTGCAGGCGTGGCGGTGTGGGATTGCCGCTCGACGAGCCGCCTAGCAACCTTGCGACTTGGCCCACCTTCGCCGCCGCCTCCTGCTCCCGGGATTCGCCGAAGGCGGCGCATCCCAAACTCGACAAAATCGCTACATCGGTTGCTGGAAAGAATTTGGTAATAGGCAGAAGCTGAATTTCGTCGAGTTTGCGGCCGGCAGCTTCCGCGGCCGCGGCGAGCCGTGATCGTAGCGCTGTCAAAGCGTCGGCCAATTCCGATTCCCGGTCCGGTCGGGGTGAAAGTTTTACCGCCACCGCGCTCAATCCAGCCACACCACCGATGCCAGCCGCCCGGTCGGGGCGGCGCGGCGATGACTGAACAGGCTGACGTCGTCCACCGTGCACCGCGGGTCGACGTCGATGGCGACGACGCCCAAAGCCTTGAGCTGACAAGCGATTCCGGCGCGAAGGTCCAGTCCGGGGGTTCCGGTCGAGGTGGTGGTGCGACTGCCCGGCAACGCCGCCTCGACCTCGTCGGCCATCCCAGCAGGAACTTCGTAGTTGCGACCGCTGACCGCGGGCCCCAGCAGCGCCGAGATGTCCGGTGCACGCGCGCCCGCGGCCAGCATGGCCTCGACCGCCCGTGCCACTACGCCGTCGCGCGCCCCGACCCGACCAGCGTGCACCGCGGCCACGACCCCGGCCCGCGCGTCGGCCAGTAGCACCGGCACGCAGTCGGCGCTCACCACCGCCAAGGCCAGCCGCGGCGTGCTGGTCAACAATGCGTCGGTGTTCTCGATCGGGCTACTGCGGGGCCCGTCGACCACCTCGACCCGATCGCCGTGAACCTGGTTCATCCACACCACCCGGTCGCTGTCCAGGCCGATGGTGGTGGCCAGCCGCGTCCGGTTGGCCGCCACCGCGGCCGGGTCGTCGCCGACATGGTCACCAAGGTTGAAGGTGTCGAACGGCGGCACCGAAACGCCGCCGGCGCGGGTAGTGGTCACACGCCGAATTCGAACGCTCACATACCCAGTATCCGGCTCGCGTAGCACCGACTCGCCCCGACGCCATGCCGCACTCCTCCCACGCCGCTTCGCGGCGCGCCCCGTCGCGCGGCTAGCGCCGCATGAAAGGCGGCACGTCGACGTCGTCGTCCTCACCGCCGATGTTCAAGGTCGCGCCATTGGTGTGCAACGGAACGCTGATCGCGTCCGCCGGTTCGAACAGGCTCGAGCTGACCTTGCCGGCCGTTCCGGACTCGAATTCATGCTTGTTGCCCCCGCCGACCCCGCCGACGATCGGCTTGCGGCCAGGTCCGCTCGCGTCGAAGCCCGCCGCGATGACGGTGACCCGCACTTCGTCGCCCAGGGAGTCGTCGATTACGGTGCCGAAAATGATGTTGGCGTCCTGGTGGGCGGCGTCCTGCACCAGCGAGGCCGCCTCGTTGATCTCGAACAGCCCCAGGTCGCTGCCGCCGGCGATGGACATCAGCACACCCTGTGCGCCCTCCATGGAAGCTTCCAGCAGCGGCGAGTTGATCGCGATCTCGGCGGCCTTGAGCGCGCGGCCGTCGCCGCGGGCCGAACCGATGCCCATCAACGCCGTTCCCGCACCCGACATGATGCCCTTGACGTCGGCGAAGTCGACGTTGATCAGGCCCGGGGTGGTGATCAGGTCGGTGATGCCCTGCACACCGTTGAGCAGCACCTCATCGGCGCTGCGGAAGGCATCCATCAACGAAACCGCGGCGTCGCCCATCTGCAACAGCCGGTCGTTGGGGATCACGATGAGGGTGTCGCAGCTCTCCCGCAGCGCAGCAATGCCGGTTTCGGCCTGGTTGCCCCGCCGTTTGCCCTCGAAGGAGAATGGCCGGGTCACCACGCCGACGGTCAGCGCGCCGAGCTTGCGGGCGATGGTGGCGACGACGGGCGCCCCGCCGGTGCCGGTGCCGCCGCCTTCGCCGGCGGTCACGAACACCATGTCGGCGCCGCGGAGCAGCTCCTCGATCTCGTCCTTAGCGTCTTCGGCGGCCTTGCGCCCGACCTCGGGGTCGGCACCGGCCCCAAGCCCGCGGGTCGAGTCGCGCCCGACATCGAGCTTGACATCGGCGTCGCTCATCAACAGTGCCTGCGCGTCGGTGTTGATCGCGATGAACTCCACACCCTTGAGGCCCTGCTCGATCATCCGGTTGACGGCGTTGACGCCGCCGCCGCCGATCCCCACGACTTTGATGACGGCCAGGTAGTTGTGCGGCGGGGTCATCATTGTGTCTTCCTCCCTGGTGGGACTAGCCCTGGTGGCACCCGTTAGCCTGCTCGGAAACCCTCAACCTCAACCATAGGCTTAGAGTTATGTCAAGTAGTTTCGCGTAAACAGAACGGTAGGGCCCCCGCGCGCGCTAACGATGCAGGCGCGCCGAGGCGCGCCGAGCAAATTTTGCAGCGATTTTCGCTATTTGACGGTGGGCAGGTCCGGACTGGACACGTCGTAGATCCGGCCTGGCTGGGTCAACAGGGCCGCCAGCTTCTCGGCCTTCTCCTCGGTGCGCTCGTTGGTCCCCCAAATCACCGTGCGCCCATCGGTGAGCGTCAAGGTGATCGATGCGACCGACGGCGCGGCAATCCGGCCCACCTGTGCGACGACCTCGGGCCGCAGCGCCAACAGCACCGCGAGCGCGGCCTTGGTCGGCGGGTCGGTCGGCCCGGGGTTGCCGACGTCGATGTAGGGCAAGGCCGGTGGCGGCGGGGCGGTCGCGAAGTCGACGCCGTCGCGGTCGTACAGATGCGGACCGTCGGGAAACTCCTTGACCACCACCGGAACCCGCTCGACGATGGTGATCCGCAGCGCCGACGGGTATTGGCGTTGCACCCGTGCGCTCGCCACCCGGCGAATCGCCGCCACCCGGTCGGCGACCTGGTCGGTGTTGATCTGCAGCAACGGCGTGTCGAGCCGGACCTGTGCGGCGTCGAGCACCTGATCGCGGGTCACCGCCCCGATCCCGGTGACGATGATGCTGCGTGCAGACATCGCCGGCGTGAAGTAGAGGACCAGCCCGAGCGCAACGGTGAGCACGGTCAGCCCGACCGCCGCAAGCACCAGCTTCAAGCCGCGGACCGCCCCGCGCGGAACGGGTTTGGCCGTGACCGCGGCCCGACCGCGGGCCCGGCGTTTGGCCTCCCGGCGCGCCTGCTCGATCGCCATCGCGCGCTCCTGCGCCGCGCGGCGCTCGGCGCGTTCGCGCCTCGCCCGCCGACGGGGCCCCTCGAAAACGTCTTCCTGCTCCGGTGCGGTGCCGTCAGCACTGCCCGCGTCGTCGTCGGCCCCAACGGCGGCAGGCATCGGTTCGGTGGCAGTTATTTCCCGTAACGGGTCCCGTACGGTGTCGCCGACCGCCTCCCCCGGCGCCCCGCCGTCCTGCTCGGTCACCACAACACCCCCGGACGGCCCGGCGTGCTGCGGTTGTCCCGCACTCGCAGCGCGGTCACGATCTCGGGCCCGAGCATGGTGACGTCCCCCGCGCCCATAGTGACGACGACATCACCCGGGCCGGCCGCCTCGGCCACCGCTTCGGCGACCGAGGAGAAATCCGGCAGGTATTGCACCGGTACGCTGACGTGCTCCGCGACACTCGCCCCACTCACACCGGGAAGGGGTTGTTCGCGTGCGCCGTAGACGTCGAGCACGAAAACCTGGTCGGCGCCGTCTAGCGCGTGACCGAATTCGGCGGCGAAAGCCTTTGTCCGGGAATACAAATGCGGCTGAAATACCACCAATGACCGCCCGGCGCCGCTCTGTTCCAGCAGCGTCCGGACCGCTTCCAGCGTGGCGCTGATCTCGGTCGGGTGGTGGGCATAGTCGTCGAACACCCGCACCGACGCCGCAGTGCCGATCAACTCGAAGCGGCGACGCACGCCTTCGAAACCGGCCAGTCCGTCGAGCACGCAGTCGGCGGGAGCGCCGATCTCGATCGCGGCCAGCAGCGCGCCCAACGCATTGAGCGCCATGTGCCGGCCCGGCACCGACAGCCGCATCACCCACGGATGGATTTCGCCGTCCAGCTTGACGTGCGCGACCGCCCCAGTCCCCTGCTGCTCCCATGACAACAGCGTTGCGGCCACCTCCTGCGCCGGGCCGTCGGGCGATCCATACCGCAGCACCCGGATCCCCAGCGCCGCAGTGCGTTCCGCCAGGGCGGCCGCTCCCGGGTCGTCCGTACAGACGACGAGCGCTCCGCCGGGGGCAATTCGCTCCGCGAACGAGTCGAACACCGCCGTATAGGCGTCGGGACTGCCGAAGAAGTCCAGATGGTCGGATTCGATGTTGGTGACCACCGCGACATGCGGGGTGTACTCCAGCAGTGAGCCGTCACTCTCGTCGGCCTCGGCGATGAAGCAGTCGCCGCTGCCATGGTGGGCATTGGTGCCGGCCTCGCCCAGCTCGCCGCCAACCGCGAAGGACGGGTCACGGCCGCAATGCTGCAGGGCCACAATGAGCATCGAGGTGGTCGTCGTCTTGCCGTGCGTACCGGTCACCATCAACGTGGTGCGCCCGGCCATCAGCTTGGCGAGCACCATCGGGCGCAGCACCACCGGGATCCCGCGTCGCCGGGCCTCGACGAGCTCGGGGTTGGTCTTCGGGATCGCGGCGTGGGTGGTGATCACGGCGGTCGCCCCGCCGGGCAGTAGGTCCAGCGACGACGCGTCATGGCCGATCCGGATCAGCGCGCCGCGGGCGCGCAGCGCGCGCACACCGCGCGACTCCTTGGCGTCTGACCCCGACACCAGTCCGCCCCGATCCAGCAGGATGCGGGCGATACCCGACATGCCCGCTCCCCCGATACCGACCATGTGGACGCGCTGCAGCTCAGGGGGCAGCGGGGGCGTCACCGTCGACCTCCTCCGCCGAGGCGCTCGTCACGCGTTTGGCGCGCCTGCTTGGCCAAGTCCAGCGCGATGCGCGCGACCTGCAGCGCCGCATCCGGGTGACCGACCAGCGTGGCGGCCTTCGTCATCGCCGCCAGCCGCGGTGCATCGTTGAGCAGCCCGGCGACTTGATCGGCCACGAAGCCCGGCGACAGATCGACATCGGCGACAAGCAGGCCGCCGCCGGCATTGACCACCGGTAGCGCGTTGAGCCGCTGTTCGCCGTTGCCGATCGGCAGCGGCACGTAGACCGCGGGCAGGCCGACGGCGGTCACTTCGGCGACTGTCATCGCGCCCGACCGGCAGATCGCCACATCGGCGGCGGCGTAGGCCAGGTCCATCCGGTTCAGGTAGGGCACCGCGACATACGGCGGGTCGCCGGGCTCGGGAGTGCGTAGCTCGATGGTGTTCTTGGCGCCGTGGGCGTGCAGCACCGCCACTCCCGCGGCCGCAAGGCCACCGGCGGCCGCGGCGACCGCCCGGTTGATCGAGGCGGCTCCCTGCGAGCCGCCGAACACCAACAACACCCGGGCGTCCTCGGCAAAGCCGAAGTGCGCGCGGGCCTCTGCCCGCAGTGCCGCACGGTCCAGCGACGTGATCGCCGCCCGGACCGGCACGCCGACCACTTCGGCGTGCGGCAGACCCGGGTCCGGAACCGCCGATAACACCCGCTTGGCGCTGCGGGCGCCGATGCGGTTGGCCAGCCCGGCGCTGGCGTTGGCTTCGTGGATCACCACCGGCACGCGCCGCCCCCGCCGGGCGGCGCCGCGGGCGGCGAGATACGCGGGCAGCGACACGTATCCGCCAAAGCCGATCACCACGTCGGCGTCGACCTTGTCCAGCACAGCACGGGTCTGCCGGACGGCACGGAATACCCGTGCCGGCAGCCGGGCCAGATCACCGGTGGGCTTGCGGGGCAACGGCACGGGAGTGATCAGCTCAAGCGAATAGCCGCGCTCGGGCACCAGCTTGGTTTCCAAACCGCGCGCGGTGCCCAGTGCGGTGATGCGGACCTGCGGATCCAGGGCGACCAAGGCGTCGGCCACAGCCATCGCGGGTTCGACGTGGCCCGCTGTTCCGCCGCCGGCGAGCACCACCGACAACGAGGAGTCCCCGGTTGGCTCTTTGACCGAGTCGTTCACCCGTAGCGCTGACCTTCCAGTGCGCGACGGCCGGCGTGTGCATGACGCTGGCCGGTGTACCGCTGTGCGCCTCCATGATGCTCCCCCGCAAGCGGGAGGTGCCCCCACCCCCGCGAGCGGGCGGTGCCCCCAGCCCGCGAGGCCCCCTGGTCTACCGCGGGTGGTCTCGCCGGCCGCTTGGCACGGGCGGCGGGTGCCTTGCGCTCCGGCTTGGCCGGCTGCGGTCGGCTGCGCAGCCGGTCGCGCAGCGCTTCGACCCGGGTCGGCGCGTAGGGCTCGGGCAACGGCAACCGCAGCAGCCGGTTCATCCGGTCGTCACGCCCGGCTCGCAGCGCGGCGACGGCCTCAGGTTCGTGGCGAGCCGCGTTCGCCATCATGCCGATCATCAAAAGTGTTGTGGCCGAGGATGTTCCACCCGCGGAGATGAGTGGCAACTGGATACCGGTGACGGGCAGCAGGCCGATCACATAGCCGACGTTGATGAATGACTGGCCGATCACCCACATCGTGGTGGTCGCGGTCAACAGCCGCAGGAACGGGTCGGCAGACCGCCGCGCAATGCGCATTCCGGTGTAGGCGAACAGCCCGAACAGCCCCAGCAGGCCCAGGGCACCGACCAGGCCGAGTTCCTCACCGATGATGGCGAAGATGAAGTCGTTGTGGGCGTTGGGCAAGTAGTTCCACTTGGCCGTGCCCTGGCCCAGACCGTCGCCGAAGATACCGCCATTGGCCAGCGCGAACTTCGCCTGCCGGGCCTGATAGCCCGAGTCCTGTGGGTCCTGGCCGGGGTTGAGCCACGACCGCACGCGGTCGGACCGGTACCCCGCGGACACCGCTAGGATGGCCGCCGCGACGATCGCGGCGACCAGAGAACTCAGGAACACCCGCAGCGGCAGGCCGGCGTACCAGAACAAACCCAGCAGGATGATGCCCATCGACGCCGTCTGGCCCAGGTCGGGCTGCGCGACGATAAGGGCCAGCGCGATCACCGCCGCCGGCACCAGCGGGACCAGCATCTCCCGCAGCGAGGCCCGCTCCATGCGCCTGGCGGCCAGCAGATGAGCACCCCAGATCGCCAAGGCGATCTTGGTCAGCTCGGAGGGCTGCATTGAGAAGCCTGCGACCACGAACCACCCGCGGGAGCCGTTGGCCTCCTTACCGATTCCCGGGATCAGCACCAGCACCAGCATCACGATGGTCAGCGCGAAACCGGAGAACGCCACGCGCCGCATGAACCGCACCGGCAATCGCAACGCCAGGTAGCACGCGACCAGCCCGATGATGGTCCACAGCACCTGGCGACCGAAGATGACCCACGCCGATCCGTCGTCGTCGTAGGAACGGACCCCGGACGCGGAGAGCACCATGGTCAGACCCAGCGTGGTCAACAGCGCGGCCACAGCGATGATCAGGTGAAACGACGTCATGGGCCGGCCCAACCAGGCACCGAACCGGGTGCGCGGACCGGCCCTAGCCCCGGCCGCCGGTTTGGTGACCGCCGCGCTGGTCTCCTCCGCCGCGTCGGGCGTGCTTTCCGCCGGCTGCCCGCCCTTGATTCCCCGGCGTAGCAACCGGGCCAACATGTTGGTCACGCCAGTTACCCGGACGTGGCACGCACGGCGGCCGCGAACGCATCGCCGCGGTCGGCGTAGCCGCTGAACTGGTCAAATGAGGCCCCAGCGGGTGCCAAGAGCACGGTGTCGCCGGGGCGGGCCAGGTCTCGGGCGGCGGCGACGGCAGCGTTCATCACGCGGGTGCCGACAGTCTCGTCCGAAGAAGGAACCACTTTTGCCACATACGTAACAGGAGACTCAGCAGTCGCATGCATAACAGCATCCTCGCCTGTCACAACCTGTACGACGGGGACATCCGGCGCGTGTCGTGATAACGCGTCGGCAACCTCTGCCCGATCACGGCCGATCAGCACCGCTCCGACCAGCCGCGGAGCGATCCTGGCCACCGTCTCCAGCACCGATGCGCCCTTGAGCAAACCCCCGGCTATCCACACCACCCGCGGGTAGGCCAGCACAGACGCCTCGGCAGCGTGCGGATTGGTGGCTTTGGAATCGTCGACGTAGCTGATCTGGTCGACGACGGCTACCACCTCGGCGCGGTGCCGCCCCACCCGGAACGTTGCCAGCGCGTCCGCGACCGCCTCCGCGGGCACCCCGACGCTGCGCGCCAGAGCGGCGGCCGCCAATGCGTCGAGGACGCCCACCGGCCCCGGAACCGGGATCGACGAGACCGCAGCCAGCGCTGAGCCGTCCGGAACGGCATCGGAAAACGCCCGGTCGACGAGCATGCCGTCGCGCACCCCGAGCTCCCCGACGGCGGGTTGGCCGAGCCGAAAGCCGACGCGCACCGGGGCATCGGTAGCCGACAGCAGCGCCGCGGCGCGCGGGTCGTCCAGCCCGACCACCGCGACCCGGCCGGTTAGCACCCGCGCCTTGGCGGCGGTGTAGTCGGCAAGGTCGGAATGCCAGTCCAGATGGTCTTCGGCGATATTGAGCACCACGCCGGCCTCGGGTCGCACCGAGGGCGCCCAGTGCAGCTGGAAGCTGGACAGCTCGACGGCCAGCAGGTCGGCGGGCTCGCGCAGCGCATCCAGCACCGGGCTACCGATGTTGCCGCACAGGCTGCTGCGCAGGTCTGCGACCGTGAGCATGGCATGCAGCATGGACGTGGTCGTCGTCTTGCCATTGGTGCCGGTGACCGCGAGCCAGCGGCGCGGAGGCCCGTAGTAACCGGCCGCGTCGAGCCGCCAGGCCAGCTCGACGTCGCCCCAAACGGGTACACCGGCTGACTCGGCCGCAGCCGGCACGGGCGCGGTCGGCGGGAAACCGGGACTGGTCACGACCAGGGCGTAATCGGTGATGTGCCGCGCGGCGGTCGACGAACTCGTCGTCGCCGTCCCGGCATCGGCGAACTGTTGTCGGGTCGTCGGGTCGTCGTCGCAGAGCGTTGCCGTCACACCCAGCGGCGCCAGCGCCGCCAGCACCGAGCGCCCGGTCACACCACCGCCCGCGACCAGCACCGGCGTGCCGGGCTTCAGGTCGGATAGCAAACCGCGCTCGGTGTCGCGGCTCATCGGCGCCGCTCCTCAGCATCGCTGCGCTCTGCATCGCCACCGGCGCGGCTCATCGGCGCCGCTCCTCAGCATCGCTGCGCTCTGCATCGTCACCGGCGCGGCTCATCGGCGCCGCTCCTCAGCATCGCTGCGCTCTGCATCGTCACCGGCGCGGCTCATCGGCGCCGCTCCTCAGCATCGCTGCGCTCTGCATCGTCACCGGCGCGGCTCATGTCAACGGCCGCCGGTGGCCGCTAGCCACTCGCTGTAGAACAGCGCCACCCCCAGGCCGCAGCTGATCGCGGTGAGCAGCCAGAACCGGATGATCACCGTGGTCTCAGCCCAGCCGACCAGCTCGAAATGGTGATGGAATGGCGCCATCCGAAAGACCCGGCGACCGGTGGTGCGGAAGGCCAGGATCTGCACCACCACCGAGGTGATCTCGGCGACGAACAGCGAGCCAAGGACCACCGCCAGGATCTCGGTGCGGCTGGTCACCGATATCCCGGCGATGATGCCCCCGAGGGCCAGCGATCCGGTGTCCCCCATGAAGATCTTGGCCGGCGCCGCGTTCCACCACAGAAAGCCGATGCAGGCGCCCGCCGTCGCAGCCGCGATGATCGCCAGGTCCAGCGGATCGCGCACGTTATAGCAACCCGGCCCCGGCATGGTTGCGCAGGCGTTGCGGTACTGCCAGAAGGTGATCAGCACGTAGGCGGCGGTAACCATGGCCATGCTGCCGGCTGCCAGCCCGTCCAGGCCGTCGGTGAAGTTGACCGCGTTGGACCAGGCGCTGACGACAACCACGCAGAACAACACGAAGAGCGCGGGAGCCAGTGTCACGGTGGCGATTTCGCGTACATACGACAGATCGGAGGTTCCCGGTGTCAGCCCGGCGTCGTTGCGGAATTGCAAAACCAGCACACCGACGAGCACCGCGGCGGTGATCTGGCCAACGGTCTTGGCCGTCTTGTTCAGTCCCAGGTTGCGTGAGCGCCGGATCTTGATCAGGTCGTCGACGAATCCGACCGCGCCCAGCGTGGTGGCCAAAAACAGCACCAGCAGGCCAGATGCCGACGGCCCTTCGCCGTTGAAGGCCAGACCGGCGAGATGGGTGCCCAGGTAGCCCGCCCAGATGCCGGCCAGGATCGCCACCCCGCCCATCGACGGCGTTCCGCGCTTTGTCTTGTGGCTCGGCGGGCCGTCTTCGCGAATCTCGTGACCGAAGCCCTGCCGGGTGAACAGCCGGATCAGCATCGGGGTCAACACGATGGACACCGTCAGCGCAATGGCGACGGCGATGAGGATATCGATCATCGGAGACTGCCCCGGCCCTGGCCAGATATGCCGGTGTCGTCGACCAGCGAGTCCGCGAGCGCCCCCAGACCTGCGGAGTTGGAAGCCTTGACCAGCACCACGTCCCCGGGCTGCAGTTCGGCGCGCAGCAGAGCCAGGGCGGCGTCGGCGTCGGCGACGATGGCGGCCTCCCTTTCACCTTCTGAGCCCCGTGCCCCTTCCATGACCGCGCCGTGGTGCATGGCGCTCATAGACCTCCCCATTCCGACGACAACAAGTCGAGACACATCTAATCGCACCGCCAGCCTGCCGATGCGGTCATGTTCGGATATCGCGTCGTCGCCGAGTTCGGCCATCTCGCCCAACACTGCCCAGCTGCGGCGGTTGCCGGCCCCGCCTCCGCCGCGGGCAATCCAGGCAAGTGCCTGCAACCCGGCCTGCATCGAATCGGGGTTGGCGTTGTAGGCGTCGTCAATGACGGTGACGCCGTCGGGGCGGGTGCTCACCCTCATCCGGTGTTGCGACACCGCGCCGGCGCCGGCCAGCGCCTCTGCTACCTGTTCGGTAGTGGCGCCGCATTCCAGCGCCACCGCGGCCGCGCACAGCGCGTTACTCACCTGATGGTCGCCGTGGACGGCCAGCCGGATGTCGACGGGGCCGTCGGCCGAGTGCAAGGTGAACTGCGGCCTGGCCAGCTCGTCGAGTGTGACCGGCCCGGCCCACACGTCAGTGGCGCCGGCGTCGGTCCGGCTGTGCCGGCTCACCCGTACCACCCGGGCCGCTGTCACGTCGGCCATCGCTGCCACCGCCGGGTCGTCGACATTGAGGACGACCACTCCGGATCGCGGAACAGCTTGCGGCAGTTCAGATTTGGTCTGCGCGATGGCCTCGCGTGAGCCGAACTCGCCCAGATGCGCGGTACCGACATTGAGCACCACACCGATGGCCGGCGGCGCGATTGCGGCCAGCTCGGCGATGTTGCCAGGATGGCGCGCCGAGAGCTCCAGAATCAAGTAGTCGGTGCTGCCGGTGGCGCGCAAGACGGTCCACGGATGGCCCAGCTCGTTGTTGAACGACCCGGGCGGCGCCACCACCTCGCCGAGCGGCTCGAGCACCGCGGCCAGCAGGTCTTTCGTCGACGTCTTGCCCGACGAGCCGGTAATGGCGACGATCGTCAGCCCGCCGGCTACCAGCTCGGCGGCCACCGCCGCGGCGAGTTTGGCCAGCGCAGCCAGCACCGCCGCGCCCGACCCGTCGTTGTCGTGCTCGAGAACGCCGGCCAATCCGCCCTGGCCGCGCTGCGTTGCGGGCCGGGCGGCGGGGCTAACTATGATCGCGGGCACCCCGACCGGTCGGGCGGCCAATACCGCGACCGCTCCGGCGGCCACCGCCGACCCGGCGTGGTCGTGGCCGTCAGAACGAGCCCCCGGCAGCGCTAAGAACAACCCGCCGGGTGTGACCTTGCGGGAGTCGAATTCGACGGTCCCGGTGACGTGCAGATCCGTGGCGGCCTGCGCTGAGATGTCGACCAGTTCGCCACCGACAATGTCGGCGATCTGCGCAACGGTGAGGTTGATCATAGGCGCCGTGCCTCGAGGGCGGCTGCGACCTCGACCCGGTCGTCAAACGGGTAGGTCTGCCCGGCACGGGTCTGGCCGGTTTCGTGGCCTTTGCCGGCGATCAGCACCACGTCGCCGGGGCCCGCCCAGGCGACGGCGTGGTCGATCGCCGCGCGCCGGTCGCCGATCTCGATCACTTGTGCTGCTGCGCCGGCTTCGGCGGCACCGGCCAGGATCTCGCGGCGAATTGCCGCCGGATCCTCACCGCGAGGGTTGTCGTCGGTCACGATCACCAGGTCGGCCAGCTCGGCGGCAATCCGGCCCATCGGCGCACGTTTACCCGGGTCGCGATCGCCACCGGCGCCGAACACCACGGCCAGGCGGCTGTCCGGGCGCCGCAGTGATTGCAGCACCGCACCCAACGCGCCTGGCTTATGCGCGTAGTCGACCAGCGCGAGGAAGCCCTGGCCGCGGTCGATCTGTTCGAGCCGCCCCGGGACGCGGGTATGCCGCAGCCCGGTTGACGCCTGCTCCGGGGAAACCCCGACGGCGTCGAGAATCGCCAGTGCTACAAGGCAATTGGCGACGTTGTATTCGCCCGGCAGCGGGACACCAATCCGGTGGTGCACGCCGACGGGGTCGACCGCGGTGAACTCCTGCTCGCCCGCGTGGGCCGTCACGTCTTCGGCGCGCCAGTCCGCGGACCGGCCCCCCGCGCTGACGGTGATCGCGCCGTCGGCGCGGTTGGCCATCACGCGACCGGCGTCGTCGTCGACGCACACCACCGCGCGACGGGCACGCAGCGGCGAAGAGGGGTCGAAGAGACGCGCTTTGGCCTCGAAATAGTCGTCCATGGTCGGGTGGAAGTCGAGGTGATCGCGGGACAGATTGGTGAAACCCCCCACCGCGAAGTGGACGCCGTCGACGCGCCCGAGCGTCAGCGCGTGACTGGACACCTCCATCACCACGGTGTCGACACCGCGCTCGGCCATCACCGCCAGCTGGGCCTGCAGCGCGGGCGCTTCGGGCGTGGTCAGGGCACTGGGCACGTCGACGCCGTTGATGCGCAAGCCAATCGTGCCAATCAGTCCCACTGTCCGCCCGGCCGCCCGCAGACCCGCCTCGATCAGATACGTCGTAGTCGTCTTACCCGAGGTCCCCGTGACGCCGACGACGGCGAGCCGCTCTGAGGGACGGCCGTACACGGTCGCTGCGAGCTCGCCCAGCACGCTGCGGGGTTCGGGATGAACCAGCACCGGCAGCGCTGCGAACCCCTTGGCTTGGTCGGCGATTTCACCGACGCCGGCGGCGTCGGTGAGCACCGCGACGGCGCCCCGCTCGATCGCGTCGCCGAGATACCGGGCGCCGTGGGTCGACGCGCCGGAAAGCGCGGCGAACAGGTCACCCGACCGCACGTCCTGAGCTTGCAAGGTGACACCGGTGATGCGCAGATCGGGTGCCACCCCGGGCTGGTGCGAGCCCTCGGCCGGTACGGCGCCTACCTGCGCCGCCAACGTCGACAACGGCACACCTGAGCCGACGCTGGGGCGCAGCGCAGTGGGCACCGATACCACCTTCCTGCCGCCGATTATTGAGGCCGTCGCACCGTCTTAATCGGCCATGACCCTACCTATCCGGAGAATTCCGTCGATACGGTTCCCGGCTTGCCGGGCCAGTTGGAGTACTCGATGCGGGCTGCTTCAAACGAGGGTTTGGACCGCAGCCCGTTTTCCAACTCGGGCATGCACGCGCTCGATGCCGTCCGCCGCCCAGGTGTCAAACACCACGCGTACCGCGTCGCCGCTCCACCGATCAATATCGGCCACCGTCAACGTCACGGGTCACACTCGGGTCGTACCAGGCGGCCCATCGCCGCCGACTGCGCGAGACTTCTCAACGTTGTCGCGCTCCATCGCCGCAAAATCGATCCCGTCGTCGTTGAGATCCAGCGCATGACCGCCAACCCTGGTCAACAGTCTGCGGGAGATCTCCAACCACCTCGCGCTCTTGGTGTCCAGCGCCGCCGCTGAGCTGCCCACCCAGCCCGGCTGGGCCGCCGCTATCCGGTTGTCCGACGACAAGTGCGCCGCCGCCAGGTCCTCACCCTGCCCAGACACCTGCGCCGCCGACGACGCTAACGCCTCCAAGTCGACCCGAAACATCTCTCCGGACGCCATCGCCACCACCTTCTGCCCAACCCTGACCATTCTCCCATAGCAGCAGCTGGTAATCGGCCGCAAGTCAGCCCACGCCTACATGGCTTGCAATGTCAGCGGCGGGCCGGGATCGGGTGACAGCGGGACGTTTTCGCGTTGCAGCAGCCAGCCCGCGATGTTGTGGAACAACGGAGCTGCCGACGATCCGGGTGAGCCGTCGGCGGCGTGCTGCGGGTTGTCCATCATGATCCCGATGACATAGCGCGGATCGTCGGTGGTGGCCATACCGGCGAAGGTAATCCAGTAGACGTTGTCGAAGTAGCAGCCGCAGGCAGGGTTGATCTGCTGCGCCGTACCGGTTTTGCCGGAAATCTGGTAACCGTCGACGGCGGCTGCCGGCCCGGTGCCCTGCTGGATGCCCCTCGGATCATGCTGCACGACCGCGCGCAGCATATTGCGGACAGTTCGCGCAGTGTCCGGCGATACCACCCGAACCCCTTCTGGGCGTGGTTCTTCGGTGCGGGTGCCGTCTGGCGCGATGGTGGCCTTGATGATCCGCGGCGGCATCCGCAGCCCGTCGTTGGCGATCGCCTGATACATGCCGGCCATCTGCAGCAGGGTCATCGAAAGGCCTTGGCCGATGGGCAGGTTGGAGAAGGTGCTGCCCGACCACTGGTCGAGCGGGGGCACCAGCCCGGCGCTCTCGCCCGGCAGTCCGACGTTGGTGCGCTGACCCAGCCCGAACTTTCGGAGCATGTCGAAGTAGCGGTCCGGACCGACGCGCTGGGCCAGCATCAGCGCACCGACGTTGGACGATTTGCCGAACACGCCAGTAGTGGTGTAGGGCGTCACGCCGTGATTCCAGGCGTCGTGCACCGTGACCCCGCCCATGTTGATCGACCCAGGCACCTGCAGCACCTCGTCGGGATTGCTGAGCCCGTATTCGATGACCGAGGAGGCGGTGATGACCTTGTTCACCGATCCCGGCTCGAATGGGGAGGTGACCGCGGGGTTGCCCATCTGCTTGTCGCCCTGACGCCCGATGTCCTGCGACGGGTCGAAGGTGTTGTCGTTCGTCATGGCCAGCACTTCGCCGGTCTTGGCATCCAGCACCACCGCCGAGACGTTGCGTGCCCCGGACAGGTTCTTGGCCTGCTGGACCTGCTGCTGGACATAAAACTGAATGTCGTCGTCGAGGGTGAGCTGGACGGTCGAGCCGTTGACCGCCTTGTGCTGATTGCGGTAGCTGCCGGGGATTACCACCCCATCGGAGCCGCGGTCATAGGTGATGGAGCCGTCGGTGCCGGCCAACTCGGCGTCCATGGAATCCTCCAACCCGAGCAGACCGTGACCGTCCCAGTCGATTCCGCCGACGATGTTGGCCGCCAGCGATCCGCCGGGATACTGGCGCAGGTCTTGGCGTTCGGTGCCGACCTCGGGGTATTTGGTGGTGATGGCGGTGGCGATCGCCGGGTCGACGGCACGTGCCAGATAGACGAATGTCTCGTCACTGCGCAGCTTCTTGAGCAGGGTGGCCTTGTCCGGCTTGTTGTTCAGTCGCAGCGCCAGCTCCTTGGCGATATCGGTCAATCGCTGTTGCGGGTCGGGGGCTTTCGCGTTCTTCTGTTTGGCTTCCGTCAGCTGCTTGTGGATCCTGCGCGGCTGAAAGGTCAATGCGCGGGCCTCCATGGTGAACGCGAGCTGGTCGTTGTTGCGGTCGATGACGCTGCCGCGCAATGCTTTTTGGACATCGGTGACCTTGAGTTGACTGGCCGCCTCCGCGCGCAGCCCCGATGCGCTGGGCACCTGCAGATAGAACAGCTGGACGGCCGCTACCAACAGCGCCAGGAAGATGACCGCGTTGCCTGCTCTGTGCCGGAAGACGAAGGAGGCGCCGCGTGTCCCGAGCTCCACCGCCTGGCGGGTGCGACGATCGCGCGCTGAGCGGACCGGTGGGCTCGCCTTTCCCCGCACATCTTTTTTGGGCGCCGTGGATTTCGTGCGCTTTTTCCCTGACTTGGCGTCGTCGAGAGCCTTTGCGCGCGTGGGCTTCCGGATCAGGCCTCGACGTTGCACCGGCCGCGACGATCGGCTGCCCGACCGGTCTCCGCGGCTCACCGTCGAGCGCCGGGCGTTGTAACGGTCAAGGGGCCGAACTGCTCGCCGATAAGCGGCGCGGCGGGCGGCGCAGCGAGGTGCGGTACACCCGCGGGCGGCGCGTCGACCGGGGGCGGCGCAGCGGCGGGAGGCATCACAGGTCCGGCCATGGGCGCGGGCCCGGTTACTGGCGGGGGCATAACAGGAGCCGCCGGGGCCGCGGGCGCGACAGCCGGCGCGGGACCCGCGGGCGTGGGCCCGCCGGCGGCCGGGGGTAGCGCCGGCGGCGACCCCGGCGCGGGCGGCGCGGCCGGCGCACCCTGCGGCTCGGGTCCCGGTCCTGCAGCAGCCGGTAGTTGGGGCGTGCCGGGAGGTGTCGGGAAGTGCTCGGGGCCCAGCGTGGTGGCACCGTCAGGGGTGCGGACCATCGCCTGGGGTCCGGGCGCCAGTGGGACGGCCAGCCCGCCGTTGCCCGGCAAAACCCGCATCGGCACCTCGACCGAATTCACCGGCGGCACCGGGGGCGGTGCCGGCTTTTCGTCAGGCAGCTTGGTGTTAAGCGGCGGCGGCGGAACCCCCTGGGCGGGCTTGGGGGTACCGACCACCATCCAGTTACCGGTCGGGTCCTGGATCAAGTGCGCGGTGTCCCTGGTCGGGATCATCCCCAGGCCGCGGGCAGCCTCGGCCAACGCGGGTGCGGACTGTGCCTCCAGCACGTCCCGCTGGAGCGCTTCCTTCTGCTCCTGCAATAGCCGGTTCTGCTGGCGGGCAGTACTGAGCTGGTAGGAACGCTCGGCTGAGTCGGTGGACAGCCAGAGCGTGAGGCCCAGCCCGGCGCCGAGAGAACCGATCACCAACACCACGAACGGCACCTTGGCCGCCAATGTGCGCGGCCGTAGGTCAATCGACGCTAGCCGGTTGAGTAAGCGTTCTCGCAATGGAGGACGAACAACTTTGGGCGCCTTGGCCTTCCGTGCCTTTGCCCGTGCCTTGGCCTGGCTGGCGTTTTTCGGCCGGGCCGGCCGCTCGACCGGCCGGGAGATCGGGGTGGTCTGCGGCCCGGATCGCGGCATTCGTGGCTCACGGGCCGGCGCTGAGGCTTTCCCGCCGCGCGGACGGGTGCGACGCACAGGCGCAGGGTCAGCCGGTCGGCGCCCCTTGTTCCGGGAAGCGCTGCCCTGCCCGCGCCGACGATCGGCCCCGCGAGGCGGTGGCGTTTCACGCTTGGCTTTCATCAGCCTCCCCTCCTCGCTGCCTGGTGCCCCGATTGCACGCGTTGCACAGCACGCAGTCGCACCGCGGCACTCCGTGGGTTATGCCGGACCTCGGCGTCGTCGGCGCGTTCGGCCCCGCGCGTCAACGAGACGAATTGCGGTCCGTGCCCAGGGAGCTCGACCGGCAGATCGGGCGGTGTGCTGGAGGTGGCGGCCTCGCTGAACACCCGTTTGACAACGCGGTCCTCCAGCGACTGATACGCCAGCACCACGATGCGTCCCTCCGTTGCCAGCGCGTCCAGCGCCGCCGGCAGGGCGGCGCGCAACGCGTCCAGCTCACCGTTGACCGCGATGCGCAGCGCCTGGAATGTGCGCTTGGCCGGGTGTCCGCCAGTACGCCGGGCAGCTGCCGGAACCGCTTGGTAGACAACCTCTACCAGCTCGCCGGTCGAGCTGAACGGGGTGCGGGCACGCCGGCGGATGATGTGTGCGGCGATACGACGGGCGAAGCGCTCCTCGCCGTAGCGGCGCAGGATGTCGGTCAGCGCGGCCTCGTCGTAGCTGTTGACGATTTCGGCGGCGGTCAGCGCTGACGTGGGGTCCATCCGCATGTCTAACGGCGCGTCGTGGGCGTAGGAGAAACCGCGCTCGCTGCGGTCGAGCTGCATGGACGAGACGCCGAGATCGAACAGCATCCCATCCACTGATTCTGTTGCAGCATAGCCTAATTCGGCCAGCGCAGCGCCGATCCCGTCATAGCGGGTCTGGATCAGCGTGAGTCGGTCAGCGAAACGCGCCAGCCGGATGCGGGCGATGTCCAGCGCGGTCGGGTCTCGGTCGACACCGATCAGGCGGAGTCCGGCCAGCTCGGTCAGGAACCGCTCGGCGTGCCCGCCGGCACCGATGGTCGCGTCGATGAGCACCGCCCCTGAGCCGTCTGGATGGTGTCGCGTCAGCGCGGGGGTGAGCAATGCGACGCAGCGGTCGAGCAGCACGGGCACATGACCGAAACCACCAGTGGCGTCAGGCACGAGAACACCTTCCCGACGTTGGACACTGCGGTCGACCCGCTGCGCCCGGCTTCGCCGCTCTCGCGATCGCCCGGTGACCTGGGCCCAGATCCGACGGGCCCCTGCATCGAGGTCCCTGCCCGACAGCACGAACCTGGCGTTGGGGAAGTACGTCAGGGTCGGTTCGGGCAGAGGCCACGGTGCACGGGCACGCGCCTCAGATAATGTCGCCGAGTGCTTCATCGCTGGCTGCGGAGAAGTTCTCTTCGTGGGTCTGTTGATATTCCTGCCAGGCCTGCGCATCCCAGATCTCGAGGTAGTCAACCGATCCGATGACCACGCAGTCCTTCGAGAGGTTGGCGTAGCGACGGTGGTCGGCCGACAACGTGATTCGGCCTTGCGCGTCGGGATGCTGTTCGTCGGTGGCGGCCGCCAGGTTGCGCAGGAATGCTCTCGCCTCCGGGTTGCTTCTGGACGCCTTGCTGGCCCGGCGGGCAAGTTGCTCGAATTCCGCGCGGGGATAGACAGCCAGGCTGTGGTCTTGGCTCTTAGTGACCATCAACCCTCCTGCCAGCGCGTCGCGGAACTTGGCGGGCAGCGTTAGCCGCCCCTTGTCGTCGAGCTTGGGCGTATACGTGCCGAGAAACATCTCGCCACCTCCACGCCCTTCGACTTCCGCCACCATACCCCACAATCCCCCACTGCACTCCATTTAACGACACAAAGATCACCAATTGGTGTCGTTTCAGCAGGTTCTCGGCCACCGCGGCGGCTCGGTCACACCGATGTGCTGCCCACAACCTCCAGCTAAACCCGCTTTGAGCTGGAGTTATCGGCGAAGTGGGGCACAGTGGGTCAACGCTGAGGGGCCGTGTCGAGCCGCAGCAGCGCAGCTAGGCGGTGCGGCGCGAAATGGGCTTACCCGGCGCACAACAAAAAGGGCAGCCGATGGCTGCCCTTTTTCTCATCGTTGACGCTATTCCTCGAAGCGGCGGCGGAACCGATCTTCCATGCGGCTGGTGAAAGAGCCGCCGGCGCCCTTGCCTCGGCGCTGACGCGCGCTCGCCGACTGCCCGGGGCGCTCGCCCCGACGGGACAGTCGCGGGCCGGTGATGGCAAACACAACGCCGCCGAACATCACGACGAACCCGAAAATGCTGAGAATCGGAAGAGTTCCAATCCACGTGGCGCGAAATGCCACCCCGGAGACCAGCATCCCGAGTCCGAGGACAAACAGCGCCACGCCCTGCAGCCGTCGCCGTGCGGTCGGCGCGCGCAACCCTCCGCCACGAACGCTGGAGGCGAATTTAGGGTCTTCGGCATAGAGCGCGCTCTCGATCTGGTCGAGCATCCGCTGCTCATGATCGGAGAGTGGCATTCGTCCCTCCTTGCCGAAAAGCTGTACGTAATACCGATAGCACGTGGCTGCCCGCTGCGTGGGCAACTAATGAGAATGATACGAGGTCAATCAGCGTCATACCACTGCTTCGCTTGCTGATTGTAATCGGCGCCGTGTGGTGATCCGCGCACCGCCGCCGCATCCGATAATGGGATGGGAGCACGGCACTGGACGATCGACGAGGAGACCCGCGAGTTGGCGACATTCCTCATCAACCTGCCGCCGCAAGACATGCAACGGCGTCTGGGAGACGCCCTGGGTGTTTACGTCGACGCAATGCGTTACCCGCGCGGCACCGAGAACCAGCGCGCCGCCATGTGGCTCGAGCACACCCGGCGACAAGGCTGGCAGGCGGTGGCCGCGGTGGAAGTCGACACCCCGGCCGGCGCGACGCCATCGTCTGCCGAGCTGAGCGACGCACCGCTGCTCGGCGTGGCCTACGGCTACTGCGGCGCACCCGATCAGTGGTGGCAGCAGCAAGTCGTGGTCGGGTTACAACGTTGCGGCTTCCCCGGCCCTGAGATAGCGAGACTCATGGCCAGCTACTTCGAGCTGACCGAGTTGCACATTCATCCCCACGCACAGGGCCGAGGCCTCGGAGAAGCATTGGCGCGGCGGCTGCTCGCCGAGCGCAGCGAAGCCAACGTGCTGTTATCGACCCCGGAAATCAACGGCGAAGCCAATCGGGCCTGGCGGTTGTACCGCCGGCTCGGATTTATCGACATCATTCGCGGCTACCACTTCACCGGTGACCCACGGGCGTTCGCGATCCTGGGCCGCAAGCTCCCGCTGTAGCCGCGCACCGCGCCGACGCGGTCTGGCACGATGACCTGGTGCGTGCCAGCAGTATCTCGCTCTTCGCCCAGGTGTTCACCGCGCGTCGTCGTCGCCGCCTGGCGGCCATGACGATGCTGCTTCTGGTGATACCGGTGCTCGCCGGATGCGTCCGGATCAAGGCGTCGATCACCATCTCCCCGGACGACCTGGTGTCCGGGGAGATTATCGCGGCGGCCAAAGCACGCAACGACAAAGACGCTGGACCGCAACTGGATCCCAATCTGCCGTTCAGCCAAAAGGTGGCGATTTCCAAGTACGACACCGACGGCTATGTGGGTTCACAGGCGGTGTTCTCCGACTTGACCTTCGCCGAGCTGCCGGAGCTGGCGCATATGAACTCCGACGCCCAGGGCGTGAACCTGTCCCTGCGCAGGGCCGGCGACCTGGTGATTCTCGAGGGGCGAGCGGACCTGACGTCGCTGACCGATCCCGAGGCGGACGTCGAGCTGACCGTCGCTTTCCCCGGCACAGTGACGTCAACCAACGGTGACCGCGTGGACCCGGAGACAGTGCAGTGGAAACTCAAACCGGGCATCGTGAGCACGTTGACCGCTCAGGCCCGCTACACCGATCCGAGCACCCGCTCGTTCCGCGGCGCCGCGCTCTGGCTGGGCCTTTCGTCGCTTGTAGTCGCGGGCGTGGTGGCGCTGCTGGCCTGGTACACCCGCGACCGCTCGCCCCGGTTCGCCGAGCCGAGCGACCAGTAGTCCGACTGACCTGAGGATCGAAGCGCGGCGGTCAGCTCGACGGCGACCAGTAGCCGAGCAGCTCGGCGAACGTCTCGAAGGCCGGCGCAGAATTGCCATAGGTGGCCTCGAGATGGAGGCTCAGCGGAAACCCCAGGTCGACGACACCGTCGATGACCCGCTTGTACAGATCGACCATCAGCTTGCGCTTCTGGGCAGGTTCGGTGCTGGCCAATGTTGTGACGAACGCCTGCTCATCAGCCACGGCGGCGTTGCCCGGATCCTGGATGAGCCAGTTGATGAATCCAACCCGGTTCTCGAGTTTCGGTACGAAGCCGAACGACAAGAGGATCTCTGGCCGATGCTCCGTGGTCCTGGCGAACTCGGTCAGGAAACCCACAATCGCATCGGAGTACAGCAGCTGGGTCTGAGCGAACGTCGCACCCTGATCGCACTTGAAATTGAACCGGCCGTGTTCGCCCTCCCGGGTGGGAATCAGGATCACGCCGCGGTTGTCCACCAGATCGCGATAGATCGACAGGGCGTCGGTCGGCGCGACTCCGGAGCCCTCACCGTCGACCATGGTGCGGGGTACGCCGACGAACACGATCCCATCGATCCCGGCGCCGACCAGATCACCGAGCCGCTCGCGCAAAGGCTGCTCATCCATGAAAGCGGTGACCTGGCTGCACAATCCACGCACACCGGGCAACTCCGGTTTGATGATCGACCAGAAATCCAGCACGTCCAGCTTCGGCTTCATCTCGACGGGCCGGTCATCCTCCTCCTCGATCAACCCCGGCATCATCAGGTGCCCGATCCGCCCGTCGAGGCCGAATTCGGCGGACAGCCGCACCACCTTGCGGGCGTCTTCGATTGCCTGGTCCGCACCACGTTCGACATTTGTCGGTACCAGCTCGAGCGCGATGGTGTTCAACGTCAACGGGCTCTTCCTTTTCAAACGACTATGTCTCCGCCGCAGCAGAAACACTGGCCGGCGGGCGGGCGCGGATCACCCGACAGCATAGGTGCGAAATAGTGAGGCTGTCGAAGCTTCTCCCGGCCCCTCCCCGGGCCGCGTGGGGCCCGAGTCAGGCAAAACCCGCTGGACAGCGCGGCGCCGAATACACTTGTCGGGCCACGATCGCGCCCGACGACGATGCGACCAGGAAGGGGTGTTGCGCTGAGCGTAGAAGCAGCAGCGACCGTCGAGTTGGCCGATGCCATCACCGACCGGTTGCGGAGATACCTGCAGGACCGCCGCCGTCAGGCCGCCTACATCGGAGGCGACTACGACCGCCTGACGGCCGGCCTGGAAGAGTTCGTCCTCAGCGGCGGGAAGCGGCTGCGTCCGGCCTTCGCCTACTGGGGCTGGCGCTCGGTGTCGAGCAAAGACGCCGACGCCCAAGTGCTGCTGTTGTTCTCCGCGCTGGAGCTGCTGCATGCCTCGGCGCTGGTGCATGACGACGTGATCGACGGCTCGGCGACTCGCCGCGGCCGACCAACCACGCACGTGCAGTTCGCTGCGTTGCACCGCGACCGGCAGTGGCGGGGGTCATCCGACCAATTCGGCATCTCGGCAGCCATCCTGCTCGGCGATCTGGCGCTGGCGTGGGCCGACGACATCGTCGCGGGCATCGATCTGCCGCAGGATGCGCGCGACCGGGTGCGGCGAGTCTGGGTCGACATCCGCACCGAGCTATTCGGCGGCCAATACCTCGACATCGTGGCCGAGGCCAGTGGCGCCGAGTCGATCGCCTCGGCGATGACCGTCAACACCTACAAGACCGCCTCCTACACGGTGTCGCGTCCGCTGCAATTGGGGGTGGCCGCCGCCGCCGACAGACCCGACGTGCAATCCCTTTTCCACCAGGTCGGCACCGACCTGGGCGTCGCATTCCAGCTACGGGACGACGTGTTGGGAGTGTTCGGGGATCCGGCGGTCACCGGCAAGCCCTCCGGAGACGACCTTCGGTCCGGCAAGCGCACGGTGCTGCTGGCAACGGCGGTGGAATTGGCCGACAAGTCAGATGCGGCCGCCGCCAAGCTGTTACGCGACTCGATCGGCACCGACTTGACCGACACCCAGGTGGGCGAACTGTGCGAGGAGATTGAGCGGATGGGCGCGCTGGCCGCGGTCGAGGACCAGATCGAGACGCTGACCCGGCGGGCGCTGGCCACGCTGGCCGATGCGCCTATTCACGCGGCGGCAAAGACCGGGCTGTCCGAGCTTGCCAGACTGGCCGCAAACCGGTCCGCCTGACGCGCATGTCCACCCCGACTTCCGTACCGACCGCTGGCTCGACTATCGCCCGGACACAACACTTTTCACGTCTGCGGGAATTCATCACCGCAGCCGACGGCCGACCGGCACTGCTGGGCTGCCTGGGCGCGGCACTGATCACCATCGGAGGACTCGGCGCTGGCAGCACGAAACAGCATGACCCCCTGCTGGAGGCGCTGCACCTGTCGTGGATGCGCTATGGCCACGGGCTGGTGCTGTCGTCGGTACTGCTGTGGGTGGGCGTCGCGTTGATGCTGACCGCGTGGCTGTGGCTGGGCCGACGCGTTCTCGCGGGCGACGCAAGCGAATACACCATGGTGGCCACTACCGGTTTCTGGCTGGCGCCGCTGCTGCTGTCGGTGCCGGTCTTCAGCCGCGACACCTACTCGTATCTGGCCCAGGGTGCGCTGCTGCGCGACGGCCTGGACCCGTACGCGGTCGGGCCGATTGAGAACCCGAATCCGTTGCTGGACAACGTGAGTCCCATCTGGACCATCACCACCGCACCCTACGGTCCGGCATTCATCATGATTGCAAGGCTGGTCACGACGCTGGTCGGCAACCATGTGATCGCCGGAACCATGTTGCTGCGGCTGTGCATGCTGCCCGGACTGGCATTGCTGATCTGGGCGACACCCCGGCTGGCCCGCCATCTGAGCGCCGACGTGCCCATCGCCCTATGGATTTGTGTGCTCAACCCGCTGGTCATCATTCATTTGATGGGCGGCGTGCACAACGAGATGCTGATGGTGGGCCTGATGACCGCCGGCATCGCGCTGACCTTTGAGCGCCATCATGTCGCGGGCATCACGCTGGTCGCCGTCGCGGTCGCGGTCAAGGCCACGGCCGGAATCGCGCTGCCGTTTCTGGTCTGGGTGTGGATGCGCCACCTCCGCGAGCGGCGCGGATACCGGCCGCTACCGGCCTTTGCCGCGGCCGGCGGGGCGTCTGTGCTGATCTTCGTCGGCGTGTTCGCGGTGTTATCCGGGGCGGCCGGAGTGGGGCTGGGCTGGCTGACCGCGTTGGCCGGCTCGGTAAAGATCATCAACTGGCTGACGATCCCGACGGCGGCAGCGAACCTGATCCATGCCGTCGGCGGACTGTTCTTCCCGGTGAATTTCTATGCCGTGCTGCAGGTCACCCGGTTCATCGGGATCGTGGTCATCGCGGTGTCGCTACCGCTGCTGTGGTGGCGATACCGGCAGAACGATCGGGCCGTATTGACCGGGATCGGCTGGGCCATGGTCGTCGTCGTGTTGTTCGTACCCGGCGCCCTGCCCTGGTACTACAGCTGGCCGCTGGCGGTGGTGGCCCCGCTGGCCCAGTCGCGGCCGGCGGTCGCGGCGATCGCCGCATTCTCCACCTGGATCATGGTCATCTTCAAACCCGATGGCGCCCATGGGATGTACTCGTGGATCCACGTCTTGATAGCGACGACGTGCGCGATGATCGCCTGGTACGCGCTGTCACGACCGGCCCAGCCGACAGAGATCACCGCCGAGCCCGGCTGAGTTGGTCGTCAATAGGCCATCGCCTGCGCGCGGCGCAACACTTCGCGAGCCTGGTGCGCGTGCAAGGCGTCGACCGGGCGGGCGTTGCTGATGGCGTCGCGCGTTCCGTCCCGGGTGACGGTCAGCGACGGGTCGGGAGTGAAGAGCCAGCGCACGATCTCGGTGTCGTGGTAGCCGCCGTCGTGCAAGACCATCAGCAATCCCGCCAGGCTCTTGACCACCTGGCCGGTATCGGTGAAGAAGACCTGAGGCACCACCACATCACCGGCACGCCGTACCCCGACGAGGTGACCTTCCCGCAGCTGCTGGTGCACCTTAGTGACCGGCACGCCAAGCAGCTCGGCAACGCCGGGCAGATCGTAGGTGGGTTCGTTGGGGTCCAGAACGTCGTCGCCGGCCGGAATCCTGCTCACCGACTCAGTGTAAGGCCGGGCATGCGACTATTCGGGGGCGCTGAGTCGAGGTTTCAAGCGGAACTCGTGGCGCCACCTACGATAAGCCCCGTGGCTGACGATCCGCTGGAGGGCGCGTTGCTGGACGGGCGGTATCGCGTTGCGACCAAGATCGCCACCGGCGGCACCTCGACGGTGTACCGGGGCCTTGACACACGGTTGGACCGACCGGTCGCACTGAAAGTGATGGATTCCCGCTACGCCGGCGACCAGCAATTCCTCACCCGCTTCCAGCTCGAGGCCCGCAGCGTCGCCCGGCTCAAAGACCCCGGACTGGTCGCGGTCTACGACCAGGGCCTGGACGCCCGACACCCGTTCCTGGTGATGGAACTCGTCGAGGGCGGCACGCTGCGCGAGCTGCTGTCCGAACGCGGTCCGATGCCACCGCATGCCGTCGCGGCGGTGCTGCGCCCGGTGCTGGGCGGGCTGGCCGCCGCGCACGGTGCGGGCCTGGTGCATCGCGATGTCAAACCCGAAAACGTGTTGATCTCCGATCAGGGCGACGTGAAAATCGTCGACTTCGGCCTGGTCCGCGCCGTCGCGGCGGCCGGAATCACTTCCACCAGCGTCATTCTCGGCACCGCCGCCTACCTGTCTCCGGAACAGGTTCGGGACGGCGACGCCAGCCCGCGCAGCGATGTCTATGCCGTGGGGATTGTGGCCTACGAGCTGCTGACCGGGCAGACGCCGTTTTCCGGCGACTCCGCGTTGTCGATCGCATACCAACGTTTGGATACTGATGTGCCGGCACCCAGCACGGTGATCTCCGGTGTTCCCGAACAATTCGACGAGCTGGTCAGGCGCGCGACGGCGCGCGATCCCGCCGACCGCTACGCGGATGCGCTTGACATGGGCGCCGAATTGGAGGCGATCGTCGACGAATTGGCGCTACCGGAATTCCGGGTGCCCGCGCCGCGCAACTCCGCTCAACACCGCTCAGCCGCGCTGCACCGCAGCCAGGTCGATCAACACCAGACCACCGAGCAGCACCGGCATCCACCCGGGCGGGCGCCGGTGCACAACCCGACCCGCCAGCTGACCAGAGGACCTCAGGACTGGCCTGCTGAACCGGACGCGCGAACCGATGACGAATACCGGGCAATATCAGGCCAATTCGCCGGAATCTCGATGGTTGAGTTCGCGCTCGCGCGCCAGCATGCCCGACGCATGGTGTTGATCTGGGTAGCGGTCGTGTTGTCGGTCACCGGGATGGTGGCCGCGGCGGCATGGACCATCGGTAGCAACTTGAGCGGATTGCTCTAGCTGTCTTGCGCCGAATTCGACTCAGTCGCGTAACATCTCGGCGACCAGGAACGCCAGCTCCAACGACTGCTGGGTGTTCAGTCGCGGGTCGCATGCCGTTTCGTAGCGGCCGCTCAGATCGGTGTCCGAAATGTCTTGGGCGCCACCAAGACACTCGGTGACGTTCTCCCCGGTGATCTCGACGTGGATGCCACCGGGGTAGGTCCCCAGCGCCCGGTGCACCTCGAAAAAGCCTTGCACCTCGTCGACGATGCGGTCGAAATGCCGCGTCTTGTAACCAGTGGACGACTCGTGGGTGTTGCCGTGCATGGGATCGCACTGCCAGATCACCCGATGACCGGTGGCCTGCACCTTCTCGATGATCGGCGGCAACAGGTCACGCACCCTGTTGTTGCCCAGCCGGCTCACCAGGGTCAACCGGCCCGGCTTGTTGTGCGGGTCGAGGCGCTCCACATATTCCACAGCTTGCTCGGGTGTCGTCGTCGGCCCGATCTTGACGCCAATCGGGTTCGCCATCACCTCAGCCAACGCGATATGCGCGCCGTCGAGCTGTCGGGTCCGGTCGCCGATCCAGAGGTAGTGCGCCGACAGGTCATACAGTTGCGGCTGGCCGTCCTCCTGGTCGGACAGCCGCAACATGGCACGCTCGTAGTCGAGCACCAAAGCTTCATGGCTGGCATAGATTTCGGCGGTCTGCAGATTACGGTCGGCCACCCCGCAGGCGCTCATGAACTTCAGGCCGCGGTCGATCTCGGAGGCCAGCGCCTCGTAACGCGCGCCGGCCGGCGAGGTCCGGACGAATTCCCGGTTCCAGTCGTGCACCAGATGCAGCGACGCCAGCCCGGACGACGTCAGAGCGCGCACCAGGTTCATCGCCGCACCGGCATTGGCGTAGGCCCGCACCAGCCGCGACGGGTCGTGCTCACGCGCCGCGGCATCCGGGGCGAATCCGTTGACCATGTCGCCGCGGTACGAGCGCAGCCCCAGAGCGTCGAGGTCAGCCGACCGAGGCTTGGCGTACTGCCCGGCGATGCGGGCCACCTTGACCACCGGGACGCTGGCCCCGTAGGTCAGTACCACCGCCATCTGCAGCAAGGTGCGGATATTGCCCCGGATGTGCAGCTCGGTGTTGTCGACGAACGTCTCGGCGCAGTCGCCGCCCTGCAGCAAAAACGCCTCACCCCTGGCGACCTGGGCCAGCATCTCCTGTAGCCGCACGATCTCCGACGGCACCGTCACCGGCGGCACGGCCTCCAGAAGCGTCCGCACCGGCTTGACCTGCTCGGGCGTCCAGCTCGGCTGCTGCGCGGCGGGCTTGGCCAGCGCGGCGTCCAGCCGGGCCCGCAGATCCGCCGGCAGCGGAGGCAGCGACGGCAGCTGCTCGATCGGTACGTCAACGGTCCAGTTCACCCGTCCATGGTAACCGGGCGCCGCAGCCCGTTAATCGGGCCGAGATCAGGCGAACGCGAATGGGCCGGGCTAGCCGTGGTCACCGTCGGAGGCGGCGATAAACCGGTATCGCCGCAGCTGGTCTCGAGCGTCGACCAGCGCGTCGTGCACATCCGGCGGCCGGCGCGGCAGCCGCGGACGCCCGCGGTCCTCCCAAAGCTGGCGCAGCTCCCGGGTGAAGCGCGGCATCGCCGGCGGCAGATGGGTCATCGGACCCCACAACTGACACAGCACCACATGGTCGTAGGCGCCGACCCAGGCCCACAACTCGATCGGCTCGGCGCCGTCGATGTCGAAGAACGTTTCCAGGTCCGAACGGATCCTGGCGCGTGGGCGCCATAGCGGCGAGGCCGGTGGCGGTAGTTTCGGCAGCACGTGGGTGCGCACCCAGCTTCCGGCCCGCTCGGGGTCGAATTCGGTCGAAACTGCGTAGTATTCGCGGCCGTCCTCGGCGACCACCCCGATCGAGATCAGCTCGATGGTGCGGCCGTCATCGATGAATTCCGTGTCGTAGAAGTACCGCACGGCCGCAATTTAGCCTAGGCCGACGACGATGCGCGCAGTGGAGCGGCGTGCGAGGCGAGCCGGGCAATTTAGCCTCGGCCGCCGGTCACCTGATGCCGACACCGCTGGCGAGGGGGCGCCGCGGTGGCATCGGCGGCGGCGGTGCCGGATGGACTTCACGGTCTAGCTGCGCGTCGACCATGCGGTGGTCGGGGCGACGCGGCGTACCGGCGATCGTGTACTGCACCCACAGCTTGGCCCGCACCACCGGACGGCGCAGGGTTCGCTCGCGTTGCAGCGCACGCGCCATCTTGTCCAGTCGGCTGATGTAAAGCCAGCGGGCCCACGGGGCTTGCGGGCGCGACAACCGGATCGCACCGATCACCAGCAGCGGGACGAAGAACATGCCGATCAGGCCGGTCCACACCTTGCCCTTGAGCACGACCAGCACCCCCAGCGGCAAAGTCAGCACCATCGCGAAAACCACGCCGGCTCGGAGTAGCACCGAGTGGGTGGTGTCTTGCCACAGGCTGATGAAGAACATCAGCGGGTGCAGTCCCAGGACGAGCAATCCACCCACCGCCACTGCGGCGAAGACCGCGTCGACCGACGTCCGCCCGTCTTCCTCCCAGTAGACGTCGGACAAATGCAAGATCAACGCGTACTCGTCGAGCACCAGCGCGGCTCCGATGCCGAAGACGATTGCGGCTGCGGTGTATTCGGGTTCGTGCCCAGTGACCGACAAGGCCACCAACGTCACGCCGGAGATCATCACCAGCAGCACTCCGACCAGCACGTGGTGGATGTGCATCTTTCCGATGTGGATGTTGCGTGGCTCCCACCACCTTGGCGCCACGCCAAGGTCCGCGCGATGGCGGATGTAGCGCACGAAGGTGCGGGTCACGAAAAAGGTGAGGATGAAGGCGACCAGACAGCACAGCAGCGGCAGTCGACCGCGACCGATAATGTCGTCTTCAAACCAGCGGAGCACCTTAAGAAACCTACGCCCACTTCGCGCCGGCGGCCCTCCGCGACACCGGCTGAGAGGCCCGCACCGATAGGCTATTCATCGACATGAGTACATGGCGGTCGCCCGACGTGGGCAGTTGGCGCGGGCGGGTAGGCACCGCGCAGCCAGGTATCTGGCGAAATGCCTGGTGGGCGTTGCTCCAGCTGATGGGCCTCGCCGCATTGGGCTATGCCGCATGGCGGCTCGTCGGCCACACCCCATACCGCATCGACATCGACGTCTACCGGATGGGCGGCCAAGCCTGGCTGGATAACCGCCCGCTGTACGCCGACGGTGTGGAATTTCACACGCCTATCGGGTTGAACCTCCCGTTCACCTATCCCCCACTCGCCGCCATCGTGTTTTGCCCGTTCGCCTGGTTGGGGCTGCCGGCCGCGAGCGTGACGATCACGCTGATCACCTTGGTGCTGTTGATCGTCTCCACGATGATCGTGCTGACCCGACTCGACGTGTGGAGCACCGCACGGGTGGTGCCCGGCCCGGCTTGGCTGCGCCGGTGGTGGTTGGCGGCGCTGATCGTGGCCGCAGCGGCGATCTGGCTGGAGCCCATCAAGTCGAATTTCGCCTTTGGGCAGATCAACGTCGTGCTGATGACGCTGGCGATCGCCGACTGCGTGCCGCGCCGTACCCCGTGGCCACGTGGATTGCTGCTGGGACTGGGCATTGCGCTCAAACTCACTCCGGCGGTGTTCCTGCTGTATTTCCTGCTAAACCGCGACAAACGCGCCGTGTTGACCTCGTTAGCGTCCTTCCTGGCGGCGACCCTGGCCGCGTTTGCGCTGGCGTGGCGGGACTCCTGGCAGTACTGGAGCGAGACGGTCCACAACACCGATCGGATCGGCGCCGCGAGTTTGAACACCAACCAGAACGTCGCTGGGGCGTTGGCGCGGCTGGGCCTCAGCGACCATGCACGGTTCCTGCCGTGGGTGGCCGCGTGTCTGCTGGTGCTGGCGCTGACCGTGTGGGCGGCGCGGCGGGCGCTGCGCGCCGGCGAGCCGACTCTCGCAGTGATCTGTATCGCGCTGTTCGGGTTGGTGGTTTCGCCGGTGTCCTGGTCGCACCACTGGGTGTGGATGCTGCCGACGGTGGTGGTGGCCGCGGTGTTGGCCTGGCGGCGTAGGAACGCTGCCCTGGCAGCGATCAGCGCAGCCGGAGTCGCGCTGATGGTCTGGACACCGATCGACCTGCTGCCCAAGCATCACGAGCTGGGCGCGGTGTGGTGGCGCCAACTCGCCGGCGTCTCCTACTTGTGGTGGGCGCTGGCGGCCATTGTCACGGCCGGCGCCACGGTCGCTGTCAGCGGCGCCACTACCGCCGCTGCACCACGGGCGTCGACCGCACCGGAACCGGTGTCAGCCGTCGGCTGACCAGGGGACGGAGATCCGCTAACCCGCCGCCGTCTCAGGGATCCGCGTCGACGATTGCGTCGCCGATCCGGACCCGTTGCCGTTTTTGACGGTGGTGGCGTAGATGTCGACGTATTCCTGACCGGAAAGCCCCATCAGCTCGTAGATCACCTCGTCGATGACGGCTCGTTCGATGAAGCGGTTGCCCGCCAGCCCGTCGAAGCGGGAAAACTCCATTGGCTTGCCGAACCGGACGGTGACCCGGCCGAACCGCCACATCTTTTTGCCGGGCGGATTGACGACGTTGGTGCCGATCATCGCCACCGGTATCACCGGAACCCCGGTCTGCAGTGCCAGACGGGCCAATCCGGTCTTGCCCTTGTACAACCTGCCATCGGGTGAGCGAGTGCCCTCGGGATACATGCCGAGCAGCTTGCCCTGGCTCAGCAACCGCTCAGCCGTATTCAAAGCGGCCTGCGCGGCGTCGGCGTCGCTGCGGTCGATGGGCACCTGTCCGGTGGTGCTGTAAAACCAGCGGTTGAACCAACCCCTCAGCCCGGTACCGGTGAAATATTCGGACTTCGCCAGAAATGTGATGCGGCGCCGCACAACCAGCGGCAGGTAGAAACTGTCGGCGACCGCCAGATGGTTGCTGGCCAGGATCGCCGGGCCGGACTGCGGGACATATTCCAGTCCTTCGATTTTCGGGCGACCGAGGACCGCGAGCAGCGGGCCCATGAAGAAGTACTTGAGAAGCCAGTACCACATGGACCCTCCCATTTGCCCGCATCGATGGGTGTTCTGCGCCAAGCGTACCGATCCAGTGTGTACGGGACCACAGCGGCGCGGGCGACCTGCTTACTCTTCGACCATGAGCCGACTGCCGTTAACCCGAGCTGTCGCGGCTACTCCTCGACGGTGACGGTGATGGGCTGATAGCGACTCGTCGCGGCGGCATCGGCTGCGGTATCAACCTCGGCACCGCCGCTCGCCGGACCGTCGGGCGGCGGCGTCGATCCGTCGACTTGCTCGACGATGGCCCGGATCACTGCCAGCAGCGCGACGCTGTTCTCGGCGATGACCGTCAGCAACGGGTGTTCCTCCCCGGTCACCACTGCGGCCAGCGCGCAGACCGGACACCACACCTGCTGGCACTTGCCGGTGCCGGCGCCGTCGCCAATCACCCGCGAGGCCGCCAAGCGGACCGCGGGGTCGATCCCGTCGAGAATGCTCTGGGCGAGTTTGCGCAACTCCGGACCGATGTCGGGGTGGACGCCACTCATCTGCGCCACTCTCCCCCGCAAGCGGGTGGTACCCCCACCCCACCGCTGCGCTGTTGTTTGTCGTCGGCGCAACTCACTTCGGCCACACCTCCGGATCAGGTCGAAAACGCACCGTCAATTCGCTACCGCGAAGATGCGCGTCCAGTACCGTGCATCGCCGCAGGACGGACGCCAACCGAACTCTGCGTCGCATCCCGCCGGCGCCGACGATCAGGTCGTCGCCGACTCGGCCAAGGGTAAGCGCGCCGGAATCGATCTGCGGCAACTCTAGCCGCAATCGGTAGACCGACTGCAGGCCGGATCCCGACTCCAGGTCCACAACGGGACGCAACGGCCCCGGCGGTGCCGATCCGTCGCGGCGGCGCGCACTGTCCAACAGCTCGGCGAGCGCTTTGGCGCCGATCGGCTCACCGGCCAGATGCGGCGTAAGCACCAGCGCTACGTCACCGATGGCGGCGTCCAGTTCGTCCAGCACGGCCCGCTGCTCACTGATTCGCTCGGAATACCAGTCGAAGGCCGGATGAGCGGGCAGATTGCGGTACTCGTAGGAATCGTCTTGCACCAGAATCTGGTTGACGATTAATTCCTCGACGCGCAGACCCATTAGCGCCAACGAGCCCAGCGTCCGGAGGGCTTCGGCCGCCACCACCCGTTCCGCGGTGAGGACCAGATGTGCACCGACGCGCGTACCGTCGGTCAGCAGCGCGCTGAGCTTTTCGACGCTTGCGCTGATGCGTTCCAGGAGTTCCACCACCGCGGTCGATCGGGCGTCGTCGGCGGCCGTGGAAAGCCTGCGATGCCGCGGCCAGGCGCGCTCGACATACAGCGCGAACGTGGCCGGCAGGGTCAGCATCCGCATTGCGTCGGCGGTGGAGGCACAGTCGACCACGATGTGGTCCCACCGCCCTGCCGCAGCCAACTCGCCGACCTCATGCAGGCCGAGGACTTCCTGAACGCCAGGCAGCGCCGAAAGTTCTTCGGGCGCAACCTCGTCCAGCTCCGATTCGAGAAAGCGCCGGCCCAACGTGTCGACCACCGTGCGCCAGCGAGCCTCGAGCAGCGCCAAGGTGTCCATCGCCAACGCGTCGAGGAAGCCGCCGCCGACGTCGGTCGCTCCGGTTTCGAGGTCTGCGAGGACTCGCACGGGATCGCGTCGGCCGGTCGGCGTGACCGCGACACCGAGCACGTCACCCAGCGAGTGCGCTTGGTCGGTAGATACCAACAACACCCGCTGACCGGCGCCCGCGTCACGCACGGCGGTCGCGGCCGCCAAAGTGGACTTCCCTACCCCACCTTTGCCGACGAAAAGACTGATCCGGGCAACAGTGGGCGCTGCCGACTCACTCAGCCTCGACTCGTTTCTTCAGATCCTTCAACGCGGTGTCAGTCAGCCTGCGCTCGGCCTTGCGTTTGAGCAAGCCGATCATCGGCATAGCAAGGTCGAGCGAGAGTTCGTACGTGACGTCGGTGCCAGACCCCTTGGGCGACAAGCGATATACCCCCTCGAGGGCTTTCAGCAGCGAGCTGGAGACCAGCGACCAGCGAACCGACTTGCGGTCCTTCGGCCAGTCGTAGGAGAAAACCAAGGTGTCCTTGAGGACGGCGGCGTCCATCACAAAGCGCGCCACCTTCGGATTTCCCTCGGGGTCGGCCTCGAGTACTTCGGCCTCCTTGTATTCCGACACCCAGTCGGGATACGAGCCGATGTCAGCGATCACGTCCATGACCGTGCTGGGGTCCGCGTCGATGTAGATCGTCTGCGCCGTCTTCTCCGCCACCTGGTCGCTTCCTTCTCCCCCGTACGCGGGTAGGGCCTTTGTCGCCATTGGGTTGGGCCCCACTTACGGGGCACGCCTGCACCCTGTGGGCTGTACCGCCAGTCCACGGCAGAAACGGTACTCCCCGGTTGAGTTCAGACCTGGTCAAGCACCGGAGAAACCCCAACCGGTCGGGAGCGCTCAAGTGCCGCCTTCACCTCGAAGGCCATTTTCTTGCCCGCGACCCGGCGGCGGTGGGTCATTCTCCTCAAGTTCATCCTGGCCAATTGCCATGCCGCCACCCCGGACGGCTCGGCATGCAGAAGGTAGTGCAGCAGCACGCCATCCAACGACGGTTCCAGCCAGATTTCCATCGTTCCGGTGAGCGGTCCGGTAACCGCCCAGCGGAGTCCTTTGTCGGCGCGGTCTTCGATAACTCGCAGCCGCAGGTCGGGCCACCACCGTCGCCAGCTGGCCGGATCGCCGACGGCAGCACCGACGCGTACGGGATCGGCGGCGACGAACGTCTCGTCGGAAATTTGAACGCTGTGCACGGCCCCTAGCTTCACATACAGCAGCCGTGGCCGCATACACCAGTCACGATCGTCCTGCTCACCGCGAGTGGCTCCAATGGTCCGGCTCCTCACCGGGCCGTCCCGGCCCGGATTGTCGCCGGACTACGCCCCAATGATCCGGCTCCTCACCGGGCCGTCCCGGCCCGGATTGTCGCCGGACTACGCCCCAATGATCCGGCTCCTCACCGGGCCGTCCCGGCCCGGATTGTCGCCGGACTACCCTGAATCCAGCATCCGGCCCGGCCACCCGGCGGAATAACTCAAGCGAGGTCAGAAGAGTGCGTGAATTCAGTGTTCCCGCCCCGTTCACGGTAGACCAGCACGACAACATCGTCGCCGCAGTGTTCGAGCACGAGCGCGACGAACCCGACACCGTGATCTTTCAACGCCTGGTCGACGCGGTCTGGACCGACGTTACATGCGCGGCCGCGGCCGCCCAAATCCGCTCGGCCGCATTGGGTTTGATCGCATTAGGGGTGCAGGCCGGCGACCGGGTGGCTATCTTTTCCGCCACCCGCTACGAGTGGGCGATCCTCGATCTGGCGATCCTGTCGATAGGCGCGGTCACCGTCCCGATCTACGAGACGTCGTCGGCCGAGCAGGTGCGCTGGGTGCTGACCGACTCGGCAGCAGTGGTCGCGTTCGCCGAGACCGACGCCCACGCGACGATGGTCACCGAGCTCACCGGTGACTTGCCTGAGCTGCGGCGCGTGCTGCAAATCGACGGTTCGGGCGGCAAAGCCCTCGAGCAACTCGAGCAGGATGGCGCCTCGGTCGACCCGGCCGAGCTGACCGCCCGCGTCGAAGCGTTGCGCAGTGAAGATCCGGCGACGCTGATCTACACCTCGGGTACCACCGGGCGCCCCAAGGGCTGCCAGCTGACCCATTCCAACCTCGTCTACGAAACCCGGGGTGCCAAGGCGGTTCTGCCGACGCTGCTGCGCAAGGGTGAGCGGCTGCTGGTTTTCCTGCCGTTGGCACACGTGTTGGCCCGCGCACTGACCTTGTGTGCCTTCGACAACAAGGTCGTCGTCGGGTTCAGCAGTGACATCAAGAATCTGGTGCCGATGTTCGCGGTGTTCAAGCCGACGGTCGTGGTGTCGGTGCCGCGGGTGTTCGAGAAGGTGTACAACACCGCCGCGCAAAACGCCGCCAACGACGGCAAGGGCCGCATCTTCGAGATCGCCGCGCAGACCGCAGTCGACTGGAGCGAGGCGCAAGACCACGCCGGCCCCGGTCTGCTGCTGCGGGCCAAGCATGCGCTGTTCGACCGGCTGGTGTACCACAAGCTGCGCGCCGCGCTGGGTGGCGACTGCCATGCGTCTGTCTCGGGCGGCGCACCGCTGGGCGCGCGGCTGGGCCACTTCTACCGCGGTGTCGGTCTCACCGTGTACGAGGGCTACGGGTTGACCGAGACCAGCGCCGCGATCACCGTCAACCAGGTCGGTGCGCTGAAAGTCGGGACCGTCGGAAAGCTGTTGCCGGGCAACAGCATGCGCATCGCCGATGATGGCGAGCTGTTGGTGCGCGGCGGCGTGGTGTTCCACGGCTACTGGCACAACCAGCAGGCCACCGACGAAGCGCTGGCAGACGGTTGGTTCAAGACCGGTGACCTCGGCGCGGTCGACGGCGACGGGTTCCTGACGATCACCGGCCGCAAGAAGGAAATCATCGTCACCGCGGGAGGCAAAAACGTCGCCCCCGCCGTATTGGAGGACCAGCTGCGAGCGCACCCGCTGATCAGCCAGGCGATGGTCGTCGGAGATGCCCGCCCGTTCGTCGGGGCGCTGATCACCATCGACCCCGAGGCGTTCGAGGGCTGGAAGCAGCGCAACAGCAAGCCCGCCGGAGCATCGGTGGGCGATCTGGTCAACGACCCCGACCTGATCGCCGAGGTGGACGCGGCCGTCAAGCAGGCCAACCTGGCGGTGTCGCACGCCGAGTCGATCCGCAAATTCCGCATCCTGCCCGTCGACTTCACCGAGGACACCGGGGAACTCACCCCCACACTGAAGGTCAAGCGCAAGGTGGTGGCCGAGAAGTTCGCTCACGACATCGAGGCGATCTACGCGAAGGACTAGCCGCGCACCAACTCGGACAGCCGCGCGGCCAACGCGTCCCATTGCCACTGCGCGACGGCCCATTCTCGCCCAGCGGCGCCCATTGCGGCGGCCCGATCGGGGTCAGCAAGCAACTCGGTGACGGCGTCGACGATCTGGCCGCCCGAACGCCCGTCGACGAGTAGCCCAGTCTTGTTGTGCCGCACGGTTTCCGGAGCGCCACCCGAGCATCCGGCGATCACCGGTACGCCGGTCGCGGAAGCTTCCAGAAATACGATGCCCAGTCCCTCCACGTCCAGTCCGGCGCCGCGGGTGCGACACGGCATCGCGAACACGTCGGCCATCGCGTGGTAGGCGGGGAGCTCCGCGGCCGCGATCCCGCCGGTGAACGTCACGTGTTCGCTGACGCGAAACCGCTCGGCCAGCTGGCGCAGCGTCTCTAAATAAGGGCCACCGCCCGCGATGACCAGCGCGGCCCCATCTACGCGCCGCCGGATTGCCGGCAGCGCCCGAATCAGCATGTCCTGCCCCTTGCGCGGCACCAGCCGCGACAGGCACAGCACCGTGGGCCGCTGGCCCAGCCGGTAGCGGGCCCGCAGTTCGGCGCGGCTTGCCGGGTCGGGACGGAACCGGTCGATGTCCACCCCGGGCGGCAGGTGCTCCAGTGCGGCCTTCGGCCCGAACGCCGAGGCGAACCGCCCACGGGTATATCGGCTGACGAAGGTGACGACGTCGCTGTCGTCGCCGATGCGACGCAGCACCGACCGTGCCACCGGAAGCATCGACCAACCCACCTCGTGGCCGTGGGTGCTGGCCAGCACCCGGCTTGCGCCGGCTTGACGGGCGCGTTGCGCCAGCAGGCCCAACGGCGCGGCCGCGCCGAACCAGACGGTGTCGATGCCGTGCTCGGCGATCAGCCGTCGCATCCGGACGTCGACGGTGGGCACGGGCAACATCAACGTCCCGGGATGGCGCACCACCCGATAGCCCGCGGTCTGAGCATCAAAGGCGTCGGCGCCCTTCCATTGCGGCGCATACACCGTCACGGTGTGCTCCCCGGCCAGTCGACTAACCAGCTCAACCAGATAGGACTGGATGCCACCGCGGCGAGGTGGAAAGTCGTTGGTTACCAGCAGGACCCGAGACACCTGCGTAGGCTAGCCCGAAGCTATCAGCGTGCGGATTGACGGGTCAGCCACTGCTGCCAGTCGGCGAGCACGCCCGCCATGTCGGAGCCCAAGACGTTATGCACGGCGGTGGGCAGATCGGCGTGCCCTACACCACATGCGGCCCGGTAAAACGCGCGCAGCGTCGCCGACCCGCGGGTGTCGGCGACAAAACGCGCGAACCACCATGCCCGGTCGTAGCCCAACGAACGCTGCAGCCCCGGTGCGGCCAGGTCGGCGTCCGACGGCAACGCCGTCGGCGGTGGCGTCACCTCGGGCAGCGGCGTGGCTGGCCGGGCGACATAATCAGCCACACCTTCGGTCAGCCACCGGGGCGCGTCCACTGCCGTGTCGGCGCGCGCGGCATAGTGAAAAAGCTCGTGGTTCAACACGATTCGTAATGCCGATGCACTCATGCCGACCGCCCCGGGGGCGAACACGATCCGCTGGCCGATCGCGATTCGCCGGGCCGGATCCACCCGGTCGGCGACGGCCACCGCCGCGATATCGGCCCACTGCGCCGCGGGCCCACCGCCGGCCTCGGTCTCGAACTGCCGTTGTGAGCCGGTGGCCACCACGGCGATATCACGCGGCCAGTCGGTCCCCCAGAATGCCTCCACCGCGTCGACAGCCTGACCGATATCCGCCGCAACGCGGTTCAGCAGGACCTCCGATTGCCGGCCGCCGAGATTGGTCATCCGCACGGTGCGGTCCGCGGCAACGACGAGCCGCGGAGCCGTGGTACCGACCACCGCGGGTGAGGCCCGGTGGTCAGATTGCGCAGGGGCCGTCCGTCCCGGACCGACCACCGCGACGGCGGCGAAGACCAGTTCGATTGCTAGTACGCAGGCCAGCAGCCAGCGGCGACGGTGAGACCGTCGGCGGTCAGTATCGGCGGGCGTCGTAGATCGGGCCGGACGAACTCATCGGCACCACCCGCACCGGCACGCCGTAGGTGGACGAATGGACCATGAGGCCGTCACCGATATAGAGGCCGGCATGGGATGCGTCGGAATAGAAGGTCAGCACGTCACCGGGCTGCAGGTCCGACAGCGAGACCGGTTGCCCGCCGTGGGCCAGCGCCTGGCTGGAGTGCGGCAGCGCGATGCCGGCCTGCTGGAATGCCCACATCACCAAGCCGGAGCAGTCGAACCCGCCGGGCGCGGCGCCACCCCACGAGTAGGGCGCGCCGACCTGGGTCAACGCGGCCTGAACAGCGATAGCGCCCTGACCGCTGCCGGGTGCGGCGCCGAACCCAGGACCACCACCCGGCTGTCCGTCGCCCGGCGGTAACGCGGCCGGAGCGGGAGCGGCGGCGGCCATGGCCGCGGGCAGCGGGACCGGCCCGGGTGCGGCCAGCTCGGTGCGCTGGTTCGGGTTCAATGCGAGGTACTGGGACTTGACGATGCCGATCTGCAGCTGCAGCTGGCTCTGCTTGGACTGCAGGCTGGCGCGTACCGCGGCGGCCTGCTCTGCCGCGGTCTTGGCGTCGGCGGCCGATTTCGCGGATGCCGTTTCGGCTTGGGCGGCCTGCTCGCGGGTGGCGCGGTAGTTGGCCATTTGCGCGAGCATGGCGGTGGACATCACCCGCTGCACGGCCAACTTGCCGATCAGCTGCTGGGGTGACTCGGCACTCAGGATGGCGTTCATACTGTCGGTGCGGCCACCCATGTACATCGCTGCCGCAAACTTGTCGACACCGGCCTGAAACGTTGCCAGTCGCGACTTCGCAGCGTCGGCAGCGGTCAAGTCATCGGTGTGTTTCTTGTCGGCGGCTCGCTGCGCGGCCAGCTTGTTATTGAGGTCGAGCTGGGCGCTGTGCATCGCCTCGGTGGTCTGCTCAGCCTGCCGTGACAGCTCGCTGAGCTTTGCCATCGGGTCATTGGCTGGGTCGGCCAGCACATTGCTGGCGGCAATTCCGGAGAGGGCAACGAACCCGGCTAGCGCTCCACTAGCAAACAGCGCGACCGCGCGCAAACGCACGCTGCCACAGTTGTGCCCCAACCCCAAGACTTTGCATCCTTAAACCCGTCGGCCCGGACAGCCGAATCTACATTGGATCTCAGATAGGTTACGAAACGGCATCGGGGTTGTCCAACGCTGGATGGTTAAGAAAACAGCCAGATTTCAACGTAACGCCGTTAGGCTACGCCGGGTCGCTGTCGGTGGATCGGAACGAGCCGCAGTCGCGGAGCCAATCCCGCGTCGGCAAGCACCTCCAACGCGGCGCGCTCATCCTCCAGCAAAGTTGCCGGTACCCCGAGTATCACGCTGACGACGCAGTCATGGCATCCGGGACCACGTACCGCGCAGTCGTCACAGTCGATTACCACTGGTTCTCCTGCGTCCGGCGGGACTGCCGCCGCCGGATCAGGCTCGCTGATGTGCGCCATCTCGCTGGTCCTCTCGGTCTTCTCGGTGGCCTTGTCGTCACGCTAACCGTCGGCACCGACATATCTCGCCGGCGCAGCCCGCATCGTCGTCGGGCGCGACGCGCCGCGCTCAATCCACGCGATGTCGGTGCGACTGCCTAACGTCTCGGCCATGGGCACGCCCGCCGGCGAGCAGCTGAGCCTCCCCGACCTCGACGAGGCTGCCGAAATATCGCTGCGCGAAACGACATTCGTCGTCGTGGACCTGGAGACCACCGGCGGGCGCGTGACTGCCGGTGCCGGAACAGCCGCCGACGCCATCACCGAAATCGGGGCGGTCAAGGTGCGCGGCGGTGTGGTCCTGGGCGAGTTCGGCACCCTCGTCGACCCGCAGCGCAGCATCCCGCCGCAGATCGTGCAGATGACCGGCATCACCACGGCGATGGTGTGCGATGCACCGACCATCGGCGCGGTGTTGCCGATGTTTTTCGAGTTCGCTCGCGGCGCGGTCCTGGTGGCCCACAACGCCAGGTTCGACGTAGGGTTTTTACGGGCCGCCGCCGATCGGTGCGGCATCGGCTGGCGGCGGCCGCAAGTGCTGTGCACCGTTCAACTGGCCCGCCGGGTGCTCAGCCGCGAGGAAGCCCCCAGCGTGCGGCTGGCAGCGCTGGCGCGGCTGTTCGCCGTCGCCAGCGAGCCCACCCACCGGGCACTCGATGACGCGCGGGCCACCGTCGATGTATTGCACGCGCTCATCGAGCGGGTGGGCAATCAGGGTGTGCATACGTACGCCGACCTGCGCTCGTATCTGCCCGACGTGACGCCGGCGCAACGGCGCAAGCGGGTGCTGGCCGAGGGGTTGCCGCACCGGCCGGGGGTCTATCTGTTCCGTGGGCCGACGGGCGAGGTGCTCTATGTCGGCACTGCAATTGACTTGCGGCGCAGGGTAAGTCAGTACTTCAATGGCTCAGATCAGCGCGGCCGGATCAAAGAGATGGTCGCGCTGGCAGGCACCGTCGAGCACGTCGAATGCGCGCACGCGTTGGAAGCCGGTGTTCGCGAACTACGGATGCTGAGCGCACATGCCCCGCCCTACAACCGCCGGTCGAGATTCCCGCATCGCTGGTGGTGGATAGTGCTGAGCAACGAGGCATTCCCTCGGTTTTCGGCGGTGCGAACGCCGCGGCACGATCGCGCGGTCGGCCCGTTTCGCTCCCGAGCCGACGCCGCCGACACCGCCGCGCTGCTGGCGCGGTTCACCGGGGTGCGCACCTGTACCAAGCGGCTGGCCCGTTCGGCGCTGCACGGACCGGCCTGCCCGCAGCATGAGGTTTCGCCGTGCCCCGCTGCTCGTGATGTGATGGCCGGCCAATACGCCGCGGCGACCGGTCGCGCCGCGGCCTTGATCGACGGCGTGGACAACACCGCGTTGGCCGCGGCCGTCCGGCAGATTGCCGACCTGGCCGGTCGTCAGCGCTACGAGAGCGCCGCCCGGCTGCGCGACCACACCGTGACCGCGGTGGAGGTGCTCTGGCGTGGCCAGCGCCTGCGTGCGCTGGCCACGCTGCCGGAGCTGGTGGCCGCCGCCCCCGACGGCGACGGGGGCTGGCAGCTGGCCGTGATCCGCTACGGCCAACTCGCCGCGGCAGGCACCGCCCGTCGCGGCGTGCCGCCGATGCCCGTCGTCGACGCCATCCGGGCGGGCGCGCAGGTGGTCCTGCAGCAGCCCGCCCCGCTGGGCGGCGCGCTGGTGGAGGAGACGGCCCTGATCGTGCGCTGGCTGGCGGCACCAGGCGTGCGCATCGTGTGTGTCAGCACCGGCGGCGACGATGCAGAGCGGAGCGATGAGGTGGGGGCACCTCCCGCTTGCGGGGGAGAGCGCCGCAAGGCCGCCGGTGGCGACGATGCGGCTGCCGGCTGGTGTTCCCCGTTGGGATCCGCCGGCCCGTGGGCGGGATGGGCCGCATCGGCCCGCTCGGCGCGGGTGGCCGCCGAACAAGCCGTAACGAGCCGGGACTCAGAGCTGCTGGCCGAACCGCACCCATCGCGCGAGCAGCTGTTCGGCCGCTCCGCTGTCGATCGCGTCGGCGGCGCGGCGCAGCCCGTCTTCCCACGCCGGCAGCCACTCGGCGCGGCTGGATAGCCCGGCATGGGCCACGATCGCGCCCGCGGCGTTGAGCACGACGGCGTCGCGCACCGAGCCCTTGGCACCGGCCAGCACCGAGCGTGCCTCCGCCGCATTGGCCGTCGCATCGCCGCCCTTCAAGTCGTCGAGCTCGGCGCGGGCGAACCCGAACCCGGCAGGATCGAATGTCAGCTTGTCCACCGTGCCGGCCTGTACTCGCCAGATCGTGCTGGTCGTGGTGGTGGTCAGCTCGTCGAGACCGTCGTCACCGTGCACCACCAGGACACTGGACCGGCGTGCGGCGAAAACGCCCGCCATCACCTCGGCCAGGTCGGCGAACGCACAGCCGATCAGCCCGGCTCGTGGTCGTCCCGGATTGGTCAGTGGCCCAAGAAGATTGAATACCGTCGGCACACCGACTTCACGACGCGCCACCGACGCGTGCCGGTACGACGGATGAAACTGCGGCGCGAAGCAGAATCCGATTCCGACTTCGGCGACACTGCGTGCGACGTCGTCGGGACCCAGATCGATGCGAACCCCCAGCGCCTCCAGGGTGTCGGCGCCGCCGGCCAGCGAGGACGCCGCCCGGTTGCCGTGCTTGACCACCGGCACGCCGGCCGCCGCCACCACGATCGCCGCCATGGTGGACAGGTTGACGGTGTTGACGCCGTCACCACCGGTGCCCACCACATCGACGGTGTCGGTTCCGATCTGCTCGGTGGGCAGCCGACGGGCGTGCTGCAGCATCACGTCGGCCAGCTCGGTGACCTCCGCGGCCGTCGGGACCTTCATCTTCAGCGCTACGGCGAAGGCGGCGATCTGTGCCGACGTCGCGGATCCGGTCATGATCTGCTCCATGGCCCACCCGGCCTGTCCGCGGGGCAAGTTCTGCCCCGCGGTCAATGTCGTGAGGATCTGCGGCCACGACAGCGCCTCGTTCGGGGGCCGCTGGGATGACCCGGAAGCTGACGCCGGCACACCGCAGATGGTCCCACGGCGATCGCAAGCTCGGCCAAGCCGGGCGCAACGAAAAAATTCCGTTCGTCAAATTGCCGCCCCGGGTGGAGGTCGACAACTACAAAGCGTCATACTTGCGGATGTGACGAGTGCGGTAGGGACCTCGGGTACTGCAATCACGGCGCGCGTACATTCGCTCAACCGACCCAACATGGTCAGTGTCGGCACCATAGTCTGGCTTTCCAGCGAATTGATGTTCTTTGCTGGACTGTTCGCCTTCTACTTCACCGCGCGTGCGCAGGCCGCCGGCAATTGGCCGCCCCCACCGACCGAGCTGAATCTCTACCAAGCCGTGCCGGTCACGCTGGTGCTGATCGCCTCGTCATTCACCTGCCAGATGGGGGTGTTCGCGGCCGAACGCGGCGACGTGTTCGGCCTGCGTCGCTGGTATGTGCTCACGTTTGCGATGGGATTGTTCTTCGTCCTCGGGCAGGCCTACGAGTACCACCACCTGATGAGCCACGGAACCACCATCCCCAGCAGCGCCTACGGCAGCGTTTTCTATCTGGCCACCGGCTTCCACGGCTTGCACGTCATCGGCGGGCTGATCGCCTTCATCTTCCTGCTGGCCCGAACCACGATGAGCAAGTTCACCCCGGCGCAGGCGACCGCGTCGATCGTCGTCTCCTACTACTGGCACTTCGTCGACATCGTCTGGATCGCCTTGTTCGCCACGATTTATTTCATCCGATGACCAGCGCGCGTAAGAACAGGAGTGCTCAGTTGAAGAGACTGGGGTTGACGCGATCGCTGACTGACCGGGCGCGGCGTCGCCTACGCCGCCGTTTGTCGGCGGGACTGCTTCTGGTAGTGGCACTTTCGGCGGCCGGTGGGCTGGCCGCCGTCTTGACCCCCAGCCCGCAAGTGGCTGTTGCAGACGAGTCGTCGTCGGCGCTGCTGCGGACCGGCAAGCAGCTTTTCGACACCTCGTGCGTGACGTGCCACGGCGCCAACCTGCAGGGCGTGCCCGACCGCGGGCCGAGCCTGATCGGCGTGGGCGAGGCCGCGGTCTATTTCCAGGTGTCTTCGGGCCGGATGCCGGCGGTGCGCGGGGAGGCTCAGGCGGTCCGCAAAGACCCGATCTTCGACGGCCCTCAGATCGATGCGCTGGGCGCCTACGTGGAAGCCAACGGCGGCGGGCCCGCCGTGGTGCGCAACCCGGACGGCAGTATCGCAATGCAATCGCTGCGCGGCGACGACATTGGCCGCGGCGGCGATCTGTTCCGACTCAACTGCTCCTCGTGCCACAACTTCACCGGTAAGGGCGGGGCGCTGTCGTCCGGCAAATTCGCGCCCGACCTGGAGCCGGCCAACGAGCAGCAGATCCTCGACGCGATGCTGACCGGTCCGCAGAACATGCCGAAGTTTTCCGATCGCCAGCTCTCCTTCGATGCCAAGAAAGACATCATCGCCTACGTGAAATCCGTTACGGAGGAACGTAGTCCGGGCGGCAACGGCCTGGGCGGGTTCGGCCCCGCCCCCGAGGGCATGGCGATGTGGATCATCGGGATGGTCGCCGTCATCGGCGCGGCGCTCTGGATTGGGGCACGATCATGAGCGTCGCGACGATGCAGAGCGAAGCGATGAGGAGGAGCGGCGCACAATGAGTGACGTCGCGACGATGCAGAGCGAAGCGATGAGGAGGAGCGGCGCGCGATGAGTGACGACGCGAAAGGCACCGGCCAGCCCACCGATGCCGAACTGAACGCCATGTCGCGTGACGAACTCGTCGCTCTCGGCGGCCGGATCGATGGCGTGGAGACCGTCTACAAGGAGCCGCGGTGGCCGGTTGCCGGCACCAAGGCCGAGAAGCGGGCCGAACACCTAGTCGCGACATGGCTTTTGCTGGGCGGGTTCTTCGGGTTCGCGCTGCTGGTCGTTTTTCTGTTCTGGCCGTGGGAGTACAAACCGCATGGAGCCCAGGGCAGCTTCTTGTACTCCCTGACTACCCCGCTCTACGGCCTGACTTTCGGGCTGTCCGTTCTGTGCATCGCCGTGGGCGCGGTGCTCTTCCAGAAAAAGTTCATCCCCGAAGAGATTTCGATTCAGGACCGCCACGACGGCGCCGGCTCCGGGTCTGCCGAGATCGACCGCAAGACCGTGGCCGCCAACCTGACCGACGCGTTCGAGGGTTCGACGCTGCGGCGCCGCAAACTGATCGGCCTGTCGCTGGGCGCCGGACTCGGCGCATTCGGGCTCGGCACTCTGGTGGCATTTGCCGGCGGCCTTATCAAGAACCCGTGGAAACCGGTGGTGCAGACCGCCGACGGCAAGAAAGCCGTGCTGTGGACCTCGGGCTGGACGCCGCGCTATCACGGCGAGACGATCTACGTAGCCCGGTCCACCGGCGAAAGCTTGGGAGCGCCATTCGTCAAGATGCGGCCCGAAGACATCGAAGCCGGCGGCATGGAGACGGTCTTCCCGTGGCGCGAGTCCGACGGTGACGGCACCACGGTGGAATCACACGAAAAGCTGACAGCCATCCTGACCGCCGTCCGCAACCCGGTGATGCTGATCCGCATCAAGCCCGCCGACATGTCGCGGGTAGTGAAGCGAAAAGGCCAGGAGAGCTTCAACTTCGGTGAGCTGTTCGCCTTCACCAAGGTCTGCTCGCACCTGGGTTGTCCCTCATCGCTTTACGAGCAGCAGTCCTATCGCATCCTGTGCCCATGCCACCAGTCGCAGTTCGACGCATTGCATTACGCCACACCGATTTTCGGGCCGGCCGCGCGCGCGTTGGCACAGCTGCCCCTCACCATTGACGCCGACGGGTACCTCGTCGCCAACGGCGACTTCATCGAGCCTGTCGGACCGGCATTTTGGGAGCGCACAACATCATGAGTCCAAAACTGAGTCTGCCCAAACCGCCCCAGATCGGTGACGTCCTGACCCGCCAGGCCGAGGATATCGACACCCGCTATCACCCTTCGGCTGCGGTGCGCCGCCAACTCAACAAGGTGTTCCCGACGCACTGGTCGTTCCTGCTCGGTGAGATCGCTATGTACAGCTTCATCATCCTGCTGTTGACCGGCGTCTACCTGACCTTGTTCTTCGACCCCTCGATGAACGACGTCACCTACAACGGCGTCTATCAGCCGCTGCGCGGCGTGGAGATGTCGAAGGCCTACGCGTCAACACTCGACATCAGCTTCGAGGTGCGCGGTGGCCTGTTCGTTCGCCAGGTACACCACTGGGCCGCGCTGATGTTCTCCGCCGCGATCATGGTGCACTTGGCCCGAATCTTCTTCACCGGCGCGTTCCGGCGGCCACGAGAAGCCAACTGGGTCATCGGTTCGCTGCTACTGATCCTGTCGATGTTCGAGGGGTACTTCGGCTACTCGCTGCCCGACGACCTGTTGTCCGGCATCGGGCTGCGGGCCGCGCTGTCGTCGATCACGTTGGGAATGCCGGTGATCGGCAGTTGGTTGCATTGGGCACTGTTCGGCGGTGACTTCCCCTGCGGCGGCGTAGGAGATGACTGCACCGCAGCGGGCTACATCATCCCGCGCCTGTATGGCCTGCACATCCTGCTGCTGCCGGGGATCATTCTGGCGCTGATGGGTGCACACCTGGCGTTCGTGTGGTTCCAGAAGCACACCCAGTTCCCCGGGCCCGGTCGCACCGAGCAGAATGTCGTCGGCGTGCGGGTGATGCCGATATTCGCCGTCAAATCAGGCGCCTTCTTCGCGCTGACCACCGGGATTCTCGGCCTGATGGGTGGCCTGCTGCAGATCAACCCGATCTGGAACCTGGGTCCCTACAAGCCATCTCAAGTTTCAGCAGGCAGCCAGCCCGACTTCTACATGATGTGGACCGAAGGCCTGGCCCGTATCTGGCCGTCGTGGGAGTTCTACATCGGCCACCACACCATCCCCGCGGTGGTCTGGGTCGCGTTGATCATGGGCCTGGTTTTCACGCTGCTGATTATCTACCCGTTCCTGGAGAAGCGGGTTTCCGGCGACTACGCCCACCACAACCTGCTGCAGCGCCCGCGTGATGTGCCGGTACGCACCGCGATCGGGGCCATGGCGATCGCCTTCTACATGGTGCTCACCCTCAGCGCGATGAACGACGTCATCGCCTGGAAATTCCACATCTCGCTCAACGCCACCACCTGGATCGGACGCATCGGCATGATCGTGCTGCCACCGTTCGTCTACTTCATCACCTACCGATGGGCCATCGGCCTGCAACGCAGCGACCGCGCCATCCTCGAGCACGGCATCGAAACCGGCATCATCAAACGACTGCCACACGGCGCCTATATCGAACTACACCAGCCACTGGGCCCCGTTGACGACCACGGCCACCCCGTGCCGCTGGAATACCAAGGTGCCGCGGTACCGGTCAAGATGAACAAGCTTGGCTCCGGCGGCTCGCCGGGCTCCGGCAGCTTCCTATTCGCCGACCCCGCCTCCGAAGACGCCGCGCTCTCCGAGGCCCACCACGCCGCCGAACAACGCGCCCTCACCGCACTGCGGGAGCACCAGGACGGCAGCAACGGCTCATCGAACGGCCACCACTAGCGGCGAACCGCTTGGACGGTTATGCGGCGAGCGTGCGGCGTAGCTGGCGCACCTGTTGCCACGGCACCAACGGCATGATCAGCGTGACGAAGCCGGCGATCCCGTAGCTGGTCCACGAGAAGGCATCGTGGCCGATGGCCATCAGGTAGGTGGCCACCGCGACCGCGAGCAGCGCTACCCCCATGGTGATCATCAAAGCGGCGGTGCCGCGCAGCCAGACGCGGTCCACTGCCGCGTCCGACAAGGCCGGCCGTAGCGTGGTCAACCGCTCGGTATGGCCTTGCCCCGTGATCGTCGGCGCAGGCGTGTGCTCGGCCCTCATGGGCTGCCCACTCGTTGTGCGTGCTGTCGCCCTCGCCGATCGCGTGAGCGGCCCGTCCCGTGTGGTGCGACGGGCACGCAGCAGCATCGGAATCGACGCCAAGATGATCAGCGCGGAGATGACGATGATCGCGTAGAGCACCGACGAGGTGTGCGGGTTCCCTTTCGGGTCGTGGAAGCCCCGGCCGAGGTCCGTCAGCGCGACGATGGCAGCCACGCTCATCCCCACTAACGCCAGCCAGACGGCGGCGCACGACCCAACCAGTATGCGATCGGCGGTAACGGGCGCGATCTTGCCCCGCGCGCCCCAGACTTGGGAGTACCGGTCGACCATCAGCAGTTCGTCTGCGGCTGGTTGTTTTCGTTCGACGACAACACCTTGCCGTCACTGGTTGTGATCGAGCAGTTGAGCCTGCTCAACCGCAGCAAGCTGGACGCCTCGACCGAACCGACATCGGACTGCGAGATCGGTGTCAGCGTGAGGGTCCACGGGATGTAGACGTTGTTCAGGATCCGTCGCATTCCAGAGGCGTCGGTATAGGTGATCGTGATCTGGTCAAACGGCGCCTTGGTGCCGGTCACCGAGTAGGTGACCTGCCGGGGTGCTGCGGGAGGGGCGCCCGCGGGCGGCGGCGCCGCGGCGGGGGGCGCCGGTGCAGGGGCCGGCGCCGGAGCAGGCGGTGGCGCCGGTGCCTCGGTCGGCGGCGGAGGCGGCGGTGGCGGAGCCTCGCTGGTCGGCGGCGGCGGTGGTGGTGGTGGGACGCTGGTCGTCGGCGGCGGAGGCTGCGCGGGTGGCGGTGTGGTGACGATGATCTCGTCCTGCATCGGCGGCGTCGATGTGGGCGCAGTGCTGGGCGTCGCCATCTGGTTGGTACCGGTGCGAGCGAACAGCAGCGACACCGACACCACCAGGGCGATCGCCGCGGCAATTGCGGCAATGCCGACGATCCACGGCCAACGTGGCGCGGTGGCTTCTTCGTCGGCTAGCTCGTCGTACCTGTCGTAGTCGTAGAGGTCCAGGTCGGCGGGGACATATGGGCCGCTGGTGACGTGTTCGGACTCCGGAGCCGAGTAGGCCCGGGAATAGATATCGGTCTGGGCTGTCTCGCCGTCCTGTTCGGTCCCGTGCCCCGTCGACTCCTCGCCGAATTCGCTGCCGCCCTCTTCGAATTTGGTGTCGCCTTCGCTGGGCTCGACTCCGGGTTCCACTTCTTCGGACTCCGGTCCTGGTGGATTGGGCCCGCTCATGTTTGCCTGTCCTGTCCGACTACTTCAGCGACGCGCGCAGCACCGGGGCTGTGTGGTTGAGCGCGCGCTCCGATGTTCCTCATTGTGCCTCGGAAACCCTACCCAACCGTTACCTGCGCGGCATTCTCGGTGAACGGGACACGGATCAACTGATGCCCTGATTGTGACCTTTGCGGGCGCCGACTAGTGCTTCTCCGGACCGAGGTAGTACTCGAAGACCAACCCGGCCGCCGAGCTCAGGACAAACACCACCCCGGCGACGATCAACCACGGTAGCCACAACGCAACCCCGACCGCGGTTACCGAGGCGGACAGTGCGATCAGAATCGGCCACCAGCTGTGCGGGCTGAAAAAACCCAGTTCGCCTGCGCCGTCGCTGATCTCAGCGCCCTCGTAATCCTCGGGGCGGGTGTCGAGCCGGCGTGCCACGAAGCGGAAGAACGTCGCCACGATCAGCGCCATTCCAGAGGTCAGCGCCAGCGCCGTAGTGCCGGCCCACTCGATGCCTCCGGTGGCGAACAAGCTGGTCAGCACGCCGTAAAGCACCGTGCAGAACACGAAGAACGCGGCCACGAATTCGTACAGCCTGGCTTCGATATGCATGGGGGCTTCCTAGTTACTCGCTTGGGGCGCACGCTCGCCGCGGCGGGTCTCGAACGGGTGAGTGGTGACCGCGACCGGCGACTGGGCGATCGCCTGCAAGGCCTGGGCATTGGTCTTACCGGCGATCCGCTGCTGCAGGTAGGCCTTGAAGTCGTTGGGCTGCACCACCCGGACCTCGAAGTTCATCATCGAGTGATAGGTGCCGCACATTTCGGCGCAGCGACCCACGAATGCCCCGGTCTGGTTGATGTCAGCGACCTGGAAGACGTTCACCGAATGGTTTTCATGCGGATAGGGCATCACGTCCCGCTTGAACAGGAACTCCGGCACCCAGAAAGCGTGGACGACGTCGGCGGAGGCCAGCTGGAACTCGATGCGCTTGCCCGCAGGCAGCACCAGTACCGGGATCTCGGTGCTGGTACCCACCGTCTCGACCTTGTCGTAGTTCAGATAGCTGCGGTCTTGCATGGTGATTCCATGGTCGGGACCGGGAATCTCCTCACCCTGCTTGTTCTGGGCTTCCGATTTGGAGACCATTGCCGCTTTGCGGGCCGGGTCGGCTCCGTCAAAATTGAGCGTGCCGTCCTTGAAATCGACCTTCTGGTAACCGAACTTCCAGTTCCACTGGAACGACGTGACGTCGACCACGACCTCCGGGTCGGACGCCAGGTGCAGCATCTTCTCCTGCACCACCACGGTGAAGTAAAACAGCACCGAGATGATCAGGAACGGCGTCACGGTCAGCACCAGCTCCAGCGGCATGTTGTAGCCGAACTGGCGGGGCAATTCGGTGTCGGTGGATTTCCAGCGGTGAAAAGCGCTGGCCCAGAAGATCAGGCCCCAGACGATCGCGCCGACCACCAGGGATGCGATCACTGCGCCGACCCACAGCTGCCGGTTGTAGTCGGCCTCCGGGGTGATGCCCCTCGGCCAGCCCATGCCCAAGACCTCCGACCAACTGCATCCGCTCAGCGTGACCGCCAACGTGCCGAGCAGGCCAGCCAAAACCAGCAGCCGAAGCCGGCGGGAGCCTGCCGAGCGGCTTCCCAACAAGCCCTGCGAACGGCCTGGTCCGCGAGGTGTCACCGTGGCTCCTCCTGAATCACAAGCTGGGACCGACAGCAAGCATGTCGAATACTACGCAGCGTAGACCACGCCAGATAATCAAGCCGTGTCGGAGCCCCCGCGCCCGCCCCCCGACCGCCGGCCGGCCCGCGACCTGCGGCAGCGCCGACCTTGCCGCGTTGCGGCATACTGGGCGCGATGTGTGGACTGCTGGCCTTCGTGAGCGCTGCGGCCGGCGGTGATTCGTCGAGCGGCGCCCGCGATACGGCCGACGCCGTCGCCCGCGCATCGCACCTGATGCGCCACCGTGGACCCGACGAGCCGGGCACCTGGGCCGATCCCGCCGGGACCGTCGTGTTCGGCTTCAACCGGCTGTCCATCATCGACATCGCCCATTCGCATCAACCGCTGCGCTGGGGGCCATCGGAAAGCCCGGGCCGGTATGAGTTGGTGTTCAACGGCGAGATTTACAACTACCTGGAGCTGCGGGCCGAGCTCGCCGAGCGGCACGGCGCCGTCTTCGCCACCGACGGCGACGGTGAGGCCATCGTCGCCGCCTATCACTACTGGGGCGCTGACGCCCTGACCCGGCTGCGGGGCATGTTCGCCTTCGCGCTGTGGGACAATGTCGTCGGCGAATTATTCTGCGCCCGTGACCCTTTCGGCATCAAACCGCTGTTCATGGCGACCGGAACCGGCGGCACCGCGGTAGCCAGCGAAAAGAAATGCCTGCTGGAACTGGCCGACGTGATCGGTTTCGACACCGCCATCGACTTGCGCGCTGTACAGCACTACACGGTGCTGCAGTATGTGCCCGAACCCGAGACCCTGCACCGCGGCGTGCGCCGGCTCGAGTCCGGCTGTTATGCGCGGATTCGTCCTGGTACAGCCGCACCGGACAGCACTCGCTACTTCGTGCCGCGCTTCGCCGCGACACCGATTACCCGGGACACCGAGCAGGCTCGCTACGACGAGATCACCGCGGTGCTGGAAGATTCGGTGGCCAAGCATATGCGCGCCGATGTGACTGTCGGCGCCTTTTTGTCGGGTGGCATCGACTCGACGGCGATCGCGGCGCTGGCCATCCGGCACAACCCCCGGCTGATCACCTTCACCACCGGGTTCGAGCGTGAGGGATTCTCCGAGATCGACGTCGCGGTGGCATCGGCGGAAGCGATCGGTGCGCGGCACGTCGCCAAGGTGGTCGCTCCCGACGAGTTCGTCGCCGCCTTACCCGAGATCGTGTGGTATCTCGACGAGCCGGTGGCCGACCCTGCGCTGGTGCCACTCTTCTTCGTCGCCCGCGAGGCGCGAAAGCACGTCAAGGTGGTGCTCTCCGGGGAGGGCGCCGACGAGCTTTTCGGCGGGTACACCATCTACCGGGAGCCGTTGTCGCTCAAGCCTTTCGACTATCTTCCCGGGCCGCTGCGACGCTCGATGGGAACGTTGTCCAAACCCCTGCCGCACGGCATGCGCGGCAAAAGCCTGCTGCACCGCGGATCGCTGACGCTTCAGCAGCGCTACTACGGCAACGCCCGCAGCTTCTCCGACGCGCAGCTGCAGGACGTGTTGCCCGGGTTCCGGCCGGATTGGACGCATACCGACGTGACGGAACCGCTGTACGCCGAATCAACGGACTGGGACCCGGTGGCCCGCATGCAACACATCGACCTGTTCACCTGGTTGCGCGGCGACATTCTGGTCAAGGCCGACAAGATGACGATGGCCAACTCGCTGGAACTGCGGGTCCCGTTTCTGGATCCCGAGGTATTCGCGGTCGCCTCCCGATTGCCGGTGCAGGCCAAGATCACCCGCACCACCACGAAGTACGCGCTGCGGCGCGCGCTAGAACCCATCGTTCCACCGCACGTCCTCAACCGGCCGAAACTGGGCTTTCCGGTGCCTATCCGGCACTGGTTGCGTGCCGGCCCGCTGCTGGAGTGGGCGCATGAAATGGTGAACTCTTCAGCAACCGACCATCTGATCGACCTGTCCGCCGTTCGCCGGATGTTAGACGAACATCGTTGCGGCACAACCGATCACAGTCGCAGGCTGTGGACGGTACTGATCTTTATGCTGTGGCACGCGATCTTCGTCGAGCAGACCGTGGTACCGCAGATCAGCGAACCGCAGTATCCGGTGCAGCTGTAGTCATCGCCGGCAACAAGCCAACGCCGGCCGGCTGCTGCGCGGTGGCGATCTGCGCGATGTAGCCGTCCGGCCGGACCACGACCGCTCCATCGCCGCTGATGCCGTATCCGGGCAGGCCGTCCACTCGGTGGCAATGGACCGGTTCGCCGAAGTAGTCGGGTGGCATTGCCGCCGTTGAGTTTTCGCCGACCGTCAGCACAGTCCAATGCGGGCCACGGAAAAGGTCGAATAGCCGCACCTCGTTGCCGGTGTCGAGATCATGGACCGCGCCATCCGGCGCTCGGTCGCCGGCATGCAGGGTGGCGTTGCCGGCGGCATCCGTGGCCGCGAGCGGCCCGCCGCGGTACGTGATACCGAGTTGCGATGTGTCCTCGTTGACCACCAGCCCCCACACATCGGGATCGGTCCCGGTGGCGACCGCCTGGTTGACCTGACGCCAGCGTTGGCTGCTGCGGGTCAACGCGTGCTGTGCGACTGGGCGCCGTTCACCCTCGTAGCTGTCGAGCAGGCTCACCGGCGCGCCCGCCAGCACGGCAGCCATCTTCCAGCCAAGGTTGTGGGCGTCCTGAATACCGGTCGTCATCCCCTGACCACCCGCCGGCGAGTAGACGTGGGCGGCGTCACCGGCAAGAAACGCCCGACCCGCGCGATAGTGGTCGACGATGTGTTCGTTGACCCGGAACCTAGAAGCGGTGCGCGCTTCGAGTAGGCGCACCCCCGGAAGCCCCGCAAAGTCTCGCCAGATCTCAAGAAACACCTCCAGGGATGGCTCGGAGCGCGGAGCGGCACCGTCGACAGGAAGGAACTGGAACTGCCACAGGTCGGTGTCCTTGAACGGCGTGAGCAGGAGCATGCCGCGCTCGGGATCATTCCAGCGATGCGCGACATTCGGGATAAGGCCATCGATCTTCACGTCTCCCACGTAGGCGTACTTTGCCGCTTCATCCGGGCCGGCGTTGAACGACATACCCGTTAGGTGACGCATCGTGCTGCGACCGCCATCGCACCCCACCACGTAATCGGCGCGCAGGTCGGTAGTAGTGCCATCACGCGACACCGTGATGTTGATCTGGTCTTCACGCTGTTCGATGGCTACCACCTCGTGGTCCAGCTCCACAGTGACGTGATAGCGGGCAAGTTGGTCACGCAGGATGGATTCGGTGCGCCACTGCGGAATGAGGACAGCGCCCCGATACGGCACGGCATCGTCTTGGGGCGCTTCCGGATTGACGATTACCTCACTGATGACCCGGTCGCCGTCGTAGGTGCGCATTGGCTGGTTGAGCATGCCAGCGTCCATAATCCGTTGTGCCACACCGAGGTCGTCGAGCACTTCGAGGGTGCGCGGAGATAGCGCTTTGCCGCGAGACCCCGTGAAGTGCTGACCGGCCTTGTCGAGGATCCTGACGCCGACTCCGCGGCGGGCGAGGTCGCAGGCCAGGGTCAATCCGGTCGGGCCGGCGCCAACGATCAGGACCTGGGTGATGCTCTTTCCAGTGGTCACAAATCCTCCCCGGGGTGTTTGCGTCGCTGATCCGTTGCAGGTTCTACGGCTGCCCACGCCGTGTTGACGAGTTCCGTCATCTGCTTCTTGTCCGGCGGGATGCCCGTCAAGATCCAGCCATGCATCGGCGGGCCCATCAGCAGGCTCAGCACTGTGCCGGGGCTGACGTCGCGCCGGATTGCACCCGCGTTGGCGCACCGGCGAATTGCCGTCTCGATGATGCGTTCCCGTGGTGCCAGATAGCGCGCCTTGACGCCTTCTGCGAGCTCCGGATCGGTCCGGGCTTCGCCCAACAGACTGTAAAGCCAATGGGCAGTGCCGGACTCAATCATCGCTATCGCGAAATCAATCAGCCCTCGACGCAAGCTGTCAGCGGGGTCACGGTTGGGATCGAAGTTGGGGACCGGCGCAAAACGGCCAAGGGCATCGGCCACCACGGTGGCCTTTGATGGCCACCGGCGATACACCGCGGGCTTGCCTACGCCCGCCCGCCTGGCGATCTGTTCGATCGACAGTTGCGCGAACGATGTGGTGGCCAGGAGGTCGACGGTGGCCTGCAGGACGGCGTCGTCGACGTCAAGGCTCCGCGGTCTGCCATTCATGCGCCGCTCCTCATTACGGTACGTTACGTAACTTTCGGAAATAGGTTACGTAACGTACCGTAACGATGTCAACCCAGACTGGTCCTCAGCGATCTCCCCGGTGTGGACAGCTCAGGTCAGTACGGCCGCGATCTCGCCGGCGGCGTCGTCGCCGTAGGCCCCGGCCAGTCGGGTCACCGCGTCGTCGCGGTCCCAGTTCCACTCCTGGGTGCCGGTCGACTCCAGCACCAGCACGGCCACCAGCGAGCCGAGCTGCGCAGAACGCTCCAGGCTCAGGCCGGTGCTGCGGCCGGTCAGGAAACCGGCCCGGAACGCGTCGCCGACGCCGGTGGGGTCGGTTTGGCTGGTTTCGGGCACCACGCCGATGTGGACGGTAGTGCCGTCCTGGTCGACGATGTCGACGCCCTTGGCGCCCAGCGTGGTCACCCGCAGGCCGACCCTTTCCAGCACGTCGGCTTCCGACCAGCCGGTCTTGGAGAGCAACAACTCCCACTCGTAGTCGTTGGTGAACAGGTAGGCGGCGCCGTCGATGAGCTTGTTGATCTCTTCTCCAGAGAGGCGGGGCAGCTGCTGGGACGGGTCGGCGGCGAAAGGCAGACCGAGAGTCCGACACTCTTCGGTGTGCACCACCATCGCGTCGGGGTCGTTCGCCCCGATGATGACCAGATCCGGTTTACCCACCGACGACACGACATCGGCGAGCTTGATGTTGCGGGCCTCCGACATGGCGCCGGGATAGAACGACGCGATCTGAGCCATGTCGAGATCTGTGGTGCAGACGAAACGCGCGGTGTGCGCGGTGGCGGAGATCAGCACGTGGTCGCAGTTGACACCGTGACCCTGCAGCCATTCGCGGTAGTCGGCGAAGTCGTCACCGGCCGCGCCGACCAGTGCCACGTCACCACCCAGCACACCGATGGCGAAGGCGATATTGCCGGCCACGCCACCACGATGGATCACCAGGTCGTCGACCAAAAAGCTCAGGGACACCTTCTGCAGATGCTCGGCCAATAGGTGCTCGGAAAATCGGCCGGGAAACCGCATCAGATTGTCGGTCGCGATCGAACCGGTCACCGCAATCGTCACGAAAAATCCACCCTTCGTTCGTAAGTTCGGCTAGCTAAGCTTACCCGCGGGTTGTGGCCGCCGCTGCAGCGCGGGGCGAGGCCCGCTAGCCTCGGTGAGAGAAACCTCGCGGCGACATTCGTCCTTCAGCCTGCTACCCGAGGAGAACCGCCTATGCCCGGTCCGTACTCCCCGGACCACCGTCTCGGCACCGACGGACCGCCGTTCACCGACCCCCATCCCAGCCAGCCGATCCCCGGCCAGCCGGCGTACGCCGTACCGCCGGTGCGCCAAGCGGCTGAAGCGGCACCGCCGTCGGCCGCCTATCCAGGTCTGCTGCCACCGCCGGTGCGGTACCCGAAACGCCGCCGTCGACGGGTAATTCTGGTCGCTGTGGCGGCAGTGGTCCTGGTTGCCGCGTTGATCGCGGCGATTGTGCACGGTGTGCGCAGCGGCCCGGCCACCTCGGCCGGCGCGATCTCCGACGCCACCGCCAAAACGGCGATCCAGGGCTATTTAAACGCCCTCGACCATCGCGACACCGAGACCATCGCGCGCAACGCGCTGTGCGGCATCTACGACGCCGTGCGGGACCGGCGCTCCGATCAGACACTGGCCAAATTGAGCAGCGACGCGTTCCGCAAGCAGTTCTCCGAGGCCCAGGTGACCTCGATCGACAAGATCGTGTACTGGTCGGATTACCAGGCGCAGGTGTTGTTCAGCATGCGCGTCAAACCTGCCACCGGCAGCGCCCTGCACGAGCAGATACAGGGGATCGCGCAGTTACTTTCCCAGCACAACCAGGTGCTGGTGTGTTCCTACGTGCAGCGGACCGCCGGCACTTACTAGATACGCCGAAGCCTGAGCGTCAGTTGAACGAATCGCCGCAGGCGCACGAGCCGGTGGCGTTGGGGTTGTCGATGGTAAAGCCCTGCTTCTCGATGGTGTCGACGAAGTCGATCGAGGCGCCCTGGATGTAGGGCGCGCTCATCCGGTCAACAGTCAGCGTCACGCCGCCGAATTCCGCGGTCAGGTCGCCGTCGAGCGAGCGGTCGTCGAAGAACAAGTTGTAACGCAGGCCCGCGCATCCCCCGGGCTGGACTGCGATACGCAGCGCCAGGTCGTCGCGTCCCTCCTGCTCCAGCAGTGACTTCGCCTTGGCTGCCGCGGCGTCGGTCAAGATCGCGCCGTGGCTTGCGGTAGCTGACCCTGTGGCGGCTGACTCGTCCTGAACAGTCATTGCGTCTCCCTATAAGTGCCTACAAGCCCAAATCGTTCTCGGGTCGGTGGAGGGTTTGTGCACCCCGATGAAAAAACCCACCTCTTCAAAGGTACCTTGTCGGGCCTCTATTCCCGAGTCGCGCCGCTACGTAGGAGGCCAGGCCCATGAGCTGGTTGGCGGCGTCGGTCAGAGCCAGCCGCGCCGAACCGGCGTAGTCGGCGATCGCGTAGGCCGCCAGAATGCCCGCCGATCGCACCGCCAGACGGTCGAGTTCTACCTGACCAGCCATCACCACGATCGGGATGTCCTGCGATCGCGCCGCCTCGGCCAGCGCGCCGACCACCTTGCCGTGCAACGACTGGTCGTCGAACCGGCCCTCGCCGGTGATCACCAGATCGGCGGCGGCAATGTCCTCGGCCAACCGCGTGTGCTCGGCGATGATCGACGCACCCGATTCACACCGGCCGCCCAGTGCCAGCAGCGCCGCGCCGATGCCCCCGGCGGCCCCTGCGCCTGCTTGTGCGCTTACCGACCGCCCGGCGGCTGCGTCCAGCTCACCGGCCCACTCGGTGAGCCGCTGTTCGAGCATGGCGACGGTGGCCGAATCCGCTCCCTTCTGTGGCCCGAATACCTCCGCGGCCCCCCACGGCCCCAACAGCGGGTACTCGACGTCTGATGCGGCGATCAGCTCCACTCCGGCAAGCCGCCGCTGGCCCGCACTGAGGCCGCCCAGCTCGTCGACCAGTCCGCGGCCGCCGTCGGTACTGGCAGTGCCGCCTAAGCCAACCACGATCCGCGCGGCCTCCGCCCGCACGGCAGCGGCGATGAGCTGGCCAACTCCCCTGCTGTGCGCGGACAGCGCCGTTTGCGGCGTCGGCGGGCCACCGATGCGGGCCAATCCACACGCCTGCGCGCATTCCAGGTATGCCGTCGCCGAGTTGAGGTCCAGCACCCACTCGGCCTGCACGTTTTCGTCCAGCGGACCGCATACCTCGAGTTGCCGCCGCTCCCCGAACCGGCTGGCCAGCACCTCGACAAAGCCTGGGCCGCCGTCGGATTGCGGCGCAATGGTGTACTGATCGGCGGGGCGCACCCGGTTCCAGCCCGTCGCAATCGCGGCGGCGGCCTCGACCGCGGTCAGGCTGTCGCCGTAGCAATCGGGGGCAACCAGCACGCGCAGGGTCGGCACCAGGTCCGCGGCGGGTGCGATACCGCCGACGTCAGCCGCCGACCCGCTCATCTCAGCCAGCGTAGGGCCCGCTGGGGAAAGGTGCACCCCCGCCAGATCAGGGTCCGCACCGTCTACCAGACAACATCCGCTGCGAAGTAACCTGGCGAACGTGAAACTGCTGGGTCGTAAGAAAGTTGTGGACGCCGCCGGTGACCAGGCCGGTGGCCAGACGCCGGCGGAGGCGGGCGAAGCCTCCGAGTCCGCGTCCCGTGGTTCGCAGACAACCGCCCCCAAGGGCCGCCCCACGCCGCGACGTACCGCCGCCGCCCGCCGCAAGGGCCCGGTCGCTCCGGCGCCGATGACCTCCTCCGAGGCCCGCGCACGGCGAAAGTCGTTGGCGGGGCCCAAGCTCAGTCGTGAGGAACGCCAGGCTAACAGTGCGGCGCGTCGCGCGCAGATGACGGAACGTCGGGAGCGCATGATGGGCGGCGACGAGCGCTACCTACTGCCCCGCGATCAGGGCCCAGTGCGCCGGTTCGCCCGGGACTTGGTGGACGCTCGCCGCAACGTGCTCGGGCTCTTCATGCCTTCGGCCCTGACTTTGCTGTTCGTCATGTTCGCCGTCCCACAATTGCAGCTGTACATTTCACCTGCGATGACGTTGCTGATGGGTCTGATGATGCTCGACGGGATCATCCTGGGCCGCAAGGTCACCAGGCGGGTCGACGAAAAGTTTCCGGACAACACCGAAAGTCGTTTGAAGCTAGCGCTTTACGCAGCCGGTCGGGCTTCCCAGATGCGCCGGATGCGAGCGCCGCGGCCACAAGTCAAGCACGGCGCCAGTGTCGAGTAAACGTCGTCGGAAGAAGCCCTCGCATGGCGACCCGCTGCGCCCGGCTGCGCCGCGCTTGCGATCGCCATGGGGCGCTTGAGCTGCCGTGCGAACCCTGGTGCTCGGCGGGATCAAGTCGGGCAAGTCCCGCTGGGCGGAGACAGCGATCGCCGAGTCGCTGGGACCGGTTGAGCCGGTGCGCTACCTGGCGACCGGGTCGGTAGCGGACACCGACCCGGCTTGGTTGCGACGGATCGCGCAGCACCGGGATCGGAGGCCCGGGCACTGGTCAACGGTGGAAAGCAACGACATTCCAACACAATTGCGCCAGTCATCGACCGCGCCCACCCTCGTCGATGACGTCTGCGGCTGGCTGACCGCCACTTTGGACCGCCGCGGATGGGAGCACGGCTCGGTGTCGGCGGACGTCGACGAGATGCTGGCCGCGGTGGCCGCGTTCAATTCGCCGCTGGTCCTGGTCAGCCACGAGGTCGGGCTGACGGTCGTGTCGGCGACCACGTCCGCCCGCCGGTTCACCGATGAGTTGGGCGCACTCAACCAGCGGCTGGCCGCCTTATGCGATCGGGTGGTGCTGATGGTGGCCGGGCAGCCGTTGTACATCAAGCCGCCGAGGATCTGACTATGTTTCCAGCAGTCGTGCCGCCCGATACGGCTGCCGCCACGGCGGCCCGGGGCCGCCAGGACACGCTGACCAAGCCGCCGGGCGCACTGGGCCGTCTCGAAGATCTGTCCGTCTGGGTGGCATCGTGCCAAGGCAATTGTCCGCCAAAGCAATTCGAGCGCGCGCGAATTGTGGTGTTCGCCGGCGATCACGGGGTTGCCCGATCGGGGGTATCGGCCTACCCGCCGGAGGTCACCAGCCAGATGGTCGCCAACATCGCCGCCGGCGGCGCCGCTATCAACGCGCTGGCCGATGTCGCCGGGGCAACGGTGCGCGTCGCCGACTTGGCCGTGGACGCTGACCCGCTCTCGCAGCAGATCGGCGCGCACAAGGTGCGGCGCGCCAGCGGCGACATCACGAAAGAGGATGCGCTGACCCACCAGCAGACCGTTGACGCGATTAACGCCGGCCGGCAGATCGCCGACCAGGAGGTCGACGCCGGGGCGGATCTTCTCATTGCCGGTGATATGGGCATCGGAAATACCACTGCGGCAACGGTTCTGACCGCAGCGCTGACGGGTATCGAGCCGGTCGCGGCGGTCGGCTACGGAACCGGAATCGACGACGCCGGATGGTCCCGCAAAACGGCGGCGGTGCGCGATGCGTTGTTCCGGGCCGAGCCGGTGATAGCCGATCCGATTGCGCTGCTGCAGCGTTGCGGCGGCGCTGATCTGGCGGGAATCGCCGGCTTCTGCGCGCAGGCCGCGATCCGGCGTACCCCACTGTTGCTCGATGGCATGGCGGTGACGGCTGCTGCGCTGATCGCCGAGCGCCTGGCTCCAGGAGCCCGGCTGTGGTGGCAGGCCGGTCACCTCTCGACCGAACCGGCACACGCGCTGGCCCTGGCCCAGCTCGGGCTCGATCCAATAGTGGATCTGAGAATGCGGCTGGGCGAGGGTACCGGCGCGGCGGTGGCGCTGCCGGTGCTGCGGGCCGCAGTAGCCGCGTTGATATCAATGGCCAGCTTTGCCAGCGCGAACGTTTCCAACCGCGTCGACCGCTCTGCCCCCTCATCGTGATCGGCTCGCTGGCAACGGCTTTCGCGTTCGAGACCGTGGTCCCCCTGCCCCGCGCATCGGACCGGCCGCTAGGCGCCGGTGCGATGACCGCTCTGCCGGTCGTCGGTGCGGCACTCGGTGCGCTGGGCGCGGCCGTGGCATGGGCGAGCGCGCTGGTGTTCGGCTCAGGCGACCCGCTGACCGGCCTGCTCGCGGTAGCGGCGCTGCTGGCAGCGACCCGTGGCCTGCACATCGACGGCGTGGCCGACACCGCCGACGGGCTGGGTTGCTACGGGCCGCCGGAACGCGCGCTGCAGGTGATGCGCGACGGGTCGACCGGACCGTTCGGGGTGGCCAGCGTCGTGTTGGTGATCACACTGCAGGGGCTGGCTTTTTCGGCGCTGCACGTGGCCGCGATCGTCGTCGCCGTTTCCGCCGGCCGGGTCGCCGCTGTGCTGGCCTGCCGCCGGTCGGTGCCGGCGGCTCAGGGCAGCACGTTGGGCGCTCGGGTCGCAGGCACCCAGTCGGCGCCGGTGATCGCGGCCTGGGTCATTGTGCTGCTCGCGGCGGCTCTCGCGGCAGATCGACAGCCGTGGCAGGGGCCGGTGGCGGTGCTGGTCGGGCTCGGTTGCGGTGCGGCGCTGATCGGGCATTGTGTGCGCCGTTTCGGCGGCATCAGCGGTGACGTGCTAGGCGCCGCAATCGAATTGACCACTACAGTGACTGCGCTGCTGCTGGTCGGATTGGTCCGCTTCGGCTGACGGGGCTGTGGCGCTCCACCGGACTGAAAGTTCGCTGTGGCGCGACCTAACTCTTTGTTCGGGGAGCTCCCGCACCACCGCTCCCCTATCGTTGCCACATGGAGCTGATGCATGTCGCTATCGGCGCCGCCGCCGCGGTGACGGCTGGTCCGATGGGCGGGTTTCCCGTCGTCGCCGCACCGCCAACGGCTGGACCGAACCCTGGATGGGTAAGTCTTGGGTCCGCGCTCATCGCGCTTGTCGCTGCTGTGCTAGGTCTAGGCCAGTACCTGAGATTTCGAACTCGGCGAGAAAAGCAAGAAGCGGTCGGACGCGCCTTCTCTGAGGTGCTGCGGGGGCTGGGCTCGAAATCAGAAGTCGAGCGCCTCGCAAGTGCCGCACTCACGAGGCGGTTCTTCGACCGAGATTCTGAATTCGGCGCGGGTGGGCTCCCCTATGCAGGCGATGCGGTGCGAGTGGTGTCAGCGGTCTTGCGGTCTGAGCCAACCGGCACAACACAAAAGCTGCTCGCTGACGGTCTGCGGTGGGCTCCTTCTCTGGCCTACGGTGACTTTCAACGCGCGAACCTGCGGGAGTGCTACTGGGGGGCCGGTGCGACCGGCACACCGCTAGACGCGCATGGCGCGGATTTCTATGGCGCTGACCTATCTTCGGCATCGCTGCGCCGAGCGATCCTTCGAAAGGCCGTTTTCCGTGAGGCTCAGCTGCTGCGCACTGTCCTGGACGGATCCGACTGCAGGGAGGCCGATTTTCGTGGTGCCGATATACGGGGGGCCTCCTTCAGCGGTGCGCTGCTGTTGGATGCCACGTTCGATGATGTTCATCGGCTCCCAACTGTGATCTCTGAAAACCTGGTTGATGGGCGCTACCGCAGCCCAGACCCTTTGCCAACCACAACAGATTTAACTAAACAAGCGGCGGCTGAGCATAGGGTATTCATTAGCGCCCCATCTCATCTCGATAGGGTCGATCAGATCGCCCTGGACCAGGTGTTGATGGGACTTAAGGGCGTTGGGTTCGAAGCTGTTCGGCTGCTGCCGCAGGCTTACGGCAGGAGTGCACCAATGTCGGACGTGGCGAAGAAGATTCGATCTTGCGGAGCGGTTGTCATCTTCGGGCCACCTCAATTCGTCTCGGTCAGCCCCGCGGATGACGCGCCCGCCAGTACGCCTCAACCAATTGCTATGTCGACGCCATGGAATCACATCGAAGCTGGAATCGCCGTGGGGCTCGACAAGCCGTTACTGGTTCTTCGCCAAGGCGCGCAGGGCGGGGTATTCGACATACCCGATCATCCGGAAATGATCACCGTGCTCGATATGACAGGCCCGGGCTCGCTCGCAGCGCTGAGCGAGAGAATTTCAGCCTGGGTCAGAGCTTGGAACCCTAATCCGCAAAATATCGAATGAACCGCGCGTAACCGGGTCGCTACTGCATCGACAGCATCATTTGCGCGGCGTCTGGCAGTGCCGCTTTAAACGTAGCCTGACTCCCGGCGTAGAGATTGAAGAGGCCCGACACGCCAGTTACGGTGTTGTACAGCGTCACCCATCCGCCGTAGATCTGGTCGGTACCCTGGTTGGTTTGGAGGTTGGCGGTGTAGTCGACCTCGAACAGCTGATTGAAGTTCTTGCCCTGCAGCGGCTCCGGCTCCGCCGCGGTTTGCTTGACGTTGGTCAATCCGGAGCTCTGGATGTTCTGGTTGATCAGGAAGGTGGATTCTTTTCTGATGTCCGAGGTGTTCTCGCTACCCGCGTCAACGAACAGGGCCGCGCTTTGGTCGCTATTGATGAGGTCGGCGGACAGCTGACCTTGACGGGTGACTGTCCAGCCGGGAGCCACGGTCATATTGATTCCGTCAAACAGGCTGACCGTGGTGGCGGCGCCGGCCGCCAGCGATGTGGTGGTCGATGCCAAAGCCACGCTGCCCCAAGGGCTCTGACCAGGTCGGCCAATCGAGTGGTGAACAGACCCGGCCGATGAAGCTCGGTGCGGAGCGATCCTGCTGCCGTCCTGACCCGGCGGCGTGGGATGCGTTGCCGCACCGCTCATTACCACCGCCACGCTGGCCACCGCAGCGATCACGATGACTACCGCTACGATCCCGGCGACCAAGCCGGCATGCAACCGGTGCTCAGCCTGGCCGGTCGCCGGCACACCCGCATCCGCATCCGCATCCGGCCCAGCGTCGGCGAGCAAGGCCTCGTGCAACCCATCACGAGCCGCGGCCAACCCCGCTCCCACCAGCACGAACGCCGCCAAGGCGGTCAACACGATCCCGCGTGTCCCATACGGCTGCAACAAGGTGGTCGCCAACTCATAGGCCACCACCAACACCAATCCCTCGATCACTCCGGCGACCGGGCTGACCCCCAGCCGGCGCAACCCCAACACACCGACGGTGGCCGCCGTCGCCAGCACAATCGGCTGCAAAAACCCCAGCGTCAGAGAAATAAACGCCACGTGCGCCGGATCCCCGGCCGTGCCCTGCACATGAGTGAACGCTCCGTGCTGGACCACCACACTGAGCCCCAACGACAGTGCCGCACCACTGAGCGAACAAGCCACCACGGCATCCATCGGATGCCGGAATGCCGAGCGCGCGCTGACCACCAAGGGGGCGATCAGCACCGCCACAAACGCCGCCAGCGGTACCAGCAGACCCAGCTCGAGAATCCGAGGAACCGGCGGCAGGTGATAGCCGGTCGAACCCGCCGCCACCAGCTTGATGAAATGGGTTTCCAGCAGCCCGACCCCGACGCCGAGCAGCAGCGAAAGCCCAAAGGACACAGCGATCACCGTCAGCGGCTCGTCGTGCCACAACCGGTGATCATGAATGTAAACCAGCACCGCCGCCGGCAATGCCACTGCCGTCAACACCAACGCGACCGGCAGCGAGCCCAATCCCGATGCGATCAACGCGGCCAACAACGCGAATGCGGTGACATTGCGGTACACCTGATGACGCCCCGGATGCAGGTGCGGCATAAGCGTCCCGATCACCGCCACTTGGCGACGCGACCCCTGCGGCGTCGGGCTACTCGGGCTGACCATCTCATACCTCCGGCGATAATTGGCTGACCGCTCACCGCACTAACCGCAGTGCATACGCAGCCACCACGGGCGGAATTTGCGCGCAGAAGCTTACGGCCATATTCGGCGCAATACGGCCAAATCACGTCATCGACCAAAATCGTCGCCCGGTGATCGAGTCCGGGCGGCCCGGCTTTCAGCCCAGCCGCGACATCCAGCCGTGGGTGTCGGCGAACGTTCCGCGCTGGATCCCGGTCAACGTGTCGCGCAGCGCCATCGTCACTTCACCGGATTCGCCATCGCCGATGGTGAATTCACTTTCGCCGTACTTCACGTGTGAAATCGGAGTGATGACCGCGGCAGTGCCGCAGGCGAACACCTCGGTGATCTCGCCGGCGGCGGTCTTCTTCTGCCACTCGTCGATATCGATCTTGCGTTCCTCGATGGCAAAACCGGCATCAGTTGCCAACTGCAGCAATGAATCCCGGGTGATGCCCGGCAGCAGCGCGCCAGACAGCTCAGGGGTGACCAGCCGGGCCGATCCGCCGCTGCCGAAAACGAAGAAGATATTCATCCCGCCCATCTCTTCGATGTAACGGCGTTCGACGGCATCCAGCCACACCACCTGTTCGCAGCCGTTGTCGGCAGCTTCGGCTTGCGCCACCAACGACGCGGCATAGTTTCCGCCGAACTTGGCCGCACCGGTACCGCCCGGACTGGCGCGCACGTATTCCGTTGACACCCAAACGCTGACGGGTTTGATGCCGTTCTTGAAATACGCACCGGACGGTGAGCCGATCACCAGGTAGCGATACTGCTTGGCCGGGCGCACTCCCAGGCCCGGCTCGGTCGCGAAGACGAACGGGCGCAGATACAGCGACTCTTCGCCACCGGCCGGCGGAACCCAGGCTTTATCGACGGCGATCAGTTGCCGCAACGACTCGATGAACAGTTCGTCGGGCAATTCGGGGATCGCGATCCGCCGCGCCGACGATCGCATTCGCGCAGCGTTGGCCTCGGCGCGGAACGACACGATCGACCCGTCCGGCCACCGGTAAGCCTTAAGCCCTTCGAAGACTTCCTGCGCGTAATGCAGCACGATCGCCGACGGATCCAGCTCGATCGGGCCGTACCCGATGACCCGCGCATCATGCCAACCCTGCCCATCGGTGTAATCGATCGACACCATGTGGTCGGTGTTATATCTGCCGAAACCCGGGTCGGCCAGTATCGCTTCGCGTGCCTCGTCGCTAGTCGGGTTTGCCGTGCGTGAAACCGCAAACTCGAGGACGCCACCGGTCATCATGCGATTGTATAACCGGGCGCTAACGGGTTTTTGGATCGACAAACGGTGGGCGCACCACTTCGGATTCAACCGCGCGGCCCCGAACATCGACCACGACGTGCTGGCCGTCCTCGACGCCCGCGTCGGTGTCGATCAGCGCAAGTGCGATACCGGTTTTCAACGTCGGCGAAAACGTGCCCGATGTGGTGACCCCGACCTTGGTGTCGCCGTCGAGCACGGTCAACTCCGGCCGCAGCACACCGCGACCCACCGCGCGCAGGCCGCGCAGCAGCCGCCGCGGACCGGCCTCCTTTTCGGCCAGCAGCGCGTCACGGCCGAAGAACGCGCCCTTCTTCCACCCGATTGCCCAACCACATCGAGCCTGCAGCGGCGAGATATCGGCCGAGAGTTCGTGACCGTGCAACGGATAACCCATCTCGGTGCGCAACGTGTCACGCGCCCCCAGACCGGCAAGCTGCCCGTCGGCTCGCGTCACCGCGGCAACCAGCGCGTCGAACACAACACCGGCGGATTCCCAGGGCGGCAGCAACTCGTAGCCCTGCTCCCCGGTGTATCCGCTGCGGCAAACCCGCACCGGCACGTCCGCGAACGTCGCGTCGGCATAGCCCATGTAGTCCATATCGGTCGGCAACCCCAATTCGGCCAGCACCTCCGCCGACCGTGGTCCTTGCACGGCCAACACCGCGTAAGAACGATGCTCGTTGCTGATGGTGAGGCCAGCAGGCGCAGCTCTCTGGAGAGCCGCAACCACCGCCGTGGCGTTGGCGGCGTTGGGCACCAGAAAGATCTCGTCGGGCCCAACATAGTAGGCGATCAGGTCGTCAATGACTCCACCAGATTCGTTGCAGCACAACGTGTATTGCGCTTTTCCTGGCTCGATGCGGTTCAGGTCGTTGGTGAGCGCGGAGTTGACGAACTTTGCGGCACCGGGTCCGCGGACCAACGCCTTGCCGAGGTGGCTGACGTCGAACAAGCCGATGGTGGTGCGGGTTGCGGTGTGCTCGCTGACGGTGCCCGCATACGACACCGGCATCAGCCAGCCGCCGAATTCGGCAAAGGTCGCGCCGAGCTCACGGTGGCGGTCCTCGAGTGGTCCGTGCAATAAGTCATCGCTCATGGCGCCGCTCCTCTTCATCGCTGCGTCCCCCTCGCCGCTGCGCGGCTGGGGGTGCCCCCACTGCATCGCCGCCTGCGCGGCTCACGACATTCGACCCTAATCCGGCTCGTCACTGGCAGACTTGGCCAGGTGGTCGACTTGGAGGCGCTGGAGGCCGCCGGGATCGCCGATGCGCGCGAGCGGGCTGGCCTGATCGAGTACCTGGCGGACCTCGGTTTCACCGCGGACCAGATGGTCGAGGCCGAGCGTCGCGGCCGCCTGTTCGGGCTTGCCGGTGACGCCCTGTTGTGGTCCGGTCCCCAGGTCTATACCCTGCGGACCGCCGCAGATGCGATCGGCGTGGCTTTGGCGGACGTCGAACACGGCTGGGCCATGCTCGGCCTGACCGTCGCAGATCCGGATACCCCGGCGTTGAGTCAGGCCGATGTCGACGGCCTGGCGACCTGGGTGGCGATGAGGATGCAGATGGGCCCCGACGCCGCGGACGGCTTCTTGCGGGTCCTCGGCGCGAACGTGGCGCGGGTGGCCGAGGCCATCTCGTCGATGATCCGGACGAGTCAGCCCAAAATGTGGCTCGGCCTCACCGGGGACGAACTCGCCACCGCGCAGGTCTACCGCGAGGCCGCAGGGTTCGTCCCCCGCCTCGGGGCAATGATCGACGCCGTCCACCGCCACCATCTGGTCAGCACTCGAACGTTCATCGAGGGTGTCGTCAGCGGCCCGTCGGCGAGCCTGGAGTGCGGCGTCGGTTTCGCGGATCTCTCCGGCTTCACCGCGCTAACCCAGATGCTCACACCCGCGGAGTTGTCGACAATGCTCACCGAGTTCGGCGCCACCGCCGGCGACGTGGTGCACGCCGACGGCGGGCGGCTGGTGAAGTTCCTCGGCGATGCGGTGATGTGGGTGAGCTCGAACCCGGAGCGGCTGGCGAAAGCGGCGATCGACCTCGTCAACCATCCGCGCGCACGCGAGGCGGGACTAGAGGTCCGCGCCGGCCTCGGCTACGGCCAGATCCTGGCCGTCAACGGCGATTACTTCGGCAACGCGGTTAACCTGGCGGCCCGCCTCGTCGCCGCGGCGGGACCGGGCCAGATCCTCGCCGCAGCGGAAGTACACGAGCAATTGCCCGGCTGGCCGGCAATCGCCCAGGATCCGTTGATACTCAAGGGTTTCGACGAACCGGTGACCTGCTACGACCTCAACCGCGGCCGATGACCGCCGATCGTTAGGGTTAATGCTCGTGAGCACACAACCCGGTTATCTCGCCCCTGCCGTCACCGTCGCCTCCTCGTTGCCGCGTCGCGGCGCCGGGTCGGCGGTGTTGATCGTCCCGGTGGTCTCGTCAGGTCCAGAAGGCACAGAGGATCAGCCGGGGGCCGCTGACATCTCCGTCGTCGCCGCCGAGCCTTTTCTGCCGGCCGAGGCGGTCGCCGAAATCGAGGCAGGCTTGCGGGCGCTGAACGCCACCGGCGCCAGCGAGCAGGTGAACCGGCTGGTGGTGGACTCGCTGCCGGTGGCCAGCGTGCTGACGATCGGCATGGGCAAGCGGCGCGACGAGTGGCCCGCCGACGTGATCCGCCGTGCGGCCGGCTCGGCGGCGCGCGCGCTGGGCAGCGCCGAGGCCGCCATCACCACGCTGACGGCCTTGGACCTGGAGGCAGCGGTCGAGGGACTCATCCTGGGCAGCTACCGGTTCACCGTGTTCCGCACCGATAGGACCGCCCCCAAGGACCCCGGCCTGCGCAAGATCACCGTGTTATCCACCGACAAGGGCGCCAAAACCCAAGCGGCCCATGCGGCGGCGGTCGCGACCGCCGTGGCCACCGCCCGCGACTTGGTCAACACCCCGCCCAGCCATCTGTTTCCGGCTGAATTCGCTGATCGTGCAAAGACTTTGGGTGAATCGGTCGGCCTTGAGGTCGAAGTGCTCGACGATAAGGCGCTGCAAAAAGGTGGCTACGGCGGGGTGGTCGGAGTCGGCAAGGGTTCGTCGCGGCCACCGCGGCTGGTGCGGCTGACCCACCACGGGTCGCAGCTGGCCAAAAAACCGAAGCGGGCCAAGAAAGTCGCCCTGGTCGGCAAGGGCGTCACATTCGACACCGGCGGCATCTCGATCAAGCCGGCGGCGTCGATGCACTACATGACCGGCGACATGGGCGGTGCCGCCGCCGTCATCGCGACCGTGACACTGGCCGCCCAGCTGCAGCTGCCGATCGACGTGATCGCCACCGTGCCGATGGCCGAGAACATGCCGTCGGCGACTGCCCAGCGCCCGGGCGACGTGCTGACGCAGTACGGCGGGACCACGGTCGAGGTGCTCAACACCGACGCCGAGGGCCGGCTGATCCTCGCCGACGCGATCGTACGGGCGTGCGAAGACAACCCGGACTACCTGATCGAGACGTCGACGCTGACCGGTGCGCAGACGGTGGCACTCGGCGCGCGTACGCCCGGGGTGATGGGCAGTGACGAGTTCCGCGACCGGGTGGCGGCTATTTCGCAGCGGATCGGCGAGAACGGCTGGCCGATGCCGCTGCCCGACGAACTCAAGGACGACCTGAAGTCGACGGTGGCCGACCTGGCCAATGTGAGCGGGCAACGCTTCGCCGGGATGCTGGTTGCGGGTGTGTTTTTGCGCGAATTCGTTGCCGACGGCCTGAATTGGGCACACATCGACGTCGCCGGGCCGGCCTACAATACCGGTAGCTCGTGGGGTTACTCTCCCAAGGGCGGCACGGGTGTTCCGACCCGCACCATGTTCGCGGTGCTGGAAGACATCGCTGAAAACGGCTAGCAAATGGCTAGCAAACGGCTAACCAGCGCCTCAGCGCGAGGCTAGCGGTGCACCACCGGCCGCTGGAACCATCTGACCTTCTGCCGCCAGGATTGCGCGGAAGTCAGTGCGAAACCGGCGCCGCACGCACATGCGAACAGCCAGACCAGCGCCGCCCCCAGCGGACCTTGAAGCGGGGGAATCAGCGCGGTGATCATCCGCACCACGCAGGCAGAAATGCCGCTGGCCGAGGCGACCAGATAGAGGTTCGCGACGTTCCTCGAGCGCGGGTCCTTGCGCAGCACCAACAGCGCTCGCGAGCCGAACACCAGCAGGTAAGAGAGCGTTCCACAGAGCAAAAGCCAATACACGGTCAGCCAGAAGTCGGTGCGTAGCGCAAAGAAATCGCTCGCGTAAGTCCTGCTGCCATAACTCAACGAGAACGTTGCCAACAACAGCGGAATGCACAACGTCGCCGGTCGTTCCACATATTGCTTGAACGACTTCTGTAAAGCGTCGTCCTCTTCAAGCCGACCGACCGCGTTGTAGACGATCGCCGAGGCCGCGACGACGTAACAGTCGTGCCCGACGTAGTTCTGCAGGTTCCACTCACCGGTGACGTTGTGTAGGACAACGCCCAGCGTCTCGGCGCACAGCGGGGACATCAAGGCGACCGCGCATCCCTGCAGGGCGATATTGAGCGTGGCGGCCACCTCCCACCGGCAATGCCAGGTGACTCGCCGTATCCAGAGGCTCCACGCGATGGACGCGAGGGTGATGATGATGAGAGCAGAGAGACCCACGAGATATCCGTCGGCAGATAGTGTTAGAGCGGGGGTGCGTCTTGCCGCGGGCGCCACTCCGCGATTTTTGTCGGCTGCACGGTCTTCAGCTGAGTGGCGGTTGAGCCGTGCGGCATGAGGGCGCCGCCGCGGATCTCTTCAGCCAGTGCGGTGATCTCTTCCGGGTCGATGAACCGGTAGCGGGTGAGCAGCTCGGCGCGGTTGATACCGAGGTTGGCGGCGGCAACGCGCAAGTTGTCCGCGGTGATCAAGGTTCCCTTGTCCAGCTGGTCGTAGTACGTGGACCGCGGCAGTTCCATCGCGGTCCAGATCTCTTCTCTGCTGAGGGAACGGCCGGCCAGGTAGGAGAGCACCGTGGCGAGTTCTTTGCCGCTGTCATCTGGGTACACGGGAAACAAGATAATCCAGATTCTCGGCATCTTCATCCAAAACGTCAAACGCCGAGTGTATTTAACCCCGCGGAAACCAACCTATCCGCTGCTATGGAATTTGAGTCCAATTTATTGGACTTATATTATTGGGCTCGCGTTGAATTTGTTAGTCGTTACTCGATCCTTCACGGTGTTCCCGATACGTGCCCGAGATCAATCGGCGAAGCGACCGCGCCCCCTGTTGGACCGGCTCCGCCCTGGTTGTGTGCCAACGGGGCCGCAGTGACAGGATGGTTTCGGTAATCCGCTTGGGTGCAGCTTCCGGTACATCACGCTGTGGTAAGCCAGAGGTCGATCCGCGCCCACCGACCGTTCCATCGAGGAGTCGACAGAGATGGCCTTCTCAGTTCAGATGCCGGCACTCGGTGAGAGCGTGACTGAGGGAACCGTAACTCGCTGGCTCAAGCAAGAAGGCGACAATGTCGAACTCGACGAACCCCTGCTGGAAGTGTCCACCGACAAGGTTGACACCGAGATTCCATCGCCGGCGGCGGGAGTGCTGACGAAGATCGTTGCGCACGAGGACGACACCGTCGAAATCGGCGGCGAGCTGGCCGTCATCGGCGATGCGGCGGAAGCCGCCGAAGGTGGCGGCGCCGAGCAACCCGCCGCCGAAGCAGCACCTGAACCACAACCGGAGCCGGAGGCCCAGCCCGAACCAGCACCGCAACCGCAGGCCGAGCCGGAGCCGGCCCCTGCGTCGGCAGCCGGCGAACACGACGCGACTGGCACGTCCCACCCGGTGCTGATGCCTGAACTCGGCGAGTCCGTCACCGAGGGCACGGTGACCCGGTGGCTGAAGAAAGTCGGCGACTCGGTGGAGGTGGACGAGCCGCTGGTGGAAGTTTCCACCGACAAGGTGGACACCGAGATTCCCTCTCCGGTGGCAGGCACGCTGATCAGCATCACCGCCGAGGAGGACGTCACCGTGTCGGTCGGCGGCGAGCTCGCCCGGATCGGTACCGGCGCCGCGGCAGCCAAGCCCGCACCCGAGCCCCAAGCCTCACCGGCCGCACAACCCGAGGCAAGGCCAGCACCCCAACCAGAGCCCGCGGCGAAACCCGTGCCGCCAGCCCAACCCGAGCCGACGCCAGCGCCGCGGGCCGAGCCCGAGCCGGCACCCCAACCTCGGGCTGAGTCCGCGCCCACGACCGGCGCGGCAAGCAGTCCGTACGTCACGCCGCTGGTCCGAAAGCTGGCCGCCGAGAACAACATTGATCTCAGCGAGGTAAGTGGAACCGGGGTGGGCGGACGGATCCGCAAACAGGATGTGCTGTCGGCCGCGCAGCAGAAAGAGGAAGCCAAGCAGGCTCCGGTCGCAGCGCCGGCCGCCGCGGCCCCGGCTGCCCCGAAACCGAGCGCCCCCGCACCGGCGCCCGCGCTGGCACATCTGCGGGGAACCACACAGAAGGCCAGCCGGATCCGCCAGATCACCGCAAAGAAGACCCGCGAGTCGCTGCAAGCCACCGCACAGCTCACCCAGACCCACGAGGTCGACATGACCCGGATCGTGGCGCTGCGAGAAAAAGCCAAGGCCTCGTTCGCCGAACGCGAGGGTGTCAACCTGACCTTCCTGCCGTTCATCGCCCGCGCGGTGATCGATGCGCTCAAAGCGCACCCGAACGTCAATGCCAGCTACAACGAAGACACCAAAGAGATCACCTACTACGACGCCGAGCATCTGGGCTTCGCGGTCGACACCGAGCAGGGCCTGCTCTCCCCCGTCATCCACAATGCCGGTGACCTGTCGCTGGCCGGGTTGGCGCGCGCGATCTCCGACATCGCTGCCCGCGCCCGGTCGGGAGACCTCAAGCCCGACGAGCTGTCCGGCGGCACCTTCACGATCACCAACATCGGCAGCCAGGGCGCACTGACGGACACCCCGATCCTGGTGCCGCCGCAGGCCGCGATGCTGGGCACCGGCGCGATCGTCAAACGGCCGCGGGTCGTCGTCGACGACACCGGCAACGAATCCATTGGGGTCCGTTCGATCTGCTACCTCCCGTTGACCTACGACCACCGGCTGATCGACGGCGCCGACGCCGGACGGTTCGTGACGACCATCAAGCACCGGCTCGAGGAAGGCGCGTTCGAGGCCGACCTGGGACTCTAGACAGGGCTTGAAGCGTGACCGCCACCGTCGCCATTGCAGGCTCATCCGGGCTGATCGGCTCGGCGCTGGTAACGGCGCTGCGTACGGCAGACCATCGGGTTCTGCGGATCGTGCGCCGCGCGCCGGCGAATGCGGGTGAGCTGCACTGGGATCCCGACAGCGGCGAATTCGACGCCGGCGCGTTGAGCGGAGTCGACGCGGTGGTGAACCTGTGCGGCATCAGTATCGGACAGCGGCGCTGGTCGGGGGCTTTCAAGCAAAACCTGCGCGACAGCCGCATCACGCCAACTGAAGTGCTGTCCACGGCGGTCGCCGACGCCGGTGTCGGGGTGCTGATCAATGCCAGCGCAGTCGGCTACTACGGCGACAGCAAAGACCGAGCGGTCGTCGAAACCGATTCGGCGGGAACGGGTTTCCTCGCCCAGCTGTGTAAAGACTGGGAAGCGGCCACCACACCCGCCCAGCACGCCGGCACCCGAGTGGTCCTGGCCCGCACCGGACTGGTGCTGGCCTCTGCGGGCGGTGCGCTGCGCCGGTTGCGGCCGCTGTTCTCGGTGGGCCTTGGTGCACGCTTGGGCAACGGCCGCCAGTACATGTCGTGGATCAGCCTTGAGGACGAGGTGCGGGCGCTGCAGTTCGCGATCTCCGACAGCCGGCTCTCCGGCCCGGTGAACCTCACCGGGCCGGCGCCCGTCACCAATGCCCAGTTCACCACCGCACTGGGCCGAGCGGTAAACCGGCCCACCCCGCTGTTGATGCCGGGTTTCGCGGTGCGCGCCGCGCTCGGCGAGTTCGCCGACGAGGGCCTGTTGAGCGGGCAACGTGCGATCCCGGCTGTGCTGGAACGCAGTGGCTTTGAGTTCCACCACAAGACCGTCGGTGAGGCGCTGCGGTACGCCACTGCCAGGCTTGCCGTCGCCTAGGCGCCTAACCGACCGGATCGTTGCGACGGCCTCCGGCCGCTGTCAGTTCTGCCGCTCGATCAGTTCAGCCACGAACCGATCGATGAAGCCGTCGATTGATCCTTGACCCGCCGGTCGTATGACGAATTTGGTCAGCCCCGCATCGAGGTACGCATCGAGTTGGCGGTGCAGTTGGTCCCAGCCGACCGCGATCAGCTCGCCGGGATCGAGATCCGGGCGGCGCCGACGGGCAGCTGCTGCCAGCTCGCCGGTCAACTCACCGTCGGCGACGGCCAACGAGATGCCGAAGTGATCGGGTTCGATGTGCCGACCAGCCTGCGCGGCGGCATGTTCGATCGCCTCGCGCCCCGCCCGCGCCTCGGGCGGCGTGAGGAAACTGCCCAACCAGCCATCGGCGAACGTGCCAATACGCCGGAACGCGGCCGGCGCCGAACCGCCCAACCAGATGTCAAGCGGAGGCACCGGCCGCGGTGCCACCGCCGCCGCGCTCACCGTGAAGTACTTGCCGCGGTGGCCGACCGACTCCTCGACCAGCGCTGCGCGCAGCACCCGCAGCGACTCATCGAATACGGCGGCGCGCTCACCATCGGGGACGACGAACACCTCACGCTCGGCCGCGATCGCCGAACGCAACCCGAACACGGGGAGAACCCGCCTCGGCGCGAGGGCCGCCAGCGACGCCAGTTGCTTGGCCACCAGCACCGGATGGCGCCCCGGCAGCACCGCCACTGAAGTGCCCACCTTCAAGTGTTCTGTCCGGGCCAGCGCGTAGGCCATACCGACGACCGGATCCACCGCAGGCGAGTACACCAACTCGGAGAACCACAGCGAGTCGATCCCGCTGGCCTCCAAGTGATCAACGATGTCGGCGAGCTGACCGGGACCGGTCTGCGCACCGAGCCCGACCCCGAAGCGAACCTTCACGGGCGTCTCCCTTCGCGTTGTCGCGCGCGTGCCGATCTCAACGCGGCCGCGGGCCGATTTGTGCCCATGCGCCCGCAAGGTGCGGCGGATCGATCGGGAGTACCGTCACGGACGTGAGTTCCATTCGCTCGAGCACTGTCCCTGTCGATGTCCGCCAGCTCGGCACGGTCGACTACCGAGTCGCGTGGCAGCTGCAGCGGGAGCTGGTCAACGCCCGGGTGGCGGGCGGCACCGACACGCTGCTGTTGCTCGAACACCCGTCGGTCTACACCGCGGGACGCCGCACGTGCGAGCAAGAACGACCATCGGACGGCACGCCGGTGATCGACACCGACCGGGGCGGCAAGATCACCTGGCACGGCCCCGGGCAGCTCGTCGGCTATCCGATCGTCGGCCTGGCCGAACCGCTCGATGTGGTGAATTACGTTCGGCGCATTGAGGAATCGCTGATCAAAGTCTGCACCGGGCTGGGTTTGGAAGTGGGCCGCGTCGACGGCCGATCCGGCGTGTGGCTGCCGGCCGGCGGCGGTAGGCCCGCGCGCAAAGTCGCCGCCATCGGCGTACGGGTCTCGCGGGCGACGACGCTGCACGGGTTTGCGCTCAACTGTGACTGCGACCTGGGAGCGTTCGAAAGCATCGTCCCGTGCGGCATCACCGACGCCGGGGTGACGTCGATATCGGCCGAACTGGGCCGCCGGGTCGGTGTCGACGACGTCCGCCCGGCGGTGGCCGACGCGGTGTGCGACGCCCTGGACGGCCGGCTCGCGGTTCACTGGGAGCCAACCCCGGCCCGGGTAGCATCGAGGTCGTGACCGTCACTCCCGGAGGTCGGAAGCTGCTGCGTCTGGAAGTGCGCAACGCGGAGACCCCGATCGAGCGCAAGCCGCCGTGGATCAGGACCCGGCTGCGGATGGGGCCCGAGTACACCGAGCTGAAAAGCCTGGTCCGGCGTGAGGGTCTGCACACCGTCTGTGAGGAGGCCGGCTGCCCCAACATCTACGAATGCTGGGAAGACCGCGAAGCCACCTTCCTGATCGGCGGTGAGGTGTGCACCCGCCGTTGTGACTTCTGCCAGATCGACACCGGTAAGCCCGCCCCCTTGGACCGCGACGAGCCACGACGGGTGGCCGAGAGTGTCCAGGCGATGAGCCTGCGGTATTCCACCGTCACCGGGGTGGCCCGCGACGACCTGCCCGATGGTGGCGCATGGCTGTATGCCGAGACCGTGCGCGCGATCAAGAGGCTCAATCCGTCCACCGGTGTCGAGCTGTTGATCCCCGATTTCAACGGCGATCCGGACCGGCTGCGGCAGGTCTTCGAGTCGCAGCCGGAAGTGTTGGCCCACAACGTCGAAACCGTGCCGCGCATCTTCAAGCGAATTCGCCCGGCGTTCTCCTATCGGCGCAGCCTCGGCGTGCTCACCGCGGCGCAGGAGTTCGGGTTGGTCACCAAAAGCAACCTGATTCTCGGGCTCGGCGAGACGCAGGAGGAGGTACGCATCGCGCTGGCCGATCTGTATGAAGCCGGGTGCGACATCGTCACCATCACCCAATACCTGCGCCCGTCGGCGCGGCACCATCCCGTCGAGCGCTGGGTCACGCCCGAAGAGTTCGTCGAGTATTCGGACTACGCCGAGCACCTGGGATTTGCCGGGGTGCTGGCCGGGCCGCTGGTGCGTTCGTCATATCGTGCCGGGCGGCTCTACCAGCAGGCCAGCATGCGGAGGCAGGAGACGCGCACCGCGCCTCCGCGCTGAGCCGGACTTCCGTATTCTTGGCGACTATGGCGAGACTCCGTAATGCCAACGCGACCAAGGCCGCCAGAGCCGAAGCGAAAGCGGCCCGCAAGGCGGCCGCCAAAGAGCGACGCAGTCAACTCTGGCAGGCGTTCAACATCCAGCGCCAAGAGGACAAGCGGCTGCTCCCGTACATGATCGGTGCGTTCGTGCTGATCGCGGGGGTGTCAGTGGCGGTCGGCGTGTGGTCCGGCGGGTTCACCATGGTCACGATGATCCCGCTGGGTGTGGTGCTTGGCGTGTTGGTGGCTTTCATCATTTTCGGTCGGCGTGCGCAGCGGTCGGTGTACCGCAAGGCCGAAGGCCAAACCGGCGCCGCCGCCTGGGCGTTGGACAACCTGCGCGGCAAATGGCGCGTCACCCCTGGTGTGGCGGCCACCGGCCATTTCGACGCCGTGCACCGGGTGATCGGCCGACCCGGGGTCATCCTGGTCGCCGAGGGGTCGCCGGCGCGGCTCAAACCGCTGCTAGCCCAGGAGAAGAAACGCACCGCCCGACTGGTCGGCGATGTCCCGATCTACGACGTCATCATCGGCAACGGTGACGGAGAAGTTCCACTGGCAAAGCTCGAGCGTCACCTCACCCGGCTGCCCGCCAACATCACCGCCAAGCAGATGGACTCGTTGGAATCGCGGCTCAGCGCGCTGGGTTCCCGGGCCGGGACGGCCGCGATGCCCAAGGGCCCGCTGCCCGGCACCGCCAAAATGCGCGGCGTCCAGCGCACGGTCCGCCGCCGCTAGTTCGGCAATTGCTGTCAGCGCCGCACCAGGGCGGTGCCGGTCAGGCGGTCCTGCATCCCGCGGCCGTCGACGTCGACGAACAGTGCGGGTATGACGAGTGCGATCAACACCCCGCGCACCGCGGCGCGGCCTAAGCCGACGTGCAACCGGTCATCGACGGACGCCACCCGCATTCCCAGCGCAAACTGGCCAGGCGTGAACTCGAACAACCGGACGGCGAGCGCTCCGAGCACCAACCAGACCGCCAACACCGCCGAGGACAGCACTTGCACGGAGATGAGCCCGAGCGTCATACCGAGCGCAGCGATGCCGTACGCGAGCAACCAATCGACGAGCAGCGCCGCCAACCGGCGGCCGAGGCGGGCCAGCGAACCCGGCCCGCGCTCGGGCAGGCCGAGCGTCTCACCCGGATATCCCTGCGGCTGCCCCGATTCGGCTGGCTCCTGACCAGATAGCCAGGGTCGGTTGCTGCGCGCCATAACCCCCACAATAAGGTGAGACCTGCCCAGACCCGGCGCCGATCCGCGCTGTCGCGTAACGTCGGCGCAACGCAGGGTTGACCCCAAGGCAACACCGCGTCCTATAGCGTCTGGTCGGGCGATCAGTTACGGCGACGTAAAGGAGAGCCCCTTCAGTGACCGCAGTAGATTCGAAGCTCGCAGCAAAGGAGAGCGCTTCGGTGTCCGAAAAAACGGCCGACGACATCATCAAACTCGCCAAGGACGAGCACGTCGAATTCGTCGACGTCCGGTTCTGTGACTTGCCGGGCATCATGCAGCACTTCACCATTCCGATCTCATTTTTCGACGCGGACATATTTGAGAACGGGATCGCCTTCGACGGCTCGTCGATTCGCGGCTTCCAGGCGATCCACGAATCGGACATGCTGCTGTTACCCGACCCGGACACCGCCCAGATCGACCTGTTCCGCGAAGCCAAGACGCTGAACCTCAACTTCTTCGTGCACGACCCGTTCACCCTCGAGCCGTACTCGCGCGACCCGCGCAACGTCGCCCGCAAGGCGGAGAACTACTTGGTCAGCACCGGCATCGCCGACGCGTCGTACTTCGGTGCCGAGGCCGAGTTCTACATCTTCGACTCGGTGAGCTTCGACTCGCAAACCAACGGCTCGTTCTACGAAGTCGACGCGATCTCGGGTTGGTGGAACACCGGCGAGCCCACCGAGAACGACGGCAGCCCCAACCGCGGTTACAAGGTCCGCCCCAAGGGCGGCTACTTCCCCGTTGCCCCCGTCGACCACTACGTCGACCTGCGCGACAAGATGCTGCAGAACCTGATCAAGTGCGGCTTCAGCCTGGAGAAGGGCCACCATGAGGTGGGCACCGGCGGCCAGGCCGAGATCAACTACAAGTTCAACACGCTGTTGCACGCGGCCGACGACCTGCAGCTTTACAAGTACATCGTCAAGAACACCGCGTGGGCCGAGGGCAAGACCGTCACGTTCATGCCCAAGCCGCTGTTCGGTGACAACGGCTCTGGTATGCACTGCCACCAGTCGTTGTGGAAAGACGGCAGCCCGCTGATGTACGACGAGACGGGTTATGCCGGTCTGTCTGACACCGCGCGGCACTACATCGGTGGCCTGTTGCACCACGCGCCGTCGCTGCTGGCCTTCACCAACCCGACGACGAACTCCTACAAGCGGTTGGTTCCCGGCTTCGAGGCCCCGATCAATCTGGTCTACAGCCAGCGCAACCGCTCTGCGTGTGTGCGCATCCCGATCACCGGCAGCAACCCGAAGGCCAAGCGGTTGGAGTTCCGCTGCCCCGACTCGTCGGGCAACCCGTATCTGGCGTTCTCGGCCATGCTGATGGCCGGGCTGGACGGCATCAAGAACAAGATCGAGCCGCAGACACCGGTGGACAAGGACCTCTACGAGCTGCCGCCGGAAGAGGCGGCGAACATCCCGCAGGCTCCTACCCAGCTGGCCGCGGTGATCGACCGCCTCGAGGCAGACCACGAATACCTCACCGAGGGAGGCGTTTTCACGCCCGATCTGATCGAAACGTGGATCAGCTTCAAGCGCGAGAACGAGATCCTGCCGGTTCAGATCCGGCCGCACCCGTACGAGTTCGCGCTCTACTACGACGTGTGAGCCAGCTAACGCGCTGACCTGCGGATTCGCCCGATTTAGGACCGTATCGCCCGCACAGCGCCCGCAGGATTCCCGCTAGACGACGCCACCCGTGCCGCCATCACACCACCGATTGCGGCGCGGGTGCTTTCGTCTTTGTCGGGCCACTTGTGCCCGTACACATCCAACGTCGTCCTGGCCGACGCATGCCGCATGCGGGCCTGGACGGTCTTCACGTCACAGCCTGTATCGATCAGCAGCGTGGCGAGGTGGTGGCGCAGGCAGTGGAAGTGAAGCTCGTCCACCTGGCGCACGCTGTCCACGGCGCGGTCAACGATCCACGGGCCGACCGGCTGGCCCCTGCCGTTGGTGACCAGCGTCGGGCCTCGGAATTGCTGCACCGACGCGGCCAGCATCACCTGGTTGTTCAAGCACACCGGCGATGGTGTGTGCGCCGCCTTCGCCTCGCCGCGCTCTGCAGTGGATGCGGCGGTGGCCGCGCTGCTGGACAAGCTGCACTCGGCGTCCGCGCATGGCCGTCGCGGCCATCTGGCGCTGGTTAAGTCGATGACGACGAGTTCACCGTCGGCTTAGGCGATTTGACCTAGCGCGGTTTCTCGCGTGCCTGCACGTCGCCCAGCGCGCGGTCCGGTCCGCGGGCCGAGGGCAAGAAGCACGCCTACACCTGCCAGGAGGCTGACTGAGCGGTTATGGTGCGAGCGTGATAATGCCGGGTTCCATGGGTGGTGTCGGGGCCACCCCGCCGGTACCACCACCATTACCGCCCCCGCCGCCGCTGCTGCCTGGCGGAGGGCCGACAACGGGAGGTGCCTTCTTCGGTGGGGCGGGCGCCGCCGCCTGCGGCGGTTTTAGCGTCTGGGCCTCCGGTACCTGTGGTAGTGGTGGAACCGGATTGGTCGCATTAGCTCCTTCGATGAAGGAGGTTAACTTCACCCGTTGTCTTGACCCATTCCGGTTGGTGAAGCCCACCTGATGGTTCGGACAGTAGGCTCCCGCTGATGCAATGAGGAATCGGGTCTCGGTGCGACGGAGACGTCCTGGGTCGGCACCGGGGGTGACACTATTCGCATTGTTCACCAACGCGGCCACTAAAGCATCCGCCGACATCCCGGCATCCAGGTTGCGACAAATCTGATGCCCTGTCTTGACGAGCTCTGGAACGCCCGAAATGGCGGGGATGCCTTCTTGAGCAAGTAGTGCCAGAAACTGGTCGTCCTGGTTTGAGTCGGCCGCTGCTGCGCCGCCGCGCAGAATTGCAGCGCCGGTTAGCACCACGACGGCGGCGGTAACCAGGGAGCCGGCGTGGGTGGTGATGCCGGTAAACATGGCAGGGGTTTCCGTTCTGCTAGGACCCCCGACGGGTCTTGGATCAGGTCTGGCGCGACGACTTCCACGCGGTCTATGCCGGGTGGCAGGTCGTACTTGTCGGTGGTAAATATGTAGATCGGTTACAGGGATCGCGCCATAGACTCAGACCGCCCCCGAGGAGAGCAGGGGCGGCCCGATCAACGATTCAGACGCGGACGCGGGCGAACTGGTTCCACAACTCGGTCAATTCGCGGCGTTCATCCAGCAGCGCATCGCCCACGCCCATCGATGGCAGCGGCCCACCCCGCTCCCGAGCCGCACGGCGGAAAGCCGCCACCAACCGCGCCGAACTCGGAGACGATCTGCGCGATATGGACTCGCGCCTGGCGAACCGTGGATTCGCGATTGATCTTGTAACCCTCGATCCACAAGTCGCACCACTGCTCAACCGTCAGCTGCGCGTCGCGCGGCGCGACATGCGTCCCCGACACGATCGTTGCCGTCTGTTTGTCGAGCCACCGCTGCGCGTCGACCTTTCGGCCGAACGCCTTGGAGTGCTCGCCGCCGCGCTCGTCGACATACCTTGCACGCCAGCGCATCCCGCGCCCAGTCCTGGCGCTGGGCACAGACTGGGAGTTACCGTCTGCATCACGGATCGTCTTAGTCCATAAATCCTCGACGCCGCTGCGCCGGCCCCGGCGAGAATGTTGAGCCGATGGCGGATGGCCCGCGTCAACGACCGGAATGCTATGCCGGCGCAAACGGCCGAACTGGCCCGGCGCGATCACAAACGGCGGAGAATCGTGGTGCTGGCTTACTTCTTGGAAGGGCGCGTCATGACGTGGAACGTAAAGGGCACATACCTGGAGACGTGCTCGTGCGAGTTTGTGTGCCCATGCAACTTCTCCTTCGCGCACGGCGCCGATTACGACCGCTGCCGCGTCACCCTCGTTTTTAATGTGACTGAAGGCAAGGTCGAGGGAACCGACGTCGGCGGCCTCGTTGTGGCGGTTATCGCCGACACGCCGAAGGTCATGGCTCAGGGCAACTGGCGGCTCGGCGTGTTCGTCGACGACAAGGCGTCGGACGAGCAGGCCGAGAAGTTGCTGGGGGTTTTCAGCGGGCAGCTCGGCGGACCGATGGCCGCATTGGGGCCGCTAATCGGTGAGAATCTGGGTGTCCAGCGTGCGCCGATCGAAGTCCAAGAGGACGGCCTGCAACACAGTGTGAGGATCGGCGACGCGGTCGATTTCGAGATCGAGGACGTTGTGCCGTTCGGCGTCGAGACAGGCGAGCCCGTGCGAATCGTGGGGATGTTCCATCCTGCAGGCTCGGAATTCCGCGTAGCCGAGGCGAAGCGGACGAAGATCAACGGGTTCGGCATTGAGTACCAGGGCAAGTCCGCCTTGTCCGCACCGTCGTTCTCATGGGCCGCTTGAACGTAATGGTGGCCTCGGCGCACCAGGATGGCGACGACAGTGGGCTCCGGCCGGCTTTCGCGGCAGCGCGCAGCCGACTTGGGCTAATCGCGCTGCTGTTTGCGCTCGCCGCGGCCGGCTGGTGGTGGACGGTCGACCGCATGCGCGGCATGGACGAAGGGCCGGGCACCGACCTCGGGACCCTGGGCTGGTTCCTCGGCGTCTGGATCGTCATGATGGCCGCGATGATGCTGCCGTCGGTTTCGCCGACGGTCGCTCTGTATTCACGCATGATGAAACAGCGCTCTCCGGTTGCCCCGGCCGTTTTCGTGTCCGGTTATCTGCTGACCTGGGCCGGAGCCGGGCTGGTAGCCTTCGCCATTTCTGAAGCCGGTGGTCGCGTTTTTGGCGATTTGCTGTCCTGGGATCGCGCCGGCCGATGGGTGGCGGGCGGAATCCTCGTGGCCGCCGCCGCTTACGAACTGACGCCACTGAAGACCGTCTGCCTCAGGCATTGCCGCAGCCCGCTCGCCTTCCTGCTCGGCTCCTGGCGTGACGGCTTGTCCGGAGCGTTGTCAATGGGGGTAAAACATGGCGCCTGGTGTCTGGGGTGTTGCTGGGCGTTCATGGCATCGCTCTTTGCGCTCGGGGTGATGAGCATCGTCTGGATGGCGTTCGTCGCCGGGCTGATCGCCGCGGAGAAGACGCTTCCGTGGGGCCGCGCGGTCACATATGGCACGGCCGCGATGCTGCTCGGGCTCGGCGTCCTCCTCGTCGCGGTTCCCGACGCGATACCGGGCCTGACAATCCCGCACGAGGGCACGATGAACCAGATGACCGCGGTTCACGTCTAGTTCACGACCCAGAGTTCGTAGTTCTAACTACTCCCTCTGAGCTGCGCAAGCACTGGTGCGCGATACTGGCGCCTCTCTGTGTCAAGTAGTTGGTTTTTGCCGGGTTGTAGGGTTTGGGGGCGGGCTCGGGAAGTGACTTGTCTGAAGAGCCGGTGTGCGGGGTGTCAGCTGGCCGCGCGAGACGATAGAGCCGCCCCCGAGTGTCCTCCCGGGCCCGCCTTTTGTTTGACTGCGTCGACGATCAGCTGTCGGTACACGATGTCGGACAGGCGGCGTTTCAATCTACTACGACGTCTAAACCAGCTAAGCGGTCTGACCTGCGCCGGCGTCGGAGTCATCTCGTGAGCGTGGGTCCGCAGCAGAGTCCATCCGCTCGGCGATCACAGCACCGATCGCGGTGCGGGTGGACTCATCGGCATCGGGCCACAGATGCCCATAGGTGCGAGCGTGGTCCGGGCGGTGGCGTGGCGCATTCGGGCTTGCACAGTCTTGATGTCCGCGCCCGAGGCGATCAGCAGCGACGCCAGGTAATGCCGTAGGTCGTGAAAGCTGAAGCCCTCTGGTGATTCCTGAGCTTGCGCGGCGCGAGAATGTCGGGGCCGAAATCGTCGCCGTCGGGCATGCTCATCCGCACGGCCACATCGAAACCCATGGGGTCCTGCTAGAACCGCACCGCACGGTCGATGTCGGTGTTGACGATGCACATGTGATGGGAGCGCATCTTTCGAATTCCCGTTGCTTCAAGGAAACATGCAGTGGCCGCCGTCGAGCATGATGTTCATGCCCGTGAGGTAGTCGGATTCGGACGAAGCGAGGAACACGGCGACCGGGCCGGCGTCCTTCAGCGGATCGCCGAAGCGCTGCAACGGAATCGTCAGCGTCATGGCGCGCATGCCTTCCGGGTCCGCGCGCTCGAAGGTTTCCATGGCGTCGGTGCGGATCATCGGCGTGATGACGTTGACGTTGATGCCGTGCGGCCCCCACTCGCGGGCCGCCGTCCGCGACAGCCCGCGGATCGCTTCCTTGCAGCTGTTGTAGGCGGCGGAACCGGCGTAGCCCATGATGCCGAATTCGGAGGCGAAATTGATGATCTTGCCGCCGCGTCCCTTCATGTGTGGGAATACGGCCTTCATCCCCCAAAGAGTTGCCTGGACGCCGGTCCGGTATGTGTACTCCCACTCGTCCTCGTCGAAAGTCTCGAGCGGCTGGATCACCGGCGCCGAAGCGGGCTTCGCCGCGGTGCCGAAGCCCTGCGCATTGTTCGCGAGAATGTCGACCGAGCCGAACTCCGCCAGCGTGCGATCGACCATCGCGAACACCGCGCTGCGATCGCCCACGTCGACCGTGACGCCACGCGCCGTTCCACCTGATGCCTCGATCCCGGCGACGACCTCGCTCACCGTGTGACTCGAGCGCGAGGCCACCATCACCTTCGCCCCTTCCGCCGCGAAGGCCCGCGCGATCCCGCGGCCGATGCCGCGACCCGCACCGGTCACGATCGCGACCTTTCCGCCGAGCCTGTTCGTGATCGATTCACTAGCTGCATCCATATATCACGACATCCTATCCCTGTTGTCAGATCTGCGATATTATATCCCAGTTCGTTTTGGAGGTCGGAATCGGCCGCGGTGGCGGCCAGCAGCGTGCGCTTCATCATGTCGCGGGAAACATACTGACGCATGCCTTCTCGTCTCTGCGGTGGGCCACAATGTTACGGCCACCGGCGGAGTCCCTCGATCAACACACCAAACGCTGTGACCTGCAATTTCAAGGCGCTTCCGTCACAGCTACGGGCTACCAACGCGCACAATGTAGTTCGCGCTCTACTACGACGTATAGCGCGGGCTAACTGTTAGCGGCCGGGGCCTGGCCGCGGCCGCAAACGCGGCGATGTGGTTATACGTACTTCGCCGCGACCTGCTCAAGATGCCATGACGCTTCTTTGCTGGTCGCTTTTTCCAGCCCGACGAGCAGTTCACCGCCGCGGGTCACAAAGCCCATCAGTAGCTTCATGGCTCCATCCGGTTCGTCGGTGACGTTCTGCACGAATCGACTCCAGGTGAACTGGTTGCCGGGGTCGCCGGTCCACGCCGTCATGACTTCAATCGCTCGGCGAACGTTCTCGCGCACAAGATTCTCGGTCCGATCCACCGACCAAGCGTCGCATCCCGGGCCGGCCGAGGCTATCCGATGCACGCCTAGACTTTCGGTTATGGATTGCGGCTCCGGGCAGGAACACCCGGGTCGTCTCGGACTGCTCCAGATCGAAGACTGCGTCGACGCCGACGGCGGCGTCGCATTGCCCCCGGGTGCCACGCTGATCTCGCTGATCGACCGCAACATCGCCAATGTCGGCGACGCGACGGCGTATCGCTACCTGGACTACAGCCGCGCAGCTGACGTGCACACCGACGAAGTGACCTGGAGGCAGTTCGGAGCCAGATTGCAGGCCATCGGTGCGTGCGTGCAACAAGCCGCGGGCCGCGGCGAGCGGGTTGCGATCCTCGCGCCGCAGGGCATCGACTACGTCGCGGGTTTCTACGCGGCGGTCAAGGCGGGGACCATCGCGGTGCCGTTGTTCGCCCCCGAATTACCCGGCCACGCCGAACGTCTCGATACGGCGCTTCGCGACTCGGAGCCCACCGTCGTCCTCACCACAACGGCGGCGAAACAGGCGGTCGAGTCCTTCTTGACCAATCTCCCCCATCGCCGCCGACCGCACGTCGTCGTCATCGATCAGATCCCCGACACTGCAGGAGAACTGTTCGTCCCTACCGAACTGGGCATAGACGATGTTTCCCACCTGCAGTACACGTCGGGCTCAACCCGACCCCCGGTCGGCGTGGAAGTCACCCATCGTGCGGTCGGTACCAACCTCGTGCAGATGATCCTCTCGATCGACCTGCTGGACCGAAACACCCACGGCGTCAGTTGGTTACCGCTCTACCACGACATGGGTTTGTCGATGATCGGTTTCCCGGCGGTATACGGCGGACATTCCACGCTGATGTCGCCGACGGCGTTCGTCCGAAGGCCACAGCGGTGGATTCATGCGTTGTCCGCCGGCTCGCGAGAAGGCCGTGCCGTCACCGCCGCGCCGAACTTCGCCTACGAGTGGGCCGCGCAGCGTGGCCTGCCCGCGCAAGGCGACGACATCGATCTCAGCAACGTCGTGATGATCATCGGTTCCGAACCGGTCAGCATCGACGCGATCAAGACATTCAACAAAGCGTTTGCGCCCTACGGCTTACCGTGCACAGCGTTCAAGCCCTCGTACGGCATCGCGGAGGCGACGCTGCTCGTCGCGACTATCAGTCCGGGCGCGCAGCCGTCGGTCGTGTGTTTCGATCGCGAAGAACTGAGCACCGGCCGTGCGGTCCGCGTCGCGGCGGATTCCCCGAACGCCGTGGCGCAGGTGTCGTGCGGTCAGGTGGCCCGCAGTCTGTGGGCCGTGATTGTCGACCCCGATACCGGCAACGAACTGCCAGATGGTGAGGTTGGCGAAATCTGGTTGCAAGGCAACAACATTGGTCGGGGCTATTGGGGGCTGCCCGACGAGACCCGCGCGACGTTCGGCGCCGAATTGGGATCGCGGCTCGGGCAAGGCAGCCATGCCGAGGGCTCGATCGTCCACCGCACCTGGCTGCGGACCGGCGACCTCGGTGTCTATCTCGACGGTGAGCTCTACGTCACCGGCCGGATCGCAGACCTGGTGACCATAGATGGCCGTGACCACTATCCGCAGGACATCGAGGCCACCGCCGCCGAAGCCTCGCCGGTGGTACGTCGTGGCTACGCGACGGTGTTCTCCGTGCCGGCCAACGAATCGCCGGGCCGTGAAGTCCTGGTGATCGTTGCCGAACGCGCCGCGGGCACCAGCCGTGTCGATCCGCAACCGGCGATTGACGCGATCAGGCAGGCGGTGTCGCAGCGACACCGCCTGCGGGTCGGCGATGTGCTTTTGCTGCCGGCTGGCGCTATCCCCCGCACTACCAGCGGCAAGCTGGCCCGCCGGGCCTGCCGTTCCCAGTACCTCAACGGCGAACTGCGCGTGCGCTAGTCGAGGCGCAGCAATCTTGACCACGCAGCGCCGACAATGCTAAGCAGGTGCTCAGCATCTAAGCGAGGGAAGGGATCAGATGACGCTGCAGAGGGTTCTGGACGACATCCGCAAGCGCCCCGGCGCCGGGGAGGTCATTCCGGTCATCGATCCCGTGACCGAAGAGCAGATCACCGAATTCACCGACTGCGGAGAAGCAGCGGTCAACGAGGCCGTCGCGCGGGCGAAGGCCGCCTTCGACTCGGGCGTCTGGTCTCAGCTGCCCGGTCGCGAGCGGGCCAAGGTGATGTGGCGCATTGCCGATCTGATCGACCAGCATGCCGATGAGTTCGCCGAGCTCGACTCGCTCAACACCGGCATGCCGTTGATGCAGGCACAGTTGCAGATTCCGACGTGCGCGGAGTTCTTCCGCTACTACGCCGGTTGGTGCACCAAGCTCAACGGCAGCGCGTATGACGTGAAAACCAGCGGCATTGCGTCAGACAGCTATGTCGACATGCACGCCTACACCCTCAAGGAGCCCTTCGGGGTGGTCGGGCTGATCTTCCCCTGGAACGGCCCGATCTTCAACGCTAGCGCCAAGCTTGCGCCGGCGCTCGCCGCGGGCTGCAGCATGCTGGTCAAACCCGCTGAAGAGACGCCACTTTCGGCATTTCTCCTCGACAAGCTCATCGCCGACGCAGGTGTCCCGGACGGCGTCGTCAATCTGCTGACCGGCTACGGCCACACCGCGGGCGCGGCGATCACCGCGCATCCGGACGTCGAGAAGGTCGCCTTCACCGGGTCGACCGAGGTCGGTAAGGAGATCGTGCGGGCCTCGGCCGGCAACCTGAAGAAGGTCATGCTCGAACTCGGCGGCAAGTCGCCGGTACTGATCTACGACGACGCCGATCTGCGCAAGGCCATACCGATGGCGTCGATGGGTATCTTCGTGCATTCCGGCCAGGGCTGCGTGTGCGGATCACGCGTCTTCGTCCAGCGCGGTGTCTACGACCAGGTTGTGGAAGGCATTGCACTGGTGGCGAATTCGATCAAGCTAGGCGGCCCCAAGGAAGAGGGCTGTGTCAGCGGGCCGCTGATCAGTCAAAAGCAGCTCACTCGCGTCATGGGCTTCATCGACGAAGGTCGCACCGATGGCGTCGAGGTGGTCACCGGCGGGCACCGGCTCGACCGGAAGGGCTACTTCGTCCACCCGACCGTGCTCACGAATGTCGACCGCGGGATGCGGCTGTACCAGCAGGAGATCTTCGGGCCGGTGGTCACGGTCCTGCCGTTCGACGACGATGACGAAGCCGTGGCGATGGCCAACGACACTACCTATGGTCTAGCCGCGACAGCCTGGACGAATAACCTCAGCCGCGCCCATCGTCTGGCGAAGCGGCTGGAGGCCGGAACCGTCACGCTGAACTGCCAATTGGTCTTCGACCACACCGTGCCGTTCGGCGGTTACAAGCAGTCCGGTTGGGGCCACGAGTTCGGTCGCGAGGGCATCGAGGCTTACCTGAAGACGAAATCGGTCTGGGCCCAGCTTTAACCACGTAGACCCGTCGAAGGCCGTATCGTCGGCGCATGGCTCACAATCTGGAGGCACGGCTCAATTCGTATTGGCCGATCGCAGTATCGGTTTTCCGAGTGATGTTCGGGCTGCTATTTCTGTGCCACGGTCTATCCACACTGATCGATTGGCCGGCGCCGCAGGCCGCGCCAGTGGGCCAATGGCCGGACTACTACGCCGGGTGGATCGAAACGATCACCGGTGCGCTGATCACCCTCGGCTTGTTCACTCGCGCCGCCGCATTCGTGGCTGCCGGCGAAATGGCGTTCGCCTATTTCACCGTGCACATGCCGAAGGGGTTCTTTCCGATCAACAACCACGGCGAGGCCGCGGTGATGTTTTGCTTTGCCTTCCTCCTGTTGACCTTCGCCGGCGGCGGCCCCTACGCCCTGGACACCCGGCGCGGTCGCTGGCGCTCGGCAGGTGCACCTCGGCGGACGGGCTGGCGGAGAAACCGCCGGCTTCTCCGGCGCTGACGCGGTACTTACCGGACCGTCGCGAAGAACGCGCGGACGTCGTCGACGAACAGATCCGGCTGCTCGAATGCCGCGAAGTGCCCACCGCGCGGCATCGTCGTCCAGTGCGTGATGTTGTAGGCGGTCTCACACCAGCGTCGCGGGGTGCGCAGGATCTCCTTGGGAAATGCGGCGACGCCGGTGGGTAGGTCGACACGGCCATCCGTGGCGAAGTCGTTGAAGCTCTCCCAGTAAAGGCGCGCTGAGGATGCGCCGCTGCCGGTGGCCCAATAAACCATCACGTTGTCGAGCAGTTCATCGCGGCTGAGCGCGTTTTCGGGATGCCCGTCGCAGTCCGTCCACGCCCAGAACTTCTCGACGATCCAGGCCAGTTGTCCCACCGGCGAGTCGACGAGCCCATAACCGAGCGTCTGCGGCCGGGTGGATTGCTGCTTGGAATAGCCGGTTCCCCATTTGCGGTGCTCGACGAATTCCACCAGCGCTTGTTGCTCGTCCTCGGTGAGCCGCTCACCGGAATCCTTCCCAGGCCTGGCGATCGGCATGTTCAGATGGATCGCGATGCAGTCGCCACGGTTGCGGCCGATTTGCGTCGTGACGGCCGCGCCCCAGTCGCCACCCTGTGCGCCGTAGTGGTCATAGCCAAGCCGGGACATGAGCGTGTCCCAGGCCCGCGCGATCTTCTCGACGCCCCATCCGGTCCGAGCGGGCTTGCCCGAGAACCCGTACCCGGGAAGCGACGGGCAGACCACATGGAAGGCATCCTCGGCGCGTCCCGACGCCGGATTGACCAGCGGCTCGATCACCTTCTGAAACTCCACGATCGATCCCGGCCAGCCATGGGTGATCACCAGCGGCAAAGCGTCCTCATGCGGCGATCGCTGGTGAACGAAATGAATGTCGAGGCCGTCGATCTCGGTGGTGAACTGATCGAATCGGTTCAACGCGGCTTCGCGCGACCGCCAGTCGTAACCGTCAGCCCAGTACGCCGCCAGTTCACGGGTGTAGGCCAGGGGTATGCCCTGGCTCCAGTCATCGACACACTCGGCTTCCGGCCAGCGGGTGTGCGCCAAGCGGGCCTGCAGATCATCGAGAACTTCGGATGGGACATCGATGCGAAACGACTTGAGTTCGGACATACCGTTCATAGTGCAGGCAACGGTGTGCGCCAGGTGTCAGCGGGCGGGCAGATGATCCCGCAGACCCGACGTTAGCCCAGAATCCGCCGACGCCGCAGCGTCAGAGAATGCGCCGAGGCGACCGGCCCATGTAGTAGCCGGCCGGGAAGGACATCTCGATCACTCGAAGCTGGTCGTTGGCTTTCGACTCGAGCTCGAGGACCACGCAGCTCTCGTCGAAAGCCTTCGACTCGAGGACTGTGTAATGCTGGCCGCCACCGTGGACATCGGTTATCGGGTCACCTGAGCGCAATGCCTCTACCGGCACTAATTCGGGGTTTCCGTGTAACTCCACCCCAGACACGTTATGCCAAACCAGCGGGCGACGGAACGGTTTCACTACCACCGGCCGCCTCACCCGTCGAGCGCGAGGTCCTTGCGGAACTTCTTCATGCCGTCCACCTTCTCGGCCAGGGTGGCATCCGATCCGGCGTAGAACATCCACGGCATGGTGAGGATGCCGGTGATGCCGGCATCCTCAGCGCGCTGGTAGTCGGCGATGGTGATGGCGTCGGTCAACGGTGTGAGGATAGTGAAATCATTCATGGCCAAACCATTTTCGACCCGAAGCTCACGCAACCGGGCTGCGGCCGCGATCGCGCGGTCGGTCTTGATCAGGTCGCCGATCCAGCCGTCGTGGCGGGCCGCGCGGCGCAGCGCGGTCTCACTGAGCCCGCCGACATAGACCGGTATCCGCGGTGGCGTCGGCTCCATCTCCAATCTCGGCGTCTGATAGAACTCGCCGTCGAATTCCGTCCAGTCCGGCGACCACAGCGCCCGCATCAGCTCGAGCATCTCGTCGCTGCGTTTACCCCGATCCGCGAAGTGCTGCTGCATCAATTCGAACTCGTCCGCGCACCAGCCGACGCCAACACCGAGCTCCACCCGCCCGTCGGCCAGATACGCCGCGGTGCCGATGGCTTTCGCCGCCGAATAGGGGTTGCGCATCGCCGGGATGTAGACCGTGGTGACGAATCTCAGTCGCGTCGTGACCTGGGCAAGCGCGCCGACCAGCACCCACGGGTCAGGCCACTCGGTGAACGGCCGCCAGCGTCGCTGCCCGTCTTTGGTGTAGGGGTACGGGGTGCTCAGGGTTTCCAGGTTGACGATATGGTCGGGGATCCCGATGCCGTCGTAACCCAGGTCGTCGGCGGCCTTGGCGACCTCCACGATCTCTCGGGTGTTCAGGTATGCGCTGCTGATGTAGAACTTCATCCGGCGTCCCGCGCCCACGCCGGCCTGATGAAAATTCCTTCCGCTTCGACGGTGATGCCCTCGGCGTCGGAAAGATGGCCGGACACAAAGGATTTGACTCCTTCGGTGCGCTCGACGCCAGCTTCGGCGCGAAGTCTGCCCAACGGAGTGCCGCGCACAAATCGCAGGGTCAGGGTTCCGGTGAACAGCGGTTTGGTCAGGCCCTGACTCGCAGCTTCGCCGAGTACGTGGTCGAGCATCAACGCACACACGCCGCCGTGCACCAATCCGGGCGGGCCCTCGAAGACGGCGCCGAGGCTGAACTCGCTCCAGCACCGGCTGCCGTCACCCTCGTGGTGGATGGTAAGCGGCGGGGCGAGCGGGTTGCGCAGGCCGATCACCGCGTTGCTCCAGACCACGGGCCGCCCGCCGACCGCATAGCGCACCACCTGCACTTCATCACGCTGCCTGCTGCGCAAGGCCTTCGTCGCCGCCTGGATCGCGGTCCGCGCGGTGCTGACGGCGTCCTGGTCGGCCTCGGTGCGGACGGTGGCGTCGATGAGCTCGCGCACCGCGTCGGTCAGCGGACCGTACAGCCCGGCGAGCCGGTCGTGCTCGTCGGCGCTCATCACCTCGTGAGGTATCTCCACCGAAACCCGCCTCCTGACGCTAGTGGCGGGCGTACTGGACTAGCCGGCCTATCCGTCTTTACTAACACCGAGGTGCGCGGCGGAGTGCAGCCGGGGCTGGCTCATTCGTCGAACACTTTGTGCACAACAGCTTTTGCGCGGCGGGTCACCCGTAGGTAGTTGTCCAGGAATTCGCCGCCGTCGCCGTTCTTTTCCCAACCGGCAGCGACCGCGACGGTGTTGAGCTGGCGTCCGGGTCCCGGCAGCTGGTCGGTCGGCTTACCCCGAACCAGTACCAGCGCGTTGCGAGCCCGAGTCACCGTCAGCCAGGCCTGCCGCAGCAGGTCGGCGTCCCCGGCGGAGATCAAATCGGCCGCGACGATGGCGTCCAGGCTCTCCAGCGTGGAGGTGTTGTGCAGGGCCTGGATCTCGTCGGCATATCGCAGCTGGAGCAGCTGCACCGTCCACTCGATGTCAGCCAGGCCTCCACGCCCGAGCTTGGTGTGGGTCGTAGGGTCGGCGCCGCGCGGTAGCCGCTCGGAGTCCACCCGGGCCTTCATGCGCCGGATTTCGAGAACCGCCTCTGCGGACACACCACCGTCGGGGTAACGCGTCTTGTCGGCCATCAGCAGGAATCGCTGGCCGAGATCGGCGTCACCGGCGATCGCGTCCGCCCGGAGCAACGCCTGGATTTCCCAGGGCTGCGCCCATTGGTCGTAGTAAGCGGCGTATGACGCGAGCGTGCGGACCAGTGGACCACTGCGGCCCTCGGGCCGCAGGTTGGCGTCGATTTCCAACGGCGGATCCGCGCTTGCGGTGCCCAATAGCGCCCGAACCTGCTCAGCCACCGACACCGCCCAGCGCACCGCCGCCGAATCCTCAACGCCCGCAGCCGGTTCGCAGACGAACAGCACGTCGGCGTCGGATCCGTAGCCCAACTCGCGGCCGCCGAGCCGGCCCATCCCGATCACCGCAATGGCAGCCGGGGCGCCACCCCCATCGGGAAGGTTGGCGCGGATCACCGCGTTCAGGGCGGCCTGCAGCACCGCGACCCACACCGAGGTCAGCGCGGCGCAGACTTCGGTGACCTCGAGCATCCCGAGCAGATCGGCTGAGGCGACGCGGGCCAGCTCACGCCGACGCAGCGAGCGGGCGACAGCGATGGCGCGGACCGGGTCGGTTTGCCGGCCCGCCGAGGCCACCAACGCACCGGCCACCGTCTCGGGGTCGACATCCAGTAGCTTCGGCCCGGACGGCCCATCGCCGTATTGCTGAATGATCTCCGGTGCCCGCATCAGCAGGTCCGGCACGTACGCCGAGGTGCCGAGCACATGCATCAGCCGCTTGGCCACCGCCGGCTTGTCCCGCAGCGTGGACAAGTACCAGCGGTGCACGATCATCGCTTCGCTGATCCGGCGGTAGGCCAGTAGCCCGCTGTCCGGGTCAGGGTTGTCGGACAACCAGTCCAACAGCCGGGGCAGCAGCACCGATTGCACGCGACCGCGACGGCCGCTCTGGTTGATCAGCGCGGACAGGTGGGTCAGCGCGCTCTGCGGAGCGTCGTAGCCAAGGGCGGCCAGCTGGCGCTCTGCGGCGGCGGGCGTCATGCCGTGGGAGAACTCCAGGCCTTCCGGCGCAAGCGATTCCAGCAGCGGTTGATAGAACAACTTGGCGTGTAGCCGCGACACCCGCAGGTTGTGGCGTTTCAGCTCTTCGCGCAGCACCCCGAGCGCGTCGTGGCTCCCGTCGGGCCGGACGTGGGACGCACGCGCCAACCAGCGCAGCGCCTCGTCGTCGTCGAAGGCCGGCAACATATGGGTGCGTTTGAGGCGCTGCAACTGCAGCCGGTGTTCCAACAGCCGAAGGAACTCGTAGGAGGCGGTCAGGTTGGCCGTGTCGTCCCGCCCGACGTAGCCACCGGCCCCGAGTGCGGCCAGCGCGTCCACCGTGGACGCCACGTGCAGCGACTCGTCGGTGCGACCGTGCACCAGTTGCAGCAGCTGCACCGCGAACTCGACGTCACGCAGGCCGCCGCTGCCGAGTTTGATCTCGCGACTTCGGACATCGGCCGGCACCAGCTGCTCGACCCGCCGCCGCATGGCCTGAACCTCGCTGACGAAGTGTTCACGCTCGCATGCGGTCCACACCATCGGCATCAACGCGGCTATGTATCGCTTCCCCAACTCGGCGTCGCCGACGGCCGGCCGGGCTTTCAGCAGCGCCTGAAACTCCCAGGTCTTGGCCCACTGCTGGTAATAGGCGATATGCGAGTCCAGGGTGCGAACCAGCTCGCCGTGGCGGCCCTCCGGGCGCAGCGCGGCGTCCACCTGGAAAAAGGCCTCCGACGCCAGCCGCATCATCTCGCCGGCCACCCGGGTGGATACCGCGTCGGCGTGCTCGGCGACGAAGATCACGTCGACGTCGCTGACGTAGTTCAGCTCGCGGGCCCCGCATTTGCCCATCGCGATGACCGCCAGCCGGGGTGGTGTGGCGTCGCCGCAGACGGTGGCCTCGGCCAGGGTTAGGGCACCCGTCAATGCGGCGTCCGCGATGTCGGTCAAGTGGGCGCCGACAGCGCTGAAGGACAGCACCGGCTCGTTTTCGACTGTCGGCGCCAAGTCCAGCGCGGCCAGCACCAGCACCCGATTGCGGTAGAGGATGCGTAGCCGCGACACCATCGAGCCTGGGCTACTTGAGGATTCCGCGACACACTCGGTGAAGGCGTCCCGCAGTTGCTCGGCGGACGGCAGCTTGACGTTGCCCCGCAGCAGATGCCACGCCTGCGGATTGGCGACCAGGTGATCTCCCAAGGCGAGCGACGATCCAAGCACGGCGAACAGCCGGCCGCGCAGGCCGCGGTCGCTGGCCAGTGCCGCATTGAGCTCGTCCCAGTCGTCACCGAGCGCTTCGACCAACCGGACCATCGCGCACAGTGCAGCGTCGGCATCCGGTGCGCGCGACAGTGACCACAGCAGGCCGACATGCGCTTCGGTATTCCAGCCGAGCTTCGCCAAGTTGGCGCCCGCACGCTCGTCGACCAACCCGAGCCGACCGAGGCTGGGAATTTTCGGCCGCTCCGTCACGGGTTGATTCACGTCCACGACGGTAGCGCAGATTCCCTGGGACTTGGCTATGCCCTTCAGCCAGCGCTGCAAAGAAACCTATAGAGAATGGTTATAGAGACGGTTATAGAGACAAATAAGTCTTCAGCTCGAACGGTGTGACGTGTCTGCGGTAATTCGCCCACTCCGTGCGCTTGTTGCGCAGGAAGAAGTCGAAAACATGCTCCCCCAAGGCTTCTGCGACGAGCTCGGAGCTCTCCATGGCGCGAAGCGCTTCATCGAGGCCGGTCGGCAGCTCGCGGTAGCCCATCGCGCGGCGTTCCTCGGGCGTGAGGTTCCAGACGTTGTCTTCTGCTTGCGGGCCCAGGACGTAGTTCTTCTCCACGCCGCGCAGCCCGGCCGCGAGTAGTACGGCGAACGCCAGGTAGGGGTTACAGGCGGAGTCTGGGCTGCGCACCTCGATACGCCGCGACGAGGTCTTGTGCGGGCTGTACATCGGAATACGGACCAACGCCGACCGGTTGGCCGCCCCCCACGACGCCGCGGTGGGGGCCTCGCCGCCCAGCACCAGCCGCTTGTAGGAGTTGACCCATTGGTTGGTCACCGCGCTGATCTCGCTTGCGTGCTCGAGGATGCCGGCGATGAACGACTTGGCGACATCGGAGAGTTGCAATGGATCGTCCGGACTGTGGAACGCGTTGACTTCGCCCTCGAACAGGCTCATATGGGTATGCATGGCCGAGCCGGGGTACTGCCCAAACGGCTTGGGCATGAACGTCGCCCGCATCCCCTCTTCCAGCGCGACCTCTTTGATGACATAGCGGAACGTCATCACGTTGTCGGCCATCGACAGCGCGTCCGCGAAGCGAAGGTCGATCTCCTGCTGCCCGGGCGCGCCTTCATGGTGGCTGAACTCCACCGAGATACCCATGAATTCCAGGGCGTCAATCGCATGACGGCGAAAGTTAGAGGCGGTATGCACCGCTTGGTCGAAGTAGCCGGCGTTGTCGGCCGGAACGGGCATCGACCCGTCCTCCGGACCGGGTTCCAGCAGGAAGAACTCGATCTCAGGGTGCACGTAGCACGAGAAGCCGAGGTCGTTGGCTTTGCCTAGCTGCCGTCGCAGCACATGCCGCGGGTCGGCCCACGACGGCGAGCCGTCCGGCATGGTGATGTCGCAAAACATCCGCGCCGAGTGGTGGTGGCCGGACCGAGAGGTCCAGGGCAGCACTTGAAAGGTCGACGGGTCAGGGTGAGCCACCGTGTCGGACTCAGAAACCCGGGCAAACCCCTCGATGGACGATCCGTCGAAGCCGATGCCTTCCTCGAAAGCGCCCTCGAGTTCGGCCGGGGCAATCGCGACCGACTTGAGGAAACCGAGCACGTCGGTAAACCACAGCCGGACGAACCGGATATCCCGTTCCTCCAGCGTGCGGAGCACGAATTCCTTTTGTCGATCCATGACTTGAACAGTATGCATCGACCGTTAAATCTGTGTTACCACTGCGACCTAGCACCGTAAGTTTCCTGGTGCGACCCCGTCGACCAGGTAGCTAGTCACCGCGTTGTCGACGCATTGGTCACCGTTGAATACCACGGTGTGTTGTGTGCCCTCATAGGTGATCAGCGGGGCGCCGAGTTCGCGCGCCAGGTCTACCCCGGCCTGATAGGGGGTGGCCGGGTCGTGGGTGGTGGACACGACGACGACTTTGCCCGGAGCAACCGGCGCTGCCGGTGCCGGCGACGACGTCGCAGGCACCGGCCACAGCGCGCACAGGTCACGCGGCGCATACCCGGTGAACTGTCCGTAGGACAGGAACGGCGCGACTTGGCGCATCCGGCGGTCGGCGTCCACCCAGGCCGCTGGGTCTTTCGGCGCGGGTGCGTCGACGCAGCGGACCGCGTTGAACGCGTCCTGCGAGTTGTCGTAGTGCCCTTGGTCGTTGCGGCCGTAATATTCGTCGGCCAGCATCAGCAGGTCACCGGGATCGGTACCTCGCGTCAGACCGAGCAGTCCGCTGGTCAGGAATTTCCAGAACTGCGGTGTGTAGAGCGCGTTGATGGTGCCCGTGGTCGCGTCTGCATAACTCAGTCCGCGTGGATCCGACGTCCGGGCGGGTTTGCTCACCAGCGGGTCGACCAGCTGCTGGAAGCGGTTGCCCCATTGGTTGGGGTCGCTGCCCAGCGGGCAGTCCGGCGAGCGAGCGCAATCCGCCGCGTAATCGTTGAAGGCCGTCTGAAACCCGGCCTGCTGGTTGATGTTCTCGTCGATCGGGCCCACGCTCGGGTCGATCGCACCGTCCAACACCATCGCCCGAACGTGCTCGCCGAACCGCTCGACGTAGGCGGTCCCCAATTCCGTGCCGTAGCTGAATCCGAGATAGTTGATTTGGTCGTCGCCCAGCGCCTGCCGCACCACATCCATGTCACGTGCGACGGACGCTGTCCCGACGTTCTCCAAGAACGCGGGCCCATTCCGGGTGAGGCAGCGCTGGGCCAGCTGCCGATACACCTCTTCGATGTGTGCCACGCCCGCCGGGCTGTAGTCGACCATCGGTTCGCGCCGGTAGGCGTCGAAATCCGCGTCGGTCTGGCAACGCAGCGCCGGCGTGGAGTGGGCGACGCCGCGGGGGTCGAATCCCACCAGATCGAACCGGCGGCTGATCTCGGAGTCCGCCAGCTCTGCTCCCAGCGCGGCGACCATGTCGACCGCCGAGGCCCCGGGCCCACCAGGATTGACCAGCAGCGCTCCGATCCGCGGACCAGTCGCCGGAATTCGGATTACCGAGAGCTCAGCTTGGGCGCCACCCGGGTTGCCGTAGTCGACGGGGACCGGAACGGTGGTGCACTGCGCGCTGGGAACGTCTTTAGGGTGACTGAGTAACCGTCCGCAGCTGCCCCAACTCAATTGCGGCGCCGACGACGGCTGCGGCACCGCCGAACTCGGCGTTGGGCCGGCATCGGATTCCGGTGTCGCGCTTGCTAACGGCGTCGTTGCCACGGCTGCCACTACCGGGAACGCCAACGAAAGCAACGCAGAGAACACCCGTCTCATGCGCCACATGGCTGCCAATCGTCCCACGCATCGGCCACGGGTAATGATCCCCAATGGTCACACCTTGGTCTCGTTATCTCCTGCGCGCCCGTTATCTCCTGCGCGCACCTAACATTTCGCACCATTCGCCGGCACCGCGCCGCCGACGAGGTATGCCGTCGCATAGTCGTCGACACACCTGTTGCCCTGGAAGACCACCGTGTGCTGGGTGCCGTGGAAGGTGAGTAGCGAACCGTGCAGCTCATTCGCCAAGTCGACGCCGGCTTGATACGGCGTCGCCGGGTCCCCGGTGGTCGACACCACCAGGGTCGGCACCAGACCGGGAGCAGAGATGGCGTGCGGCTTACTGGTCGGCGGCACCGGCCAGAACGCGCAGGTGCCCAATGGTGCGTCGCCGGTGAAGTTCCCGTAGCTCATGAACGGTGCAACCTGGCGCGAGCGGCGGTCTTCGTCGATGACCTTGGCGCGATCCTTGACCGGCGGCTCGTCGACGCAGTTGATCGCCACCCTGGCATCGGTGGCGTCGGTGTAGTGACCGTGCTTGTCGCGGCGCATGTACAGGTCGGCCAGCTCAAGCAGGGTATCGCCGCGGTGGCCGGCCAGCTCGGTCAATCCCTCGGTCAAGTGATGCCAGAAGGTCGGCGAGTACAGCGCCATGATTGTGCCCACGATGGCGTCGCTGTAGCTCAGGCCGCGTGGATCTGTGGTGCGTGCCGGCCTGCCGATCAGGGGGTTGTTCTTGTCGACGAGCGGGTTGACCAATCTGTGGTAAGCGTCAACGGCTTTGGTCGGGTCGGTGCCCAGCGGACAGTTCGGAGACTTGGCACAGTCCTTCGCATAGTCGTTGAACGCGTCCTGAAAGCCCTTGGCTTGACGCAGATCTGCTTCGATGGAGTCGGCATTCGGGTCCACCGCACCGTCCAGGATCATCGCGCGGACGTTCTTCGGGTAGGCCTCGGCATAAGCAGCGCCGATTCGGGTGCCATACGAGTAGCCCAAGAATGTCAGCTTGCTGTCGCCCAATGCCTCGCGGATGGCGTCCATATCGCGGGCGACGCTGACGGTTCCGACGTTCGCGAGAAATTTCTTGCCCATTTTGTCGACGCAACGGCCGACGAAGGCCTTGGTCTCGGCTTCAATCTGCGCCACCCCCGCCGGGCTGTAGTCGACCTGCGGCAAGGTGCGCAGCCGGTCGTTGTCGGCGTCGGAGTTGCACCAAATCGCCGGCCGCGAAGCCGCCACCCCGCGTGGATCAAACCCGACCAGGTCGAATCGCTCTCGAACCCGCGGCGACACCGACTGCAGGAGGCCCAAGGCAGCCTCGATGCCGGACTCGCCGGGTCCGCCGGGATTGATGAGCAGCGACCCGATTTTGTTTCGAGTCGCCGGAAACTTGATCAGTCCCAGTGTCGTGGCATCACCGTCGGGGTGCCTGTAGTCGACGGGTACGGCAAGCTTGCCGCACTCGGCCCCCCCCGGGAGCCGGACCACCGAGGTACCGCCGCCGGAGATACGACACGGTCCCCACTCCACTGGCTGACCGATTCGCGGGCCGGACAGCACCGCACGCCCATTGATCACGTGGGTGCAGCTCGCCACCGTCGCCACGATGACTGCCATCGCGGTCCAGATCAGCATCGTGCGCGCGATCTTGCCGCGGCGAGGGATCCCCATGCCCACCTATGCTGCCATGCGCTGACGCATGGCCCCGGCAACCGGGCGCTCTATCGGGTCGCGAGCAGCAGTTCTTCCATCCCGACTGCGAAGTCGTCGGCCAACTCCCACAGGTCCGGCACCAGCTCCGGGCAGGCGATGAGGCCCACGTCCAGTTTGCCGTTCAACGACATCACGGTGATGTTCAGGCCCGAGCCGTGGAAGATCGGACCCAGCGGATACATCGCCTTGACCTCGTTGCCCAGCAGATACAGCGACGTCTGCGGACCCGGCACATTGGAAACCACCAGGTTGTGCACCGGCCGGCTCTTGGTCAAGCTGGTGCGGGCGTAGGCCCGCATCGCGATACCGAACACCGCCGGTGCGGCGAACTGCGACCAGTCCTGCAGCAGTGTGGCGCTGATCGCCGAACTATGTTCCTTGGCAACCGAATTCGCTTCAGCGATGGACTTGAGTCGCTCAGCCGGGTCAGCGATCTGGGTTTCCAACCGGGAGAACATTCCCGAAACCTGGTTGCGCCCAGGGCGATCGGACCGTCCGTGTACCGATACCGGTACCATCGCCACCAACGACGAATCCGGCAGCTCACCACGGTCGAGCAAAAATTGCCGCAGCACGCCGGACACCAGCGCCATCACCACGTCGTTGACCTTGACGTCGAAATGGCTCTTGACGGTCTTGACGTCGTCGAGATCCAGTTGCGCGTAGGCGATGTTGCGGTGCGCGGTGATGCTGGCGTTGAAGGTCGTCGGTGGCGCCGCGAATGGAGCAGCCATCGTCAGCCCGCTACGCGCCCGCAGCACTGTCTTGACCACCGACTCCACGGTTTTCGGCAGCACATTGGCCAGGTGCAGCGGCCGGGATGCGAACTTCGCAAAACCGGTGACCGCGATCTGGAGTTGATTGGCGTCGCCGACTCCCTCTATCGGTTCGGGTGGCGGTGCGTCGGCTTCGGTACTGCACAGCTGCGACATCAAATTCGCACCGGTCACACCGTCGACGCACGCGTGATGCACTTTGGTCATCACCGCCAGACGGCCACCTTGCTGGGCATCGGTCCCGGCGACCCCTTCGATGACCCACATCTCCCACAACGGCCGAGTGCGGTCCAGCGGCAAAGAGGCGATATGACCGCAGATCTCGGACAGCTCGTTCCGCCCACCGGGTGGCGGCAGCCCAATGCGGTGCAGATGCCGACTCACGTCGAAGTTGTTGTCGTCCACCCAGACCGGATGATCGAGGTTCAGCGGGCTGTCCGCGAGCTTCTCGCGAAACTGCGGCATGGCCTTGACCCGGACCGCCAACTCGTCGCCGAGCCGATCAAAGGTGTAGCCGCCCGGCATCGTGGACGTGTCGAGCTCGAGAATCGAACACACATGTAGCGGCTGCGACTGGGTCTCCAAGTACAGAAAACTGGCGTCCAGTCCGCTGAGCCGCTGCATGCGCCCGATGCTATGTGCGGGACCGCACCGCGGTACCGGAATGGTCACGATGGATGTTGGTGTGAGGAAGTCCACTGGACCGGATGTGCACTTCCGCGGCGGCAGGTGGCAGACTGGCACCGTCAGACGAACCCGGGGACCCGCTGGGCCACGAGGATCGACCCGACCACTTTAGGGACAATGATGTCTGAGCACGCTGTTTACGGCGCTACCGCACCGCGGACCAAGGTCCGTGTCCATCACCTGCAGAAGATGAAGGCCGAAGGCCACAAGTGGGCCATGCTGACGGCTTACGACTACTCGACCGCCCGAATCTTCGACGATGCGGGCATCCCGGTACTGCTGGTCGGCGACTCGGCCGCCAACGTCGTCTACGGCTATGACACCACGGTGCCGATCTCGATCGACGAGCTGATTCCGTTGGTGCGCGGCGTGGTGCGGGGCGCACCGCACGCTCTGGTGGTGGCCGACTTGCCGTTCGGTAGCTACGAGGCCGGACCAGCCGCCGCGCTCAGCGCCGCGACTCGATTCATGAAGGAAGCCGGCGCGCAAGCGGTCAAGCTGGAAGGCGGCGAACGAGTCGCTGAGCAGATCGCTACCCTGACCGCCGCCGGTATTCCGGTGATGGCCCATATCGGCTTCACCCCGCAAAGCGTCAACACCCTGGGCGGTTTCCGGGTGCAGGGCCGCGGTGACGCCGCCGAACAGACCATCGCCGACGCGATCGCCGTCGCCGAGGCCGGTGCGTTCTCCGTCGTCATGGAGATGGTGCCGGCCGAGCTCGCCACCCAGATCACCGGCAAGCTGACCATCCCCACTATCGGCATCGGCGCAGGACCCAATTGCGACGCCCAGGTGCTGGTTTGGCAGGACATGGCCGGGCTCACCAGCGGCAAGACGGCCCGGTTCGTCAAGCGGTTCGGCGACGTCGCGGGCGAATTGCACCGCGCGGCAACCCAGTACGCGGAGGAAGTCGCCGCCGGGACGTTTCCCGCCGACGAGCACAGCTTTTAGGGCGCCGCTTCTTGGGGAACGCTAAAGGAACATGCGACAGAGGATTCACTAGAAGCGACGATGCCTGACAACGCCCCGAGTCCGTCGCGTCATCTAGAGGTAGAGCGCAAGTTCGACGTCGGCGAGTCCACCAGCTCGCCATCATTCGCCGGTCTGGCGGACATTCTCCGGGTCGAGCGGCTCCCGACTCAGTCACTGGACGCCGTGTACTTCGACACGCCGGCGCGTGATCTGGCGTCCAGAAGAATCACGTTGCGCCGTCGCACCGGCGGCGTCGATGCCGGTTGGCACCTGAAGCTGCCGGCCGGACCCGACGCCCGCACCGAGGTTCGCGCACCGCTGGATACCGCGAACGACAGCGAGGAAGACATCCAGGAAGAAGTGCCGACCCAGCTGGTGGACGTGGTGCTGGCAATTGTTCGGGACCGCCCACTGAGGCCGGTCGCGCGTATAACCACCACTCGGTATGTCCACGAGCTCTACGGCGCCGACGACGCAGTGCTGGCTGAATTCGCCGACGACCATGTCACCGCGTCGAGGGCCGCCACCCCCAATGCACCCGAAGTCGAGCAGCGGTGGCGGGAGTGGGAGCTCGAACTCGCTCAGCCCGCGGCGAACACCGAGCTGATGGCCAAGCTAGGCGATCGACTGCTTGGCGCCGGTGCAGCGCCCGCAGGACACGGCTCCAAGCTGGCGCGGGTGCTCGGCACGACTCCGAACGACCTGGCTGCCCGCACCGCCGACCCGCTACATCGGGCAGTCGCCGAGCAGCTCGACGAGCTGCTGGTGCGGGACCGCGCGGTGCGCGCCGAGGCCGACGACGCGGTGCACCAGATGCGGGTGACGACCCGCAAGATTCGCAGCCTGCTACAAGCGTCGCCCGATTCGTTCGCTCTGCCCGATGACCTCCTCGACGAGCTGCGCGAGCTGGCCAATGTGTTGGGCGAAGCCCGCAACGCCGAGGTACTTGCGGAGCACTATCGCAGTGCCTTGGACGGTTTGCCGCCGGAGCTGGTCCGCGGACCCGTCCGGGAACGATTGATTGACGGTGCCGAACAACGCTATCGGACCGGGCTACGGCATTCTTTGGCCGCCTTGCGCAAACCGCGGTATTTCCGTCTGCTCGACGCCTTGGAGGCGGTGGTCGCGAAAGTCCCGCCAGCCGAACAGGAGCCCGACCCGGTGACCGCCGCCAGTAAGAAGGTGCACAAGGCCGCCAAGGCCGCACAACGGGCCGGCGACGAAGATCGCGACGACGCGATACACCGAATTCGCAAACGTGCCAAGCGACTTCGCTACACAGCTGCGGCGACGGGCGCGACGAAGGTATCGAAGCGGGCGAAAAAAATACAGTCGTTGCTCGGAGACCACCAGGACAGCGTGGTCAGCCGCGCGCACCTGCTGCAGCAGGCCGAGGCCGCACACGCCGCAGGCGAGGACACATTCACCTATGGACTGCTCTACCAGCAGGAGAACGACTTGGCGCACGAACGCCGCCAGCACCTCCGGCCAGCGCTGCGCAAGCTCTTTAAATCGGTCCGCAAGGCTGTCGAGCTGAGCCGACAGGGCGGGCGAGCTGGCCTGTAAGCCGGCTTCTGTTATCTGAGCGTTTGTTGGTTCAAGCTGTCTTGGCTCTATTGGTAGTTAGCAGGTCACAGCGTTGGTTGTGTTGGCTAATGAAACCCGCCGACGAATCTACTGCGGACCAACTGCGGACCCACTGCGGACCGGCTGCCTCCCGGCACCGGCAGGAAATGTGAGATGGCGGGCCGCCAGCCTGCCGCACGCCGTACCCCTGCCCGTCGACGACGCGCCGAGCTTGGCGGGCGCGATTGAGCGCGTCACCGACCGCGCAGCCGTTGACGAGTCGGGTCGAAGGTGAGGGATCGGTCGTCTAGGGCGGGGCGTTAGGCTGCAAATCATGGCAGCGGGGGCCGAGGGCGCAAATGTGGCGACTTCTGTTGTGGGAGTTAGGAGTTAGCGACAAAACGAGACGATTTGACTCGCAGCGCTAATCTGGACTGTCGAACAGTCCTCGGATTGGCGTTTGCTAAAAAATTGAGTTTCTGCTATCGATACAGATCAGAAGCTTTCGACTCGTCGCTGATGATTGCCAGAGCACGGATCGTAGCCCACTCGATGGCTCTCTAACCACGAGTTGATTAGCCAGATCGCTAAAGTTAAGGGGCCAGAAGGAATTTCGCAAGCTTCACCCAAAGTTTAAGTGGTAGAAGGGGTTTCACTGACTGGCGCAGCGGGCTTTAGTTGGGCTTCCTGGTACTTCCGAAGTGCTTCCTGCGCTGCGGCTGTCAATTGCTCTTTGGACTTGTCTTCGGTGCAAAGCATGAAGATGGGACGCTTCTCCGATCCGGTGGTATTCGCCATAGTCATCTATTCCTCCCAATCTCTAATTCCCCAAGTTCTAAAGGTGCTCCCAATGTATTAAATTGCATATCAAGCATATGTTCCGCAACAATGCATGTCGAACATGTGTCGTGGGATTCTCTTGCCGCACAACGCGAATCCGCGTCTACGTCTGGTGACGTACCCCTGACACTGGACCAAGGATAGAAAAGCCGACGTCGTCGCTTACATACGGATCGGTAAGATGGCTTGGGCAGTAGACTTCCGCTGATACGGCGATGAATCTGATCGCGGTTCTATGAACCCGAGCGGACTCTAGGTGGGGATTTTCCTCGAATATACTATTCATCTCTTCGTTTACCACGGTATAGACCGAGGCGCCGCCATTGAGTTCGCCACAAATTTGATGGGCTCGGGCGACGAGAACAGGCAAGTTATCCATGAGGGGAATCTGATCTGCTTGGAGCAGCGCCACAAACTGATCCTGCTGGCTTGGGTCGGCGCCTGCCGCGCCAGCGCAAATAATTGCGGCGGTCAGCACCACCGAGGCGCTAACCAGATCGTCTGCAAGGCTGGTGATGCCGGTGCGCACGGCAGGATTTCCATTTCTTCGGTGTCATCTGCTCGGTATCTAATTCAACCCGAGTGACGACAGGACGTCCATAGGCACGGAAGAATCTAACCACCGTCGGCAGGTCCAGAACCCGACGCAAGTTCGCGTTGGGCGCGGTCGCATTCGATGCGGTAGGCGACGTCGGGCCTGATCCTGGGGCCGCTGATGTCGAGCGTAAACGCTGGAACCCCGCAGGCGATCTCATCGACAGCCGCCGGGCACGCGATGAATTCACGACGCCACCGCTCAGCAGGCATCAGTTATTTCGCCGACTCAAGCAGACTGAGGCGAGGAAACGAGGACATGTCCTCGCCTCCCCGCGTGGACCGGACGCGCGACGCGATTGACTCGGTGCTCGGATCTACTGCGTACCGACTGCGTACCGGGAAGCCCGCAACGAGCTGAACGTACAGGTCACAGGCGCGGGGCGGGCGAGTTGGCCTGTAAGCCGGATTCTGTCCCGCGCTACCTGGTAGCGCGGCGGCGACCATCCATCTGGACACACCGTCGCCGGGTGCCTCAAGCGGCCTACCCGCAGGCTCGGGCGAGCAACCCTCTGGCGCCTGCGCGACCGCACCGTGGTGCGGCCTTCTTGGCCTTGCTTCGGGTGGGGTTTGCCGAGCCATTCCGGTCACCCGGAATGCTGGTGCGCTCTTACCGCACCGTTTCACCCTTACCACCACGAGGGTGGCGGTTTATTTTCTGTGGCACTTTCCCGCGAGTCACCTCGGATTGCCGTTAGCAATCACCCTGCTCTGTGAAGTCCGGACTTTCCTCGACTCGATGTGCGAGCCGCGGCCGCCCAGCCAACTCGTCCGCGCTAATACGGTACTCGTTGCGCAATGCAGGGGCCAGCGCCTGTCTATGCGGCATGTAATTCCGAGATTGCTATCCCGACGGCGATTTCCATCTCACTGATTTCCGGACGCACCGGCGCTCTTGGCAGCCGAGGGGCTCCCGAGCGATACCGGGCTCCCATCGGAGTAATGAATTCCACTGTGTGCCTGTATATTTCATCGACGCTCGGTTCTACGTGCCAGCCGGCGACATCTTTGACGTAGTTGCATCGCTCGCATAACCCGAGCCCGTTGACCGCACTGGTTTCGCCGCCATCGGCCCATCGTCGTGCATGGTCGCGGTGGCGGATCGGCGCGTCGCAGAAGGGCGTGCGGCAGCGCTGATCCCGCAGCCCGATAAAGGCAGCCAGCCCGCGAGGAAACAACCGGGCCCGCGACTCCATGGCCACCAGCCCCCCAGAGCCCGGATCAGCGTAGAGCCGACGCAGCGTGGCTCGCGACCGTGGATCCGTGACCGCGCCCATGACCAGTCCGCGGGCGACCGCCGCCGGGATGGGACCGTAGCCGAAGACATCTGCGGGTGCGCTGGAACCGCCCAACAGAGTCTCGTCCGATAGCACCAGGTTGACCGCTATCGGCGCGGCCGTCGCTGCGGTTCGCCCAGTGACCCGCTCGACTAGCGTGTCGGCCATCACCTGGCCACGTGAACGTCCGTCCGCGCAGATATCGGCCTCCCGTCGCAGCGCCGCGTATACCGACACACCTTGGGCCACGGGCAAAAGCGCCGTCAGATACGTCATCGTGTCGGGCGCGGGCCGAATGGTCACCGTGCGTTCGGTTTCGGCTTTGGCGGCCCGGTCGACGACCGCGTGCGGATCGAGCCGGTAAGCGATCGTCTTGGCCGCCGCCGCTACCCGCGCGTCGCCCATGCCGTCCAGGCCGGCCGGGTCGGCGCACAACTCGGCATCTAGGGCGCGCCGGTCCTCGACGTCCAGGCAGGCGCTTTCGCGCACAATGAGGGTCGCCCGCCACTCCGTCAATACCCCGGCCTCCAATGCGGCCAGGGTGTGCGGCATCTCGTGCACCAGCGCTTTGGCGAAGCCGAGATGGCGGCTACCCCGCGCAGGTGAATCTCGTCGGGCCAGCGCGATCTCGCTGGCTACCCCGCGTCCGCGCCGCGCGGCCGGTACACCCGCCGCGGCCTCGGCGTCTCGGCGTGCCGCGTCCAATGCCGCCGCGGCTCGAGCCTGGCCCGCCGCTGCGGCCGATTTGACCCGTTCCAGCTCGGCGATGCGCTCGACCAGCGCCGATTCCTCGCAGGCGGGATCGAGCATCGCCAAATCATCGAACATGTGTTCGAGTATATATGACGGCGCCGACAAGAATGGTCCTCACGTCCGAGGCATCCTTATCGTCTACAGAAGAGAGATCGAACGGAGGACACAGCTGATGCCGGCGACCCGATGGGACAACCGCGTCGACGCCGGCGACTGGCAGTCCATCGCCGCTGCCGTCGATGACTACGGCGGAGCGCTGCTGCCCCGGCTCTTGACACCCACCGAGGCCAAACGGCTGCGCAATCTGTACGCCAGAGATCAACTGTTCCGCGCCACCATCGACATGGGGCCTCGTCGCTACGGCTCCGGCCAATATCGGTATTTCCGCGCGCCTTATCCGGAACCGATCGAGCACCTGAAGCAGGCGCTGTATCCGCGGCTGTTACCGATCGCCCGGGATTGGTGGGCCAAGCTGGGCCGGGAAGCTCCGTGGCCGGACAGCCTGGACGAATGGCTAAATATGTGCCATGCCGCGGGCCAGACGAGGCCGACCGCCCTGGTGCTCAAATACGGGACGAACGATTGGAATGCTCTGCACCGAGACCTCTACGGGGACTTGGTGTTTCCGCTTCAGGTGGTGATCAACCTGAGCAGCTCGGACACCGAGTACACCGGTGGGGAATTCATGCTCGTGGAACAGCGGCCACGAGCCCAATCACGCGGCACCGCAACCCAACTGCCGCAGGGCTATGGTTACCTGTTCACGACCCGGGACCGGCCCGTGCGGTCGGCTCGCGGCTGGTCGGCCGCACCAGTACGCCATGGCTTGTCCGTCGTGCGTTCGGGCGAGCGCTACGCGCTGGGCCTGATCTTTCACGACGCCGCCTGAGCGGCGCAGCGTATGCCCAGACCGGCCGATCGCCTGGCACCTAGCCAGTTGACGTCGCATCCGATGTCGGTTGCGGGAGTGCTGCCGAGGGATCGACAACCTGCGTTGTGCGAGGAACCGAATCGCGGCCCAGCGCGATGGTGGCGGCCGTCATCGCGGTTACTGCGGCCGCCAGTATCAGGGCTCCGGCACCCCGGACAGCCAGATGCTCACCGAGTATCACGACACCTAGCAGCACCGCCACCATGGGCTCACCGACCAGCATGACTGGTACGGACGCTTGCAATGCGCCGGCATGAAATGCCGACTGCTGCAACACCGTTACCGCAACGGCCAGCACGATGAGCAAATAGGGCGCCGGCACCGTCAGTAGCCCACGCCACCCGTGCATGGCGAGGTGGTGAACGCTGACTTTCGTCAGAACCGCGATCACGCCCACCAACACAGCGACGGCGGTGGCCAACAGCATGGCACGCGTTCGGCCAACGGTTCGATGGGCCGCCACCACACAGAGGATCACCACCGGGACTGCGCCGGCCAGCGCCACGCTCCACGCGGGTACTGGCGGACGATAGTGGCCTTCGCGCGGCTGTCCAACCAGAACGAAAACGACGAGCGCTGCGGTCAGCAGCAGCGCCCAACACCAATCAGCTGCAGTCACATGCTGTTTGGAGAACCTCGCACCCAACGGCAGCACAAACAACAGTGAGGACACCAGCAGTGGCTGGACAAGCAACAACGATCCGTGCGCCAACGCGGTCGCCTGGAACGCATACCCGCCGACCGCAACCAGTGTTCCCGCCCACCATGTCGGCTGTCGAACCCACGACGTCACAATTGCGCCCGCGTCGTCCCGGTGGGCTGCCTCTTCTTGGATGGCGCGCTGCCGGATAACAATTCCCACCGCAGCAAAGAATGCAGCAAGCAGTGCCGATCCGATAGCCACCGCATGATGTGTCGCCCACTCCATGAATGCCTGCCTACCCCGATGTCCGCGACGTCTAACTCAGATACCCGGTCTGGTTGACCAGCCGCACCGATGACGCGCCGTCCGGGTAGAACTCGGCGATGCTCAACGAGGCCAGGTCCAGATGTAGCCGGTAAAGGATGCTTGGCCCGACGTCGAGGGCTTGTCGCAGCAGCATTTTGATCGGGGTCACATGCGACACCACCAGCACCGTGGTGCCGCCGTACTCTGCCACGATCCGGTCCCGCACCCGGCAGACCCGCTGGTTGACGTGATCGAAGCTTTCCCCACCCGGGGGTTCTGTGCTGGTGTCGCGCAGCCACCGTCGATGTAATTCGGGATCGCGTTCGGCTGCCTCAGCGAATGTCAAGCCTTCCCATGCGCCGAAATCGGTCTCGATCAGATCGTCGTCGACGGTCAAGTCCAGGCCCAGGGCTTTGGCCGCCGCCGTCGCGGTGTCGTAGCAGCGTTGCAGAGGCGAGGCGACCACTGCCGAGATCCCGCCGCGCTGGCCGAGATACCGGGCCGCCGCATCGGCTTGCTGCCGCCCAAGCTCGGTGAGCCCCGGATTGCCGCGTCCCGAGTAACGCCGCTGCACCGACAGCTCGGTCTGGCCGTGACGCAGCAACAACAGCCGGGTGGCACTACCGCGCGCGCCGGTCCAGCCCGGCGGCGACGGGTTCTCGCTTGGTTGCGCCGTCCTCGCCGAATCGTCGTTCTTTGGCTGCTCTTCCGCCGCTGCGGCGGCGTCCATCGCCTCGTTGGCCAGCCGATCGGCGTAGGAGTTCTGTGCGCGCGGAACCCATGTGTAGCCGACCCGCTCGAACCCTGAAGCCAGCGCGCGGGCCGTGGCGTTGAGCTCCGCGAGGTCGGGATGCTTGACGCGCCAGCGCCCGGACATCTGCTCGACTACCAGCTTGGAATCCATCGACACCGCGACCTCAGTGGCCTTCAGCTTCGCCGCCTCTTCCAAACCGGCTATCAGGCCGCGGTATTCGGCGACGTTGTTGGTGGCATGACCGATCGCCTGCTTGCTCTCAGCCAAAACGGTCGACCGGTCCGCTGTCCAGACCACCGACCCGTAGCCCGCCGGCCCCGGGTTACCGCGCGACCCGCCATCGGCTTCGACAATTACCTTCAACACCATCACTGACCAACGCCTTTGACTCGCAACAAGATTGCGCCGCACTCGGGACACCGCAGCACATCATCTTCTGCGGCCGACGAGATCCTGGACAACTCGCCGCGGTCGATCTCGATCCGGCAGGCTCCGCAACGACGGCCCAGGAGTGGCCCCGCACCGGGGCCGCCGCCGGCACGCTGTCGTTCGTAAAGCGCGATCAGCTCGGGATCCAACGCGGCAGTGAGCTCGTCGCGCCGCATCGCGTGAACGCGTCGATTTTGGTCGATGTCGTCGAGTGCGCCGTCGAGAGCCTGCTGCGCGGCGGCCAAATCGGCTTGCAGCGTTTCAATCGCAGCCGCCGCAGCGGTCTGTTGCGATTGCAACTGCTCGCGGTGTTCCATCACCTCCAATAGCGAATCTTCCAAGCTGGACTGGCGGCGTTGCAGGGTATCCAGCTCGTGCTGCAACTCCGATAATTGCTTGGCGTCCGCTACCGATTGGAGCAACGAACGGTCCCTGTCCTCGCGCTGGCGCACCGCGTCGATCTCCGACTCGAACCGTGACACCTGAGCGTCCATGTCTTCCAACGCGATTTGCAGAGCGCCCAGCCGATCATTGGCTGCGGCCTGGTCGGTTTGCATTCGGTCAATATCCTGACGCTGAGGAAGGTGGCTGGCACGGTGCGCGATCCTGGACAGTTCAGCGTCCAGCTCCGCAACTTCCAGCAGCGAGCGCTGTTGCGCGACTGCGGCTTTCATCGCTGCTCACCCCCGTTGTCGTTGTCGACATTCCACGGATCCGTGCGGATGGAGCACACACGTACCGTAAGGGCCGCACCGAAAGCCGACCGCAGGACGTCGCCAGCCTGTGCACACCAAGGGTATTCGCTGGCCCAATGCGCGACATCGATCAAGGCCACATCGGAAGCGCGACGGTGCTCGTCGGCGGGATGATGGCGCAAGTCGGCGGTGACATAAGCCTGCACGCCGGCGGCCGCCGCGGTGTCTAGCAGCGAGTCGCCGGCACCTCCGCATACCGCGACACGCGACACGGCCATGTCTGGATCGCCCGCGGCCCGCACTCCCCACGACGTTTGCGGCAGGCTAGCCTTGACGCGGGAGACGAACGCGTTCAACGACTCTGGCTGCATCAACGATCCTATTCGCCCTAACCCGACGTCGGCGGGCGGCGGCGCCAGCGCGACGATGTCAAATGCCGGCTCCTCGTAGGGATGCGCCGCGCGCATCGCCGCGAGCACCTCCCGCCGTGCCCGCGCAGGTGCGATCACTTCGACTCGGTCCTCGACCACGCGCTCCGCGGTGCCGACGCTGCCGATAGCCGGGGACGCCCCGTCCTCCGGCAAAAACTGGCCGGTGCCGGTGACGCTCCAACTGCAGTGGGAATAGTCGCCGATTCTTCCGGCGCCGGCCGCGAAAACCGCCTCCCGCACCGCCTCCGCATTCTCCGGCGGTACGAATATCACCCACTTGTCCAGATCGGGCGCCGCGGGCGACGGTTCCAGCACCGACTCGACGGTCAACCCGAGCGCTTGCGCCAATGCGTCGGACACGCCCGGCGATGCCGAGTCGGCGTTGGTGTGTGCAGTGAACAGCGAACGGCCGGAACGGATCAGCCGGTGCACCAAAGCACCTTTGGCAGTACTGGCCGCCACCGTGTCCACCCCGCGCAACAGCAGCGGATGGTGAGCCAGCAGCAGTCCACCGTCGGGGACCTCGTCGACCACCGCAGCCGTGGCGTCGACTGCGATCGTCACCGAGCCCAGCACGTCGTCGGGATCGCCGCAGACCAGGCCAACCGAATCCCACGACTGGGCAAGCCGAGGCGGGTAGGCCGCGTCCAGCACGTCGATGACCTCGGCCAGCCGCACGGTCATCGAAGTGCCCCACTCTTCGCCATGTCGGCGATCACCTCGACGAGCACCGGCCACTCGGGTCGGACCGCAGCCCGCAGATACCGTCCGTCCAAGCCGACGAACGTGTCACATCGCCGCACGGCGATTCCACTGGCGTGCAGGTGCTTTCGCACCAATTCGGCATCCGGAACGGTGAACAGGACGAATGGTGCACAACCATCGACTGGTTCGACACCCGCTGACCGCAGGCCGGACACCATCTCGGTGCGCAGCGCCGCCAGCCGCCCGGCGCCCACCGCGGCTTCGGCCACGGCGTCGGGCGCACAGCACGCCGCGATCGCCGTCAGTTGCAGCGTGCCCACCGGCCAGTGGGCCCGTTGAGCGGTCAGCCGGGCCAGCACTTCGGGCGCACCCAGTGCGTAGCCCACCCGCAGGCCCGCCAGCGACCACGTTTTGGTCAGGCTGCGCAATACCAGCACGTCGGGCCGCGGGTCGTCGGCCAGCGATTCTGGCTCGCCGGGAACCGAATCGGCAAACGCCTCGTCCACCACGACGATCCGCCCGGGTCGGCGTAACGCGAGGATCTGCTCGCGGGAGTGCAGCACCGACGTCGGGTTCGTGGGGTTGCCTACCACGACGAGATCGGCATCGTCGGGCACCTGCGCGCCGACCAGGCCGAACGGCCGATCGAGCACGACGTGGTGCACGCGGATACCGGCCGACCTCAGCGCCACCGCCGGCTCGGTGAACGACGGCGCGATCACCGCCGCCAGGGTCGGGCGCAGGTTCGGAAGCAACGCGAATCCCTCGGCGGCCCCGGTCAACAGCGCGACCTCGTCGCGCTCACGGCCGTGACGGTCCGCGACGGCCTGTATCGCCGCGCGCTCGTCGTCGGCGCCGGGGTAATGCGCCAGATCAGGCAACCGTGCGGCCAGCCGCTGCACCAGCCAGGCCGGCGGTTGCGCGTGACGGACGTTGACGGCGAAATCGAGCATGCCCGGTTCGGCGGCCTGATCGCCGTGGTAGCGCGCCGCCGCGAGCGCAGTCGCCGCGCTCGGATCCAGACTCGCCACGTCTGAAACACTAACGACTTCGCGACGAGGCCAGGTATCGGGACACCGTCAAGGGCAGATCGCACCATCTTGGACAATGGGGACGTGACAGGCAGGATTTCGGCTGAGCCAAATTGGCCGCCTCCTCGGCACGCAGCTTCACGGCGTGCATCGTCACCGGCCGTCCCAAAGCCACAGCTGGTGATCTTCGACCTTGACGGCACGCTGACCGACTCCGCTGACGGCATCGTGTCCAGCTTCCGCCAGGCGCTCGGCGAGATCGGCGCTGCCGTGCCCGAGGGCGATCTGACCAGCCGGATCGTCGGCCCGCCGATGCACCACACCTTGTCCGCGATGGGGCTGGGCGAGCACACCGATGCCGCGATTGCCGCCTACCGTGCCGACTACACCACCCGCGGCTGGGCGATCAACAGCCTCTTCGACGGGATTGGCCCCTTGCTGGCCGACCTGCGGGCGGCGGGCATCCGGCTCGCCGTGGCCACCTCCAAGGCGGAGCCGACCGCACGGCGGATTCTCGCGCATTTCGGGCTTGACGAGCACTTCGAGGTCGTCGCGGGAGCCAGCGTCGACGGCACCCGCGCCACCAAGGCTGACGTGCTGGCGCACGCATTGGCACAACTGCAGCCCCTTCCGGAACGCGTGCTCATGGTCGGCGACCGCCTCCACGATGTCGAAGGTGCGGCCGCACATGGCCTCGACGTGGTCGTGGTCGGTTGGGGATATGGCCAAGCCGACTTCGCCGATGCCACCGCGGCGAGCGGTGCGGTGCACGTCGCGACAGTTGCCGAACTGCGGAGGGCGTTAGGTGTCTGAGCGCAAGCTGCACATCACGTTCGTCTGTACCGGCAACATCTGCCGGTCGCCGATGGCCGAGAAGATGTTCGCCCACCAGATCTGCCAGCGCGGTCTGCACGACGCAGTGCGGGTGACCAGTGCGGGAACCGCCGGCTGGCATGTGGGCAAGTCCGCCGACGAGCGGGCCAACCGCGTACTGCGCGCGCACGGCTACCCCACCGACCACCGCGCGGCGCAAATCGGCATCGATCACATCGAAGCCGACCTGGTGGTCGCTCTGGCCCGCAACCACGTCTGGCTTCTCCAGCAACTTGGTATCGACGCCGACCACATCCGGATGCTGCGATCCTTCGACCCTCGGTCCGGCGCTTATGTTCTCGACGTCGACGACCCCTATTACGGCGACCACGACGACTTCGAAGCTGTTTTCGCCGCCATCGAGGCCTCTCTGCCGGGTGTGCACCACTGGGTCGACGAGCGACTCGCCCAAGACGGACCTCCCTGATGCGTCGGCTCACGTTTCTCCTGCGGCCGGGCTGGGTGGCGCTGGCGGTGGTGGTCATCGCGTTCGCCTACTTGTGTTTCAGCGTGCTTGCGCCGTGGCAGCTCGGGAAAAACACCAAGACGTCTCGGGAGAACAACCAGATCCAGCAATCCCTGACAACCGCACCGGTGCCGCTGAAAACCCTGTTGCCGCAGCAAGATTCATCGGCACCTGACGCGCAGTGGCGCAGCGTGACGGCAACTGGCCACTACCTGCCGGATAAACAGCTGGTGGCCCGGCTGCGGGTGGCCGACGGGGAGCCGGCGATGGAGGTGCTGCTGCCTTTCATGGTCGACGGCGGCCCCAGCGTTTTGGTCGACCGCGGCTACGTGCGGCCCGCGCAGGGGTCGCGGCTACCATCGGTCCCGCTGCCTCCGCGTGAGACGGTGACCATCACGGCGCGGCTGCGCGACTCCGAGCGGCCGGTGCTGGACAAGGAGTCATTTATCAGTGACGGTGTGCGGCAGGTGTATTCGATCGATGTCGGCCAGATAGCGACGCTGACCGGAGTCCCACTGGCCGGGTCATATCTGCAATTGGTGGACAACCAGCCCGGCGGGCTCGGCGTGATCGGGCTCCCCCACCTGGATGCCGGGCCGTTCCTGTCCTACGGTATCCAGTGGATCACGTTCGGCGTCATCGCACCGATCCTGCTGGGCTATTTCGTGTACGCCGAGATCCGGGCCCGCCGCGTCGACAAGAGCCAGACATCGCCCACGGAGCCCACTAAGCCCGCGACCGTCGAGGAGAAGCTCACCGACCGCTACGGACGGCGGCGCTGACAGCAAGGCACAGCAACGTCGCACCCGCCTGCACCGTCCGCGAGAGCCGCACCGCGCGGCGCAGGTCGGCCACCGATGGCGGCATTCCCTCGCCGAGGGTGGGCCGGATCTGCAATTCGTACTGGTACTGCGTGGGCCCGCCCAGGCGCACGCCCAGTGCCCCCGCGAATGCCGCCTCCACGACGCCGGCGTTGGGGCTGGGATGACGGGCGGCGTCACGACGCCAGGCACGCACCGCACCCGACGGCGATCCGCCGACCACCGGTGCAAACAACACCACCAGCGCCGCCGTCAGCCGCGCGGCGACATAGTTAGCCGCGTCATCCAGACGTGCTGCGGCCCAACCGAATCGGACATAGCGTGGCGAGCGATGGCCGACCATCGAGTCGAGCGTGTTGACGGCGCGGTATCCGAGGACCGCGGGCACGCCGCCCACCGTCACCCACAGCAGCGGCGCGACGTGGGCGTCCGAGGTGTTCTCGGCAACCGACTCCAGCGATGCCCGCGTCAATCCCGCGGCGTCGAGCTGCGCCGGGTCACGCCCGCACAGCGAGGGCAACAGCCGTTTGGCGCCGTCCACATCGTCGCGGCTCAAGAGATCGCCCATTGCCAAGCCGGTGCGCGCCAGCGACGTTCCGCCCAGCGCTATCCACGTCGCCACCGCGGTCGCGGCGACTGACCACCGCGGACCGCGCCGTCGAGCAACCCGCTGCACAGCAGCGCCGAGCAGGCTCACCGCGCCCACCAGCACGCCGACGTGGGCGGCGCCGGCGATCCGGGTGTCGCGGTAGGTGACCCGCTCCACCGCCGCGGCGGCGGCACCGAATCCTGCGACTGGATGCCCCGCCCGCGGGTCGGCCAGCACCAGGTCGGCCAGGCAGCTGGCCAGCACACCGGCGAGCCGGGGATGCCGCGTCGGCCCAAACATTCCGGCAGCGTCTCACACGTGGTCTACTCGGTTGATGGAGCCTTCTGGTGAGCAGCGGCCGCGATGAAGCGGCACGCCACCCGGGTCGCCGACTTGCTGAACCCCGCGGCAGTGTTGCTGCCGGCCGCGAATGTGATCATGCAGCTGTCGTTGCCGGGTGTCGGCTATGGCGTGTTGGAAAGCCCGGTCGACAGCGGCAACGTCTATAAGCATCCGTTCAAACGGGCGCGTACCACCGGCACGTATTTGGCCGTGGCGACCATCGGCACCGATGCGGACCGCGAACTAATCCGCGCTGCCGTCGACACCGCTCACCGGCAGGTGAGGTCGACGTCGTCAAGCCCAGTGTCCTACAACGCATTCGATCCCGCGCTGCAGCTATGGGTGGCTGCCTGCTTGTATCGCTATTTCGTCGACCAGCACGAGTTTCTGTACGGCCCCTTGGACGAGGCCACCGCGGATGCCGTCTACCAGGACGCCAAGCGGCTGGGCACCACCCTTCAAGTGCGCGAGGACATGTGGCCATCGGGCCGGGTCGCGTTCGACGACTACTGGAAGCGCTCCCTGGAAGACCTGCGCATCGATCCCCCGGTGCGCGAGCATCTGCACGGGGTGGCGACGATGGCGTTTTTGCCGCGACCGCTGCACGCCCTTGCCGGATCGTTCAACCTGTTCGCGACGACGGGCTTTTTGGCCCCGGAGTTCCGCGTGATGATGCGGCTGGACTGGGCCGAATCCCAGCAGCGCCGGTTCGAGTGGCTGTTGGCCGCGCTGCGACTGGCCGACCGGCTGATTCCACACCAGGCGTGGATCTTGGGCTATCGGCTCTACCTGTGGGACATGCGGTTTCGTGCCCGGCGCGGCTGGCGAATCGTGTAGTGACTAGTTGAAGAGGACGACCAACACGATGGCGACCATGCTCAGCAGCGCCATCAAAAACCACGGCTGCAGAAGCAAGGGGCGTTCGCGGGCTTCATCGGTCTTCGCCGGCAGGGAGGTCGTGCGTTCGGGCGTCAGCTGTGAAGTCATATACCAAGCATGACTAATTAGTCACGCGAAGTAAATGTGGCGCTCGCCTCACCGGACCCCGCATTGCGACGTAGATCACACTGTGAGCGCGGACAGGATCAGACCGCCGATCGCTGATGCTCAGAAGGGAGCAGACCCGTGACTTTCCCCGGACTCAACCACGTCGCAATCACCGTGCGCGACATAAAAATCAGCGGCCCGTGGTATCGGACGCTGTTCGGCGCCGACCCGGTGCTCGACGAACACACCGACGCCGGATTCCGGCACCTGGTTTGGCTGCTTGACGGCGGCACGGTATTCGGAATCCACCAGCACGAGCTTTCGGCCCCCGACGAGCGGTTCAGCGAGTTCCGGGTGGGCCTGGACCACGTCGGTTTCGGCTCTGCCAACCGCGCCGAGCTGGAGACCTGGATGGCCCGACTCAACGAGCTCGGCGTCCAACACGGCGGGATCGTCGACGCGCCCTACGGCTCGGGATTGAGCTTCCGAGACCCTGACGGCATTGCGCTCGAGTTCTTCGCGCCGCCGGACTGAGTGGCGGGAGGGGCGAACGTACCCTATTCCCGTCGCAATGTGTCAGCATTACGACGTGAGCTCGCGCCGAATCGCGCATCTCCTGGCTGCCGCGGTGATGACCACCTGGGTGGCCCTGCTGAGCGCACCGATCAACATCGCCCCCGCTTCCGCTGCACCGTGCCCCGACGTTGAGGTGACGTTCGCCCGCGCCACCACCGAGCCGCCCGGAGTCGGCGTGGTAGGCCAGGAATTTCTCGACGCACTGCGCTCGCAGGTTGGGGGCAGGTCCATCGGGGTGTATGCGGTCAACTACCCCGCCTCAGAGGACTTCGTGCCATCCACCAACGCGGGCACCAGTGATGCGAATGCTCACGTCGAGTCCATGATCGCGAATTGCCCCAACACCAAGATGGTGCTCGGGGGATATTCCCAAGGCGCGATGGTGATCGATCAGATCACCATCGCCCAATTCCCGATCGCGGGCTTTGCCCCCGAGACGCTATCGGCGGACCAGGCCGATCACGTTGCCGCGCTCGCCCTCTTCGGGAATCCGGCGGACAGATATCTGGGGGCGCCGGTAAGCACGGTCAGCCCGTGGTACAGGGCCAAGGCCATTGACTTGTGCGCACCCGGCGATCCGATCTGCACCCCAGGCGGGGCTCTGGCGCCGCCGACCCACGACGAGGAGTTCTCCGCGGCACACCTGTCCTATCCGCATTCCGGAATGCCGGCACAGGCCGCGGGTTTCGTCGCAAGTCACCTATAGCCGATGCGCGCAGTCGTCATCACCAAGCACGGCCCTCCGTCGGTGCTCAAGGTGCAGGACCGCCCCGATCCCCCGTCGCCTTCGGCGGGCCAGGTGCGGATTTCGGTGCGCGCGGCGGGAGTGAACTTCGCCGATCACCTCGCTCGCGTCGGGCTGTACCCCGACGCGCCGAAGGTGCCGAGTGTGGTCGGCTATGAGGTGGCCGGGACGATCGAGGCCGTCGGAGACGGCGTCGATCCGGCCCGCGTAGGCGAGCGCGTCTTGGCCGGAACACGTTTCGGCGGCTATGCCGAAATCGTCAATGCCGCCGCGGACGACACCGTGGTGCTTCCGGAGTCGATGAGCTTCGAGCAGGGCGCGGCGGTCCCGGTCAACTATGCGACGGCATGGGCAGCGCTGCACGGGTACGGCTCGCTGCGCACCGGCGAGCGAGTGCTGGTGCACGCCGCGGCCGGGGGCGTCGGCATCGCGGCCGTCCAGTTGGCCAAGGCCGCAGGTGCGATCGTGGACGGCACCGCATCACCGAGCAAGCACAGCCAACTCGCTGCACTGGGCATCGACCGTGCCATCGACTACCGCCGCGACGGGTGGTGGAAAGGGCTGGAACCGTACGACATCGTGCTGGACGCGTTGGGTGGCACATCGTTGCGGCGGTCGTTCGACCTGCTACGTCCGGGCGGACGGCTTGTCGCATACGGCCTCTCATCGTTGCAGCAAGGCGAAAAGCGGTCGCTGCGGCGTGCGGCGCCACAGGCGCTGGCGATGGTGCGCGGGTTCAACCTGATCAACCAGCTCAACGAATCCAAGACCGTCATCGGCCTGAACATGCTGCGGCTGTGGGACGACCGCGGGACGCTCGAACCCTGGATAGAACCGTTGTCAGCGGCACTGTCCGACGGCACGGCAGCCCCGGTGGTTCATGCCGCCGTGCCGTTCGCCGACGCGCCGGAAGCTCACCGAATCCTTGCTGCCCGAGAGAACGTCGGCAAGGTTGTGCTGGTGCCGTGAGGTGATCGGTGGGGGAAGCTCGATCACACCGACGTGGTCCACCATCCGCGCGAAAAGGGTGCGCACCACGGCGAGATCGGTCTGCTCTCCTTGGGAAAGTGGGGACGCAGCGCGGCGGCAAGGACACGGTCGGTTGTCCGATCGGGCAAGATGCGCGTCAAGCGGGTGATCAGCGCCGCGTCGCGGCCGATGGTATAGCGAGTGCGCGGTTTGCGCGCCGTCACCGCCTTGGCGATCACCTTGGCCGCGGCGTCAGCGGGTAGGCCCGAGTTGGTGTGCGACGCGGCCTGTGCGGTGATGGCGTGCACTAGCCCGGCGTAGCGCTGGTTTTGCTCGGGCGTCATGGTCGACGCCAGCTCACGGGCGGTGCTGATCGCCCGGCCGGGCATTTCCGTACGTACGGCGCCCGGTTCGACCACGACCACTTGGACGCCGAACGGGGCGATTTCGCGCCGCAAGGAGTCACTGACCGCTTCGAGCGCGAATTTCGTGCCTGCGTAAGGACCGTAGGTGGCCATGGCGATCTTGCCGCCCACGGAGCTGATGTTGACCACGCGACCCTTACTGCGGATCAGGGCCGGCAGGAGTGCCTGGGTAACGGCGATGTGGCCGAAGAAATTGACCTCGAACAGGCGTCGCCACTCATCGATCGCGAAGGCCTCGACCGGTACGTTGACACCGATTCCGGCGTTGTTTACCAGCGCCCGCACCGCCCGGCCCTGCGGGTCCCCGTGCACTCGACTAGCCATCGCCCGGACGTGGTCCGGGTTGGTGATGTCGATGATCAGCGGCTCGATGCCCGGCCCCCGGATTGCGTCGGCGTCCCGATCGCGCCGGACACCCGCGAGGACGTGAAACCCACGCCGGGCCAGTTCGCGTGCCGTTGCCGCGCCAATGCCGGTAGACGCACCGGTTATCACGGCGATCTCTTGGATTTCAGGTGACGCTGTCATCTCACCGAAGTTACCGTGGGCGCGGACGGTATCGAACCGCCGACCGCTGGTGTGTAAAACCAGAGCTCTACCACTGAGCTACGCGCCCGTGCCGCGCAAAGATACCGCCCCGACCATTTGGCACCCAAAACGGCGACTGACCGTTCAGTCCTTGCACGCGGCCAGCGCATCGGTCCAAAGTCGCTGATCGCGAACTTCACCGGGCTGCTTCATCTCGGCGAACCGGATGACCCCGGATCGGTCGACGACGAAAGTGCCGCGGTTGGAGATACCGGCGTCGTCGTTGAAAACGCCGTAGGCCTGGCTGACCGCGCCGTGCGGCCAGAAGTCGGAGAGCACCGGGAACAGGAAGCCGCTCTCGGCGGCCCACACTTTGTGAGTGGGCGGCGGCCCCACCGAAATGGCCAGCGCCGCACTGTCGTCGTTCTCGAAGTCGGGCAGACGATCCCGCAACTGGTCAAGCTCGCCTTGACAGATGCCGGTGAAGGCCAGCGGGAAGAACACCAGCAGCGCGTTTTTGGCGCCCCGGTAATCGCTCAGGGTGACCGGCTGTCGGTTCTGGTCGCGCAGCGTGAAGTCCGGTGCGGTAGAACCGACTGTCAGCATCAGCGGCGACCGGCCCGCGACTTCGGCTGCACCAACCGGCTTGCGCTCCAGTCCCCCAGATTCACCGACGACGTCGGCATCAGTCCGGCGGTGGGCGCAGACTCCGCGATCTCAGCGGGTAACACGTGACCGGGCCGGCCGGTCTTGGGGGTGAGCACCCAGATCACTCCGTCGTCGGCCAGGGCCGCGATCGCATCCATCAAGGTGTCCACCAGGTCGCCGTCGCCGTCACGCCACCACAGCATCACGACGTCTATGACTTCATCGGTCTCTTCGTCGAGCAACTCGCCACCGGACGCATCCTCCACGTCGCCGCGGATATCGTCGTCGGTGTCTTCGTCCCAACCCCACTCTTGGACAACCTGCCCTCGTTGGATGCCCAGTTTGCGGGCATAGCTCGGGGCGTCATCCGCCGCCACCACCGTGCGACCTCCTTGTCAGTTCCAGAGCCTCTCGAGCGTCAGCACGCCGCGCGATGGCATTTATCGTCGCATAGCACGTAGCGTTGCACATCCGGCGATCTCATAGGGACGCCCGGCAGAGCTTGATGGCTTCGGTCTTGGTGTCGTTTAACTGATTCACGCGCTGGTTGAACTCTGCCATCGCCCCATGCGCACGGATGGCGCTCGCCAGGTCGCGTGCCGCGTCGGCATACGCGTTGAGCGCCTGGTGCAGATCCTGCGACAGCGGGCCACCGGAGTTGCCTTCGACCAGTTCGGCGCTGTGGTTGAGGGCCTCGATGGCGGGACCTTCGCTGGATGTGGTGTCTCGGCCCTGGTTGTACGCGGCGACAAAGTCATTCACCTTGTCGACGGCGTCTTTGCTGGTGGCGGCAAACGACTCGCACGCGCGGACCACGGCCTGGGTTGTCAGCGACTGCTGGCGTTGCGATTCCCGCAGACTTGACGTCGCGGCCGATGCGGATACCGACGCGGATACCGACGCCCGGTACGCCGGGGCAATTGCGGTGTCGACGGTCGGCGCGCCATCCGTGACGCTGGTACACCCGACGATGCCCATCAGGATTGTCGCCACGCAGCCGATCGCCCGCGCTCCGACCCGCAGTCGCCGCGAGGCCGGCGGGGCAGACGCCGGTCTTCCAGATCCGGGCTGTATGCCGCGACGCCATCCGATCAGCACGGTTCGTGACGTTACCGGGTCATGATTTGGTCCGCCGTTGCCCGCCGACCCCATAACGCCTTGAGCCAGCTTGACGGGGACTACGCAGCGCGATCGAAGGTGCGGCACGATAGGGGGTGGCCCGACCGGGCCACAAGACCGATAGAGCACCGACCCAGGACCGAGGACGTCAATCGGCGACGGCGAGATCAGCCAAAAGCAGACGACCCGTCAAACAAGGAGTAGTGAGTTGACTACCGAGTTCGTACGCCACGATCTGGCGCAAAACCCAACCGGCGCAAGCGAGCCCGATCGGGTGCGGGTAATCCGCGAAGGTGTGGCGTCCTACCTGCCCGACATCGACCCGGAGGAGACCGCCGAGTGGCTGGAGTCCTTCGACGACCTGCTGGAGCGCTCGGGGCCGTCGCGGGCGCGCTACCTGATGTTGCGCCTGCTGGAGCGTGCCAGTGAGCAGCGCGTCGCGATCCCGGCGCTGACGTCCACCGACTACGTCAACACCATCCCTACCGAGCTGGAGCCGTGGTTCCCCGGCGATGAGGACGTCGAGCGCCGCTACCGGGCTTGGATCAGATGGAACGCCGCCATCATGGTGCATCGCGCCCAGCGTCCGGGAGTCGGCGTGGGCGGCCACATTTCGACCTACGCGTCGTCTGCGGCGCTCTACGAAGTCGGCTTCAACCACTTCTTCCGCGGAAAATCGCATCCGGGTGGCGGAGACCACGTTTTCATCCAGGGCCATGCCTCCCCCGGTATTTATGCGCGTGCCTTCCTGGAAGGGCGGCTCACCGCCGACCAAATGGACGGTTTCCGTCAGGAGCACAGCCATCCCGGCGGTGGCCTGCCGTCCTACCCGCATCCGCGCCTGATGCCCGACTTCTGGGAATTCCCGACGGTGTCGATGGGCCTCGGTCCGATGAACGCGATCTACCAGGCCCGATTCAACCACTATCTGCATGACCGGGGCATCAAGGACACCACCGACCAGCACGTGTGGGCGTTCCTCGGCGACGGCGAGATGGACGAGCCGGAGAGCCGCGGTCTGGCCCACGTCGCCGCGCTCGAGGCGTTGGACAACTTGACCTTCGTCATCAACTGCAACCTGCAGCGCCTCGACGGCCCGGTTCGCGGTAACGGCAAGATCATCCAGGAGCTGGAGTCATTCTTCCGCGGGGCCGGCTGGAACGTCATCAAAGTGGTCTGGGGACGCGAGTGGGACGCCCTGCTGCACGCCGACCGCGACGGTGCACTGGTGAACCTGATGAACACCACCCCCGACGGCGACTACCAGACGTATAAGGCCAACGACGGGGCCTACGTACGCGACCACTTCTTCGGACGCGACCCGCGCACCAAGGCTCTCGTCGAGCAGATGACCGATTCGGAGATCTGGAACCTCAAGCGCGGCGGCCACGACTACCGCAAGGTCTACGCCGCTTACCGCGCCGCCGTCGACCACCGAGGACAGCCGACGGTGATCCTGGCCAAGACCATCAAGGGCTACTCGCTGGGTGCCCACTTCCAAGGCCGCAACGCGACGCACCAGATGAAAAAACTTGCGCTGCAAGATCTTAAGGACTTCCGCGATGCCATCCGGATCCCGATCAGCGATGCCCAGCTGGAGCAGGACCCCTATCTGCCCCCGTACTACCATCCCGGTCCAGAGGCCCCGGAGATCCGCTATCTGCTCGATCGGCGCCGCGCGTTGGGCGGCTTCCTGCCCGAGCGGCGCACCAAGGCCAGGGCGCTGGCCCTGCCGGGCCGAGAGGCTTACAAGGCACTGAAGCACGGGTCGGGCCACCAGGAGGTGGCCACCACCATGGCAACGGTGCGCACCTTTAAGGAACTGTTGCGCGACAAGGAGATTGGGCCGCGCATCGTGCCGATCATCCCCGACGAGGCGCGCACGTTCGGCATGGACTCGTGGTTCCCCTCGTTGAAGATCTACAACCGCAACGGCCAGCTCTACACCGCCGTCGACGCCGACCTGATGCTGGCGTACAAGGAGAGCGAAATCGGCCAGATCCTGCACGAGGGCATCAACGAGGCCGGATCCGTCGCTTCGTTCACCGCGGCCGGCACGTCATATGCGACGCACAACGAGCCGATGATCCCGATTTACATCTTCTATTCCATGTTCGGGTTCCAACGCACCGGCGATGGCCTGTGGGCCGCGGCCGACCAGATGACGCGCGGCTTCCTGCTCGGGGCCACCGCCGGGCGCACCACGCTGACCGGCGAAGGCCTGCAGCACGCCGACGGCCAGTCGCTACTGCTGGCGGCCACCAATCCGGCGGTGGTCGCCTACGATCCCGCCTTCGCCTACGAGATCGCCTACATCATCGAAAGCGGGCTGGCCCGCATGTTCGGGGAAAACCCGGAGAATGTCTTCTTCTACCTCACCATCTACAACGAGCCGTATGTGCAACCGCCGGAGCCGGACAACTTCGACCCCGAAGGCCTGCTGCGGGGCATCTACCGGTATCAGGCCGCCAAGGAGGGTCGCGCCAACACGGCCCACATCCTGGCTTCCGGGGTGGCGATGCCCTCGGCGTTGCGAGCCGCCGAGATGCTGGCCGCCGAATGGGATGTCGCCGCCGATGTCTGGTCGGTGACCAGTTGGGGCGAGCTGAACCGCGACGGCATTGCCGTCGAGAAGGAGAAGCTACGTCACTCGGACCGCCCGGCCGGTCAGGCTTACGTCACAAAGGCTCTTTCAGACTGCTCGGGGCCGATCATCGCGGTGTCGGACTGGATGCGGGCAGTGCCCGAACAGATCCGGCCCTGGGTTCCGGGCACCTACGTCACGCTGGGCACCGACGGGTTCGGCTTCTCCGACACCCGGCCGGCCGCCCGCCGCTACTTCAACACCGACGCCGAATCTCAGGCGGTCGCGGTGCTGGAAGCCCTGGCACGCGACGGCCAGATCGACCCGTTGGTACCGGTCACGGCTGCCCGCCAATATCGGATCGACGACGTGCAGGCCGCGCCGGTGCAGACCTCCGATCCCGGTCCGGGCGCCTAACACAGAGTGTCTTTGGCGGAACCATCCACAAAACTGGGGTAGATTTTAGAAGTGACTGACAAGCAGTTTGCGATGCCGCGGTCGACGCTCGAACTGCTGGACAGCGTTCCGGAGGCGCTGCTGCGGAGGTTAAAGCAGTATTCCGGCCGGTTTTCCACCCAGGCGGTGTCGGCAATGAAGGAAAGGTTGCCGTTCTTCGCCGAGCTGGAAGCCTCCCAGCGGGCCAGCGTGGCGCTGGTGGTGCAGACCGCCGTCGCGAACTTCGTGGAATGGATGACCGACCCGAGCAGCAACGTCAACTACACCGCCCGGGCGTTCGAACTGATGCCGCAGGATCTGACCCGACGGATCGCGTTGCGCCACTCGGTGGACATGGTCCGGGTGACCATGGAGTACTTCGAAGAGGTCGCCCCGGCTCTGACCCGCTCTGACGAACAGTTGACCGCGCTGACGGTCGGAATTCTCAAGTACAGCCGCGATCTCGCCTTCAGCGCCGCCACGGCCTACGCCGACGCGGCCGAGGCGCGCGGAAGCTGGGACAGCCGCATGGAGGCCAGCGTCGTGGACGCGGTGGTGCGCGGCGACACCGGTCCCGAATTGTTGTCCCGGGCGGCCGCCCTGAACTGGGACACCACTGCTCCGGCGACGGTGGTGGTGGGAACTCCGGCGCCGGGCCGGGAAAGCCACGCCAGCCAGGATGTTCGGGATATCGCCATAAACCATGGCCGCGCCGCGCTCACCGACGTGCACGGCACCTGGCTGGTGGCGATCGTGTCCGGCCAGTTGACACCGACCGAGAAGGTCTTCGGCGATCTGCTGGACGCCTTCTCCGACGGCCCGGTGGTGATCGGCCCGACCGCGCCGATGCTGACCGCTGCCTGGCACAGCGCCAGCGAGGCCATCTCCGGGATGAACGCCGTGGCCGGCTGGCGGGGGGCGCCACGGCCCGTGCTGGCGCGCGAACTACTGCCCGAGCGGGCCCTGATGGGCGACGCGTCGGCCATCGCGGCGTTGCACACCGACGTAATGAGGCCGCTGGGCGACGCGGGCCCGACCCTCACCGAGACCCTCGACGCCTACCTCGACTGCGGCGGTGCGATCGAAGCCTGCGCCCGCAAGTTGTTCGTTCATCCAAACACCGTGCGCTACCGACTGCGGCGTATCGCAGACTTCACCGGCCGCGATCCCACCCAGCCGCGCGACGCCTATGTCCTTCGGGTGGCCGCGACCGTGGGCCACCTTGCGTACCAGGCCCAGCACGCCAGCGTCGCCAGCGACATTGTGACGCCTGTCACGCCGACGGTGGAAAAGGACCTGGTCGTGCCATCGCAGGCAACGGCGACCGGCTGACAGATCGCGGCAAGATATCGAATACGTCGCATCGAGTGCCTTTTTGTGGGGTTTCCACAAAAACATAAGACAAGGTTCATAATCTGTTACACCGCGCGAACCCGTCTTCACAGTGTTCTCTTAAACACGTGATTGCTTTACTTGCGCCCGGACAGGGATCGCAGACCCCCGGCATGCTGTCGCCGTGGCTGGAACTACCCGGCGCCGCGGAGAAGATGGCGTCGTGGTCGACGGTCAGCGGTCTGGACCTCGCTCGCCTGGGCAGCACCGCGTCGGCCGAAGAGATCACCGACACCGCGGTCACCCAGCCACTGGTCGTCGCGGCCACGCTGCTGGCTCACCAGGAGCTGACCAGGCGCGGTGTGCTCGCAGGCGCCGGCGACGACCTGATCGTGGCCGGCCACTCGGTCGGTGAGATCGCCGCCTATGCGATCGCAGGTGTGATCTCCGCTGACGACGCCGTCGCTCTGGCCGCCACCCGCGGCGCGGAGATGGCCAAAGCCTGCGCCAATGAGCCCACTGGTATGTCCGCCGTGCTCGGTGGTGACGAAGCCGAGGTGTTGGCACGCCTCGAGCATCTCGACCTGGTCCCCGCCAACCGCAACGCCGCCGGTCAGATTGTGGCCGCCGGTCGCCTGAGCGCGTTGGACAAGCTTGCCGAAGACCCACCGGCGAAGGCCCGGGTGCGTGCGCTGGGCGTCGCCGGAGCCTTTCACACCGAATTCATGGCGTCCGCTCTCGACGGGTATGCCGCGGCGGTAGAGAACGTCGCGGCCGCGGAACCGACCGCTGTTCTGTTGTCGAACCGCGACGGCCAGCCGGTATCGTCGGCTGCCGACGCCATAGAGAAACTTGTCGCGCAGTTGACCCGCCCGGTGCGGTGGGACTTGTGCAGCGAGACTTTGCGTCAGCGAAATGTCAAGGCGGTTGTCGAGTTCCCGCCTGCGGGCGCTCTGAGCGGCATCGCCAAGCGTGAACTTCGCGGGGTACCGACGCATGCCGTCAAGGCTCCCGCAGACCTGGATGGTTTGGCAGAGCTGTAAAACCCTGGGTGCGTAGCTACCCAAAAGGCAAAGCCGAACCTGTCCGCCCCTACAACCGCATACCGCACGTCAAGTCAGCAGTAACACAACACATTACGAAGGGAACTGAACGTGACTGTCAGTCAGGAAGAAATCATCGCCGGTATCGCCGAAATCATCGAAGAGGTCACCGGTATCGAGCCCTCGGAGATCACCCCGGAGAAGTCGTTCGTCGACGACCTCGACATCGACTCGCTGTCGATGGTGGAGATCGCGGTGCAGACCGAGGACAAGTACGGCGTCAAGATCCCCGACGAGGACCTGGCCGGTCTTCGCACCGTGGGTGACGTCGTCAACTACATCCAGAAGCTCGAGGAAGAGAACCCCGAGGCCGCCCAGGCGCTGCGCGCGAAGTTCGAGTCCGACAACCCCGAGGCCGTCGCCAACGTCAAGGCCAGGCTGGAAGCTGACCACCAGTGACCAAACCTTCCACTGCTAACGGCGGTTACCCCAACGTTGTGGTAACCGCCGTCGCGGCGACGACCTCGATCGCGCCGGATATCGAGAGCACGTGGAAGGGTTTGCTGGCCGGGGAGAGCGGCATCCGCGTGCTCGAAGACGAGTTCGTGACCAAGTGGGACCTGCCCGTCAAGATCGGTGGGCACCTCAAGGAATCCGTCGACGACCAGATGAGTCGACTGGACTTGCGCCGGATGTCCTACGTCCAGCGGCTGGCCAAGCTGCTCAGCGGTCAGCTCTGGGAAGGCGCGGGTAGCCCCGAGGTCGACCCAGACCGTTTCACGGTGGTTGTCGGCACCGGCCTGGGCGGCGCCGAGCGGATTGTCGAGAGCTACGACCTGATGAACGAGGGCGGCCCCCGCAAGGTGTCGCCGCTGGCCGTACAGATGATCATGCCAAACGGCGCCGCGGCGACCGTAGGGCTGCAGCTCGGGGCCCGCGCCGGGGTCATGACCCCGGTGTCGGCATGTTCTTCGGGCTCGGAGGCCATCGCCCACGCGTGGCGGCAAATCGTCATGGGCGACGCTGACTTCGCCGTGTGCGGCGGTGTCGAGGGCAACATCGAGGCATTGCCCATCGCGGCGTTCTCGATGATGCGGGCCATGTCGACCCGCAACGACGATCCTGAAGGAGCGTCGCGGCCGTTCGACAAGGACCGCGACGGCTTCGTGTTCGGCGAAGCAGGCGCGATGATGATCATTGAAACCGAAGAGCACGCCAAGGCCCGTGGCGCCAAGCCGCTGGCCCGGTTGATGGGTGCCGGCGTCACGTCGGACGCTTTCCACATGGTGGCGCCGGCACCCGACGGCGTGCGTGCCGGACGGGCGATGGCCCGCTCGCTGGAGTTGGCGGGTCTGTCCCCCAAGGACATCGACCACATCAACGCGCACGCAACCGCAACACCAATCGGCGACACGGCGGAGGCCAACGCCATCCGGGTCGCCGGATGCGAACAGGCCGCGGTCTACGCGCCCAAGGGGGCGCTGGGTCACTCCATCGGCTCTGTTGGCGCGCTGGAATCGATCCTGACGGTGCTTGCGCTGCGCGATGGCGTTATACCGCCGACACTGAACTATCACACCCCCGATCCCGAGATCGACCTCGACGTCGTCGCGGGCGAGCCACGTTATGGCGACTACCAATACGCCATCAACAACTCGTTCGGCTTTGGCGGACACAACGTCGCGCTGGTCTTCGGGCGGTACTGAG